>CAVUOP010000004.1:0-501479 GCA_963743165.1 uncultured Solirubrobacterales bacterium
ATGGCGGCCGTCGGGCGTCACGGCGGCGGTGCGGTTGCCAAGGCCCGGCCGCCAGTCGCCGTAGACCCTGCCGTTCAAGGTGAGGGCGCGGGCGCGGTCATCCGCACCCGCGAGCACGGCGATCAGCTTCGGCGACTCGCCCACGTGCAGGAGGTAAAGGTTGCAATCTGTTTCCGGGCTGTTGGGTTCACACGCCTGGGGAGCTGCACCGGGCGCCAGCGCTCCTTTGGCCACGAAGTACACGTATGAGCCGTCTTCGCTCGCGCCGACCACGCCCTGCACTTCGCCGCCGGGCGCGAGGTCGCTGAGCTGGCCGCTGTCGAGGTCGTACTCGTAGAGGTCGCCCTTGGTGAAGAAGACCTTCGAGCCGTCGGCGCTGGCCGCCCAGAAGCGCCCGCCGCCACCCACGGCCGCGTCCACCTGCACGGTCGTGGCGCCGTTCTCGCGGACGTACAAATCGCCGCTTGAGAGGTCCGTCCAGAAGATGCGGCTGCCGTCGCTCGAGATGACATGGCTGAAGTCGGGCGAGTCTCCTCGCGCTTCTTCTTCCGGTTCCACCGTTGGCGAGCCGAAGATCGCGTTGGGGTGTGACGTGCCATCGGGCAGCACGTTGACCAGATGCAGCTGCCCGCCGATCGAGTCATAGAGGTTGTTCTCCGTTTCACCACCGCCGAGGGCGTTTGCCGTCAACGCGTCGTTCGCCACGAACAGCATGTGTTCGAGATTCGACGAGGAGCCCGCATACACAACCCCTCCTTCCCCGAGGTGAAAGACTTCATGGGAGCCAAACTCAGCGCTGTTCCTGTTGGGCGGAGTCGTGGTGAAGAGAGGGTGGTAGCCACCATCGCCGCTGCTGCGCGTGTAGAGGACGTGGTAGCCACCTGCCGGGGCGCCGGGGGTCAACGCGCTCCTACCATTCCAGTCGAACACGCTCACCGAGAGGTCGCTTGAGAACGCTTGGTAGACGGCGTCTTCCGCGGCGTAGCCCGATGCGGGCTCGATGTCCGACGCCTTCCAGCCGCCCCCTGGCGCGCGGATGGCGAGGTACTGGTTGCCCGCGCCGGCGCCCTCGCTCCCGGTTCCACTGGTCGCGGCTGGATCGCCGGTGTAGGCCATCGCCTTGCCGTCAGCCGCTGCCTGGAAGGGACGTTCGGTGTTATCGCCGTTGCCACCGTTGCCGTTCGCGGCGAGAGCCGACGGTTCGTAGACGTTCCCATCCGCGTCTTCCGCAGGGGAGACCATTTCGTAGCCACGACCGTCCGGCAGGCCGGGAGCCGCCGGCGGGAAAGTGGTGAACGTGAGGTCAGCGCCTGTGGTCGTGCCGTTTTCGTTGCTCGCCACGACCGTGACGTGATAGGTGGTGTCGGGCTGCAGGCCGCTCAGGCTCGCGCGGGCGTTCACGTCGCCGTATGCGATCGAGCCGAGGCTCGCCTGCGTCGTGCTCAAGCCGTAGGCGCCGGTGGCGCCGTATTCAAAGCGATATGCCGTCGCGGCTCCGGCGGGGTTGACCTCGGCGCTCAGCGCCACGCCGGTCGAGCCCACGTTGGCGAAGGACTCACCGTCGAGGATCGGCGGCCCGGAGGTCCTGAACGTCGCATCCGGGCCGAGGTTGGGGCCGTTGGCGTTGCCGGCGCTGAGGCGAAAGTGATAGACGGTGTTGGGCTGCAGGCCGCCGAACGTCCGCGCTCACCGCTTCCGCGGTCGTGCCCGAGCCGGGGCTCTGCGCGCAGGGGGCGCTCTGCCCGTAGGAGGCATCGGCGCCGTATTCGAATGCACAAGATGTGACCTGCAAGGCGTCGGGGTTCACGCTCCCGTGGAGCGTCGCGCTGGTGGAGCGCACACTGGATGGCGCTTCAGTCGTGACGTCCGGCACCGTGCCGGTGGCGAAGACGTAGACACTGCCGTCGGAGCGGTTGGCGACGTAAATGTTGCCCGTCGCGCTGTCCACGGCGATTCCGCCGCGCCCGACGTTGGTGAGCTGCGCAGAGCCGAACCGCGCGACAGCGTTCTTGGCGGAGTCGAACTCGGCGACATCCGAGCCCTCGTCGACGTAGACGTCGTTGGCCTGGTCGGTCGCCACGGCGACGCCGCATTCGCAGGGGTCCACTTCGCCGAGGTCGCCGCCCGTGCTGGTCTCCTTCTCGGTGACCGGGGAACCCCGCACGAAATAGATGTCATCGAGGGAGTCCACGGCGAATCCCGGGCTCGTCCCCCAGCCGGTGTTGAAGCTCGTGATGAAGTTGCCCGAGGAGTCAAACTCGTCAACGTCACCGCTTGACTGATAGACCCATACGTTGCCTTCGCCGTCCACGGCGAGGCCGTAGGCCTGTGTGCCCGCGAACGGACCTCCAGGCGTGCCAGTCAACTGCGACTGATAGACACCCGTCGCATCGAACTTGTCCACGACTTCGTGCGCGGAGTCGAGCACATAGACGTCCCCCACCGAGGTGTCCAGCGGGTTGGTCGAATTGTCCACCGCGACAGCAGCCGGATTGGTGAACGAGAACGAGCCCGCCGGTGTCGCCGCGCCCGTGAGCTGTGAGACATAGGCGCCGGCGGCACTGAACTCGTCCACGACGTTGTTGGTCATGTCGGCGACGTACACCTCGCCGCCGGCTTCGTCCACCGCCAAACCGTTCGCGTCGCCCAACGACCCAGCCGGCGTGCCGCTGCCGTCGAAGGAGAAAAGCAGCTTGTGCCCCACCGCCGCCGATGCCGGCGCACCGAAGAACAGCAGCCATCCTGCCAGCACACACGAGGAGACGATCGCCGCCAAGTCCAACCTGCGAATGCTCATCAAACCAATCCCCTCCCAGAGAGATTCACGACAGGACGCCCACCCGTACCCGGGCGGCACAAAACCGCCCCGGGCACACAACCCGAGACGGTGAAAAAACCAAGCACGCTCAGCGCGCGAAAGTGACCGACCCGGCCCGTGTGGCCGGAGCGAGCCGCGGAACGACCGCGGCGAAAGGCCCTAGCGGCTAGAGAGCCGGGCCAAGAGAGAGAGAGAGAGAGAGAGAGAGAGATGCGTCAGTAGTGCTGACGCATCTAGTTACAACCCCGACTGGGGCCGTAAGACCATTGGCCGCGCTTGGCGCGGTGTAAGCGAGATCACTCATCTCAATATCCCTCAAAGCGATCGAAATCCCTCTCCGACATTCCCTTGCGGTCCCATGGATCCCGCAAGCTGCGCGGGAAGAACCCTGACCCGACCTATCGTTGTGTCAAGGCACCCCATGACAGGACGCCATCACAGGAGGACTATAGGCACAAGTGATGGCTCTTGTCAAGTCCCCAGGGGCCAGCGGGCGAGCCGGAGCTCGTCGATCGCACTCAGTCAGGCCCGAGAGGCCGCCCTACGGCGGCGCGGTATGTACCCGGATGGCCTGCTCGACGTGGCGGCCGCGGGCTGTGAGCTGCCAGGCGTTGGGGGCTCCCTTGACGGGGCCGATGCCACGGTTGTAAACGAGGCCCAGGTGCTCAAGGCGTGCCAGGAGCTTTGACACCTGGCCCTGATCGCTGATCCCCGCCTCGGTCGCGATCTTGCGGTTGCTCGCGTCGGGGTTTGAGGCGATCGTCATCAGTACTCGCACCGTGCGGTAGGTGATTCGCATGTCCAGCCCATCCAACGGGTCACGCTGCGCGGGGGTGGTTCTTGTCTTGAGCTTGGGGGCCGGCCTGTGCAACTCCTTCCGCGCCGCCGCCTGACCGAGATAGGGCATCACGATCACGCTCATAAGCTCACCTAGAAGGCCCGTGAGAGGCTTGGCCCGCGGGTCTGACAGGCGCGTGTGGATCACCGACAGCACCGCACCCACAACACCCTCCGCCGTCAGCGGAGGCAGCTGGGATGCCTTCTTGGGGAGCGCGGAGCGGCCCTCATCGATAGCTTGCACCAGCGCGCGCAGCACGATCGCTCGGCGCTCCAGCACGCGTGGGCCGGCTGCCAAGGACTCCACAACGCATAGCCGAGCCACTGCCGACTCCTCATCGAGGAACACCAGCAGGGACCACAGCCCTGCCCGGATCCGCTCCCGCCATGCGCTCTCGTGCTCGTAAGCCTCAACAACCTGGGTGCTGACCCGGCCGATGGCCTCCTCAAAGGCCGCCAGGAAGCACTCCTCCCGGTCAGCAAACAAGTCATAGAACGTCCTGCGCGAGACGCCGGCTCTCGCTACGACGTGCGCGACCGTCACCGAACCCGCACCTCGTTCGGAGGCGACCTCCGCCATCGCCGCCAAGATCCGCATCCGCTGGATCTCACTCACGTGCTCGCGCGGCAAGCCAGCCCCAGCGGCCCCGTCGGCAGGCGCCCCCCGACCTGCAAGGCCCGCGCTTTTTTTGCGCGCCCCGGCCTCATGCTCCTGGAAGGACACGAGCATCCCTTCCCGCCTACTTCCTCTTGCCCTTCTGGGTCTTTACCTGCTTGCCGTGCGCCCCTTGGGTGTGCTTCCTGCCGTGCGCCCTCCGGGTGTGCTTCACCTTCTTCTTGGCCTTGGGGCAGCCGCTGACCGCGATCTTGGTCTTCTGCCTGATCACTGCCCCGTTCTGTCCGGTGATCGTTGTGGGGATCGTGAGAGACTGGCCGCACAGGTTGCCCTTGGCCTTTGCCGGCACGACCGCCGCGAGACCGGAGTGGGGTCCCTCGGGGAGCTTCAGCTCAAATGAGCTGACCGGGGCGTCGGGGACGCTCGCGAAGGTGCTGCTGGTGACGCCCTTCTTGATGTCGATGCTCCCCGTCAGCTCGAGCGTGACGCCTTCACCCTGCAGCACCACCACGAGATCCGGGAACGCCGCGCCACCATGAGACACCAGGTACGCCGGACCTGTGAGCGGGTTGGTGAGGATCGGAGTCCTCGCGACACCCGTCCCGATCACCGAGCCCACCGGACACGACGCGGGATTCGCGGCGAACGCCGCTTGCGGGCACGCCTGCTGAATCGTCGTCAACCGCGCCGGCAACTGCTTTGGCAATGTCACCGCGACACTGCGGATGTTCGCCTGGCTCTGCCCCTGAGGGTACGCCCCCGTGGGGTAGCCCACCTTCACGTCCAGGCTCGCACCGCTCCTCTTGCTCGTCCTCGCCTGCGTTGAGACCGTGAAGGACGGGTGGAAACCCAAGCCCGCGCAATCCGCCACGGCGAACGGGCTCGACACGCTCGCGCTCGCGCCCTGCGCCCCGGTGATCGTGCCCATCACCTGCTGTGCCGAGCAGCTCGTCGGGTTGAACACGAACCCCGCCCTGTCGATCGTCAGGCTCACCGTGCGCACGTCCAGCGGGATGCCTTGCAGGATCGTGGGCAGCGGGTCGCTCGCGACCGTGATCTGCGCGGTGCGCCGATCCACGGCAATCGCCGCACGCACCACGACGCTGCCGAGATCGAACGGCCCCGCGACAGCGGGGACCATGATGCTCAGCCCGAACGGCGCACCCTTGTAAGGACCCGTTAGGAACACCTGCCCACCCTGGACCTGGAACGGATCAGGGCCAGCGCCCGCTGCAACAGTGGTATGGCCTATCAGGCTGTTGGACCCACACGTGCCCTGGGCCGCCTGCGGCTCGGGGCAGCGTTCCACGCCCTTGAGGTCTGCCAGAAGGCCGGGCGGGGTCTTGACACTGACGCCTGACAGGCTCTGCTGAGCGTCGCTCCTTGAGATCGCCAGGGTGAACGGGGTGAAGGCGCTCGCCTGCGCGCTGATGGTCCCCGCCACGAACGACGGAGAGAACGCCGCAGGGCTCGGGCACGGAGCGCCACCCGGTCCCGAGTCAATGGTGAAACTGCTCGAAGGCGTGGCAGGCGGACCCGACTGCGGCGCCGACCAAGGTGTCAACTCGGTGCTCGTCGTATAGGTCCCGCAGGTGCTCGGGTTGACGAGCGGCGCCCGTGGGCCGCTGTCGAGCCTCAGCTTGAACGTTTTCGAAGGGCAGCTGCGGGTTGTCGTCGAACGTCGCCGTCAGCCGTCCTGTGACGGGGTCCGCGTCGACCTTTCCGGGGAGCTTGACAACGACACCTCGATTGGGGTTTTCAACGACGACATAGATCGCCAGCAGCGAGTTGAATGGGTTGTCGTTCGGCGTGGCCAGATAGACATCGCCGCCCAGCGCTTCGGCGAGCAGCGGCGTGTTGACTTCGACGGCGCCTATCTTCGACGCGTCGGGGCAGCTCGGTGGAGAATTATCTTGCAGGCCGATCTGGGCCGGCGCGCACGCCCCGAGGCCTGAGGCGGCCGACGGGTTGACCGCGACACCCTCGGGCAACGCCACGACGGCCTTCCTCAAATCCGGGCTTGCCAGTGACGCCGTATCGGCGATGTTCTGCTGGGGGACGTGGAGATCCACCGTGTAGCCCGCCGCAGACGCGGCTTCGGTGTCCGTCGGCCGCAGGCTCAGAGTCGGGTTGAAGATGAGCGCTTCACAGCCATCCACCGCCGGCGCCGTCGTCGTGCTCGCCGATCGCCACGCGGAATCCGAGAAGTCAGGAGTGCCGTCGGCGCCCTTGCGACCCGGGTTCTGCCACGAGTCGGCGTGCAGCGTCATCGTCGGCGGCTGACCGGAGCAGAAGCTGGGGTTAGTGAAGAACGCGGCGCCTGGAGCCGCGCCACCGTCCTGCGTCTGGGGATTCCCGAAGAAAGTCACCTCGGCACCTTGAAAGCCGAGGGTTTCGGCCGCGGGGACACCGGGAATGGTGACCCGCAGATGCGTCTCACCGCCGCTGCCGACGACGCCGGCCTCCATCGCTATCGGATATCCGGCGAACAGGAACCCAAACTCCGCCGGATAGCCGTGTTCCGGGATCATGTTGTAAATGGGAATGTTCTGGCGGCCGTTGAAATAATATTCGCCGCTATAGGAACCCTGCCCGTTGATGCTGACCCTGCCGACCTGGCTGGCCGCTGGGCAGCCCGAGCTTTCGGAGGTGACAACGAGATCGTGGAGCGTGCACTGTGGCATGACCTGCGGGTTGCCGACGAAGCCAGGCGGCAAGTCGACCACGATGTCCTTCACATCTTCCGTCGGGAGGGTCGGATTGACCCTCCCGCCCTTTGGATAGTTGGCGCTACTGGTGACATCAAGGCTCGTGGTCAGCGAGTTGGGATGGTCCGCAGCCTGCGTGTCAGGTGCTCCACCCAAGTCGGCGAGGTGGCTGCTGAAAGCGGAGACGCCAAACGAGAGGGCAGCCGGCCCGATCACGGCCGTTTGCACCGTGGAGGCACTAGGCGCTCCACCGCCAGAGGCAGTCACTAAGCCGGTGCGTGTGCTGCCCGGCGGCACACCCGCTTCGACCTGCACGTATACAGAGAGAGCCGGAGCCTGCGAAAGGGCCTCTGATGCGCCGGGATGCAAGAGGTGGAGCAGTTCAGCCGAGATCGTGCAGGTGACTACCTGTTGACCTTCCCCGTTCGTGCACTGCCACCGTTCTTCTTCATCGCCCTGCCTGATACTCGACGTCGTGATTCCGGTTGGAAGCGTGTCGGTGACCGTGACGTCTTCTTCGCCGAGCGGCGCACCGCCGACGTTAGTGAGGAGCAGCTCGTACTTGTCACAGCCTCCTTCACATTCGGTGTTGTCCCTCGAGGAGAACACGGTTGGGTTGGCGACCGACTCGATCCGCCAGGCGGGTGTGGCTGCCGCCGACGCGGAGGACACGCTAGACCCCTGCTGCGCGACACACAGGATCGCGGCTAGAACACTTGCTTTCACACCAGTCGCGAGGCGACTGGCGAACTTCGATGAGCCGCTTCCCGACTTGCCTAGCATCGACCGCGTCATTTGACCCTCCCGCTTGCCTTCTTTGTTGATCTCACTCCAAAGAGCTTGCGCGCCCGAACTTTGCACAAAGCTTGCTGTCTCTTTGGCTTCTTCTTGCACGCCCTCAGCGCCCGCGCGAGCTTCTGCGGGCGCGCCACCTGCTTGGGCTCGCCCTTTGGCTTGCCGGCTTGCATCCCTGGAGTGAGATTTCCCCCACCAGCCTGTGTCGCGCTCCCCGCCGATGGTGATGCCAGCGGCGCACCCACTGCGCCTCGACAGGCTTCGCCTTCACAGCGACTGAGCGCGCTTGCCGTGAAGCCACCTTCAATACGCGCATCGTAGATGTCTCGCTCGGTGTCAGTGTCCTGGGGCACGAGCCGATCGGCGCTCTGGAAGAAGACATCGCCGCCCCTGGGAGTCATTCCCACCAATTGCACCGATGATTCCCCGTATGTGGCTGTCCCGTCTTGACCATCGGAGATCAGCGATACCTCGCCGAGGTGATACTCGTAGATGTTGTTCACAAGATAGCTGCGTGTACGCATTTCTTCTTCTGCTTCGTAGGTCACGTAGCCGGTCTGGCCGTTCAGGGCATCAGGTGTCAGCCCATCGGGGCTTCGGAACACGATGTAGGCGCCATCGTCTGAGATCGCCAGCCCGTTTGCAGCCGATCCAAAGGTCGTCGAAAACGGCAATGTCGCAGCGAAGGTGTCGGTATTGCCGTTGGAGTTGAAGCCGCTCTCTCCGACAGATATACGCAGCAGGCTGCCGGTCTCGGCGTCGTAGCGGAAGAGCTGGGCCGCCGTGCTCGTGTCATCAGGCGTCAGATCGGCTGTGCTGGCGAGCACGGTGAAGCGGCCGTCAGGAGTGCTCTGCACGGGGCCGCCCCCGCCCAGAATCCAATCCGCTTCGTCGGCTTCGGACAGCGCGGCGACGAACCCCGTCTGCTGTGTTGAGGTGTCGTAGACGTAGAGATTGTTCCCACCTGCTTCCGCTTCCTGTCCGAGTCCGTTACGAGCGGTGGTGAGGACGCCCCTGGCGACGAAGTAGACACGTGCGCCGTCTTCGGAGACCTGCGCCACGCCGAGCGCTTGTGCTGGCTGACCGGGGGTGGGGTCGTGAGATACCTGAACGAGCTTGGCGACGTGAGCGCCTGCGCCTTCGCCTTCGAGCTCTGCCTCGTAGAGGTCTGTCTGAGTGTCGCTGTCGCTGTTGCGCAGCGGCTGCGCCGTGAGAAAGAAGACCTTCCTGCCGTCGTCAGAGGCACCCTGAAAGACGGCGTCAGTATGCGTCGCCGCGGCACAGGCTTCCGTGCAGTGTGTGCCGGGCGGCAGGATCGGCTCGGAGATGTCAACCGTCTTCTGCCCATCGATGCGCGCATAGAGTTCATCAACCGGAGGCTGAATGCCACCGCACGCATAGTCGTCCGCGCCGGTCGGTGTGAAGAACACGATCGAGCCATCCGCGGAGATTGCGTTCCTGGCGCCTCGCCCATTCGCCGCACCGGCGCTGACACCGCACTCGCCGATCAGTTCTGCTTCCGTGTTGCTGTCCAGAGGCCCGCTGTTCCTGACGCCCACCAGCTTCGGTTCAGAGGCGTCGAAGCCGGCATGCTCGTACAGTGATTCATTGCTTTCGCGGGTCGTATCGCCCGGCCACAGCCGCCCTTCTTCGGCAATGCGGAACAGCACGTGCGAGAGGTCGCTCGACGCGCCCGTCACCCTCACGACGCCCGTTGCGGATTCCCCGACTCCGGGAGGGCCTTCGGTCTCCGCGGGCGGAGATACCGGCCCGAGGTCGTGCAGTGTGCCATCAGCGTCGCGGATAAAGAGATCCTTGGCGTAGATCGACTGCGAGCTCGCACGCGCCGCCCACAGCGTGGCTGAGAGGTCCGCACTCGCCCCAAGGATCTGATCCCACGGGTACTGCGATCCCGGAAGATCGATACCGGCCTCCCGCCAGCCGGTCGATGTTCGCGTCAGCTCGTAGGCCGCTCCCAAGAGAGACTGGTTGTTAACCGCATCCCCGAAGTTGCCAAGCGACTTGACGATCAGGTGGCCGCCGTCAGCTGAAACTGCCGTAACCACGACACGCGCTCCATCCTTGAACGGCGGCGTCACCTGCTCATATGCGCGGCAATCGGGCAGCGCTCCGGAATGCAGTTCCAAGCGCAGTGCCTCGTTGGGACAAGCCCCTTCCGCCCTGGCTCCCGGAACAATAACCCCCGCCCCCAACACTCCCAACACCAGCGCAAGCAGAGCAACGACTCGCAGCATCAACATCCCCTCCCGGAGCAATCGAGAACACGACCGCCCGGGAGGCCCGGGCAGCACGAAACCGTCCTGCGCACAAAGCCCAGGACGGCAAGAAGAAACCGGGGCCTAGAAGCTAGGCAGCCCGGCCAAGAGAGAGAGAGAGAGAGAGAGATGCGTCAGTAGTGCTGACGCATCTGGTTACAACCCCGACTGGGGCCGTAAGACCATTGGCCGCGCTTGGCGCGGTGTAAGCGAGATCACTCATCTCAACATCCCTCAAAGCGATCGAAATCCCTCTCCGGCATTCCCTTAACGGTCCCATGGACCCCGCAAACAACACGGGAAGAACCCTGACCCGACCTATCTGTGTGAAAGCACCCCATGACAGGACGCCATCACAGGATGACTATAGGCACAAGTGATGGCTCTTGTCAAGTCCCCTAGGGGTTACTTGGCTGCGGCGACGGGTTTGGCGTCCGGCTTGGTGTCCTTCTTGGGCGCCTTGGCGTCTTTCGCGGCGGCCTTGCCCTCGGCGGGCTTGGCGTCTGTCTTGCCCTCCGAGGAGGAGGACGAGGAGCCATCCCCGCCCGAGCCCTCCGACTTCTCGCCCGCCGCCGCCGTCTCGCGCTGGCGCTTGCGAGTGCCGTAGTCGGTGTTGTAGAAGCCCTTGCCCTTGAAGTGGATCGTGGGGGCGTGCAGGACTCGCTGGACCTTCACGCCCGTCTCGGGGTCCTTCTTCAGAGGGTCGTCGCTGAAGGACTGCATCACCTCGAAGGTGCTGCCGTCGGGGCGTTTGTACTCGTAGATTGGCATTGGCACTCGGATTATACGAGTGCCAGGCTCGGAGCCGGGCTCAGTCGGCGAGCAGGGCGCGCGCGCAGACGATTCCCGCCTGCACCGTCTCGGCGAAGTCGCGCTCGGGCTCGGTCAGCATGCGCAGGGCGAAGCCGTCGGTGAGGGAGAAGAGGATCTCCGCCACCGCCTCGGGGGAGGCGTGCAGGCGCAGCACTCCTTCCTGCTGCGCGGTCGCCAGCATGCCGGCGACCTGGTCGCGCGTCGAGCGCATCAGCGCAGCGTACTCGGCGGCGATGTCCTCGTTGTGGCGCGAGAGCGTGAAGAGCTCGAAGATGAGGGTGACGGCCTCCGGGTCCTCGCGGAGGCTCTGCTGCAGGTGCTCGGCTGCCAGGCTGATAAACGCCTCCGCGGTCTGCGCGCCGGTGAGCTGGAGCTGCAGGCGTTCCATGCGCAGCTCACAATCGCGGCGCACCGCCTCCACCAGCAGCTGCTCCTTGGTGCCGAAGTAGTAGTGCAAGAGGCCCCGCGAGACACCTGCCTCGCGGGATACGCGGTCAAACGTCGAGCCGGCCGTGCCGCGCTTGGCCACGCTGGCGCGCATCGCCTCGATGATGCGCTGCGCCTTCTCACCCGACAGAGACTTGGAGGGTGGTTTGCGCTGGGCCTCTTCGCCCGGCAGCGGCTTGGACAGTGGCTTGCGCTCCGCGGTGGCGTTCATCTGCTCATCTCGATTTCTTGTTGCTGCTAGGCGAGGCCAGGTGCTGCTTAGGAGGCCGTCGCGCCGACCGGCGCGTCCGTGGCCGGCATCGTCGTTGAGCTGTAGTCGAACTCCTCCTCGGAGCCGAACAGCATGTCAAGCACCTTTGAGCGTACGTCCTTGCTCAGCACCATCGCCAGCATCGCTGCCACGATCAGCAGGAGCAGCAGCTTGCCCACGCCGCCGCCGGAGGACTCCTCAGTGGACGGGCTCGTGTCTGCCATCGAGCCGTTGCGGCTCGCATCCATCTCCTGATCGCTGTCTTTGTCGTTCTTGCTCTTTCTCGCCATCTTGGCACCGCCTTCGCTGGGGACTGTTCGGGGTATACCCAATATACCCTCCACTCGTGCCCTCCTTCCAGGCGACCGTGGCCGTGCTCGGTGGGCTCTTGATCCTGGGGGCCCTGCTCTCGGGGCTTGCGCGGCGCAGCTTCCTCTCGCTGACCGCGCTATTCGTGCTCGCCGGCTTCCTCGTCGGGGACGGGGGCTTTCAGTGGATCTCCTTCAGCGCTCAGTCCGGCTTCGTCAAGGATCTGGCCTACTGCGCGCTAATCGTGATCCTCTTCCGCGACGGGCTGGAGGTCGAGAGCGAGATGCTCCAGCGCGAGTGGCGCCTGCCGCTGCGCAAGCTCGTCGTGGCGATGCCCATCACCGCGCTCATCATCGCGCTCGCCGGGCGCGTCCTGATCGGGCTCAGCTGGACCGAGGCCTTCCTACTCGGGGCGCTGCTCTCGCCCACCGACCCCGTGCTTACTTCGAGCATCGTCACCAACCCGCGCGTGCCGCGGCTCGTCCGGCATTCATTGAACCTCGAGTCGGGGCTCAACGATGGGCTCGCGCTGCCCGCCGTGCTCGCGCTGCTCGCCGCACTCACCGTCGACTCCGAAAACTTCGTCTGGTGGCGCTTCGTCGTGCAGGACATCGGGCTCGGCTTCCTCTACGGGCTGGCCTGCGGCTGGATTGCCTCGCTGCTCATGCCGCGCGATAGCAAGCAATCGCTTGAGCACTCCATCCCCTCTCACCAGAAGTCGCTCTATGCGCTCGGGGTGGCCTTCGGGACGTTTGGCGTCACCGTGCTCGCGCCGAGCGGCAATGGCTTCATCGCCGTCTTCGTCGCCGCCATCGTGCTCGGCATACGCCGACCCGACCTGCGCCGGCACTTCGAGCAGCGCGCCGATGAGATCGTCGAGATCGTCAAGCTCGGCGTCTTTCTCGTGTTTGGCTCGCTGCTCACCCTTCATGCGCTCTTCAACGACGGCTGGGCCGCCGTCGGGCTCGTGCTCGTCACCTTCCTCATCGCGCGGCCCGTCGCGGTCTGGGTCGCCTTGATGGGGACCTCTACCGATCGCGGCACGCGGCTCTTCATGGGTTGGTTCGGGCCCAAGGGCGTTGCCACCATGACCTTCTCGCTGATCGTCCTCGACCAGGGCATCCCTTCGGGTCAGCGCATCTTCGACCTCACGGCGCTCGTCGTCTTCGCCTCGATCATCGTCCACGGCTTGACCGACACGCCGGGGGCGAACTGGATCGCTCGGCATGCCGAGGAGGCCGGGAAGCGAGGGGAAGCCTAGAAGAACAGTAGACAATCCTGACGTACAGGCCAGACGCTATTATGCTCTTAGATATCCGATAGGATCAAAAGATCCTTTGGGCCATGCTATATTTTTGTTCCTAGCATGTCTGATTTCTGTTCTTGAGGGCTCATGTCATGATCGAGTTCAACGCGCGTTTCCAGCGATGGACGCCACAGACACTGACGCATCTGACAAGGATTCACACCGCCCTGGGGACGATCAGGAGCGCCCGCGTCCTACCTGCGGTGGCAGACCAGTTGCGAGCCTCGGCGCGCGTTGGAACCGTCCACTACTCGAACCTGATCGAGGGCAACGAGCTGCCGCTGATTGAAGCCGAGCGCGCCACCCGAGGGCAGTTGACGCCAGATACGCATGCGAGGATCGAGTTGGTCAACTACGTAGGCGCCCTTGATCTGATTGACCAGCGCCTGGCGGAAAGCTCGCTCGAGTTGACCCCCAAATTCCTCAAGGAACTCCACAAAGCAGCAACCGATGGCTTGGGGCGAGAAGAGGACCTGCACTTCAAGCCTCACCACGAGGGCGAATGGCGTGACGGCGAGGCTTTTGTTGTCGACAGGATGACCCATCGGGTCATGCACGAAGGCCCTCCGCCCAATGAGGTGGAGCCGAGGATGCTCGGCATGTTCCAGTGGCTCGGCGAGATGCTCCAGCGTGAGGACTACCCCGTGTTTGTGGCAGCTGCGGTGATGCACTATGGCATCACCGATGTCCACCCTTTCGCCGACGGCAACGGGCGTGTCGCCCGGCTGTTCCAGGTGGCTCTGCTGATGAATGCCAACCTGCTCCCGGGCCGGATGTTCTCGTTCGAGCGCTACTACGCCGAGGATCGCGACGCTTATTACCGAGCCCTGCGTTCGGTGCGCGAGCGGACATTGAACATGGAGCACTGGTTGGACTACGCTCTGGCCGGCCTGGCCGAGGAGTACGAGCGTGTAGCCGCAACAATCGAAGATCTCAGCGAACTTGCTCCCGGCAGATCGGCGCAACTGCAGCTCAAGCCCTCTCAGCAGCGCGCGCTGACACGATTGCGACTCGAAGGCCGACGTGAGTTCAAGCGCAACGAGTATGAGCTTGCCGGAAGAGTTGGGCGTAGCAGCGCGATCGCCGACCTTCAGGATCTTGTAAGTCACAACATGCTGCTGGTGCGAGGCAACGGGCCGAGCACCCGTTACGCGTTCCCCGGCGCCGTGCAGGCGAACAGGAACGGTGGGCCCGGCCGACCCCGACGCTGGACCGACGGGCTTATCGAGCGCGAACTGCACGCGTATCTCGATGGCCGCACCGACTGGCCGCGCCCCGCGGAGTTCCGAGCCGCCGGACATGGTGACCTGTATGCAGCAGCGAGCCGCAGTGGCGGCATCGCACGCTGGCGTCAGATGCTGGGGCGCTAGTCGCTCACGCGTGCAGCGCGGCCTGCTCCTGGGCTGTCGGGAAAGCCCAGGCGGAGCGCGAGCGACGCTCCTGGCGAAACACGAAGCGCAGCTGCGGCGGCGGCTTCAGCTGCGCCTCATGGGGACGAAACGTCGCGCATGGCTCGGCCAGGTCAAGGGCGCACAGCATGTTCTTCTTGAAGAAGCATTCCTCGCATGTCACCTTGCGCGTGGCGCGCTTGTTCTTCGTGGCCGGCACAGCAGGCATCAAAGCACCGCGCGGCCGGCCACGCACGGGGCGTTCCCGCAAATCGCAGGGAAAAGAAATGCTTCCCGGAAATACCCGTCGGCTAGTCACTTTCTTGTGACAAGCGTTGCGGTCATCCTGCATTTTGCGGTGTTTTACAGATCGAACGCACGCTGCGCGTGGTCCACCACATGGCGGGCGATCGCCAGCGAGGAGGTCGCGGCCGGTGAGGGGGCGTTGCGCACGTGCAGCGCGCGATCCGTCGCCGAGAACACGAAATCGTCCACCAGGCGCCCGTCGCGGGCCAGCGCCTGAGCGCGTACGCCGGCGAACGCCGGCTCCACGTCGCGCAGGCGCAACTCGGGGACGTAGCGCGCCGCTGCGCGCACGAACGCGGCTCGTACTGCCGCGTGGCGCATCTCCGTGATGCCCGTGCGCCACCAGCGCGCGAACATGCGCCACGAGCCCGGCCACGCGAGCGTGTCGCGGATGTCGCCGGGGCGGATGCGCGCCAGGCTGTAGGCGTCGCGTGCGCCGGCCAGCAGCGCCGTGGGGCCGATCAGGATGTCACCGTCGATGTGCTTCGTCAGATGCACCCCCAGGAAGGGGAGCGTGGGGTCGGGGACCGGGTAGATCAGCGAGCGCACCAGGTCTCTACGCTCCGGAGACAGACGCAGGTACGCGCCGCGGAAGGGGACGATGCGGGGGTCGGGGTCCGCGCCCGCCGCCACCGCCAGGCGGTCGGCCCACGCGCCGGCGCAGAAGATCGCGTGGCCGGCTTCGGTCGCGCCATGGCTGTGTTCCAGGCGCACCGTGCGCGGGCCCGCGCTCACCGCCTGCACCTCACAGCCGCCTACCACCGTGCCGCCCGCCTGCGCCACGTCCTGCGCGTAAGAGCGCGCTACCGCCGGGAAGCTCACGATCCCCGTCATGGGAGAGTGCAGGCCGGCGATGCCCACCGCGTGGGGCTCTAACGCGCGGATGCCCTGCGCGTCTAAGCGCACCAGGCCTTGCACGCGGTTGGCCTTGCCGCGGCGCTCCAGCTCGTCCAGGCGTTGCAGCTCCGAAGCGTCCGTTGCCACGATCACCTTGCCGCACTGCTCATACGGGATCTCGCGCTCGTTGCAGTACTCATACAGCTCGCGCGCGCCTTGCACGCACAAGCGTGCCTTCAGTGAGCCGGGGGTGTAATAGATGCCCGCGTGCACCACGCCTGAGTTGTGGCCCGTCTGGTGGGTTGCCACCTCTTGCTCGCGCTCCAGCACGCACAGCGACATATCCGGCTTGCGGCTCAGTAACTCACGCGCAACCGCCAGGCCCAGGATGCCGCCACCGACAATCGCCACATCGCAGCGCGCGGGGGGTTGAGAGGCCAAGGCGGGGGTGACGATCGTCGCCTCGCCAGGGCGGTCATCCGCGGTACGCGTTGGGACTTCGCTTGCCACCAGTCATCATCCTCACATATGCGTGTTCTCGTTACCGGCGCCTCGGGCTTCGCCGGCTCGCTGCTGATCCCTCGTCTGCGCCGCGATAGGCATCAGCTTCGGGCTTTTGTGCGCGACCCCGCCCGGCTGCGTATCCCCATCGCCTGGCACGTCGAGACTGTGCGCGGCGACGTTATCAGTGGCGCCGGGCTAACAGAAGCACTGGATCAGGTTGAGGTTGCCTATTACCTCATCCACTCCATGGACGGCACCGCCGGGCGCGACTTCCCTGAGCAGGAGCGCATTGCCGCTGTCAACTTCGCTACCGCTGCCTGCGCCGCGGGCGTAAGGCGCATCGTTTATCTCGGCGGGCCGCTGCCGCGGGGAGGCGCCGAATCGGCATCGCGTCACCTCGCCAGCCGCCTCGCGGTTGAGAGCATTCTGCTGCAGGCCGTGCCCGATTCCGTTGCGCTGCGCGCCTCCATTGTGATTGGTGCCGGCTCGCGCTCTTTTCGCTTTCTCGTGCGCCTCATCGAGCGTATGCCCGTGCTTACTCTGCCGGCTTGGCAGCGCTATCGCACCCAGCCCATCGATGCCCGCGATGTCACCGACATGCTCGCCGCCGCCGCGCATGTGCCGGCCGTTGCCGGGCGGGCCTTGGATATCGGCGGGCCTGAGGTATTGAGTTACGGACAGATCATCGAGCGCATCGCCGAGCTCATGCTTGTGGGGCGTCCTGCTATCGCCTTGCCACTGAGCGCCACCCCGATCGCGGCGCGCGTTGCCGCCGCCATCGTCTCTGAGGACCCCGACCTGGTTTTGCCGCTGATGCAGAGCCTTGGCAGCGATCTGCTGCCTGCCGATGACCACGCACCTGAGTTGCTCGGCGTGCGGCTGCACTCATTTGATGCTGCCGTCGAGCATGCTTTGGCCGAGTGGGAGGCCGTCGAGCCGTTGCGCGCGCGATGAGTTCGCGCCGGCACGAGATGACATGAGTACAGTCACCTCCGCATGAGCACCGTCACAGCATCGATTCGCATTGCCGCCTCCCCCGCCGAGGTGTGGAAGACCGTCATGGACCCTGCCCGTTTGGGGGACTGGGTCACCATTCACCGCGCCCTGCGTCACGCCGATGACGGGCCTGTGCGGGTCGGCTTTGAGATGGACCAACGCGTGCATCTGCGCGGCGTCAGCCTTGATGTTCACTGGCGACTTATCGAGTGCCAGAGCGAAAAACGGGCCGTCTGGGAGGGCCGGGGTCCGGCTCGCTCGCGCGCCCGTACCGAGTACACGCTCCAGGGGTTGGCAGATGGTTGCACTCGCTTTGATTACGCCAATGACTTCCGTCCTCCTTTGGGGCCCATTGGCGCACTTGCCAGTCGCGCCTTGGTTGGGGGTATGCCCGAACGCGAGGCCACGCGTACGCTTGAGCGCCTACGTGCCTTGTTGGAGGGTGCTGACGCTTAGCAGCATGCGTCAAGACACTTAACCGTCTCTAAATAGTCGTCTGAATCGCGCCCTAATATGGACGTCACCTTGCATACGGTTGGCAGGACTGGGTATTCGTGTAAGGTGACGTTAGAAATAATGATGTGGTGTAGATCACATTCGCTCAAGTGAAGAGGAACAAAACGTGACTGACTTTCTCGATGAGAAGCGCCAGGAGATCCAAGGCCGGATGGCTGAGCTGCGGCCGCTGATAGATGAGTATCAGCGCCTTGAGGCTGCCGCATCCGCGCTAGAGGGCGTCGGTGGTGCAAGCTCAGCCGCTGTCGCGACACCGGCCCGTCGTGGGCCCGGTCGTCCTAAGGGCAGTGGGCGTAAGCCTGGCCGCCCCAAGGGCAGCGGTCGTAAGCCCGGTCGTCCCAAGGGCAGCGGTCGTGGGCCTGGTCGTCCGCGCAAGGTGGACACCGAGGCCGCAGCCGCCGCTGAGGCGCCCGCCGCCACGGCTACCGCCACCAAGAAGACACCCGCACGGCGCGGTCGTCCGCCCGGACGGCGCAAGGGTAGTGGTACGCGTGCCGCGCAGGCGCTTGCCATCGTCTCTGAGCAGCCTGGTGTGACCATCCCCGAGCTCGCTGCTCGCATGGGGATCAAGCAGAACTATCTCTACCGCGTCCTGCCCGGACTGGAGCAGGAAAAGAAGGTAGCCAAGCAGGGCCGTGGGTGGCACCCGGGGAGTAAGGCATAACCCGCACTGGGGAGCAGTAAAGGCAAATCAAAGGGCGCCCGTGATCTCTGGCACGGGCGCCCTTTTTGCTTTAAATCAGGCCCAGCTCCTGGACCGCCGAGCGCTCTTCCTGCAGCTCCTTCACGCTCGCATCGATCCTTGCGCGTGAGAACTCGTTGATCTCTAGGCCCTGCACGATCGACCACTCTCCCCCGCTGCACTTGCAGGGGTGACCGGCGACGATTCCCTCGGGGATGCCGTAGGAGCCATCGGAGGCGATGCCCATCGAGACCCAGTCATCCGCGGGTGTGCCTAGTACCCAGTCGCGCACATGCTCGATTGCCGCGTTCGCTGCCGAGGCCGCGCTTGAGGCGCCGCGCGCCTCGATGATCGCCGCGCCGCGCTTCTGCACCGTCGGGATGAAGTCATCTTCGATCCAGGCGTGATCGTTGATTACTGCTCCAGCGGGCTTGGTGGGGCGGGTGGCGGACCCCATTATCTTTGCCTGTGACAGGTCGGGGTACTGCGTTGCGCTGTGGTTGCCCCACACGCTCACCTGCTTCACATCGGCTACGCGCGCGCCTGTCTTCTGTGCGACCTGTCCAACCGCGCGGTTGTGGTCCAGGCGCATCATTGCCGTGAAACGCTGCACGGGAATGTCCTGCGCGTGGCTGCGTGCGATCAGGCAGTTTGTGTTCGCCGGGTTGCCTACTACGAGGATCTTTACGTCATCGGCGGCGTGTGCGTTCAGGGCCGCGCCCTGCGGCTTGAAGATGCCGCCGTTTGCCTCTAGCAGGTCGCCCCGCTCCATGCCCTTTGTGCGCGGGCGTGCGCCAACCAGCAGAGCCACATTGACACCGTCGAAGGCCACGTTTGGGTCGTCTGTTATCTCCACTGCGCTGAGTAGTGGAAAGGCGCAGTCTTCGAGCTCCATCGCTGTGCCCTCTGCTGCTTTCACGGCTGCCGGTATCTCCAGCAGGCGCAGCTCCACCTCGGTGTCCTTGCCTAGCATCTCGCCGCTTGCGATGCGGAATAGGAGGGCGTAGCCGATCTGGCCCGCCGCACCCGTTACTGCCACTCTTACTTTGCTCACTGGTTCATCTCCTGACGTAGGTTCTGATCGATTGACGCCAGGAACTCCTGGGTCGTCTGCCACGGCTGATCGGGGCCGATCAACAGGGCTAGGTCCTTGGTCATCTTGCCGCTTTCTACCGTCTCTATGCACACGCGCTCTAGCGTCTGCGCGAACTCGCTCACGGCAGGCGTCTCGTCCATGCGGCCGCGGGCCTCAAGACCCCGCGTCCACGCGAAGATTGAGGCGATCGGGTTGGTTGACGTCGGCTTGCCTTGCTGGTGCATCCGGTAGTGGCGTGTCACTGTGCCGTGCGCCGCCTCCGCCTCCACCGTCTTGCCGTCTGCGCTCATCAGCACGCTGCTCATCAGGCCTAGCGAGCCGAAGCCCTGCGCCACCGTATCGCTCTGCACGTCGCCGTCGTAGTTCTTGCACGCCCACACATAGCCGCCTTCCCACTTCAGCGACGCCGCCACCATGTCATCGATCAAGCGGTGTTCGTAGGTGATGCCCGCTGCCTCGAAGTCCGCCTTAAACTCAGCTGCGTAGATCTCCGCGAACAGATCCTTGAAGCGGCCGTCGTAGCGCTTGAGGATCGTGTTCTTGGTCGACATATACACCGGATAGCCGCGATCTAGGCCATAGCGCAGCGATGCCCTTGCGAAGTCTCGGATCGACTCGTCCAGGTTGTACATCGACATCGCCACTCCCCCGCCTGGGAAGTCAAACACCTCCACCTCGCTCGCCTCGCTGCCGTCGGCGGGGGTGAACGTAAGCGTCAGCTTGCCCGGTCGATCGATCACCATGTCCGTCGCGCGGTACTGATCGCCGAAGGCATGACGGCCGATCACGATCGGCTTCGTCCAGCCTGGCACCAGCCGCGGGATGTTGGAGATCACGATCGGCTCGCGGAAAATCACTCCCCCGAGGATGTTGCGGATCGTGCCGTTGGGCGAGCGATACATCTCCTTCAGCCCGAACTCCTCCACGCGCGCCTCGTCAGGGGTGATCGTCGCGCACTTCACGCCTACGCCGTGGCGCTTGATCGCGTTGGCTGCTTGCACCGTGATCGCATCTTCGCTCGCGTCGCGGCTCTCGATGCTCAGGTCGTAGTACTCAAGCTCCACATCCAGGTAGGGCAGGATCAACTGCTGCTTGATGAACGACCAGATGATCCGTGTCATCTCATCGCCATCTAGCTCCACTATCGGGTTCTTCACTGCGATCTTCGCCATGTCCAGGGTCCTTGTCTCGCCGCGTGCGGGGGGCGATGCTATCGCGGGGGAGTAACCTTCAGGGTGATGGCCACCGCTGAGCATCCGCCACGCCAGGGCGACTCCTGGCAGACGCATGAGGTCTTCAATCAGGCTCCGCCGCTGGAGGGCGTCGATGTCTTCTCCAGCCACCTGCCGCTCGTTGAGGCCTTGCAGCGCGAGGGGGGCGGCTGGGCCATGCAGCGCGCCGCGGAGCTCGGCAAGTTCGTCGGCGGCAAGCCGCAGCAGTACTGGGGTCGGCAGGCCAATGAAAACAAGCCTGTGCTGCGCACCCACGACCGCTACGGCAACCGTATTGATGAGGTCGAGTTCCATCCCGCTTGGCATCGCCTGATGGCGATGGGGGTCGAAAACGAGCTGCACTCGCTCCCTTGGACCTCGCGTGAACCATTTCCCCAGGTGGCCCGTGCCGGGCTCTATATGACCGCCATGCAGGCCGAGGCCGGCTACGCCTGTCCGATCACGATGACCTTCGCTGTCGTCCCTGCGCTGCGCACCACGCCGGCCTTGGCGGCGGAGTGGGAGCCACTGGTGACGGCCACCACCTACGACCCGCGGCTCGTGCCCGCCGCCGAGAAGGGCTCCGCCATCTCCGGCATGGCCATGACCGAGAAGCAGGGCGGCTCCGACGTGCGCGCCAACACCACCTTTGCCCGGCCGCTCAATGGTGGCGGAGCTGGGGCTGAGTATGAGATCACCGGGCACAAGTGGTTCTGCTCCGCGCCGATGTCAGACATCTTTTTGGTGCTCGCGCAGACCGACGACGGACTCTCTTGCTTCCTGATGCCGCGTGTGCTGCCTGACGGCTCGCGCAACACTTTTCACATCCAGCGCCTCAAGGACAAGCTCGGCAATCACTCCAACGCCTCTTCTGAGGTCGAATTCCATGGGGCCATCGCACGGATGCTCGGCGAGCCCGGGCGGGGGGTGCCCACGATCATCGAGATGGTCGGCCACACCCGGCTTGACTGCGTCATCGGCGGGGCCGCCGGTATGCGTAGCGGAGTGATCGCTGCCACCTGGCATGCCGCGCATCGTTCCGCTTTTGGCAAGCGTCTAATCGAGCAGCCGCTGATGCGTAATGTGCTCGCCGATCTCTCGCTTGAGTCCGAGGCCGCCACCATGCTTGCCATGCGCCTTGCCCGTGCTTATGACGAAGCCGGCGGCGAGGGCGGCGCCAGCAGCGACGACCTGAGCGATGCCCATCTCTTCAAGCGGCTTGCCACCGCTGTCAGCAAGTACTGGGTGTGTAAGCGTGCGCCCAACCACGCCTTCGAGTCGCTTGAGTGCCTTGGCGGTAACGGTTATGTCGAGGAGTCCGGTATGCCTCGGCTCTATCGCGAGGCGCCGCTCGCTTCCATCTGGGAGGGCTCCGGCAACGTCATGAGCCTCGACGTGCTGCGTGCTTTAGTGCGCACCCCTCGCTCGCTTGAGGTCTTCATGCACGAGGTGGGGCAGGCCAAGGGGGCCGATGCGCGCTTCGATGCGCACCTCGCCAAGCTTGAAGGGCAGTTTTCCGACCCCGCCACGCTTGAGACGCGCGCGCGGCGCGTCGTTGAGTCGATGGCCCTGGCTCTGCAGGGGTCGCTGCTTGTGCGCCACGGAGATCCCGCCGTCGCCGATGCCTTCTGCGCCTCGCGGCTTGGCGGTGACTGCGGGCTTGAGTACGGCACGCTGCCTGCCGGTCTCGATTTCGAGGCCATCATCGAGCGCAACCGGCCTCAGCTCTAGACGCGCGCCGAGGCGCGCGGCGTGGCAGCTCTAACGCTCCGCGCAACCCTGCGCACAATCACTGCGCCGCGCTGCATCTTCTGCCTGGCAGTCAGTGCCGCCCGGACCGACCCTCCCCCCTCCCTACCATAGAGATATGCCCACACGTGGATCCATCCATCTCGTGCGCCTCTTCGGCATCCGCATCGGTGTGGGTATCAGCTGGTTTCTCATTCTCTTCCTCTTCATCTACCTGTTCATGCCTTACTTCCACGAAGTGCTCGGGGGCTCGCGCGATACCGCCTATCTGGTGACCGTCGCGAGTGTGCTCTCGTTTTTCGTTTCGCTCATCCTGCACGAGCTCGGGCACGCGCTTGTCGCGCGGCGTAATGGGCTGCAGGTCGCCGGCATCGAGCTGTGGGCGTTCGGAGGGATTACGCGCACCGTCGGTACCTTTGAGAGTCCTGGGCCCGAGTTTCGCGTCGCCGTCGCCGGGCCGCTCGTCACGCTTGGGGTGATCGTCTTGAGCGTTGCCGCGGGGTACGCCTTGGCCGATAACGGGCACTTTGTCGATGTCGCCGTCGGGCGCTCTGGCGTGCACGCCACGCCTGCGCTTGTCTGGCTCAGCTGGGTCGCCAGCCTCAACGCGCTCGTGCTCATCCTCAACCTCGTGCCTGCCTTCCCGCTCGACGGCGGGCAGATCGCCCATGCCTTGATTTGGCGCGTCACCGGCAATCGCAACCGCGCCACGCGCGCCACCGGGCGGGCCGGGCAGGGGTTCGCGATTCTGCTCGGCGCCGCCGGCGTGGCGCTGCTCGGCCTCTCCGACTCCATCTCCGGTATCTGGCTGATTCTCATCGCCTTCCTCATCTACCAGGGGGCCTCGATGGCGGTTGTGCAGGGGTCGATGGGGAAACGCATCGAGGGGCTGACAGTCGCCGATGTGATGGACCGCCAGCCCGTCACCATCCCCGCCGACCTGCGGCTGATCGATGCCCAGGAGCAGTTCTTTGGGCGCTATCGCTGGCCTTGGTTTGCCGTCGTTGACCCGGCCAAGCACTTTCTTGGGGTGATTCGCTCCGAGCGCCTGAGTGCCGAGATTGCCGCCGGGCGGCCTGCTTTGCAGGTTGTGGACGTGCTGGAGGACAATCTGCCCGTGCGCATTGACGAAAGCCAGACGCTTGAGTCCTTGCTGCGTGCGGAGGGATTGGGGCGGCTTGGGGCCATGGTTGCCGTTGATGGGGATGGAGTTCTGCAGGGGGTCATCACTGTCGCCCAGATCCGCCAGGCGCTGCGTCCCGCCGCCGGCGTATGAGGGTGGCGCACCCAGTTGCACGGGCACAGGCAGGCGGCGAAGCCGGTGAGCCGGGCCCCTCACTGATCGAATAGAGTTCGCGCCCGCCCCATGCCTCAGCACGACGTTCTGATCATCGGAGCCGGTCTTGCCGGCCAGCGCGCCGCCTTGGCTGCCGCGCAGGCCGGGGGGTCTGTCGCCATTCTCAGCAAGGTCCATCCTGTGCGCTCGCACTCCGTTGCGGCTGCCGGGGGGATCAACGCTGCCATCTCCATTGCCGATGATTGGCGCTCGCATGCCTATGACACCGTCAAGGGCTCGGACTTCTTGGGCGATCAGGATGCGATTGAGATCATGTGCTCGGAGGCGCCTGCTGAGGTCATGCACCTCGAGCACATCGGCGTCACCTTCCACCGCAACGACTCCGGCGAAATGGACCTGCGCGCGTTTGGCGGGGCCTCCATGAAGCGCACTGCGTATGTCGCCGACATCACGGGGCAGGCGATTCTGCACGTTCTCTACGAGCAGCTGATGAAGCATCACGAACAGGTCGATCGCTATGAGGAGTGGTTCGTTACTTCCCTGCTGCAGGACGATGCTGGGAACTGCTGCGGCGTCGTTGCACGTGATGTTCGCTCCGGGCGCATGGAGGTCTTCAACGCCAAGAACACCATTCTTGCCAACGGCGGGGCCGGGCAGGTCTACAACCCCACTACTAATGCCCTGATCGTCACTGGCGACGGCATCGCTCAGGCCTATCGCATCGGCGCGCCTCTGATGGATATGGAGATGGTTCAGTATCACCCCACCACGCTTGTCGAGAACGGGCTCTTGATTACCGAGGGGGCCCGCGGCGAGGGTGCCGTGCTCTTGAACGCCGACGGCGAGCGCTTCATGGAGAAGTACGCGCCTAACAAGATGGAGCTTGCTTCGCGTGATGTCGTCTCGCGCGCCGAGCAGACGGAGATTTTGGAGGGGAGGGGTGTCGGCCCGTCCGGGGAAGGGATCTATCTGGACATCACCAAGGTTCCGCGCAAGCGCACGCTTGAGGCGCTGCGCGAGATCGTCAATATCGGCAAGGACTTCGCCGGTGTCGACATCACGCGTGAACCGATCATGATCCGGCCCGGGCAGCACTACATCATGGGCGGCGTCAAGACCGACATCAATGGGGCCACCTCGATTCCTGGGTTGTATGCCGCTGGTGAGGTTGCCTGTGTTTCTGTCCACGGTGGCAACCGGCTTGGGGCCAATTCGCTTTTGGACACCTTGATCTTCGGGCGCCGCTCCGGGGAACATGCTGCCGCGCGCGCTGCTGGGATGGGGATGCCTTCCGCTTCTGATGCACAGCTGCGCGCCGACATGGAGATGATCGACGGCATCGTTGCCCGGCCGAGAGATGGGGGACCCACCCGCCCCCGGCGCGTCTCGGAGATCAAGCGCGAGCTTGGCGATGTCATGAACCAGCACGTTGCCGTCTATCGCGACCAGGCCGGCTTGGAGCAGGCTTTGGAGGTCGTCAAGCGGTTGCAGGAGGAGGCAGGGTCGGCTTACATCGACGATCGCGGCACGGTCTTTAACCAGGATGTCCTCGGGGCCATCGAGCTTGGCTACATGCTCGACTGCGCGCAGGCCATCGTCGTTGCCTCGCTTGAGCGCAAGGAGTCACGTGGGGCGCAGTTCCGCACCGACTTTCCTGAGCGCAACGACGAGGACTGGCTCAAGCACATCGACATCAGCCTCAACGGCGACGGGCCCGGGGTTACCTACTCCCCCGTCACCATCACCCAGTGGCAGCCCGAGGAGAGGAAGTACTGATGGCCGCACTCGACACCACCACCGGAGCGGACACGCGGCGGCCGCCTGAGCAGTTCACCTTGCGCCTGCGCCGCTACAACCCCGAGTCCGGCGAGGCGCCTTACTGGGATGAACACACCGTCGAGCTTGAGCCGCACCGCTCCGTGCTAGAGGGGATCTTGCAGGCCAAGGCGCAGTTCGATGGCTCCATTGGCATTCGCTGTTCCTGCCGCGCCGCCATCTGCGGGTCTTGCGGGGTGCGCATCAATGGCGAACCGGGGCTTGCTTGCCATACGCATTTGGATCATGCGCGTGCTGCTTCGCCGGATGGGGTTATTGAGGTCGAGCCGATGGGGAACATGCCCGTCATCAAGGACCTAGTTGTTGACATGGACGCGGTGCACTGGAAGAAGGTCCAGCGCGTCACGCCTTGGCTTCTGCCCAAGCAGCCTGTGCCCGAGCGCGAGTACCTTGTGCCGCGCGAGGCCATGGTCGACGTCACGCAGTCGATGGCCTGCATCCAGTGCGGCGCCTGCGTCTCGGACTGTCTTGCCATGGAGGTCGACCCTGGGTTCATCGGGCCTGCCGCGCTGGCCAAGGCCTATCGCTTTGTTGGCGACCCGCGCGATGCCGAGCGGCATGAGCGCCTGGAGGATCTATCCCAGGACCCGCTTGGGATCTATGACTGCACGCACTGCTTCAAGTGCGTCGAGGCGTGTCCTAAGGGTGTCAACCCGATGGGGCAGATCATGCGTCTGCGGCGCATCGCCGGCTCCGACGAGAAGATCGTCGATGTCAACAACGGGCACCGCCATGAGCAGGCCATTACCACGCTGATCCGCGACTATGGCCTGCTGCATGAGGCCGAGCTGATACCTCGCTCCTACGGGGGCAACTCCTGGTTTGGCAAGTTCCATCCCGCGGCGGGCAAGGAGTTGCTTTCTTCGCTGCCGGTGGTGGTGCGTGGGCTCTTGCGGCGTAAGCTCAATCCCAAGATCGCCATTTTCGGGCACAAGATTCCCAAGTCCGATCTCGACAGCGTCAAGCGCATCTATGAGACCGTCGAGTCGCGGCCCGCGCGCTACGAGCTGAATCTTTATGTGAGCGGCGAGGACGAAGAGGAGGCCACTGCGTCATGAAGGTTGCTTACTGGCCCGGCTGCGTCAGCCGCGGCTTCACCCCTGAGCTGCATGGCTCGATGGCCAAGGTTGCTCCTTTGCTCGACATCGAGCTTGTTGAGCTCAATCGGGCCAACTGCTGCGGGGCCGGCGTCATCGCCGAGCACAACCAGGAGCTTGCCGACACCTTGAACGCGCGTACTTTTGCTCTCGCTCAGCAGGTCGATGGGGCTGAGCTGATGATGAACATCTGCTCCACCTGTCAGGGGGCGCAGAGCGAGTGCCAGGAGCGGCTTGACGCTTCGGCTGAGTACCGCTCGCACATCAATGAGACGCTGGCTCCGGATGGGTTGTCCTACGAGAAGGGGCTTACCAACAAGAACTTCTCTTGGCTGCTTGTTGAGGAGATCGGGCTTGAGAATCTGCGGGGGCTTGTTAAGCGGCCTTTGACCAATTTGAAGGTTGGGCCTTTTTATGGGTGCTACATCGTGCGGCCTCGTGACCGGCTTGGGATCGATGCCGAGCATCCTCGGGATCACTACTTGCATCAGATCATTGAGGCGCTTGGTGGGACCGTCATTGACTATGCCGGTATGCGCAAGTGCTGTGGGTTTCCGATCATCACCATGAACAAGGCGGCTTCTTTGAAGCAGGCGGGGACGCATCTTGGGGATGCTAAGGATGCCGAAGCCGATTGCCTCGTTACGCCTTGTCCTTTGTGTCATTTGAATTTGGATTTGCAGCAGCCGCTTGCTGCCAAGGCCGTTGGGCGGGATTTGGATGTGCCGGTTTTGCATCTGCCTCAGTTGGTTGGGTTGGCTTTGGGGGTTGATGCTGGGGAGCTGGGGTTGGGGCGGCATGTTGTGCGGCCTACTTCGGTTATTGACTGGTCTGCTTCCGTCGTTGGCGCTGCTGCATAGGGCACGGCACGTGGGGATGCCATCTCCGCTCGACCTGAAAAGCGGTCGATCGGATATGCCCTCCCCACGCGCCTTCGGCTTTGGAGTTCGAGGGTGAGGGTTCTGACTGTGGTTGGGAATCGGCCGCAGTTTGTTAAGGCTGCCGCGGTTTCGGGGGTGTTGCGGGGGGGGCACGACGAGGTGCTTGTGCATACTGGGCAGCATTACGATGACGCGCTGTCCGGAGTTTTCTTTCGGGAGCTGGGGCTAGCTAGGCCTGAGCGGGAGTTGGGGATCGGGGGCGGGTCAAATGCCTCGCAGGTTGAGCGCATGGTGGGCGCTTTGGCGGGGATATTGGCTGAGGTTGGGCCGGATGCCTTGCTTGTTTATGGGGATACGAATTCCACGCTTGCCGGGGCTCAGGCGGGGGATGTGGCTGGGGTGCCTGTTGTGCATGTTGAGGCGGGGATGCGCTCGTTTGATGACTCCATGCCGGAGGAGGCCAATCGCATTGCTACCGATCGGTTGAGCAGTCTGCTGCTTTGCAGTTCTGAGGTGGGGCGCGAGAATCTTTTGCGCGAGGGGATTGCTGGGCAGGCGGTGGTGGTTGGGGACGTCATGGTGGACGTTGCTTTGCGCTGGCAGCCTCGGGCGCGGGAGCGCACGGCTGATGTGGCGCGGGAATATGGGGTTGAGCCGGGGGGGTACGTGTTGGCGACGGCTCATCGCGCGGGGAACGTCGATGACCCTGGGAGATTGGGGGAGCTTTTTCGGCTTTTGTGCGCTATTGCATTGCAGACGCCCGTCGTGTTCCCTGTACACCCACGCACGCGCGAGCGGCTGCGGGCGGCCGGGTTGTGGGAGGGGCTGCTTGGGGCCGAGGGAGTGCATGTGGCTGAGCCGCTTGGGTATGCCGAGTTCACGGCTTTGCTGTGTGGGGCTCGCGCGATGCTCACCGACTCTGGCGGCGTCCAGAAGGAGGCGTACCTTGCTGGGGTGCGTTGTGTGACCTTGCGGCCCAGTACCGAGTGGGTTGAGACCGTTGAAAACGGCTGGAACACGCTTGTCGATCTTGATCTCGCCGCGGCGCTTGCAGCGCTTGAGCGGGCGATGCCGCTTGAGCGGCCGCCTTTGTATGGCGACGGGCACGCGGCCGAGCGCTGTGTGGCGGCTATCGGGGAGCTGGCGTGATTCGCGTCGGGGTGGTTGGGCTTGGGTACTGGGGGCCTAATCTGGCTCGCAACTTCGGCTCCATTCCGGGGTGCGAGGTCAGCTGGCTTTGCGATGCCTCTGAGGAGGCTCGTTCGCGGATGGCTCAGACGCTGCCTGAGGCTCGGCTGACGGCCGATATCGGCGAGTTGCTTGACGATGGAGAGTTGGATGCCGTTGTGCTGGCCACGCCTGTGCCTACGCATGCCGCGCTTGCTACGCGCGTGCTTGAAGCGGGGAAGCACTGTTTTGTTGAGAAGCCTCTGGCTACCACCGTTGCCGATGCGCAGATGGCCGTTGATGCTGCCGCGCGGGCGGGGCGGCTGTTGATGGTTGGGCATCTGCTGGAGTATCACCCGGCGGTGGCTCAGCTCAAGGCGCTTGTGGATGGCGGGGAGTTGGGGGAGCTCTTTTATCTCTATGGCAACCGCGTCAATCTGGGCAAGCTGCGGGCGGATGAGAACGCGCTTTGGAGTCTGGGTGCGCATAACGTCTCGGTGGTGCTGCATCTGATTGATGAAGATCCCTTTGAATGCAGCGCGCAGGGGCGCTCCTACGTGCGCGAGGGAGTCGAGGATGTCGTGTTCTGCTATCTGCGCTTTCCTTCGGGGGTTGTCGCGCATCTGCATCTGTCTTGGCTCGATCCTCATAAGGAGCGGCGCTTGACCGTTGTGGGTGCGCGGCGCATGGCTACCTTCGATGACATGCGTCTGGAGGGGAAGCTCACCGTTTATGACAAAGGGTTCGATGAGGACGCTCGCAGTTGGGGGGAGTACGTGGCGCGCAGCGGCGAGAGCTTTTCGCCGCGCATTGGCAATGTCGAGCCACTGCGCGTGGAGTGCGAGCACTTCTTGGACTGCATCCGCACCGGGGCCACGCCGCGGTCTGATGGGGTCAGTGGGCTGCGCGTCGTGCGTGTGCTCGCGGGTCTGCAAGAGTCGTTGACTTCGCTTGACAGCCTTCCGGGGGGCTGATAGTTACCATTCGCACGTGCGGCGTCCCTGCGCCGCTTGAGTCTTTATTCCTCGCAACCGAGCCGGGGGGCACAGTGAGATGAGCCAGCAAGAGGCAAACGAGATCGCCCGCGAGGCGCAGCGCCGTTGGCGCGGGCGCCGGATGCTGCAGATTGCGCTGCCTACGGCGGCTGCTTTGGGCGCCGGGGCGGCCATTGCGGTGGGGTCGATTCCCGGCGGCGACGGCACCATTACAGGCTGTTATGCGAGCCCCAACCCGGTCACGAACGAAGATCACACGCCGAAAAACATCACCATCAACGGTGTCACCGAGGCGCCCGGATCGCTGCGCGTGATCGATCCGAGCCTGCCTAAGACCTTCAGCAATCCGCTCGGCGCGCAGGGCACTCCGAACCCGGCGGCGCAGTGCGAACCGGAAGAGAAGCAGGTCACCTGGAACCAGAGCGGACCTGCCGGGCCACAGGGTCCATCTGGGCCCCAGGGACCGGCGGGCGGGCAGGGCGCCGGTGGCACACCCGGTTCGCCCGGTGCGCCGCTGATCGGCGATACGAGCTTTGGCCTCAGCAACAATGGCGGCACGACCTTCCTCAAGCTGGACGGCATCAAGGGCGAGTCCACCGACAAACATCACCCCGGCGAGATCGAGATCGACTCCTTCTCCTTCGGCGCTCACAACACCGGCGCGCAGGCGAGCGGGGGCGGTGGGGGCGCGGGCAAGACGATCGAGAGCTTCACCATCACCAAGACGCTCGATAAATCCTCGCCGCTGCTCTTCCAGGCGGCAGCCACCGGCAAGCACATCGCCAAGGCAGAGCTGTCGTTCGTGCGCAAGGCCGGCAAAGGTCAGCAGGACTATCTGAAGATCGATCTCACCAACGTCCTCATCTCAAGCGTTCAGGATGGGCAGGCTTCGAACAAGGCCACGCCTCTGGAGCAGGTGACGTTCAACTTCGCCAAGGCCACCGAGACCGTCATCACTGGCGGCGGCCGGCCTAGCAGCGTCAGCTTCAACCTCAACGCGCAGGCCAAGGTCTGAGTACCTCTTCGGAGCAGGGCGGCGTCTACGATCTTTTCGCCTACCCTGGGTACGCTTATCCGGCCACGCATCCCGCGCGCTTGGAGGCGATCGCCAGGCTGTTCGGGTTGAGGCCCGCGGCTGCCGCTGAGAGCAGCGTGCTGGAGTTGGGGTGCGGCGACGGAGGGAACCTGCTCTCGCTCGCGCAGGCGCTGCCGGGGGCTCGCTTTGTCGGCATCGACGCCGCCGGGACCGCCGTTGAGCGGGGGAACCGGCTTGCGCGGGAGGCCGGCTTGGGGAATGTCGAGCTGTTGTGCATGGACCTTGAAGAGCTGCCCGAGGGGGATCGGTTGGGGGTCGCTGGCGGCGGTTTTGACTACGTCCTCAGTCATGGGGTGTATTCGTGGATCCCGCCGCGCGTGCGGGTCGCGCTGTTGGCGGGGGTGCGACGGCACCTGGCGCCGATGGGGGTCGCCTATGTCAGCTACAACGCCTATCCCGGGAGCTATCTGCGGGACATGGCTCGCGACGTGCTCGGGTATCACGTGCGCGATATCTCTGATCCCGAGCGCAAGCTGCGGGCGGCGCAGGAGTTGATGCAGACGATCGTGGCCATCGAGGAGCCTTCGCCTTATGCGCAGGTGCTGCGCGAGCACATGGGGCGCATGCTGCGCTATACCGATGCGCTTCTGTTTCATGACGATCTCGCGGAGATATCCACTCCGTTCTACTTTCATGAGTTCGTTGAGCACGCCGAGCAGCACCGGCTTGCGTTCTTATCCGAGGCCAATCTGTTCGAGAGTCAGATGCGGGATGTGCCGGACAGCGCCGAGCGGTTGATGGCGGGGCTGCCTGACGATGTGGTCGTGCGCGAGCAGTACCTTGATTTCTTCAAGAACCGCATGTTCAGGCAGACGCTGCTGTGCCATGCCGATGCGCCCGTTTGTCGGGAGCTCGATGACGCCCAGGTTGACGGGTTCGCTGTTTACTCGGCCGCCAGGGGTGGCGAGCAGGGTGGTGTCTTTGAGACTCCCGAGGGGTACGCCATGACCTCGTCCGAGCCTTTGGTGCTGGCAGCGATGGGGGCGCTCCAGGAGGCCTGGCCGCAGGCGCTCAGTTTCGGGGAGCTGCTTGAGCGGGGGGTTGCTGCGATGGAGGGCGCCGCGGGGGGCTTGACGGATGATGCGGCGTCGCGAGAGTTGGTGCGCGCCAGGCTGCGGGTCGTGCTGCTGGAAGCGTATCTGGCGCAGATCGTCACGTTGCAGGGGTGTGCGCCGCCGCTGGTCAATCATGTCGGGGAGCGGCCCCGGGCCAGTCCGCTGGCGCGAGCGCAGGCGGCGGCGGGGTTGCGTGCCGTCAGCTCGCTGCTGCACGCCAACGTGCGCTTGGAAGGGGAGCTCGAGCCGCGGGTGCTGGCGCTGCTCGACGGGAAGCGGGATCGGGCCGGGGTGCTGCGGGAGCTGGGTGCGGGGGGCGAGGTTTCGCGGGAGGAGGTCTCGGGGAGCGAGGTTTCGGGCAAGGAGGTTTCGCGGGAGGAACTTGAGGCGGTGCTGGAGCGCTTTGCGGGGGTGGGGTTGCTGGCGGCCGAGGGGTAGGCGGCGCCTACACCATGCCAGCGCCGCGACGATCGGGGCCGGCGAAGGAGGGCTGGCTGCGCCGCCGGCGGCGGTTGACGCGCAGCACCGGGCCTCGGGACTTGCCTATTACGCGTAGTACGTAGGCGTCGCGCGTGGCGCTGTAGCGCAGGGTCGGTCTTAGGATGAGAATCCAGTGGCGCGCCACATAATGGCGCGGTCTTGCCGCGGAGCGCATTGGTCCTTTTCCTCCTCCTGCCTGGGGGAAACTTGGTCCTACGCGGGCGCCATCGAAGATGGGCGGGCACGTGGGGGTCTCTACTGATATTACGAACGGCGGCGGAGAGTTCCTACCGCTTGGCTGCCGCGCGCTTCTTGGCAGGGGCGCGCTTCTTGGCCTTCGGGCAGCCGGTGACCGCGATCTTCGTGGTCTGCTTGAGCTGGGCTCCGTTCTGGCCGGTGATCGTCGTGGGCATCGCGAGCTTCTGGCCACACAGTGCCCTGACGTTGCTCGTCAGAGCGCTGTGGGGGCCGCGCGGGAGCTTGAGCTCGAAGGATTCAATCGGGGCGTCGGGGATGCTCGCGAAGGTGCTGCTGGTGATGCCCTTGGAGATGTTGATGTTGCCGGTCAGATTGATTCGTACACCGTCGCCCTGGAGAACGACCACCAAATCGGGGAAGGCAGCGCCGCCGTGGGAGACCAGGTAAGCAGGGCCGATGAGCTTGACGGGCAGGACCGGCGTGGTGGCGGTAACGACACCGACCAACGAACTCGGGTCACAGTTCGCGGGGTTGCTCGCGAAGGTCGCAGCTAGGCAGGCGTGCTGGATGGTCGTCAGTCGTGCCGGCAGCTGCTTGGGCAGCTTCACCGCGACGCCCGCGATGTTGGCCTGGCCGGCGCTTGAGGTGACCTTCACGTCGAGGCTGGCGCCCAGCGCCTTGGAGGTGGCCGCGCCGGCGGAGACTTTGAAACTGGGCTTGAACGGGAGGCTCGCACAGCCTTCCAGCCCGACCGGCGAGGTCAGGCTGCTCGATGCGCCCTGCGCGGACTGCATCGTTGCCGCGACCTGCATCCCCTTGCAGTGTGTTGGGTTGAAGAGGAAGCCTTCGTGGTCGATCGCCACGTTCAGTGTCTGGATGCGCAGTGGCACGCCGTCGCGGAACTGCGGCAGGGGATCGCTGGTGATCGTCACCGCGCTCGTGCTTGGATCGATGTCGATCCTCGAGCGCACGATCACGTTGCCCAGATTGAACGGGCCCGCTACCGCTGGGACCACAATCGAGAGGCCGAAGGGGGCGCCGTTGTAGGGGCCCGTCAGGTAGACCTTGCCCGTGACCCACAGGGGGCGCGAGCCGGAGCCGGCCGCTACGTGCACGGTGCCGATGTTGCTCACTTCTTCGCAAGCGCCGTTGTTTGCAGCGGCTTCTCCGCACAGCGGGATCTTGGAGATCATGCCGAGCAGGCCGACCGGCATCGTGACCTGCAGACGCGAGATGTCCTGCTGGCGGTCGCCGCGGGCGACCGTCAGCGCGAACGGGCTGAAGTGGCCCGCCGAGACATTTACCGGGCCTGCTGAGAGAGTGGGTGCGAAGGGGAGCGTTGCGGGGCAAGGGGCGGTATTGCCGTCCCAGGTCGTTTCGAATGGGGGGCTTGCCACGGTGGCGTCGGGTGTTATGGGGGCGCTCCACGGAGACAGGTCGGCGTTGGCGCTTGTGGGGCCGCACTGGCGTGGGTTTGCCAGAGGGGCGCGGGGGCCGCCCTTGATCTGTATGGCTACTTCGCTGAAGGGCAGCTGCGGGTTTTCGAGGAACTTCGCGGTTATGCGGCCTGTCGTCGGGTTCACCGAGACGCTTCCGGCTAGCTTGACCACGGAGCCCAGTTCTTCGCTACCGGCTTCCAGGTACAGGCCGAAGAGGTTTCCGTTGGTGGCGTCCGCGGTTGTGCACGGCGACTGGTTCGGGCCGCCGCACCTGGGCTGGGCTATGTACAGGTGGCCCTCCAGCGGGTTCTTCAGGACCGGGGTCACGATCTGTACCGTGCCGATCTGGGAAGACTGGGGGCAGTGGCCTGGGGAGAGCTGCGTCATGCCTTCCTGGCCGATTTCTTCGCCGGTGCCTACGTCGAACGGGGTGCTGTCGCCGTTGGGCATGTCGATGCCGTGGGGGCCTGTTGCTTCGCAGCCGGTCAGGCCGTCGCCTCCGCCAGGGGAGATCGCCATGCCTTCGGGGAGGGTCATCGTGACGTCCTTCAGCTGGGGGGTGGCCAGGATTGGGAAGCGCTCTGGGCTCTGGGGGACCTTGATCTTGATTTCGTACCCTGATGGGACTTCGGACTGGGTTACTTCGGGGTGCAGCTCGACTGTGGGTTCGAACTGGAGGAGGTTGCAGCCGGTCAGCTTGGGGTAGGCGACGGATTCGGCGGTGACCCATTTGTCCGGGTTGACCCAGGAGTCAGCCTGGACCTTGGCCGTGAGAGAGCCGGCGCTGCAATTGTCGGGGTTGGTGAAGAATGCCTGGGAGTTATTGGGTTCTCCATCAGCTTCCTTCGGGTTACCGAAGAAGGTCAGGGCGGCGCCCTCGACGTGAAGGGTGGTAGGAAGACCTGGAGCAGCGACGCGCAACGCATAGCCGGCGGCGGTGTGAACAAGGCTTGCGTACAGAGGAATCGGCACGCCAGCTACCTTGAACGCAAACTGCGCGGGGTAGCCGCCCTGGGGAGCCATGCTGTAGATCGGCGACTCTTCGCCCCCGCCGTTCTGTGGCACGACGGTGCCCGAGATGATGTTCTCCTCGAAGAATACGAAGGTCCCCACGCGACTTGCGACTGGACATTCAGAACTGAGGTTACCTCCTCCCAGCAATTGCATTTCCGTACACTGCGCGGCAGATGTCGGGTCACCTAAAAACCCAAGCGGCAGATCGACAGCCAACGCCTTGGGCGGCTCGACACTCCCTGGCACAAGGGCCCCGTTGGGCTCGACAGAAAGAGCCGTATTGAAATTGACTGTGCTCGTCACACTGTACGGATGGTCACCAGCCTGAGTGTCCAACAGGCCCTCCGCGGTGTGCGCTTCAAAGCCAAAAGCGGCAAAACCGCTTGCGGCCGGCGGCCCATCCACGGTATTTGCCACCGTCAGCGGTTCGCTCGTACCCTCGGGCGGTGCCCCACCGCCCGACACTCGCACGGAGTTCGTTATCGTTCCGACCGCAGTGGTAACTTCCACTTCTACCTCGATCACCAGTGTCGTACCCGGATCTGCCTGCCCAAAGTAGGTACAAACGATACTTGCCACACTACATGTCCAAAGCGGCCCATTGCTTTCGAGCCTCAAGCTTTCCTCCAAGTTACCCCCACTCATTCCGATCGCCTTGAGGCCTCGCGGCAAGACATCCGTGACGACGACAGGCCCTGTAGTCGGTCCGCCCCCAACGTTTGTGACCGTCACGGCGTAGCGATCACAGAACGAGAAGTTGACACTGGCGCACAACGCATTGTCCGCCTTCGAGAAGTTAGTCGGCTGCGCGATCGAGGAGATCTTCCAGCCAGGAGGCAGCGCAGCCGACACGGCGTTAGGGACCGCCACGCCTGCAAGAGCCACGACCCACAGCATCACGCATGCGCAACAAACCGCTGCCAAACACCGTTTGCGTGATGATCTCCAGTAGTGAGCCTCCATGGTCACGCCCTCTGCTTCTTGGCCTTGATGCCCTTGCCTCGTACCGGCTTATGCGCGCCCCGCATATGCTTTCGCTTGCCGTTCTTTGGCTTCCTAGCTTTCTTCTTCTTGACCTTCGTCTTCGGCTTAGACGTCGGCTTTGCACCAGGGCCTTCTTCCATTCCCGACGATATGCCGGGCGTGACCAGCAACGGTATCGGACTTCCGGCACCCTGACAGGGGTCACCCACGCATGGTGCCGTCACTGCCGGTGGTTCGAATCCACCTTCGATGCGCGCATCGTAAATATCGGGTGCCGTGTCACGATCCTGCGGCAGCAATTGATCACCGGTCGTGAAGAAAACATCCCGCCCCGACTCGTCAGTTCCAATCAATCCGGCTGGACTCGCTCCGTTGACGGTAGTCACATCATGGCCGTCGGATATCAGCCCCACTCGCCCATCGCTGTATTCATATTCATATACATTGATAATTCCGCTCAGCGCCTGCGGCGTCAAGGCATCGGCACTGGTAAAAAAGACACGAGCGCCATCCGAAGACACCGCTAGATTCGTATAGCGTGCGTCAGGCGTGCCCACATTGTATTTCTGTATAGGTATCGTCGCGGGATACGCGTTCGAGTTTCCGTCTTCGTTGTAAGCCCCCTGACCACGTGACACACGCACGAGCTTTTCGGTTTGAGCGTCGTACTCAAAGACCTGCCCAGCCTCTTCTCGGCCGTCCTGGTCTGGGGTAAGATCTTCGGTACTCTCAAACACGAAGAAGCGCCCGTCGGGAGTGGCCTGCACGGACCGCATATCTGACGATGCCCAGTCTCCACCGTCGTTGGAACTGGATAGCTTAGCCACGAATGATGTCCGTTCCACCGGATCTTCGCACGGACTTCCGCCGCCCGGACATTCCCTCACGGCCACATACAGGTTCGGCTCGCCTGCGGCTGGTGCCTTCTTTTCCGAATTTGCAGGCGTCAAGACACCTTGCGCAACGAAGTAGACGTGCGAGCCGTCCTCTGAAACCCGTGCGACCCCAAGCACGCCGGCCCCCGAACCCGGCGTCAGATCGCCTTCTCCGCCTCGTGACACCTGCGTCAGTCTGGTTACCGTGCCTTCGTGAATGTCGGCAGCGTAGAGATCCGAAGTACCATCAGTATCAGCATTTACTAGAGGCTGATCGGTCAAAAAGAAAACCCTAGACCCATCCGATGAAGCTCCGGCAAAAGTACCCGGCTTCCGGTTGCCCGGCACGCTCTCGGCCATTGCGCATTCTGCTTCACATTTGCGGCCGGGCACAGACAGAGGGGGCTCTGAAATTGCAATAGTTTCTTCCTGCGCAGTTTTTTCCTGTTCAATCCGTGCATAAAGTTCGTCAACCGGCGGGCCACCGCTGCATGCTTTTGATGTAAAGAAGACCACATTGCCACTTTCCGAAACACTGTTATAGGCATCTCCAGCGGGGGTGCCGCTACCAAGGACAGTGCCGCAGTTACTTATCAATTCGGCAGCTTCGTTGACGTATGCCTTACCTTGCAGCTTAGCAATTTTGGAAAGAGGCCCGCTGTTTTTGATGCCGACAAGTTCGGGTTCGGCGTTGCCAGTGCCGACATACTCGTATAGCGACGACTTACGTTCGCTAAAAGTCGTGTCTCCTGGCCAAAGACGATTTTCTTCACCACCGTTAGGTGAGGTGACAACAAACAGTGAGCGGTGGAAGTCTTTGGATGAGCCGGCAAAATCAAGCGCTGTTTCCAAAGCCCCGGGAGGCGTCCCCGGGCCAATTTTTGTTAGTTCTCCATCTGAGCCGTTCAAATAGATATCTTCGAATGACTGTCTCGGTGCTCCTGCGTACCAGATGCTGCTGTCGAAGTCAGGACTTAGGCTTGGCACGTTGATCACTGGAAAACTGGAAAACGGTGCATCTACCGGCACGAGGCGCCACCCTGCTTTTTCCCGTATAAGACGATAGGTATGTACCAACTGCCCGGTACTTGCCGGCGGCTTGCCTTGACGAGTCACAAAGTTGCCCAAAGAAGCGACGCTCAACTGTGAGCCATCTTCGGATGCCTCGCTGGCCGTAACTGGGAAACCCTCCTTGTAAGGAGGCGTCACCATCTCGTATGCCCTGCAAGCGGGGAGCGATGACCGAAAGCCGATCAGCATCTTGTTGGCACAGTCAGGAGAGGCTGTGGATGCTCCTGGGACGCTGAGTATGCCAAGGACCATCAGCAACGCGAAGACCGATACAGACTTCACAAATGATGGTTTTGTCGGCACCTCAAGCCCTTTTCCCTCTCTTCCGACGAACTCGATTGTCCGCCGCTAACGATACGTCCCGGATTCTAAGCGCCAACAGCACTGCTGTAGCTACTTAAGCAGGTCAGATAAGCCCTTGCACAGCATGTTTCTGACTTTGGGCAGATCAGATCCGCGTTGGCCCTTGGCAGACGCCGGCCGGCGAACCGCCAAGGACACAACTCGGATATAGGCGCCCTAGGCCCTATATCGTAACATCAGGTTTCAAATACCCCAAATGTTTCGGGGAATGTGGCCAGTCGCGCGGCATAAACCGCATTGAAGGTGGCCGGATCTCCTACCGTTTCTAGTTTTATTGTCTTTTCTACACCTTCGTGTTTGACTTTACTAATTGCTGTCGACGGGAAGGCTATCATGCCTTCTTGTCCGTTGGCTTTGGTTGGAATTATTTCTGCAGCAATACTGCCATCTACTCCTACTTCTCCGAGGGGTTTGCAGTTGGTTAGTTTGAGAGTCACAAACACTATTCCTTGGCCTGGTTCAAAGACCTCAACATAATTTGTTTGCGTTGCGGCTTCTGCTAGATATGCTTTTAGCGGATTGGTTACAATCGGCTGAGCAACCGTGCATCCTGCTGTAGTCGGTTTGAGCACAACACAGCTTGAATAGCTTACGCGACCTTTTCCTTGGCCTTGAGTTTCTTTGCTGCCTTCGATAGTCGCGCCTTCTGAGATGCTGTTCTTACATTCGATTTCTAGGCCAGCTAGTGGTGACTTGAGGACGGCGACGCCTTTGGACTGCAGTTTGATTTGTCGTGTGCCTGCTTCGAACTTGGTTCCCCCCACGTGCCAGAACGGACCGGACGCCGACGCTGTCGACGCAGCGATTCCGCTGACGATGAAGAGAGCAAGCGCGCCGAGTACGGCGAGTCTTACCTTGAACATAGGTTCTGCTTCCTTTTCTCCGGGCTAAGCCGGGATGATGATTGGACTGGTTGTTTCGTTCTGCGTAGGGCGACATCGCTGGCCCGCCTCGGGACTGCCGGCTAGCCGGCTATGCCTATGTCGTGCTTCCGTGTCTCCACCAACTCGGCCGAGCCGCGCGGAGGCAGGATTAGTATGGATGCTTCCAATAGCCGGCGTCAACTACGGTCGGATATGTACACCAAGTAACTGAGATCTCCAGCGTAGAATCCCTTACAGGCACTGGTGATCTGGCTGCAGGGATCCACCGAGAGTCAGAAACAGGCGCTCAGATTTGTCTAGGGGGAAACTACGGAGTACGCGCCGTGGAAACCGAATAACCCACGCGACCTTCTGGCCGCCGAGCGCGAAACTACGTCATACGCTGCGGTGTCAGCTACCGCAGTGGAGGCAGGGCTGCCGTAAGCGTCTGCATCACGCGTGCCACGGCCTCGTGCACGCTCTCCTGGCCGCTGTGCAGCACCAGGGCGGGGGCCTTTGGGGCCTCGTATGGGGCGTCCACGCCCGTCAGGCCACTCAGGCTGCCCGCGCGCGCGCGGGCGTACAGGCCCTTGGGGTCTCGCTGCTCGCACAGCGACAGGGGGGCGCTTACGAAGATCTCTAGGAAGGGGAGCTCTACCGCCGCGTGCAGCTCGGCTGCCTCTTCGCGGTCGCAGGCGTAGGGGCTTACCAGGCTCACCAGGGCTACCGTGCCCGACTCTGCCAGCAGGCGGGCTACGTGGGCTGTGCGGCGGACGTTCTCGTGGCGGCCCTCCGCATCGAAGTCCAGATCGCCGTTCAGGCCGTGGCGCAGGTTGTCGCCGTCCAGCAGCAGCGCCGAATGGCCCGCGTAGACCAACTGCTCCTCTACCGCGGCTGCGATCGTTGACTTGCCTGCGCCCGGAAGGCCCGTGAACCAGACTGTCGCGCCGTGGCGGCCCAGGGCCTGCCAGCGCTGCTCGCGCGTCAGGCCCGAGCGTTGCCATTGCACGTTCGGGCTCTGCTTCGTCTTGGGGGGATGCGCTGCGCCGTTGCTTTGCTCCGGCGCCGCGCTTGTGGGCAGGGGAAATGTTTGGCTCATCCAGGGGCCTCCCAGGCAATGTACTACTAACAGGCGTGCGGGCAGGTCGATGCTCCTCCTGCTTTACAGGTCCTTCAAGTGCTGCAGCTCGCGCACCGCCAGCTTGGGGAAGCGGCCTGACTCCGCCAGTTTGCCGAGCTGGCGGTATGGGCCCGGGGCACAGAAGTAGAACGTGGCGTCGTAGTTGCGCGCGTGGCCTGCCAGCACCGCTTCTGTCGCGCGCCTGCCTTTGAAGTGCAGCTCCACCTCGATCGCCAGCCGGCTGTCTTGCATCACCGCCACGCCGTCCGGCAGGTTCTTGGCATAGCCTCGTGCCTCGGGCCTTCCCCGCGCAGCCGTCGCGCGGAGATCCACTCCGACTCCGGCAGCTGCCGCTGCACGTGCGGCCGCACCTCGTTGACCGCCGCCACCCCCGCCAGCCGCGATACCGACGGGTCCATACGCGCGCCGTACTGCTCGCACGACCACTTCAGCACCGCCAGATCGCGTGGACGCGGCCACTCGTCCTCCCAGCGGGTCTTCGCCAGACTGCCTTCGTTGGCCGCGTCGCGTATCGCGTCGTTTCGCATCGCTCATCACGTTTCGCATCGCTCATCACCTTCCTGGGTGGTTTGGTTATTGGCTCCTATCTCTTCCTCCGTCCCCCCCCGGGGAGTGAGACAACCAATTCGCCTATCACGCCTTGTGCGATGCTGCCGCCTTTGCTCCTCGCCCACCTTTAGGGCACCTACTACGCGGCCACCCCGGGCCGCCTCCCTGGCGGCCCTCTCATCCTTTTCCCGCTCTCGCCTCGGCGGCGGGCCGCCGTCAGCGGATCAGCACCGGCGCGCTGTATGCCGACACGTGCGCTCCGTCCGCCACCTGCACCAATGCCCGGTATACGCCTCTATGGCGCACCCGCACCGTCCTTGAGAAGCTCGACACCGTCGGGGTTCCCGTGCGCACCTCCGTGCCGCCTGCGTTCACCGTCCGGCCGCCTGGCACCAGGCGCTGGAAGCCGACCAGCGCGCCTGCCTCAGCCGGGGTCACCGTGCCATACAGGCGCCAGCGGCCATGGCGATGGGTACGGCGGGCGTGGAACGTCACTTGGACCGCTACGTTCTCCGTCACGATCGGGCTCGTCACCGACGGGCTGCCGACCGTCTGCACCCGTAGCTGCGCGTTCTCGCTCAGGCCTACCACCGGGAAGGAGAAGCCGCCTGTCGCGTTCGTCAGCTCCGTGTTGCCCAGCTGCTTGAAGCCGGCCGTGAAGGGAAACAGGTTCGCCTGCAGCACCACCGCATGGTTCGCACTGCCCGTGCCCGTCAACGCGCCCTCCACCAGGAACGGGTTGCCGAAGGGGACCGGATTGGGGACGCCTGCTATCGCTAGGGACAGCGGGATCTTGGGCGTGACGAAGGTGTGGTCGGCGCTCGTGCTCGTGCCCGCCGGGCTCGTCGCCACCAGGCGGTAGTGGTATGTGGTCAGGGACTCCAAGCCGCCGATCTGCTGGCCTATCTTGACCGGGATCGTTCCGCTGCCTGCCGGTGCCAGTGGTGTCTGGGCTCCGTACCCGCTGGTCTTTCCGTACTGGAAGTAGTAGTTCGTTGCCTGGCCCTGGGGATTGACGTCGCCCTTCAGCGTGGCCGTCGAGAACGTCACGCCGGTGGAGAACACCGCGCTGAGCGTCGGCGCCGCTGCTGCGGCCTGCGCCGGTGCGGCGGATGCGCATATGGCTGACAGCAGGGCTATTGCGAGCAGGGAACGCCAACCTTTGTGTGCTTGTCGTCTCACCTTCAGTGCGTTTTGTGTCTTCATGCTGCAAACCCCCTCTTATGATCTCTCGGGTAGCGGTTACGGGCCTGACTTCTTGTTTGGCCGATCGTCATGGGTGCCATCTGCCCGTGTTCGCGGGATTCAATCGCGCAAATCAGAGCTGCATCTGATGTTGCATCGGGCAGAGCCGTGCGGTTGCCTGATTGCCCGACTCGGGTCGAGCCGAGTCCGCACTAGGTGCCCGTCAGCGGATGAGCACTGGTGCGCTGTACGCGGACACGTGGGAGCCGTCCGCCACCTGCACCAGCGCGCGGTACACGCCGCGATGGCGTACTCGCACCGTGCGGGAGAAGCTCGACACCGTCGAGGTCGCCGAGCGCACCACCGTGCCGCCCGCGTTCACCGTGCGGCCACCGGGGACCAAGCGCTGGAAGCCGACCAATGCTCCTGCCTCCGCGGGTGTCACCGTGCCATACAGGCGCCAGCGGCCAGCGCGATGGGTGCGCCGAGCGTGGAACGTCACGCGTACTGCCACGTTCTCCGTCACCACCGGGCTCGTAACCGTCGTGCCGCCGACTGTCTGCACGCGCATCTGCGCGTTTTCGCCCAGCCCCACTACTGGGAAGGAGAAGCCGCCCGACGCGCTCGTCAGCTCCGGGTTGCCTACCTGCTTGAAGCCTGCCGTGAACGGGAACAGATTCGCCTGGAGCACCACCGCGTGGCTTGCGCTGCCCGTGCCCGTCAACGTGCCCTCCACCACAAACGGGTCGCCGAACAGGACCGGATTGGGGACACCGGCTATCTGCAGGGACAGCGGAACCTTGGGGGTTGTGAAGGCATGGTCATTGCTCATGCTCGTGCCAGCCGGGCTCGTCGCCACCAAGCGGAAGTGGTAGGTGGTCGCGGGCTGCAGGCCGCTGACTGGCTGGCTCACCTTCAGCGTAATTGTTCCATTGCCTGCCGGCGCCAACGGCGTCTGTGCGCCATAGCCGCTTGTAGTGCCGTACTGGAAATAGTAGTTCGTAGCACTGCCATGGGGATCAAGCGCGCCGTTGAGCACCACCGAGGAGAACGCCACGTTCGAGGCGAACGCCGCGCTGAGCGACGGCGCCACCGGAGCCGGCGCGGCCCCTGCCGGCGCAGCACACGCAATCACCCCTGTAAGCAGCGCCATCGCGACGAGCGGACGCGACCCCCATCGCGCCCGCCGTCCCGCCTCAAGCTCATTTAGCCTCTTCATCACGACCAACAACCCTCGCCGGTGCCAGAAGTCGCGGTCGAACCCTAAGCGCCGTGGCGGCATCACCGCGATCTACTCAGGTCCTTGCGGCCGGCACATCAGATGACGGTCCGCCATTGGCAGAAGGCGAGGAGGAGGGTGGCCGCGTCTTGGGGGCTGCCTGCGCGTAGTCGTACGCATACGCGTACGAGCCGGGACCGCTTGCCTTGACACCGTTCGCCACCACGCCCAGCAGAGGGGCGCCCGCGCCCGTCAGCGTCTCGTGTAGGCGCTCCGCGATATCGCTCCGATTACGCCCCACACGGCCCACGATGATTACCCCGTCAACCTTACGTAGCAGCGGAAACGCGTCAGAGACTGCCGTAAGCGGAGGCGTGTCGATCACGACCAGGTCATATGTGGACTTGGCCTGTTGGAGGACAGCCTCCATCGCGTGGCTCTCGATCAGCTCGGCCGGGTTAGGCGGGAGCGTGGCACCTGCCACGAGCACATCGAGTACCCGCCGTTTCGCAACCCCATCCGATTGTGCGTCCAGGTCGATCGACTGAACGGCCTCATTCATCGGAATAGCCGCAATCAGCACGTCCGACAGCCCCGGTCCAGACGGAATGTCGATCTGCTGTGCAATCGTCGGGCGCCTCAGATCACACTCGATCAACAACACCCGCGAGCCCATCGTGGCCGCTGCCGCCGCAAGATGACGCGCCACAGTCGTTTTCCCGTCGCCAGGCGCCGCCGAAGCGACGAGCAGCGTGCGCAGGTCGCGATCGACATTGAAGTAGCGCAGGTGTGCACGAATCAGATGGAAAGCCTCGGCCTCTCCCGCGGGGAGCATGGCCTGTCCCTCGCTGCGGCGCGAGGAGCGAGATAGGGCGGCGCTCTCGGGGACCACACCTAGCAGGGGAAGGCCGTAGATTTTCTCGAGATCCTTAGGCTCGCGGATCCGTCGATCAAAGCGCTCCAGCAGGAAGGCTACGCCGAGGCCAAGTAGAAAACCAAGCACTGCTCCTAGGACCGTGTTCCTGGCGACCTTCGGCGAGGAAGGCGACGTCGGGACAGTCGCTGGCTGCGCCACCTGGACATTGCCAGAGCGCAGTTCGGCGAGAACTCCAAGTGATTGCGCGCGGCCCTCAAGCGTAAGACCCGAGGTACTCAGACGCTGCTTCGCGGTCATCCCCGCAAGCTGCTTGTTCACGAGCGCCAGCGCAGAAGCGTAGTAGGCGTGATTGGCGTTTTGCTGCTCGGTAACGAAGACGCTGGTGTAGGTGTTGGCGATTTCGGCCGCCAATGTGGGCGACGTAGCGGTCGCCGACACGTTCACGATGTTTGATTCTCCCTGCGCGCTCACCATCAGATTTTCGCGGACCTTATCTTCGGTCAGGCCCTGATCCAGGCGCCTCGCGGTTCTTGCCGGCATGTCGCCAAGCTGGACCAGCTTGACGTTCGTGTTCTGCTGAGCCAGCTGGCTATTCACGCTCACAGACGGCAGGCCCGCGGCCTGCTGGTTCGTCTGATTGTTGTTGAAGACAAGGGACGCCGTCGCTGTGTACATCTTGGTCTGACGCTGAGAGGCTCCAAAGGCCGCGCCTGCGGCCAGCACAACGCAGAGCAATATCCACGGTGCGCGGCGCCTGACCACACCAAGAACTTGCTCAATGCTTAGGTTTGCCTGCTTAGACTCCATCAGCTTGCCTTCCTTGCCGCATCCGTGGGCCAAAAACTAGACCATCTGCCTGTAGGCTGCTCACCCCAAGGTTTCAATGTTCGAGATGGTAGACCAGATGTGCTACTCGTGCGCGATACCCGCCGACGCCAAACCGAAGCGAAGAGTACGGCAGAGCTCCGAATGGCCGGCCGCAACCCTACCTACCCCAGTCTGTGCGGTGCTCTACCCCCTGAAGACCTCCCGCCAGTCCACTTGGAGCCCTCCATCGCAGCTCATCCGGAGAGGCGCTGCGCTTTGCCGTGGCTCGCCGTGGATCAGCATCCGAGTCCACCCGTGGCGACACGAAATGCAACAGCGTGATGACCAGCGCCAGCCAGACCAGCGTGATACTTACATCACCCAGCCCACCGCGAACGGATACCGACAAGTAGTAGAGGATCACGGCTGCCAATACCGCCGATAAGTTGCCAACACCGTGCTGCGTCAAGCGATGGTGGACATAGGCACAGACAGCCCCGATAACCATCAAGCCAGCCACGATCCCAGTCACGCCAAAATTTAGATAGAACTCACCGACAAGCGTGGGTGGCAACCCACCGCCCGAAAACCCGACATGAAGGCTTTCCTTGAGGAGGAAATCGAAGGGGGGCGGATGATGTCCAAGGCTCAAAAGCTGGAAGTTCCAGTAGAAGGAGCGACCACCCTGGAACGGCATCTGCCCTGGAACGCCATTGATCACCGTCGCAAATGCCTGGGTAAAGGATGCAGGATACGTCTGAATGTAAGCCCAGAAAGCGCCAACATAATTTCCAGTGTGGAGCTTCTGGTATGTCTCATAGTTAGCGATACCAGACGAGTAGACGCGGTACAGGCCAACCACCGAGATCACAAGTACTAGTCCCCCACCAAACGCCGCAAGCCGCCGCGCCGCAAAAGGACGCTTGTAATGACGAATAATCACGGCCACGAACACCAATGCCACCGCCGTGTTCCTCCAGCCGGTGCTTACAAGGACAAGCGCCGCGAACGCACAAAGGCCCATCTGGCTCAGATTCAGACGACCAGAGATTGTTCTGTACCGTAACCACACAGCTGGCATTACCAGCATCGAAAGATAGAATGGTATGCCCTCTCCAGAGAGTGCCGCTACGCGGGAGTTCTCAAGATTTGGCTGTAAAATCGGGATCCCTCCGCTATGACCCCAATACGCAATCATTGCGATTAGGCCAATAGCCATCGCAACATTTGCCGCAGTCGTATAGTCACGGTCGTGCGATCTCACGCTTTGAGTGTCAGTAGAAGTAGTAGATGTCCGCCAAGCAAGTATGCCTGTCATCCAAATGACTCCACCAATATATCCGATGAATCCAAGTAGCAGGAGCCATAGGAGCCACTGACCGTCGGCGAATTTTGCACTATCCTCATAATTGGCCGCACCGATTCCGTAGATCACCGCATACATAAGCGGCATTAGGACGAACGGCGACATGAAGTCGAAATAGCCGTGTTGCCGATAGCCGCGGAAACAGCCGTACACGGCTGTCCCAAGTGTCATGACAATCAAGCCGAAGTACAGGAACGGCCGCTCCGACTGAGGAGTGACCTGTACCACAAGAAGCCCCGCGAAGCAGGCCACAACACCAGCCACCAAGTAGGTCCACCAGATAGAACGGACAGGTCTTGATGTGGGGGTATAGGCGGTGCTCATGTTCGTAGAACCCTCAGGAGAGCGTCACAGACTCCTGCATCGGCGCACCAACCCGTCGCAGGGCCGAAGCCGTTTGCTCACGCGCCGTCTCGGCCAGCTTGGAGAGAGGCTCGCTAAAACCAGCCTCGGTGTCCTCTACAACGTCTAGTGCTTCACGTACCAACTCGGGAAGCTGCGTCACCTCAGGTCCACCTGCCTGCACTCGCCAACGGTCCAGACCCATCTGCTCACTGATACCCACCATTTTAGGAGGATCACACTCTAGAATTACACTCGGCGTGTGCATAAGCCCAGCAAGAATCACGGAATGAATCCGAGCCCCGATCACTAGCCGCCGCTGCCCGTACCATTGCATGAGTTCCTCCAACGGCAAACTACTGATCTCGTCTGCCACTGTTACAGACCCTGGACGGTCGATTCGCTCTGCAAGACGCTGACACAGTGCCAAGTCTTCATCCACCTGCGTCGCCAAATAGCAGTGCTCGCCACGCTCATCAACAAGCATTCGCACCGTCTCCTCGACGGCCCGTTCATAACGCTCCAGCACGTCGGGAGGCTCAAAGGGCAATTGCCGCGGCGTGATTGCAATACCGTCTCGCTTTTTGAAGGCGGGTCGACCTCGATAAAGCGCGAACGCCATATCAACTCCGAGTTCGACGTTCTGCAGGCCCATCCGCACAGCAAAGTCGTAGCTTAAGCGCTCGCGTACAACAACACGGTCACAGCGGCCAAGCGTCTTGACATAACTGCGACGACTAAACGCCTGCCAAGGACCTAAGCTCGTGCCAAGGATCACACATGGAATACCGGCACGCTGGGCGACGCGCATCGGATGGAGCATCCGACACGTGAAAATCGCCTGCGCCACGGTGGGATAGCTGAATAGCCATGAGCCTCCCTTGACAACAACTAGATCTGCCGCCTCCAGCGCCTCTCGGAAGCTGCGATCCTCGGGACCCTCCACTGCCGGCAGGCCCAATCTCTCGGAGGCGATCGCACGGGCCATGCGCATTGCCCATTCGGAGCTGCGAAGGCCGTCGTCGCGGCGATTTGGGACCGGCGAGCCCAGCAGCGGCATATCTGAGAGCTCAGCTGTGTCAGGCTGTCGACGGGCTACCACCTCTGGGCGCCCCACCTCCATTGGCGAGATCGTGACGACGGCCGTCGGATCAGCATCGCGCAACGACGCAACAGTCCCGGCCAGGATAGCCAGATCGCCGCGATTTCCGTCGAGGCACATGTTGGTGATCACGACCTGCAAGGCAATCCTTTCCCCGACAAAGCCATTGGCCCGACCGGCATCTCATCCAAAGATCCGCCGATTGTACGCCTTCCGTGCTGCATACGAAGGCTGCTGGAACGCTCTTGCGTGCATTGGCTCGTCCATGCCACCACAGGGCCATGGCCGGCATAGGGACTCCAGGCGTGGCTTCCCAGGAAGGGAATCGCCCCGCCCTGCGCCGATTGAGTACTAGCCACTGCTAGAGATCCTCGACCTGGATCGATTGACCCGTGGCCCGCATCCCCACACGAGCCAACGCTGGTGCCGCCCTGAAGCAGACAAGGAGGTAGAGAAGCGCATTGACGCACCGCACCACGCTTGTGGCCGCAGCGATGCCAACGACGCCAAACCAGTGCGCACCCACGACATCGGAGACGATATTTACCGTGAATATAACGACAGCGAACAGTGGAAAGAACTTAGTCTGCTGCGTTGCCGTTAGGAATCTCGACGCTGTTGCCGTCAGTCCGCCGCCAGGGAGGCCAAAGGCGAGACAGATCATTACAAGGGTAAACGTGTGTGTGGGAACGCCGACAAAAGTTGAGCCTGCCTCAAGAGAGATCAGCAGAGCACCTCCGACCATGACCACCGCGCAGACCACGGAAAGCCATCCCACCCGAATCAACACCCGCTTGAGATCGGTGAGCCGCTTATCATGATGCAGATCCGACATCCTCGCCCAGCGAGCACCCGGGATCAAGATCACAGAAAACATCAGTGCGGTCAACGGCACGAACAGAACCTTCTCCCCAAGGTCGATGACCGTGATCGAACCGGCAACCAGGGCAGAGGCCACTATTCGATCCGTTACCGGCGCTAAGTTGGCAACGAGCACCGCTACTGCGTGAGGCCCCGCAGTCGTCCAGAGGCTGCCCTCAAGTGCTGTGCCTCCCGCATCGTGCCCTGGCTGATGGTGCCGGATCCGTCCAAGCAGTACGACAGTGCGTAAACTCTCCCCGATCACCATCAACACTGCCAGCGCCTCCACTGCGTAAACGCCTGTTCCAAGAAAGGGCAGGCAGATCAATGGGAGAAGGGCCCTGCACACTTCGGTTAACCGGGGAGTTAGGAAATCACCATGTGCATATAGTACGGCCGCCGAAACGCTATTTACCGCGATCGCCGCCACCATCGCCATGAGGATGCACGTAATTAAGATTGTGGCGATCTGAATTTCCTGAGGCCAATCGCGAAGCAACACAACTGCCGACCCGATTAAGACCACCGGCAGATATCCAGCCATCGCGCCGATGACCGCCTGTCTGCGTATGCGGGCAGCCGTCAGTCTCAGCGAGCCCACCCCTTGCTTGAAAGCCTGCTGCATGATTGGCAGCGCATTGGACTCGATGACGATGTTGCACAGCGCCGACCCAAAGAGCGCCAGACCTAGAGCAAAGAAATAAGCATCGGTAACTCGCCCAGCGCCTATCTTCCACGCCACACAAAATGGGAGAAGGAAGCCGGCGCCGCTCCCAATCAGGGTGGCTATCAAGGCTTTGCCGGTGGATGACCTAAATCGCTGGAGGATCGCTGTCATGCAATCTCCTCGTCATCTCGGTCGAATGACCGTGCCCGCAACCGGCCTGCAACGCCACGAGCCACCTCGGGCGCGTCCGCCGCGCTAGGATCAGGCGCCCCCGGGCACGAACGTCGTCGAAGCCGGACCTACAGCAACGGATTGCCAAGCCTATGCCCACGACCATCCTATGAAGCTCGCCATTCTCGGAAGCCGCGGCTTCCCCAGCACCTATGGGGGCTATGAGACTCTCGTTCGGCACTTGGCGCCCTATCTTGTGCGTGAGGGACACGAGGTCACAGTCTATTGCCGCAGCCGTAACGAAGGCCGACGAGTATGGATCACTGAGGATGTGCGCTGTGTTGCGACGCCGGGCCGCGACACCAAGTCGCTCTCAACGCTCACTTTTGGCATGACCGCCACGCTCGACGCTGTCTTCCGCCGCTTTGACTCGGTCCTTGTTCTCAACATCGCCAACGGATTCTGGTTCCCGGCGCTGCGCGCGGCTCGCGTCCCCTTCGCGGTCAACACGGATGGGATTGAGTGGGAGCGAGGCAAGTGGAGTCGTCTCGGCCGTGCCACTTTTCGGGCAGGAGCGTGGATGACCGCACGCAATGCAAGTGCCCTGATCTGCGACTCGCAGGCCATTGGTGCCATCTGGAAAGACCTCTTCGACCGCGATTCTACCTTCATTCCATACGGCGCCCCAGTGCTGGACAATGTAGGTCGCGACCGACTGGAGGCCATCGGAATCGGGGACCAACCCTACCTGCTCGTTGTGGCGCGCCTAGCCCCGGAGAATAACGTTGAGTTGACATTGGACGCAATTGACCTGCTCGGCAGCAATGCGCCCCCGGCGGTGATCGTGGGCAGTGCCAACTTCGACTCGCCAATCGAATCTCGTCTCGAAGCCATGCAGAGCGCGGGGAGGGTCTCATGGCTCGGCCATGTTGACGACCAGCATCTCCTTACTCAACTATGGGCCCACAGTGCAGTCTACGTTCATGGCCACTCTGTAGGGGGGACAAACCCGGCGCTGCTGCAAGCGCTCGGTGCTGGGGCGCCAACCCTCGCACTGGATACGACGTTCAGCACCGAGGTGCTGCCTTACTCCAAGCATTTGTTCCCACACGATGCTCGGCTGCTCGCGGACCGGATTCAAGCTGTTGTTGCGTCCCCAGCACTGCAAGAGGAGATGACAGAGCGGGGACGCTCAGTCATCCGTGAGCGCTACTCCTGGGATGATGTCTGCCAAGCATACGCAGAGACGTTGATCAAAATTGCAAGCTCCGCGTGAGCAGCAGTCTGACAAGCTGATCAAATGGCCATGCGCGTTCTACAGATCCACAAGTTCTTCTATCCACATGCAGGCTCAGAGACGGTTCTGTTTCATACCCGGCAGCTTCTCGCCGAACGCGGACACGAAGTGGTTGACTTCGCCATGGAGCACCCAGACAACGTTGCGTCTCCCTATAGCGGCTACTTTGCCCCTCGGCGCGACTACGTAGACCGCTCGCGTCTCCTTCCACTGCGAGTGCGTGATGCGTTGTCCTCCGTTTACTCTCTCAGCGCTCGCCATCAACTCCGCAGGCTGCTCAAGGACACGCGTCCCGATGTCGCCCACATGCACATTGTCTATCACCAGCTGACCCTTTCGATCGTAGATGAGCTGGCGCAGCAAGGTGTACCGAGCGTAATGACTCTGCACGACTACAAGATCGGTTGCCCGGCCTACCAGCTCTACCGGGACGGTCAACCTTGCAGTCTATGTACGACGGGTTCCGTCGAGAATGTATTCCGGCACCGCTGCATCAAGGACTCGCGCCCAGCCAGCCTGCTCGCGGCGATCGAGGCTCGCCTTGCACGCGAGCGGCACAGCTACGCAAAGATCGACGCCTATGTAGCCCCCAGCGCCTTCGTGGGTCGCGTTGCCACATCCACAGGGATCGAGCCGAGCACGGTGCATGTCATTCCTAACTTTCTACCGGCTGATGAGGTAGCCAGCCCAGTTGCGCCACTGGAGGAGCGGCCCCGTTTCCTTCTTTGCAGGGCGGCTTCAGGCAGTCAAGGGCGTGCGCGAGATGCTCGGCGCCTATGCAACCGGGGATCCTGCACTCGGCACGCTCGTATTGGCCGGTGCAGGCGGAGAGATGGAGGACGAGGTCCGGGCCGCCGCGAGGACGGCTGACAATGTGGAGTACCTAGGTCGGCTCACCCGCGAGGATGTTCTTGTGCAGCTACGACGATCCCGGGCCATGCTAGTCCCCTCTCGTTGGCATGAGAATAACCCGATGAGCTTGCTTGAGGCTCGTGCGGTGGGTGTGCCGGTCATCTGTACCGACATGGGCGGACTACCTGAGATGGTCCACGATGGGCTCGATGGCCTTGTCGTTCCAAGAGCCGACGCACACGCGCTTGCCGGCGCCATTCGTCGTCTTGCCAATGACCGCGGGGTGGCACAGGAGATGGGACGCCGGGGCAAAGAGCGTCTGCTAAGAGACAACTCGCCCGACGCTCATTACGCTCGGCTGATGACCACTTACGAAGCGGCCATTTCCAGGCGAGCCAGCATCGCCTGAACCTAGACCGCTGGGTTTAGTTCTTAGGCTGCTCTCCACGCACCCAGCGCGAGAAACCGCCCTGCTGTCCGGTCGCCGCGCCCGCACCAACTCGACTATCCAGAGAAGCATCGCCAGTCGTGCTTACTCTTGGCGCCCATGCCTCTCTGCACCTCACTCCCTCATGGCCTCCCCCATCGCGCCCTCCACTCAGGCGCTCGACCCAGGCGGCACGCATGAGCAAGACCCTCGCTTCCGCTGCCGGGCGGCTGCCTGAGGACTATTCCCAGTGCCTCGCCGGCATCAAGGCCCGCATCGCCGCCTCGCGTACCCGTGCCGCGCTTGCCGTCAACAGCGAGCTCATCGGCCTCTATTGGGACATCGGGCACGACATCCTGCTGCGCGAGGGCCGCGAGGGGTGGGGCACCAGGGTCATCGACCGCCTCGCGGCAGACCTCCGGCGCGAGTTTCCTGACATGACTGGACTCTCGCTGCGCAGCCTTCGCTACATGCGAGCCTTCGCCCAAGCCTGGCCCGCCGAGGACTCCTCCGCAATTGTGCAGCAGGCTGCTGCACAATTGCCCTGGGGTCACAATATGCTGCTTCTCGACAAGCTCGAGGACCCGCCCGCACGCCTCTGGTACGCGGCGCAGGCGATCGAGAACGGCTGGTCGCGCAAGGTGCTAGAGGCGCAGATCGCCAGCGACCTGCGCGGGCGCCAAGGCAGCACGCTCTCAAGCTTCGAGCACGCCCTCCCGCAGCCGCACTCCCAGCTGGTGCGCGATGCTCTCAAGGACCCCTACAACTTCGAGTTCCTCGGGCTCTCTCAGCAGGCCAAGGAGCGCGATCTCGAGCTGGCGCTGCTCAACAACGTCCAGTCTTTTCTCCTGGAGATGGGGCGCGGTTTCGCGCTTGCCGGGCGGCAGTTCCCCTTACGCATCCGCGATCGGGAGACCGGGCGCGCGGAAGAATTCTTCCTCGACCTCCTCTTCTACAACTACATCTTGCGGCGCTTCGTCGTCGTCGACCTCAAGATCGAGGACTTCAAGCCCGAGTTCGCCGGCAAGATGAACTTCTATCTCAACGCCGTCGACGAGCTCGAGCGCCAGCCCGGCGATGAGGCCTCCATCGGCCTCGTGCTCTGCCCCGGCCGTGCCAGCACCGTCACCGAATGGGCCCTGCGTGGCATCCATTCTCCAGTCGCCGTCGCGCGCTACACCACCGCAGAGGTGACCTTCACCGACACTCCCCCTTCCGAGCTGCAACCGGCGCTCCCCGAGCTGCCTCACCTCGCCAGCGAGCTCTCAGGCATCCTCGAGGGCTCCCGTCGTACGCCGAGCGGCGGCGGCGCTCGGGATGAGGCGTCTTCCGAGGCATAAGGGGGTCGGACCCCAATTGTGCCGCAAGGCGTGGCACAAATGCGATTTCGCACTACCTCGGCTTTATCGATGCGAGCGCTATCGTCAGTCTCAAGCCATGGAGCAGATCCTTCCGGGCCTCTTTCACTGGACCGCCCGGCACCCCACCATTCACGTCGAGGTGTCCTCCTACTGGCTCGACCCCAGCGGCGTTGCCATCGATCCACTGCTGCCGCCCGAGCAAGGGCTCGACTGGTTTGCCGCGCGCCCGCATCCGCCTGCCGCCGTGCTGCTCTCAAACCGCCACCACTACCGCCAGGCGGGGCTACTGGCCGAGCGCTTTGACTGCCCCGTCTATTGCAACCGCCTCGGGCTGCATGAGTTCAGCGCCGATCAGCCCGTCCAGGGGTTTGCCGTCGGCCAGCAGCTCCCGGGGGGTGTGCTGGCCTATGAGATGGGGGCCATCTGCCCCGATGACACCGCGCTGTTCCTGCCTGCGCTCGATGCCCTGCTGATCGCTGACGGCGTCGTGCTCGGTGGGCCTCACGGGCAGCTCGGACTGCTCGGGTTCGTCCCCGACTCGCTCATGGACGACCCTCCCGGCACCAAGCAGGGGCTGCTTGACTCCTGCCAACGGCTGCTCGATCAGCTCGACTTCCAGCACCTCCTGCTTGCCCACGGCGGGCCGCTCATCGGCGATGGGCGCGCACGCTTAGAAGAGCTTGTGCAGGTCGGTGGGCGCACCGCCTTTGAGATGTAGACAACCTGGGTAGCCAGGCTGACCTGACGCTCACTGGCGCCGCGATGAACAGCCTGGAAGAGACGTGGCACCGTTTCTGGGACTACGCCCCTGACGCGCCGATTCCCAGCCTGATCACACCCCGCCCGCGCCAGCCTCTAGGCTCTGCGAAGAATGACCACGGTCGGCGTGATCGGGCTGGGCTACGTGGGGCTGCCGCTGGCGGTCGCCTTCGCGCAAGAGGGCTGCGAGGTGATCGCCGTCGACGTCGACTCCCGCAAGGTGCAGGCGATCAATGCCGGCGAGAGCTACATCGAGGATGTGCCCTCACAGCTGCTTGACCGCAGCGGCGAGATCGGCTCGCGCATCCATGCCTCCACGCGCTATGCCGACCTGGCCAAGGCCGATGCGGTCCTCGTCTGCGTGCCCACGCCGCTGACGCCCAACCGCGAGCCCGACCTCGGTCCGCTCGTGGACTCCACGCGGGCGCTCGCCGATGTGCTGCAGGCCGGGCAGCTCGTCGTGCTCGAGTCCACCACCTACCCCGGGACCACCCGCGAGCGCGTGCTGCCGCTGCTGGAGGAGTCCGGGCTGGCCGCCGGGCGCGACTTTCATCTGGCCTTCTCGCCCGAGCGCGTCGATCCGGGGCGCACCGACTACACGCTGCGCAACACCCCCAAGGTCATCGGCGGGCTCACCGAGGGCTGCGCGCAGCGGGCGCACGAGCTCTATGGGCTCATCTGCGATCAGCTCGTGCCTGTCTCCACGCCTGAGGCAGCCGAGCTGACCAAGCTGCTTGAGAACATCTTTCGCTCCGTCAACATCGCGCTCGTCAACGAGCTGGCGATGCTGACCGACCGCATGGGGATCGACATCTGGGAGGTCGTCGAGGCGGCCGCCACCAAGCCTTATGGGTTTATGCGCTTCGAGCCTGGGCCGGGTATGGGGGGGCACTGTCTGCCGGTCGATCCCTTCTATCTGAGCTGGCGCGCGCGCGAGTTCGACATGAGCACCGAGTTCATCGAGCTCGCGGGGAAGGTCAACCAGCAGATGCCCTATCACTGTGCCGCCAAGGTGCAGCGGGCGCTCAATCAGGCCGGGCTGCCGTTGAAAGGGGCTCGCGTTGGGGTACTGGGGGTCAGCTACAAGCCTGGGGTTGGGGATATCCGCGAGTCGCCTGCGCTGAAGATCATCTCGCTGCTGCGGGCGCAGGGGGCCGAGGTCAGCTATCACGACCCGCATGTGCCTTCGCTCACCGAGTTCGATCTCTCAAGCGTGCCGCTGGAGGAGCTGCTCGGGGATGCTGATCTCGTGGTGATCGTCACGGCGCATCCCGGGGTGGATCACGGGATGGTCGCGCAGCGCGCTCGCGTTGTCGTGGATCTGCGCGGGGTCACGCGGGGCGGAGCGCCGGCGGCAAATGTCGTGCGACTGTAAGGGCACCCGAGCCAGAGTCGCCAGACGTTGAGATGTCATTCCAGGGGAGATCTGTCATACTCTCTATAGATGACTTCTGGCGATAAAGATGACCTTTGGACATCCGTGGAGTCCTTAGGCGTGGCCGAGGCAAAGCGCCGTTTCTCCGAGTTGCTCGACCGCGTCGACCTCGGAGAGCGCTTTGTCGTTTCCCGCCGCGGCAGGCCAGCCATGGTGCTCGGTCCTCCCACTGCAGAAGCCCTGCGACCGCCGGTCGAGAGACCAATCGGCCTGGCAGCTGTGGCCGGCGCTCTGGCCGAGTGGGAGGACCTGGAGGAGACGGTCGAGGAGATCTATGCCGCCCGACGGGGCAGTCGCGACCGCGCCGCGCCGGACCTCGACTGAAGCGATGTACTGCTTCGACACAGACACCTTGAGCGCGGTAATCCGGCGCAATCCCCCGCTGCATCTGATCCGCCGCTTGGCACAGGTCCCGGCAGACGAGCAGGCCACGACGACGATCACCCTCGGCGAGTTGCTGTACGGAGCCGCCAGACGCGACAGCGAGCGGTTGACGCATCAGGTTCGAGCAGTGGTATCGAGCGCGACGACCATCCTCCCCTTCGATGCCGAGGCCGCCGAGATCTACGGTCCGCTGCGAGCCCGTCTCGAGCGCGAGGGAAGGCGCCTGGACGAGCCCGATCTGCGCATCGCCTCGATCGCCATCTCGCGCGGGCTGACCGTGGTTACCGGTAACGTCCGCCACTTCGCGCGCGTGCCAGGTCTGGCAGTCGAGAACTGGCTCGTGGAGAAACCCCCCAAAACCGCCTGAACAGATCGGACGGAATGCTCTCTGCAATGCGCCGCGCGTGGGCCGCGGTCCAACGCCTGCTGGCCGACCCGCTGGCGCCGACAGTGGTGCTTTCGCTGATCCTGGTGCTGTCGCTGTATGCGCGTGTGCTGCATCTGGGGCAGCCGTGTACCAGTCCCTGCAAGCAGCGCGACGTGCACACGTTGATCTTCGACGAGAACTACTACGTCAACGCGGCGCGGGTGATCGATCACATCGAACCGCCGGCGGGGGCGCCTTATCACGGGGCACCGAAGGGCGAGGACCCGAATGCCGAGCACCCGCAGTTGGCCAAGCTGGTGATTGCCGCGGGCATCGAGGTCTTCGGCGATAACGCAAGGGGCTGGCGGATCGGGAGCGTGTTGTTTGGGTTAATTGGGATGGTTGCGCTGTTCGCCATGGTGCGTGCCGCGGGAGGCGGGGCGTGGTTGGCGGTTGGAGCGGTGGGGGTGATGTCGCTTGACAACCTGCTGCTCGTGCATGGGCGCATCGCCACGCTCGACATCTACGCGGTTTCGATGATGCTGGTGGCGATGGCGCTGTATCTGCGGGGGTGGTGGCTGGGAGCAGGGATAGCGCTCGGGGTGGCGGGCTGCATGAAGGAAGAGGCGCTGCTGCTCGTTGTCGTGGTGGTGCTGCTGGAGGCCCTGCGCTTCACGCGAGGGAGGTGGGCACGACGCAGGGCGGGCCACGACGGCGGCGATGGCAACGGCGATGGCGTCGTGCTGCCCCGGACGGAGATCGGGCGAGGCTGGCGCACGATGGGTCTGTTCTTCGCCAGCGGCGCGGTGAGCCTACTGGGGCTGCTGTGGCTGCTTGATGTGCTGGTGCCCGGCTATGACCCCATCAACCACGTCACCTACGCCGGCAGCCCTTTCACGCATCTCTTTCACATGTATCACTATGCGCAGCTGCTGCAGGCCAAGCCCCACGAAGTCGGCATCACCTCCTCGCCGTGGCAATGGCGTACGTCAATGAACACGCCATCGACTACGCCAAGGTTGCCGTGAACTCGATGGCCAACGGCCATCTCGTGGCCAGCCACGCGACGGTCTACTTCCGCGGCGTCATCAATCCGTTCATCATCTTCATGGCCATTCCCGCGCTATTCGCTGCCGTGGCGGCCGCCTGGCGCAAGGGTGATGGGGTGGCTGCCCTGGGGGCCTGCTGGTGCCTTGGGACGTTCGTGCCCTTCGCGCTTGAGAGCCTGCTGTCGGGGCGCATCAGCTACATCTACTACATGGTGGTGGTGCTGCCGGGGGTTTATCTGGTGACCGCTCGGCTGTTCAGTCCCAAGCGCATGCCGCTGTCGGCCACGCTGGGATGGACCGTGGCGCTGGTGTATGGCTTCCTGCACCTGTATCCGCTGCGCACGCTGCGCTAGGTCGCACGCATAGCCTTCGCTGGATGAGCGATTTGCAAGGGGGCTTTACGTTCCGAGCATCCCGCATGAACGGACATCTGAACACCCATACGGAGGGACATACAGAGGGTCAAAAAGCGTGCTATAATCGTAAACTTCCTGCAAATCAAGGACTTATGCGGTGATGTTGCCGGACAATGATACGGACATATCGAGGGAATATCTCAAGACCCATCCGTGGATCACATTCCGTCTCGATCTCAAGCAAGCTCCCTGGCAGCTCTGGAACCACGTTGGCGAAGCGCACTCCAAGTGCCGCCACCTCGCCCGGACTCCCCTTCCGCTTGCGCGGGCTCGCAAGATGGAACGGCTCTATCTTGCGAAGGGCGCGCTCGCAAGTGCCGCAATCGAGGGCAACAGCCTCAGCGAGGAGCAGGCCGTCGCCGCTGTCGAGGGCAACTTGGAGTTGCCTCAGAGTCAGGAGTATCTCCAACAGGAGCTGGAAAACGTCATTCAGGCCATCACCGGTCTCGAAAGGGAGATCCACGAAGAAGGACGTTTCGAGATCACCCCCGAGAGGCTGCAGGAGCTCAACAGGCAGATCCTTGCCGATCTCACCATCGAGGACTACGTTGTGCCTGGCGAGTTTCGCACCGGCGCCATCGCGGTTGGCACGGTGTATCGAGGCGCCCCCGCCTACGACTGCGAGTTCCTCGTGCAGTCCATGTGTGACTGGCTCAATGGCCCGGACTTTCGCCACGACGGCGACGACCTTGCCGGTGATTTCCTGCATGCCTTTTTGAAGGCAGCCATCGCCCATGTCTACATCGCATGGATCCATCCCTTTGGGGATGGCAACGGCCGTACCGCACGGCTCGTGGAGTTTGGCATCCTCACGGCCGCCGGCATCCCCTCGGTGGCCGCCCATCTGCTTTCCAACCACTACAACGCGACACGCTCGAACTACTACCGGCAGTTGGCCCACGCCTCGAAGTCCGGCGGGGACTTGATCCCATTCCTTGCCTACGCCGCCGAAGGATTCGTCGGAGAGCTGCAACAGCAGCTAAACGACGTGCACGAGTGGATCATCCAGGCCACCTGGGTCAACCACGTACATTCGATTTTCCCGGACCGCACAGTCACGGCACGGCGCCAACGCGACCTGGTGCTGGCCCTGCCTTCAGACCGATTCGTGGCGAGAGCCGATCTCTCAACCCTCACACCGCAGTTGGCTGTAGCTTACGCCAACAAGCAGAGCAAGACGATCACCCGCGATCTCAATGCGCTGACAAAGCTGGAGCTGATCGAACGCGGCCCAAACGGCGTCAGAGCGCGCCGTGAGATCATGCTGTCCTTCCTGCCTCGCGTGGCCCCTGGAGCAGAAGACGACCGTTACGAGCTGTTTCCGGCTTCGACATAGCGGTCTTCGACCCGCTTCACTCCCCCGCCCTGAGGACTGACCCGCATCGGTTGGCAGTGCCTGACGGCTGACCTGTACCTGCCGCCGCTCGCGCACGCTGCGGTAGTCTCCAGCGACTGTGTCAACGCAAGCGCTCGGGCGGGGCAGCGCGGCGTCGCCAGAGGTGGTCCCCGTGGCTATCGCGCAGCGGCGCGAGCCGCTGGAGTCGATCGGCCTGGCGGGGCTGGTGCTGCTCGCGCCAGCGGCGTCATCTATCTCGGCCTTCAAAGCCGGCGGCTACTTTCCCAGCGCACCCGGGGTCGTGGCGATCGTGTTCGCCCAGGCGCTCGTGCTGCGAACGACCTTGCTCGCGGAGCGTCCGTTTGAGGGCTTCAGCCGCGCGCTGGCCGTTACCGCTCGGCGCGCTCACGCTCTGGCGGCCTGGGAGCTGAGCTCGGCGCTGTGGTCGCACGCCACGGCACGTGTGCTGGACAGCCTATGACCGCCGCTGCTGTACGTGCTGGCGCTGGTGCTGTTCGGCTCGCTCCGATACACGCGCGCGCGCATGCAGCCTGGCTTGCTGCGCGCCGTGCTCGCAGGCCTGGGCGTCGTCTGCGTGATCGGTCTGATCTCGCGCGTGCTCCCGCACGCCTGGCCGACCACGGGCAGCTTCTTCGCCGATCGCCTGAACTACCCACTGACCTACTGGAACGCCGAGGGCATGGTCGCGGCGATGGGGCTGATCCTGGGCTTCCACCTGACGGCCGATCCCGAGCGAGCACTGGAGCGTGCGTGTCGCTCAGCCGCCACGCTGCTGCCGGCGCTGGCGCGCCACGCTGCTGCTGACCTTCTCGCGCGGCGCGCTCGGAGTCGGCCGGCCGTCGGCTTCGTCGCCTACTGCCTGCTGACGCGCCTGCACACACTGCCTACGACACTGGTCGCGACGGTGCCGGCGACGGCCGTGGCGCTGCAAATCGGCCTGGGACGCGACGCACTGGCCACGTGAAGCGCCGACCAGCCCATTGGCCATCTCCCAGGGCACCATGTGGCGGTCGTGGTCGGGTGTCTGCATGTTGGCGGCCGGTGTGCTGCGCGCTGGCGCTTCTGCCGGTGGATCGGCGGCTCGCCGAGCGCGGCACCCATCAAGCAACCGCCGCCGCGAAGGTGCGCGTGGGCATCGGCACGGCCGTCGCGGCGTCCTGGTGCTGATCGTCGCGCTGGCGCTGGGCGCGGGCAGTGCAGCGCACAGGAGTACGACAAGTTCGTCAACGGCACCGACGAGGCCAAGGCGACGCAGACCCGCGAACGGCTCTCGACCCCGCCAACAACGGCCGCCTGCCGCTGTGGACGGCGGCGGTGCGACATCTACCGACACGCAGAAGCTGCGAGGGCACCGGCGCGGGCACCTACCAGCAGTACTACCCGCACCGGTACGCGAACGCGCGCGTACGTGACCGACGCCCACTCTCTCTATCTGCAGAGCCTCGCCGAGCTCGGGGTTGGTGGGCGTCGTGCTGATGGTGCGTCGTGGTCGGCGGCATCCTCGTCGGCCTCGCGCTGCGCATCCGCGGCCCCGACCGCGCGCTCTACGCGGCGCTGTTCGCGGTGGTGCTGGCGTGGGCGCTGCACCAGTCCTCGACTGGGACTGGCAGATGCCGGCGGTGACACTGCCCGTCTTCATCCTCGCGGGCCTCGCCCTGGCCAGACCCCGCGATGGCAGGGCAGGGCTGCGCGGCCTGCCCGCGGAACGCGCACGCTGGTGGCGCTTGGCTGGCTCTTGGTCGCGGTGGCCCCCCTGCTGTCGGCATCTCCTACGCGCGTTTGCAGCACGCCGGGCGCGAGCTGGAGCGCGGCGAATGCGCTCGCGCCAAGCGCGAGGCGCTCTCGTCGCTGTCGCTCGGCGGCCGAGCGCCCTCAGGCGTACGCGATCGTCGGCGTGTGCGACCTGCAGCAGGGCTTCGCCCCGCCGCGGTGACGGCGATGGCCAAGGCCGTCGTCTACGAGCCTCAGAGCTGGGAAGACTGGTATCTGTTGGCCATCGCGCAAGCAGCAGCGGGCAAAAACCCGCTCGCGGCCGCGACAGCGAGCGATCGTGCTGAACCCCGTGGAGCCGCTGATGCACACGACCTACCGTCGCCTCAGCCATGGCGGCCCGCACCAGTGGGAAGCGCTCGCGCCGGCCTTGCGCCGCCAGGCTCTGCTCTCGGGCAAGTTCTCGATCATGAACCTGTAGGAAAACCAATTGCCCGTTCGTATGGGCCTATGACGGCTTTTCCTGCGAAACCTACGAGGAGACGAAATGCGGCGTAAGAACGAGAAGCACGACCCCGAGTTGGACGGGATCGCAGAGCGCATGCGCGCCGAGCGGCCTGAGGCCAGCCCGCTCGAGCTGGACCAGATCAAGCTGAGCGCCATGTCGCGCGCGCAAGGCTGCGACCGGCCGTGCCAACCCGCGCCGCCTCGTCGTGGCAGCCCTGACCGTCGGCCTGATGGCCGCCGGCACCGGAGGCGTCCTCGCCGCTGGTGGCAGTGGCGGTGCCGCCGGCAACGCAGCCTCCGCCCAGTACAGCTCCACGACCATCGCCTGCGGTAACGACAACGGCAGCAATAACGGCAATGGCAACGGCGAAGGTAACGGCAACGAAAACGGCAACGGCAGCGGCAACTTCAACTGCAACAACAACAGCTTCAACAACAGCGGCAACACCACCAACAACATCGTCAACAACTACAACAGTGGGACGACCACCGTCACCGCTTCCGAGAGCGCCGCTCTCGGTGTTGCCGGCACGTCGGTCAAGAAGGCCAAGACGAGCGGCCGTCGCTTGAGCATCCACGTCAAGCACAAGGGCAAGCTGCGTCGCGTGTCCATCAGCGTCAACGGCAAGCACCTCAAGACGCTCTCCGGCAAGAAGGCCTCCGCCAACATCGTGCTGGCCAACCTGCCTTGCGGCACGGGCGCCACCACGGTCTCGGTCACGGTGACCCTCAGCTCGGGCAAGGTCGTCACGGAGTCCCACACCTACCACCTCTGCACCTAGCAGACAGGTCGGGGTAAGCAAGTAGAAGCCCCACAGGGGCACAGGTACCCAACAAAGGGCACAGGCAGGACAGCAGCCGTCCACAGGTCGCATTGGGGCTCCGGGAACAACACCCGGGGCCCCAAGCGTCTTGATCGATGACCAAGGAAGGATCCCCCGATGGCGCACGAAATGACAGGCTCTCCGCAAGACGCATCGCGCCCCCGCTCGGCACCGCGGCCGGCAATAACAGGCAGAATGGGGGGCCGCATGCGCTCCGATACCTTCGAGCGGCTCTTCGAGGAACACTCAGGCCGTCTCTTCTCCTTCCTCGCCTACCGCACCGGCGACCGCGTCCTTGCCGAGGACCTCCTCTCCGAGACCTTCGAGCGCGTCATGCGCTCCCGTCAGCGCTTCGACCCGCGCCGCGGCAGCGAGCGGCGCTGGCTCTACACCATCGCCTTGAACCTGCTGCGCGACCACGCTCGCCGGCAGGTGCACGAGGATCGCCTCCTGCAACACGTCGGCGCCGGCAGCCCTCAAGAGCTGCCCGACCCCGGCATGGCCGCCATCGAACACCGCGACGAGCTGCAAAGGGCGCTCGCGATGCTCAGCGATGAGGAGCGCGAGGCGTTGGCGCTGCGCTTCGGCGCCGACCTCAAACTGCGCGAAGTCGCCAACGTCCTCGGCGAGGGCGAGAGCGCCATCGAGGGACGCATCTACCGGGCCCTCAAGAAGCTCCGCGACGAGCTCAACTGACTACGGCGTCTGGGCTACGCAGCAGCCGTGCACTACCAGCGCCCCTCTGACCGGCGCTCCGTCAGGTTGACCTGAGCCTTGTATCGAGCGGTCCGAGTGGACCGTCACTCGGTAGCGCACCTTCGGCTGGCGCTGATAGGCCACCACGCACGTCCACGGGTTGCCCAATGCCGTATGCACACTCGTCGTGCAATGCACCTCATGTGCGCGGCCGCTGAAGTGCGGGCGCGGATCGCTCGTCGTCAACAGCAGCCGATCCAGCGCCACCGAGGCCACCGGCGTCAGGTTCTGCTGCGCCGAGACGAACGCCGGATTGCTTTCGTGGCCTCTCAAGGCCACGATCGAGCCTGCCAGGCCCACCGCCAGCACCAGTGCCACGAGGGTCCACGGACGCTTCATCGCCTTGCAGCATAAGGGCGCGCGGGCGTGGGTGTATGCACCTATTCCTGTCCAGATCGACCCTCCAAGCCTCAGCGTCAGCCCCTGGCCGCCGATAGCGAAGCATGGCTCCTGGCATCCGCCGCTCCCGTGCTCCTTTCTGCATTCTCCTCACCTTCGCTCTCTGCCTCCTCGCCTCGCTCGCCACGGCAGCCCCCGCCGGAGCCGCCGTCAAGCGCGGTACTCATCGCATCTGCCGGCCGCCCCGGCATGCCAAGCACCACCCCGCGCACAGTTGTGGCAAGCAGGCCCGTGCGCACAGCAGCCGCCGGCGTCAGCATCCGCGCAGCCATGGCCATGGGCACTCCACCGCTGCTCGCCGCTCACCCGCGCAGTCGGCTCCGCAGGCCGCGCAGTCCAACGCCATGCTGATCGCAAGCGTGCTTGCCACGCCTTGCCAGAACACCGAACTTACGCCTAACCCTGGCAATCTGCAGATCGTCGCCGCCGCCGCCCTCTGCCTCGTCAACCAGGAGCGTGCCCGCAACGCCGAGCTGCCGCTGCGAGGAAATGCGCTGCTTGAAGAAGCCGCCGTCGAACACAGCCAGGAAATGGTTTCCCAGGATTACTTTGCGCACATCGCGCCTAGTGGGCTCACCCCCCTGCAGCGCGTGCAGGAGACCGGCTACATCCCCTCATCCCACGACGGCTACACAATCGGTGAGAACATCGCCTGGGGCACGCTTACACTCTCAACGCCCAAGGCCATCGTCGCCGCCTGGCTGGCCTCGCCCGAGCATCTCGCCAACATTCTCGAAAACGACTATCAGGACACGGCCATCGGGGTTGCTCCCGCCGTGCCCCCTTCGCTTGGCGGCGGCCAGCCCGGGGCCGTCTACTCGCAGGAGTTCGGCGTCATCACTCGCTGAGCCGAGACTCCGCTGGACGCTCAGTTGATTCTCCCCGTTCACCGTTAAGCCTCGCGGGTCGATAGCCGATGGGAGGGATGCGCTCGTTCTTCTCGAACACCTATCTGGGAGAGGTATGCTGCTTTTGGTCTTGATTCCGCTTGCTTGGCTCAGCATCTCGCTGCTGGTGCTTGCCGCCTGCCGCGTCGCCGCGCAGGGAGACATGACCACTCAGGCCGCACAAGGAACTCGCGCGCGACGCCCCGCCTACAGTCCGCGGCGGCCCAGCACGTGCGGCACCGTGCGCAGCAAGATCTTGACGTCCGTCCACAACGACCAGTTGGCCACGTAGAGGTAGTCGATCGCCACCATCTCGCTCAGCGGCACCCGTGCGGGACCCAGTATCTGCCAGTGGCCCGTCATCCCTGGCATCAACTCCAGACGGCGGCGGTACCAGCCCTCGATGCGCTGATCCTCCTCGATCACCAACGGCCGCGGGCCGACCAGGCTCATCTCGCCTTTGACTATGTTCAAGAGTTGCGGCAGCTCATCCAAAGCGGTCTTGCGTAGGAATTTGCCTACGCGCGTCACACGCGGGTCATCGGCGATCTTGAACAGGCCCTCCTGCGCTTCATTGCGATGGCGCAACGAGTCCTTCATCGCCTCCGCCTCCGGCACCATCGTGCGGAACTTCAACATGTAAAAGCGCTCGCCGTGTTGGCCCACCCGCAATTGACGGAAGAACACCGGGCCGCGGCTGTCCAGTTTGATCATGATCGCCGCCGCCAGCATCAGCGGCGCCACCGCCAGCAGGCCCAGCGAGGCGCCCACCAGATCGAACACGCGCTTGACCTTTGCTGAGGAGCGCGTTAGATCGAAGCGTCTCACCCCCATCACCGTGATGCCGTGCAGGTCATCGAACTCCACCGAGCTGCCTACGACCTCCAGCAGGCGCGGCACCACGCTCACGCGCACCCCGATCGCCTTCAGCGTGCGCACCAGATCCAGCATCTCCCCCGCGTCCGCGCTGCGCGGCGCGATGATCGCGCGGTGCACATCTTGCTTGCACGCCAGATCGCTGATCTCCGACAGGCGCGGCGCCGCGACCGAGTTCGCCGACCACGGCCCCGTCTTGTCCAAGTCGATCTGCGCCACCATCTGCGCCTTCACTCCTCCATGACCCCCGAACTTGCCGCGGATCGCCTTCGCCGAGACCTCATCGCCGATGAACAGACATCGCTCCGTCGGCGCCGCGCGCAGCGCCAGCCTGCGCGCCACCGTGCGGCAGGCGATCAGCAGCACCGCCAGTGCCAGCCACAAGAACAGCGCCTCGTGGCGGTTCAGTGTGCCCGTCACCAGCGCGCCGCCCGCCAGCCACGCCACCAGCGCGCACAGCGTCGCCACGTGCAGCAGCTTCGGCGCCTCATCCAGCGTCGTCTTGCGCAGCAGCGTTTCGTCGCGGTCGTACAGGCCGAACAGCTTCGCGCACACCAGCAGGATCGGCAGCGCCAGTGCACACGCCCACGTCAGCTGCAGCGAGCGCGAGGACAGGCCCACCGTCAACACGAACGCGCCCGTCACCGCCACCACGTCGGCCATCAGCAGGGCGCGGCGGAAAAGCGCGTCGCGGCGCATGCTTGCCGCCGGACCGCGCGTCTCGGTGATCTGCGGTCCACCCCCCGGGCGCCTGCGTACCGCGCGCGCTCCCGCCGCCCTTGCCCTCGCTCCCCTGCCCGACAGGCCCCCCAGCCCTTTCAACCCACGCGGTGCCCCCCTGGTCCACGTGTCCTCGCCCAACACCGGCTGCCCCGCGCCCTGCGCGTGCGCTCCGGCGGCTGCCTGAACCCCCGGCGGCTGCCTGCGCCCTCCGGACACAAGTTGCTCTTCAGGGACCTCGGTGCTGCTGCCGATGTCGCGACTCATGCTGCCCGTCCGCCTCCTTGCTTGCGCTTCTCTCCGTCAGCCCCCGCAGGCTTCAGGTGTCTCTCAAGAACTAGGCACCCCTCGTGCCCATCACTTCAAGTACGGAAAGGTTGCAGGTTTGCTCCAAAGATGCAAGCTCCTCGAAGGGTCGTAGTCTCCAAGGAGGCCAAATTCCTAGATTTGGGCGCCTGGTAGCCATCCGTCAGCCTGCCCTTAGAGTAGGAAACAGTTTTCATAGGATCGAATTCGGCTAGCTTTATGCGGCGCCGCGTGGGCTGAACGGCTGCTCCACGCCGACCGTACCCGGGCCCGAGAGCTCGAAGGCCGCGTGCAACGCGCTCACCGCCCGCTCCACTCCCTCGCGCGGGATCACGCAGGAGATCTTGATCGGCGACGTCGAGATCATGTCGATGTTGATCTCCTCCTCCGCCAGCGTCGCAAAGACCTTTGCCGCCACCCCTGGATGGCTGCGCATGCCCGCGCCCACGATCGACACCTTGCCCATCTCCGCGTGCGCCACCAGATCCGTATAGGTCTCCCCGCGTAGACCCTCCAGCGCCTTGCTCGCCACGGAGAAGTCTTCGCGCGGCACCGTGAAGGAGATCTCCGCCCGGCCACCCGCGCTCGTCGGTTCGTTCTGCACGATCATGTCCACGTTCACATTCGCCTCCGCCAGCGCCGCAAAAATGCGCGCTGCCGCACCTGGCTCATCCGGCACTCCCGCCAGCGTAAGGCGTGCCTCGCTGGTCGAATGTGTCACGGCTGTTATCAGTGGCTGCTCCATCGTGTCGGCCTCGCCGACCACAACCGTACCGGGCTTGTCCGTGAATGAGGAGCGACAGTGAATCCTCACGCCGTGATTGCGCGCGTACTCCACCGAGCGCAGCTGCAACACGCCCGCGCCTGAGGCCGCCATCTCAAGCATCTCCTCGAAGGACACCTGGGGCAGCAGACGCGCGTCTGTGACCAAGCGCGGGTCGGCGCTGAATACGCCATCTACGTCTGTGTAGATCTCGCATTCGCGGGCGTTCAGCGCCGCCGCCACCGCCACCGCCGTCGTGTCCGAGCCGCCGCGGCCCAGCGTCGTCACATCGCGCGCCTCCGACATTCCCTGAAAGCCCGCCACCAGCACGATGTGATCCTCCTGCAGCGCCGCCTCGATCCGCTCCGCCCGCACATCGATGATGCGCGCCTTCGTATGGGACTCGTCCGTCACGATCCCTGCCTGCGAGCCCGTCAGCGATATCGCCCGGTGTCCAAGGTCGTTGATCGCCATCGCGCACAGCGCGCATGAGATCCGCTCGCCTGTCGAGAGCAGCATGTCCATCTCGCGCGGGTCCGGGGTGCCCGAGACCTCCTCGGCCATCGCGATCAGCTCGTCCGTCGTCTTGCCGCGCGCGCTCAATACGGCCACTACGCCGTGGCCTGCCTCGCGCTTCGCCACGATCCGCTGCGCCGCGCGCTTGATCCGCTCGGCGTCAGACACCGACGTACCGCCGAACTTCATCACCACCAGTTCGCTCACGGCTCAGAACCTACACCGCCCGCCGACCCGCCAACGCCTTGCCGAGTGTCACCTCGTCCGCGTACTCCAGGTCCGATCCCACCGGCAGGCCGCTTGCCAGGCGCGTCACCTTCAGCTCGGGGTGGCGCTCGCGTAGGACCTGGGCTATATGCAGTGCCGTCGCCTCGCCTGTCGTCGTCGGGTTGGTCGCCAGTACCACCTCGCGCACCTGCCCCGGGGGGTCGATGCGGGCGAACAGCTCCGCGACCTTCAAGTCCTCCGGGTCGATGCCGTCGATTGGGCTCAGCGCTCCGCCTAGCACGTGGTAGGAGCCATGGTACTCGTGCGTGCGCTCCATCGGGATCACATCACCTGGCTCCTCCACCACACAGATCAGGCTCTGGTCGCGGCGGCTGTCCTGGCAGATGCGGCAGCGCGGTTCGTCAGTCAGGTTGAAGCACACCTCGCACAGGCCGATCTTTTCTTTTACCTCTTTGATCGCCTCCGCCAGGCCCAGTGCGTCCTCGTCGGAGGCGCGCAGCACGTGGAAAGCTAGGCGCTGTGCCGTGCGCTGGCCGATACCTGGGAGCTTTGACAGCTCCGTCACCAGGCGCTGCACCGGGGGGGCGAAGGAGGTGCTCAACGTTTCCCTATAGGCCCGGCAGGCCCATGCCGCCGAGGTCCATGCCGCCCGTGATGCCCTCCATGCGCTTGCCTGCCAGCTCCTGTGCCGCGCGCAGTGCCTCATTGGCAGCCGCCAGGATGATGTCGCTCAGCATCTCCACATCCTCGGGGTCAACCGCCGAGGGGTCGATCTTCACCGCCTGTATCACCAGGTCGCCGCTGACCGTCACCGTCACCATCCCGCCGCCTGCGCTGGCGTCCACCGTTTCCTGCTTCAGCTCCTCCTGCACCGTCGCCATGTCCCGCTGCATCTTCTGCACCTGCGCCATCATCTGCTGCATATTCGGCTTTCTTGGTGGTGGCATCTTCTCTGCTCAGCCTTTCTCGCTCGATGTCGCACTTGCCGGGTGGCCCTCCAGCTCCTCCGCATCCAGCTCCTCGATGAAGCGTGCCACCCACTCCTCCTCGCTGAGGCCTGTGCTCGGCGATGACTCCAGCTCGCGCAGCTCGTAGGACAGGCGCAGGCGCCGGCCTGTCAGCTCGCGCAGCGCCGCCGAGACCACCATCCGGTTGTCCGGGTCCTCAGCTTTCTTCTTCATAAACGGGGCCGAGGAGTCAAAGGCGACCGTCAGCTCATCGCCCTCCAGATCCACCGGGCGCGCCTCCGCGATCACGTGCGCCAGCAGCGCATTTGGTTTCATGATCGCGTCTACCACCGAGGGCCATAGGGCCTTCAGTGAGTCCACCGAGCTGGCCGCTGCTGGATCTGGTGTGGGTGGGGCCGCAGTTGAATCTTGCATAGGGGCGGTGGGCTCCTCGGGCGGCGCGCTTGACGGGGCTAGCTCTCGCGCCACCGTTGGTGGCGGCGGCGCTGGGCTTGCTGGGGGCGTCAGGGCACCCTTCACGCGGCCCAACCCCTCCTCAAAATCTTTCCCCGCACTTGCCTCCAGACGCTCAAGCCTTGCCAGCAGCGCCTGTCTGGAAGCGTCTGTCTCTGGTCTTGCCGCCTTCACCAGCGCTAGCTCCAGCTGCGTACGCGGGTCTGCGCCTGCGCGCGTTGCCTCCAGCGCCGCGCCTAGCAGCTCCAGCAGGCGCACCAGCGTCGCCGCCGGCGTGCGCTGCGCCTGGGCCAGCAGGCGCTCGTCCAGATCGGGGGTCAGCTTCAGCTCCGTCGGGATTTCGCCCAGCGTGTTTGCGATCAGCAGCTCGCGCGTGCGCGTCTCCAGGTCGCTGCTCAGTGCGCTCGCGTCCCTGCCCTGTTCCGCGCACGTCGCCACCGCTCGCAGCACCGCTGCCGCGTCGCCTGCGCTCACCGCGTCGATCGTCTCTTCCAGCAGCTGGCCGTCGGCCACGCCGAGCACCGCCAGCACGTCCTCGTGCGCGATCTTGTTGCCGCTGTATGTCAGCAGCTGCTCCAGCGTGCCCAGCGCGTCGCGGAAGCTGCCCGTCGCCGAGCGCGCCACCGCCGCCGCGGCCTCCGGCGGGATCTCGATCGACTCCTTGGCTGACACTCGCAGCACCACGCCTGCCAGCTGCTCGATGCTCGGGCGCTGGAAGTCGAAGCGGTGGCAGCGGTCCACGACGGTCGCCGGGACCTTGTTTGCCTCCGTTGTCGCCAATACGAAGACCGTGTTGGGGGGTGGCTCCTCCAGGGTCTTCAGGAACGCGTTCCATGCCGCGCTGCTCAGCATGTGTGCCTCATCCAGGATGTACACCTTCTTGCGGCCGCTCACCGGAGCGTATGCCACGCTCTCGCGTAGTTCGCGGATGTCCTCGACTGAGTTGTTTGAGGCCGCGTCCATCTCGATCACATCCAGCGACGTCGCCGCCATGATCCGCTTGCACGATTCGCATTCGCCGCACGGCTCGATCGTCGGGCCTCGCTCGCAGTTCAAGCACGCCGCGAGGATCTTTGCCATCGAACGTCTTGCCCGTGCCGCGGCTGCCTACGAACAGGTATGCGTGGTGGACCTTGCTCTGCGCCACCGCATTGCGCAACGTTCGCACCACCGCCTCCTGGCCTACCACGTCCGCGAACGTCCTCGGGCGGTGCCTGCGGTACAGCGACCTCTGCTGCTCTGGCTCCTCGGACACTCTCTCTGAGTCTACCCGCGCCACCCGCGCTCATTGCCCCCGCCTCACTGGATAGCGTCCGCCTCGTGTCCTTGCGTCTACCGCGCCTGCTCTCGGTGCTTGCCGTGACCTTTGGGGTGGCCTTCGGGGGGTTCTTGCTGTGGGTGATTACGGGGGTCGGCTTCGCTAACTACGACACGCTCTACGCCTTGGTTTGGGGGCAGCAGCTGGCCGGCGGGCACACCCCGCAGTACGGCATTCCCGTTGCTCCTACGCCGCATCCTTTGGTGGAGGGGCTTGGGTTTGTGCTTGCTCCGCTTGGTGGTGCGGGCATGGAGGGGGTCACCGTTGCGCTTGGCTTTTTGGCTCTCGCCGGGTGTGGCTTGGTTGTTTATCGGCTCGGGGCCTTGTGGTTCGGGCGCGCCGCGGGGGTGCTTGCTGCTGTGTTGCTGCTGACGCGTGTGCCGATCTTGTCCTATGGCGTGCGCGCCTATGTGGATCTGCCTTATCTCCTGCTCGTGCTCAGCGCTCTGCTTGTTGGGTCCTCGCGGCGGGAGCGGGGCGGGTCTCCCGTGCTTGTGCTCACGCTGCTTGCCCTTGCCGGCCTCCTGCGGCCCGAGGCCTGGGTTTTCTCGGGGCTCTATTGGCTCTACCTCGCCTGGGGGCATCGCGTCTCGCCGCGGCGGCTGCTTGGGCTTGCCGCGCTTGTTGCCAGCGCGCCCTTGCTCTGGATGCTCAGCGACCTGCTTGTCACCGGCCACCTCTTCTGGTCGCTCACCAACACGCGCCACACCGCCTCCGAGCTCGATCGCAAGACGGGGATCGCCGATGTTCCTCAGTACATCCCGCGGCGCCTCGGCGAGATCCTTGGGCCTTTCGTGCTGCTTGCCGCTGCCGTTGGCGGCGTGCTCGGGCTGCTCTGGCTGCGCCCGCGCGTCCTGCTCGGGGCGCTTGCCGGCGTGCTTGCCGTCCTCGTCTTTGCTGCCTTCGCGTCCGTTGGCTTGCCTATCAACACGCGCTACGCCTTTCTTGGGGCTGCCTTGCTCTGTGTCTTCGCTGGCGGCGCCGTCTTTGGCTGGCAGCAGTTGCCGCCTGGCGATCCGCGCCGGCGCTGGTGGTCGGCCGGCAGCGCTGTCTTGGTTCTGCTGCTCTTGGTTTCCGCGCCTGCTCAGTACCACAGCGTCAATCGCGAACTCGCCAGTTTGCGCCGCCAGCAGAGCATCCAGGACGATCTCGTCGCGCTCGTCGACCGGCACACCATCTCCTTGCGCTGTGCCGGATTTGTTGGTGTGCCTAATCACCGGCCTATCCCATTGCTTGCCTTGCGCCTTGATGCCAGTCCCGCGCGCGTGCTCAGCGCTCAGGTGCAGCCGCTTGTGCGTGGTGTCTACGTCGACCCTGCTTCGAAGCAGGTCGAAAAGGACTACACCCTCGATCGGCTCGACCCGCATCCTTTGACTGCCGCCGTGCCCGCCGGCTTTGCGCTCGCCGGCGGGAATCGCTCCTGGCTTGTCTTTCGGCACTGCCGATGATCGGGCACTGCATATATGAGCAGGCACTGCATATGAGCAGGCGCCGCCTATAAGCGGACCGTGCACCCCTCGTTGAAATTCTCGCTTCCGGTCGCCTGATCGTGGCCTGCGGCTCCGGCTCGGGTACTCCCGCTGCGCCTGCCGATGACTGCTTAAGGCTGCTTCCTTCCGGACCTGACCTGGTTCGCAGACCGACACCGCGCGGGACCCGAACCATCGACGCCCCAAGCCGCGGAGCGACCGGGGCGGAACCCCTCGGAGGGGAATTCAGCCCCGCTAGAGCGGATTGCGGGTGCAGGGCACCGCTACCTCCCCGCCTAGCACGGTCCACCTTGGATCATACGGGTTGTGGGTGGCAGGCGACGGAGAGACAACCGCCCACATAGCTCGCGTATTCGGTTAGGCTGCCCGCCACAATGAACTTCACAAACCTCCTCTCCCACACTTCGCGCTCTCGCGGCCTGCTTGCCGTCGGGGCGCTCGGCGCTAGCGCCGCGCTTGCCGCCTCCGGTTGCGGCTCCTCCGGGTCCACCAGCTCCATCACCGTCGGCAACGAGTCGCCGCCTCCGGCCACTCTTACGCAGGCCACCGCTACCAGCACGGCCGCTACCACGCCTACCAGTGGGCCGCTCTCCACTGAGCCCGTCGTGAACGTGCCCAAGGGGCCCACGCCTACCAAGCTCATCACCAAGGAACTCATCGTTGGCACCGGGGCTGAAGCCAAGGCCGGGCAGTCCGTCACCGTCAACTACGTCGGCGTCCTCTACAAGGGAGGCAAAGAATTCGATGCCTCCTGGAAGCGCAAGGAACCCTTTACTTTCGCGCTCGGGCAGGGGCAGGTCATCAAGGGCTGGGACCAGGGGGTTGCCGGGATGAAGGTCGGCGGGCGACGTATGCTCATCATTCCTTCCCCACTCGGCTACGGGGCGCAGGGGTCTCCTCCGAGCATCCCGCCCAACTCGGCCTTGGTCTTCGTCGTCGACCTGCTCGCGGTCTAGACGCTACCTCGCGATCTAGACTCCGCTCATTCAACCTGTCCGGGCTCTCGTTTCGCGCCGTCGCCGCCGTTGTGCCATGCCGCGGGTCCTGCTCGCCTTGCTGGCGCTCGGCTTTGCCGCCTTGGGGAGCGCGGGCTGCGGCAGTGGGAGCTCAAGCGGGGCTCCCGCTGGGGCCACCAAGAAGCTGCCTCCAGCTTCCGGCAGTCCGCGGGAGCTGCGGGTTCAGCGGGCGGACCTGGCGCTCGTCGCGCACGGTCTCTTAGGGGCCGAGCCTTCGATCCAGCGTGAGGTCGCTGCCGCCCGGGATGCCTGGCCGGGGATCGTCGCCGGGTTGCCGATGCAGGTCTCGCCGGCTTCGCGCGCGCTCATGGCGCGTGCGCTCGTTCGCACGCAGCAGATTGCCACTCCGCGCTTCATCTCCTATGCCGGTGAACTGACCGGGGCTGCCGCTGCCATCGCCGGGTTGTTGCTTTCTTTTGAACAGCTCTCGCAGCGGGGGTGGACCATGACGCTTGCGGCTGCGCAGCATCTCTCGGGGTCGCAGAGCTCGCTCAGTGTTGGGGCCACTGGGGGTCGCGCCGGTGGGAGTGACGGGGGCGGCGGGAGCGGGAGCGGCGCAGGGGGTGACGGGAGCGGGGCTGGCTCCGGGGCGGGGGTCGATCTTTCGCCTGCCGCGCTTCGCTTTGTGCGTGCCAACGCCTCGCTCTACATCGGTGGGGTCTACGACGGGCACTACAACCTCAGCGTCATCGGTGAACGCATGCACGAAGCCTACGCGCAGCTTGGGGGGGCCGCCGCGTTTGGCCGGGCCTTGCGGCCCACCCTTATCGGGCGGCTCGGGGGGTTCTATTCACCTGCCGTTACGCGGCTTACGCCTCGGCCTCCGGTTTCGGCCGCCGGGGCCTGAGCAGGCGCGGCGCGCCTGGCTGGCGCGCGTTCGGCCAGTTGTGATGCGGCAGAGCCAGTAGCGAGGCAGAGCCAATAGAATCGGGTCCCGAGGGCCCGTAGCTCAGCGGGAGAGCGCTCGCTTCACACGCGAGAGGTCGGTGGTTCGAAACCACCCGGGCCCATGAAAAGTCCTGCAAATCCGATAGTTGTGGGGACGCGCTGATCGAGAAGAGCGCTCGCTTGCGCGATTATTTGCGGTTCATTTGCTTTTCCTCTGTGATGGACGCGCATGAGCGCTCACCGACGGCTGTGCGTAGGCGGTCAACGGAATCGCGCCGCGGGCTGTGGACATACTCGCGCGCAATAGAAGCACCACACATCGCGTAGATTGACGGATCGCCGCGGGGGAGACCAGACAGCGACTCAGCGCAGCGGGCGCCCGGCGATAGCCACTGACTCGCCTCCTCTGGCGCCGTGTCGTTGCGTCAGCGGATCGCGGCGATCCCGGCCAGCTAAGCGGCGACCGGCTCGTGAGTTTCGACGACGGCCAGCCGATGGCCGAGTGGGGTCAGCAGTCGATCCATGGTCGAGACCTTTGGGACGACCTCGCCACGCTCGATCTTGCTGATCTCTGCCTGCTGCACGCCGGAGCGAACCGCAAGCTCCTTCTGAGTCATGTGCGCACTCGTGCGCGCAGCGAGCAGCTCGGCGGCAAGCCGAAAGCGGGTATCCAGAGCGAGCAGCTCGGCAACCGCCTCGGACCCCTCAGCGACCGCCTCCTGCTCGATGTCATCAATGAGCTTGTCGAAATCATTCATCGCGTCCCTTTTGATCGGCTACCCATTCTATGTGCTTGAGCACATAACCCACTGTATGTGTTCTAGCACATCGTGTCAAGGCTGCCGTCTACCGCTCTTCCGTTGCGTCTTACGCGCCGCTGCGTCTCTACGTTCGAGGATCTTCAGCCGCCGGCGAGCCTCTCCGATCTCGGCTTGCTGCCGTCGCTTGCTGGGGTCCGCGCCCTTGTCGTAGGCGTGCAGGAGCAAGACAACAGCGCCGGCTCGGGTGGTACAGAACACGCGCAAGAGCACGTCCTCTGAGGGATTGAGGCCAAATCGATCGCGCGCCTCGTCCTCGCTGATCCCGTGGAGCTCGGCCTCAAGGTTGACGATCTCCTTGCCATTCATCCGCAGCCGGAACTCGAAGATGCCCTTCTCCACGGACCGCCCCCAGCCGGAACGAGCAACCGCCGGCCCGTGAGTCTGAAGCACACGCCGCATCGCCGAGCCCAGCGCACGCCGCTTGGTCGGAGTGAGATCGTTCTTGATCCAGTCCAGCACTGGCTTGCGGCCATCGGCGGCCTCGAAGAACTCAATCTCCCAAACACGCCTGAGACCATCAGGCCCAAGGATCGGACGGCGGGTCATCGCGCCGACCTTACGCCAGCGACCAGATCCCACGCCCTAACACCCCCCTTCTTCACCATCGTCAGCCTTCGGTCAGCCTTCGCGCGCAGCATCTCGACTCCAGGGATACGGCTTCCCTGTGTCAGTCGCTGCGGTTCAGGAGCAGTAGAAGGCATCCAGCAAGAACGACGAGACAGACACCCCTTGCAACTCTGCAAGCACGCGGGGCCGAGAGCGGGACACTCAGATTGGCCTCCGAGGCCTGCGATGGCTACCTGAGAGCTGTGTCTAGCTCGGTCGATTGTTCGGTGAGGCGGATCTCTAGCGTCTTCCCTTGGCGAGGTGTGATTCGTGTGGCGAGCGAGGATGCAGTGGACGAATGAGTCGCGGAGGCGGCCCGTGGCGGACTGCCGGCAACCAGCGTCTTGAGGCGTTGGCGCTCGCCGTCGCGACGGTTCATCTCCCGGGCGTAGATCGCGAGCGTTAGCACTGGGGTCGTGTGCCCCATCTGGCTCATCACATACGTTGGGGGCTCACCGAGCGCGAACAGCAGGGAGGCAAAGGTGCGGCGTAGCGAGTGGGGCGTAAGGCCAGTTGGCAGAGGCTGCTGCTCTCTGGATTCGAGATCGGCGTTCGCCTGCTCTACGGCACGGGCGAGCATGCGGATGCGTATGTTGGATGAGCCGAGTCGGCGTCCTAAGGCAGTTGGGAACACGAGCTGGCCGGGCGCGGATTGGAAGTGGTTGCGGTATTGGCCGAGCTCACGCCGCAAGATCGGCAGCATGTGCACAATCCGTATTCCCGCGTCGGTCTTGGCTTGGCGGACGCGAATTGTGCCGCGCAGGAGGTCCACGTCTCTCCAACACAGGGCTTGCACCTCACCGATGCGCAATCCCGCAAACAGAAGCGTGGCGATCAGCGGTCGTCGCAGGGCGACAGGGGCGCGACCGGCTCGGTCGATCTCGCGCGCGGCATCAAGCAATGCGCTGATGTGGTCGGCTCGATCCAGCCAGGTGCGGTAGGGCTGGACAGCGGGTAGCCTCCTCTTGCTTCCCTTCGCTGGGTTGCGGCCGATCAGTTCGTGTTCCGCAGCGGTCTCCAGGATCGCTGCGAGGGTGGTGAGTGTCTTGTTAATCGAAGTCGCCCCGAGCTTGCCTTCCTGGACCTTCGCGTAGCGAAAACTGTCGACCTCCGCGACGGTTATCTCGTCGATCGGCATCCCGGTGAAGTGCGCGAGCAGGTGCTCCAGGCGCCATTGCAAGTCTGCCTGGCCGGAGGGCGAGAGGCCGGTTCGGCGTCGGTCGCCCTCGGCCTTCTGGCGTGCAACCCACTCCCCTGCGAACTTCTCGAAGCTCGGCGACGGACCTCGAGCACGCGCCGACCGCCGCGGCCTCGGTGGCACCCAGGTGCCCTGACGTACTTCTTCCATTACGACTGTCATTTCGCGCAGTGCCTGATCGCGGGTGCTGGCAGGCAGCGTCAGATACCGGCGTCGCCCAGCAAACGTGAACTGCATCCCCCACGAGGTGATCCTGCCCGTCGCACGGGAGCGGTTCTCGTGGAAGTGTCCGGTCGCTGGCCTGCCCATGGTCCCCGCCTGCAGGTCATTGTGCAGGCATTTGTTAGAAACATAGAATGATTGAGAACTCAAGGAGCACGTCGACGAGGGTCGAGTCCGCATATTGCGCGGAAAGCACGCCCCTCGACGATGCGCAAGCCAGACTCGCGCGCCTTGCGGGCCTGCCCCTCAGAAGCTGTTCCGCGTCCCTGGCGCCCCCATGCGCGCGCCTCGATCATGTGCCGGACACTGTGGCGCGCGTTGCGCAGGATCTCGCGCCTCCGGAGGAAGGGTGCTCCTCTAAAGCGCGGGCAGGTCCGCGCCACGATCCCCATGTGCGCCACACCCGGGGCCCTAGCTCCTCGACTGCCGAGAGCCCCTTAATGCCGTGCCCTCCTTCGCTGGGCGAACCGAAAGCGAGGCGGTGTAGCTCCTCAGCCATCGCGGGCGAGTCGGTTGTCACCTCCATTACAGAGCACCAGCACCGAGCACGCTCAGGGGGTTTTGCGGGCCACCCGCGAAACCCAGGCCCAAATACGCCCAAATAGGGCTAAAATCGCTTTTCCGCTGCCTCGATCGCGCTACCCCACCTCGGGCAAAACCCCTGAAAATATGGGCCTTCAAGGCGAGTAGCTCGGCGTGGAGCCCGACGCTTCACACGCGAGAGGTCGGTGGTTCGAAACCACCCGGGCCCATTTGCATTTTGATCTAGATATCGAGCGCGACATTCCCACGCTGATGCGCCCTTCGACCCAGAGGAGTACGCTCGGCGCATGACGCGCGGTCGCTGGGACAAGATCGGAGCGCGCTGGGCTTTTCGGGTGTGCGTGCTGGGCCTTTCCGTGCTCGCCTTGGCCGCGTGTGGCTCGGGCGGGGCGGCGAGTGTGGCCAGCAGTCTGAGTCAGACGGCCTCCAGCCGTGCGGAGAGCGCCACCGCGAGCACCAGCAGCAGCACGCCCACCGCCGCGCAGGCCAAGACCGAGCCGCAGGCCTCCCAGAACCAGACAGCGACCGCGGCAGCGCAGACAAAGTCGGCGAGCACCGCAGCCGCTCTAACGACTCCCACCACGACGAGCACCACGCTGTCCCAGACCAAGACGGCTACCCAGACCAAGACGGTCACGCAGGCACCGAAGACAACAACCGTGACTGCGCCCACACAGACAAACACCGTCATCCAGACACAGACCGTCACCCCGACCACCCCGACCACGACTTCGACCGGCCACGCTCCGGCTGCGGCAGCCGCCGCCGCGGCGGCCGCAAACAAAGAACCACCCTCCGAATCGAGCGGCCTGCCTGGGTGGGCTTGGGCCTTGATCGGCGCTGCCATTGTCGGCGGCGCGATCTGGATCATCACCCTGATTCGGCGTGGCCGAAAGGACAGCTCATCGAGCGACGGGACGGGAGGTCCGGGAGCAACGGGCGGCGAGCCGCCGCCTAACGCGCCGCCTCGGGCATGAGCGCGCCCGGCTCCCCAACCGCCGGATCGTCGCCGCCCTGACCGAACTGCACCCCAGCAGAGTCGGGGGCCCTGGTCAGGCTCTGCCGACGGCGACGTTTGAGGTCATCGGCATTCGCAGTGAGCCGTCGGCGGTAGCGTGCGGCGCAAGTCGCTCGGCGACCTCATCGCAGACGGCCTGCTGGGAGTGAGCGGACGCGGCGGCGAACGCCGACGCGATTGGGCTGGCGGCGATATAGAGGCGGGCGAACTCAGGGTGCGATGCCCACGTGCACTCGATCGTTTCGTCGATGACCGCAACCTCGCGGAAGCCCGCGTCGGACATCAGTCCGGCCAGGGTGGCGCCGTCGCCGAGCGTGAACGGTGAGTGCATCATCTGTGCGGCCTCGGTACTGACGTGCCGCCCGAGCGCGTCGGCGATCGCGCTGAACGGCAGCTCGATGTCCTTCCAGGTCGCGACCGCTACGCGTCCGCCGGGCTTCAGCACGCGTCGCATCTCGGCGAGCGCGTCCGCGCGCTCGGGGAAGAACTGCAAGCCCTGCTGACACAGAGCGACGTTGAAATCCTCAGCGTCGAAGGGCAGCACCGTGGCGTCCGCCTGGGCGTAGTCGATCGGCGCGGCATTCTCCTCAGCCGGATGTGAGCGCGCGATTGCGACCGTCGGCTCGCCGAGATCCACACCTGCCACCGATCCACCCGCACCCGCAAGGACCGCGGCTGCACGCGAGACGACGCCGGTGCCGCAGGCGACGTTGAGCACACGCGAACCGGGCCGCACACATCCATGCGCGACGAGCCGCTTTGCGAACGGCGCGAACATCGCCGGCACGAGAAACTCCTGGTAGATCGCTGGTGCGCTCCCACTTTGCGTACCCCAGTCCATCGAGGCCATCAGCCGCCTCCTCTCATGGGATGACAGCACCGCAAGGCGCTCTCAGAGAGGCGTCGATAACCATGACCATCGAGTCGGAGCCTAACGGAAAACAAGCTGTCACCTTGTGGCTGCGCGGAACGCAGGTCAGAATCCGGCAAGATCAAATCCCGCCACCAGCACAACGCACTCGCCCTTCACGCCTCCGGGTCAGGGTCGCTGATGATCTGGTCGATCCTCAGTTCACAGCTGTCGCCCCGAACATGTTGTGGGTTGCGACCCTCGGAAACATTTTGCCGGACCGGTCAGCGATTCGGGAGAGCCGGGCAAGCGCGGCAAAGATCCCGTATGCGAAGGGAATTCGTGTGATCGCCACCCATCCAGGAGCTCTAACCCGCGGGCCTTGACGGACCCCAACACTTGAGTACGGCCAGTCGACGTAGCACGATCCAGACCCGCCCTCAGTGACAGCCTCGCAAGAGAGCACCCCCATCCAAAGGATCTCCCATGACCAAGATGAAGCTGCTCACCGTGCTCATCACCGCACTCGTTCTCCTGGCGATGCCGGCGGCGCCCGCTGGCGCGTGGTTCAAGTCCCGTAACGAAGCAAAAACCACGGGATCGGTAAAACTCGGGAAAACCGAAAACAGCGCTAAAGAAGTAATTGCCACAGCCAACGTCGAAGGCCTCGATGCCGAACGCTGTTCGGGGCCGAATGAGGAAAACATCAAACTCAGATCGGAAGAAGGAGGCATGATAGAGGAAGGGCTGGAACTCGCGTAGATCGGCAGCCTCAGCGTCAACTGGTGGCCATGGAGCGTTTCGCGGCCTCGCGGTCGCGCCCGGGCCCGCGTTGCGGGCCCGCGTTGGGTTGGGAGACCTGCCACGGAGCAGGCGCTGACGCGCTACCGTCGCCGTGGCTGGCTGCCCGTGCTGATACGCGCGCGGCGCTCCGGTTTGTGCGTGCGCAGCAGCTAACCTTCAGGCATGTGCAGAAACATCAAGACGCTCTACAACTTCGAGCCCTCCGCGACAGAGGACGAGGTGCGCAGCGCAGCTCTGCAGTACGTGCGGAAGATCAGCGGCTTCACACAGCCTTCACAGGCCAATGCTGAGGCTTTCGAGCGTGCCGTCGATGAGGTGACCGCGGTCTCGGTCCAGCTGCTGGGCCAGCTCGTCACCGCGGCGCCACCGAAGGACCGAGAGGTCGAGGCGGCCAAGCGCCGGGCACGCAGCGAACAGCGTTTCGCGGCTTAGCCGCCTCTTCGGGGCAAGCCGCCGCGGCGATCTTTCGCCACGGCGGCCGCACCCAGGGCGTTGGTCAGCCGCGGCGTTGATCAGCCGCGCTGCACCATCAGGAACCTGTTGCCCTCGGGGTCGTTGAAGAAGAACATCGGTGGCACGGGGTCTCCCATGCGCATGACCTCCTCGTCCGCGTCGACTCCTTGGGCCAGCAGGCTGGCGTGGTCAGCATCGACGTCCTCGCTCGTAAAGGCCACCCGGGTATTGATCCCAGTGGCTTCCCCCTCGCGGGGAAGGACCAGCGCGAGGGTCGTTGCCCCGCCCGCCGGCGCGACTTCCACCCAGCGATCGCCGTGGCCGAAGGGGATATCGGCGCGCTTCTCAAATCCGAGCTTGCCCACGTAGAACTCCAGTGCCTGATCCTGGCTCTTCACCGGGATCATCACCGTGCCCACCTGGCTGACGCTGATCTTGGCTGCTGTCTCACTCATCTGCTTGCTCCTCTTCTTCGTGGTCGTGGTTTCCTCTAGTAGTTCTCTTGTCAAGACGGCTACGCGAGGTGAGACTCATCGGTCACCTCACGTCATCGGTCACGCCGAGCCATCGGTCACCTCGCGCCATCTCATCGCTCACGCCGCGCGCTCCCCGCCAGCGGTCTCCGCGGGCCCATAGGTCAGGATGAAGACGCCGTCCGGTCCGACCGGCTTGGAGTCCACCAGGCGCAGCATCGTGCGCGAGGTTCCCTCGCCAAACAGACGCTTGCCGCTGCCGAGTACGACCGGGAAGACCATCAGCCGGTACTCATCCACGAGCCGATGCTCGGTCAAGGACTGCACGAGCTTGGCGCTGCCGGCGACCAGGATGTCGCCTGAAACCTGCTGCTTGAGCTGCGCGACTTCGCTAGCCATGTCACCGCCGATCACCGTCGAGTTGTTCCAGTCGGCGTCCTGCGCACTAAGCGTAGTGGAGACGACGTACTTGGGCATCGCATTCATCTTCTCGCCGAACTTGTCCGCGCCCATCGACGGCCACGCCTTGGCAAAGCCCTGGTAGGTGACCCGTCCCAGCAGCTGCACATCGGCGGCCATCAGCTCGTCGTACTTGAACTTGTCGCCCTCCTCGCCGCGCTTGAATTCGAACGACCAGCCGGCGTGCTCATAGTCCTCGCCGCCGCCCGGCGCCTCGATCACACCGTCCAAGCTGATGAACTCCGTGACAACGACCTTTCCCATCTTCGGCCTCCGATTCGTTGGTTTCTTCCACTAAGACTGCCCTTGCGGCAAAACTCATCGCGCACCTCCTAGGATGGGTCGCATGGAGGGTTCCTTGCTTGCCGCTCCCTCGGCCTTCGGCGATCTCGAGCGCCATCGCCGCGAGCTGACCGCCTACTGCTACCGCATGCTCGGCTCGCCGTTTGAGGCCGAAGATGCCGTGCAGGACACGCTGCTGCGGGCCTGGCGGGCGCGGGAGCGTTTCGAGGGCCGCGCCTCGATGCGCGCTTGGCTCTATCGCATCGCCACCAATGTCTGCCTCGACATGCTCAAAAGCAAAGAGCGCCGCGTGCGCCCCATGGATCTCGGTGCAGCGCGCTCGGCGATCGGTCCCATCGGCGAGATCCTGCCAGAGGTGACCTGGATCGAGCCTGTACCCGACGGGCAGATCCTCACCGAGGACGACCCGGCGGCTGTAGCCGAGTCGCGCGAGACCATCCGGCTCGCCTTCATCGCCACGCTCCAGCACCTGCCTCCGCGCCAGCGCGCCGCGCTGATCCTCTGCGAGGTCCTGCACTGGAAGGCCGCCGAGGTGGCCGAGCTGCTGGACACCAGCGTCGCCGCGGTCAACAGCGCCTTGCAACGCGCGCGAGCCACGCTGGAGGAAGCCGACATCGCCGATGCCGGCCGCGGCGTGCTCAGCGAGCACGATCACGAGTTGCTTGCGCGCTATCTCGATGCCTTCCAGCGCTACGACATGGACGCGCTGACCGATCTCATCCACGAGGACGCCACGCAGTCGATGCCGCCTTACGAGCTGTGGCTCAGCGGCCGCGAGGACATCCTCGGCTGGTGGGTAGGTCCCGGCGCCGCCTGCCGCGGCTCGCGTGTGATCCCCACTGTCGCCGCCAACGGCTCGCCGGCCTTCGGCCAGTACAAACCAAGCGAGAGCGGCTCGGGCTATGACCCCTGGGCGCTGCAGGTGCTCGAGATCGTCAATGGGCGCATCGTCGAGTTCACCTTCTTCCTCGCCACCGACACCCTCTTCCCGCTCTTTGGCCTGCCTTCGCGGCTTGCGTCCTAGCCGCCGTTGGACGCATAGGCGCGCATTGGACGCATAGGCGCGGTTGGGAACGCCTAGGCTAGGCCTCATCTGAGCAGCACCTCGGCCAAGCCCATCAGCTCCACCAGCGCGCAGAGCTCCTGCGAGGCTCCGCATAGACGCAGCTGACCTCCAGCGCGTCGTATCGCCAGCGCCAGCCGCGCCAGTGCGCCGACCGCCATCACGTCGGCCGCCACGCCCGCCACGTCACACAGCACTATCGGCCTCGTCTCCTGCCCCATCGGTCTTCATGTGAAGACCGACTCGTAGTTCGGAATTCATCGGTCTGCCCCCGCAGCCTGGGACCGATTCAACGCTTGTTCGACTACAGCCGCAGGGTCTGGGGTCCCCGCGAACGCTGCCGATGCAGAAGGTGCAACCCGATGCAGCGACAGATACAGCTACTCCGACAGCTCCTCCTCGACTCGCAATATGCCGTCGATCCAGAGGCCGTGGCCGATGCGATCCTCGCACGGGCCGTCACGCGCCGCACGGTCCGCGGGATCGCCTTCCGCAACGACACCCGCGGCCCTCAGGTGCGCTCTTTCCGCCCCACTCGCCATGCGCGGTCCTTCAAGCCCTGCACCGCCAAGAGCGCGCAGGACGGGCTCATCGCGATCGCTCCCGCGCGTCGCGCGTAGTCGCCAACGCGCCCAGTCGCGAGGAGCTATAAGGGCGGCGGCGGCATATCCAGGTCCGTGGGTTCCTCACCGACATCGCTGTCCTTGCGCGCGCGCCGTGCCGCATCGCGGATCTCGAACATGTCCGTCGCCCACTCGCCTACCTCGCGGGTGATGTCGCGCACCGCGCCCGTGACGATGTTCACGATGCCCCCCACGTGCGTGGCGCCCGACTCGATCGCCACCTGGACGGTGTCCTTGCGCGTCTCCAGTTTGTCCAGGGGATCGTCCATTGTGGGTTACGCCGTTGCCACCAGCTGACGCTCTTCAGCGCGCTCAGGCCCCGCGGGCGGCTTGGCTGCCTCCGGCCCGCTGCCCCGGCCGGGCAGCGGTGGAACCGCCAGCTTCACGATCTTACGCACAACGCTGCCGAACTGCTTGTGCAGCGGGCCTGTGTTGTAAGGAATGCCGTAGCGCTCGGTGATCTCCCGCACCTCCTTTGAGATTTCCGTATAGCGATGCGCGGGGATGCCCGGGAACAGGTGGTGCTCGATCTGGTAGCTCAGGTTGCCCGCCATGACGTGGAACAGCTTGCCGCCGGTCAGATTGGCCGAGCCCAGCAACTGGCGGTAGTACCACTCTCCGCGCGTCTCATTCTCGGCCTCCTCCTCGGTGAACTCATGCGTTCCGTCGGGGAAATGCCCGCAGAAGATGATCGTGAACGACCACAGATTGCGCGCCAGATTGGCCGTGGCATTGCCTGCCAGCACCAGCGGGAATGACGGACCCGAGAGCAGCGGGAACAGCACGTAGTCCTTCAGCGTCTGGCCACGCACCTTGCCCCAGATGTCCTTCATCATGCCGCGCTTCTCGCGCAAGCTCGTCCTGCCCGCCGCGATCTGCTCCGTTTCCAGGTCGTGCAGCGCCACGCCGTACTGAAAGAAGATCGCCAGCAGCGCGGCGTACAGCGGGTTGCCCAGGTAGTAGGGGCGCCAGCGCTCATCCTCTGACATACGCAGGATTCCATAGCCGATATCGCGGTCCTTGCCGACAATGTTGGTGTAGGTGTGGTGCATGTAATTGTGTGAATGACGCCACTGATCGGCCGGGCAGGCGGTGTCCCACTCAAACGTCTTGCCGTTCAGACGCGCGTCATTCATCCAGTCGTACTGACCGTGCATCACGTTGTGGCCGATCTCCATGTTGTCCAAGATCTTCGACACTGACAGCGCCGCCGTGCCGGCCAGCCACGCCGGGGGCAGGAAGCTGACGAACAGCAGCGCGCGGCCCGCCACCTCAAGGCCCCGCTGCGCGCGGATCACCTTGTTGATGTAGTCGGCGTCGCGCTGGCCTAGGTCAGCCGTTACGCGCGCGCACAGCGCGTCGAGTTCTTCGCCGAAGGACTCCAGCTGCTCAGGTGTGAGGTTCGGGGCGGTCTTGGACATCACCAGCTCCTTATCGAGATGAGATTGCAAAATGTGGCGGTCTTGATGGAAATTTTTTTGAGGGGTGGGTTGTTGGTTTGCCTGCGCCCGGCTGCTTCCCCGGGAAAGCAAAGCTCACAATTCGAGCGCCACATCGCCGACAGGTACCGATACGCAGATGCGAATCTGCTCGTCTCCCGCGCTTGAGTACTCGCCCGTGATGAGATTGCGCACCGTGCCCGAGCGCTTGCGGCAACTGCAGGTATTGCAGATGCCCATCCTGCATCCATGCTCCGGCGTGAGCCCAGCGTCCTCGGCCTGCTCCAACAGTGGCAGGCCGCTGTTGGCCGCCTCGCGTCCGCTCGCGGCAAAGCTCACCATGCCTGTGGCCTGCTCTTTGTCGAACTGCAGCGCGTTGAAGTGTGGCGCGGGTGCAGTGAATGTCTCCACCGCGGGCTCCTGCAGGCCATCCTCTCTCCATAGCGCGCGCACCGCCTCGATCAGCGCCGGCGGGCCGCATACGAAGGTTGCTGCCTCCCCATGGTCGGACATCACTGCGCCCAGATGCTCACGGTCGAAGCGGCCCTTCAGTCGCGGGTCTCCCAGCGAGCCCGCGCCCGCGCGCGTAAAGCCGCGAGCTACAGATAAGTTTTTGTGGCGCTTCGCCAGCGCATTCAGCTCCGCTTCGTATAGCGCCAGCTGCGACGAGCGGGCGTAGTTGAGAAAGCCGATCTCGCCTGCATGGCCCTCCTCGCATAGCGTCCTCAGCATCGCCATCACCGGCGTCACCCCGCTGCCTCCGCTGATCAGCAGCACGCGCTGCGCTCGCTGCGCCGGCAGCACGAACTCGCCCTGCGCCTCACTCAGGCCCACGATCATGCCCGGCCGCGCTCGCTCGCGCAGGTAACGGGAGACCTTGCCCTCCGGATGGGTCGAGATCGTCAGCTCCAGCGCACGGCCGGCCGCATGTTCTGAGCCCGCCGGTGAGTAGGGGCGGGTCTCGCGCACGCCTTCGATCTCCACGCTCAGGTTCACGAACTGGCCCGCACGCAGTCCCTGCCAGTTTTTGTTCGGACGCAGCGTCAACGTGACGCTCTTGTCCGTCTGCTGGCGCACGGTCGTCACCTCCGCCCGCACCTCTCGCTTGACGAGCAGCGGGGCGCACCAGCTCCACATAGCGGTCGACGCCATGCGGATAGGTCAGCGCTTCCAGCAGACCTGAGTGCAGCAGCCGCTGGCCGAGGCGGGGATGGCCGGCGAGGCGGGGATGGCCGGCGAGGCGGGGATCGGCGGGGGGGCTTGGGGAAGTGATGGCAGACAAGGTTAGGACTCCCTCTCAGTCAGTGTACGACTGTTCACAGACTACCCTATCCAGTACACTGCTAATCGCACCAGGTAACAGATACATCTGTGATACTCGTCACACTTCTACCGTGAACAGCCGTACTCCAGAGAGCGGCGCCACGCGCCGCGAGCGCAAGCAGCGCACGCGTCAGGCGCTGCTCGACGCCGCGCTGCAGCTGCTCGAGCAGCAGAGCTTCTCAAGCCTCAGCCTGCGGCAGGTCACCCGTGCCGCCGGCATCGTCCCGACCGCCTTCTATCGCCACTTCGAGGACATGGAGGAGCTCGGCCTGGTCCTGATCGACGAGTCCTTCCGCACGCTACGCGCGATGATCCGCGCCGCCCGCGCCGACCCGCGCACCTACGAGCACATCATCCACAACTCGGTGCAGATCCTTGTCGGCTACGTGCACGAGCACGACAGCCACTTCCGCTTCATCGCCCGCGAGCGCTTCGGCGGAGTCGCCGTCCTGCGTCACGCCATACGCGGTGAGATCCGGCTGTTCGCCAGCGACCTCGCCACCGACCTCGCCCGCTTTCCCTATCTCGACCGCTGGGGTACCGAGGATCTGCAGCTGCTCGCGGGGCTGATCGTCAACGCGATGGTCTCCACGGCCGAGGCGATTCTCGACGCCCCGCCTCAGGACCCATCTGCTGAGGCTGAGATCGTCACCACAGCCCGGCGCCAGCTGCGCATGATCACGCTGGGGGTGCCCCAGTGGCACAGCTCAAGTTCGTCAAACCCGCAGAGCTCGCCGGCGGGCGGGCGCGCCATCGCCCACAGCTAGCCGGCACTCACAAGGAGCTAGCCGGCGCTCACAACGACCTTGACCGTCTGATGCCCTACGTCTGAGACGGAATTGGTGTTGTCGTTGTTGCGCAGCCAAATCGCGCCCGATGTATTAGGTGCGAAATTGACCAGCGTATTGCCAAGCTCGACAAATCCTGGATTGGTCTGACCGCCGCTTCCCCCGTTGGGCGTTGAAAGGCCTATGGACATTTCTCGCGGCGTCGGCGGAGAGCTGCCGATGAAGCCGATCAATGACAAAACGGCGGCCTTTGCGTCGACCCGATAGCCACCCGGATAAACGGACAGGCCATTCGCGTCGGAGTAAGGGAAGTACCTCGGATTGCCGCTCCATTTGCCGTCACTGCGCGTGTCAGTCCACAGGTGCTCTCCAGGAGTGATTGACAAACCCGTTGCAACCCAAGGCGCGTTGGCAGGGACCGTGACGATCTTCTGACTGCTAACCGTCTGCCCGGCAGACTTGATCTGTGCCAGCAGACTCGGGGACCTCCAGGCGACTTGCGCTTCTGTCCCCTTCCTTCGCAGCAGCGCCTTGAGCGCCGGTGAGAGCTTGTCGGGTGTGATCGCTCCGTTGTGAATCTTCCCCGCGGTAACCGCGCCATCACGAATCTGAGTGGTGCCGACACTGTTGGATGACAGCTGAGTCGCCGCATATGAGGTGCCGCCCAGTGCAATAAACAGGGCGAGGATGCCGATGTGGTGGCGCTTGAGATAGTTCAACACGCGCGCAAGCCTAACAGGGAACAAATGGACACAAGAGCTGCGATACAAACAGCGAGAAGAGATGCAATGCAATGGCGAGGAATGAGGAGCGTCAGGAGCAATAAGGAGCGTTTAGCGAGGAAAAAGAGTGTCAGCGAGAACTCAAGCCACGCCGAGACGCTCAATCCTCTGTGCCACCTCGCCCGCCCCATCGCTGCGCGCGAGGGCTTCGGCCATGGCGCTTGCACCGTGTTTCAGCGACGGGTCCTCGAGCGCCGCCACGATCGCCTTGCGCAGCTTGCGCGGCGAGGCGCTGCTGCGCACTCGCATTCCCGCGCCAGCTCGCACGACCCGCACGGCGTTGTCCGGCTGATCGCGCCCGCCGGGGACGCACAGCAGCGGCACCCCATCCGCCAGTGCCGCATTGACCGTCTGCCAGCCCGCGTGCGTGATCATCAGCGCCGCATGAGGCAGCACCAGACGGTGTGGCAGGAACGCCACTGCGCGCGTGTTGGCCGGGATACGCAGCGTCGCGCTGTCGAGCGCCGGACCGCTCGTCAGCAGCGCCCGCACCGGCAGGTCCGCCACGGCATCGAGCACGCGCTGTACCGGCGCTCGCTGATTCATATAGCTCGTGCTGAAACTGATCAGCACGAGCGGGTCCTCGTTGCCCTCAGGCCACGGCGATAGCCACTCGCCTGCAAAGGGCTCAAATGCCGGGCCCACATAGTGCGTGTTGGCCGGCAGCTTGCCTGCGCTTGAGAAGTCGAGCTCAGGCGCGCTCATCACATAGATCGCCTCCACGCCCAATAACTGTGCATCCCAATCGCTCACGGGCGCAAGCCCCTGCTCCGCCCGCGCCTCGTTCAGCGTTGGCACCCCTGCCGCGAAGACGCGTCTATAGACAAGCCTTGCCACACCGTCGCGCATGGCGCCCAGCCAACCACCCATCGGCTGCAGACCGCTGCCCAACAGCGGCGCGCCCTCAATTGGTAGCGGAAAAGGGCAATGCACCAGCGCCACCGCCGGCACCCCCGCGCCCTCCGCCGCCACCGCCGCGCCCGGCAGCATCCAGTCAAATACCACCACCTCCGCCGGCCAGTCCTCCAGTAGTTCGGCACATTCGCGGCTCGTGTCCAGCAGCAGGCCCACCAGCAGGTTCTTGCGCACCTGCTGGCCCGCGCCCAACTTCGTCCTGGCCTCCCAGTCCCGCAGCGGATCGCGCTCGCGCCGCGTCATGTCCATCTCCGGCTGCGCCCGCTTGAACGGCACGAACTCAGCGCCTGTCGCCTCGATCCGCTCCCGCGCGGCGCTGTGCGCCAGCACCTTCACCCCGTGGCCCCGCTCCACCAGCCGCCGCGTCAGTGCCAGCTGCGGCGGCGCATTGCCGCTGAATGCCAACAGGGTCTGAAACACACGCATGGGCTTGAGCGGAGCCTAACCGCACCGCGCGCGGGGATTGCTCGGGCTGGACCGATCCAGGCCGCTCAGAAGCGAGCGATCGTGACTTCGCTGGGCGCCTCGGGAGCGCCCGGGCGCCCGAAGAACACGTGCAGAATGCCGTTGACGATGCTGATGATGATCGCCGCCAGCGCCGCCCACCAGAAGGTCTCGATGGTGAACTGCGGCACCAGCCAGTGCGTCAGGTAGAGCATCAGCACGTTGATCAGGAAGTAAAAGATCCCGAAGGTAACGATGATGAACGGGATTGACAGCACCGCCAGCACCGGCTTGAGGAACATATTCACGAGCGTGAACACCAGCCCTGCCACCAGCAGCGCCCACCAGTCGTTGCCATAGCTCAGGCCCGAGAGCAGCCACGTCGCCACGAACAGCGCGATCGTGTTGAACACCCACGTAATTGCCAGACGCTCGGCCATCCACTACAGGCTAGCTGGCAATTGCCTCTTCGCGTCGGCTAGGCCCACCGGGGGATGCGGAGCCTGCTGTGGTGCCGTGGCGGCAGCCCTCGCCATACTGGCCTCGTCAATGATCGCCGAGCGTCTTACCGCGCAGCTACTCGCCGGGGAGCCTGCCCACGATCCCCTCGCGGTCGTCGAGCGGCTGCTGGCCGTTCAAGGCCAGGACCCGCGCGAGCGCATCGCCGCCGCGGGCGTGCGTACCGAGGGACAGGCGCTCGTGCATCTCTTGATGCTCGCCTCGCTACGCGGGCTGATCGTGCGAGGGCCGATGGTCGACGCTCAGCACGCCTTCGTGCTCGTGCATGACTGGCTGGGAGAAGCCAAGCCCATCGATCGCCAGCGGGCGCTCGGCGAGCTGGCTCACCGTTATCTGTGTGGGCACGCCCCCGCCGACGAGCGCGACCTCGCCAAGTGGTCCGGACTGCCGCTGCGTGATGTACGCGCGGGGCTCGGCGCCATCGCACCTGCGCTTGTCCAGCGCCCCGATGGGCTGCTCGAACTGGCCGCGCCCGGGCTGCTCGAACTGGCCGCGCCCGCACGGGTCGCGCTCGCACGCGAGCCCACGGCAGCACTGCCTCCGCCGCGCCTGCTCGGCGCCTTCGACCCTCTCCTGCTCGGCTGGCGCTCGCGCGAGGCGATCCTCGGTTCGCACCGCACGATTGTCACCGTCAACGGCCTCTTTCGGCCTTTTGCGCTCGTGCGGGGCCGCGCGGTTGCCACCTGGAGTATGCCCGGCGGAGAGGTCCAGCTTGAGCCTTTCGGGCGCATTGCCCCTAAGGACGGCGCCGCGCTGGCCACAGACGGCGAGGACGTTGTGCGTTACCTCACCACCTGACCGGCTGCCTGCATCTCGCCGCTTCACTTTGGAGGAAAGCGATTGCTTGCCTTGCCAGCCTAACTCTGCAATAGTCAGAACTGCTGCGAGGAATGGGCATCTACGGAAGGAGTGAGATGAGCACATCCGCCAAGCTACGACTGCACGAGAGGCCGGTGCGCCTCAGGCTGCCGGCAAAGGTGGCAAACGACCTCGGAAGCATTCAGGGAGCCCTGGCTGAGCTGGCCGAGAACATGGGTCACCCTGGGTGCGCGTCTGGATGCAACCCTCTGCATGTACATATCGAGAGTGAATTCATTGTCAGTGAGATCCAGGAGGCGCGTGCCGGCTCACCGTTGGCGGGCAATCTCGCCCTCGGCGACAGAGTCGACGTATTTGTGCCTAAGAGCGTCACCCACGATATTCAGTCCCTGCAGCAGGCCGTCGCCATTGCGGCCGAGCGGGTCGGCTGCGCCCCGTGCTGCTCTGGATTTGACATCGTCTTCCGCGACGAGGCCGAAATGATCGCCATTAGCCAGAAGGCAATCGACAAGCAGATGGGGGTCTAGAGTTTCGGACGGTGGCTTTGCGGGCGGCAGCGTCGCGGGCAACAGCGTCGCGGGCGGCAACGTCGCGGCCAGCAACGTCGCGGGCAGCAGCGTTTTGAGTGGCGGCCTTGCGGGCGGCCCGGCGGCGCTCGGGGTGGGAATCACCTACTCCACGGCGATTGAGGAGTTGCTGCACGCAAGCCCTGAGCTGTTCGATCTGGTCGAGATCGAGCCCCAGACGCTGTGGGTCAGGATGCCTGCTGGGCCGCCGCACTTCCGCGTGCGCGACGATGTGCTCTCGCACCTAGCGCGTCTTCCTGGTCGCAAGCTGATCCACAGCGTCGGCACTCCCGTCGGCGGCGCCGTTGCGCCCGACCCCGAGCAGCTGCGACTGCTCGCCGAGATGATCCAGAGGTTCCACTCACCTTGGGCGAGCGACCATCTCAGCTACAACCAGACCCCGGAGTTCGCTACCGGCTTCTTCCTGCCCCCGCGCCAGACAGCGGCGGGGATCGCCGCCGTCACCACCTCGATCGCCACGCTCCAGCAAGGACTCGGTGTGCCTGTCGCCGTCGAGACAGGCGTCAACTATCTGCGTCCGCGCGCTGACGAGCTTCCCGATGGCGCCTTTGTCGCCGAGGTGGTGCAGCGCGCCGACTGCGGCCTGCTGCTCGACATGCACAACGTGTTCACCAACGCGCTCAATGGACGCCAGCCGGTCGATCAGTTTCTCGATGAAATACCGCTTGAGCGGGTGTGGGAGGTACATCTGGCTGGCGGCATGGAGCTTGACGGCTTCTGGCTCGACGCCCACTCCGGCGCCATCCCCGATCCGCTCTTCGCGATCTGCGAGGCGCTCGTGCCGCGGCTCCCCAACCTTGCCGCGATCGTTTTCGAGATCTTCCCTTCGTTTGTCCCCCGCGTCGGGCTGGAACTCGTTCGTGCGCAGATCGAACGCCTGCATCAGCTTTGGGCTCTGCGCGAATCGCTGCCTTCGCCGATCGAGCAGCCACCATCTCGCAGTAGTAGTAGTCGCAGCAGCAGTCCTAGCCCCAGTCCCGCAAGGCTTGCGTATGTCGAGTCGGCCGACAAGCTTCCGCCGCCCACCTGGGAGCGCGCTCTCGGCGAGCTCGTCATCGGACGCAAGCCTTCCGATGAGAGTGCGGCAGAGCTGGCCGCGGATCGCGGCGTCCGCGTCATTGAGGGGCTCATCCAGGAATTCCGCGCCTCCATGGTCGTGGGCGTCTTGCGCCTGACTTCGCGCCTGCTTATGCTCGCGCTCGGCACCGACGCATTCCGGACCATCTTGCGCAGCTACTGGTCGGCCGCGCCGCCGCAGATGTATGCCTCGCTTGAAGCCGACGCCTTCGCCGCGCATCTGCAGAGCCTCGACCTCGCCGTCCCACACCTCGCCGAAGTGCTCTGCTTTGAGCAGGCCATCGCCGCGACCCTCACCGACGAGCAGGCCCGCATCGTCACCTTTCAGATCGAACCGCTACCGCTGCTGCGCGCGCTCGCCGCCGGCCGTCTTCCCGAGCAGCCGCCACAGCCCGGTCACTATGAGATCGAGCTCACACCTGATGGGCCCGCCGCCTCCACCGGCCTTGAACGTCCAGGATGTTCAGGCTGCCTTCCCTTACCACTAGTCCTTTTCACCCTTACTACTAGTTCTTTTCCACCGCTGCCCGCACGCGGTAATCGCGCGCCTCAAAGCGCTGCGTGCGACGGCGGTACTCGATCGTGCTCCACGGGAAGATCGCCGCGTTGTGGCCGTTCGCGTCCATGTAATAGCTGCTGCAGCCGCCCGCATTCCACACCGTGCTCGTGAGCGCCTGCTGCACCTGCTCGTTGAAGCTCTCCTGCACCTCCGCTCGCACCTCCACGCTGCCGAGATCCTGCTCGCCCATCGCGCGGACCGTGTCGACCACGTAGCGCGCCTGGGCTTCGATCAGTGTGATCGCTGAGCCGTGGCCGTTGCCGCAGTTCGGTCCCAGCATCATGAAGAAGTTGGGGAACCCCGCCACCGTCGTGCCCAGGTACGCGCGCGGGCTGCCCCGCCAGACTTCGGCCAGACTCTTCCCTTCGCGGCCGACGGTGCGCTGGGCGATCGGCAGGTCCGTCATGCGAAAGCCCGTGCCGAAGATGATCGTGTCCACCTCCCGCTCACTGCCATCGGCGCCCACGATCGAGTGCTCGCGTATCTCTTTCACCGCCGTATTCAACAGCTCCACGTTCGCGGCGCCCAGCGCTGGATACCACTCGTTTGAGAGCAGCATTCGCTTGCAGCCCAGCGTGAAGCTCGGCGTCAGCGCGCGGCGCAGCTGCTCGTCGGGTACCGCTCGGCGCAGATGCAGACGCCCTAGACGCTCGACCTGCCTCATCGCGCCCACGTGGCGCGTGCCTACTCCGACGAGCTCAAACGCGTAATACATCGCTGCGCGCAGTGCGCGGCGCAGCGCCGGCATGCGCGCCAGCAATTTGGTCTCCAGCGCCGAGATCGCGCGGTCGGGCTTGGGCAGCACCCAGTGCGCTGTGCGCTGGAAGACGTGCAACTGCGCCACCCGCGGCTGGATCTCGGGCACGAACTGCACCGCCGAGGCGCCTGTGCCGATCACCGCCACGCGCCGGCCGCTCAGATCATGCTCGTGCTCCCAGCGTGCTGAGTGGAACATGGCGCCCGCAAAGCGCTCCGCGCCCGGCAGGTCCGGTATCACCGGTTCGTTCCATGGGCCCGTCGCTGACACCAGCACCTGCGCGTGGAACGGCCCAGCGCTAGTACTCAGCTCCCAGCGCTGCCCGTCATCGTTCCACTGCGCCTTTTCCACCTCGGCGCCGGTGCATACCCGCTCCGTCACGCCGAAGCGCGCCGCTGTCTCCTCCACATAGCCGCGGATCTCCTCCTGGCGCGCGTACGCTCGGCTCCAGTCCTTTGGTGCGAACGCGAATGAGTACAGCTCCGCTGGCACATCGCAAGCGCAGCCCGGATAGGTGTTATCGCGCCACGTTCCCCCTAGTGCACTCTCCTTCTCCAGCAGCACCACGTCGTGGATACCGGCCTTGCTCAACGCGATCGCTGTGCCCAGGCCCGATAGGCCCGAGCCGATGATCGCCACCCGCACATGTCGCACCTCGCCCGGCGCGGTCTCCTCGCCTCGGGTGTTCTCGCTCAAGTCGCCCTCCGTTGGCGGCGCACTCATCGTTGGGCTGACACCGCCATCCCCTTATTCTACGTAAACCCTCTCCAAGGTCAACCCACAACTCGGGCCCTATGGATATCGTCGACTAATGCCTCCATTCGAGCTCTCCGGCAGTCATCGCTTGCGGCTGCTCGCAGAGTCCGATACCGACGAGCTCTACGAGCTGATCGACTCCAACCGCGGGTATCTCGCCCTCTGGATGCCTTGGGCGCCAGCGCAGACGATGGAGCAAACGCTGGCTTTCATACTCGCCACGCGCGAGCAGCTGGCGGGCAATAGTGGTTTTCAGGTCGCACTCACCAACCAGCGACGGATCGTTGGGGTGCTTGGTTTTCATGGTGTCGACTGGGTGAATAGCGCAACCAGTCTGGGGTACTGGCTGGCCGAGTCAGCTCAGGGACAAGGCATCATGACTGAGGCCGTCAGCACACTGGTCGACCACGCGTTGAGAGGCTGGCAGCTCAACCGCGTCGAGATCCGCGCGGCCGTCGAGAACCTTCGCAGCCGTGCGATTCCCGAGCGTCTCGGGTTCCAGCGGGAGGGCATCTTGCGGCAGACCATGCGGCTCGGCGACCGCTACCTCGATCACGTGGTCTATTCGATGCTCGCCGCCGACTGGCCGAACATTCTTGGGACCCAAGCCACAGTTGACCTAAGAGACCAAATGTGATCCTCCGTCGAGAATGAAAATTTTCAGATTCTCTACTGTAGTTGATGCCACCTCTCAAGGAGTTGGCGCAATGCACTTTGAGACGGCCTTAAATCATGGTCCCCAGAATTTATCCGGCTCGCCCATGTCTCGATAGCGTCTCCATATAGCGTCGATGCCACACTGTGGCCTAAGCCCTCAAGTACACCTATACGCCGCGGACTGAATCCCGCCAGATCGGTCCGTAACCTAGTCGCCCTTCCTGAGACAGGCAAGCTCTCTATACCATGATTTGTTCCAAACCAGTCCGCGACCGACAACGGCGCCACTGAGACAACCGTCGTGTCTGAATTGGCCGCTCCGATCTGGCTACGAAATGCCCTATTAGCGCCATCTTTAAGAATTGGGAATAACCGTAGAGTCAGTGGCACTATGCGCGAGCGTGTCCAACCCGGGAATGCGCGACTCGCATCAGAAACTAGTATGCATAGCCACTCGTTCAATGTTGATCCAGTGACGCCCAGATTTGATGCCATCCCGCCATCAACTAAATGTCGTCCATCTATTTCAACTGGCCCAAACACCGGCGGGTATGCTGCCGAAGCAACCACTTGCAGTGCGAGACATGTCGTATCAGCTTCAAGCTCAACAAGCTCATTTTCATGTACGTCGAAGGATAGGAAACGAAAGCTAAGGCCCTCTACCGGGAGTCCGTCAGCTGTCTGACTGAGTAATGAATCGACACGGTTGGCCAACAGATGACACCGCCGCCGCTTTGAAATCATGTTCAAGCCAAGTGTCGTTGCAATTGGGATGCTACGTATATCTCGTGCTAGGAAGTTACGGAGAGGCTGCGCAAACTCACTATAAAACCAATTGTGATCTTGATCTGCCAATGATGCAAAGAGCACATTCTGATTCTTGAACATCCACCCCGCCACCAACGAGCCTCCCGAAACAGACCGCACCTCTTTCACGTGATGGAGAAGGCCGCTTGCATATAGCCACCTGACTACACCTAGATGAAAGGCGGCAGCCCTGAACCCTCCACCCGACAAACACAGGCAAATATCGCCACGGTTACCATAATATCGCTCAACACCTGCCCGAAGACTGGGGTTAGTCATTCGTCCACTCGTGTAAGGTTATATCAAAGGTAATGCCCTTTCGCCAATCAATTAACTCTATTGAGCCGGCCATCGTCTGTAGCGCCGCACGACACGAAGCCAGTCCAAGACCTGTTCCCTTCTCCTTAGAGCTCACAAATCGCTCGAAAATGACATTTCGGACATCCGCCACTTCCGCCAGTGGGCTGCCCCGACGTACAAGTGACCGTGGAATGATTCCCCCTGCGGTATCATGGTAACGAAGTCGTATATCTCCAGCCCGCCTCTCCTCCAAACGCAGCACGATGTCGCGTCGGCCCTTTGCAAAGGGCCGATCAAAAGCATCAAGTGAGTTCAGCAATAGATGCATAAACACGATCCTTAACCAGTCGTCTGAGCCGATGATCGCTAAATCATCGGGCACATCGCAAGCTATGCGTGTGACGCCAGCGCTGTTAACGCGAAAATTGAAAGACTCCTTCGCCCGTCGCCATACTTCCTGAATCACAACTTGGTTCTCTTCTGGAAGGAGTTCACGCTGCGACACGCTAATTGTATCCATGATCTTGTTCATCTCGCCATGAGCCGAGTCGAGGTTTTTAGCCTGCGACATAAGATATTCAACGTCTTTACGTGTGAGCCGCGTTCCTCGGTCAGGATTGGTAAGCGGTGTAACGATGTCGAATAGTGAACTCCGCGTACCTCCTACAATCTCAAGTTGATCGCTCATCTCATGGCGAGTGGCCACAACAACCTCATTGGCAAGTACGGCCTGCATCAAACGGCCGTCATCGAACTGCACCTCTGCTGCTTTATCTGCTGCCTGCGCAGCGTCCAAAGCGACACCCGCAAGGTTGGCTAGTGCACGAAGAGAGTAGATCTCAAGATTAGAATACTCATACTCGACGGCCGCCGCAAAGCTCAGAACGCCCCATATAGTATTCCCAATTAAGACTGGACATGCAACAAAGCTTCGGACGTTGGAGAGCTCCGGCTGTTCGCGCAGAGCACGATAGTTCTCGCCCTTAAGATTCGGTGCCGTCCAGTGACTCCGAGTCTTAACTACCTGTGCAAAAGGAATATATTCCTTTGAAAAATTGCTAAAAGAGAGACTCTCATCCGCAAAGCTGGGGAACCCATAGGTGCGTACACAGCGCAGTGAGTCATTAGACTCAAGACGGCGAAGAACCGCGTATTGCATGCCCGAACTTTCGCCGACAAACTCCATAAGATTGCGCAGGGTCGTGGTCTCCTCCTCGTAGAGATCTACCTTAAACTTTGCGGTCCGCTCAAGAATTCGGTGCACCGATCGAACATCGTAGGCATTCGCAAGCTGCTGACTAATCGCTGGTGCAACCTCGTTGAGCCGACGGCGACTCCACGTCTGGTACGCACTGGCGTCCAAGCCTTTTAGATCGACGAATCCTACAACCGTACTTTGCCGTAAAATAGGAATTACCATTCGGGAGTGATACCTTCCCCGCCCAGTAGTTGAATCTTCTGAACTCGAATCACGCTCGATCTGAGGCTTGCGTGTCTGAATCGTCCGCTCTAGCGGCCCTCGGCCACCCAGCAAGCGGAGTTGGCGCGCATCAATTGATGCGCGGGGAGCTTCACCCTCAGGAGCAAACTCTCTAGCTGGACTTTTGTAGCGACCCGAACTTAGGTCCAGCGTATAGATTTGTCCCTCTGCTGCCCCAAAGATTCGTAGCAGACTTGTGAGTATCGCATCGCCGATGCGTGGGTCATCAAGAGTACGGTGAGCTGTAATACGGGCGATACGCGAGGCGACTAGAGCAGACTCTTCCATCACAGGTCAAGACGCTGACGTGTTATAGCTAAGGCTGCGGAACCACTGAGCGCACCGTCACAAAGGTCAGCGAACTCGTCTGTGGTCAGACGCAGCGTTTGGCGCCACTTGTTCCCTACATACAACGGAGACGCCTCTTGCATTTCTGAATAACAGAAGCGGAGGCGATGAGTTGGCGTGAGAGTTATGACACCCATAATATTTTGGCCAGATTTCGTTATGAGCGCCTCAAGTTTATCGAGAAGCAACTCAGCTTCCTCCCTGCTGAACGTCGTCACGCGAAGAGGATGGAAGTGAGAAATTGATGGAGTTCCTCGTCTGCGCCAGTGCGCTCTGGCATCTCAGAAAGATCGCCTGCTATGAGCTCCATAAAACAAGCAAGAGACTTTAGAGCCTTAGACTCATTAACACCAACGGCGTAGAGCGCTGGCTGCCCATACACCTCAAGATTGATCCAGTCTTTACCCTCTTCTCGCACATGCTGCTCCCATACCACAAGCGGAGGCAGCCTGGTACCAGACGGTGTCTTTAGTTTAATTACCTTGACCAAATAGCCAGCTAGCCCGAGAGCGCCCTCGGCAGTGTACTGTTCCACAGACTGGTCGTCCATGCTCAGACGTCGGATAACTTCAGCCGCTGGCAGTTCCGTCTCGTAAAGTCGCCGAAGTTGCTGCTGATGCTCAAGCGCATGTGATCGCCAATCCAAGTAGCTCCTCTGGGCGAACGTTACGCATAGCTCCCACAAGCGCACATGATCGTTGTGGGTGAGATATCCCTTCGCCTCTGTCTTGTCGAAGAGTTCTAGCTCATTGGAGGTAAGAGATTTTTCCTTGAACTTCCCTGAATATCCGATGATGCGCGTCTTTGCACACGATTCTCGAATAAGACGAGCGATGGCTACGCCGCCTCGATCGTCCCGTCCCTTGTCCAGGTCAAGGTGGATATCAAGCAGGGCTACATCAACTCGCGGCGAGATAGTCAAGGCACTTGCCGCCTGGGAGAGGGACCCGACCGCAATGGCCGTCACGCCTCGACTCTCGAGGTTGTGGACTGCGTTCTCACGGATCGTGACGTTGTCCTCCGCAACCAAGGCGAGGGGTCGTCCGGTCGAGAGGTTCTCCGATGGGTCCTGATTAGGTGCGGTCATGGGCTGAAGCTCCTTTCGGACCAACAGAATAGTGCTTCTTGTCTCATGCGGCATTCAAGTTGCCGAATGATCCAGAAGTATGGTCATTCGTGTGGAGACCAATGGGACAGCGTCCAAAGACATACGGACGAGCTCTGTCTCCGACGGATGCGGATAAGGAGCGGGCATGAGAACCTTCGCTGCTTGAGTGCTCTACGGACCATGACCTACGAGGTCACCGATCGCATCGCTCGTATCACCCTCGACCGCCCCGAGCGGGGGAACGGGATCACGCGGGGGCTGGTGAGTGAGCTGGAGCAGTGCGTCGAGCAGGCCGACCTCGACCCCGCCGTGCACGTGATCGCGCTGGCGGGCAACGGCAAGGGGTTCTGCGGGGGCTATGACCTGGTCGAGAGCGCCGAGGGGCAGGGCGCGATGGGCGAAGAGGCAGACGACTCGGCACCGACCGCATCGCCGCCCGGTGACTTGCCCCCGCCCACGCCGCCACCCGGCTCGCCGCTCGATCCGCTGGTGATGGCCGCCAACCACAATCCCGCGGGCACCTGGGATGCGATGGTGGACTACGCGATGATGAGCCGCAACGTGCGCGCGTTCATGTCGCTGTTTCACTGCGGCAAGCCCGTGGTCTGCAAGGTGCATGGGTTCTGCGTCGCGGGGGGCACCGACATGGCGCTCTGCTCGGACCTGCTCGTGATCGCCGCCGATGCCAAGATCGGCTATCCCCCGGCCCGCGTCTGGGGATCGCCGACCACCTCGATGTGGATGGCGCGGCTGGGGGCGCAGCGCGCCAAGCGGCTGCTCTTTACCGGCGACAGCCTCTCCGGTACGGAGGCGCTTGAGTGGGGGCTGGCGATTGAGGCGCCGCCGGCCGCGCAGCTCCAGGAGCGCACCGAGATCCTGCTGGAGCGCATCGCACGCGTGCCCATCAATCAGCTGCGCATGATGAAGCTGCTCGTCAATCAGTCCCTCTACGCGCAGGGCTTGCACACCACGCAGGTGCTCGGTACGTTGCTCGACGGCATCACGCGGCACACCGCCGAGGGCTATGACTTTCAGCAGCGCGCCATGCAGGCCGGTTTCCGCGAGGCCGTGCGCGAGCGCGACAAGCCGTTCGGGGACTACGGCGCGTCTACGTTCAAGGGGTAATTGGCATAGGCGGAGCCGCCGCCGGCGCAGACGATCGCCATCCGGGGGTTGGCCGCTCGGGCGGTGCGTGCCAGGCTCACGCCATTCGGGACCGCCGGCTCAAGCAGCAGCACATCCGCGCTGCGCAGCTTTGCGGGGGTTGGCCGCGGCTCGGCTGTCACCGGCTCGTGGCCTAAACGCGCGACCATCCGTTTGAGCATCAGGCGTACTCCCGGATGCGGCTCGCTGATTAGGATTCGGCTCATCGCGGGACAATTGAGCCCCTGGGCTGGAATTCAGGTGGCGCGGAGTATGAATCGCGTATGAAGCAGTCTTGCCCGGGTGGCTCAGACGCGAGCCGCCGGGACGGGTGAGGCGGTGCGCTCCGCGCCCTCGGCTGCTCCCGCGGCCTCCTCCAGCACCGCCAGCACGGTCTCCGCGAAGCTCTCCCACGAGAACTCGCGGGCACGGGCGCGGGCGCGTTTGGAGAGCTCCGCGCGCAGTGCTTCATCGCGCAGCAGGCGCTGCAGCTGGGCTCTGATGGCCGAGACCTCGGTGGGGTTCGCGTAGGCCACCGCCTCGCCGCCGACCTCCGGTAGCGAGGACACGTCGGATGTCAGCACCACCGCGCCTGCCGCCATCGCCTCCAGCACCGGCAGGCCAAAGCCCTCTCCCAGCGAGGGGTAGCAGAAGACCGCACAGCGGCGATATAGCTCCGCCAGCGCCGCGTCGGAGACGTAGCCGAGCATCGTGCAGCGCTCGCCGAGGGACTGCAGTGCTCGCAGCGTGCCGTTCGTCTCCCAGCCCAACGCTCCCACGACCACCAGCGGGTGTGCGGATTGAAGCTCCTCGGGCATCGCCGTGTACGCCTCCACCAGGCGCGGCAGGTTTTTGCGGGGCTCCAGGGTGCCCACTGCCAACACGAAGCCTGGGTGAGGGAGCACCGCGGCCTCGGCGGGGTCGGCCACACTCAGCGCCGGCGCGACGCCTAGTGGCGCGACCACCGTGCGCGATGCTGCCCCTGGGAAGCGCCCGATCAGCGCCTCCGCCGTGGCCTGCGACACCGCCAACAACTTTGCCGAGCGGCGCACCGCCATACCCAGGGTCAATCGCTCGATCATGCGCGAGGCGCGTTTGGCCTGCATCGCCGGCTCGAAGGTCGTCAGGTCGTGCACGATCGCCACGCTCGGGATGCGCAGGAAGCGGCTCGTCAGATACGAGTTGCTCGACAGGAACACACTGCACTCGCCATTCGCCGCACGCGCCGCCTGCACATGCCACCAAGGGTCCTTCGCGTCCAGCAGACGCCACTGGAAGCGCTCGTCCAGCTCATCAACGGCCCACGCCTCGCGCGCGTAGAGGATGTAGCGGTGCTCCAGCCCGCCGCCCGGGCCTCCATTGGCGGAGCCATCGTGACCTTCGCCGCGAGCCGCCAACGTGCGCAACAGCTCGCGTACCACCCTGCCGCGTCCTGCCGGAACCTCCGCGGCCGCGCGGGCGTCGATGCCGATCGAGATGGCCTGCACTCTCAACAGGCTAGCCTCAACGAGCTCATGCACGTCGGTTTGAACCTCATCTACCTCGTGCCCGGCGAGACCGGGGGTATGGAGGTCGTCGCGCGCGAGCTGCTGCCGGAATTGCTCAAGGCCGCCCCCGGCGTGCGGTTCACCGCGTTTATCAATCAGGAGGCCGCGGCGGTGAAGGACGGGCCCTGGGGGGAGATCATGCCCGCCGTCACCGTGCCCATCAAAGCCACCAGCCGCCCGCAGTGGGTGCTCGGCGACCAGGCCTTGCTGCCGCTGCTGGCCCGCCGCCAGAACGTGCAGCTGCTGCACTCGCTCGCCAGCATCGCTCCCATCTGGGGGCCTTACCGGCGCGTCGTCACCGTGCACGACATCATCTACGCCCGCTTCCCTGAGACCCATGCGGGGCTGCGCGATCGGGGCATGCGCCTGCTCGTGCCCGGCGCCGTCAGGAGCGCGCACCGTGTGATGGTCGATGCACACAGCACCCAGCAGGATCTCGTGCAGATGCTCGGCGCCGATGCCGGCAAGATCGACGTCGTGCCGCTTGGTCTTGGCACGCCTCGGCGCCTTGCGCCGGCGCCCGAGGCGCAGGTGCGCCAGCGGCTGGAGCTCGGCGAGCGCGATGTGATCCTTAGCCTCTCCGCCAAGCGGCCACACAAGAACCTCGCGATGCTCATCGGGGCGCTTGCTGGCATCGAGCCCGTGCGCCGGCCGATTCTCGTGCTGCCCGGTTATCCCACCGAGCACGAGCGCGAGCTGCGCGAGCTTGCCTCCGTGCAGGGGCTCGCCGCCGACGTGCGTTTTCTGGAGTGGATCTCAGAGGAAGATTTGGAGGGGTTGTGGTCGCTGGTGAAGGCTTTTCTGTTCCCTTCGTTGTACGAGGGGTTTGGGTTGCCCGTGCTGGAGGCCATGGACAGGGGGGTGCCTGTCGCTTGCAGCAACGCCTCCTCGCTGCCCGAGGTCGCGGGCGACGCCGCGCTGCTGTTCGATCCTCACGATCAGGCCGCGCTCAGCGCCGCGATCGAGCGGCTGCTGAGCGATCAGGCGCTGCGCGAGCAGCTGATCGCGCGCGGCAGCGAGCGGGTCAAACAGTTCACCTGGCAGGCCACCGCGCGCGGCACGCTCGATAGTTATGCCCGCGCGTTTGGCTTGCCCAGGGCGCCTGTGCCCTGGGGTTGCGCGCCGCCGCCGCGATAGCTCGCCAGCACCGCCGCCAGCGAGGACTCAAGTGAGAGTTCCTGCGCGTGCTCGCTGTACCACTGCGCCGTGCTCTCGCGCAAAGCCATTCCCAGCTCGTGCACGCGCACGATCGCCTGCGCCACCGTCTCGGGGGCGTCGTCTGCGGCTATCACTCCGTTCACTCCATCCTCCACCAGCTCTACCGCCGCGTTGTCCTCGCCCGCCACCACCACCGCCGGCGTCGCGTGGGCCGAGGCCTCCACTACAACTAGGCCGTAGCCCTCGCGGCGCGAGGGCAGCAGCACGCATAGCGCTCTGCGCATGTCTTGCTCCAGCAGCTCTGACTCCGCGAAGCCGGGGGCCTGCACCGTCTCGCTCAGGCCGTGCTCCCCGATTGCCCGCTGCAGCGCCTCGCGCTCGGGGCCATCGCCGTAGAAGACCGCGCGCAGGCCCGGCACGCGGGGGGTTGCCAACGCCACTGCCGCTACCCCGAGCAGCGTTCGCTTCTCGGGAATCAGTCGTCCCGCAAACACAACGAGCTGCTCGGCCGCAATCGCGCTGTGCGCCTGGGAGCCCACGCTCAGCCCGCGCAGCACAGCACGCGGCCCAACCAATCCTTCCTCCTCCAGAACGTCTCAGGTGCAGCTCTGAGAAGCAGAACGCGCGCTGGGGCACACGCACACACAGGCGCTGCACCATGGCGCCGATCCAGCCCTGTAGGCCGCCGAGGTAATCGCGCCAGTAGCTGCGCGACCACACCTCGAACCAGTCCACCACCAACCCATAGCGGCCCAGCGGGCGCACCGCCGCCGCGGCCAGTAGGGGGAAATAGGGGAAGGAGCACGTGTGCACCACCTCGTAGCGCCGCCGCGCGCGCAGCAGGTGCGCGAGCACGCCGAGGCCGAATACGAGCGGGGGCAGGATGCGGCGGCGGCCTTCGCGTGTGTACAGGGCCATGCGCGGGGCGGCCGTCACGACGCGTACGCGCGGGTCGATCTGGGCGCGTTCGCCGCGCTGCCACTGGCGCATCGTCAGGTACGTCACCTCGTGGCCGTCCTGCGCCAGCCGCTGCGCCAGCTCGCGGTACCAGCGCTCGGCGCCGCCTACCGTGTGCGGGTACAGGCAGTCGTAGACGATGCAGATACGCATGCGCGCCTCAGGGTATCGGGACCTGTGCGGTAGGATCCTGGGCGCAGGCGCGCCACTTTTCCCCTTGTGGCGGGTTATATGGGTTTGCCTGGGCGTCTTCTCCCCCTACGCGGGCGCCTTCGGCAGGAGATATGAGCACCTTTCAGCAGACACGGACCCCAGTCCTCGCTCATGACGAGCGGGTTGAGACGCTTGTTTCCGTTGTCATCCCCTGTCTCAACGAGGCCGAGAACATCGAGCAGTGCGTGCTTGCCGCGCGTCGTGTGCTGGAGAGCATGGAGGTCGCCGGCGAGGTCGTCGTCGCCGACAACGGCTCAAGCGATGACTCCGCCGCGCTTGCGCAGGCCGCCGGCGCTCGGGTTGTGCTTGAGACGCGGCGTGGCTACGGCAGCGCCTATCTCGCGGGCTTTGCCGCCTCGCGCGGGCGCTACATCGTCATGGCCGACGCCGACCTGACCTATGACTTCGATGACATTCCTCGTTTTGTCGCCGCGCTGGAAGAGGGCGCCGAGATGGCGATTGGCGATCGCATGGACAACATCCAGCCCGGTGCCATGCCTTGGCTGCACCGCTATGTCGGTAATCCTTTGCTCACGGGGCTGCTGAATTTTCTGTTCAGCACCGGGATCAACGATGCGCATTGCGGTATGCGCGCCGTGCGGCGTGAGGCGCTTGAGCGCCTTGATCTGCGTACTACCGGCATGGAGTTCGCTTCTGAGATGGTCATTCGCGCCTCCAAGGAGAACCTGCGCATCGCCGAGTTCCCGATCGAATACCACCCGCGTGGGGGCGAGAGCAAGCTCTCAAGCTTCCGCGACGGTTGGCGGCACCTGCGCTTTCTTTTGGTGCACTCGCCTACGCATCTCTTCATCTTGCCTGGCGCCGTGCTTGCTGGGGTGGGGACCTTGATCACCGTTTTGATCGGCTCGGGGCTTGATCTGTTTGGGCGCACCTGGGGGATCCATGCGCTGATCGGCAGCGCGCTTTTGATGATCGTCGGCACGCAGGTTGTCGGCCTTGGGCTCTGCGCACATGCCTACGGCACCTATTTCATGGGCGAGCGCGATCCTTGGTTTGACCGTATGCGTGCGCGGCTGCGCCTGGAGCATGGGCTGCTGCTCGGGGGGGCCTTCATGCTCGTCGGGGCGGTCATGGGCGGCATCATTCTTGCCACCTGGATCTCGCACGGGTTTGGCTCGCTCTCGGATGAACGCATGGCGATCATCGGGGCCTCCTTGATGATCGTCGGTATTCAAATCTTCTTCTCTTCCTTCCTGCTCTCGATCCTCGGACTGCGCCGCGGTTGACAGCCGGCCGCCTCGTTCTCGGCCTCGCGCTGCTGCTCGTGCTCGCGGTGCTTGTGCTGGACATGTCCGGCAGCGCGCCTCGCGGTACCGGCAGTGACCACGTAAGCCCCGTGTCTTTTGCGGCCACCGTGCCTGGCGGTGGCAACGTCTGCCAGCCGATCGTGCCGCCGCCCGCCGACCTGGCGCGCGCGCAGCTGCTGATCGGCACCTACGGGCGGCCCGTGCCCGCCGTGACCTTGAGCTTCAACGGGCCTCGTGGCGCGGTGGTCGCCGGCTCGCTTGCCGCCGGGGGCAAGGAGGGGACCATCCTCATCCCCGTACATCGCGTGACCGCCGGTGAAGCCAGCAGCTTCTGTCTGCACGTCGGCGGGCACTCCCCCGTCGTCTTTGGTGGCGAGGGCAGTCCCATCGCTGCCTCCACCGAGCTCGTCAACGGCCAGCAGCGGGGAGGGCGCGTCAGTGTCCTGTATCTGCGCAGCGGCAACGAATCCTGGTGGCAGCTGCTGCCTTCGCTCGATCATCGCTTTGGGCTCGGCAAGGCCTACGTGTTCGGCGATTGGACGCTGCCCGTGCTCGCGCTCATGCTGCTCGGTGTCTGGATCGCGGCCATCCGTCTGCTGCTGGGAGAGCTGCGGCGGGAGGCGAGGGCGTGAGGGGTCAGCTGCGACGCGTTCCGCGCGCCGGCTGGGCCTGCTTTCTGATCGCGCTCGTCAACTGCGCCATCTGGACGGTGGTCGTGCCGCCTTTCCAGGTGCCCGATGAGATCTCGCACTTCGCCTACGCCCAGTATGTGGCCGAGACCGGCAAGCTGCCGCCGGAGCAGAACACCTTGCAGTATTCCCCTGAGGAGTACTCCGCGCTTGCCGGCCTCTTCTTCGGCGACACCATCGGCCGCGCGCAGATGCGGGGGATCTTCACTAGCGTCGAAAACCAGGGTCTGCACGAAGCGCTGGCGCAGCATCCCAGTCCCGTCGGGACCGGCGGGTCGACCTCCATCACCAACCAGCCGCCGCTTTACTACGCGCTTGAGGCTGTGCCCTATTGGCTCTCGCCTTCGCACAACATCCTCTTTCGCCTGCAGATCATGCGGCTGCTCTCGGCACTGCTCGCTGCCGGCACCGTGCTCTTGGTGTTCCTCTTTCTGCGCGAGCTCCTGCCGCGCGCGCCTTGGGCCTGGACCGTCGGCGCGCTGGCCGTCGCCTTTCAGCCCACCTTCTGCTTCATCGCCGCCGGCGTGCAGGGGGACAACCTGCTGTTCTTCGCTTCTGCTGCCACCTTTTTGACGCTCCTGCGCGCCTGGCGCCATGGTTTGACGCTGCGCCGCGGCGTGCTCATCGGACTCGCCGTCGTAGCCGGTGTGCTGGGCAAGCTCACCTTCCTTGCGTTCCTGCCTGGCGTGGCGCTCGCGCTGGCGCTGCTTGGCTGGCGCGAGGTGCGGCGGCGCGGCGTGGGGCAAGCGCGGGGTGTCGGGCAGGCACAGAGTGTCGGGCAGGCACAGGGTGTCGGGCGGGCGCGATGGCAGGATGTCGGGCAGGCGCTGCGTCCGCTGCTCGCGACCGCGGCGATCATCTTGATTCCTGTTGCTGTGTATGCGGTGATGAACGTGCACGTCTGGCATCGCGGGGGGCTCACCGGGGGCGGGCTTGAGGTGGCCTCCGTCAACCCCACCGCCCCCGGCGGACATGCGGTGACGCTGCGCGAAACGCTCGACTACACCTGGGAGCTCTACCTGCCGCGGCTGCCTTTCATGCACCACGCCTACTTCACCGGCTCGGCGCTTACCGGTACCTGGCTTGACGGCTCCATCGGGCACTTCGGCTGGCTTGACTACACCTTCCCGCTGTGGGTCTACACCTTCGCCAAGTACCTCTTCGCCGCGCTGGCCGTGTTGGCGCTGGTGGGGGTGGTGCGGCTGCGGGGGGTGCTGCGTTCATCGCTGCCGATGCTTGCTTGCTTCGGCGTCATGGCCTTGGGGCTACTGGGGGCCATCGGCTACGCCGGCATTCGCTATCGCCTCACCAACGGCGTGCCTTTCGAGCAGGCCCGTTACATCTTTCCGCTGCTTGTCTTCTATGGGCTGTTCGTCGTGCTTGCCGCGAATGCGCTGCCGCGGCGCTGGGCGCCGCGGCTGGGCGCGCTGCTGGTGGTGCTCGCGATGGCCCATGGGCTGTTCGCCGAGACGCTCACGATCTCGCGCTACTACGGATAAGGGGCCACGAGGGGACGACCCTCGCCGGCGCCCCGCGTGCGGCTCAGGCGTGGGTCGCTGCCGCTTCGCGTTCGCGCAGCGCGTGACGCAGGCCCGCTTCGACCTCGTCGGTGGCGTGGTCCCAGGTGTGGGAGGCGACGAACTCGATGCCTGCGCGTGAGCGCTGCTGCCATAGCGCCTCATCGTCCAGCAGTCGCTCCATCGCATCGGCGATCGCATTCGGTTCAAGCGGCGCCAGCTCGAGCGCCCCGCTTGAGCCGAAGATCGACTCCGCCGTGACGCCCGCGAGCTCGACGCAGGGCAGGCCGCAGGCCAGCATCTCCTTGGGCATCAGCGAGAAGTTGGTCAGCGACAGGCACAGGCCGACGGTCGCCTCGGAGTACAGCCACGACAGCTGCTGGGGCGAGAGCACGCCGAGGTGCTCGTACGGGAAGGGGCTCTCCAGCACGCCCGGTCGCCGAACAGCACGATGCGCGTATCGGGGCGGCGGCGGTGCAGCTCCGCGAGCGCCATCAGGCCGATCGGCACCGCGCGCCGCGGGGTCGCGTGGCGCGCGTAGTAGACGACCGTGTCGCGCTCGCGCGGAACGTCCGCTGGGGTGTAGATGGCGTGGTCGACGCCCAGCTGGAAGGCGTCGGCGGGGGCGCCGTAGCGGTCGATCAGCAGATCGCGCAGCCACGGGCTCGCGGCGATGCAGTGCAGCCCGTGGCGGTAGGTGTCCGCTGCCAGCGAGCGCTCGGTCGAGGCGGGGTAGAAGTCGGGCTCGTGGTCGTTGACGAGGTACACCCGCGCGCGGCACTGGTCGAGCATCAGGGTGGGATGGACCGTCTGCCAGCCGGTGGCGATCACCACGTCCGCGCCCTGCCAGTCGTCGAAGCCCTTGTACACCGGCCCCTGCGATCGGCGCGAAGAACTCGTTGATGTCTGAGCGCAGCACCGCCGGCCACTCGGCCAGGTGCTGGCCGGTGAAGTCGTGCAGCCAGACGCTGCACACGTGCCCGCGCGCCTCGAGCCGCGTGAGGATCTGCATCAGCGTGTTGTGCCCGCCGCTGCCGCGGCGGAACGGGGGGATGACCATCGCGATGCGCAGCCGCTCGCGCTCGGCCATACCCGGCACGGGGTCCAGTAGTGGAGCTGCTCCCTCGCGCCATATGCGCGAGACCTCCTGGTAATCGTCGTGATCGCGCTTGGGGGGGATGTGGGCGGGCGCCGGCGGGATGGCATTTGCGTGGAGGGCACCAACGGGGCATCATCGCGCCCCTCGAGCGACAGTCGCCGCCGCAGCGGCGCCGGCACGCTCTCGGCGCGCGAGCCGAGCGCCGAGAACACGCGCCGTCCACCGTGGTGAGCGACGGCACGTGCCGTCCAACGCGCCCGCTCAGAGGCGGGCAGACCCTGCTCGGCCATCCAGCGCCGGTCGCCTGGCACCTGCCGGCGCACGTGCCAGCGGTCGCGCGGCCGCCGAACGGCTCGACGTGGCCGGTGGTCTCGCGCAGGCCGCGGTACTCGTCGAAGTAGCGGCGCATGAACTCGAGCGGGCCGTAGTCGTGCGCGTGCAGCACGCCGCCTGCGGGCTGGTAGACCTTGATCCAGCCCGCCGCCGAGCAGGTCGGCGCCGAACGCCTGGTCCTCGGCGTAAGGCGACGTCGCGGAAGCGGATCTCCTCCCAGCAGGCGCGGGCGTAGCAGGCGTTGACGTTGGAGAGGAAGCTGGGGTCGCCGCGCGCTGCAGCACCGGCTGGCCGTCGGGGGAGAAGCTCGCGAAGAACTCTGCCAGCTCACGCGCGATCATCGGGCGTCGTGTCCGGGCGCGGCAGGTGCGGCCCGTAGGCGGCGCCCGACGCGTCGGTCGAGCGTGAACGCCTCGCGGTAGGCGTCGAGCCAGCCCGGGCGCGGGGTCGCGTCCTGCGTGAGAAAGCAGATCAGCTCGCCCGAGGTGCGCTCGGCGCCGAGGTTGCGCGTGCGGCCGTGGCCGAACTCGCTCGGGCTCGATCTCGAGCAGCTCCACGCCGGCGGCGCGGGCGATCTCGCGCGAGCGGTCGCGCGAGCCCGAGTCGATCACCAGGATCTCGTCGACGCCCTCGCGGGCGAGCGCGTCCAGCAGCTCCTCCAGGTAGCGCTCCCCGTCCTTGACGGGGATGACCGCGGAGATGCTCACGATCGCGTCAGGCGCCCGCTTGGCCCGTGTGAACGCGCGGCCCAACGCACGGAAGGCGCGCAGGCCCGCGCGGAACTCGCGCGCGCCGGGGCGGCGCATCAGCGCGTTGAGGTCCAGGTGCCAGCGGTCGAGCCAGTAGACGCGCTCCTGCCACTTGGCCACGGCCGCATTGGCCCGCGCCTGCATCTCGACCAGCTCCTCCTCGAGCGCCGCGACGCGCGCGCGCAGGCGCTCGTTCTCGGCCTCGGTGGAGGACTGTCCGTTGCTCATGCTGGTGGCTTGCTGGGTGGGCATCCATCTCAGAGGTTCTCCGCGATGCGCGGCGCCTCGCGGTTGAACACCAGAAGCCGACGACGAAGATCGCCACGACGATCGCGAGCGGCGCCACCCAGGGCCGCCCAGCTGCCCAGCACCTGGCCGGCACTGGGGGCAGCATTGTTGATCATCGCGTGGCGGAACTGCTGAAAGATCACCGCCAGCGGGTTGAGCATGTAGATGTGCAGCATCGTCGGGCTCGAGCTTCTTGATGACCGTCTCGATCGAGATGATCACCGGCGAGGCGTAGAACAGGATCTGCTGGATCACTTCCCAGATCGGCTGGATGTCGCGGAAGTGCACGAACAGCGCCGCGAGCAGCATCGCCACGCCAGTGGTACACACGACCAGCGCGCCGACGATCAACGGCAGCTCGAGCCAGCTGAGCATCGGTGTGACGCCTTCAGCCAGCGCGAAGATCAGCACCACGATCAAGTTGAGCGCCAGATTGAACAGCGCCAGCAGCACCACCGACAGCGGGATCACCAGGCGCGGGAAGTGGATCTTGCGCAGCAGGTTCTCGCGATCCACCACGCTGCGCACCGCTCCCGTGGTCGCTTCCACGAAGAACTGGCAGAGCACGATCGAAGCGAGCAGCTGGGCGCCGTAGTGCTTTTCCCCCGCTGCCGAGCCGTCGTTGACGTGGCCCACCTCGGTGAAGAACACATAGAGCACGCCGAAGAACAGCAGCGGCCGCACCAGCGACCACACGTAGCCGAGCACCGAGCCGAAGAAGCGCAGCTTGAATTCGGTGCGCGCCAGCGTGAACGTCAGCGACCAGAAGCGCCGCAGGTCGTCCGCCCATCGCGGAGGGGCCATGCACACGGTGGGTCGCCGGCGAGCGCCGCGGCAGCGGCAGGCGCGCGCCCTCGCTGACGCTCATGCCCGCTCGATCCTCACATCTGCGGGCAGCTCCACGATGCCGCCGCTGACGCTTGCGCCGTGCACCATGATCGATGCCATGTCCTCGACCAGCGCCAGCGCGTTCTCGCCGGTGCCCTCACGCGCCACCGACGGCGTCAGCAAGTAGCGGCTCGGGGTCAGCCAGTTGGGGATCGCGAAGCTCGCCGTCACCGTCTCGCCCGCCTCGAAGGAGCCGCTTGTGCCGCCGTGCTGATCGGTGCGCGCCACGATGATCGTTGACCCAGCTCGGTGCGCAGCGTCGCGGCGAAGACCGGGTTCGAGCAGGTCCTCTGCAAAGCGCACCTCGAAGCACATGCTCAGCGAATCCTCCTGGCTGCAGCTTGTCGACCCGCTCGCCGTCCGCGTCCTCGAACCACGCGTCGGCGATGACCGTGCCCGAAGCTGCGCTCTCGGCTGCTGGGCGCCTCGTGCGGCAGCTGACCGAAGTTGAGCTTGTGGTAGGCGCGGCCGACCTCGCGGGGGTCGCCGATCTGCACCATGTCGCCGCGCTCCATCAGCATCGCGCGGTCGCAGAAGCGCTCGACCGAGTACATGTCGTGGGAGACGAACACGATCGTCTTGCCTTCCCGCTTGAGCCGGAAGAACTCCTCAAAGCACTTCTGCTGGAAGGCCGCGTCGCCGACTGCCAGCACCTCGTCGATCAGCAGGATCTCCGCGTCCACCTGGATCGCGGTCGAGAACGCGAGGCGCACGAGCATCCCCGACGAGTAGTTCTTCAGCTTGAGGTCGACGAACTCCTCGAGCTCGGCGAAGTCGATCACATCGTCGAAGCGGGCTCGCGCTTCGCGTCGGCGAGAGCCCCAGCATGATCGCGTTGATCATCACGTTGTCGCGCGCCGTCAGATCCATGTTGAAGCCGACGCCCAGCTCGATGAACGGGGACAGGCGACCGGCGATCGAGATGCGTCCCTGGTCGACGCCGTAGATGCCGGCGATGCACTTCAGCAGCGTGCTCTTGCCGCTGCCGTTGCGCCCGACGATGCCGAAGAACTCGCCCTCCGCGATCTCGAGCGAGATGTCCTTGACGGCGTGCAGCTCGTCGTACTCGGTGGTGCGGAACGGGTGCAGCGCGCGCTCCTTGAGCGGTCGAGTACTGCTGGTGGGGCAGGCGGAAGGTCTTGCTCACGTTCTCGATCGACACCGCGACAGCACTGCCCGGCTGGGAGGTCATGGGCTCGGCTTCGGGGCGTAGGGCGGTCGTGGACAAGGGCAGGTGAACGCTAGCAATCGTGATCGCGGACGCCCGTCACCAACTGCCCAGGCGCGCCAGGCCAAGATTTTACCGATCGGTATAGACAGACGAACTTCAGTTCCCAGAAGGGCAATAATTCCCGAGCGGGATGATTTTGAATAAATCTCCCACTTTTTGCTAAGATTGTACCGATCAGTAAAGATGATAGAGCTCATCCACACCACCTCCGACCTTGGTTCCGCCCTGCGGCGCGCACGCAAAGCGAGGGACCTGCGTCTGGAGGACGTCGCGCTGGCCGCTGGCGTGGGAATCCGCTTCGTCAGCGAGCTGGAGCGTGGCAAGGCAACGGCGCGCCTGGCGGAGACCCTGCGCGTCGCCGCGGCCCTTGGAGTCAATCTCACCTTGGAGGATCCGCTTGACCGGTCGGACGCTTGAGGTCGTCTGCTTCGGCCACATGGCCGGGACCCTCACAGACGCTCCGGAAGGCATGAACTTTGCCTACGCACCCGCCTGGATCGCCGAGGGCAGGCCCCCGTTGTCACAGTCACTGCCCCTCGACGGGGCTTTCGCCTCCGAGCAGGTCGCAGCGTTCTTCGGGGGTCTACTGCCCGAGGGACCGCCCCGCGAGCTGCTGGCACGCCAGCTGGGAGTAAGTGCGGGCAACGATTTTGGGCTGCTGGAGCGGCTGGGCGGCGATACCGCAGGAGCGGTGAGCCTGCTGCTGCCAGGCGAGTCGCTGCCCACGCGGACTCCCATGGAGCAGGTGCGATGGCTCAAGGAGGACGAGCTGGCGGAGCTGATCGCCGAGTTGCCCTCACGTCCCATGCACGCCGACGCGGACGGCGAATACCGACTGTCGCTCGCGGGCGTGCAGGACAAGCTGCCGGTGGTGGTGGGCGCGGACGGTCAGGTTGGGTTGACCGAAGGACGCACCCCCTCCACGCACATCCTCAAGACTCCCATCGAGCGGCTGCCCAACACGGTGGCCAACGAGGCGCTGTGCCTTCAAATCGGGCGGCAGCTGGGCATCCCCACGGCTGAGGTGCACCCTCGTCGCGCAGGCGAGCGGGAATGCCTGCTGGTGACTCGCTACGACCGCGGCATCCTCGACGGTCAGGCCGAGCGGCTGCACCAGGAGGACTTCTGTCAGGCCCTCGGCATCCCCAGTGATCGTAAGTACGAGGCCGAGGGCGGCCCGGGCCTGGTCGACGGCTTTGCCCTGCTGCGCCGAGCGGTGGAGGTCCCCGCGCGCCAGACCCCGCTGCTGCTCGACTACTTCGCGCTGAGCTTCCTCGTCGGCAACCACGATGCGCATGGCAAGAACTATTCGCTGCTGTATCTACCCAACAGCGCCCGCGCCACGCTGGCGCCGGCATACGACGTGGTGTCCACCGTGGCCTACCGCAAGGTGCGACCGATGTCGCGCAAGCTGGCCATGAGCGTCGGCGGCGAGTACCGGCCCGACTACATCCGTCCCCGCCACCTGCAGCGGCTGCTGAAGGACGCCGGACTCGGCGCGGCACCGTCCCGTCGGCGGCTGCGCGCGCTTGCCGAACGGGCACCCGCCGCGGCGGCCGCGGCCCACGCCGCGCTGGCGGATGCGGGGTGGGAGGCCGATGTGCTTGGGGTCATCCAGGAGGTCGTCGTGCAGCGCGCGGGATGGCTGCTGGAGATTGCGGCGGCGGCGTGATCTCTGAACCACGTTTCGTGAATACGCAACAGCGCGTGGCACCGTGGCTTGAGACCGACCCCTTCTAGGGGCAGCCTCAGACGCGCTGGAGAACGTAAACGTCCTGGTTGTCCTGGTTGCGGCCAGGGGCGAATTCCAGAACGCGCCAGCGCGGGCACAGCTGAGTCAGCAGCCATTCGGGGGTTAGGAAGGCCGTGCCCCAATCGGGGTTCACGACGCCCCAGTCGCCCTCCTCGCCGAACTCGGGGGCGTACCAGAAGCCTTTGCTGTAGAGAGCGTCGGCGATCTCCTGGGACTGCTCGGGGGTACGCAGGTTGAGCAGGGCGTAGTGGGCGACCGAGGTCAGGCCGTGAGTGGTCAACAGGAGGTGGCCGCCGGGGCGCAGCAGACGGTGCATCTCCTCAAACCACCGCAGCCCCAGCGTGGGGGCGAAGTGCGACCAGATCGAGATCGCATAGGCGAAGTCGATGCTGCCCTCGGTAAGGGGCAGCGGCGGATCATCGCCGTTGACGAAGAACTCGATACGCGGGAGGTTCTCTGTGGCCCAAGCGATCGCGGGGGCGTTTGGGTCGCAGCCGTGCCAGCGAATGTCGGGATAGGCCGCGGCGAGCGTCGATACCACGCGCCCGGAGGAGCAGCCGAAGTCCAGGGCACTGCCTAAGTTTGCCATCTCCACGCCCGCGCCCGCGAGCGCATCGACGATCAAGTCCGCCTCATACAGCCCGCCGGCTGCCGCGAGCGGGCCTCGCGCCATGGCGTGGACATCCTCGGGGGGGCGGTAGCTCTGCAGGCCGGTCTTTGCGGCCAGACCCTTGGCTCCAAACCACAGGCCAAAGGCCAACAGCACGTGGCGCTTGGCGCCATCGCCCTGCGCGCCGCCATAGTGCTCCCATGCGCCCGGGGTGTCCCGGATCAGCTGCTCGATCTCGGCGACATCCTCCTCATCGAGGCGCTCGCGCAGCAGCCGCGTGGCGCGCGCCTGCTCGGAGGCCAGCGGTCCGGGCGCAAGCTCGCGCGCAAAGCGCGACGCATCGAGCTGGGCGGCACGCGCCGCGTCGGCCTGTGCCACCTCGGCCTGGGCCGCGTCGCCTTGCGACGCATCTGCTCGTGCCGCATCGGGCTGTGGGTCCGGGCTGCTCACCGAAGGGAACCCTACAATCGCGGGCGTGAGTTTTCGACGACGTGCCGGAGCGCCGCGCCTGATCGAGTGGACCGGCGAGCGCTGTGTGCCCTGGTCGCCTGACATCCAGGTGGTCTACGAGCACTTCCACCGCTACCTCTGGGCCGCGCGCTTGGTGGGCGGGCGCCGGGTGCTCGACCTGGGCAGCGGCGAGGGTTTCGGCGCCGCCATCCTTGCCGACTCGGCCACGCATGTCGTGGGCATCGATGTGGACGAGCGCACCGTCGAGCACAGCCGTCTCAACTACGCCGGAGCTGACATTGAGTTTCACAAGGGCACCGCGCTCGACCTGTCCGCGTTCGCCGAAGGGTCTTTCGGGGCGGTCGTCGCATTCGAGATCATCGAGCACGTACGCGAGCAGGAGCAGGTGCTGACGGAAGTCGCGCGCGTGCTGGGAGACGAGGGCATCCTCGTGATCTCCACGCCCGATCGGCGCCTCTATAGCGAGGCCAGCCATCAGCACAACCCCTTCCACGAGCGAGAGCTGGCCTTAGAGGAGTTCATGGAGCTGCTCGGCAAGCACTTCCCCCATCTCGGCGCCTGGGGACAGCGGACGATCACGGGCTCGCATCTGCACGCGCTCGGCGAGGTCGCACCCGACCAGGGAGGACTCGACGCGGAGGCAGAGCAGGGGGGCGCGGGTGCGGAGGATTTCTACATCGAGCGCGCCGGCGAGGAATGGCACGTCGCGGGCGACCCTTCGGCGCTCTACGTCGTGGCCGTCGCATCGAAGGCGCCGCTGCCCGAGTTGGCCAGCACCTCGACACTCGCCGATTGCGACCTGGCGCTGATGCGGGTCAAGGAACGCGAGGCCGTGGAAGCAGCCACCGAGCGGGACGCCGCGCTTGAGACCGGCAGGGAACTAAAACTTGCGCTGGAGCGCGAACAGGCGCGGCAGGACCGGCTGCTGCACGAAGAGAGAACACGGCTTCAGGCGGAGCTCGCGCAGCGCGACCGCGACATCGAGCGCGGACAGGAGGACATCACTCAGGAGCAGCAGCGCAAGGAGCAGTTGCGCGCGGAGATGGTCTCGCTCACCGATGACCTGACGGCCGCAAGGCAACTGAATCGACGCACCGAGGAGTCCGTGACCTGGCAGGCCTTCCAGCGAGCCCGCGCTCGCCTGTACGGAGCGATCGGCGAGCGTTCGCTGTTCGCACGCACGCTGCGCATGTCGCTGCGTCTGGCCGGGCGTGTGCTGGTCAAGCGGCCCAAGGCAGAGTCCACTGGAGAGCACTCCGGGGCAGACGCGGAGGCAGCGAACGGCCCAGCGTTCGAGACGATCTCGCTGCCCGAATACGAGGACCCCAAAGTCTCGCTGATCATCCCTCTCTACGCCCACGCCGAGCTGACCCACGCCTGCCTGAGCTCGATCCGCGAGCACACCGCTCACGCCAGCTACGAGGTGATCCTCGTCGACGACGACGCCGACGAGGACACCAAGCGCCTGCTCGAATGCGTGCAGGGCGCGAAGATCGTGCGCAACGAGCAGAACCTTGGCTACCTGCGCAGCATGAACCGCGGTGCAGGCGTCGCGCGCGGGCGCTGGCTGGTGCTCTTCAACAACGACACCGAAGTGACACGCGGCTGGCTGCGGTCGATGCTCGCCTGCGCCGAGTCCACCGAGGACATCGGCGTGGTGACGCCCAAGTTCCTCTACCCCGATGGCAGCCTCAACGAGGCCGGCGCGATCATCTGGCGCGACGGCACCGGCGCCAACTACGGGCGCGGCGATGAGCCCACAGGCTTTCAGTATGAATACCGTCGCGAGACCGACTACGGCTCCGCCGCCGCCCTGATGGTCAAGGCCGAGCTGTGGCGCGAGCTCGGCGGCTTCGACGAGCGCTACCTGCCGATGTACTACGAGGACGCCGACCTCTGCTTCCAGGCCCGCGAGCACGGTCAGCGCGTGCTCTATGAGCCCGAGGCCATTGTGATCCACCACGAGGGCGCCACCGCCGGCAACGATGCCGAGTCGGGGCACAAGCGCCACCAGGAGCAGAATCGGCCCAAGTTCGTCGCCCGCTGGCGGGCGCAGTTGGAGGCCGAGCACCTGCGCTCCGCGCCCACCAACCTGCGCGTGGCCGCCAACCGTCACCGTGGGCCGCATGTGCTGGTGATCGACCACCTGGTTCCGACCTGGGATCGCGACGCGGGGTCGTTGCGCATGCTCAACATCATGCGCGCGCTGATCGGGCTGGGCGCGCGTGTCACCTTCATGCCCGACAACTTCGCGCCCACAGCTCCCTACACGAGGATGCTCCAGCAGATGGGGGTCGAGGTGCTTTATGGCCAGCTCGACGTCAACGCTGAGCTGGCCACGATCGGCCCTCGCCTGAACATGGCGATCCTCTCCCGTCCGCACGTCGCCAGCCGCTGGCTCGACACTCTCCGCGAGTTCGCCCCGGCGGCGCAGATCGCCTATGACACCGTCGATCTGCACTGGCTGCGCGAGGCCCGCCGCAGCGCCATCGGCACTTCCTCCACGAGCGCTTTTGGCGCCGGCAACGGCCACGCTGAGACCCTCGGCCCGAGAGCCCATGCGCTGCGCCAGCTGGAGCTGGCAATGATCCGGGCCTGCGACACGACGCTCGTTGCGAGCGACGCCGAACGCGTGCAGGTGTTGCACGATGTGCCCGAGGCCAGTGTGCTCGTGGTGCCCACCGTGCACGATGTCGAGCCTTTCGTGCCTCCCCCCGAGGACCGCTCCGGCGTCCTCTTCGTCGGCGGCTTCCAGCATCCCCCCAATGTCGATGCCGCCGTCAGCCTCGTCAAAGAGGTCATGCCCGAGGTGTGGCGCGAGCTTGGCGACGTACGGGTGACGATCGTCGGATCTCATCCCCCCCCCCGAGGTCCAGACACTGGCCTCCTCGCGGGTCGACGTCACCGGCTGGGTGGAGGATCTCCAGCCGCTGCTCGACGGCGCGCGGCTGATGGTGGCCCCACTGCGCTACGGCGCCGGTATGAAGGGCAAGATCACCCAGGCGCTCTCCGTCGGGCTACCCGTCGTCACCACACCGATCGGCGCCGAGGGCCTCGACGGCCACGAGGAGGATTGCATGCTGATCGCCGACGATCCGCATCAGCTGGCTGCCGAGACGATCCGGGCCTACCGCGACGATGAGCTCTGGCGCAGCCTTTCTCGGGCTGGCCAGGAGCTGATCCTCGCGCACTGCTCGACTCAGGTGATCTCAGAACGGCTCGGGGAGCTGCTGGAGGGTGCCTCGGCCGCTGTGGCAAAGACGCCCAGCTCCACCGGCTGAGGCTGGCAGGCCAGAGGCAGGCTAACCGCATCATGGACCGCGTTGTCGTCGTTGGGAACTGCCAGGCCGCGGCCCTGGAGCTGATGCTGAGTACCAACGAGGAATTCACGAAGCGGTTTGAGTTCGTGCGCTTTCCCCCGGTGCATGAGATCCCCGAGGCGATGGTGCCCGAGCTGCACCGGGCGGTCGCCGATGCGGCCCTGGTCATCCCCCAGCGAGTCGACGAGGGCTACCGAGACGGGCTGGGGCTGGGCACGGAGACCCTGGCGCGAATCGCAGGTACGGCCACTGTTGTGCGTTGGCCCAGCGTCTATTGGGCCGGCTACTTCCCTGACCTCTTCTACATGCGCGACGCCGCGGGCCAGCCCGTCGTGGAGGGGCCCTTCGACTACCACGACCGGACGATCCTTCAGGCATACAGCGCCGGTAGGGAGGTGGCTGAGGTATGCCGCCTCCTGGAGGACCCCGACCGCCCCTCCGACGCGGTGGCGTGGGCGGCGAATTCGACCGCCGAGCTGGAGATCCGTGGTCGCGACTGCGATGTCAACATAACTTCGTTTATCGCCTCTACCTTCAAGGACGAGCTGCTCTTTTTCAGCATGAACCACCCGTCCAACCGTCTTCTTGGTCTCGTCGCCCAACAGATCACCGAGCTCATCGGCATTCCTGGCGGCATTGACCACCGGCGTATCCCACATGAGCTACTCGGATCAACCTTCTACCCGCTCCACGCCAATCACGTTCGGGCGTTGGAGCTTCGGTTCGGCGCCGGAGTTACGGCTGGGAGCACACCGTTCAAGATCCGTGGCGTGGAGTATGCGGCGACCCAGGCCGTGCAGGCGTTCTTCGACTACTACGCATCGCACCCCCAGCTCGTGGAACTCAATCGCGAGCCCAATAGCGGGCCCCAATAAGCTCCCTCTCAGTCAAGCGCTAGACCGGTCTGGCGGTCTTCGATGGCTGGGCCGTCCTGCGGGCGTTGCCGTGGAATGACCCAGCATGTCCCGCAAGCGCACCAGCTGATCCGCGAATGAGGACTCCGCGAGTCGTAGGCGCTTGCGACCGCGAATGCCTGCGCGTGCCAACGCGTGGTCGAAGACAATTCGGTCAGCCGCGTTGCGCTGCTCGAGCAGATCGAGGGCGTCGGCGGTGAGAAGTCTCTCTCCCGGAGGCGCCGCCAATGGCCTATACGTCTCGCCTGTCACGTTTAGAGACCTCGGCTTGAGCTTCAAGCCAAATAGCCGCCCGAGTCCATCCCATGTGTCGCTCCCTAACTCCAGCGCGCCCACGAATCCCAGGCTGTCAAGTCGAACGATTGCATCCGAGGCGATCGCATCAATGTCAGATGGCGCGATGAAGTCGTCGCAGGGGATCCGCCGGTCTCCATAAAGAAGCATCCGGCAGACTTGGTTGTCCACGGCTGGAGCCGCCTGCGGCTCCGCCAAGAAACTCGCGAAAGGCCGGAGGGCAAAGTCCTGCACCCTGTAAGGCAGAAGCTGATCGAACAGCTTCGGGGTGCGCCAATACGTGTACAGCGATATCACACGAGCGCGCGGCTCTCGCAGGACGGTTCCGATCGCCGGTGCCGCGGTGATCCGAAGAAGCGCCGTCAACGAGAAGTGTCCGCTCACGACCCGACATCGGCGCAGTGACCCGATCTCCTCGTCATCCACGGCAATCAAGCTGCGCGCTGCTGGTTGCAGAAGGTCGAATTCGCGAAAGCCGCAGAAGGTCGAGATATCCATCCGTCGTGGAGCCAGCGCACCCTGGGGTAGCGCTGCCTCGAGTGCGGCATGGAAGCTCATCCCTCCGCTTTTGGGGACGTGCATGAAGCAGAGAGGACCGCGTCGCTCCGGCGCTCGGCACCCACCGAGGCCGTTGTCCTTGCCATCTCCCATAGCGTGCGTACTCTATTTGCTCAATGCGCCGAAGTCCTCCGAGGGTCGCCCAAGGCTCCCAGGGGATAGCCTCCACCGTGTGCAGCGCATCGACCATCTTTTGCGGGCAGCGCCTGACGAGAGAGTCAGTGGACAACTCCTGCGCTATGGAATCGTCGCAGGCAGCGGCTACGTGCTGGCGATCGCGCTCTATGCCGTCGAGCTTGCAATCGGGATTGGGGCTTACCCAGCCCTCGGCATTGCGTTTGCACTCAATGGCTTGTACAACTTCACACTAATGCGAATTTGGGCGTTTCCCCCCAGTCGCAGAGGTGTTCGCAGCGACCTCGGCAGGTTCTGCTTTGTTGCCGTTCTGTCCTTGATCGTGAACTATGGAAGCTTTGCCATCCTCTACTCAGGCGCTGGTCTTGCTGCGACAACCTCGCAGCGGCTTGCGATCCTCATAGCTGCCCCGGTCACCTTCCTCGCCAACCGGCTGTGGTCGTTTCGCGTACGCCATTCAGAGCAAACGCTTCAAGCAGGCGAGGAGACGCGCGCGACTTCCGCAAGGAAAGAGTCGTACTCACGAATGTAGTCATCCGGATCATACGCGTGGGAGGCCAGCACCATCAGCACTGAATCGGCATCGTAGCCAAATTGACTACCCCATATGAGCGGCGGAATGTAGATGCCGATATTAGGCTTGTCCAGCAGCACCTCACTGCGATGCCGTCCGTCGTCTACCGCAACGCTCACCTGACCCGCCACACAGACCAGAAACTGGTGGCAAGCACGGTGGGCGTGCTCACCGCGCACCTCCCGGCTAGGCACGTCATAAACCATAAACCAGCGCTGTGGGACAAAGGGCACGCTCTTGCTGGACAGATCGCCCGCTGTCAGCCTACCGCGCAGATCAGAGAACTCCGCAAAATGCTGCACGTGCACCCCGCGCACCGCCAGGTTTTTCAGCCCCGACATGCTGGGAGGCGATGCGACGTCCTGTGCCTTGTTGGGTCCGGGCGATTGGACGTAGCCCTTAATTCGAGCAGGATTGCCGACGACCACGGCGTGGGGCGGTACGGACCGCGTGACGACGGCACCCGCCCCTACCATCGCCCCCTGGCCGATCTCCAGGCCCGGGAGGATCGTCGCGTTGGCGCCAATTGAGGCTCCAGTGCGGACAACCGTACTGGGGTGCTCTTCGAGCCACTGGCGACTGCGGGGGAAGCGGTCGTTGGTAAAGGTGGCGTTTGGCCCGACGAAAACATCATCCTCCAGACGCACACCCTTCCACAACTGCACTCCGCATTTGACAGTCACACGATTTCCCACGACAACGCCATCCTCGACAAACACACCGTCGCATATATTGCAGTCCGCGCCAATGTGGGCGCCCTTCAGCACGTGCGCAAAAGCCCAGATGCGCGTCCGAGGGCCTACGTCGTCACTCTCACACAGCGCTCGCTGGTGTACGAAGACTTCGCGTGTATCTGTCAAAACCTCATGCATCTGTGCCCTTACGCGGCAATTCTACGACATCGCGCACGATCGCACCGGGGCGTCCCTTCGCCGTCTCATAAGCGCGCCAGACATAGGATCCGATGATGCCAAGTCCGAGCAGGTTGAGACTCGCGAAGAAAAGCAGGACCAGGATGGTGGCCGCGTAGCCCGGAACCGCGATCGCACCCGCCACACGAGCGATGAGCACCAGCGCGCCAACGAGCATCGCGATGCTCAGGCCTACGACACCCAAGATCCAGAGGATGCGTACTGGCAGGTCCGTGAAGGCAAAGACGCTGTCCGAGAGATAACGAAGCTTGCGGCGTAGCGTCCACCCGCTCTCACCAGTCCCAGGCCGTCGATCGTAGGGCACCAGCCGGCGACGGAAGCCGACCCAGAAGAGCTGCGCGACGAGCGAGGTGTGGACACTCTCAAGCGAACACACCACATCACGGACGGCAGCGGTGCAAGCAAAGACGTCAACCCCTTCTGGAGGTATGTCGCGCACCACGAACCGGCGATACAGGCGCCAGTAGAGCTTCGAAGCCATATCTCCCCGATCTTCGCGCGTCGCGCGCTGACCGGCGAGCACATCGACATCCCCCCCTGCAAGCTGGCGCAAGAACTCAACGACAAGCTCGGGAGGCTCTTGAAGATCAGCGGCCATGACCGCAATACGATCGCCTCGAGCCAGGGCCATACCGGTCCGGATAGCCGCAAAGGACCCGAAATTGCGGGAATGCTCGACAATACGGGAGTGAAGATTCGTGCTCTCCAGAGCCTTCAGCAACCGCTCGCGTGAGTCATCAGGGCTGCCATCGACAACGAATATGGTCTCAAGACCTCCCTCGACCTGACCAGCGATGTGCTCGACTGCCTCTATGAGCGCCGTGATCGAACCTGCGTTGCGATAGACCGGAACGACAAGCGAGTTGAGCGGCGCACTCACGCGCACACATCCAGACAGGCCTCGATCACAAACTCGACCTCCGCATCCTCGAGATGTGGATGGATGGGCAGCGAAAGCTCTCGCTCGGCGAGTCGATGAGCCATGGAAAGAGCGCCGATGGTCATGCCCGCACCCCGGACGGCGGGCTGATCGGAACAAAGGAAGGGGTAGTGGCGTCCAACCGCCACTCCGCGCCGGGTGAGTTGCCGCGCGATTGCGGCAGGCTGTTCGTCGGTCACTTCGACCGGGAAGAGGTGATGCGCCGAGCGGCCAGCCGCCGCCACAATCGGGCGCAGCCGGCAATCACTCAAAGCGTCCACGTAGCGCAAGGCGATCGCACGGCGCCTGGCAAGCCACCGATCGAGCCGAGGCAGCAGGGCGGAGTTGAGGATTGCTGCGTGCAGCTCGTCGAGCCGGCTGTTGAGTCCCATCTCGATGTGTTCATAGCGCTCGCCCTGCCCGTAGTCGCGGAAACATCTGGCGCGCTCGGCCAGCTCGGCGTCGGCAGTGAGCAGGACACCACCGTCGCCCATCGCGCCAAGGTTCTTGGTTGGATACAAGCTCGTGCCGGCGGCAATGCCGGAAAGACCCGTAGGCCGTCCGCCACGCTCGGCGCCCGCCGACTGCGCGCAGTCCTCGATCACGAGGACCTCATGTTCAGCCGCCAGGCGCTCCAGGCCGTCTGGGTCCAGGGGATGCCCATACAGATGGACCGGCAGCACCGCTCGGATTGACCGGTCGGCGCGCAGCGCCGCATCGAGGAGATCGAGATCCAGGCCGCCCGATGCATCGACATCGCACCAGACCGGTCCCGCGCCGGCGCGCACGATCGCAAGTGTCGTGGCAAACGCCGTCAGAGGAGTCGTGACGACGCGCGCGCCAACCGGCAGACCAGCGCAGCGCAGCGCAATCTCAAGCGCATCCAAGCCACTGGCCACCCCCACGGCATGAGGAACGCCCCACCACGCCGCAAACTCCTGCTCGAAGGCGCGCACCTCCTGGCCAAGGATCAGCCAGCCACTGCTTCCGACCCGGTCGACCGCATCGATGGCGTCCTGGCGGATGCTGTGCCACTGTCGAGCAAAGTCGTTGGCCGGGACCCGGAATGAAGCGCGGTCGCTCACCGCGCCAGCCTATCCGGCAAGACGCATGGACAACGCGATGCGCATTTCCATCACTAGATCAGCGGGGCTTGCGCAAGACCACGATGCCGTCCCACACAGTCATGGATTCAATTGCCAGAGCTTCGCCGACCGCCTCCGGCTGGGCCGCCCGCAGCGTCCCACTCGCGGTGTGATCGACCAAACGCTTGACCATCCCTACAACGCCTAAATCGTGGCTGGGCATATGGACCGACGTGGCGACCCCTGTCGAAGTCGATGCTGCGGTGCTGTCGAGGCTCCCCATGTCCAACGCAGAGGCAAGTGCGCCGCCATCATCCCACTCAGGCAGATAACCTGTGCCCCAGTCCTCGATGCAATACAGCCCACCAGGGCATAAATGCTCGGCGTAGAGAGCCTGCAGCGAACGAGCGGTAGTGACTCCGAGATGGGAGGCATCGTCGACAATCACATCAAAGCCGGCGGGGGCATACTTCGTGCGAATCCTGCGCATCAACTCCGCGTCGGACTGATCACCGCGAACGACGTGCACGCGAGGACCGAGCTGTAGCTCAGGTGGCCCAAGGTCAACCCCGACGACAGTCACCTGTGGAAAAGCATCACGCCACATCTGCAGCGAGTCGCCGCCCCATACACCAAGCTCAAGCAGCGTAAATGCCTGGTTGCGCAAAGAACCAAGCAATTGTTCGTAGATCGGGAGATACGGTGTTGGCTTGACAACCGGGTCCGCCGTCCCGCGCTCCGGCAGACGCAGCCAGCCAGAGTCTCCGTTGGAGCCTCGCATTTTTGTCATCATCTTGCGCATTTGGAGACCAAGAGAGTATCAGGCGCCCAGGTCGGCCCACCTAGCTGGATGCTACAAAATCACCGCGCGCGTCAAGGCTGACAGTGATGTTCGCCGCAGCCCCTTGCATCGGGCAGGCCTGCCCTGCCGAGATCAAATCAACCTGCACCGCATTGATGGGTGGCACCCTGAAGCCATTCTCCCCCGACATCTCAGCAATAAAGAGACCTTCATGCTGGGCGTCGAGGTCCAGCTTTGCGCATATCGTGCCGCTTTCCGGTGTCAGCGATGCAACCTCTGAGCGAAATGCCGCAAGCCTGCCTCCCAGTGGAGACTGCACAAAGAACGAGCGCACATCGGCACCTTGCTGAAACATGAGCAGCAGCGCGGCCACCATACCCACAAACAACGCGCGCCTGAATTGCACCAGTTGCTTGGACCGGCCCAGCAGCACGGGCCGTGCGCCAGCCGCCACCGCGCTGAATATGAGAAGCAAGGGCATCGCCATGTAGTGAATATCTCGCTGCTGAGCTTGCACGAGCGCTGGAACAGCCGTGGCGCCCGCAGCCCCCAGCACCGCGATTGGAAACCAGTCCCGCCGGCGAACCGCGATTGCCCCCCCGACTACCCCGAGCACCAGCGCCACGACATAAACCACCACAAGTGCATTCGTCGGCGCCAAGCCTTCCCGATAAAAATGGAGATTCAGCCGGACGAACTTCAGCCCGTTGTTTGCATATGGAGCACTGGCTGTCGTTGCGGGATAGGCGATAGCCAAGAAATAGGCGAGCGGAACCACCAAGTTCCACGAGCCCACCATCGAACCGGCCCTGGTAGTGGCGATGCCAAGTTGCCGGATCTTCAGCACCTGGTGAAAGGCGCAGTAGGCCGCGATGACCAGTAGGCCCAGATAGATCAGATTGCTTACAACCGCGAGCGTCCAGGCCGCGCCGCCCGCAAGGGACCAGAGCGTGCAATCGCGAATCGTTCGAGCTCGCATGCAGCGTTCGTGGGCAAGCAGACCGATCCCAAGGGCAAGAAACCCAACCGAATGCACGATGTTCGAAGACCACAGGCTGGTAAGCAGCCAGGCGGCCGTCGCGATGAACAGCCCGCCGATCCACCACGCATCCAGTGCGCTCCATCTGGTCCTTGTCCCTACCCACAACCAGGTGACCACTCCAGTCACAAACACGAGTGTGTTGAGCATGATGAACGGAACCGCGGACCCCGCGCCGAAAGCCAGCGTACCGATTGCCCAGAAAACATTGATTACATACTTGCCCTGGTTGCGGCTGTACGACAGATCTCCCAGCGACCGGGCATAGCGAGTGACATTTAGGAAGTCATCGGCCCAAAACCCGCTGCGCGATAAGGCGGTGACCCATACCATTGCGCTGACCAAGATCACCAACAATGGCAGAGCAACGAGTAGAATTGACTTCGTACTCGTGACTGGTCTTCCTGTGTGCCGCTCCACGCTCAGCTCCCTTTCCGTCACATGCCGCCAGCGTAGGCAGAGAGCAACGCCCCACATACGCGACGGTAGACTAGTACCCCCACTCCGGCCAGCTTGCACGGCACGATTCACCCGAAGGTCAGGTGAGCAGAAGCCCCACTGGTTATGTGCCAGACCACAGCCATGAATACCAGATACGCCACAAGGATGACCCCAGCCGTCCGAAAGCGACGCAGCCCCGTGAGCGCGAGACGTCGTCCTACGCTCCAGTGTCGTTCTGGCCAAGCGATCTCCGCAAGGCGCGGTGCGAGAACCGCTCCGATGAGCGCGAACACGAACGCGTTGAAAGCTTGGCCGAAATCGAGGAGCCCCACGAAAGAGCGAGCGAGACTCCTTGCAGGCCGCGATCGACCAGGGGCAGCAGATAGCCCCGCAGTGGGCAAGTCCAGCTTGGACCCGCCGAGCACACCTCGCTCGCCTTCGCCAGCGTCTGGGTCGCGCCGCGCGGCAGCATCGACTGAGCCGAGATAGCCTTCAGCCCCGTGCAAACGCTTCCCACGCGCCTTGATGGCCCGATCCTGATCGAGCCTCGGGCCTTCGCCGACGATCGCGGCTTTTTCGCAGAGACCTACCGCAGCGAATGGCACGCCCAGGTGGGGATCCCCGAGCAGGAGACATTCATCCAGGACAACCATTCCCGCTCCACGCGCGGGGTGGTGCGCGGGATGCACTTCCACATCGGCGACGGCGTGGCCAAGCTCGTGCGCTGCGCGCGCGGCAGGATCGTGGACGTGCTGGTGGACCTGCGCCAAGGCAGCCCGTCCTACGGTGAATGGGAGGGGTTCGAGCTGGACGAGGAGAGCCTGCGCGAGCTGTACGTGCCTGTGGGCTTCGCGCACGGCTTCTGCGTGCTCAGCGATGTGGCCGATGTCCTCTACAAGCAGACCGCCTACTACTCCCCCGAGGTCGAGCGTGGCATCGCGTGGGACGATCCTGACATCGGCATCGAGTGGCCACTGCCTCGCGCGGAGCTCGTGGTATCCCAGCGCGACGCCAACGCCCCGCGCCTGGCGCAGGTCGCCGCCGAGCTGCCTTTCCGCTACGGGAGCTGAGGGCAGGAGAGCACTACCATTTCGCAGCTCTCTGCACTACCAAAATGCAGGCTCAGACCCTACCGTTGTGTTGGCTGCCGGCAGGCCAATCTGAGAGGCGTAACTCCAACGGTCCTTGCTGCACGGCAAGAGCCGCCGCCATATCCGGGCCAAAGTCGAGGTCTGCGACCCACAGTCCCGCGGCGCGCGTCTCAAGACTGCCTTGGCCTTGCCTTCCTGCGAGCGCATAGCCAAGGCACTTCACGGTGGCCTCATGACGCACCCACAGCCGTAGGAACTCCCGCCTGCGCGCGGGGGCATCCAGCCGACGCAGGCTCAGGGCTGCCTGTGCCCCGAAGGTGCGCTCTGCCAGAGCCAGCTCGTCAAGCTTGCGCTCTCGCTTGAGCTCGAGATCGACGCCCACAGGCGCCGCTGCCGTGAAGGCATAGAGCGCCAAGGCCTCGCAGTGCGACAGGTTGAAGTGCAAGTCCCCCGCACTTGCCGTATCCGCGGCGAGATCCCCGGGGCCCGCGACAAGATCCCCCGCGACGCCTCCAGGTGAAGCGGCCAGCGCCGGCTTACCGTGCTCGCCAAGCACGAATTCCAGATCGGCCCCCGGCCGTTGCAGATAGCCCCCCAGCAGCATCCGCAGCATTCCCCGCGCTCGCATCCATAGGGCGCGGCGGGCGGGGTTGGCGATGTCCGCTGCGCGCTTGCGCTCGTCCGCTGACAACAGCCGCAACGACTCCTCTCCCACCTCTCGCAGGTCCACCCGCCAGACATCGACGGTCCCCTGCGGGACCCCCGTCACCTGGTCCCAATCGGGATGAAGTCTGCGGTCATGCATACGGCCAACTGGGGACACTACGGATCAGGCATGCCACCCTGCATGTCGATAGGGGGGCATTGTGAGGATCAGGGTTCTGCGCAGCACCACAAGGCGTCTTGCCATCGCCGCCGCCCTCCTGGCCGGTGGCGCGACGAGCACCGCTGCGCTAGCCCCCTCAGCTATGGCCGCCGAAGCCGGCGTGAACCTCAACAGTCTCAGCCCCGCAGCCGTCGAACAGGCGACCGCGCTGGGGGCCAAGTGGGTACGCGTGTTCGTGCCCTGGGGGGATATCGAACCCGCCCGCGGGCAGCAGGCGCAGAACTGGCTCGCCGAATACGACCGCCTGCTGGCCACCTTGCCCAAGGGCAGCCACGCGATCTTCGACGTCGTCGGCGCGCCTGCCTGGGAGACCGGCTCGACTGCCTCCAATACACCCCCCGCGAACCCCGCCGACTACGCCGCGCTGCTGCACTTCCTCGCGCAGCGCTGGGCCGGCAAGGGGGTGGCCTATGAGATCTGGAACGAGGAGGACGCCTCGCGCTGGTGGGCCGGCGCGCCCGACCCCGGCGCCTATACACGTCTGCTGCAGTCCGCCTACACCGCCGTGAAGTCAGCCGATCCTGGCTCCGCGGTCGTGCTCGGAGGGCTGACGGGTAACGACTACAACTTCTTGCAGGGCGTCTATGAAGCCGGCGGTAAGGGCTACTTCGACGCCGTCGGCGTGCACACCGACACCGCCTGCAACATCGACTCTCCGGAAACCTTCCTGCGCGACCCCAACGGGCGCCTGGACCAGGACTCCTTCCTGGCCTATCGCGAGGTGCACGCCACCGAGGCCGCCAATGGCGATGAAAAGCCGATCTGGATGACCGAGACCAGCTGGCGCACCACCTCGGCCACCTGCCCCGAAGGCGCCTGGGCCGGACAGAAGCCCGAGGGTGTATCCGAGGAACAACAGGCCAGCTTCCTCACGCAGGCCTATCACTGCATGGCCGAAGACCCCTATGTGCAGGTCGCCCTCTGGTACCCGCTTGGTGACGCGGGCGCCGTCACCTCGGGGCTGCTGCGCGCCAACGGCTCGCGCAAGCCGGCCTACGCCGCAATGCACGACTACCTCGAACACGGCGATCAGCAGAGCGGCACCTGCGGCAACTTCGCCGGTCCCAAGATCACGCTTGCCACACCGCTCAACGGGCAGCGCTACACCGGCAAGCTGTACTTCAAGGCGATCGCTTCCGACCCAGCCGGCATCCGCCGCGTGCGGCTGTTCTGGGACGGCCATCTGGTGCGCAACTGGGTGCCCTACTTCTACACCCACACCTACCCGCAGAGCACCGTCGCCGAAATGGGCTGGTCGGGGGCCAAGAAGATCCCGCTGGGGCGTCATCTGCTGACGATCGTCGCGATCGACAAGCTCGAAAACACCTCCACCGCGCACCTGGCGATCGTGCATCTGCGCGAAAAGAAGCGCCACCCCCGGCATCACGGCAAGCATCACTGACGGTCCTTGAGCTCAGTAGGACCGCCGAGGGGCGCGGCAGGAGAAGCGGACTGGGTCGCCTGCCCGACTCCCAGCACTCGGTCTCCTGGCAAACTTATGGGCCGATGCCGCCCTCTGCCCCCTCCCGCCTGGAGCGCCTGCGCGAGCGCACCAATGACTTCACCGTCACCCCGCGGCAGTACGCGCTCGTGGCCTACGTCGCCTTGGGTGCGCTCACGCTGATCGTGCTCAGCGGCGCCGCCGTGCGCCTCACCGGTTCGGGCCTCGGCTGCCCCGACTGGCCGCGCTGCTATGGCCACGCCTATCCCCCGCTGACCACGCACGCCGTGATCGAGTTCTCCAACCGCATGATCACCGTGCCCGTCTCGCTCGCCGCGATCGCCGCCTGGGTGTTCGCACTGCGCCGACGCCCCTACCGCCGCGATCTCGTCTGGCTGGGCGTGCTGCTGCCCCTGGGCGTGGTGGGCCAGGCGATCCTCGGTGGCTTCACCGTGCGCGGCGCGCTCGACTACGGCTGGGTGATGAGCCACTTCGCGCTTTCCATGCTCATCCTGGCCGCTGCCACGGCACTCGCCTGGCGGGCCACCTATGAGGCTGATGAGCGCCCGGTGGGCGGCGATCGCCTGCTCATTGGGAGCGTGCGCGCGCTACTCGTGCTTGGCGGCGTCACGATCCTGGCCGGCACCGCCGCCACCGCCGCCGGCCCCCACGCCGGGGGCTCGCCCGGGCAGCGCATCAATCGCCTGGACTTCGACGGCAAGGGCACGATGGACTTCGTCATCCACCGCCACGGCGAGATCGGCCTGGCCTTCGGGCTGTTGGCGCTAGGAGTGTGGTGGCTTGCGCGCCGGCGCTCGAACGATCCCGTGCTGCGCGGCTCGCTGACCGTGCTCTGCGTGCTCATCGCCCTGCAGGGCGCCGTGGGTCTCGACCAGTACGAGACCCACCTGCCCACGCAGCTCGTCTGGGTGCACGTGGGGTTGGCCTGTGGCTGCTGGCTGGCCTGCCTGTGGGCGACCTGCGCCGCCGGTCTTCTACGACCCCGTACCGCACCTCTTCCCGAGCGTCAGATGGCGCCTCCGGCAAGGGTTTCCGTGTAGTTGTCCTCGCCAGTCGTTAGCCTGCCCGCAGGAATAACACCCGAGAAGGGAGTGCAATGACCAAGAACGATCTGGCTGACAAGGTCGCCGAGCGCACCGGGCTGCCCGCAACCCAGGCACGCCAGGCACTTGAGGCCGCAATCGAGACAGTCTCCGACGAGCTGGCCGCAGGTGGCGAGGTCGCACTCGCCGGCTTCGGCAAGTTCAGCGTCAGCCATCGCTCCGCCCGGCAGGGACGCAACCCCGCCACCGGCGAGACGATCAACATCGCCGCCAGTAAGGCTGCGAAGTTCTCCGCGGCCAGTGCGCTCAAGAGCCGTCTGAACTCCTAGAGCAAGCCGGCACCCTGGCAGTCACCGGTCCAGTGGGGCCGGTGACCTCCGGGTACACCCTTCGGCTTCGGGCCTACGCCTCTGACCCTTTGTATCCAGGCGTGCCTTTGCCCAGACGCTCGGCGGCTTTCAGGCGCGCCCTTCTAGAGTGGGGGGCAGTGGCCTCGAACGACCTACTGAAGGGAGCGCGGGAATGACTGGTGGGCGTATAAGCAGACGAGGAACGCTCGCCGTGGCCTGTCTGGCCACCGCGATGCTGATGCTCGACATCGCGGTCATCAACACCGCGCTCTCGCACATCGCGCACGATCTGAACGCCAGCCTCACGGGGCTGCAGTGGATCATTGACGCCTACACCCTCACCTTGGCCACGATCGTGCTCAGCGCCGGCTCGCTCGCCGACCGCCTTGGGCGGCGCCTCGTATTTGGCTGGGGCATCGCCATCTTCACTGCCTCTTCGCTCGTCTGTGCGCTTTCGGGCACCATCGTCGTGCTCGACATCGCCCGCGCCGTGCAGGGCATCGGCGCCGCGCTCATGTTCGCCACCTCGCTCGCGCTCATCTCCGCCACTTTCTCCGAGCCCAGCGACCGCGCCAAGGCTTTCGCTGCCTACGGTGCCACGATCGGCGCCGCCTTCGCGATCGGCCCGCTCGTCGGTGGGCTGCTCACCAGCGGCATCTCCTGGCGCGCCGTCTTCTACATCAACGTGCCGCTTGGCCTCTTCGCGCTCGTGGCCACGCGTGTGTGGGTCGCCGAGTCGCGCGACCCCCATCCCCGACCGCTCGATTGGCCCGGTCAGGCCACGCTCTGCGCGAGCCTCTTCCTGCTCGTGCTGGGGCTGCTGCGCGGCAACATCGACGGCTGGGGCAGTCCCGTGATTCTTGCCGAGCTCATCGGCGGCACCGCCCTGCTGGCCCTGTTCATCGCCATCCAGGCACGCTCGCCCAAGGCGATGCTGCCGCTGGGCTTCTTTCGCCGTCCCGCCTTCACCGGCGCGCAGATCGCGGCCTTTGCCATCTCCGCCTCCTTCTTCGCGATCTACCTCTACCTCACGCTGTATCTCCAGGAGGTGCTCCACCTCTCGGCCGTCGGCAGCGGTCTCGTCTACCTGCCGGGCACCGTGCTCATGTTCGTCATCTCAGGCGCCTCCGCGCCGCTTGTCGAACGCACCTCCCCGGGTCTCATGATCTCCGGCGGTCTCGCGCTGGTGGCCGGCGGCATGGCGCTGATGACGATCGTCACCGCCACCTCCTCCTGGACGCTTGTGCTGCCCGGCGAGCTGCTCGCCAGCATCGGCACCGGGCTCTTCAACCCTGCTCTCAGCTCGGTTGCCCTGAGCTCGCTGCCTGAGCGCCACGGTGGTCTTGCCGCCGGCGTCAACGACACCTTCCGCAACGCCGGCATCGCGCTGGGCGTCGCCGTCTTCGGGGCCTTGGTGCCGGCTGCTGCCGCCGTAGGACATGGCTCGCCCTTCGCCTACGTCGATGGATTGCACAATGCCCTCTACCTCGCCGCGGCGATCGCCGCCATCGGGGCCATCGCCAGCGCCCGGCTCATCGGCGTACGCTCGCGCCACAGTGCGCTCGTCGCTGCCGGGCAGGAGCCGCTGGCGGAGTCGCGGGCCTATGCCGCTTCTGAGCCGGCATGAGCGTAGTCAGTCGGCCAACCTGAGGTCGGTCTGAACGAAGTCATTGCCCAGACACAGCAAAGGTGCATTGGCGAGTTGGGCCGTGGCGTAAGACATGCAGTCGCCAAAGTTGAGGGCTGCCGGATGCCGTCCCTTCCCAAAGCGAAGATATGCATCGATCGCAGCGACCCAATGATCTGGTCCGAAGGGAATTATCGTCAATGCGGCTTCCTGCACAAAACGACCCAACAGAGTCTGGCCCAGGGCTCCCAGTCTCGCACTCAGCACTATCCCGCACTCGGTAAGGGTCGGCGCCCCGATTCCAACCTGAGGCGCTTGGGCTAGCTGATCAACAATAGTCTCGTGGTCGGGCTCGGCCAGCAGCACCGCGATCACCGCAGAGCTGTCGAGGATCACACCCCGCCCTCGCCGTAACCGAGAATCGCCTCGCGCTCGGCGCGAGAGATGGACCGGCCGAGCACCTCCGCCGGTATCTGCGGCCATGCCTCTCGTTCTAGGAATCGCCGCAGACCGGCTCCGCGGGCCGCGGGTGTAGCCGTGAGCGCCAAGCGCTCACGACGCTCCTGCAGCGCCACCTTGACCGCTCGTGTCTTGCTCTCTCCCGCCAGCGTCGCCACTTCGGTGGCCAAGCGCACAGCCTCTTCGTCCTTTATATTCAGACTCACGGTAGAATTCTACCAAAAAGGTAGATGCGGGAGGGATTCCTAACAGAGACCTTCAGCCGCAGCCTGTGTTGTTGCCGCAGCTTGAGCAGGTGTAGCAAGAGCCCGTGCGCTGCATCATGCCCCCGCACTGGCTGCAGGCCGGGCCCAGGTCCAGGCCCCGGAGCTTGGCCGGGACCACGGGAGGAGTGTCCGTCAGGGCGCTCGTTGGGGCTGCGCTTGCGGCTGCCGAGGCAGTGGGTTCGGCAGGGCCTGCCGTGTCGGAGGAGATGACCGACTGGGAGGCCTCCTGGGCGGCCTTGCGCGCTCTTACCTCGGGGGTGAGGATGCCCAACTCCTCCTGGGCGTCTGTACTGAGGAAGCGGCTGGCCAGCCAGCGCATGATGTAGTCGGGCATCGACTTCGCGAAGGGGATCTCTGGGTTATTGGTGATGCCCTCGGGCTCGAAGCGCATGTAGCTGAACTTCTGTACCAGGGTTTCGAGCGGGACTCCGTACTGCAGTGCGATCGAGATTGCGGTTGCGTAGGAATTCATCATTCCCCGCAGCGTCGAGCCCTCCTTACCGATATCAGTAAGAAAGATCTCTCCCACGCTTCCGTCCTCATACATTCCGGCTGTTATGTAACCCTCGTGTCCTCCGATCGAGAACTTATGGGTAATGCTTTGGCGCTCCCTTGGCATGCGCTTTCTGCGGGGGCCTACCTCGGCCAGGGCCTTGCTCACGGCGGCGTCCACCAGGGCCTCTACATCGGCGGGGGCGGGGGCTTTTTCAGACTGCGCGTCGGTGCGCAGGGCCTGGGCGGTCTTGCTGCCGTCACGGTAGATCGCCAGGGCCTTGATGCCTAGGTGCCAGGCCTGCTTGTAGGCGTCGGCGATGTCCTCCACCGTTGACTCCTGGGGCATGTTCACTGTCTTTGAGATTGCGCCGCTGATGAAGGGCTGCACTGCGCCCATCATCTTCAGGTGGCCCATGTGTGAAATTGCTCGCTCACCTACTGCTACGTCGAATACTGGTAGGTGCTCCTCCAGTAGGCCTGGGGCGCCTACGATCGTGCCGTGCTCGGCCAGGTGCGCCTCGATCTGCTCGATCTGCTGTTCGTCATAGCCCAGTGTCTGAAGTGCCAGGGGGACTGTGCGGTTGACGATTGTCATCTGGCCTCCGCCTACCAGCTCCTTGAACTTCACCAGTGAAAAGTCGGGCTCTACGCCGGTTGTGTCACAGTCCATCAGGAATGAGATCGTGCCTGTTGGCGCCAGCACCGTTGCCTGTGCGTTGCGGTAGCCGTGCTCTTCGCCTAGCTCCACTGCCTCGTCCCATGAACGTCGCGCGGCATTTAGTAGATCCGTGTCGGTGATGCTTGCGTCGGGGATCGCGTGGGCCGCGTCGCGGTGCATCCGCATAACGCCGTTGTGGGCCTCGCGGTTTTTCTCATAGTGCTCGTAGGGGCCTAGGGCTGCTGCGGTCTCCGCGCTGCGGCGGTATGCGCGGCCTGTCATCAGAGCCGTGATTGCTGCTGCTACGCCGCGGCCGCTATCGCTGTCATAGGGCATGCCGTTGCTCATCAGCAGCGCGCCCAGGTTTGCGTAGCCTAGGCCCAGCTGGCGGAAGGCGCGTGCGTTTACCCCTATCTCCTCCGTGGGGTAACTGCTTGGGCCTACCACGATCTCTTGCGCCAGCAGCATCACGTCTACTGTGTGCTCGAAGGACTCCACGTCCAACGTGCCATCTGGGTTTCTGAACTTCATCAGGTTGATTGAGGCCAGGTTGCAGGCTGAGTCATCTACGTGCATGTACTCGCTGCATGGGTTCGACGCGTTGATGCGGCCGCTGTTAGGGGAGGTGTGCCAGTTGTTGATGACCGTGTCGTACTGCACTCCCGGGTCCGCACAGCGCCAGGCGGCCTGTGCGATTTCGTGCATCAGCTCGCGCGCTTTCACCGGCTCGCCTACAGGTTCGTTGCTCTGGCGTGACAGTAGGCGCCACTCGCCGTCGTTTTCGACCGCTTCCATGAACTCGTCGGTGATGCGCACCGAGTTATTCGCGTTCTGATACTGGATTGAGTTGAAGCCATCGCCGTCGATTGACATATCGAAGCCGGCATCGCGCAGCGCCTGCGCCTTGTCCTCCTCTTTGGCCTTGCACCAAATGAACTCGCGGATGTCGGGGTGGTCGATGTTCAGCACCACCATCTTTGCCGCGCGTCGCGTCTTGCCGCCGGACTTGATCGTGCCTGCCCAGGAGTCCGCGCCGCGCATGAAGGACACCGGGCCGCTTGCTGTGCCGCCTTTTGCCAGCGTCTCCATCGAGCCGCGGATATTTGAGAGGTTGATGCCCGAGCCTGAGCCGCCGCGGAAGATCATGCCCTCCTTGGTGTTCCACTCCAGGATCGACTCCATCGTGTCCTTCACGCTCAGGATGAAGCAGTTGTGAACAGCGACATTGTTCGAGAGGTACTCACCCGACTCTGTCTGAATGTCGTAGACCTCCATCTCACCGAGGTCCTCGATCCCAACAATCTCCTCCTCGCGTAAGTCGGGGCAATGCTTGGGATTGCGCAACTGAAGCGAGCGCAGCAGTCCATCAGACTTCTCACGGCCTATGAAGCCAACCATCTCAGCGAAGCGGGCACGCTCAGAGCCGATGGAGATCGACAGCTCGTGCATGTCGTGGCGGTTTTCGCGCCTCTCCCTCTTGTGCGTCCTTCGCGAGTAGATACCCAGCACGCCGAGGAGATTCTGCACATCCTCCGTCCAGCGCTCGCCGATGACCGCGAATCCGATGCGGGCGCTCTGATTGCCATCTTGGCGGACGGTCACGTAGCCGTCTGCCTGAAAGAGACTGCGCAGGTAAGCCACGATCTCGTCGTGCGAGGCGGTAAAGAGCCGAGGCGGGACGCGCATCTCAGTACCGCGCACCAGCAGATCCCAGCGTTCGACGAACTCGCGCAGGATCTCGCCGTACACGCGGATACGGCGGACGCGCACATGCTGGGTGTCCGCCTCGCGGACCTTGTGGTGCGCCTCGGGAAAGACGATGTCCAGGTTCTTCATCACCCAGTCGTACTCGTCATCATTTGCCACCTGGAACTCAATGGTCAGCGAACGATTGGTGCCCTCGTATCGGCCGACGAAGCCGTCCGCCTGCAGCCAACCGGCTAGTGCAGCCTCGGCGATATCGACTCGATCGACCTCCACGAGCTCTTCCATGAGCGACTCCATGCTCCCCGCGCCGACCGCCACGCGAACCGGATCGCATACCTTTGCGCGATGGGGGTGGAGGTGCATTCGCATCCCCACCTCCAGCTGATCCATTCGCAGCCATGCCGGCTGCGTACGACGCTCGGCGACCGCCTTGACGACATGGTCGGGCGTCGCTTCGATGAAGCTCCCATTTCGCAGACGAGCGCGCAAGACGCGCTTGCGCCCATTCGCCTTCGTCGCCACCACGTGGGTCACACCATTGGCGTCATAGACTTCGTGACCGACCTGATCCCCCTCGACCAACTCGCCGATCGGCACCATACCCCGAGGCGTGGAAACCAGGGCGTGATAAGGCTGGCACGCGCTGCACTGCGGCTGCTCCTCGAAGCCCACGTTGAACCACACCGGCGAGTTGAAGGCGGCCATCTGGTGCAGCAATATGTGGGTCAGCTCCGCCTCGAAGGTATCGCCGTCCTCATCGCTTGCGAAGTAGCCCCGCTCGCGGCCCCACCCCGCGATCGTGCCTGCCACGCGGCCGATCATCTGCTTTACCGAGTGCTCGCGCGCTGAGGTATCCAGCTGGCCGCGGAAGTACTTCTGGCTGACGATGTTCGTCGCGTTCTGGGACCAGCTCGCGGGGAACTCTACGTCGCCCTGCTCGAAGGCCACGCGGTCGCCGTGGCCGATGCGTGCGTCACGCAGCTCCCATTCCACCGCGTCGAAGGGGTGTGTGCCGGGGGTCGTGAACAGACGCTCGACCGACAGTGCTTCGCCGGGGGTCAGGTTCTCGATTTTGGTGGGCTGCGGGGTCCTCTGCATGGCCTTGCTCCTTCGCCGTCCGGGTCTGTTCGTAGGGGGTCGACCATGGTCCCGCTCGGGGCGGACGGACGTTTTAAGTTGCAGGAGCTTCAGTGCCCGAGCCGCATCCAGTCCCGCAGCTCGCCCCAGGTGGCCGACAGACGCAGACCTGCCTCCGCACAGGAGTGGCGTGCGGAGGGCAGCCAGTGGGGCTCGTACGCCCACCAGCGCGCCAGCGCCCATGCCATACAGGCGAGGATGATAAGGCCTGCCAGCACCGCCGCCACGAGCGCTTCCGTGGAGAGGCCGCCACCCCCGGAGGTGGTGGCCGCATGATGAATAATCAGCTGCGTCTGCTGGGGCACGGCGGGAGTGCTCATGGGCAGCATGCTAGCCGTCCGATCGTGCTCCGCGCCGCGTTTCACGTTTGCCGTTAGGGCTCCCTAGCTGCGGCCCACACGGCGTAGCGAAGCGGAGCCTCTCCTCTTTTAAGCCTTTTTGAAGAGGTCTTCCACCTCAGCCAGCGCCGCCGCCAGCACCTCCTGCGGTGTCTGCTCGGCGTCGATCGTGCAGATTCGCTGCGGTTCCGCTCTGGCCAGTTCGTCGTACGCGCGCGCGATCGCCGTGAAGAAGTCATTGCCCTCGCGCTCCAGGCGGTCCGGCTCGCGCCCGCGCTCGCTCTGGCGCTCGCGGCCGGTGTCCGGGGACACGCGCAGCAGCAGCGTGCGATCGGGGGTCAGGCCGCCTGTGGCCAGCGCGTTGATCGCTCTCACCGCCTCGATGCCCAGGCCCCGCGCCGCGCCTTGGTAGGCCAGTGAGGAGTCCACGAAGCGGTCCAGCACCACCGTCGTGCCTGCTGTCAGCAGGGGGGTCAGGAGCTCTTCTACTAGCTGCGCTCTGGCCGCCGCGTACAGCAGTGCCTCCGCGCGCGCGCCTACGCGCATCGCGGGATCTTTCACCAGCTCGCGGATGCGCTCTGAGAGCTCCACTCCGCCCGGCTCGCGCAGCAGCTCCGGCGGGGGGGCGCCGGGTTTCATGCGCGCGCCTAGCTCGCGTATGAGACCTTGCGCCAGCGTCGTCTTGCCGGCTCCGTCCAGGCCCTCGATCGTGATCAGCTTGCCGCTTGGCACGCTTGCGCACGGTAACGGGCATCTACCATGGCTGCGTGCAGCTGCCCGTCGCTCTTGAGCACCATCCTCATGCCCGGGCCGTGCTTGAGCCTGCCTGGCCGCCGCGCGGGCGTGCTTCGCATGCCTATCTCTTTCATGGGCCTTCCGGCACCGGCAAGCGCGCTGTGGCCCGGGCCTTGGCCGCGGCCTTGCTCGCAGAGGGGGCCTCCGATCAGGTGGCCGTCGCCGAGCGTGTGCAGCGTGGTGCGCATCCCGATCTGACTTGGGTCGTTCCTTCGGGGGCCAACGAAATGCTCGTCGGCGATATCGAGCATGCCGTTGTGGGGGCCGTCGCGCGCACGCCTTTTGAGAGCTCCCGGCGCGTCTTTGTCATCGAGGGGGCGCACACCATGAGCGATCAGGTCGCCAACCGGCTGCTCAAGACGCTTGAGGAGCCGCCTGCTTTTGCGCATCTCATCCTGCTCACTCATGGGCTTGGCGATGTGTTGCCGACCGTTGCTTCGCGCTGCCAGCACGTGCGCTTCGATCCGCTCTCTCCTCTGCGCATCGAGCAGGGGCTGGATGTTGGGGATCATCTGCTGGCGCGCGCTTGCGCTCGGCTTGCTTTGGGGGACGCCGGGCTCGCCGCCTGGCTCACCGGCGAGGCCGGGCAGGCGCTGCGGGGGAGCGCCGAGCGGTTCGCGCGCGAGGCGCTTGCGGGACGTACCGCGGAGCGCTCCTGGCTCGGGGTGCTTGAGCAGGCCAAGGCCGCCGGTGTGCTCGCCGGCGAGCAGGCGCTCGCGCGCAGCGAGCAGGAGCTTGAGCTCGTGCCCAGCAAGGAGCGCAAGCGCCTGCAGCGCGAGGCCGCAGAGGCGCAGCGGCGCATTGAGCGGCGCGAGCGCACGCGCACGCTCGACCTCGCCTTGGGGCTCGCCGAGCTATGGCTGCGCGATGTCTGGTGCATGGCCGAGGGAGCGCCTGAGCTGGTGTATGCCGTGGATCGCTCACCGCAGTTGGCCGAGGACGCGTCCGGTCGGGCGCCCGCGCGGCTGCTTGCGGGGGTCGAGCTGGTGGCCGCCTCGCGTCGGCGGCTGGCCTTGAACGTCGGCGAGGAGCTTGCGCTGGAGGCGCTTGCCTACAGGCTCGAAGAGCTGCTCGCCCACGGCGCCGCGGGATAGGCCGGCGCTGCCAGCAGCGGCGCCACGCGCGCCAAGAGCATCTCGCGCAGCACCAGCACCGCCGCGCGATAGCGCCGTGCGCGGGCGGCCAGCGCGATGCAGTCCGGGGACTCGGGCGCGGGCAGTGTCAGGTCCAGGCACGTCAGCGCCTTGTCCGTGTCCCCCGCCCGCCGCACAGCCTCGCTCCAGACGACCTCCAGGTAGGCCCGCGCCGCCGGCAGCTGCTCCTCGGGCAGATCCTCGCACGCGTCCAGCTCCTCGCGCGTGTCCAGCTGGCGAACCACCGGCACCACCTCACGACTCAGCCAGTGCTGCTCTGAGTGGGCCCTCAGCAGCAGCGAGACCTCGGGTGTCGCGGTGGCTGAGAACTGGTGTGAAGAGCGAGCAGACATGCGCTGAAACCGGGCTCGAAGGGATGCCCTCGGTCTGTTCTTGCCTCGGCCCAAGGCCGGCTTGGCTTTAGAAGATGGCGCCGCGCTCGTCGCATTTTGGAAGGAAAAGGTCGGTGGGCGAAGACTCGTCATCGAACAGACGGCTAAAGGATGCTCCGTCAAGCGGCCGATGTCGTTAGAGGGGTATCTCCTTGTCCTACTGCTACGGCTACGACCCAACGACACGCGCGCCCGGCGAGCACTCTCGGGGGATCGTCAGGCGCCTGCGTATGCGCACCTTGGTCGCCTTGGGCGTGCTCGCCGTTGCTACCGCGCTGCTCGGCCGCGGCTTCGGCTGGCACGACCCGGTCTTCATGGGCGGCGACATCATCGTGCTCGCCGCCATCCTCGCGATCTACCGCTGGGTGCTGCCGCTCGTCGACCGCCACGATCGCGGCGCCACCGGTGAAGAGCAGGTCGGCGGCATCCTCGAAGGGCTCTCACGGCGCGGAGGCTGGCGGGTGATCCACGACGCCAACCTGGGGCACGGCAACGTGGATCACATCGCCATCGGCCCTGCGGGGGTGTTCACCGTCGAGACCAAGAGCCACCCTGGTCCTGTGCGCGTGGGGCGCGTGCACGGAGCGATCCTGGCTCAGGCCCAGGCCGAGCGACGGCTCGTGGAGCAGGTCACCGGCGTGCCCGTGGAGCCGCTGGTCGTCTACTCGCGCGCCTGGGTGGACCGTCCGCTCGCCCGGCGCAAGGGGGTGCGCGTGGTGCCTGCGGGGATGCTTGTCGAGCACCTGGAAAAGCAGCCTCCTAAGCTCACCCCCGCCGAGGTCTCGCGCGCGCAGCGCCGCTTGGCACGCGCGCTGCTTGAGCCTGGTCGGCGGCGCGGGCGCGGATAGGGACCGGAGAGCGCTTTAGCCTCTCTTCTCGATGCTGAGCACCGACGCGCAGAGCACAAGCCGACCGACCTCGGGCCTCTCAGGGTCTCCGACGGGGACCCCTGAGGAGTTGCTTGAGCGCTTTGGCCTGCGCGCCTTCCGGCCCGGGCAGCGCGAGGCGGTGGTCGCGGCGATGCAAGGGCGCGACACGCTCGTGGTGATGCCCACCGGCGGGGGCAAGTCGCTCTGCTACCAGCTGCCCGCCTTGGCTGGGCAGGGGCTGGTCGTCGTGGTCAGCCCTTTGATCGCGCTCATGGCCGATCAGTGGCGGCGCCTAAAGGACAGCGGCGTGCACGCCACGATGCTTGCCAGCGGCATGGAGGAGGGGCACAACCACCGCGCGCTCCTGGACATCGAGTCCGGGGAGACGCAGCTGGTGCTGGCTGCGCCTGAGCGCTTTGCCTCAAGCGCCTTCCGCGATGCGCTCGCGCGGCGCAAGGTCGCACTGTTCGTCGTCGACGAGGCCCACTGCGTCAGCGAGTGGGGACATGACTTCCGGCCTGACTACCTGCGCCTGCAGGGGGCCGTCGAGGCGCTTGGCAGACCGCCGGTGATGGCAGCCACTGCTACGGCTACCCCGCGTGTGGCACAGGAGATCGCCCAGCGTCTGGGGTTGCGCGAGTGGGTATCGGTGCGCAGTGGCTTTGATCGGCCTAATCTCGTCTTCGATGTGGTGACCGTCGAGGGTAAGGGCGCCGTCACGCGCAAGCGTGCGGCGCTGCTGCACGTGCTCGGCAAAGCCGATGCGCTGCCGGCGATCGTCTACTGCGGCACGCGCAAGGACACCGATGAGGTGCGCTCGCTTTTGGCCGACAGCGGCATCGCGGCGGTGGCCTACCACGCTGGCATGGCGCCTCGGGATAGGCGCGCGAGTCAAGAGGCCTTCATGCAGGGCGAGGCCGACGTGGTGGTTGCGACCAATGCCTTTGGCATGGGGGTGGATAAGGCCGACGTGCGTACCGTCGCGCACTGGGCGCTGCCTACAAGCCTTGAGGCCTACTACCAGGAGGCCGGGCGCGGGGGGCGCGATGGGCAGCCGGCCAGAGCGCTGTTGCTTGCCGCGCGCATGGATCTCGGCAGGTTGATCCGTTTCAACACCGAGCGCGATACGACCGTGGAAGATGTGCGCGCCTACGTCGGCTCGCTGCGCGCGCACGCCAGCGACGGCGTGGCGACGCTCTCGCCGAGCTGGCATGGGGATGAGAGTGAAGGCGGGGGCGCTGGGCCTGCGCTGCCGGATGAGCGCGAGCGCATCCTCATGTCGATCGCCGAGCGCGCCGGGGCTGTGGAGCTGGCGCCGGGTAATCGGGGGGCCTTGCGCGTGCGGCTCACCGGGGAAGGCGATCCGCGTAAGGCCTACCAGGCGATCAAGGCCGCCAAGGACCGCGGCTGGGAGTCCTATCGGGCGATCGAGCGCTTCATCTCCAATGGCGAGCAGTGCCGGCGGCGGCAGATCCTCGATCACTTCGGGGACTACGAGGAGGGGCGGCCCACCGGGCGCTGTTGCGATGTCTGCGAGGCGGACGGGGAGCTGGTTGCGGCTGTGGCGCGGGCGCTCGACAAGCCGGCTGCGCGGGCGGGCGCCGGGCGCGGGGCGCGGGCTGGGGGCGGCGGGACGCACGGGCCTGAGGGTGAGCCGCTTGAGCCGGTGGATGAGCGCGAGTTTGAGGTCCTCAAGGCTTGGCGTCTTGCGCGGGCCGAGGGGAAGCCGGCTTACACCGTGGCCACGAATGCGGCCTTGGAGGAGACGCTGCGCCAGCGGCCTGCGAGTCTTGAGGAGTTGCTGGGTATCCGGGGTATTGGGCCTGCGTTTTGTGAGAAGCATGGGGAGTCTTTGCTGCGCGCGCTCGGCGAGCTGGGCGCGGGGGGATGATTGAGTGCCACCAGTTGCATCAAGCCGTGCGGCCCTACCACAGGTAGCACTTCTGCTACCTTGTGATTGTGGCGACTATCCCTCAGAAGGAGCTGCGCAACAACGTGGGTGAGGTTCTGCGCCGAGCAGAGGCTGGCGAGCAGATCGTGATTACGGTCGCTGGTCGGCCAGTGGCACAACTCGGCCCCGCGGAGCGCCGACAGTGGGTCACGGGCAGCGACCTGCGCGCCGTGTGGCAAAGCCCCCCGCCCCAAACGTTGGCCGAAGATCTCCATCGCTTTCCGGCTGCGCTCGGAGACCCTTTCGCCTAGAAGATGCGCGCGCTGCTGGATACTTCGGTCCTCATCAGCGACCAGGCACCTGACGATATCGAGGGAGCCATCAGTGTGGCCTCGCTCGCGGAGCTGCATTTTGGTGTGCTGGTGGCAGCCGACAATGATGAGCGTGCACGGCGCACCCAGCGGCTAGGTGCCGTGGAGGCGGCTTTCCAGCCGCTGCCGATCACCGCGGAGGTGGCGCGAGAGTGGGGACGCCTGGCAGCCGCGGTTCGGACACGGGGTGGAAAGCCCCGCCGTCGCGCCGTTGATCTCGCGATCGCCGCCACCGCCAATACTCACGGCGTCGCTCTGCTCACCCACAATGCAAGCGACTTCGCGATCATCGATGACCTCACCAATGTGCTCGCGCCCGACTAGCCCGAGCGGCCGATCCTCCACTCCCCCGCGGCGTTCAATGCGCGGTTCCAAACGGCTAAGGTTTGACGCCAGGTCACGCCGACGTAGCTCAGCTGGTAGAGCACTTCACTCGTAAACAGCGCTCCGACTCCGAATCAACCCCGCCATACCACAGTCGTCAAGGGCGTTTTCGACGGTCTGAAAACCTCCATCACAGCCGGGGTGGGCCCACAGGTGGGCCTATGAGAGAGCACTTTACTCCCTCAAGCGAAGCCGCCAGAGAGCTGGGATCAACCTGGAACTCTGAATCTCCCTCCAGTTCTCGCGCAGGCGCAGGCTATACCGATGTGCAGGTTGCAGACCCCGAGAGCAGCGCAAACGCGCGCGAGGAACGATTGAAGCTGCTGCGAGAACGTGTGGCACACTGCGCGCGTGGTGGTGGTTGAGCGCGGTCAGGTAGGCACGAACGGCACCGACAGGACCAGGGCTCCTGGGCTGCATCGACGCTTGCGTGACAGCGCCGAGCACCAGTGTTGCCGGTGCGGCGAGCGGGCTGGGCGCAGCGCCGGCTTCATCCCGCCACCTCGGCCTCGCCGATCACCGCCAGCCTTTCTGCCAACACCTGAAAATAGGGGAGCCCACCCCAGGCCACCCGGTTGCCAACCACATAAAGCCGCCGCCGCGCCCGGCTGGTGGCAACATTGAGCAGGTTCGGCCGCTGCGCGGCCCAGGCTTTGTCCCCGGTGCGCATGGGGTCCCCGCCAAGCACGAGGATCACAACATCGGCCTCTTTCCCCTGAGTGGTGTGGATGGTCCCAGCGGTGATCCCGGGATACGCCCTGCCGTAGCCCCCGAGCCGGTTAGCAACATCGCGAAACGGAGCGATCAGGAAGACCTCGGCAAAATCCACCCTGTGCCCGGCGAGCTCGGCGAGCAGTTGCTCCAGGCGCTGGCCCTCCTCGGGGATCCAGTGTCCCTCCGAGCGCGCGCCGGCGACGTGCAGCCACGCTGACTCGGGTAGCGCGACGGCCTCCCGCGGCGGTGTGTGGTTGATCATCTGCCCGTCGTAGGCGATCTCGTTGACGATCGCGAACATTGGCTCTTCGCAGCGGCGGTGGACGTTCAGGGGCGAGCCGACCCACAGCTCCCCATCAGCTCTATAAGTCCCAACGGGAGTGACGGCGTCGGCGAGCGATTGCACGGAGCAGTGGTTGGGCAGCAGCGCCTCGGGCACCCCATGCGCGACCTGCAGGTCGCGCTGCGCGCCGAGCGGCAGCGTGACGACAGGCTCCAGCTGTAAGGGGTCGCCGACGATGACCGTGTAGCGCGAGCGCCAGATCGCTCCAGCGGCGTTCTGTGGGGTGCTCTGTCCAGCCTCGTCGATCAGCAGGAAGCCGAGGGCCTCCTGATCGAGGTGCCGAAAGAGCCGGGCGACGGACGCGAACGTGGTGCTGATCACGGGCACGACGATGAACAGGCACTGCCAGGCAGCAAGCGCGGCGTCGGCCGGGATGTCCGAGAGGGACCCATCGCGCATGACGTCGATCGCTACGCGGAGGCTGTGGCGCATCTTCGAGGCGGTCGCGAGGACGAATGCTTGGTGCAGGCGCAGCGCGGCGAGGAAGACCTCGGTGCGCGCGGCGTCCCAGACCTCTTCAAGCCAAGGGGCGCGCAGCTCGCGGCGGGAGCGCTCGGAGTCCTGCGCCCACTGCTCGTCGGGGAAGACCGAACCGGGAAGCAGGTCGTCCCATTGTGAGGCGAAATACGCGATCTGCTGCTCCAGCTTGGCGGCCTGCTCGCGCGCCGTCCGCTCCGCCATCTCGTGATGCCGTACCCGGTCGGCCGCAGCGGCAACCGCTCGCTCGCCGCTGGCATGGCGCTGCCGCGCATCGGTGACCGAGCGCTCTGCGGCGGACAGCTGCGCGGCGAGCTCGTAGTCGAGAGCGCGCCACTCCCGCGCGATGCGCCCGAGACTGAACAGCACCTCGGAGAGACGGGGAGGCGCGTCGCGGTGACGTTCGAGCGCCCGCAGGCAGAGCGAGTGCTCGCCCTCGCAGCGCGAGACGGGTCGCCGCAGCCCGTCGAGTGCGTCCCGTGCGCGCTGGAGACTCGTCGAGGCGGCGGGCAGCTGCGCGGCGTGCTCCTCGGCCTCATGCCGGGCGGCGTCCAGCTCGCCGAACAGTCGGGCGGCCGCTTCGCGCTGCTCGCCGGCGGCGGTCGCGGCGTCAAGCATGGCTTCGAACTCCGCAACGGCGTCCTCCCAGTCCCAGTCTGGAAGCTCAGGATCCTTGAGGATGCGCAGCAACCCGAACTGCTCGCCTTCGTCCGAGTCGCCGTTCGCGCCGCCGCGCTGCCCGAACCAGAATGCGGACGCAAAGGCGTTGCACCTCGTGATCGAGCCAAGACAAGCGGCGACCAAAGCCCACGCCTGGCGCGGCGCAGCCTCCCCGGCGCCGTTCTTGGCCGACAGGACATTGGTGGCGATGTCGGTGAAGTAGTCGACGCGGCCGTGCCATTCAGGGGCGATCGCGTCGGCGAGTGGGATCTCGGCGCTGACGTTCTCGGCGGCGGCGTTGGTCGCGCAGGCAAGCACGATCTCAGCACCGGTGAACTCCTCTTTGAGCACATGAACGATGCGCTGCTGGGTGCCGGCGCGGAAGCGGATCGGCTCGTCCTCAAATGCTTCCAGCGGATCGTCAAGCTCGGCGAGGCGCTGTGCGCGGCCGACGAGCAGCGCGGCGGTGAGGTCGCGCAGCATCGTCGTCTTGCCGGTTCCGGGCGGCCCGTTGACGGAGAGCAGCCCGCCGGGCGCCTCCCCGAGGTAGGGGCCATGGATCATGGTGTTGACGGCGAGCTGCTGGCCGAGGTCCGCCGGCTGGGAGACCGCACGCGGCCAGCGCCCCAGCGGCACACGGTCGGGCGCAAGCAAGTCGCGCACCACGTCAAGATCGCGCTCGACATCGACACGCCCAAGATCCTCCATAGGCTCAACCCCGGCGGCGCTCGCGAGATAGCGCTCGAGCGCGGGCCCGTACTCGCCCCGGTCGACGGCGGCGGCGACGCGGCCCAGGTCACGCGCGATGAAGCTGTTCAGAAAATCCTGGTCGACGGCCCGGTAGCGGCGGGCGCGCCCAACCGGACGGCTCTGGACGCGGATCTCGAGCGCGGAGCGAAGGGCACGACCGCCCCCGGCGGCGCTCCCGCCATCCTCCTCGCCACCGCCTGCCTCCGAGTCTCCCTCCCCGAGCAGCCCCCCGACCAGCCCGCGGATGTCGCCAAGCAACTCGTGATCGACGACGGCGCCCACGGGGTGCCCTTCCCCCTCGAGCTCGGCGCCCGCCTCGTCATCGTCCGCCAAGGCCAGGAGCTCGGCGAACGCCTCGACGAACTCCCGCGCGGCGCGCTCGAACCCGTCGAGCCAGCCCGGCGAGGGCGACTCCCCCGCAAACGCGCGGCTGAGCGCCCAGGCACAGCTGGAGAGCGTCTGCGACCCCAACAGCACACGACCGTCCTCGGCGACGGTGAACACGGCAAGCGCCGAGTGCCCGGCACGCGGCGGATCGCCGTCCACCTCCCCGCCATCCAAAGCCCGACGCAGCTCGGTGTAGGCCCCATCCAGCGAGTAGACCCCAAGGAAGATGGAGTGCTGCCAGGCGTTGGACTCCCGCAGCCACGCCTCCCCCAATGGGTGCCCCGGCTCCCACGGCAACGGCGAGCCCTCCTGCACCCGATAGACCCGCTCCCGCGCACCCAACTTGGGAACGGACTGTGGGCTGAACAGCTCAACGGCGCGCCAGAACGCAAGCACACGCCCCCGCCCATCAGATCCCCCACCCTCGCCCATACCCACAGCCCACACCCAGGGCGGCTCAGCCCCCACCGACCCCAACGAACGAGGCGACGGCAAGGGGACACGGGCGCATGGGAGCCATCATATTCACGAGCAGGTGCCGATATCAATCGGCAGAACATGCCGAGAACTCAAGGCCAGCCGACCAGCCACCGCGCCAGGTCGCCGCTAGGCCAGAAAGCAAGAAGAGGCGGCCTACCGGCCGCCAGGTGGCCTCGTAGCGAGAGGCCGGGAGTGGCCGCCGAACACAAAGGCACAGGTCCTTCTCTGCGACCTTTAGGGCTAGTGCAGTCGGTGTGCGCTGCTCTCACGTGCCCACCGTTTCCAGGCGCGACGGCGATTTCGACAGAGTCAATCTGATGCAGTTGTTCCGAGAGCATCTCCTTCGTAGGCGAAGTGCGGAGAGCGCTGAACGAGTACGAGCCTGGAGGGAGGACGGGACCGTTCGTGCGGTCGGCGTACTGCCCAATGTTTGCTGTGAACATCGACTGACAAAGGAGCCGTACACGGCCAGACTCCAACAGTGCCTTGACACCGTCATACCCGAACTTCTCAACTAGGAGCGGTAGCTCCTTGAGGCCAATGGATTGCATGACGAGCTGCTCGGAGACCACCAGCCTCCGCAAGAGCGCTCCGAAGTCAACCGCTACGTCAGCGGGGCTTCCCGACTCGTCCCGTGCGGTGACCTCGGCTATAGGTCCTAGAACTCTGTCTCTAGTCTCCATGGGACGAAGTATGAACCCACCCGGATGCGCGCGTTCTACTTCCAGGTGGATGGCGGCGCGCTGTTCGCGTTCGCGGCACTGTGGACGCCGGCGAGGATCAACGGGGAGTGGGTGCACAGCGTGAGCCTGTTGACGTGCGATGCGTCGCCGAACAGGATCGCGGCGGCGGTGCACGATCGGATGCCGGTGATCCTCGCGGATGAGGACGCCCGTCGCGTGGCTTGACCCAAAGCTTGGCGCCGAGGATGCCCTGTCACTCTGCGAGGCGCTGCCGGCGAGCCGCCTCACGGCACGCCCGGTGAACCCGGCGCTGAACAAGCCGGACCCGGAGGCCGAGGGACCGCAGCTGCTGGCTGCGCTTTAGTTTTCCTCGCTAGGTCTACGCGGTGCGGCCATGCGCGTCGGGCATCCCGCTGTTGCGTTCGTCGTGGTCCTTGCGTCGGTAGGCGACTCGCCATAGAGGATCGATGATGAGAGTGAGAACGCCGACAAAAATGAGCGGCGCGAGATAGGCAGGGCCGGCATCGCTCAAGAGTACCCCAGCGTCCCGCAGAACCCGCCGAGAGCGGCCATTGTCCCCCTCGATGGCATCTGCTCCTGGGATTGAATGCCGCGCGCCTTGACGGCAGCATGGCTGAGCCAGGCATGCACCGCAAGGCCGGGGAGCATCAGAGCAGCAGTGACACCTACCGGCCACATCCATAAGGCGCCCGCGATCCCGGGCAGGAGCAGCGATGCGTCGGCAACCATGAGGGGCCACCCGAACAGCGGCGGTGCGGAAAGGCGCCACCAGGGCAGCGGCTTATCGGCAGCGACAACCATCGCACGAATGATGCCAGTTGTCTCACCCGCCGCGCGTCGAGCCCCAACCCCGGCTCCGTCCTGCCGACCGCCGCTGAGTCTCGTCGCCGAGGCTCAGCGGCTCTGCCGCCACAATCGCGCGACCCTGCACCGGCCTCGACACACCCAACCCGCGACGAAGGCGCCTCCCCGACAGCAACGCGCCGAAGGCAAGGCTGCCGCCTAGCGTCGCTGCGCTCCGCTGACGGCACACAGTTGCACCAGGGTGCAAAAGCGTTTTGCCAGTTTTGCTATTTTTGTTCACGAGCAAGGATGCTTTCGATCCGCAAGATCACCCGCGGCCAGCATGGCTACTACGAGCGCCAGGTCGCCCACGGCGAGGACGACTACTACTCCGGCCGCGGCGAGGCCCCGGGCGAGTGGGCGGGTACCGGCGCGCGTGCCCTGGGCCTGGCGGGCCGGGTAACTGCGGAGCAGTTCAACGCGCTGATCGAGGGCCGCGACCCGCAACGCCCGGCGGCCGTCTGCGGAGCACTCCGGAGGACCCGAAGGTGGCGGCGTTCGATTTGACGTTCAGCGCGCCGAAGTCGGTCAGCGTGCTGTTCGCGGTCGCGCCGGAGAACGTCTCGGGTGAGCTGGCGGCCTGCCACGAAGAGGCGGCGGGGGCGGCGCTCGGGTATCTGGAGGACACGTCGGTGCGGGTCCGCCGCGGCCATGGCGGCGAGCACGCCGAACGCGCGCAGGGCCTGATCGCGGCGGCGTACCGCCATCGCATGAGCCGCGCGCTGGACCCGCAGCTGCACACGCATGTGGTGGCGGCGAACCTGGCGTGCGGCGGGGATGTGCGCTTCACGGCGCTTGACAGCCGCGAGCTGTACGGCGCGGCGAAGACGGCGGGCTACCTCTACCAGGCGCACCTGCGGGCGCTGGTGAGCGAGCGACTGGGCCTGCAATGGGGCGAGGTGCACAAGGGCGCGGCGGAGCTCGCGGACGTACCGCAGGGGGTGATGGAGTTCTTCTCCAAGCGCCGCCAGGAGATGCGCGACGCGGCAGACGCGCAAGGTCTCCCGCTTGACAGCCGCGGGGCGGCGGAGCTGGCGGCGCTCGTGACACGCGAGCGCAAGCAGTTTGGGGTGAAGACGCAGACGTGGCGCGAGGAGATGCGCCTGGGCGCTGCGGAACAGGGCCTTGGCGGCAGCGAGATAGGGCAGCTGCTGCAGGCTGGCGAAGAGCGCATGCGCGCCGGAGTCACTGGGGGCACGGTGGTGGACGAGCAGGCGCTGGGCGATCTGCTGGCAGGCCCGGCGGGCCTGACGGAGCACGCGAACACGTTCGATCAGCGCGCGGTGCTGCGCGAGTTCGCGGCGGCCGCGAGGCAGGGTGCACGGGCCGGCGGGGTACGCGCGATGGCGGAGCGGTTCACGGCGCGCAAGGATGTCCTTGAGACCGCGCGGGGTGAGATGAGCACAGCTGAGCTTGTGGGAGTGGAGAGGCGGCTGATCGCCGCCATGGTGGGCCGCGCCAAGGAGAACTGCTGCATCCTCCACGACGATCTGGCCGAGCAGGCGATCGCCGGGGCGCCACGCCCCCTGACCGGCGAGCAGGCCCAAGCCGTGCGCGAGGTGACAGGCAGCGGCGCGGGGGTGAGCGTGATCGAAGCGCTGGCGGGAACGGGCAAGACCTACACCGCGGGCGTGCTGCGCGAGACATACCAGGCGGCCGGCAAACAGGTCCTCGGGGTGGCGCCGACGGGCCGCGCGGTGAGAGAGCTGGCGGAGGAGGCGGGCATCCAGACACGAACCCTCGACGGTCTCCTCGCCGACCTGCAGCGCGAGGACCGAGGGCTGCCGAGAGGGTGCGTGCTGATCCTCGATGAGGCGGGCATGGCAGCGACGCGCGCGAGCGCGCGTCTGCTGGAAGCGGCGGAGAGAGCGGAGGCGAAGGTGATCGCGATCGGCGACCCGGGGCAGCTCGCGTCGGTGCAGGCCGGTGGCTGGCTCGCGGCGGCCGGCCGCGAGCTCGGAGCGGCCCGCTTGACGGAGGTGATGCGCCAGCACGACCCGAAGGAGCGCCGCGCGCTGGCGGCGCTGCACGCGGGCCACCCCCGCCGCTACCTGGACTGGGCAATCAGTGAGGACTGCATCGAGATCCTCAAAGACGCCCCGGAGGCCGAGCGCCAAGCGCTACGCCACTGGCAGACCGCCCGGAGCATGGTGGGCGTCGCGCAGGCGGTGATGATCGCCCGCGACAACGAGCTGCGCGACACACTGAACGACGCCGCGCGCGAGCAGCTGCGCGCAGAGGGCGCCCTGGGCGAGGAGCACGACTACGCGGGCCTGAAGGTGGCGGCCGGGGACCGCGTGATCTGCCGCCGCAACGACCGCCTCCTGGACGTCGACAACGGGACACGCGGCACCGTGCGCCACCTCGGCGGCGAGCACATCACGATCGACACCGACAGCGGCCTGGCGCGCGAGTTGCCCGCCGCGTACGTGGCAGAGCACGTGGAGCACGCCTACGCCCTGACCGGCCATGGGATGCAGGGCGCGACAGTGCAGAAAGCCATCGTGGTCGCCAGCCCGCACGACCTGAGCGCGGGCTGGAGCTACACCGCACTCTCCCGCGCGCGCAGCGAGACATGGCTGCTGGTCTACGACGAGCGCTCCACGCACGAGCGCGCCGGGTACGCACCCGCCGAGCCGACCCAGACCCCCAAGCCCAGCGACCTCCTCGTCCGCATGGAACGCAGGATGAGCGAACGCGACGACGAGGACCTGGCGATCGAGCAGCTACCCGCAACCGTCAGCGAGGACCGCGCCACCGCCGGCCGCGCCGGGGACCCCGCCCTCACCACCGCCACGGCACTACGCCACGAGCCCCACCAAGAGCACGCCGCCATTCGCGCCGAGCCCAGCCCACCTGATCCACCCGCCAGCGCCGAGCGGCTGCGAGACGTGCGCGAGGACATGCGCCAACTCGAAACCCAGTACAAAGCGCTCGCAAACACCCACGGCGACCCAAACGAAACCCGCGCCGAGCGCGACAGCCTCCAAGCCGCCCTCACTCATCTCGAGCACGAACACACCACCCTGCGCGACAAGCTCACCAAGCACGAGCTACAAAACCCCAGCGAGTGGGTCAAGCGCACACTCGGCGAGCGTCCCGATAAACCACGCCACCAGCAAGCCTGGGAGAAAGCCATCCGTCACACCACCAGCTACCGCGCGCACTACGACATCACAGACCCCCACGACCCCCTCGGCCCCAAGCCCCAGGAGCGCGCGCAGCGACGCGACTGGCAACGGACGCAGAACGCAATCGAAAACGCCCAACAGCGCCTACGACGCACACCCACCCGGGACTTCGGTATCGGTTAGAAAGATTCAACTAAGTCCAAGAGTCTCTATTGACGGTGGCAGAGGGGTCTGATAGCTAATGGACGACCATGGGGCTGAAATCGGGCAGAGGTGCCGCCGCGGGGGGCGCAGGGGAAGCGCTCGCGTCGGCTCGCATCGAGCTGGCGCGTCGCCTGCGATCACGCGAAGCAGAGCTTCGGGAGGCCATCTTTGCGCATGTGCGCAGCGCGGTTCCCGACGCCATCGCTGACGGGGACGCGCAGCTTGCCGCGGGGCTGCGCGAGACAATCGCAGTATGCGTGGACTGTGGCCTTGCGAGCATCGAGCAGGGAGCGCAGTGGTCCGGAACGATATCGCCGGTGGTGGCCGTCCAGGCCCGCCGTGATGCGTCCAATGGTGTAGGGCTGACGACTGCTCTGCGGCGATGTGTCGCTGGCTACACGCTCGTCTGGAGATTCGTGCTTGGCGAGGTGGCTCGTCACGACTTTCCGGAGGAGCAGAGATTCGCGTTGCTGCTGCAGGCGTCAGGGGCGACAAGCTCGCTGCTTGCCTGCGTACAGGCCGAGATCGCTGACGCGCACTCCTCGGAGATCAGGTTTCGCGCACGCTCGCGCGAACAGCGCCGTGCTGATGTGGCTCACAGGCTGCTTGCCGGCGAGCAGTTGCATGCTGGCGAGCTTGCTGAGTTGGGATATGACCTCGATTGTTGGCACCTCGGCGTGATCTCCATCGGCGAGCAGGCGGGGAGGTCTGTACGCGCCCTGGCCGCGGGCCTCGGCTGCAAGCTGCTGCCGGTTGCGCGTGGCCGAGACACAGTGTGGGCATGGCTCGGCGGGCAGCGCCGGATCGCGTTCGTGGACGTCGAGCGCATCTTGTGTGCTGTTGAGAACACGGATGTGTCGCTGGCGATCGGCGAGCCGGCGAAGGGCGTTGAGGGATGGCGCCAGACGCACGCTGAGGCAGAAGGCGCTCTGATGGTCGCGCGCTGTTGGCCACGACGGCTCACGCGGTATCTCGATGTGGCCCCCGAGGTCACAGCTCTGCGGGACGACGCCTTTGCCGATTCGCTGATAGAGATGTATCTGTCACCGCTCGACGGCATGCGCATCGGCGGCCAAGCTGCGCGCAGAACGCTGGGTGCCCTGGTAGCAAAGACCCACAACGTGTCCTCCGCGGCCTCTGCGCTCAATGTCGATCGCAGCACCGTGCATCGCCAGCGCAACGAGATCGAGCGGCGGCTGGGCTGCCGGCTACACGAGCGTCAGGCCGAGATCAAGGTCGCGCTGAGCATCGAGGATCTACGGCAACGCCGCGACGACAACCGCGCAGGCTTGCCCCCGTGCGCTCCTTTCGGCTGCTGCTGAGCAGCGAATCTATGCAACAGGTGTCGCATCTAACGCCGTTCAGATGCAACACATTGGTGTAGCGAACGATCTCTGGAACGGGTTGGATGTACCCAGATCGAGAACGCGGTAATCCGCGCAGGCAGAGTCGAGCTAGAAGGAGCAAAAATGAAAAGCACACGACTTATAGGACTACGAGAGCCGACTCTGACCGCTGGTCGCCCTCGGGTGGCGATCCTTTGCTGTGCGCTGCTCTTGGCTGCGACGCTTGTGGGCACTTTCGTACAGGTAGCCGCAGCGGTCGTGTACGTGCCCAATTATTCGGAAGCTCCGGAAACCGAAGCATGGACTCCCTGTCCGCCTGCGACAACGGAACATGCTGAGTGTGAACTCATCGTGGCACCGAAACCCTCAAACGTCCCGAAACTCGAATATCAGGGCAGCGGCAAGAATGGGGGACTCGATCCCAAAGACCTCCAGGCAGCCTACAACCTTCCGTCGACTGGAGGATCCGCAAGCACGATCGCAATCGTAGACGGAGCCGGTGACCCAGAAGCCGAATCCGACTTGGCCGTGTACCGAAAAGAATATGGGCTACCAGAATGCACCGAAAAAAATGGCTGTTTCAAGCAGGTCAACGAACACGGGGAACCCTACAAATCGTCATCCGTAACTTATTGGCATGGTGAGACAGCGCTCGATCTGGATATGGTTTCCGCAGCCTGTCAGGAATGTCACATAACGCTGATCCAAGCTGTCAACGAACGACAGGGTCTCTTGGAATCACAGAAAGAGGCTGCCAAATTGGGGGTCACGGCGGTGAGCAACAGCTGGAACTTTGGCTTTGAGACCTACAATTCCGCGAATCCCGCCTTTTGCGAAAGTGAATCTAATCCATACTGCGTCACCAAGAAAGAAGAGGAAGAAGACGATCCGTATTTCAACCAGCCGGGAACGCCGCTCTTCTTCGCGGGTGGCGACTACGGCTACGCCGTCCGGTATCCTGCCGTGTCACATTACGTGATCGCTGTCGGCGGCACCACGCTTTACAAAGAACCGAAAAGTCCTCGAGGTTGGGTCGAGAAAGTATGGTCCCATCCGGAAGAAGGAAGAGACGTCAAGGGACGCGGTACGGGCAGCGGTTGCAGCGTGTACGAGTCCCAGCCAAAATGGCAGACCGGCAAAGTCTGCTCGAAGCGCACGGAGAACGATGTTGCGGCAGTCGCCGATTGGGGAAACTCACCAGTATCGATTTACGACACCTACTACGGGGGCTGGAACGATAACGGCGGTACTAGTGCTTCCTCACCATTCGTAGCCGGAGTGTGGGGCCTTTCCTCGTCCTCCGCACGGAGCCTCGGCGCCGAAGCGTTCTACAAGGTCACAGCGGGTCTATACGACATCACCGAAGGGAGCAACGGCAGCTGCACTCCTCCTAGTGAAGACGCGCTGTTTTGTGCGGCAGGGGCCGGCTATGACGGCCCCACCGGCAACGGCACGCCCGACGGCCCACTCAAACTTCCCTCTGTGACTAGTGTGGCGCCCGAAACGGGCGCCGAAGCCGGGGGCACCTCGGTGACCATCACGGGCACGCAGTTGAAAGGGGTAAAAGTCGTCAGGTTCGGGGCTGTCAAAGCCACCAGCTTCAGTGTGTCCTCCGGCACCTCCATCAAAGCGACGGCGCCCGCACACGCCGCCGGTACCGTTGAAGTGATGGTGACGTCAGCTGAAGGCACGAGTCCAGCGACCCAAACAGACCACTTCGCTTATCTCCCGAAACCAACGGTTAGCAACGTGCAGGCTAATGTTGGCGCCCCGAGCGGTGGGACGACGGTGATGATCTCCGGCACCGGGTTCACAAATGCCTCAGGTGTGAAATTCGGCCAGGCTAAAGCGACGAGCTACACGGTGATCTCCGAAACCTGGATCAGCGCAATATCCCCGGCCGGGAAAGGCACTGTCGATGTGACCGTAAGTACCCCTGGCGGCATGAGCACCACGGGCTCCGCAGATCAGTTTACCTACCGCTCGGGAGACGTGCCGCTCGGTTGGGGCGATAACTCGGCCGGGGAACTAGGAGATGGGACCACAACCGGCCCGGAAACCTGCGCAGGGGTGGCGTGCAGCAGGATAGCCGTGTCCGCAAGCGGATCGCCGAGCGAAGTGACGGCGGTCGCGGCGGGTACCAACCACAGCCTTGCGCTCCAGAGCGGGGGCACCGTCTTGGCGTGGGGCGAAAACTCCGCGGGGGAGCTCGGCAATGGGACCACCACCAGCAGTAGCTCGCCCGTAAAATTGAGCAGCCTTTCCAAGGTCAGTGCGGTATCGGCAGGAAACGAATTCAGCCTCGCACAACTAAAAGACGGCACTGTCAAGGCTTGGGGCTACAACGCATATGGGCAGCTGGGCAACGGGACCACCATGAGCAGCAGCACACAGGTCAAAGTGAGCAGCCTCTCCGAAGTCGTGGCCATAGCCACTGGAGAAACCCACAGCCTTGCATTGCTGAAGAACGGCACCGTCGAGGCTTGGGGGGCGAACGCCGCTGGCGAGCTCGGCAACGGGACCACGACCAACAGCGACGTACCGGTCAAAGTGAACGGGATCACCGAAGCCGTGGCGATCGCAGCGGGCGGCGAATTCAGTCTCGCACTACTGAAGAACGGCACGGTCGAGACTTGGGGCTACAACGGCGCCGGGCAGCTCGGCGACGGGAATACGACTAGCAGCGATGTGCCGGTCGCGGTAAGCAGCCTCTCCGAAGTCGTATCTATCGCGGCGGGCGGCGCGCACAGCCTTGCGCTGCTCAAGAGCGGCGCCGTGAAGTCGTGGGGCGCCAACCAGTCCGGGCAGCTTGGCAATGGCAGCTGCTGCAGCATGAGCGACGTGCCGGTCAAAGTGAGCAACATCACCGAAGCGACCGCAATCGCCGCCGGCTATCACAGCCTGGCACTGATGCGCGACGGCACCATCAAGGACTGGGGCAGGAACTCCGACGGCCAGCTCGGGGACGGCACCAGCACCGGTCCGGAAACCTGCGAACCTGTCGAAGAATCGACGCGGGCATGCAGCAAGATCCCCGTTACCGTCGCCACCGGCCTCTCAGAAGGCACCAACGTCACTGAAGCCATCGGCATAAACGGCGGCGTTAACTACGCCCTTGCCATAGGCCCGTGACCTCGAACCTTACCCAGACCGGCGAGCACGGCCACAGTCCTGTGAACGCACTCCACGTCCCGGCCGACCGTCGCGGACGCTCCGCGCGGGCGCTTGTCGCCCTGCTGTGCGTTTGCGGGGGTCTGACGGCGTGTGGAAGCTACTCGGGTAGCCGCGACGCCGCCCACGACACGGCTGACCAGCCGAGCGCTCTGACCAGCTCGGGCTCCCCCCATACGACTCACGCCCACAGCGCCGTCACCCGTCGGATACCCGCTCCCAGCGCTCGCACTGCCGGACGAATGAACGTTCCTGCGCCGCACAGGCCTCGGCAGCCTCGGATCGCAAGGCACGCCCAGCGCGCTGGGCCGCGCGGTCGCGGGACCCCGCCTAGGCGAGCAAGCCCAGCGGCCGTGCGGGCCGCGAGCGGACCAGCACTGCGGGGCATCCGTGAATAGCCGCTTAAAGCAGCGCTCATGGTCCACGAGAATAAGTCGGAAACGTCGAACACGTTCGAGAATTAGTCTGTATAGTCCGGGGATGCCTTTGAGGATCTTTCTTCGCACAGTCGGCATTGTCCTGTCAGCGTTGATGCTCTCCCCCGTTCTCGGCGCCCTGGGAATCGACCAAGCCTTGGGTGCGGAGCCAGCCGAAGCGGCGCCGGGTGAAGTCCAGACCGAACCGGCGGAATCGACCGCCAGCGGGTACCTGCTGAAGGGCAGGCTGAACCCTGCAGGCTCACCAACCAGCTACTACTTCATATACAAGGACACCGGCTTGGAATGCGAAAACGAGTTCGGCTGCGGTCCGGAAACCGCGGTCGGCGGGCCACTCACGGGCGACGCCCAGCAGGAAGTGCCGCCCATCGAAGTGACTGGTCTGGATCCAGGGCGGACGTACCGCTACTGGCTGATTGCCTGGAACGCCCACGGCATGGCGCGCGGAGAAGAACTCACCTTCACGACCCCGGCCGGAGCAGCGCCCAGCGAAGTCCAGACCGAACCCGCGGAAGCGACGGCCAACGGGTTCAAGCTGAAGGGCAGGCTTAACCCGGAGGGTTTGCCCACGACCTACTACTTCGTGTACAGCGAACACAACGGAGTGCAGTGCGAAAACTTGCCCGGCTGCGGCTTGGCAACTGCGATCGGCGGACCACTCACGGGCGACGCCCAGCAGGAAGTTCCGCCGCTCGAAGTGACGGGTCTGACCCCGGGCAAGACCTACAGCTATTGGCTGATCGCCAGGAACGCGAAGGGCACCGAATACGGGCAGGAATTCATCTTCACGGCGAGAACATCGACGCCCAACACCACGCCCGCCAACGCCAAGGTTGAAGTGGTGATCAACCTAGTGAGTCCCTTGGGTGTTGCAGGGTCTACAACGAAAGGGCCTTCTGGCGGATCTCCCCCCTCGAGTGTGACGCTCAAGCCTGCGGTCGTGAAACACCAGAAGCTGATGGCGACGCTAAAGGCGTGTCAGAAGAAGCCCAAGAGCAGGCGCGAGGCATGTGAGAAGCGGGCTCGCAAGAAGTACGGAGTAGCGGCCAGGAAAAGCAGATAGCCAACAGTAAGTAGGTTTGCTGCCAGGTGCCACGAGGCGCTTCTCTCGGCCCAAGTTGGAAGCTGCGGCTTGCTAACTCCCTGGCCACCAACCCCAAACGATCCACTCGGACCGGACCCGCCTGACGCGCGCGAGCGTGACGTGCAGCGCAGGCGGCAGCCCGGCATAGGCTCCGGTCCCGCTCGTCTGCTCCCGCGTGACGACGACCCAACGTCCGCGAGCGGTCCCCTCACCCGGCGTGATAGCGACAACGATTCCCCTGTTACGAACGTGGTGTGCGATCAGCTCCTCGCCAACACCAAGTCCTGCGGCCGTCTGTTGCGCGGCCAGCCGGGCCGGCCCGATGGCAAGCGCAGCAAGCCGGCGCTCGTGCGCGGGTAGCGTGGCGGCCTGCCAGTTGGTGTAGGCAAGTGCATAGCGGCGCAGGGCAGCCTGTGGCGTCGACGCGCCGGCACCAGCCGCAACCGTGTTCTCCTCGCCCACGGACCCGGGGGGCACGCTGCCCCCGCGCTCTGCCGGCGGGTCCCCGACAGGCGCGGGCACCACGCCTACCGGCCCGCGCGCCGCCTCGATTGTCCTTCCCAGCGCGGGTGCTCTGGCGGTCGAGTCGGCCCCGCACCCGCCGCAGGCGAGCAGGGCGAACAGCCACACCGATGCGCGAGCCCGTCTCATAACCCCCGCGGGTGCCGTACGACGTAGTTGGTCCCGTCGGCAAGATTGGCGAGCGGTTCTGCGCGCCAGCGCGGCCCGGACCCGGCGGGCAGCGGTGCCCCACCGTAGTCGGCGGTGTCGAGCGCGATGCCGGCGACGACGATCCAGGCGTGGGCGCTGTTGGCGTAGATGGTGATCCAGCGCCCGGCCCCGGCCACCCCGTATCCCTCAAGCCCGCTGGAGTCGAGCGCTTCAGGCCGGAGCAGCCCGGCGGCGTAGAGCACGAATGAGGTGGCCCCGGAGCAGTCATACGCCGGCCAGAGCCGGGTGAGCGTGCCGAAGTGCGCGTCCGGTTCGGGGTAGGGGCGGGTGTGGATCAGGTTCCCGGCGGCGATCGCGCGCAGCACGGCCGCGGGTGCCTGCGCCGGGGCGGTGGCGCTCCCGGCGGGCAGCACGCGCGCGGTCTCCCCGGCGCTGAGCCCGAGCGTGCCGTCGGCAAGCGCGGCGGAGCAGGCCTGCGCACCATCCACCCCCACACCGGAACTCCCACCCACCCCTGCAGGCACCGGTGCGACCCCGCCAAGCAGGTTGCCGGCCCCCGGGTTGGGCGCAGGTGTGATGGTGACGGCGCGTTGGCCCCAGGCGTCCTGGTGGGAGCGCCCGCGCCAGTCATAGATGTCGACGTGGCGCCCGGTGATCGCCCCGCCGGTGTCCCCGGCGTAGAAGGCGCTGCTGGTCCCGAAGGGGTTGGGTGTGACGTGCACGTATCCGCGCAGCGGGATGACCGTTGGGTCCACGGCGACCTCAAACGCGGGCGGTCTGGAGGTGAGATCCAGGCCGGTGGCGGTGACGCCGTTGCCCTGGATGCCGCCCCAGGGCGGCCCGTAGGAGGTGGCGACCCAGCTCCCTTGCTGGCCCGGCTGCGCAGCGCCGCTGTCAAGCACCGAAGAGCACCCCGGACCCTCCCCGCCGGAGCCGAGCGTGACGGCGATCACGGCGACCCCGAGGAGCGTGGCGCCAAGCGCGCCGGCCCCGGCGAGCAGCACTTTCACAAGCACCGACGATCTAACCAAAGGCTTTTGGCATTTTTGTTTGGTTTGCTAAGTTTGCTAATTTTGTTAGAGTAGCGAATCAAACAGGACGAATCCGGACCACGACGCAAGGAGGCGATCGGCAGATGAGGGCATTGATGGCCGCGAGCGATTTCACGTTCAAGGTGACCCCCGACCCCGCGCACGCACCCGGCGCGAGCGGCATCCAGAGCGCGATCGACGTGATCGCGGTGTACGCGCTGGAGGCGTCCCTGGCGGGCTTCCTGCTGGGCGGCGCGGTGTGGGCGCTCGGCGCGAGGCTCGGCAACGACCACACCGCGACAGGCGGCAAGATCGGCATGGTGATCGCGGTCGGCGTGGCGTTCCTGACCGGCGCGGCGGCGGCGATCCTGCAGTTCGCCTACGGCCTGGGCTAGGCGATGCGCGAGCAGGCATCCCCCCAGGTGCTGGTGACCGCGGCGCTGGCGTGCGCGGTGGGGGCGGCGTGTGCCCTGCTCCTGGCAGGCGGCAACAACGCGCCGGGCGGCCCGCCCGTGCGGCTGCTCGGCGGTGTCCCGGTCGGCGTGGAGCACACCCCGGCCGGCGCGCTGGCGGCGGCGGACAACTACGTGGCGCTGGCGTCGCAGTCGATCGAGCAGGACCCCGCGCAGTTCGCGGCGCTGCTCTCCGCGGCATACACCCCGCAGGCCCGCGCGCGCACCCAGACGCAGGCGCAGCGGATCCGGGGCGCGGACCCGCAGAACACGAACAACTACAAGAGGGGTGGCCGCGGCGTGGCGATCGTGGCGGCACGCCGCTTAGACGCCTACACGCGGACGAGCGCGCGGGTGACGAGCTGGCTGGCGGGCTTCGTGTGGGGCCCGGGCCTCTCCCCACGCCAGACGTGGAACCTGGTGGAGACGGTGCTGAGCTGGCATTCGGGCCGCTGGCTCGTGGCCGCGATGGACACGAGCGCGACCCCGGCACCGGTCCCCTCGGTGGTCTACGTGGACGGGGAGAACAACCGCACGGCGGCGTTCGCGCGCCTGCACGGCATGAGCGCCCCGTTCTACGGCACGGCGGAATGAGACATGCCGGCCACTCGCAACACGGCCCTTGCCTTACCCGCTGTGCTGGCGTGCCTCACGATCGCGCCGGCAGACGCACAGGCCGCCCCCTCTGTGCCGGGCGCCCAGGCGGGCCGCCCGGCACAGATCGCTAGGCAGACAGAAGCCGGGCACAAGAGCGCGGCGCGGTGCAACGTCAACGACCCGGTGATCGGGGGGATCGAGAGCACGATCGCCAACGGCATCTGCGCAGGCGAAGCGCTCGTGGGCACCATCGCCGCTCTTCCCGGCGAAGCCGCGCAAGCCGTGGGCAGCAGCGTCTTGGACGCGGTGGCGACGTGGATGATCGGCGCGGCCACGCAGGTCACGACGTTCGTGGCAAAGGAGATGCAGCAGAGCACGACGCCGCAGCTGCAGTCGGCTTGGTTCCAGGCGCAGTTCACGACGATGGCGGACCTCGGCGCCGCCCTTGCATTGCTGGTGGCGCTCGTGGCGTTCGCCTCGGCGGCGGTCCGCCGCGACCCTCAAGCTCTGGCGGGCACGCTCGCGGGCATCGCGCGCGCGGGCATCGGCACAGGCGTCGTGGTCGCACTCACCGTGCTGGGCCTGGAAGTCGCCGACCAGGTCAGCGGCGCGGTGCTGAGCGGCTCCCCGCACACGTTCTGGGCGACCGTGGCGCACGCCTGGGGCACGAAGCAGTTCGGCGGCTTCGGGTCCTCCGCCCTGGCCACCATGATCGCGGCGGTGGAGGTACTCGCCGCAATCGGCGTGTGCCTCGAGCTGATCGTGCGCGACGCCGCGATCTTCCCCGCCGTCATGTTCTTCCCCGTCGTCCTCGCGGCATCGATCTGGCCCGTGCTGGCCTCCTGGACGGGCCGCCTGGCGCGCTTGCTGCTGCTGTTCGTCGTGCTCAAGCCGGTTGCGTTGATCGTGCTGTCGCTCGCGGGCAACGCGGCCGCGGCGGGCCTGTCCGGCGCCAGTGGTGTGCCCGGCAGCGTGGGCACGATCCTCACGGCAGTGGTGATCTTCGTGCTCGCCGCGCTCGCGCCCTGGGCATTGATGTTCCTGCTGGCTGCAGACGCGGAGAGCGCGTACATGGCCGCGGGCCTGCGCTCGGCCACGGCAGGCGCGGTGGCGGGAGGCGGGCGCTCGCTGCGCAACGCGGGCGGTCTGCGCAGTCCAGGCGGTGGCACTCGCTCCCCGCGAGGCGGTGGCGCCAGCTCCTCCGGTGGCCAGCCCGGCGGCGGCAGCCCACCCAGCGGCGGCGGCTCCTCTCCCTCCGGGGGCGCCCCTGGTGGTGGCGCCTCCGCTCAGCTTTCCACGTCTTCCCTGGGCTCCCAGACCGCCGGCGGGGGCAGCATCGGCGCGGCCGCCGGGGCGAGCGCGACTGGGCACCCCTCGTCCCCACCTGCGGAGCGCCCCTCGCGCCCGGGTCGCGCGCACCTGCGGCTGGTGCCCGACGAGCCAAAGGGCGGGGGCCAGCCTGACTCTGAGCCCGAGAACCCTGGCCCCGATCGTCCGGAGGCGGCCTAGATGGCCGAGAGCACGTATCGCTTCGCGCCACACCCGGCGGGCGGGTTCCTGCTCGGCCTGCGCGTCTCGCAGCTGCTGGGCTTCGTCGCGGCGGGTGTGTTGGCGCTGGGCGCGTTGCGCCTCGGCGGCGTGGGTGGCCTAGCCCTCGCGGTGGGCGTGTTCGCCCTGGCGGCAAGCGTGTTGCTGGTCCCGCTGCGCGGCCGCACGCTTGAGCAGTGGGCGCCACTGACCGCCAGCTTCCTGCTGCGCCGCAACCGCGAGGCGCGCTTCCGGGCACAGCGCGCGCAGGTCGGCCACCTCGTCGGTCTACCCAAGGGCCACCTTGACCCCGAGCGCCCATCGGACCCGCACTCCCTCCCCCCGGAGCTGAAGGGCCTGGAGTTCCTGGAGGGCGCTCTGGCGCGCTATGAAGGCGCGCGCTTCGGCGCGATCAAGGACGTGGCGGCGCGGACGTTCACGGCGGCGTTGCGGGTGCGCGGCGGCGCGTTCGCGCTGCTTGGGCCAGAGGAGCGCGAGCAGCGCCTGGCGCAGTACGGCGCGGTGCTGGCGGCGCTCGCACGCGATGACTCGCCCGTCAGCAGGGTCGCGTGGATCGAGCGCACGCCGCCCGCCGACGGCGACGCGCTGGGCGATCACCTGCTGCGGGCCAAGCGCACCGACGCGACGCTGGAGGACCCCCCGGAGGAGCTGGTCTCCTACCTGAAGCTGATCGGCCGCGCGGGCGATGTGGCGGAGGAGCACGAGCTGCTGTTCGCGTTGCAGGTCGACGCGCGGCGCCAGAGCGCACGGCGCGCGATCGCCCGCATGGGTGGCGGCGACCTCGGCGCGCTGGCCGTGCTAGCGGGCGAGCTGGGCCAGCTGATCGAGCTGCTAGACAGCGCGGCGATCACCGTCACGGGCGTGCTTACGCGCCGCGGCCTGGCGGGTGCGATCCGCGACTGCTACGACCCATGGGGAAGAAAGGCCCGCCAGCGCCGCCTGGATCGGGGCCTGTTGGGTGAGGAGGGCATCGCTCCCCACACAGCCGGCCCGGTGGCGCGTGAGGAGCAGTGGTCGCACATCGCGGCGGACGGCGCGCTGCACTGCACGCTGTGGGCGGCGGAGTGGCCGAGGATCGACGTACGCGCGCTGTTCCTGCAACCGCTGCTGATGAACAGCGAAGCGACGCGCACGATCGCTATGTGCATGGAGCTGATCGGCCCGAGCCGCGCGATCCGCCAGGCCGAGCGCGCGGCGACGGAAACCGCGACGGAGCAGAGCCTGCGCGCACGAGTAGGACAAAGGACGAGCCAGCGCCAGTCCCAGCGTGACCGCGCGACGGGCCAGCGCGAGCGCGAGCTGGCCGAAGGCCACGCGGCGGTGCGCTACGCGGCCTATGTAACTGTCAGCGTGCCGGCCGGCGGCACGGACGCGCTGGCGGATCTGGAGAACGACGTCTCGCGGGTGGAGCTTGAGGCCAAGCGCGCCCCGTTGCGTCTGGAGCGGATGTGGGGCCAGCAGGCGCAGGCGTTCACGTTCGGCCTGCCGCTGTGCCGGGGGCTGCGGTGAGACTTCCGCGTCCAGCTGAGCGCGCGGGCCACCAGGTCTCGACCGCCCATTTCCAGGCGGCCTATCCCGCCGCGGCAACCGCGGGCTTGGGCTCGCGCGGGGTCTACATCGGCAGTGACCTGCACGGCGGCTCGTTCGTGTTCGACCCGTGGCTGCTCTACCAGCGGGGCCTGTTGTCGATCGCGAACACGCTGGTGCTGGGGATGCCGGACTACGGCAAGAGCGCACTGACGAAGTGCTGGCTGTACCGCTCGCGCGTGTTCGGACGCCGCTGCGAGATCATCGACCCCAAGGGCGAGTACGCCGAGTTGGTGCAGGCTCTCGGCGGCGTGACGCTGCGCCTGGAGCCCGGCGGGCAGACGTGCCTGAACCCCCTGACCCGCATCGGCACCCCCCAGATGCGCGAGGGCCTCTTACAAGCAGTTGCGCGCGCGATGCTCGCCCGCCCCTTGCGGCAGGCCGAGGCGGTGGGCCTGACCGAGGCGCTGGGCGCAGCTGATGAGAAGCACCCCTCAGAGGTGTGCATAGGCCACGTGGTGGAGCAGTTGCGCGACCCGGCGCAGCGCACGACCCAGGCGCTGGACATGACGCGCGAGGCGGCGCGCGAGGAGCTGCGCGAGGTGGCGCTGGCGCTGATGCGCCTGTGCCACGGCCCGCTGCGCGGCATGTTCGACGCGCCCACGAGCCACAACGCCGCGTGGGATGCACCAGTGCTGTGCCTGGACATCTCGCGCGTCGCGGCGGGCGGCAGCGGCGCGGACCTGGCGCTGGCGATCACGATGGTCTGCGCGACGGCGTTCCTGGACGCGAAGCGGATCCAGCGCAGCACCGAGGCCGAGCTGGCGGGCCGCGAGGCCGAGAAGACGATCCGCGTCAACGACGAGGCGTGGCGAGCACTGCCGGTCGAAGGCCTCGGCGACTACTACCAGGCGGCATTCAAGCTCGGCCGCAAGACGGGCGTGCAGCACTGGATGGTGTTCCACCGCCTGTCAGACCTGAGCGCCGCCGGGGACAGCGGCACACGCCAGCAAGCGGTCGCCAAGGGCCTGCTGGCAGAGACAGGTGTGGTCGCGGTGTACCGCCAGCACCCCGAGGAGATCGGCCCCACCAGCGCCTCGCTGGGATTGACGAGCACCGAGGCGCAGCGCATCCCCCACTACCCCCAAGGCGTCGCGCTGTGGAAGATCGGCCGGCGCTCCTATGAGGTGCGCCACATCCGCAGCGCACGCGAGCGGGCGCTGACCGCCACCGACGCGGCGATGGCCCACCGCGACGGGGGAACACCGGCATGAGGCCAGTGCTCAAAGGCCCACCGCCGCAGGCGCTGGCGCTGCTGGCAGTGATCGCGCTGTTAGCAGCGGCGATCCTCGTGTTGGCGTGGGCGAGCAGCCGCGGCAAACGCGCCTCGCGCGCGGCGCGCTTCGCCAAGCGCGGTGACCTACGCGAGCTGCAGGTAACAGGCGCGCAAGCGGGCCGGGTGACGCTGGGCACGCACAAAGGCAGGCTGATCGCCTCGGAGCGCCGCGCGTCGGTGTTGGTGCTCGGCCCGTCCCAATCGGGGAAGACGACGGGTTTGGTGGTGCCTGCCCTGTTGGAGTGGCCAGGCCCGGTCCTGTCCACATCGGTGAAGAGCGACGTGGTGCACGACACGCACACAGCCCGCGCGAACAGGGGCACGGTGCACGTGTTCGACCCGACGGGCAGCACGGGCTTGGAGCACACCCCGTGGTCACCCGTTGCGGCCGCGAGCACCTGGGAGGGCGCGAGAAGGACCGCGGCGCGCCTGCTGGGCGTGGGGGAGGGCGGCGCGGCGCGTAGCTCCGACGACGCGTTCTGGCGCCCTGCCGGCGCACGCTACCTCGCGCCGCTATTGCTGGCGGCGGCGTACGGCGAGCGGGGCATGAGCGAGGTGCTCTCCTGGGTGGCGGGCACCGAGGAGCAAGAGCCAAGCGAACTGCTCAGCGACTGCAAGACCCCAGGCGCGAAACCCGCACTGCAAGCGCTGGAGTCGGTATGGGAAGCAGACGCGCGCTTTCGCTCAAGCCTGATCCAGACGGTCGCGACAGCCCTGGACGCATGGCAGGAGCCAGGCATCGCGGCAGCAACCACCGGCGAGTCGCGGATCGACACGAGCTGGCTGCTGGAGGGCGAGAACACGCTGTATCTGATCGCGCCGGCGGACGAGCAGCGCCGCCTGCGCGGCCTGTTCACAGCGCTGGTGGCGGACATCGCGGCAGGCGCGTTCCGACGCTCGGCGCAGAGCGGCAAGCCGATCGACCCGCCGCTGCTGCTGGCGCTGGACGAGGCGGCGAACATCGCGCCCTTGCCGCAGCTGGACGAGCTGGCCTCGACAGGCCCGGGCCAGGGCGTGCAGCTGCTGACGGTGTTGCAGAACGTGAGCCAGGCCAGCGACCGTTGGGGCCGCGAGCGCGCGGAGACGATCCTCGCGAACCACCGCGCCAGGGTGTTCTGCTCGGGCATCGGCGACCGCGCGACGCTTGAGTATCTGCGCCACACCCTCGGCGAGGAAGAGCTCAAGCGCCACTCCACCAGCCGCAGCGGCCCACTGCGATCGGGCTCGAAGACGACGAGCAGCGACTTCCGCCCGCTGGCAACCCCGGACCGTGTGCGCCAGATGCAGAGCACGCAGGCGCTGCTCGTCTACGGCCGCCTGCCACCCGCGTGGCTGTCGCTGCGCCCGTGGTACGCGCACCCCGCCCTGCGCACGATCGCCGCGGGCGCCCCCACTACACCCCCGCCCCACCCCCACAAACCAAAGGAAGGATCCAAATGAGTGCCATCTACATAAACAGGGCGATTGTCACCGGCAATCTCACCGCCGACCCCGAGCTGCGCCACACGCAGAGCGGGATCGCGGTGTGCAGGCTGCGGATCGCGAACAACACGACCCGCAAGGACGCGAGCAGCGGCGAGTGGATGGAGAAGCCCAACTACTTCGACATCACCGTCTGGGGCATACAGGCCGAGAACGCCGCCCGCTACCTGACCAAAGGCCGCCCAGTGGCAATCGACGGCCGCCTGGAATGGCACGAGTGGGAGGCCAGCGACGGCAGCAAGCGCCAAACGGTGCAGATCGTCGCCGACCGCGTCCAGTACCTCGACAGCCTGACAGCGCTCGACACGTTCACCGAAGAGCGCACCCCCGAGCGCCGCGCGGCAGAGATCCCCACACCGCCAGCACGAGCCGCCGCCTGAGCAACCAGAGGAGGGGCGCCCGCAACAGACCGCTGGGCGCCCCTCTCCATTCACACGAAAGGAACCCCATGAACACCCCGCCCAGTAACTACGCCGACACGATGATGGAGCAGCTAGCCGCCCACAAGGCAAGCCGCTCAGAACAGAGCCGCCTGCTGTGGGCGATGAGCAGAGCAGAGCGCGAAGCCGCGATGTGGCGCGGCGAGCTGACGAACGCCCAGCTGTGGGAGTGGGCCAGGCGCACACCCAACGAGGTCCCCCTCATCAACAACGAGTGGGCGTTCATCGCCATCCACACCCCGGAGGTCGCAGAGCTGAACGAGGCCGCTACGCCCACCAAGACGCCGACACCAGCGGGGTTCAAGCAATGAGCCACGCCCCGACCGCCACCGAGCTGTACCTGCGGATGCTCACCGAGCACGCCCCACCAGGCACCCTGCTCGACGTGCGCTACCGCCTCCCAACGGGCGACATGGCCCGCTTCTTCCTGCAAGCCAAGGTCAACATCCCCGACGCCGCCAAAACCCTCACGCGGATCGGCCGCCAGACCGACGTGTACGTCGGCTGCGCCCTCCGCCTGCGCCCCAGCGGCACACGCAAGGACATCGCCCCGGCCCACCTACTGTGGGCCGACTGCGACGGCCCAGCAGCGCTCGCAGCGCTCGCCGATTTCCCGATCACCCCGAGCGTGATCGTCACCTCCGGCAGCCCCGCCACCACCGCAGGCCGGGCCACCGCAAACCATCGGGAGAACGCCCATGCCTACTGGCCCCTGACCCACCCGCTAGCCCCGGCGGCCCTGGAGGAAGCCAACCGCCGCCTCGCCCATGCCCTTGGCGCCGACCCCATCTGCACGGACGCCACGCGCATCCTGCGGGTTCCCGGCACCCACAACTTCAAGCACGACCCCGCCCGCCCCGTGCGGCTGAGCCGCTACACCCCCATGCGCCACAACCCAGAGGACCTCCTCGCCCTCCTACCCGAGCTGCATGTCGCTTCATCACCTCCCTCGACCTCGTCAGGCATGCGCGTCACCCGCCGCGACCCCGACCCCGCCCGGGGAGATGACCCGCTGCAGGCGATCGACCCTCGCCACTACGTGCGCGTCCTGACCGGCCAAGACCCCGGCCGCGATAACAAGATCCACTGTCCTTTCCACGATGACAAGACCCCAAGCCTGCACGCCTACCCCACCCCCGAGCAGGGATGGACTTGCTTCGCGTGCAAGACAACCAGCGGCCGGCGCCTCGGCGGCGACATCTACACCCTCGCCGCCCTCCTCTGGAGCATCCCCAACCGCAGCCAAGGCTTTTACGAACTACGCGAGCGCCTCGATGACCTTTTCGCCGTTGACCGCCGCCGGGCACCACTTCCAGTTCAAGATCGGCATCCCGACCTGGGATAGCAGTCGGCCTGTGCAATAATCTGGCCGATGTCCCCAGGCGCGACAACCGTAACGGATTGGGTTTCAGCCATTGCCAGCTGTGTCGCGGCGACTGCAGCGGTCGCGTCTCTAGCTGTGTCCGCCTATATAAAAAAGTCTTAATTTGTTTAGAACAGAACAGTTTGTGAATAACTGTGATGATCTGTGCACAACATGACGGACTTGTTCACAGCCTGACTGTTTTTATTCACCGGAGAACAATCGCTGATTAGCCCGAGCCATCGGAGCTTGGCTCGATTTGTCACACTCGACCGTGCTTCCCTCGCCACCCGCACCGACTAATGTGGACGCTGTGGACCAGCGCACGCTCATCCCGATCAAGATCGCCATCGACGGCGTCGAGGCCCGCTCGGAGACGCGCATGGCGAGCGGCAGTCCTTACGCGCTGACCCTCTCAAGCGTTCTCCCCGACCACGCGACGGAGCTGCACTCGACCTACCTGGGTCATCCAGGCACAGCCACCCGTGTCAGCTACCTGCTGCTGGCCCCCGGCGTAACAGAGAGCGAAGCGGTCGAGCGCGAGGAGACCTCTGTCCCAGTGATGGTAGCCCGTCGGCGCTGCCTGTATGACCACCTCCACCAGCTCCAGGAGTCTCTTGAGCGGCTGGGCTACTTAAACCCGGAGATCCCGCTGGATGAGGACGCACTGACCGCCATGGAGTTGTAGGGCTCGTCAGGACACCGCCGACCGAGGCGATCGACTACGGCTCGGCAGTCCCTAGCGTTACCGCGACGCGAGCTCCTCTGGAGAGCTTCTTTCCGTGCTTGGCGCTCTGGCTAATGATCAGCAGCGTGCCGTGACCCGTGCGCGATCCGGTGACCTTGCCCAGCCGGCAGTGTGCCTTTGCCAGCGCGTGTTGGGCCGCCCTGAGACTATGGCCTATCAGCGCAGGGACGACGCACTTGGCGTGGCTCGCCTTGGATTCCGCTGCCTGCGCTGCGGCGGCTTCACGTTCTGCTCTTTCAATGAGTTGTTTCATCTGCGCCGCGTTTTGCGCCGCGTTTGCTTCCTGTTCGGCCTTGACCTGGGCTTCCTTGGCCGCCTGTGCGGCTTCGGCTTTGGCCGTCAGTTCTTCGGATACCTTCTGCTCGTGGGCATCTATGGGTTCTGCGGTTGGTACGTACTGAGTCGGTCTGTTTTCGGGGAGACCTGGCCCGCCTTTGGCGATGGTGAGCGAGTCCGTCTTCAGGTTTTCGCCGCTGGGTGGACCATCTGTGCATAGTTCGCTTTCTAGTTTGCTTCCAAGGAGGCCGTTGTTGGCGAACCATACGGGGCTGTAGTCATCGCTGATCGTGATGGAGTACGTGCCGGGTTGCAGGTTGCTCAACGAGGCAGACCCCCACTGTATGCAGCGATGCCAGACATGGTCGGTGCTCAACTCATATGCCACACCTCCAAGCCGTTCGTTTTGCGGCGATGAGGAAACGAAGCCCCACCCAGGAGAGCTGGTGGTAACGGTCTGGCCGTTGTAGGTCGGAGTCGTAAAGACGGCCGCTCCGGCCGCAGTGGGAAATACAAAAATGACCGTGGTGAGGAGGATGGCGCGTCTCACGCGCCGCAGACAGGTTCTCTCGTAACTCAATCCCATGCCCCCTCTCATGATTAGAGGCAGTATACAGTTGTCCGCAATTGGTGTTGCCTGCCGAATCATCGCTGTAGGTAGAAAGTGGCGGCTCACAGGAGGCGCTTCATCTTGCGGCCTTGCAGATAGAAGCCTGACCCGTCAGCGGTGTTTTGGTGAGGTGAGTGTGAAGGGGTAGTTGGTTTGGGTCGCGGGGCCTGCTTCGCTACGCGTGCTGGTCACGATCAACGCCGCGATGGCACAGCAGAGCCCTCAGAGTTGCGAGATGGAGAGCGCAGACCACACGCCGCTCACCCCGGCGCGGAGCCGGAATAGAGGAGGGCAAGACTATGCCCAAGACACAGAAGAGGCGCCTGAGTCAGGAGGAGCGCGTGGAGCGTCGCCGCGCCGACCGTGGGTTCGCGCGCGAGGCGATCGAGCGGCAGCGAAGGCTGGGAGGCGTGGCTGGCGACCCGCCGGCATTTCCGCCGCTACAGCCTGGCCAACCAGTCCCTGATCGTGACACAGCGGCCGGAGGCGACATACGTGGCCGGGTTCCGCAAATGGCTGGCCCTTGGATATGCGGTGAAAAAGGGCGAGAAGGCGATCCGGGTCTGCGTGCCGATGCCGCCCTCGCGCAAGGCGATCGAGCGCTGGGAGCGCGAAGGAGGTGCTTTAGAGGAGCGGCCGCGTACGTTCTTCAAGCTGGGGCCGGTGTTTGACCGGGCCCAGGTGGCGCCGCTGCCCCCGCCGGCGATCCCGGTGGCGCTCGATCCGCCGATCCGCGAGCTCGGCGGCGATGAGCTGGCGCCGGTACTGCCCTGCCTGATCGGGCTGGCAGGCGAGATCGGCTGCACGGTGGAGTTCGAGACGATGACAGGAGAAGATGGGTACTACACCCCGAGCCGCCGGCGCATCGCGATCCGTGAGGGTATGGCCGTGAACGCGCAGGCGGCGACGCTGGTGCACGAGCTTGGCCATGCGCTGCTGCACGCCGAGCCACCGCAGGACACGCCGGCTTTGGGCCGGGCAGCCGAGGAGATGGTGGTCGAATCCGTGGCCTTTACGGTCTGCGGCGCGCTGGGCTTTGACACGCCTGGCAGCTCGATCCCCTACCTCGCCGTGTGGGCGGAAGCGGCCGAGGCAGACACGATTGAGCGAACGGCCGGTCTGATTGACGGCTTGGCGCGGCGGATCGAGGCCGCGGCGCTCCCCCGCGAGGGCGAGGAAGTCCAGACCGTGAGATGGGCCGCGCCACAACTAGCGTTCTAAGCCGAACTCTCCCGAGGCACCCCGTGGTCCAACGGGAGTGCCCGCACTCGCCGGGGCGCTAGCAGTCGTGGTGACAGCTGCCCCGGTGCGACGGGATGCGTGAGAGGCGACTGCGTTTCCACTGCTGGTCGCGAGCAGGCGATGAGAGGAGGGGTGGAGCCGCGCGATGTGCTGCGGCGCGGTGTTAGCCGGCGTGGGGGCACCAGTTTCGAGCGCGCCGGTTTGCGGGGGTGCGGGCCCTGATCCACCGTGCGATCCGCCGAGGCCGAGCAGCACGACAACGGTGACGGCGAGCGCCGCGGCCCCTGCGACCAAGGCCTCGCCCACGTGTGCCCGCACACGCGAACCACGGACCGGTGCAGCGGGGGAGACAGGCATAGCTGTGGTAGCCGGCGACGGACGACGACGCAACAAAGGCTCGCTTGAGGACGGGTCCCACACGGAATGCTTGCGGGGAGGCGGCGGGTCTTTCAACGGATCAGGCGCGCTCTCCGAAGGCGGCTGTGATGACCCGACTGCGCGATGGCGCAGGGGAATGACACGCGCTAACAACTCATCCGTGGTTGTCTCGGCGGAGATATCCTCTCCGTCGCGTGGTGGCTTCATCGTTCCTCCTTGCGTTCAGCCAGTGATCCACGATACCACCAGAACAAAGCTTTCTTTGCTAATTTGGGCGGATGGTCGATGAGCCTTTCCTGACTTCGGATGAGGTCGCGGTGGCGCTGAGCGTGACGCCGCAGACGATCCGCAACTGGATTCGCAAGGGCGTGCTGCCGGCGGAGAAGCTCGGCCATGTTTTCCGGATACGCCGGGAGGACTTCGCGGCGTTCGCCGGGCACGCCGGTTCCGCGAGCGGCGGGGCCGAGGCGGCGGGTCCTGTTAAGCAGAGCGCGAATGTGTGGGCTCCGGGGACGGTGGTGCTTCCGCGCCGGCGCGCGAGACGGGCGCACTCGGTGTGGGACGAGGCGAGCGTCGTGCTGCCGCGCAAGCGCTCGTAGCGGCGCGGCAGACATGGGACCGTGGAAGACTTGGGTCTAGGCTGAGCGGCGCGCCCGCGCCCGGGGACGCTGGCCCGCGCGGTCTTCGCGCTCTACCGCCTGGGCGAGCGCGGAGGCGGCGGCCGCAAGGTCCTGGTAAGCGGCGGCGACCTCAAGCATGTCCTGCCCTTCGGTCGCGGCGCCCAGTCGCGCTACGGCCTGGTCGAAGTGCTGCCAGTGCTTCTGCGGCCCGCGGCGCCCGCTGTCAGGCTGCAGCTCATAGGGCGGCTCGCCGGCGCTGTAGGGAACCCATTCGTAGTCCGGGGCGGCAGCGGCGTAGACACGGGCCTGCTCACCCGCTGCCTGGGCAAGCTCGACGAGGCGAGCGCTGAAACCGGCATCGGGCGGCGCCAAGCGATGGGCTTGCAGCGCGCGGCTCCAGCCGGCGAGGCCCTCGCGGAACTCGTCGAGGATCCGCTCGTCCTCAACGGTGCCCGCCTTGCGCGCTTTGCTTGTTTTGCTCATTTGGCTAGACTATACAGTAGACCGGGGCCTCACGGAAAGGAGTCCGACGATGCAGACGCCCACCAGGCCCGCAACGGGGAAACAGTTGCGTTATCTGCGGTGGCTGGCCGAGCAGACCGGCACCACGTTTACGCCCCCGCGCACGGTAGAGGAAGCGAGCGCCGCGATCGAGCAGATGCGGACCAGGCGGCGCTCCACGCGCAGCGACGTCACGCGCGAGCGAAAGGGAGTCTCGCGCGACATGACCACGCGCAGGGGAGACGCCGCCCATGTCAGGTCCGAGGAGATCTCCGGCTACGGCGCGCACGCCACCTGGGCGGACCCGCCCGAAAATGGACCCCGGGTGGTGCACTGCCGGCGTGAGGAGTACGACGTATACGTCGGGCGCGGGAATGGCAGCCCCTGGGGCAACCCGTTTCGCAGCGGCCGCGACGGCACGCGCGAACAGGTGATCGAGATGTACGAAGAGTGGCTGCTGAGCCAGCCCGAGCTGCTGCGCAGGCTGCCGGAACTGCGCGGCAAGACGCTGGGCTGCTGGTGCGCGCCCAAGGCATGCCACGCCGACGTACTGCTGCGACTGGCCAATGGCCCGGAGCGCGAACTGCCCAAGCGTGGCCAAGAAGCACGGCGCGGCCACTCGCAAGGGCACACTGTCACAGACGGCCTCGGCTTGGGGTGAGCGCCCCCCAAGGGGGCGTGTGTGGCACCGGGCGCGGGGACGACCCCTCCCAGTTTGGCACGCCTTCGGCGTGCTGGGGGGAGGGGATCGACCCCGCACCCTGCGGGTCGCAAACCCGAAAGGAACAGGCAATGAGCGCTATCGCACACCCACCTCCCAGAACAGCACCTCCTGCGCACGGTGTGCAGGGGGACAGCACACACCTGGGCATCTACGCCCGCCCCGACGGGCATGAGCGCGAGATCATCAGCACCCCAGGTGCCGACGGCAGCACGCTGGTTATCGACCGCGATGCGCTGACTCACTCAGACGAGCGACTCGTCGCGCACCTCCCCGCCGACGAGCCCGTGGAGAACCCCGGCGTGATGTGCGCGCTGTATCTGGCAGAGAAGGACAAGCGCCGCTACTGCCGCGCCGTCACACCGCAGGACCGCGACGCGACCGCGCAGGCGACGCCCACCCCGTGGGTCCCCGGCGATGCCTGGACGCTCGTCCTGGAGCGCGTCGGCCTGCGCCCCGGCCCCAGCCGCCTCAGGCGCGCCTGAACGCCCAGCCAGCACCGCGCGGCTGCGCCGGCGCGGGCCCGGCCCTCTCCTCCCAGGACCCCACGCCCTACCTGGGCCGTGCGGGTTCCGGCCGGGCCCACGCGGACGTAGCCGCCCCAACCCAGCAATGATTTTTGCTGTTTTTGCTAATTTGGTTAGATGGCGCACCAGTCTACGACAGCTCCAACGGCGGCCGATCAATGACCACGACTCCTGAGCCCGAGACAACCACCCCCACCCCGGAGATCCCCACGCTGCTCGATCCCGAGGACGTGCGGCGCGCACTGAAGCTGAGCTCCAAACGCGCGGCCCGCGAGCTGATCGCGCGCGAGATGGAGCACGTGGTGGTCGCCCGCACTCCGATGACGAGCACCGTGTGGCTGGCGCAGTGGCTCCAGGACAAGCGCCGCTCCCCGCGCCAGCCCGCGCCGCGCGTCCCACAAGCCGATGCAGCACCCCCGCCAAAGCCGATCGCAATCAACAGCCGCCGGGCGAGTCGGCACCGGCCGGCGATGCCACCGCCGAGGAGCCGCAGAAAGGCCGCGTGAGAGATGCCGATCCCTTATAAGACATCCGCAGGAGAGGAACGCTGGCGCGCGCGATGGCGCACGGGCAACGGCGAGCGCCAGTCGCGCAGCGGCTTCATGAGCGAGGCAAAGGCGCGGGAGCACGAGGAGGCGATGCGCACGGCGCGGCGCCAAGGCCAGCCCCTGCGCCGCCCCAAGACGCGGATGACGATCGGCGAGTACTGGGAGCAGTGGTGGGTCGAGGAGGTGACGGCAGCCAAGGCGCGCGGGACGCAGGCCGGCTACAGGAGCATCTACGCCGCATACATCGGCCCCCGCATCGGCCGCCTGCGCCTACAACAGATCATCGATGATCCGCAGCTGCTGGTGGACTGGCGCGCGCGCCTGGCGCGGGAGAAGTCTCAGACGGTGATGGTTCAGGCACAGCGCGTGTTGTCCTCGATGCTCTCGGCGGCGGCCGAAGAACGTGCGATCCCACACAACCCGGTGCTGCTGCTAACCCAGCAGGGCCGCCGCGGCCGCGCGCGCAGGATCGCCCGCGCGCAACCCAAGTCCGAGCCGCTGGCGGTCGACCTGACGGCGTGGTTCCTCGTGATGGAGCACCTGCGCCGCCCAGAGCGCCCGCCGATCAAGGAGGGCGGGAAGCACCGCACGCGGCGCTATCCGCTGGAGCGCGAGCGCGACGCCCTGATCGTGGCACTGGGATTCATGGCGGGCCTGCGGCTGCCATCAGAGGCGCTGGGCCTCACCCGCGAGGACATCCGCGGAGAGCGGCTGCACATGGAGGGCCGCAACTCCGCCGGCGAGTACACGCCGGGATCGAAGACAGGCCCAGGACGCGACATGCCCCTACGCCCAGAGCTGACAGCGGTGCTCGAGCGCGTGGAGCTGGCCTATCGCAGCACGGGTCAGCCGCTGGCACGCGAGGACTTCTGGATCTCAACGCGCGAGGGCGAGACATGGAGCGAGCACCAGGCACACAACTGGCGCGAACGCGAGTTCAACCCGGTGACCCGCCAGGTCGCCGAGGACTTCCCCCAGTTCTCGGACCTGCGCAAGGCAACCCCCTACACGACACGCCACACCTTCATCAGCAGTTGCCTGCAGGCCGGCCTCTCCCTGGCCACGATCGCAACCTGGTGCGGCACGAGCATCCAGATGATCTCCCAGACCTACGGCCGCATGATCCGCCGCTACGAGGGCAAGCCCGCAACGACGCTCGACGAGCAGTTTCAAGCGGCTAAGCTTGACGCCATGTCACTGCTCTCGACCTCATCGACGACCCCCGCCGCGCAGCAGGGTGGGCCCACAGGTGGGCCTACAGCAGCCAAAATGCTGCCGGCCAAGAGGCGTCGAAAGGCTGATTAGCAGGCATTTCGCCGACGTAGCTCAGCTGGTAGAGCACTTCACTCGTAATGAAGGGGTCCCCGGTTCGATTCCGGGCGTCGGCTTCGAGGACTTGCGTAGTCTGGCCCGTGTGTGGTGTGCGGTGCCCATCTGACCTGTCCGGCGACTAGCTGGGCGTCGCTCGTGCCTTCCTTCGATGCCACCTGTGTGGAGCGATCTACAAGCCCCCATAAATGATCCTGACCTAAATACAATCTTGTTCTATAGCTCTTGAATTTTGTTCAAAATCTTGTATACTTGAGAAATGACCTCAAATAGTTTTGAAGAATGGCAGGCAAGACTTGCGAATGGTTCTGTTGATATCGAGGCCCTCCGCATCGATATCAATGGCCTTGAGGCCCAAGTAGATGCGGCGGAGACTGAGTTTCAGGCGCGTCGAGCGGCCTTGGATGAGATGAAGGCTGACTTGCAGGCGCTCTTGGGGCTACGTAATTTCCTTGCCCATAGATCTACTGATACCTCTCCAGCCCGCAGTAGTGTGCCCGCGCCGATCCGTCGTCGGATGAGCAAGCGTGATGCGATCTTGAGTGCCTTGGCCGAAGGACATGGGCTCCATACGACCGCAATCCGCAAGCTGCTGGTCGATGCTGACGAGATGGGCGCAGACCAGGCGAGCTATCACTCGCTTCAGGTGGTCCTCTCCCAGATGTTTCGCGCTGGGGAACTCGAACGACCTGCGCGTGGTGTCTATAGAAGGCGATAGTCCTTCTGCGTGCCTCGAATGTAGATCTGCGCCAACTCGCGGAGGCGGTGAACGAGGCCGGGAAGTAGGGCCCACCCGAACAGGTGCATGAGGACACTCCAACACTGACGAACATGCAAGCCGTTTACTACCGAGACAAGCGAGGACACCAGCCGGTCGAGGAGTTCATCGCCACGCTACCGTTCAAACATCAGGTTGCCGTCGATCTTGCAATTGACCGCCTCAACGACCTGGGCTCGAACGAGCCGCCTCTGCCTTTCCCGGCAAGCTCTCAGGTTGAGGGCGAGCTGCGGGAGCTGCGATGCCACTACGGCCCGGTGCTTTATCGCGTGATCTATCGCCGCTCGAAGAACCTGTTCGTCCTGCTGCATATCCTGCGCAAGAGCAGTGCGAAGACCCCACAGACAGACATCGAGACAGCGCGAGCCCGATGGGAAGACTTCAAGGGGCGCATGGATGCCGAGCGCCGGCGACCTCCGCGAGCAGCGGGCGACGACGCCCCATAGCACGGGCCCGGTGCTTATCGATTTTGGTAAGCTGCTGGAGCACCCAGTGACCAGCGAGCGTGGGCTAGATGAAGAGACAGGCGAAGGCGATCTCTCCGATCGGGACTCCCCACAGGGAGTCGATGCATCGCCGCGCGCGCAATCCTGAGTACCGAGCGGAGCTTGAGCGGCTCGCTCCCTATGAGGGGCTGGCTCGAATCGTCATTCGTCGGCGAGGCCAACTAGGCCTGAGCCAGGCCGAACTGGCGAGGCGTATGGAAACCAGCCACTCCGCGATCTCTCGCATCGAGAGCGGCCGGCACCCCACGACCGTTCAGACGCTGCGCAGACTTGCAACCGCGCTCGAAACCCATCTCGTCGTGGGCTTCGCGGATGACATCGCCGGCGTTGGAAGCATGGGGATCGACGCGCGACAAGCAGATCTAATCGCGGCGGGCTGACTACAGGACCACTAATCGACCGCCCTAAACAGCGACCGGCTCCTCCGCCGCCAACCCTTCCCACTCCCCGCGCTCAAGCGCACCCAGCAGGACTGATACATCGCGGCCGTCCTTGACGGCGCTGGTGACATGAGGTGCATCCTGCTGGCGAGCGATCAGGATCGCGCCGACGATCCGCCCCTCAGCGATGACGAGCTTGCGGTAGCTGTGCTCCTCGGAGTCCTCAAGCGCGATCACCGTGTCGCCATCCTGGGCCTGGAAGCGCCCGACCGAGAGCAGGTCCACGCCGACCACCTTCAGCATCGTCACGGGCACAGTTCCCTCATAGACGCGCTCGCCACCGAGCGCGTTCTCAGCGGCGATCTCGCCTTGCTCGACCGCTGCTGGCCACAGGCCGTAGGTGCGCCCGCGGTGCTCGGCGACGTCGCCGACGGCGAAGACACGGAGGTCACTGGAGCGCAGAGCATCGTCCACGACCACGCCTTTGGCGACCTCCAGTCCTGCCTCGCGGGCAAGCTCGACCAAAGGTGTGATTCCGGCCGCGACCAGGAAGACGTTGGCCGGGAGCGTGCGCCCATCGCGCAGCAGAACCTCGCGCAGGCGCTCGTCACCGCTCAGCGACTCGGTCTCGACCGCCAGCGAGATATGCAGCCCCAGGCCTTCGAGGTAGTCGCGCAGCAGCTCCGCCGCACGCTCATCGAGCTGGCGCGAGAGCAGCGTCGCTCCACGCTCAAGCACCGTGACGTGCAGACCGATCTTGTGCAGCGCAAAGGCAGCCTCAAGGCCGAGCAGCCCGCCGCCCGCGATCACCGCGTGCTCGGCACGGTGCTCCTGCGCAAAGGTGCGGATACCAAAGGCATCGGAGGCGCGGCGCAGGACGAAGGTGCCGGGCACGCCGTAGCCCTCGATCGGCGGCACGAACGAGTCGCTGCCGGTCGCCAGGATCAGGCGGTCGTAGGAGAGGGTCTCGCCGGTGCCCAGCTTCAGCTCACCCCGCTCGCGATTGAGACCCGTGGCAAAGGTGTTCAGCCAGCAGGTGACCTGGTTCTCCTCATACCAGGCGTCAGGCAGCAGCTGCAGCCCGACCATCGCCGAGCTGCCGTACACCAGGCGGGCGATCCCCATGCGGTTATAAAGCGGGTAAGGCTCGTTGGCGACAACATCGATTTGACACTCCGGGTGGCGGCGGCGAACGTGATCGGCGGCGGTCACACCCGCGATGCCGTTACCCACAATCACCACGCGCGCGACATCAGGGTCAAACTGGAAGCCCTCCACGCGCTTGGGCGCCGCGGCGCCGGCCCGTTCGGGAGTGAGCGAGATCGTGACCGGTCCGTTGACTCGCGCACAGCACGCCATGCGCGTGTTCTCCGCATAACCGAGGCGCTCAAGCGTCGCCTGCTCGTCACCGGAGATCGCCGATAGGTGCTCCATTCCTGCGACAACGCACACCGGGTCAGCGCCACAGACCCCCATGCGGCAGCCGGCCTCGACCGGCTGCTCGCCGCTTTCGGCCAGATCGAGCAGGCTCGCCCCCGGCTTGGCCACGAGGCGCAACCCGCTCGGCTGAAAGGTGACCTCGGGATTGCCCGCCTGCTGAGCACGGGCGGCATCGAGCGCCTCCTCGCCCAGGCGCACCGGCGGCGGCGAGGTGGCCTGCTCGACAAAGACAGCCTCCTTGCGCCAGGTACGCACGAGCCACACCGCGGCGAGCGTCCACACTACCGCGCGCAGGCTCCACACAAACCAGGCGCTGTGAGTGCTGCCCGTGAGGGTGCCGGCGAGCACCATCGAGCTGTACCAGTAGAACAGGCTGATCGCCACTGCGCCATAGACGGCGGTGATCTTGTTGACCGTCACTTTAAGCAGTGTCTCGGCGAGAAAGAAACTGCCGGCGCTCGCCGCGATGTAGAGGGCGAAGCGCGCGTAGTCAGAGCCTGCGGAGATATGCGCAGGCAGCGTGAAGTAACACAAGATCAATCCGGGGAAACAGCCCACGAAAAACTTGCGATAGCCCGTGTAGTGACGGTCATCCTCGTAGAGGTCCGCAAGGTAAGCCACGCGCGGGTTAAAGTCGTAACAGTTCTTGGTGCACCCCACGCACGGCTGGCAGTGTGAGTTGGGGACCGTCGCGAAAGGCGTCTGGCCGTAGATGCGCTGCACCGGCAGCAGCGGGCAGATCGAGCTGCACCAGCCGCTCTTACCCTTGAACACCACGCCACCGAGCAGCGCCCCCGCCAGCGAGGCGCCAATCAGCACGGCGGTCGCCACACCGCTCGTGTTCAGCAGCGGCTTGCGCGAGGCGACGAGCAGGATGAACGCCGCCATGCCCACCACGGGGGCGTACTCGCGATACCACGAAGGGATCGTGAGCCCGCGCGTGAAACGCAGCAGACGCGGCGTCTGGTTGGTAGCCGCCAGCGGACAGATATTGCGCCACAGCCCTGGCGCCGTGAGCCACAGCAGTGGCAGCAGTGGGATCGCCAACTTCCACCACAGTTCCAGTCCGGTCGCGGGCTTGGCCAGTAGCAGGATGCAGAGGCCGATCGCCAAGGACACACTCAGCACACGAGCTGCCTGCCAGGCCCACAGCGGCAGGCGCCGGCGCATCTGCGTGTAGTTGGGGAAGGGATTGGTTGGGGTTGCGCTCGCCATCTCAACCTCCCGTCCGTGCAATTACATCGCTGGCGAGTCGTAGGCGCTGGGTGACAATGCGCGCGAGATCGAACAGAATCGCCCGCCCGAGCTCGGGCTCGCGCGCCGAGAGGGTTTCAAAGCTCTCCATGCGCAGGCGCAGCAGCTCGCCATCGCTGATCGCGAACAGCGTCGCCGAGCGAGGGCCGCCGTCGAGGAAGGCGACCTCGCCGACGACCGACGGCGCGTCGATCGCCTTGAAGGTCTTCTCCGTATCCGCCTGCAGACGCACGCCAAGGGTGCCTTCGGTCAGCAGATACAGCGCTCGATCGGTCTCCCCCGCCGAGATGATCGTCTCATCGCGCGAGAAGCGGCGGGTCTCGGTGTGGGCCAGGACCTTCGCCCAATCTGAGCGCGGGCGGCCCGCGAGCAGCGCGAGCTGATCAGAGCGCTCGTGAACCTCGACGGAGTCGTAATTGAAAAAGCTGGCCGCGAAGTCGGCGCTCATCGCCGCACCTTACGCAAGGCTCTCACGGTGCCTTGTGCTCTCATGGCGCCTTGGCGAGATATTTGTGACCCGCCTTGACCGTGAGGTGGCGGTGGTTGACGAGATTGGTCACCGCCACGCGATCGCGCGTCACGCGGATGAGGGTGCCCTCGCATAGATCCTCCGTCAGCCACTCGGTGCCTTGCACGGCGCCCGCGGCGTAGTTGCCCTTGGTCGAGAACTTCCCATGCGCGTTGGCCCACAGCTTGCGCACCACATGCTTGCCCGAGACGTGCCCGGAGCTGGCGTGCGCGAGATGCCTGCGCTCGCGCGCCGTCGGGCACACACTGAAATCGCCGCCTGTGAGGGTCGCCACCACAGCACCGTCGCGACCTTGCGTAAGCACGAACTTGCCACCGAAGAACTGACCCGTCTGAGTGCCACCTCCAGGAGTGGCCGTCGTGATGGTCACACTGCCGTGCGTCGCATCGATGATCGATCCCAACGGCAGCTCTAGGGCCTGAGTAAGTGGGGTGAAGCTGTGCTTACCAGGCGGCTCGATCAGCACGGTGCCACCCGCGCGCGCGACGTTGAAGCTGTGGCCGAGCACGGGCGAGGACGGGGGCGGTGGCCCGGGCGTGTTGCCGGGAGGCGTATTGCTCGATGACGCCGCGGCGGCCGTGCCGGCGCCTTGCTGGGCCGGGGGCGGCGCAACCGGCCCACAGCCGGCCGGCAACTGGAGCGCTTCGCGCTGTCGCGGCGGCCAACTGGTGGCGTCGTAGAAGCAGAGGTACTCGGTCTCCGACAGTGCTTCAGTCAAACCGCTCCCGGATATCTGCAAGGCCATAGAGGTCGCGTTCGAGACCGGTTCGGGGTGCGCGGGCCCGGTTTTCTGGAGGCCTTGAATCGCCAGCTCAGCGCTCGCCGTGTCGCTTGCGTCCCGCAGCACGATCACCCCAGAGCCGAGATCCTGATCGCCAACGGTCGCATCGTTGATCGCGAACCAACCATCGGAGAACGACTTCAGGCAGGCCGTACTGGAACACTGACTCGCTTCGATCGCCTGCAAGCTGCCGCCGCTGGGATAGAGAACCTGCCCGTACTTGGCGAGCGGCAACTGGGGTACATAGGCGCGTACGGCGGTCGAGCCGAGCAGCGGCGTGTTCATCGCAAGGTCAAAACGCCACGTGCGCTGGATCATGATCTCGTTCGCCGCGGGAGCTTCGTCGTAGTAGGTGTAGGTGGTATTAACCGGCACCGCAGCCTTGTAGTTCGAGCAGGAGGTGGGATATTCGGTGGTGGTCTGGACTTGATTGGCAGCCGGGCTCGTCCACGAGCCTTCTGACCCATCGAAGACGAGCTTGGGATCGTCGCCTTGTCCGCCGGCCCCATAGGACTCTCCCCAGAAGTTGGCCGGATCTTCCAGAGCCTTGGTGGCACAGGTTCCCGAGCCGCTGTTTTCCACAAGGTTCGCGCCTTGCGCGTCGGTGCTGTCCGTCCACTGCACCGACTTCACGACATCGGGCCCCACCGTGCTGAACGCCATGCTCAGGCGCGCCGCCGTCACCGTACGGGTTTGGGTATCGATCATGACCGCCCCCACCGGCGCCACCGCCATCAGCCAGATTCCGAGCGCCATACCGGCCGATAGGAGCGCCTTGAAGCCAAGGCCAGCGCGATTCATGCCGCGAACCCTCTCACAGCGGCCGGTTAGCATCGGGCCTCGCGGTTAGCATCGACCCCGCCAATCGGCGCAGGCTGAGACATCGGGGCGCGGCATGGGTGGCAAACGCAGACAACGACGCAAGGCCGTAGCTCTGCTGGCGGTCGCCCTTCTGGCCGGCAGCGTGGGCGTGCTCGCCTACGCGACACATCTGTTGCGGCGCACCGAGCTGCAGACGCTCGACGCGCGCTTTTCGATTCGCGGCACCCAGCGCGCGCCCGCGAACGTGGTGCTCGTGGCGATCGACCCCGCCACCTTCCAGGAGCTCACGAACGCGGGGCTTCACTCGGAGTTCCCTTTCCCGCGCCGCTATGACGCGCAGGTGATCGATCATCTACGCCGCGCAGGCGCGAAGGCGATCGTGATGGATCTCGAATTCACTCACGAAACCGATGTGCGCGATGACAACGCGCTGATCGAAGCGATCGGTAGGGCGCGCGGCAAGGCCGTGCTGGCCGCCCTTGAAGTGGAACCGCGTGGTGGCACCGATGTGCTCGGCGGGGGCGGCCTGCTGCACGAGCTGGGAGCGCGCGCCGCCGACGCGCGGCTGACCGAGGACTCCGACGGCGTGGTGCGCCGTTTCGCCTACGCCTACAACAACCTTCACAGCCTCGCCGTGGCCGCGAGCGAAACAGCTACCGGCCACCCGATCAACGCCTCGCGCTTTGAGAGCGGAACGCTGCCGATCGACTTCGCCGGGCCGCCCGAAACCGTCAAGGCGGTTCCCTTCTCCAAGGTGCTGCGCGGCGAGTTCTCGCCCAGCCTCTTCCAGGGCAAGGTCGTGATCGTGGGAGCCACCGCGCCGGTGCTGCACGACGTGCACGCCACGGCGACCAGCGGCAATGGCGTGATGTCCGGACCGGAAATCTGGGCGAACGCGACGGCCACGCTGCTACGCGGCGTGCCGCTCACCGACGCGCCCGGCTGGGTGAACATCCTGCTGATCGCGCTGCTCGGCCTCGCCGTTCCTTTGGGCAGCCTGCGCTTGCATCAGTGGCGCGCGCTGCTGGTCGGCCTGGCGCTGGCGATCGCCTTCACGCTCCTCACCCAGCTGGCCTTCCAGAACGGCTGGATCGTGACCTTCGTCTACCCGCTGCTCGCGCTGGCCGTCGGCACGCTGGGGACGCTCGCCGTGCTGTATGTCGGTGAGACGATCGAGCGCGAACGCGTACACGACCTGTTCTCTCGCTTCGTGCCTGCCGATGTGGTCGACCAGGTGGTGGCAAGCGCCGATGACAACCTGCGACTCGGCGGCGTGGAACGCGATTGCACCGTGCTGTTCTCCGACCTGCGCGGGTTCACGAGCTTCTCCGAGAAGCTGCCGGCGCAGCGCGTGATCGAGGTCGTCAACTGCTATCTGAACGAGATGACCGAGGCGATCCTGGGCGCCGGCGGCACGCTGATCGCCTACATGGGCGATGGCATCATGGCGGTCTTTGGCGCGCCGCTTGAGCAACCCGACCACGCTGAGCGGGCGCTGACGGCAGCCACCGAGATGATCGGGCCGCGGCTTGAGCGCTTCAACTCCTGGCTCACCGAGCAGGGCCATGACCACAAATTCGTGATGGGCGTTGGGATCAACAGCGGCCTGGTGATGGCCGGCAACATCGGCTCCGAGCAGCGCGTTGAGTACACCGCACTCGGCGACACCACCAACACCGCTTCGCGCCTGGAGGGAATGACCAAAGGCAGCGGGCACATGCTGTTCATCTCCGACACCACTCGCGAGCGCATGAAGAATCCGCCCGACAACCTCGTCCTCGTGGGCGAGCTTGAGATTCGCGGACGGCTGGCGGCGGTTCCGGTATGGACGATCGCACATAATGGTGCCGATACACCTTTGACTGGAGTTGAGCCGACTTGAAGGTCCACCTATGCGGTGTGCGGGGATCGACCCCGGCCACCGGCATCGATTTCGTGCGCTACGGAGGCGACACGCTGTGCTTGGCGCTGGCTCACGACGGCGCCCCCGCGCCGACTCTGGTGCTCGACGCGGGCACGGGGCTGAAGTCCGTTACGGGGTTACTGAACGGCGCGCCGTTCGCGGGAACCATCCTGCTCAGCCACCTGCATTGGGATCACGTCCTCGGACTGCCTTTCTTCTCCGCCGCTGACCACACCGACGCCAACGTCACCGTGATGCTCCCAGAGCAGGAGAACGGCGATGGGGCAGCAGCGGTGCTCTGCGAGATCATGTCTCCGCCCTTTTTCCCGATCAGGCCGACCGAACTGCGGGGCGAGTGGTCGTTTGGAACAGTCGCACCGGGAGAGCAGCAGATCCAGGGCTTCACCGTGCTCGCGCGCGAGATCCCGCACAAGGGGGGTCGCACGTTTGGCTACCGCCTGAGCGACGGACACTCCGCGCTCGCCTACCTTCCCGACCACTGCCCCACCGAGATGGGCCCGGGCGAGGACGGTTTCGGCGAATACCACCCGGCGGCACTCGAACTGGCCAAGGATGTCGACGTGCTCGTGCACGACGCCCAGCTCTTTCCCGCGGAGCTATCCGCTGAAGCTGTCTACGGGCATGCGCTTGCCGACTACGCCGTCGAGCTCGCGCGGCGCGCCCACGCCCGCTCGGTCGTGCTCATCCACCACCGCCACACCCGCACCGACGATGCGCTGGACGAGCTAGCCCTACGTTTCAGCGGTCCTTCTCCCAGCGTCATCGTCGCGGCGCAGGGCACCACGCTTGACCTCTAGCTCTGCAGCTGCAGAGCTAGGCCGCGACAGGTTCTGCGGGTGCGCGTCTAGGCGTCACGCGTGTGAGGGCGCGCACGCGCGTGCCGTGGCGAGGGGAGAAGGTGACGTTGCGGCGTGCCACGCGCTCGGCGCGGGAGTCGGCGGACTCCAGCACGCGGCTGCGCAGCACTGTCTCCAGGACGACCCGCATCTCGAACTCCGCGAAGGAGGCTCCCAGGCAGCGACGTACGCCGCCGCCGTAGGGAATCCAGCCATAGGTTGTCGGCGGGTTATCGAGGAAGCGCTCGGGACGGAAGGCGTAAGGCTCGGGGTACAGATCGGGACGCGTGTGCGTCAGCCACATCACCGGCGTCACATCGGTGCCCGCCGGCAGGTGCAGCTCGCCCGCGTCGAGGTCCTCGTTCAGGCGGCGACCCGCAAGCGGAACCACGGGGCGCAGACGCAGGGACTCTGAGATCACCGCGCGCATGTACTCGCCCGCCCCCGAGCGGCTGTCCTCGCCGCCTTCCTGCACCTCTGCCGTCAGACGCGCCAACTGCGCAGGGTGGCGCAGCAGCAGGTCGAAGGTCCAAGCCAGAGCGGTGGCCGTGGTCTCGTGGCCCGCCAGCAGCAGCGTGACCAGCTGGTCACGCAGATCGCGGTCGCTCATCGCGCTGCCGTCTTCCATGCGGGCGCTCATCAGCAGCGAGAGGATGTCCTCGCGCTCCTGCAGCTTCGGGTCCAGACGACGCTCTGCGATCTCCGCCAGCAACAGATCGTCGATGTCGCGCGTCAGGCGTCGCAGGTCCTCCAGCGGATCGCCGCGCTGAAAGCGGTTGGAGAGCAGTACGCGCAGCTGCAAGCCCGTGGAGGCGCTCTGGCCCAGTAGCTGGGGCAGCAGCTCGCGCAGGCCCTTGCCGCGCTCCGCGTCGCTCACGCCGAACACCGCTCTGAGGATCACCTCCATCGTGATCGACTGCATGCGTGGGTGCAGCGCGAAGACCTCGCCCTGCGGCCAGCTCTCGATCTCGCGTTCGGCTGCTTCGCGCACGATCGACTCATACGAGCGCATCCGCTCGCCGTGGAAGGGGGGCAGCATCACCTTGCGTCGCTCCAGGTGCTCGCTGCCCTCCAGCAACAGCACCGAACTCGCGCCCATCACCGGCATCAGCGCCACGCTGCGCCCGGGCGGCAGGCCGTGCTTGCGCTCGGAATACAGCGCGCGGATCGCCTCAGGGTCTGACAGCATCACCGTGGGGTTCTGAAAACTAAGGAACTTCACGCTGAAGTTATCGCCATAGCGTCGCCGGGAAGACTCAAGGAAAGAGATCGGCCGCGTCAGCCAGCGCAGCGTCTGCACCAGCGGCGGCTCGCTTGGACCGGCAGGCAGCGTGCTTAAGCTCATGGCCATAGCCTGACAGAAAACTGGCCGCACGACCAAATTTCGTGTGGCTGAGGCTCTGAACAGAGGAACCCCGACAAAGGAGCACTTCCTATGGCGCACACCATCAAGAACATTGAGGATGTCGAAGACATGGCCGCCAAGAGCGGCTTCGGCGAGCTCGGCGAAGCGCGCTTCGCCCGCGAAGATCTCGATGCCACCGACACCGGACTCAGCCATCAGCGCCTGAACCCCGGCAAGCGCCAGGGTTTTGGGCATCGCCATGAGGAGGCCGAGGAGATCTATCTCGTGCTCACCGGCAGCGGTCGCGTCAAGCTCAACGAGGAGATCGTCGAGATCAAGCGCCTCGACGCCATCCGTGTCTCACCCAAGACCACCCGCGCCTTTGAGGCCGGACCCGAAGGGCTTGAGATCGTCGCCTTCGGCCCCCACTGCAAGGGCGACGGGGAGATCATTCCAAACTGGTGGAGCGACTGAGCGAGGCTCTACGCCTCTGCGGCCGCGGCCGCAGCGCTCTGGTTCTGCTGCCTTGCTCGGCGATACTCATTGACGACTATCTCCGTCAGCTCCTCCACCGAGGTCTCCGCCGTGGGCTTGTCCAGCGCGATCGCGCCGTCCTGGATCATGCTCACCCGGTCGCAGGCCTGCAAGACGTGCACGTAGTTGTGGAGGATCATGATTATCGACACGCGCCCCTCCTCCTTCAGGCGCGCCACGAGGTCGAGGATCATCGAGCCCTCCTTGGCGCCCATCGCGGCCAGCGGCTCATCCAACAGCAGAATGTCGGCGTCAGAGTTGGCCGTGCGCGCCACCGCGATCGCCTGGCGCTGACCGCCTGAGAGGCGGGCCACGGCCACGTCGATCCGGGGGATGTTGATCCCGATCTCATCGAGTGCCTCGCGCGCCTCGCGCTTCATCTCGCGGTTGGCCAGGAACGGCAACGGCCGGTGCACCTTCTCACGGCGCAGGAACAGGTTGTGGTACACCGACAGTTCGTCGATCAGCGCCAGGTCCTGGTAGACGGTCTCGATGCCGCTCGCGCGTGCGGCATCGACGCTGCGAGGTGCGTATGGCTGACCGTGCACGAACATCTCGCCGGAGTCCTGCTTCTGAAAGCCCGAGAGGATCTTGATCAGGGTTGACTTGCCCGCGCCGTTGTCGCCGAGCAGCCCCAGCACCTCGCCCTTGCGCAGATGCAGATTGACGTCGCGCAGCGCCGTTACCGGGCCGAACCGCTTGGCGATGTTCTCGACGCGCAGCACGTCATCGGGCATCTGCTCAGTCATGACCAGCCCCCCTGCGCACGCGCTGCACATACACATTGACGGTCATCGCCAGGATGATCGCCAAGCCGAGATAGAACAGCAGGTAGTTGGCGTTCACGCCCTGCAGGATCAGACCGTCGTGCAGGATGCCCAGGAACAGTGCCCCGATCAGCGCTCCCACGACCGTGCCCGAACCGCCGGTCATCAGCGTGCCTCCGATCACCGCCGCCGCGATCGCCTCGAACAGGATTTCGTTTGCCCCTGCCGGGTCAGGCTGCACCGAGGAAGCGCGCACGGCCTCCAGGATTCCGACCAGACCCGCCGTTGAGGCGCACAGCACGAAATTGCGCATCATCACCAGCCGTACCCGCACGCCAGCCTCCGCCGCGCCGAGCTTGTTGGAGCCCACCGCCACTGTGTAAAGACCCCAGCGCGTGAACGTCAGCACGGTCTGCAGTATGACCACCACCGCCAGCGCCCAGATCAACTCCGAGTACACGCCCGCGCCGAAGATGCGCGCGAACGTGCTGATGTGATTGACCGTCGTAGGCAGCGACACATGCACGCCGTTGATCACGTGCTCGACGTTGTGGGTGCTCGTCGTCACCTGTGCGCCCGGCGTCTGCACCGGCTCGCCGTGGGAGATGATCAAAGTGAACCCCTCCAGCGCGAACAGCATGCCGAGCGTCGCTACGAACGAGCTAATGCCCACGACCGCCGTGAAGAAGCCATTGACCAAGCCGATCGCCATGCACGCGATCAGCGCGACGATTACCGCCGGTACCAACGGCAGTCCGGCGTGCGCCAGCTTGTAGAACAGGAACGGCGCGAACAGGTAGGTCGCGCCGATCGACAGGTCGATCTCGCCCAGGATCATCACGAACACGACCCCCGAGGCCATGATCGCGAACGGCGCGAAGTACGGCAGCAGCGTCTTGAAGTTGGCGCTCGTCAGAAAGCTGCTCGTGTTCAGCGAGAAGTACACCGCCACCAGCAGCGTCACGACGATGATGCTTCCCTCGCGCAGCGACAGCACACGCTCCACCAGCTCCCCCCGTGGCGGCCAGAGGGCCCGGCGCGTAGACGCGGGACCCTCCGGCTGAGGGGATGGCTTCTGCGGAGCGCTCGGCTCCCCTGTCACGTTCGCCACGATCGGACCCCGTGCCTAAGCGGGGGTACCGGCCTTGATCGGCACCACCGTCACCGCCGAGGAAGTTCCCTCGTAGCGGGTCTTGGATTCGACATACGGCGCGACCGTTTCCTTGCTGAGGAACTTCAGCCCGGTGTCCGTTTCGGCAGGGCCGGTCAACGACCCCGAAACGTGCCACATGAACAGCTGCAGCACCGGCAGGAACCCCTGTAGGTAGGGCTGCTGGTCGATCGTGAATTCGATATTGCCTTCCTGCAACAGCTTCTGCGTGACTTCGGTCAGATCAAAACCACCGGCCTTGATGCCCTTGGCGGGCAGGCCGTACTTCTGCATGACCTTCGCGAGGCTTTCCGTGCTGCCGCCGTCGACCGCGTACATCCCCTTCGTGTTCTGATGGCCGATCCAGTAGGCGTCGATCGTCGAGAGCTCCCCCGGCACCGCCGCCCCGGTGGCGACCGTGTGCGCCGTGATCGGCTTGCCCGATGCCTTGATCGCCTTCAGCGCCCCTTCGATGCGCGGCTGCAAGTTAGCCGAACCCGGCGTTGCGATGAACAGGGCGACATCCCCCGAGGGCACCGCCTTGACGATCCGTTCGCCCATCTGTTCACCGGCCTTTTCCAGATCCTGGCCGATGTATGACAGGCGCTTATTTGTTGGGGCGTCGGCGTTGTAGGCGACGACGGGGATACCCGCCTTCAAAGCGGCTTCAACGGGGGCATTGAACGCATGCAGGTCGATCAGCGCCACCGCGATCCCATTGGCGCCGCTGGTGATCGCGGTGTTGACCGCGTTGACCATCTGATTGACGTTGCTGCTTTCACTGCCCGTCCACTGGTAGGAACAGCCGAGCAGCTTGCACGCATCCGCCGCCCCATACTGCGTGGGCACGAAGAATGGATTGGTCGTCACGTGGTTGACGAACACGAACTTGTACGTCGGGTGTGCCCCAAACACAGCTTCACTGCTGCCGCCAGAGGACGCGCTGGAGGAGCCTGAGCTGCCTGAGCCGCAGGCCGCCAGCACCGTGCCGACCGTGCTTGCCGCGACGCCCGTCACCGCCGTGCGCTGTATGAACGCGCGCCGGCTGAGACCTCGCGGGCTGCTGAGAGCCGACAGGTCGGTAAAGCCCGGTGGGTCGGGTTCAAGCACCACTGAGTCAGGCTCACGGGGCGTGGGAGCGCCACGCTCAAGCCGCTCCACGGCCTCCTGGACCCGGTCTGTTCTATGGAACATCTCCGCCTCCTTCTCGATCGAGAGGCCGCGTCAGGCGACGCGGCGCCCATACCCTTCTTTCCCGTACACGAGCTTTCCTAGTCAGGAATTTCCCGCGCCCGGGTATATGCAGGGCATGGAGGGCAAAGGCACAATCGGTGAGGATGACCTTCATGGGGGCCTCAAGGAGGCAAGGAATGAGCCTCCGGTATATGGGCCGCTTGACATCAAGCGCTACCTCAAAGAGGACAATCGAGCGCTGATTCTCTACACGCAGCGAAAGCGTGAAGAGGCGTGAGCGAGCAGCGCTTCAATGAGCTGCGCGGGGAACCTGTCGTTTATGCCGTGCACCGGCAGAACCGCACATTCCTGCCGGCGGAGGACCGCTGCCCACTCTGCCCCACGCCCGCCACGGCGGGGGCGATGCAGACAGAGATTCCCTTTCCCGCCTTTGAGATTGCGGTCTTCGACAATCTCTTTCCCGCCTTTTCCGCGCCCGAAGGAGCAGCCGAGGTCGTGGTCTACAGCGACAGTCACCAGGGCTCCTTAGCAACCCTCGCCCCCGAGCGCGCCGAGGCGCTCATGTGGGTATGGCGTCACCGCTACCAGGAGTTGGGCGCGCGCGAGGATGTTCGCTACGTGCTCATCTTCGAGAATCGTGGCGTCGAGGTAGGGGTCACGCTTCACCATCCTCACGGCCAGATCTATGGCTATCCCTTTCTGCCGCCTGTGCCGCGGCTTGAGCTTGCTGCCGACGAGCGCCTTGGAGGGTGCGCGCTGTGCACGTTGCTGAGCCAGGAACTCAAGGATGAGCGCCGCGTCCTGTTTGAGAATGAGAGTGTCATTGCGTACGTGCCTTTTGCCGCGCGCTGGCCTTATGAGGTGCATCTCGTCATGCGCGAGCACCGTCCCAGCCTGCTCGACTGCACCGACGCCGAGCTGCGGCTGCTCGCTGAGAGTCTCCAGCGGCTCGTGCGCGGTTACGACGCGCTCTTTGCGCGACCTTTTCCCTACGTGATGGTCGTTCACCAGGCGCCTACCGACGGACCGCGGCAGGGGCACCTGCACGTCGAGTTCTATCCGCCGCTGCGTACCGCCGAGAAGCTCAAGTACCTCGCCGGCTCCGAGCAGGGTGCCGGCACCTTCATCGGCGACACGCTGCCCGAGGAGTCATCTCTGGCGCTGCGCGAGGCAATCGCTCGTGCCGGCTGAGCGCGTCACCGCGTTTGCACCCGGTCGCGTCAACCTCATCGGCGAGCACACCGACTACAACCAGGGGCTCGCCCTGCCCTTCGCGATCGCCCAGGGTGTCACGGTGAATGCCCGGGCCAGTGGCGATCGGCGCATCTACGCACACGCGCTCGACCTCCACGAGCAGGATCAGTTTGCACTCGCCTTGCCTTCACCCGCGCAAGGTTGGCGCGCCTTTGTGCGCGGTGCCGTCGCCGAGCTTCGTCTGGCCGGTTTCCCCCTCGTGGGGGCGCGCCTGGAGATCGGTAGCGATCTTCCCCATGGGGGCGGACTCTCCTCATCGGCGGCGCTTGAGGTGGCGTTGTGCCTTGCGCTGCTCGCGCTTGCCGACCGCGCCCTGGGCGACCGCATCGAGCTCGCCCGGCTATGTGCCCGCATCGAGAGCGACTGGGTCGGCGCGCACACAGGCCTGCTCGATCCGCTCGCCTCGCTTTACGGCGCTCCCGACACAGCTCTGTGCATCGACTTCCGCACGCTCACCGTCGAGCCCGTTCCGCTGCGGCTCGATGGCGGCTGGCAGCTCGTCACGCTCGACTCCGGCCAGCGCCACGCGCATGCCGATTCGGCCTACAACGAGCGCCGCGAGGAGTGCGCGCAGGCCTGCGAGCTATTGGGCGTGCCCTCGCTGCGGGAGGCGAGTTGGGATGCCATCGAGGGCCTGCCCGAACCGCTGCGCCGCCGTGCCGGCCATGTGCTCGGCGAGAACGCTCGCGTGCAGGCCACGGTGGCCGCCTTGCGTGCGGGGGACCTCAGCACTGTTGGACACCTGCTGAATGCTTCCCACGCAAGCCTGCGCGACCATTACGAGGTCTCCACCGAGACCGTCGAGGCCACCGTGCAGCGGCTGCTCGACGCCGGCGCCACGGGAGCGCGCTTGATCGGCGGAGGCTTTGGCGGGCATGTTCTTGGCCTGTTCGCGCCTGGCATCCCTGCTCCCGCGGAGGCCCATGAGGTGCGCGCCGGGCCCGGGGCGCACCTCAGGTCGTCTCCGGCGTCGGGCCCGCGACCGGCACCGCGCCGGCCATGATGCCTTCGATTTCCCGCAGATCCTCCTTTGAGAGCTCCACCTCCAGAGCGCCGAGGCTGTCCTCGATGTGGGGGATCGATCGTGATCCCACGATCGCCACCTGCACCGCTGGGTTCGCCAGCGTCCACGCGATCGCCAGCTGCCCCACGCTGTAACCGCGTGACTGCGCCAAGCTCTCCAGATCCCGCACCGTGCGCAGGTTGCGCTGGAACGCCTCGCCATTGAACAGATCGCTGTTGCTGCGCCAATCCTCAGCCGGGAAGGTCGTGTCCTTGTCCATTGCGCCCGTCAGCAGACCGTGGGCCAAGGGCCCGTACGCCAGCACGCCGATGTCGTGCTCACGCGCATAGGGCAATACGTCGGACTCGATATCGCGGCGGAACAGATGGTAGGGCGGCTGCAACGTCTCCACCGGACGCGTGCGCGCGAACTCCGCCATTTCCGCGACGCCGAAGTTGGATACGCCCACGTGGCGAATCTTGCCCTCCTGGACGAGCTCCTCCAGAGCCTGTGCCGTGGCCGCCAGCGGCGTGTTCGGATCGGGCCAGTGGACCTGGTAGAGGTCGATGTATTCCACGCCGAGATGGCGCAAGCTCTCTTCGACGCCGCGCCGCAGCCATGCCGGGCTGCTGTCACGGACTAGGCCGTGCTCGGCATCGATGCGCAGGCCGCCCTTGGTGGCGATCACCAGCTCTTCGCGCCGCGCACCTAGGCCATCGCACAGCGCCTTGCCCAGTAGCTGCTCGGATGCACCAAAGCCATAGGCCTGTGCTGTATCGAAGAAGTTGACGCCCAGCTCGCGTGCGTGGCGGATCGCGCTGATCGCCTCGCTCTCATCGAAACTGCCCCAGTCTCCTCCTAGCTGCCATGTGCCGAAGGCGATCGGGGATACCTCCAGGCCCGTCATTCCCAAAGTGACTGTCATTGGTTTCCTCGCTTGATCGGATCACCCCCCCTCCTACCCGATCTGGCGAGCCGGCAACTAAGCCACTTCGGAATACACCGGCTCGCTGCGGCCCTGCTCTGCCTGCTCGTTCATCGCAGGCATCGGGACCGTGCGCAGCACCGTCGCGGCGACGCCTACGGACAGCAGGATCAGTCCGGCCGCGATCACGAACGCCAGGTGGTAGCCGCTCGTCAGCGCCGAGAGGTGCGCGACGCCGCTTGCGCTCAATTCCCGCGTGCGCGTCGCCGACAGCGTCGCCAGCACCGCCAGGCCCAGCGCGCCGCCCACCTGCGCTGAGGTGTTCACCAGGCCGCTCGCCAGGCCCGCGTCCTCGCGCGTGGCGCCCGACATCGCCAGCGTCATCAGCGCCGGGAACGAGCCGCCGATGCCTAGGCCCAGCAGGATCATCACCGGGAAGACATCCGTCATGTAGTTGCCGTTCACCGGCGCTCGCGCGAACAGCAGCAGGCCGACCGCGACCAGCGTCAGGCTGGGGATCAGCGTCGTGCGCGCGCCGAAGGTCATGATCAGGCGTTCGGTGTAACGCAGCGACAGGATGCCCATCGTGATCGTCGCCGGCAGGAACGCCAGGCCGATCTCCAGTGCGTCGTAATGCAGCACTCGCTGCAAATACAGCGCTCCTAGGAAGAACATGCCGAACATGCCTGCCACCAGCAGCATCTGCACCACGTTCGCGCCCGAGACGTTGCGCGAGCGGAAGATGCGCAGCGGAATCAGCGGGTTGGCCGCGCGCGCCTGGCGCACGATGAAGCCCACCAGCAGGATCAGCGAGACCGCGCCGAGCGTCAGCGCCTGGCTTGAGCCCCAGCCGTCGTCCGCCGCCGGCTTGACGATCGTGTAGACGCTCAGCATCAGCGCGCTCGTGATCAGGATCGCACCTGGGATGTCCGCGCCCGCGCTGAAGCCGATGCCCTTGTCGCGCTCCAGCAGGCGCGTGGCCAGGATGCCCGTCGCGATGCCGATCGGCACGTTGATGAAGAAGATCCAGTGCCAGTTGATCGACTGCGTCAGCACGCCGCCTGCCAGCAGGCCCACCGAGCCGCCCGCGCTTGCCACGAAGCCATACACGCCGATCGCCTTCGCCTGCTCGCGCGGCTCCGGGAACATCGTCACGATCATGCCCAGGATTACCGCGCTGGTCAGCGCGCCGCCCACGCCCTGGACGAAGCGTGCGATCACCAGCACTTCCTGGCTCTGCGCCAAGCCGCACATCAGCGAGGCCAGCGTGAACACGCACAGGCCGGCCATGAAGATCGTCTTGCGGCCGATCAGGTCGCCGAAGCGGCCTGCCAGCAGCAGCAGGCCGCCGAACGCGATCAGGTAGGCGTTCACGACCCATGCCAGGCTCGACTGCGTGAAGTGCAGGTCGGTCTGGATCGACGGCAGCGCGACGTTCACCACCGTCGCGTCGAGCACGATCATCAGCATGCCTATGCACAGCACATACAGGGCTATCCAGCGATTTCTCTCGGGCATCGAGCGGGGCAGGATATCGAGGTCTGGCGGATCCTCCGGGGAATCTGCATGGATCTGCCGGATTTGGCGGATAATCGGTCGATGGACGAACCACATGGGGGGCTGCCGGGCAGCGAGCGGCACTTCGAGGCCATCGTCGGCTCGCTCAGCGACGCCATCACCATCCGCGACCGCGAGCACCGTTTCCTCTACGCCAACCAGGCTGCCATCGCGCACCTTGGCTTTGAGTCCTGGGAGGAGCTGCGTGGCACGCCGCCCGCCTCCATCATGAGCGACTACATCGTGCGCGCCGCCGACGGGCGCGAGATCGCCATGGATGACATTCCCTCCGTGCGCATCCTTCGCGGCGAGACCGACGCGCCGCCGCTGCTCATCCGCACCGTCCACCGCGTCACCGGCCAGCTGCGCTGGAACCTGCTCAAGGCCGCTCCGCTGCTGGATGAGCAGGGGGAGGTGCAGGCCACGATCACGATCATCGAGGAGGTCACCGAGCAGCGGCGCTCGGAGCTGCGCAGCGAGTTTCTCGCGCAGGCCAGCGCCGTGCTTGCCTCCTCGCTGGATTACGAGCAGACGCTGCGTAACGTCGCCGAGTTGGCCGTGCCCGACATCGCTGACTGGTGCGCCGTGGATCTCCCCGATGGGGAGGGAGGACGCAAGACCGTTGCCATCGCGCACATCGACCCCGAGCGCCTCGGCATGGCCGAAGAGCTGCGCAGCTACATGCCCGAACGGCTCGATCCCGAGCGCGGCGTCGGTCGCGTGCTGCACACCGGCGAGGCCTCGCTCTTGCCCGAGATCTCGGAGGAGATGCTTCAGCAGGCCGCGGTCGATGAGCGCCACCTGGAGCTGCTGCGTGCTCTGGGGTTTCGCTCCGTGCTCATCGTTCCGATGCGGCTCGGCGACAGGACCCTTGGCGCCATGACACTCGTCAGCGCCGAGTCCGAGCGCGTGCTCGACGAGTTTGATCTCGGCTTTGCCGAGCAGATCGCGGCCCGCTGTGCCGTGGCGATCGAGAACTCACGGCTCTACAGCGAGCGCTCCTCGATTGCCCGCACCTTGCAGCAGAGTCTGCTGCCCGAGCGGCTGCCCGAGATACCCGGCTACGAGTTGGCCAGCATCTACCTGCCGGCTTTGGAGACCTCGTTTGTGGGGGGTGACTTCTATGACGTCTGGCCGGTCGGCGAGGACTGGATGCTAGTGATCGGCGACGTCACCGGCAAGGGGATCGAGGCTGCCGCGCTTACCGCGCTTGTGCGCCATACCGTGCGCACCGCCTCCGAGTTTGTTGCCAGCCCCGCCCAGCTCTTGGCCTTTGTCGACAGCACGCTCAAGAAACACTCCGCGCTCTCGGTCTGCACCGCGCTCTGCCTGCGCCTGCAGGGTGAGACCGTCACGCTCGCGGCCGGCGGGCATCCGCTGCCGCTGTGTATCGGCGCCGAGGGGGTCACGGAGGTGGGTGAATATGGGCCGCTGCTCGGCGCGCTCTCCGACGTTCACTGGCAGGACTTCACCCTGACGCTCGATGCCGGCGACACGCTCATCGCCTATACCGACGGCATCACCGATGCGCGCGGCCAGGGCGGTGAGCGCTTTGAGCTGGGTCGACTGTCTGACACGCTCGGGGATCTCGGCGGGGACAGGTCCGCCGCCGCGGTCATCGAGCGCGTCACCCGCGCGCTTGACGAGTTTCAGACCGGCGCGCACGCGGATGACACCGCGGCCATCGCGCTGCACCGGGCCGCTACACCGACGCCGCGGGCGCCTGCTGAATCCGGCCTCGCAGTGCCGAGGGATCGATGAAGAACTCCTTTGCCAGGTTGACGATCAGCCGCGCGAGATCTTCATTCTCCTCGGGTCGCCAGCACTCCAGCAGATCGCTCAAGCGCTGCTCGCCGGTCGTCTGCAGGCGCTCCACCGTGGCGCGCCCCGCGGCGGTCAGTTCGTAGGTGGACATCGCTTTGGCGGGGGTCGCGCTGGCGGATGTCGCGTCGGCGGGTACCGAGGAGCCCGTCGCGATCAGCCCCTGCTCCAGCAGCACGTCCCTGGCGTGCGCCAGCACCGCGACGTCCACCTGCGCTCGCTCGGCGAGAGTTTGGAGCCCTGCCGGCGCGTCTTCGCTCAGTCTCGCCAGCAGCCAGCAGGACGTGGGGTCCAGATCGACTTCCGCGCGCCGCGCCACGCGCCGGATGATTTCTCGTGCCCCCTCGCGGCGCTCCAAACGTCCGAGCTTGTTGGCGATTACCGCTAGGGAGTCGGTATCGCGTGGGCTCGCGAAGGTGTCTGCCATGTCGGGGCTTGCCACCGTCTCCCGCAGCGGCAGCTCGCGGATGAACCACGACAGCACGAACGCCGCCACCGCGATCGCCGCCGCTACCAGGAACACGCTGCTGAGTGAGCTAGTGAACGCGTGCAGGTAACCGAGGCGTAGCACCGCCGGCAGATGCGCGATCTCCGTTGGGTTCACCTGGCCCGCGAGGTGGGCGTGGCCGGTGGCGGTGCCGCTCGGGAAGACGCTCTTCAGCTCGTCGCTGAGGCGGTTGGAGAAGATCGCCCCGAGCGCCGCCGTGCCCAGCGATCCACCGATCGAGCGAAACAGCGTCGCGCCGGATGTCGCCACGCCCAGGTCCTTGTACTCCACCGCATTCTGCACCGCCAGCACCAGCACCTGCATCACCATTCCCAGGCCCAAGCCCAGCACGAACATGAACAGTGAGATCGACAGTCGCGTGCTCGTAATGTCCATCGTGGAGAGCAGGTAGAGCCCGAGTGTCATCACCGCCGTGCCCGCGATCGGGAATGGCTTGTAGTGACCTGTACGCGTAATCACCTGCCCCGAGACGATCGAGGTGATTAGCAGGCCTCCCATCAGCGGCAGTAACTGCAGTCCCGATCCTGTGGGGGTCGCGCCCTTGACCACCTGCAGGAACAGCGGCAGGTAGGTGACGGCGCCGAACAGCGCGAAACCGACGACGAATCCCACCGCGCCCGTCACCGCGAACACGCGGTTGGCCAGCAGCCTCGGCGGCAGCACCGGCTCCTGCGCGCGGCGCTCCACGAACGCGAACGCGGCCAGCAGCAGCACTCCCGCGATGCCCAGGCCAACGATGAAGGGGGAGCCCCAGCCGTATGAGTTGCCCCCCAGCGAGGCCGCCAGCACGATTGCGGTCAGGCCGCCGCCGAGCAGCGCGGTGCCGAGATAGTCCACTACGTGGTGCACCCGCTCCGTAGCCTTCGGGAGCGTGGCTGCCAGCACGAACAGCGCGGCGATGCCGAGCGGCAGATTGACGTAGAAGATCCAGCGCCAACTGAGGCTGCTCGTCAGGAAGCCGCCCAGCAGCGGTCCGGCGACGCTGGCCAGGCCGAACACAGCGCCGAACATTCCCGTGTAGCGGCCGCGTTCGCGGGGTGGCACCACGTCGCCGATCGCGGCCTGCGCGCTGACCATCAGGCCGCCTCCTCCGAGTCCCTGCAGCGCCCTGAAAGCGATCAGCTCGCCGAGGCTCTGACTCAAACCGCACAGCGCCGATCCGATCAGGAACACCACCAGGCCGGCCTGCAGCACGACCTTGCGCCCATACATGTCGCCCAACTTGCCGTACAGCGGTGTGACCGCCGTCTGCGCCAGCAGATATGCGGTCACCACCCAAGAGATATGGCTCAGGCCGCCGAGATCGCCCACGATCGTCGGCAGCGCCGTTGCCACGATCGTCTGATCGAGCGCCGCCAGGAACATCACCAGCAGCAGGCCCGAGAACACCAGCGCTCGTGAGGGCATGGCCGCAGTCTTCGTCTCGGGGCTGATTTCGGGACTGGTCGCGGCCGGACTGCTCACGACTGTGCCAATTCCAACAACTTCGTGACGGTGTTCCAGTTACGAGCGGTGACCGCTACACCCAGGCGTTTGTCTGACAGCAGCTTGGCCAGCGGCGAATCGTGGATGCCTTTGGGGTGCCACGCATAGATCTCACGACCTTTGGTCGTCCACTGCTCCGGGAAGGTGTCTATGTCCTTGATTGCTTTGATCGCTTTGGGGTCGGGCTTGGCGGAGAGGAAGCTCACCTGGTAGAGCTTTGGCTCCCGCGCGATCTCGGCCAGCGGGTTGTATGCCACTACCGCGGCAAGTTCGGCGCATGTGCGCACCACGACCTTCGCCTGAACTTCAAGACCCGCGGCGATCTGGTTTTCAAGCTCGCCGCCCAGGCGCTCGGGGTTCGCTTGCTGGGCGCTCAGCACGACATTGCCGCTCTGCCCCAGGGTCTTGATCTCGTCATAGCCGGCATTACCGAGCAGCCCGCGCAGGTCGGCCATTGCCACCCGGCGATGGGCGCCGACATTGATGCCTCGCAAGAGGACGATCTGTCTTGTCATGGCCGAGGTCAAGCCTAGCGCCGCAGCGCGAAGCGATAATCGCTTGACGATGGCAGCGATCGAAGCCAACGGAGAGGTTCCGGGCGCAGACGCCACGGCCTACGCCGGGCGCACCGCGTGGGCGCGCAACATGGCCACGCCGGTGCGCGATTTCCTGGGCACCGAGACCGGCGGCGCGATCGTGCTGCTGGCAGGCACCTTGCTCGCGCTGCTGTGGGCGAACTCGCCGTGGCCTCACTCCTATGAGTCCTTCTGGGGCACCAAGCTCGCGATCACGCTCGGAGGCGGTGAAATCTCGGCCGACCTGCGCCACTGGGTCAACGAAGGGTTGATGACCTTCTTCTTCCTCGTCGTTGGCCTGGAGGCCAAGCGCGAGCTCGACCTCGGCGAGCTGCGCGAGCGCCGGCGGCTGACGATTCCTGTGTTCGCCGCGATCGGCGGCATGGCGCTGCCAATCGCGATCTACCTCGCAATCAACGCGGGCGGCCCGGGCGCCCACGGCTGGGGGGCGGCGATGTCGACCGACACCGCTTTTGCGCTGGGCGCCCTGGCGCTGCTCACGCCGCGCTCGGCCACGCGCCTGCGCGTCTTCCTGCTCACCTTGGCGGTGGTCGACGATCTCTGCGCGCTGCTGGTGATCGCGATCGCCTACACGACTCATGTCTCAGTCGTTGCGCTGCTCGTCGCGCTGGCGTTCATCGCAGTGCTGTTCGTGCTGCGCTACGCGCCGCAGTGGCTTCGCCCCGTGTCCTTCTTGGGTGCGCTTGGTCTGTGGGTCGCGCTGTTTGAGTCCGGCATCGACCCCGTCATCTCGGGAATCATCATCGGGCTGGCCACCAGCGCCTACCCGCCCTCGCGCGAGGACCTGGAGCGGGCGACCGCGCTGACGCGCTCCTTTCGCGAGCAGCCTACGCCCGAGTTGGCGCGCTCCGCCCAGCAGGAGATCCAGTCCGCGATCTCGCCTAACGAGCGGCTGCAGTACCGGCTTCACCCTTGGACCAGCTACCTGATCGTGCCGCTGTTCGCGCTCGCCAACGCCGGTGTGCACGTGACTGGGCCGTTGATCCACGACGCGCTTAGGTCTCCGATCACCTTGGGAATTCTTTTCGGCTACCTGCTGGGTAAGCCGCTCGGCATCGCCGGCGCTTCCTGGATCGCTTCGCGGCCGGCTTTGCGCGGACCGCGCTCGCCGCTCAGCTCGCCGCTGCTTGCTGCTGGCGGAGCCGTCGCGGGCATCGGTTTCACCGTCTCCCTCCTGATTTCCAGTCTCGCCTTCAGCGGGCAGCGCCTGGAAGAGGCGCGGCTGGGTGCTTTGGGCTCCGTGGTCTTGGCGCCTTTGCTGGCCTGGGCCGTCCTGCGCGTGGTGCGGCGCCTGCCGCAGCGGATGCGCGCACGACAGCTTGCCGGTACCGCCGAGGACATCCTTGACCTCTCCGAGGAAGTCCACCCTCAGCGCGACCACATCCGCGGGCCTGAGGACGCAAGCATCACACTGCTGGAGTACGGCGACTTTGAGTGTTCCTACTGCGGGCGAGCCGAGGGAGTCATCCGCGAGCTCTTGGCCTCGCTCGGCGACGAAGTTCGCTACGTCTGGCGACACCTGCCGCTCAACGACGTTCACCCCCATGCGCAGATTGCCGCCGAGGCATCGGAGGCCGCCGCCGCGCAGGGGAGCTTCTGGGAGATGCACGACATCCTGCTTGAGCATCAGGGCGAGCTGCGGGCGAGTGACCTGTCCGGCTACGCCGCGCGGTTGGGGCTCGATGCCGAGCGCCTCCTGGAGGAACTACGACGGCGTGCGCACGCGGGACGAATCAGTGAAGACGTGGCCAGCGCCGATGAGAGCGGGGTCTCTGGAACACCGACCTTTTTCATCAACGGGCGACGGCACTACGGGACCTATGACATCGCCACGCTTACCGAGACGGTCAAGGCCGCGCGGTTCCGTGCGCGCGTGGTTGCTAAGGCGTGAGTTGCAAGCAGGCCTGTCCTTGCTTCGAGCTCGAGCAGCAGCCGCTTGCGCTCCAAACCGCCGCCGTAGCCCGTGAGTGTGCCGTTCGCGCCAATCACGCGATGGCAAGGAACGACCACGGCAATCGGATTACGTCCGTTGGCGAGACCTACCGCCCTCGCCGCCGAGGGCTGACCGACGCGCCTGGCTATCTCGCCGTAGCTGACGGTCTCGCCGTAGGGGATCTCCTGCAGCGCCTGCCAGACGCTGCGCTCGAACTCTGTGCCTTTCATCGTGAGGGGAATGTCAAATGTGACACGCTCGGCGGCAAAGTACTCGCCCAGCTGCGCTTCTATATCGGTGAAGGGCGCGGCCGAGCGCTGCCACTGCGATGCGATCCGCGTGGGCTTGCGCCCGTCTTGCATATACAGACCGTGCAAGGTGTGGCCATCGCCGAGCAGCAACAGCTCGCCGATCGGGCTCTCAATGTTTGTGTAGAAAAGCTGGGGGGAGGGGGTTTGAAGGGGCATGTGACTCCTTTACACCTCAGGCGGCAAGCCGCTCGGCGTCGGTTATGGATATCGGTGTGCGCCTTGTTTGTCCGGCCGGATCGAGCGAGGCCCACAGATGCTGCACGGCATAGGCCCGATACGGTCGCCAATGCTCGGCGAGCTGCTCGGCGTTCAGCGGTTTCTCCGCGGGCGAGCGTCGGCCGAGTTGTTCGAGCGCGTGACGGACACCCAGGTCACTGGGCAAGAAGGCGTCGGGATCTCCCAGCGCGCGCATCGCGATGTATTCGGTCGTCCACGGCCCGATCCCTGGCAGCGCCAGCAGTCCGCGACGCGCCTCGATGCGATCCGCGCCGGCGTCTATCACCAGCTCTTCGCTCGCGAGCGCGCTCACCAGTGCATGCAGAGCGCGACGGCGCGTCTTAGGCATCGCCAGAGCGGCCAGGTCCATGTCGGCCAACGCGTCCGCCGAGGGGAAGACGTGTGTCACCGTGCCCAGCGGGCGCTCAAGCTCCTCACCGTAGGCGACCACCAGGCGCGCTGCCAGCGTCGCGGCGCCGCGCAGCGAGACCTGCTGACCGAGCACGGCGCGGACGGCGAGCTCGTGGCCGTCGACGGTGCCCGGCACGCGCCGTCCCGGCGCCTTGCGCACCAAGGCTCCGAGCAGCGGCTCGCTGCCCAGGACCTCGACCACGCTCTGCGGATCGGAATCGAGATCGAGCAGCGTGCGCGAACGCTGCATCGCGGCGCCTAGGTCGCGCAGATCGGCAAGCCAATAGCGGGCGTGCATATACCCGTCGGCGGGGCTCAGCTCGACAGCGCCCGTACCGTGGGGCAGGCGCAGACTTCGACGGTAGGCGCCGTCGCGCACCTCCTCGACGCCCGCGATCGCCCGCAGGCCCAGGAACGCCACCAGTCCCTCGGCGTCCAGCGGCGCGCGGTAGGGCAGGCGCAGTGACAGTGCCCCGCTGTCCTGCAGGCGCCCACCTTTCTGCACCGCGCGCGCAGGGCGCTTGGCGTCATCGCAAAGATCTCCTGAATCGTGGCGTTGAACTGCCGCACGCTCTGAAAGCCCGCCGCGAACGCCACGTCTGTGATCGGCAGCGTCGTCGTCTCCAGCAGGATGCGCGCAGTCTGTGCACGCTGGGCGCGCGCGAGCGCGAGTGGCCCCGCACCGACCACGGCCACGAGCTGACGATGCACGTGACGCTCGGTGTAGCCGAGGCGGCTCGCGAGACCGCTGACTCCCTCGCGGTCGACCACCCCGTCGGCGATCAACCGCATTGCGCGGCCGACCAGATCCGCGCGCAGGTCCCACTCGGGCGAGCCCGGCGTCGCGTCCGGACGGCAGCGCTTGCAGGCGCGAAAGCCGGCTGACTGTGCGGCCGCCGCGGACGCGAAGAAGCGACGTTCTCGCGCTTGGGGGTGCGCGCTGGGCAGCTCGGGCGGCAGTAGATCCCGGTCGTCTTCACACCGCAGAAGACCCACCCGTCAAAGCGCGGGTCACACGCCTCGATCGCCCGCCAGACGCTGTCTGAGTTGAAGTCCACCAGAACACCGTGACACGCCTAGCGGTCGTTGTCTAGCGGAAATCGGACGGCAATAGCCGTGGCGTATATAGCGGTCCGAAAGCCGCTAGTTCAGACGCGCACCATCACCTTGCCGGTGTTGCCTCCTGTGAACAGTAGGTTCAGCGCGTCTGGCGCGTGCTGTAGCCCCTCAACGATGTGCTCGGCCGCCTTGACCTTGCCGGCAGCGAGCCATCCAGCCATCTCGGCCTGCGCCTCAGGGAAACGGTCGAAGTAGTCGAGAATGATGAAGCCCTCCATGCGCCCGCGCCTGATGATCAGAGCGGAGTAGTTGGAGGGGCCGGATACGCGCTCGTGCTCGTTGTAGGAGGAGATCGCGCCGCACAGCACGACCCGTCCGCGTAGCGCCAGACGCGCCAAGCACGCATTGAGGATCACTCCGCCGACGTTGTCGAAGTAGAGATCGATCCCGTCTGGGCATGTCTCCCGTAGACGCTCAGCGAGGTCCTCGTTCTTGTAATCGATCGCCGCGTCGAAGCCAAGCTCATCGATCAGCCATGCGCACTTCTTTGGGCCTCCGGCAATGCCTACCACCTTGGCGGCGCCCTTGATCCTGGCGATCTGCCCGACCGTCGATCCTGTCGCACCAGCCGCGCCGGAGACAACCACGGTGTCGCCCTCCTTGACACGCCCCACGTCGATCAGGCCGAAGTAGGCCGTCATGCCGGTGATGCCCAGTACGCCCAGCGCCGCGGTTGGCGAGACGCCCGCGGGCAGCACCTGCAACATGCGCTCGCCCTCATCGGCGATCACGTAGTCCTGCCAGCCGGTCATGCCGAACACGAAGTCGCCGGGCGCGTAGCGCTCGCTGTTGCTGCTCAGCACCTCAGCCACGCCGCCGCTGCGCACGACCTCGCCGATCCCGATCGGCGGCAGGTAGCCGGGAGCGTCGTCCATCCAGGTGCGGATCGTCGGGTCGATCGAGAGGTAGCGGACCTGTGCCAGCGCCTCCCCTGGGCCCGGCTCGGGAACGTCGGCGTCCTCCAGGCGCAAGGTCCCCTCTTCGACCTTCCCCGTCGGGCGTTCGGCCAGGACCAGGCGGCGGTTGCGATCGCTCATCAGCAGGCTCCCATCTCTCGCTTACACGCCGAGCGAGCGCCCGACGATCTCCTTCATGATCTCGTTGCTGCCTCCGTAGATGCGCGTGACGCGCGCGTCGGCGTAGGCGCGCGCGATCGGATACTCGAGCATGTAGCCATAGCCGCCGTGCAGCTGCACGCAGCGGTCGAGCACACGGCCCTGCAGCTCCGTGCACCACCACTTCGCCATCGCCGCGTCCTCGGCTGACAGCTCGCCGCGACCCAGCGCGAGGACGGCCTGGTCGACATATGCGGTCGCGAGTTCGATCTCGGTCTTCATCTCCGCCAGCGCGAAGCGCGAAACCTGGAAGGAGCCGAGCGGCTGGCCAAAGGCGCTGCGCTCCTTGACATAGGCCAGCGTCCAATCCAAGGCGGCCTGCGCGGCCGAGACGCCGGCAATCGCGATCGACAGGCGCTCCTGGGCCAGATTGGCGACGAGGTAGCGAAAGCCGTGCCCCTCCTCGCCTAGGCGGTTTGCAAGCGGCACGTGGACGTCGGCGAAGAACAGCTCGGCGGTGTCCTGCGCGTGCATTCCGAGCTTCTCCAGGTTGCGGCCGCGCTCGAAACCCTCCATGCCGCGCTCGACCACCAGCAGCGAGATGCCGCGGTGGCGCTCACTGGGGTCCGTCTTCAGCGCCACGATTATCAGGTCCGCGTTGATGCCGTTGGTGATGAATGTCTTCGCGCCATTGACGAGGTAATGGTCACCTTCGAGCTGCGCGCTCGCGCTCATCGACGCCAGATCCGAGCCAATGCCCGGCTCGGTCATCGCCAGCGCCGTGATCAGCGAGCCATCGGCGATGCCCGGTAGCCAGCGCTCGCGCTGCTCCTCGTTGCAGTAGGCCAGGAAGTAGGGCAGGCAGATGTCGTTGTGCAGCGTTATCCCGAGCCCGCTTCCGGCGACGCCCGCGTAGGCGACCTCCTCCACGACGATCTGGTTGAAGCGGAAATCGTTGACCCCTGCGCCGCCGTAGACCTCGGGGACGCTCATCGCGAGCAGCCCCTGGCGCGCGGCCTTGGTGAACAGCTCGCGCGGGACGATCCCCTCGCGCTCCCACTGCTCATGATTGGGCACGACCTCGGCCGCGAGGAAGCCGCGCACGGCCTCGCGGTAGTCGCAGTGCTCTGACTCGAAGATCGTGCGTTTCACGTCACGAGGCCGGCGGCCGATACACCGTCACCACGGCGGCTCCGCCGAGGCCGATGTTGTGCTGCAGCGCGGCTTTTGCGCCGTCGACCTGGCGCCCCTCGGACTTGCCGCGCAGCTGCCACGTCAGCTCCGAGCACTGCGCCAAGCCGGTTGCCCCGAGCGGGTGGCCCTTGGAGATCAGTCCGCCGGAGGGGTTGACGACCCACTGCCCGCCGTAGGTGGTCTGCTCCTCCTCCACGAGCTTGTGGCCCTCGCCCTCACCGCACAGGCCGAGCGCCTCGTAGGTGATCAGCTCGTTGGCGCTGAAGCAGTCGTGCAGCTCGATCACCTGGATGTCTTCGGGGCCGAGCCCTGCCTCCTCGTAGGCCTGCTGCGCGGCCTTGCGCGTCATGTCCGAGCCGACGATCTTGATGCAGTCTGCCGTCTCATCGAAGGTCGAGGAGAGGTCGGTGACCATCGACTGCCCTGCGATTTCGATCGCCTGCTCCCACAGGCCATGCTCCTCGACGAAGCGCTCGCTGGCAACCAGCGCGGCGGCCGCGCCATCGCTCGTGGGCGAGCACTGCAGCTTGGTCAGCGGGTCGTGGATCATGCGCGCGTCCTTGATGTCCTGGAGCGAGTACTCGTCCTGGAACTGCGCATAGGGGTTGTTGACCGAGTGCTTGTGGTTCTTCCAGCCGATCCATGCGTAGTGGTCGGGGGTCGAGCCGTAGCGCTGCATGTGGTCGCGCCCGGCGTTGCCGAACATCTGCGGCGCGAAGGGAGACTGCTCCAGCTCGCGCAGCTCGATCATGCGTTCCATGTGCTTGTCAAGGGCCGGGGTGCGGTCGGTGTACTTCATGCCGAGCGAGCCCTTCTCCATCTTCTCGAAACCGATCGCCAGCGCGCAGTCGATCAGGCCGCCCTTAACGGCCTGGCGCGCGAGCCACAGGGCGCTTGAGCCGGTGGAGCAGTTGTTGTTGACATTCACCACCGGGATGCCAGTGAGACCGAGGCCGTAGACGGCGCGCTGCCCGTAGGTGGAGTCGCCGTAGCAGTAGCCCGCGAAGGCCTGCTCGACGAGGTCGTAGGCAATCCCGGCGTCGGCCAGCGCCTTAGTGCCGGCCTCGCGCGCCCAGTCGGGGTAGTCGCCCTCCTTGCTGCCGGGCTTGTCGAACTTGGTCATTCCTACGCCGATAACGAACGTCTTCTGGCTCATCTCTTGGCTGCTCCCCGGTGGTCGTTGAACGCGCTGTGGCGCCCAGCGCGCCGCCCGGGAGTCTAGAGAAGGTCGGCCGTCCTGGCCAGTCAGCCAGCCAGCCGCTCAGGGCACTCAGATTGAGGTCGTCCTTGAGAGGGTCTATAGCCACCGCAACTCGCAGGGCAGAGTGGTGCTTGCTGGATGCGGAACGCACAAGAAGGCGTAGGCCGGCGAGGTGTAACGTCCAGAGTCGTGTCGCGCCTGCCTGAGCTGAGCCCTTCTGACGCCAACCCGCGGGTGCGCTCCGCGTTGGAGCAGCTGCCGCCGCTGGCGGTCTTTCGCATGGTCGCCAATGCTCAGGGCACGTTTGTCAATTGGCTGCGGTTCGGGCGCGACTGCCTAGATGGCGAGCTGTTTGATCCGCTTCTGCGCGAGCTCGCGATCTTGCGTGTCGCGCGGCTTACCCCAGGCGCGGAATACGAGTGGGTGCAGCACGTGCCGATTCTGCTTGCCGTCGGCGGCTCCGCCGCGCAGGTCGCGGCGCTGGAGCGCGATGACATCGAAGCGGACGCCCTGGGCGAGGAGGGGCGACTGGTCATTCGCTTCACCACTCAGGTGGTGTTGGACGCCGCACCCGACGAGGTCACCTTCAACGCGATGAGTGCGCGCTTCAGTACTGCTGAGATCATTCAGCTGCTGCTGGTCATCGGCCAGTACATGATGCTTGCCCGCGTGATGGCGACCTCAGGACTGCAAGTGGACGCTGTGCTCGGCGCCGATGTGCTCGCGGGCATTCAGAAGCCAGACCCGGATGATCGATGACATCCGAGTGGATCGCCAAGGACAACCCGAGCGCAAACCGCCGGGGTATATGCAGCCAGAGACGGATTCTTGCCCCGGAGCGCGTCGCGTGCTTCCACAAGGACGATCAGCCAGCGTACAGCGCGGCCGAGTCGTGAAGTTCCTTAGATTTGCGACGCCACTCCCTCGTGAGGACATCGAGATGATTCTCCCGCAGGTGCGTCGCGTACCGACTACGAAGGAAGACTCCTTGCTAAGCTGCTCGGGCACGCCCTGCCCGCGGCCCTCGGTGTCATCGAGCACAGCTTTGACCGACTCCCTCGTAGGAGGCCCTTTAAGCTCCTCGAACATCTCACGTTCGGCCCGCGGTAACACTTCACTCCAAACCTGAGCGAGCCCGAAAACACGATCCAGACTGGCCACACGTTCACATGCGACATCCGTGTCGGCGGTAAGGGTGACCTTTGCGCGCGCGAACTCGATCCTCATCTCTGATCGGGCGCAGCGGCGGTACGGCAGGTAACTCCTCCGCAACGAGCCGGCTTCGGTTCGTTGCCTCGTCTGAACATCCGCTGCTCCGGGACTCGTCAATGGGTCACGCCGACCCTTTCGCCGCTGATTGCATGGCATACAGATGAACACCAGATTCTGAGGGTGGATCGCCAGCGGTCCGTAGATGAACTTAGGCAGGAAGTGATCGCAGTCTATTGTCGTCGGGGCACCGTTTCCCGCCGGGAAGATCTCCCCCTCCAGACATGCCGGGCAGGCGCGGAGTCCCTGGTTAGCCTCGAAGAATCCTCGCTCGAGCAGTCTCCGGTCGACGACCAGGGTCCTCCCGTCGTCTCTGGTGATCTTGAAGCCCTGCCCGAGCAGGCTGTCGTAGAGAGCTGTGAACAGCGCCTTTGAATGTCTCCGTATGTGCTCCGGCAGCGCCGGATACTGAAGGCTGAAGCTGCGCGAATCGATGTTCTTATCGAACTGGCGATCATTCCTGACAGCTTTGGCGAGCAGCTTCCGATCCTGCCGCGTCGTATGGCCAAGAAGCTCGTTGATGTGAGCGCGCAGGTGTCTGAGCAGCCATTCGCCGCAAGGCACCTCCGCAACGAACGTGGTCTCGTCGAGGACTTTGCCTTGATACGCCGCGAGATACGTCACCAGCGTCGCGGCCAAATCCAAGAGTGACATCAGCTCCTGCTCGTAGGCGTTCGCTTTCAGTCGCAGAATCATTGTGGCGAATCCGCCTCGCTGACATCCTCGAGGAGGCTCTGTATGGCGAGCCGGAGATATCCAGGTCCCATCGCACTGGCTAAACGGTCGAGCTCCCCAGGATCTTCCCGCTCGATAGCGGCACGTAACATACGCTCGGCGAAGTTACCGACCGGTGCCTCAAGTCCGAACAGCAACTGGCCTAGATCGCCCGGAGCCGCCCCGAACGTCGATGCGGGCGGATCCAGAACCCGCACAGTACCGTCCGTGCGAATGAACAACTGGATGAGCGACGCCTCGGCGTCGGTCAGCGTGAGGCTGGAATGGGTGGCAACGACGACCTGGTGATCGCGGTCATCCTGCATTCCGTCACCACCGAGTGCTCGGGTCATGCCGTCCACGAGTTCGACCTTCCAATTGTCGTTGAAATGGGTCTCCGGCTCGTCGAGCAGCAGCAGACTCTCGTGTGTCTCGGACGCCAGCAGCAGGAGGGCATATCGACTCAGGTAGAACAGCTCACCGTCGGACAGGTCGTTGTCGGTAATCGGCTCGCCAATGTCCTGCTTGCGCATCACGAGCCGGACCCGCTGCAGCACCCTACGACGGGACCAGGTGATGAGCGTTTCAAGGAATGTCAGCGGCGTTCCAACCAGCCCCGGCAGATGCTTGTTGACGAAGGCCTCATCAACGTCGAATGCCGCGATAAGGTGGGACCCGCCGTCGTCCACGTGTTCGACCCGAGTGACGACGGCGGCAAGGCCCAAGAGCGCACGGAACTCTTCGTGCTGGTACTCCGGCAGCAGCGCGTCCCATTCGCTGGCGATCTGCAGCGAGAACGAGAGCAAGGGTCGGCGAGGATCCAGGCCGACGGGCTCGAACACCCGGCCGAGAAGCTCGTCGCGGTGGTGCGACACAAGCGCGGCAAGCACGGGCAGCGCAGAGCTGGTGGCGTCGAGAAAGAGTGTCTGGGGGTTGGCCAGAAACGACTCGCGGTGACGGCGTATCGTCTCCGATAGCTCCAGGTCATCGTCGTCGTCCTCCTCGATGCGTATCTCCTCTTCGAGGCGCTGAATAGCCTCAAACAGCGCCTCGCCCATGCCGCTGGTCGGGCCTGTTGAGTAGCCGACAATGCGGTCGGGCAGGAGGGAGGCGTTCGAGGATCCAAGCGGTACCAGCCGATGATGATCGTCCTGGGGCTCTCGCCGTGACGCCTCGATCGTGTGTCGCGGGGCGCCGTCAGCGGATAGCGTCGTGAGCCGGACCTCCGCGCCGCGCAAGTCATAGTCGAGCTGGAAGTCGAAACCGGGGTGTGCGCCAGCCGCGAGGTGACTGAAGATCAGCGCCAGCGCCTCCAACGCAGTCGACTTCCCCGAACCGTTGCGACCCACGAAGAAGCGCACATCGATCCCCTTGTAGTCGAGCACCGGATCGGGAAACCGAATCGTGACGTCGTCGAGGCCACGGAACCCAATAAGCCGCAATCGATGCAGCCTCATGATGACTGGACGAGATCGTAGGGCAGAGCCTCCGACCACAGATGAAAGCTACTGTCTTCCACCTGCGTGGCCACACCGACAGCCGTCAGAAGATGGAGGGCTCGACGAAGGCGGTCAACGCCCGGCGCCATGTCCATGCTCGCACCGAGACGGCGGCTGAGCTCAGGCAGTGTCAGCGCTCCATCGGCACTCACCAAAGTCCTCCAGATCGCCTGGTGCAGAGGCGAGAGCTCACGAAACAATTCACGCTCGATGACGATCTCGCTCAAGGTGTCCCGCTCTAGCCTCGTGAAAGCTGTGAGCAGCACAGCGCTCAGCATCTCCTCCAGTCGGGCAAGCTGCTCCAGCTGCGAGCGTTCGACACGATCGACGAGTTCCAGCCCCACGATGTGCTCGGCCTGGGCACCGGCTGACGGCAAAGCAACGCGCAGATCGAGCACCTTCGCCTGGGTCAAGTTCTGCATTGAGGCCAGGTTGCCGGTCGCCATCCGCGACAGCCGATGCCTGACTGTCGGGTATGACAACAGCGCTTTCAGAAAGTACGGATCCAGAGCGCTATCGATATGCAGACGCCAGACCTTGTCCGTAAGCAGAAGATGGGGATGATCCTCTGCCACGATCACGGTGGTGCCCACAAGAGAAGGGGTATTGGAACGAACCATCAGTAGATCGCCAGCTCGCAGGCCGAGCTCCTCGCGTGGCTTCGTACTTTGTGGCAGAGCCTTATTCTCGCCGGCCCGAAACTGACCCGAGGAGACCGCGGAAACCTTGATCACTCCCCACTCACCGTCGCGGGAAGGCCGGTTTGCGCATTTGGGACTCCATCCGGCCTCCAGCTTCGTGACCACATCTCCAAGCCGGACCGTCGGCCAGACACTACGCTCGGCCAACGGGTCGCCGAGCCGTTCCTGGAACATCGCAGGGCCGAGCCTCCGAATGGTGTTGAGTGTGCCTCGTCTGAGCTCGATGACGGCATCTAGCTGGTCGAGCAGCAGCACGGCGGATTCGATATCACGGTGCGCATCAGATAGCGTGATCCGTTCCTTGTCGAGCTCGAAGCGCCTCGAAGCTTCTTTCGACGCCTCCGGCGCGCAGCCACCAGAGAAGGTGGCGAGGAGCGAGCTGGCCGTTCGGTCGCAGGACCGTCAAGCTTGTGGTGCAGCAGCCCACGCGATCGGCCAACCATACCTTCGGCTCGTTCGACCGCGTAGTGACCAGCAGGTCTCCGGGCTCGAACCGACATAGCCGACCAAGCTTGCTCCCGCCATCGGAGATACGACGCGGTGAGTGCGTCAGCTCGCCAAGGCCCGTGAGATCGGCGATGCCGACGAGCAGGCCGTCGGGGTCGACATACTCCGGCAAGACGATGTCCGAAACGAGTTCGACCGCCGAGGCGAGCGGCACGTCACGCAGCTGTTCAGCCATTCCGGGAAGGCCGCTCGGCGAGACGCTTGCCGAGCTCCACGAGATGGTGCGCTATCTCGGACTCGGCCCGCTCGATTTCGCGGAACAGGAGCTGCGGACTATCCGTCACATCCACCATCTCGTGATTAGGCCTATAGGTCGAGGACAGGAAGGAGTAACCGTTGTCGCGAATCTCGTTCTTGCCGACAACGAAGACTCGGTCGCGGTAGTCGGTGGGGAGATCCTCAATGGGCAGCCCCTGGTCCAGGAGATCATCAACGATCGCGCCGCTGCGGCTGAGGATCTCCTGGCTCTGCAAGGTCTGCCCACGCTCCGCGTCGCGGGCATCGATGAACACCGCACAGTCAGTAGATGGCCCAACCGCAACAATGAAGGTCTCCACATTCGTATGCGGCTGAAACGTCCCTTGCGGCAACGTGATCACTGCCCGGAGCCGTTTGAGCAGTCGCTGACGTAGCTGCATGGGAGCGACGCCTTTACTGAATGCCATATTCGCCGGCAGCACGATGGCGGCACGCCCGCTCGGGGCCAGCCGGTTGAGCGTGAGTTCCGCGAACAGCACCTCCGACCGTGCGTGGGGAATGTCGCGAAACTCACGGGCAAGCATAGAGGGATCTATGCGATTCCCAAACGGTGGCTGACAGAGAATGACATCAAACTTTTCGGCCGAATCGGGGGGATCGGCCAGCACGTTTCTGGTGTAGATGTCGGGGTCTTCGATGCCATGGAATATCAGGCTCATCACGCCCAGACGGACTATTGTCGCGTCCAGATCGACTCCTCGGATTCGTGCACGCTCGTTCCGAGGGGAGTTCGCACCCGTGCGACGGATCACCGAAAGCATGCGATCGCCGGCGCCGGCCGCGGGGTCAAGGATGAAGTCACCGACTTGCGGCTCGGTCAATGTAATCATGCAATCGCTCACAGCAGGTGGCGTACGCGGACTGCCTACGCTGCTCGTCGCGCTGACCTCGTCGAGTGCCATATCGAGTAGATCGGCACATCTGTATTCACTTAGGGGAAGGGTGTCTAACCGGTGGACGACAAAGTCGAGCAGCTGTGCGCTGGGAAATGCGAACGTCGCATCCCGCATCGCTTCTCTCGATGCATCACCAGCCGCTCGCGGTTGCCGGAACAGCGTAGGGAATGGACGTCTGCGCACCATCTCGAAGCGGCTCGCACTGGTGGACTCAATAAGTTGTTTCCACGTCCTGGGGTCGAGGTGCAATAGGAGCAGCAGGAACGACAGCTGCTCCAATGCGGCCATGGGATTGGGAAGCCCACCGCCACGTAGTGCGTGCAAGAGGTCAACGACGACCGGACGCATCCGCTCCTTTGCATGCTGCAACTCCATGTCGCTGCGAATGTCCATTCACTGGAAGCGTACGGCCGAGGGCCGACGAATCAGCCAGACACCTCCGATTGGGCCGCGAGCCTCGGTCAGGTGTCGAGGTAGGCCGCGAGGTGCTCACCAGTGAGGGATCGGATTCCCTCCCGCCCGGCAACGAGGTCGGCGGGCGTGCCCTCGAAGACGATCCGGCCGCCGTCGTGGCCGGCGCCGGGGCCGAGATCGATGATCCAGTCGGCGTGCGCCATGACCGCCTGGTGATGGGCGATGACGATCACCGACTTGCCGGAGTCCACGAGCCGGTCAAGCAGGCCGAGCAGCTGCTCGACGTCGGCGAGGTGCAGGCCGGTGGTCGGCTCGTCGAGCACGTAGATGGAATCGGTCGAATGAGTACCCCCGGATGGGCGGGACCGATTCGACCGTTTTTCCGCCATGTGGGTGGCCAGCTTGAGCCGCTGCCGCTCGCCGCCTGACAGCGTGGGGAGCGGCTGGCCGAGGCTGAGGTAGCCGAGCCCGACGTCGGCGAGCCGCTCGAGGATGGCGTGCGCGGCCGGCGTGCGTGCCTCACCCGCGCCGAAGAACTCCTCGGCCTCGCTCACCGACATCGCGAGCACCTCGCTGATGTCGCGACCGCCGAGATGGTGCTCCAGCACCGATGCCTCAAACCGCTTCCCCTCGCATTCCTCGCAGATGGTGGCGACGCCGGCCATCATCGCCAGGTCGGTGTAGATGACGCCGGTGCCGTTGCAGTTGGGGCACGCGCCCTCGGAGTTGGGGCTGAACAGCGCCGCCTTCACGCCGTTGACCTTCGCGAACGCCTTGCGGATCGGGTCGAGCAGTCCGCTGTACGTCGCCGGGTTGCTCCGTCGCGAACCACGAATCGGGGTCTGGTCGACCGACACAACACCCGCACCGGCGGGGATCGATCCGTTCACCAACGAGCTCTTGCCGGAGCCTGCGACGCCGGTGATGACGACAAGCACCCCGAGCGGAATGTCGACGTCGACGTTGCGCAGGTTGTGCGCGCTCGCGCCGCGCACCTCCAGCGCGCCCGTGGGCTTGCGCACCGACGGCTTCAGGGAGGCCCGGTCGTCCAGGTGCCGCCCGGTCAGCGTGCCGCTGGCCCGCAGCCCGTCGACGCTGCCCTCGAACACCACCTCGCCACCGCCAGTGCCAGCGCCGGGGCCGAGATCGACGACGTGGTCGGCGATCTCGATCGCCTCCGGCTTGTGCTCCACGACGAGCACCGTGTTGCCCTTGTCGCGCAGCCGCAGCAGCAGGTCGTTCATCTGCTGAATGTCGTGCGGGTGCAGCCCCACCGTCGGCTCGTCGAACAGGTAGGTCACGTCGGTGAGCGACGAGCCGAGATGGCGAATCATCTTGGTGCGCTGCGCCTCGCCGCCGGACAGCGTGCCCGCCGATCGGTCGAGCGAGAGGTAGCCCAGTCCGATCTCCACAAACGACTCGAGGGTCTCCCGCAATACTTGGAGCAACGGCGCCACCGACGGCGCGTCGAGGTCTCGGACCCATTCGGCCAGGTCGCTGATCTGCATCGCGCAGACCTCGCCGATGTGTACGCCCTTGATCTTCGAGGACCGTGCGCCCTCGCTGAGCCGGGTCCCCCCACAATCGGGGCAGGTGGTGAAGGTGACGGCCCGGTCCACGAACGCCCGGATGTGCGGCTGCATCGCCTCCTTGTCCTTGGAAAGCATCGACTTCTGGATCCGTGGGATCAGCCCCTCGTAGGTCATGTTGATGCCCGCAATCTTCATCCGGGTCGGCTCGTGGTGGAGGAAGTCGTGCAGTTCCTTCTTGGTGTACTTGCGGATCGGCTTGTCCGGGTCGACGAAGCCCGACGCGCTGTACAGGCGAGAGTTCCAGCCGCCTCCGGTGTAGCCGGGGACGGTGATCGCGCCTTCGGAGAGCGTCTTGCTCTCGTCGAAGAGCTGGGTCAAGTCGAGGTCGGTCACGCTGCCGATGCCCTCGCAACGCGGGCACATGCCGCCGGTGACGCTGAAGGTTCGCTTCACCGTCTTCCTGGAACCGCGCTCGACAGTGATCGCACCGGAGGCCGTGACCGAGGGGGTATTGAAGGAGTACGCCTTGGGCGATCCGATGTGCGGCCGTCCGAGCCGGCTGAAGACGATCCGTAGCATCGCGTTCGCATCAGTGACGGTGCCGACGGTGGAACGAGGATTCCCACCCGCCCCGGAACCTATTCGCTCCTGGTCGACGATGATCGCCGTGGTCAGCCCCTCCAGCAGGTCAACCTCAGGCCGCGCCAGCGTCGGCATGAAGCCCTGCACGAAGGCGCTGTAGGTCTCGTTGATCAGCCGCTGCGACTCCGCGGCGATCGTGCCGAACACCAGCGAGCTCTTGCCCGAGCCGGAGACGCCGGTGAACACCGTCAGCCGGCGCTTCGCGAGCTCGACACTGACGTCCTTGAGGTTGTTCACGCGCGCGCCTCGCACGCGGATCAGATCGTGGCAGTCGGCAACGTGCGGTGCGGACGACCGCGTGTCCGTGCTCGTAGCCATGCTCATCGTGTCCCCATCTGTCAGGCGGGGCCGCCGCTCATCGGTCCTGCAGCAGCCCTAGGACGTTGCCATCGGGATCGGTGACGGTGGCCACCAGGCGGCCACCACCTACGTCGTGCGGGGGCTCCTTCACGGTGGCACCGGCAGCGGTCACCTCGGCCAGCTTCGCCTCGATGTCCGGCACGTGCCAGTAGGCCACCGGCGAGGTCATGCCCTGCGGTCCACCGCCTGGCACCAGACCGATGTGCTGGCCCTCGGCCTCGAAACCGACGTAGTAGGGCGCGTCGGCCTGCGGCTGTACGCCGAGCAGAGCGGCGTACACCGCCTTGCTCTTCGCCAGGTCAGTCACGGGATGCAGCACGGTCTTGATTCCCTGAGTGGAAGAGCCAGTCATCATGGTCACTCCTGAAGTCGTGGGTCACATCGACCCAGTGGGTCCTGTCGAGTTGGGAGGTTTGTCGGATGGTCGAGCTATCGGATGGCCGAGCTGATACATCGTCGGGCTTCGAGCGGATCGTTCCCGGCTGCCCCGGACTATAGAGAGAGCACCCTGCAGCCAGCTCTGGAGCTAGCAGCCGGTCAAGCGCGATGCTAGGAAGTCGCGTATGTGGCGGTTGACGAGGTCAGGGTGCTCCTCCGCGACCCAGTGGGTCGCGCCGTCGATCTCTTGGAAAACCAGCCCGGGAACGTATTGATCAAGTCCCTCATGCGCGGACGGGCGCGTGTAGAGATCAGCAGTTGGATAGATCACAAGCGTCGGGGTGCTCACTAGCAGCGGCGTGACCTCCGGGGCATAGTTCCCGTGTGCGGGTGTGCCGCCCTGCGGTGGGCCTAGGCCCTCGCGCTGATACCAGCGCAGCATGCCCTCTACGGCATCCGGCTGGGGCCAGCTCTGCAGGTATTGGTCAAGGTCTTGCTCGTCGATGAACGGCTGATCGAGGGCGCTGCGCAACGCGGCGAAATCCTCGTGAGACATGAGCGGCCCGATCTCCGCCCTACGCAGACCAAGCAGGTACTGGCTCGCCTCTTGCTGTTCAGCGTCCTCCCGCAACGCCCGGTCAAACGTCGCTGGGTGTGGCGTGGCGAGAGTTACTAGGGCCTCCAGCAGCTCGGGATGGTGCAGAGCGAAGCTCCACGCGGTCGCGGCGCCCCAGTCGTGTCCGACAAGCACAAAACGCTCGTAACCTGGCAACAGCGGACACCCACGTCCTTCACGGCCGGGCTGGGCGTCTTGTGAGCGCCCGGAAGGATCCTTGCCGCGCTCCGCGGCGCCGCCAGGGATCAGCGCTCCGCGGCGTAAAAGAGTTCCGCGAGCTGCGATTCAACCGGTGCTCCAGCTGAGCCGCTCATCCTGGCGTGCAACACGCGCCTCCAACTGCTGAATACGGCGATCCACCGCCAACAGAACCTCGATAACAGCCTCACGCCCGCCGCATAGATCCGCCTCAGCCTCAGCGCGCTCCACACCCACAAATTCGACGCAACAGAGTTATGTCTCCCAACCCCACGAACGCCTACAAGAAACCTCTGACTTGCAGGGAAATCCGCCAGCTCGGTTGTGGCACTCGCCTACTGGTACGGAGAGGACTAGCCCCAAACCCATGATCTGCAGAGAAACTTTTTAGAAGCGGGAGCGACGGGGGTCGGGGCCGGACTTTGCACATCGGCGGATTGAAATCCGATGATATCTGTCTGCCCGCAATGGCAGCATGGGAGAGCGATACCATGAGATCCGTGACGACGAAGCAGACCAACGGAAGGCCCGAGCGTCTCAGCCCGGAGAGGCTGGCTGAACTGAGGCGCCCTGCGACAGCCAGGACCCTCGAGGAGAAGCGTGCGGCCCTTAAGCGCGCTACGGAGAGACTCCGGGTCAAGGTACGCGTCACGCCTGACATGTACGGCCGCCGGTAGCGTCGTGCCTCCTTCAGGTGGGCGCCGGTCCGCCACGCGAGGCGTCTTCGCGCTTGAGGAACCCGAGCTTCTCCTGCCCGATCCGATCGCGCTCGACACCAGCTTTGTAGTCGAGGCGCTGATCGCTACACAGCCTCTCCACTTTGTATGCCGTGCGTTCCTCACGCGGATCGTCGAAAGCGGCGTGTCCGTCACAACGAGCGACTTACTCCCTGTCGAGTTGGCCGAGGCAGTATTCGCAATCGCTCTCAAGGAACGCTGGGGGAGCCGGTGGCGTGGACATCGAACCGACGGACGCGCCCGCCGTCGCGCAGGACGCCTCCTGAACGATGCCATCTCCCGCTACGAGACGCTACTCCTATCTACCGATCACTTCCCCGTACCACTCGGTGACACGGCGAGCACCGCAAGAAGCTTCATGACCGACTACGGACACGCCTCTTACGACGCGGTCCACGCGGCGAGCGCAATCGCCGCCGGCGGCGATGCAATTGTCACAACAGATACCGGGTTTGCGTTGCTGCCCGCGTCGCTGCTCACGATCTACACAGACCGCTCACGGCTCTCGTCATGCAGGACCAAGCGGCAGCAGCGGCAGCGCTAAAACGGCTTGAGCGAGGCAAAGACAAGTCGGCGCGGAGTAGCTTGAACGTCCACAATCAGCGCACCACCTGAGTCGCGCTCAACGCGCCGTCAGCCACACCTGCGCCCGGGCCCCACGCCGACCGCGTCGAGGCACAGCCGTGGAGTCATCGCCGACTTCATGCCCCAACTAGCGATCCGCAAGGGATCTCGCGCCCCACATCACAAGCCTCTAAGCTGGAATCAGTTCGCCCAGAGAGCCTGTCGCCACTGCCCAAGACCTGATTCAGCTCGGACGACTCGAAGCCTGCAACCTCCACGCCGCATACGTGAACTCGCGGATCACCACTACGGAGCGCTACATGCACGCCAAGGCGCGGCCAGAGGATGTCGAGCGGGTCAATCTGGCGTTCCGAGTGGCCACGATGGATCAGCCCGAGAGGTATGACGGCACTATCGGCGGTCCTCAGTCGCCGTCGGTTGCTCGATGACACTCCCCGCCCAACCAACAGCAGACGCGGCCCAGCGCAGCGCCTGGTCGCGGTCAAGAATGCTCGGACGGACTGTGCCGTAGCGGAGCTGAAACGCCGTAGGGCGAGAGGTGGTCCACGTCGGAAAGCTCCTCCGGCACGTCGATTCCGCTCCCCTGGCAAAGCTCAAGCAGTCCATCGAGATCGTGCGTGAACGGGAACTCCACGCCCCGATGCGCCAGCATTGCCTTCAATGACTTCTCGACCTCCTATTGGGAATGGAAGCCAAGGATGGCATCGGTGACGCCCTCGACTGGCAGCAACGATCTCGCCGCCAACTCATCGTCGCGCGCGAGCCCAAGCAGCACCTGCGGAACATCAGCCTCGTCGGGCATCAGGCGGCCAGGGGGCGACCCTCAGACAGCGCGGCATGAATAAGGCTCCCGTGCACATCGCCCCACCTCTCGGCTTCGCGCTCGCTCACGACGATGACATCAGCTAACAGGCCAAGCCCTCGCAGGGTCCTTCGCAGTCTGACCGACTCCCCAGTCGGGTCGTCAACCGATGGCTCGACCACCAGGAAATCGAGATCGCTGTGAGGACCAGCGTCGCCGCGCGCGTGAGAGCCGAACAGGATTACGCGTGCCTGTGGGGACGCCTCAGATAAACGACGACCAGCCTCATTGATCAGTGCCTCATCGAACATACGACTACGGTAGCGCGCGACGCTGAGCTCCGAGAGTCCATTGCACGCGACAGGATCAACTCTATGCGAGCCCTCGTCACCATTGCGATCAGCTAACGCCCGACGTATTCCGCACCACCGCCTCAACCTCGTCTCGCAGGAACACCCACCACCGTCCGAGCTTGTGGCCCGGCAACAGCCCCCGCCGCGCGTATTCGAGCACGGTCGAGATCGGAAGGTGCAGCAGTTCGGCAACAGCGCAGCCGTCGAGAACATCCTCCCGCGTAAGCGGGCGGCGAGCTGGGCCGCCAGCAGACGTGCTCATCGGCGAGAGGGCGATCGAGGGGTCATATGGGTTACTGACCGCCAACTGCCCAGACCGGCCATGTAATTTTCGCGGACAGCCCGTCGTCGGTGCTGTGGCGTATTACATCGCGCCTGCCGAGGCCGGAAGAACGGCTTGCATCAGCCATCGCTTCCCCTATTCTGAGGGCATGGATCAGCCACGCGAGATCGAGCTTGTCTTCGCCCCCCAGGAGGAGGGCGGCTACCACGTCTACGCGCCCGACCTGCCCGGCCTGCACACCCAGGGCGACACGCTGGATGAGGCGACCGCCAACGCGCAGGAGGCGCTGGAGCTTTACGTCGAGGGGCTGCGCGAAGACGGCCGCTCGCTCGACGCGGGTGTGATCCGTCGCAGGTTCCCGGTCCCCGCGTGAGCGACGGGCTCCCGGTCCTCTCAGGCCAGCGCCTCGTCAAGGCCCTCGAACGGGCTGGATGGCAGCTTGCGCGCCAACGTGGCAGTCACGTTCGGCTGAAGCATCCTGACCGCCGAGCGTCCCTCACGGTGCCGCTGCATCGAGAACTCAAGCGAGGCACCCTCTCGGGCATCCTCGGCGACGCCGGGCTCGACCCCGAGCAACTACGTCGACTCCTCTGACCAAGCTCCCGAGCCGGCGCCCGCCTGCTTCCGCAGGCCCGCCAACCGAACAGCAAAAGGCCCCGCAGACCGTGCATCTCTAAGGCCAGAGTCGCTTGATGTAGCCGTCGTAGACGCCGTAAATGTAGGGGCCGGGCTTCTCGGCCTGGCGCAGGATGCGCTTGATGTTGCCTACGAAGCGAGCCGATTGGGCCTCGGCCCGAAGTTGGGCATTGGTCAGGCAGAAAGCACGCACGTTGGCCGCCGCCAGCGCATCACGCTCGGCAGGACGCCGTCGGATCGCATCGTCCTTCATCAGCACAACCCACCCGTGCGAGCCGGCATCAGCGAGCCAGCGCTCGTCCTTCGAGCTCTTGAGCGACACGCTCGCCATAGACAGACGCCATCGTGTGGATCGTGAACCCGAGGCTTCCGAGTGCATGGGCAAGGTGCTTCCGACCCAGACTGCGGTCGATGAAGAACTCAGGCCGGCGAGTCGCTTCCGCCAGGCTGTCGAGCGCTGCGCTTGAGGACTCCTCAGGTCCCCGCGCGGGTGGCGACACGGACCACGTCCTCGACCTCCGGCTCGGGCACGCCGAAGTCATCGGCGATGTCCGCCAGCGTGTCGCCCGCCACGAAGCGGTCGACCAGATCCTCTACGCGCGCCCCCCCGTGAACGACCAGCGGCAGCCCGAACGCACGGCGGGGATTGACGATCACCTGCGCCCGCCCATAGGCCGGCAGGCGTACCTGGGAGGCCCAGCCGTCATCCCCGTAGGTGATGCGCTTCAGGTAGTCACGCACGATCTCCGCGAACTGCCGCTGGCCGGTGCGCACCACCGTCAGCCCACGTAGCTCCTCGTCGTGCTCGCTCGCAGCGTAGTCGTAGAGCACCTCGGCACCGTCGGTATAGAGGCTTTTGGATGCCAGCGCGTGCTCGACGCCAATGCCGGAGGACAGCACCTCGACGGCTGGACGGATGCGCTGCATCGGCACGCCAGCGCGACGGAAAGCGGCGAGGACATACGCCTCGGCGAAGCCGATAAATGGGACCGTAGCCTCCCTGCCGTGGGGGGGAAAGCACGTGACGACCGGAAGCGCACCTCCAGCTGGCCGCGCCCAGCTATGCAAGGTGGACTTCGGCAACCCAAGGTAGACAGCGGCCTCACGCAGGGTGAATACCGGCCGTGCGACCCTGGAATCATCCGTGCGAATCGCTGTGCTACCTCGCTGTCTGTCCGTCGCCATCACCCCACACTCGGCCGCTTTCCTTGATCCTACCTGCACCAACGGCCACCACAAGCCACAGCACAGAGGCAGCGACTACGGAGGGGGCTGGACGACCTTAGCGCGGAGGCCCTGAAGAAGCTCCGACCGTCGACTGGCGTCCGCTTGACTCTTGGCTTGGCGCTCTGATTGGCTCGTCATTTGATCGACTCCTCCTGCCGTTCGACCTCGGCAGCCAGGCCAGCAAGGGAGACATCGAGGGCCAGCAGAAGGCGCGTCACCGTTGACCAGCGGATATCGCGCAAGCCGGTCTCGACCTGCGAGAGGTAGGTGTCGCTCGCCTGCGCTCGCGCGCCCAGCTCTTTCTGCGTGAGCCCGGCTCGGCGACGTAGCTCGCGCAGCGCTCCGCCGAGGGCGCGCTGGGCGGCAGAGATTTGGTCCGTGGCGTTGTCGTCCATAGGTTGAGCGCCTTGAGGGAGACTTCACGTCCCAGCTAAATTGCGCTAGGATTGTTTCACCGAACATACAGTTGGCGCCCGCGGTGGGGCAAACCACCCGGGCGCCGTGGCACCGAGAGCTCGCGGCTCCCGGCACAGAGACAGCCTACTGGCGCAAGTCGGCTATCTCCTTGCCCAGAGCGGTCTCCCGGGGCCTCCGACCATAAGGAGGACCACGACATGACCAGCATCGCTATCCCCGCCCCGGTCGTTGGCCCACTGCGCGGTGCGCTGCTCAGCGAGCTAGGCGCCGCAGGTGTCCTGATCGGACAGGCGAGCTTTGAATTGGAGAAGGAGAAGCACCCTGAGTTGTTCGCCGAGCCCGTCGAGCATTTCGACGCCTACCGTGCGCTGCTCGATGTGGTCGGCTGGGGTGAGCCACCCGAGGAGAGAGAGGTGGAGATCGACCTCGACACGCACCGTTGGGCGCTCGCTACGGCGCTGGAGGGGTGGCTTGATATCGAGCACGATCCCGACCCACACCTCACGCGCACCATAGAACAGCAAGAGCACGCGGAGAACAACGCCAGCGAGATCGAGGCCTTCCTCACCGTCATCGGCCCGAAGACGCACCAATGACATTGCCGCCGGATAGGTGCTTTGTAAGCGCCCGCGCTCCACCGCGCACCTGAGACACCAGACAGCAAGCCCGGAGCATTGAAACCCTGTCAACTGATGTCGGCTCCGACGCGGCGGTAACCGCGCCGGAGCCGTGCACGGAAAGGAAACAGCTTCCCATGCAGGATGAGCGTAACGAGATGAGCCCGGACGAAGACGAGATCGCGCAGCGCGCGATCGTGATGCAGGTCTTGCGCGAGGACCACATTGAGCCGTGGACCCGCGCTGAGCTGGAGAGCGAGATTTACGACATCGAGCCGCTTGCTATCAGCGACGCACTCGCCACCCTAGAAACCGAGGGCGTCGTGAACACCGAGGGCGAGCGGGTTCAGGCGTCGCGGTGCGCTTGGCGCCTGGACGCACTGGGGATGGTCTCCATATGAGCCCCGGGCGAGGTATGCCAACCATAGGACTCACAGCAGTGGCTGGGGCCAAGTACGACCCCGTGCTCGCGGCCGCACTGCGGACGCTGCGCGTGCAACGCGGCCTAACGCAAGAACGCCTCGCGTTAGAGGCCAACGTCACAACCTCCGCGCTTAGCCGTGTCGAACGCGGGCTCGCCAATCCCACCTGGAGGACCCTCCAGCGCATCACCGCAGCACTCGGGGTCAGCCTCACGGAACTGGCCACAGCCATCGAGAACGAGACGCCACAAGAGAACGCCACACAATTGCTTTGCAATACAGCCCGCGTTAGACGCTTAACCCACAGATGCGCAAACGAGGAGACAAGCCTGGGTGTTTGAGCGGAGCCAGTCTGGCAACCTCGCTCGCACCCTGGCCGGCTGCTGTTCCTGGTCTCTCGGGGTTTGCCGTTCGGTCGTTCCCGGTCGGCAAACCCCAGGGTCGGGGATCTGGCTTTCCTGTGCGGAAACCGGGAGGTGGGGGCGCGCCCGACTCTTCTACCTCCCCATTCCCGGTGACTCTCTTTGCGTTTGCGCTAGCGCTGTGCTCACCGCCCGAACAATCTTCCCCGGTGCCCCGACCATGAGCTCTTCTCGCCCTGCCGCCCGGGGCTCTCGCCGTCGGGCTCGCTTTGATCCCGGCGTTGCCGGGCTGGCCGAGATCGACCGGCGCGTGCTCGGCGTGCTGTGCGCTCACCGGGTCGTCAGACAAGACCAGCTTGAACGGCTGTTCCCCGGTGTCCCGGAGCGCACGCTGCGCTACCGCACACGGCGCCTGCACGACCTCGGATTGGCGGGACGCAGCCGCCCCTATCGTGAGCGGGGGTCCGCGCCGAACCATCATTGGCCTACCAGGCGCGCGGACTGCCTGATGCGGGGAGACCCCGCACCCCGGGGCGGGGAGCGCAAGCAGCCTAACCCGATCTTCCTCGCGCACGCCACCGCGCTCACCGAGCTATACGTCACGCTCATTACCCATGCAGGGGAGGTTGGGCTGGCACTCCGGGAGTACCGCCGCGAGGGAGACGCACGTGAGCCGTTCACGCATCTCGGTAAGGAGCGCGCATTGGCTCCGGACGCGACGGTGAGCCTCATTGACGCGGACGGCCGGCAGTTCGGCGCGTTCGTGGAGATCGACCTCGGCACCATGTCCCACACGCGGCTACGCCAGAAAGCAGACCTGTACGCCGCATATACCGAGAGCGACGCCTGGCACGGGCGGCACCTGTTCCTGCCCGCCCTGCTGTTCCTCACGACCACCGATATCCGGGCCGGCAGGTTCCTCAAGGCACTCGCCGGTTCGCTCTCCTACGGCCCCCGCCGCCAAGCACGCCGCGCATTCGTCGCGGGAGCCGCTGGTGTCGCCTGGGCACCACACCGGCTGCTCGAAGGTGAGCACCTCGCTGATCTGGACGGTCGCAGCAGGCTGGCGCTAACTGACATGTTGAACGCTGCACGCGCGCCCTACGAGAAGGCCGTTGCCCGCGAGCGGGAACAACGAGAAGCCGACGATGAGAAGCGTCACTGGCTGCATGAGAACCCGAGGGAGATGCGCAGGCATCTAAGCGACCACAAAAGCGGAATCGGTACCTACCTCAAAGCTCTCGGCGAGTTAGGCGAGCAGGCCCTCGCGCTCCTGCTCGCATCAACAGCCGACGTCCGCGAGTCAACCGAGGAGCAAGGACGCGGTTACTCACCCGACGGGCAGCGCCAAGCCATCGCGCGATACGCCACGGACCACGGCATGCAGCTTGTCGGAGTACCTGGACTTCGAGACGGGCCGCGAAGCAGACAAGCGCCCTGGCTTCCAGCGCCTCATCGAGGACGCGATGGAGCACAAGTTCAACGTGGTCCTCGTCTTCCATACCAGCCGCTTCGCACGCAACACCGTGGAGGCCAAGCGCTACAAGAAGCTCCTGCGCTCCGAGCTGGGAATCGATGTCATCTCCGTCACCCAGCCGCTGGGCGCCGATGCGGACGACCCCGCCGCGTTCCTCTCAGAGTCCGTGCATGAGATCTTCGATGAGTACTACTCCGTCTCGCTCTCCTTCTGGACCAAGATGGGCCTGCGCGAGAAGGCGCGCCAGGGTCTCCTTACCGGCAGCCTGCCCTGGGGCTACCTCAAGGGCGCCGAGGGAATCGCGGTCCCCTGCCCCGAGCGCTCCCCGTACGTGCTCCGCATATATGAGCTGTACGCTGGTGGCCAACACACCGACCGCACGCTCGCCGAGTGGCTGAACGCCAACGGCCAGCGGACCACGCGCGGCAGGTTGTTCAGCACCGACACCGTGCGCGAGATGCTCAGCAACGCCGCATATGCCGGCTACGTGTCCGGTCGCCGCGACAAGACAAAGGCGATCAAAGGTCTGCATGAGGCGATCGTGCCCGAGGCCCTCTACGACCGCGTGCAGGAGCTGCGCAGCCAGCGCGCCCGCACCCTGAAGCCCGGCCGCCCATCCCAGCGCTATCTCCTACGCGGCATCGCCCGCTGCGAGCGCTGCCAGGGCAAGATGCACGGCACCGCCATCGGCACCAAACTCGCCGCGCGCTACTACTGCGCGACACGACGCGCGAGCCACACCTGCGACCAACCCCTCATCCACGCCGACCGCGTCGAGGCGCAGCTCGTTGACTTCATCGCCGACTTCAAGCCCCACCCCGCGATCCGCGAGGAGATCCTGCGCCGCCTCGCCAACAGCGCCAACACCGACACGGCAGAGACCACCAAGCATCGAGCCGGCTTGGAGGAACGCCTGCGCCGCGCACGCGACCTCTACGAGCTGGGCGACCTCACCCGCCCCGAGTACATGGCCCGCCGCGAGGCGATCAACACCGAGCTGGCCACCACCGCGCCCGACCCGATCCCCGACCTCGACCAGGCCCAGCAGGTCCTCGAAGACTTCTCGATCTTCTGGCTCAAAGAGAACGACCCCGCCGCCAAGCGCCAGCTCCTGAGCCTCGTCTTCCAGCGCGTCTGGCTCGACGAACAGCGCGTCGTGGCCGTCCAGCCCAAGCCCTCATTCGCGCCCTACTTCCAGCACCCGCCGCTGGAAACAGCCACAGCAGGGATGTAAGAGCGGGAGCGACGGGACTCGAACCCGCGACCTCCGGCGTGACAGGCCGGCGCTCTAACCAACTGAGCTACGCCCCCGCGTTAAGCAGGCGGGAGGAAAGCCTAGCCGCTCCACGCGCCTTGCCCGGAAGAGTATGCCAGGGCCGAGCCCGGCCCGCGCTCCAGCCTGACCGCACCTAGCCGATCCTCAAGCCCCACCCCACCCTATGCCGATCTCTCGCTACACAGATCCGAGTAAGGGGCCTCTGTGCCCCAAAGACTGGCCAGCCAGCCAGTAAGACCTGTAGGCTTATCCCAGATGCCAATAACAAGCCCACCACCTCTGCGCACGATGAGCCCCTGGCTGACGGTGGTGAAGGACCTGCAGGCCGAGCGCACCGCCGAGGTCCCGTTCCCGCCCGGCGAGACCAGTTTCAGCCTGGCCCGCACGAAGCGCTTCGCCGACGACCCCCTTCCCCTGCTGCTGGAGTCCTACGAACGCTATGGACCCATCTTCACGCTGCGTCTCTTCCACGGACAGGTCGTCTTCATGCTGGGCCCAGAAGCCAACCACTACATGACGGTCAGCCACGCGAGCAACTTCGAGTGGCGCGAAAGCCACTTCCGCGAAATGATCTCCTTCCTCGGTGACGGCCTGCTGACGACTGACGGCGACTACCACCGCCGCAGTAGGCAGGCGATGCTGCCGGCCTTCCACAGCGAGCGCGTGAAGGCCACGATCGACACGATGACCGAAGAGACCGAGCAGGCCCTTCAGAGCATCAAGCCAGGCTCCACGGTGGACCTCTACAAGTGGACCCGCAAGCTGGCGCTACGTATCGCCATGAAGGCTCTCTTCGGCCTGGACCCAGACGGCGCCGAGGCCCAGCGCATGGATGCCGCGGCGCTCTTTGAGCAGGCGCTGGGCTTCTACGCCACCGACTTCCGCCTGCGCCTGCTGCGCGGCCCCGGCACTCCCTGGCAGCGCCAGCAGCGCGCAACCAAGCTGCTCAATGGCCTGATCTACGCCGAGATCAACCGTCGCCGGCGCACGGGCGAGCGCGGTATGGATGTCCTCAGCCTGCTGCTGGATGCCAGCGATGACGAAGGCCACACGCTCAGCGATGTGCAGATCCGCGACGAGGTCATGACGCTGTTGTTCGCCGGCCACGACACCACCACCTCCACTGTGGCCTTCATGTTCTATGAGCTGGCGCACCATCCCGAGGTGGCGCAGCGGATGCGCCGTGAGCAGCAGCAGAAGCTGGCCGGCGGTCTGCCCACGGCCGAGCAGCTGATGCGTGGCGAACTGGGAGAGCTCGAGATGGTGCTGGAGGAGACGCTGCGCAAGTACCCTCCGGCCTGGATCGGCCCGAGGCGCAGCGTGCGAGCCTTCGAGTTCCAGGGCAAGACCGTCCCCGGCGACGCCTTCGTTGACTATTGCTCCTGGGCCAGTCACCACCTGCCCGATGTCTTCCCTCAGCCCTTCGCTTTCCGCCCCGAGCGCTTCAGCGCAGAGGCCAAGGCCAAGCTGCCCAAGGGCGCCTATGTGCCTTTTGGCGGCGGCTCACGCACGTGCATCGGCATGCGCTTCGGCCAGCTGGAGGTGCGCACCATCGCCACGATGCTCCTTGGTCACTGCTCGCTGGAGCTGCCCGCAAGCTTTCAGTTGAAGGTCCGCCAGATGCCGACCATCAGCCCCAAAGAGGGACTACCGATGCACATCGGCTTGCTCAGCTCTGAGTCGCGCGCAGATCCAGCCGCCAGCTCTGCGCGGTCCCCGGCAGCGGCGTGAAGGTGGCACTTTCGATGTTCAGGTGAGGATCGGAGAAGAGCGTGATCTGTGTGAGCCCCCCCAGGGACAGCCCGCGCGGCGCCGCCACGAGCTTGCCTTCGGCGGCCTGCACGACGGCCACGACGGAGGCGCTCACCCCGAACAGTTCCCCGCCCACGGTCACTTCTAAGGCCCCTTCGCCTCCACCGCTGAGCGCCTGCAACTGAACTCCCGCAGGCATAGCCGCGCGCAGGTCCGCGAGCGTGAGTGTTGCCAGCAGGCGCACCGCATGATCGCGCTTCTGCATCTTCACCTGCTCCAGACGCAGCGGTTCCACGACCAGGCTGGTCGCAGACAGGTCCAGGGAGTCGATCCCCCGCGCACCCTGCAGCAAATCCGTGGCCTGCGCCTGAGTCATGCGCAGCGAGCCCGTGCTCACGCTCGCGGACTGCGCGTGCCCCCACAACAGCTCAAATGCCGGAAAGGCACTCACGTGCACGCTCAGCACCGGGCCATAACGTCCCACGCGCTGGCGCACCGTGTGCTCCGCAAGCCGGGGCAGCAGCAGCTGCGAGGCCACCAACAGCACAACACCGATCGCGGCCACCCACAGAGCAACCCGCAAACCTCGACCCTTTGTCCGCCCTACTACCGCCATGTACCCGCAGCATCCCACATGGCACCTTGTGCCGTCGGCAGTTGGAGAGCTGCTTCGGGATCGCTAGGCTTGGAAACCCCTACCCCCGGGGGCGCGTAGCTCAGCTGGTCAGAGCGCCTCGTTTACACCGAGGAAGTCGCCTGTTCGAATCAGGCCGTGCCCATCGTTTTGGCTGATCCCAGCGACAATCAATCTGTGCGCATTGCCGTCGTGGGCAGTGGCCCCGCCGGCTTCTACGCCGCCGGGCATCTGCTGAAGGAAAGCAATGTCGAGGTCGACATGCTTGAGCGACTGCCCACACCGCACGGACTCGTGCGCAGTGGCGTCGCGCCCGATCATCCCAAGATCAAGACGGTCACGCGCGTGTACGAGAAGACATCGGCGCACCCACGCTTCCGCTTCTTTGGAAACGTCGAGCTGGGACGGGATGTCACGGTGCAGGAGTTGCGCGAGCACTATCACGCCATCATTTACGCCGTAGGCGCCGCCGCCGATCGCCCGCTGGGGATCGGCGGCGAAGGGCTGCCCGGCAGCTGGGCCGCGACCGATTTCGTGGGCTGGTACAACGGCCACCCCGACTATTGCGACCTTGAGTTCGACCTCGGCTGCGAGCGCGCAGTAGTGATAGGCAACGGCAATGTGGCCCTCGATGTCGCTCGCATGCTGACACTCGATCATGCCGAGTTGGCCATCACAGACGTTGCCGATCACGCGCTGGAGGCGCTGCGCGAGAGCGCCGTGCGCGAAGTGGTCGTCCTTGGCCGCCGCGGCCCCGCACAGGCGGCCTTCACCAACCCTGAGTTGCTAGAGCTGGGCGAGATGAAAGGTGTCGACGTGCTCGTCGACGGCGATGAGCTGGAGCGGGCGCTGGCAGTGACAGACACCGGCATGGACCCCACGAGCGAGCGTAACGTCAAGGTGCTGCGTGAGTATGCTCAGCGGCCGCTGAGCGGACAGCCGCGACGGATCGTGTTGCGCTTCCTGCTCTCGCCGCTTGAGTTCACGGGAGACCCCAACGACGGCGTGGCCGGCGTGAGGATGGTGCGCAATAAGCTCGTGGCCGGCACTGAGGGTGCATTGCGCGCGCAGGCCACCGACCAGGAGGAGACCATCAAGGCGGGTCTCGTGCTCAGAGCCGTGGGCTATCGCGGCCGGCCTCTGCCCGGAGTGCCCTTCGATGAGCAGCGCGGCGTGATCGTCAATGAAGGCGGCCGCGTGCAGGACCCCGACGACGGTGCGGTGCGGCCCGGCGAGTACGTGGTGGGCTGGATCAAGCGCGGCCCAACAGGCGTCATCGGCACCAATAAGAAGGACGCTCAGGAGACGGTCGACGCCATCCTCCAGGACATGGCCGCCGATGCCTTGCCCAGCCCGCCCAGCCCCGACGCACAGACAGTCGAGGAGCTGTTGCTGCTGCGTCGCCCCGACCTCATCACCTATGAGGGCTGGAGCGAGATCGACCGCCACGAGCGTGGCCTTGGCGAGCCTCACGGCCGCCCCCGCGTGAAGCTCACGCGCATCGAGGAGATGCTGCGGGTCGCTACCGAGCAGCGTTCCATTCCGCTTTAGACGGCAAGTTCGCTCTAGCCTAATCAGATATATGTCGAAGCAATTCGACATAAGTGAAACTTCCCACTAGGCTTTGCCGTAACCAGACATGGCGTCATACAGGCGTCAACAAGTCATGGGGAGAATCATGCGCACACATCTCGATGGGTGCGGTGCGATGCGTCCTGAGCGGCGCCGCCAAATGCTGGCGGCGCTGCTCGTGGCGCTCACCGCGCTGTTCATAGCCATACCGACAACCTCGGCTCTGGCCCGGTCAGCCACAACGAATGCGACCGCGGTGAAAAGTGCCGTAGTCGAAGTACCAAGCGGCAACCTCACCGAAGTACTCGCGGGCTTACCCGTCAGCGATCTGGGCCTGAGCAACGCCGAAGTGGGTGACCTGCTGGCCACGCTCGATGGCAGCGCCTTGGGCGGCAAGACCAGCGCGCTGACGACGCTCGTGGGAGCCCTGATCAGCGGCCATCCACAAGCAACACTGGGCGAACTGACCGAAGAGGTCCAGGAAGACCCAGTGCTGGGCCTTTTGCTGACGCTCGCGGGCAAGACGCTGGACCCCGAACAGATTATCTCGGGATTGAGCCCCGAAGAGCTCTCGACGCTGCTGAACAACTTCACAGAAGGCGCCGGTACGACCCAGATTGAGCAGGTCCTCGCAAGCCTCGCGGCAGGTGAAGGGGTGAGCGGCGAAAACGCGGCTGCCTTGCAGCCAATCCTCGCGGGTCTCATCGGCGCCTTGGGGCCCGAAGGACTCACCAAGCTGCGCGAAGATCTGGGGTCGCTGCCAACCGGGCTGAGCACAGAAGAACTGAGCGCACTCAACTTTGCGGGGCTCGCGGAAGCGATAACCCATCTCTTCACCACAGCGACTCCCGCTCAGCTACAACCTGTTGTGAGCGATCTATTGGGCGATATCACCCTGGGAGCCGGCACCACCGGCTCGCTGGCACAGGCCCTAGGCGTGCCGTTGGAAACGCTCGCCGGCGCTCTAGGAGAATCGGCCGCAGGCAACTTCTCCACGCTGCCGGTCGTGGTCGGGGAAGTGGGCAGCACCGGTCAGCAGCTCGGACTGGCGCACCTCGCGCGCGGCCTGGTCCTCACTATGCTCGGCCCCGAAGAAGAAGGAGAAGAAAACAGTGGCGGCGCCGGCGGTGAAGGCGGAGGCGGCGCCGGTGGAGCAGGGGGCAGCGGCGGAGTCGGTGGCAGCGGGTCGGGGAGCAACGGCGCCAGTGGCAATGGCGGCAGCTCCGCCGGTGGCAGCGGCTCCAGCGGCGACAGCGTGCCCGCGGGCGGGTTGACGTTGACGGTTACCCTGCCAGGCAGCCCAGGCGCGCCATCGCCGGCTAGCGCTCGCGCGCTCGTGCGCAAGCCTGCAGGCAAGCTCAAGCTGCTGAGCTGGAGCCGGCGCGGAAGGGTGGCCACTGTCGTCCTGCTGGCCCCCGCCGCTGGCGTACTGAAGTTGAGCGGGCACGGAGTCAGATCCATGAGCGCTCACCTGCGCGCAGAGGGCCGGGTGACGTTGACGGCCATCCTTTCCAAGGCGCGCGTGGCCTCATTGCGGCGTAGCCATCGCCAACTGAAGGTGCGCTTGAAGGCCACCTACAGGCCCACCACCGGCGCCGGTTCGTCGGTAGCAGTGACGGTTCCCTTCGCCTGAAGCGGGCCTTCCCTCCACCCCACTGGCCGGGGTCGCCTTGAGCGACCCCGGCCAGTGGAAGGGCCAAGATCTACCCTGCCAAGCACTGTTCGTTGGGCTCGTCATGTGCGAGACTGCCCCCTGCGCGCCGCTAGCTCATCGGGTAGAGCACCGGGCTTTTAATCCGGCGGGCAGGGTTCGAGTCCCTGGCGGCGCAATTCGCCCGGTGGTGAGGCGATGAGTTGCTCGAGGCTCGTGTCTGGCGGTGAATCCAGCCTCACGGGAGATTCTGACGCGCAGGGCATCGTCGTCGTCTGGCGGCGCGACTGTACGCCCGATGGAGCCTGCGTGCGCCACGAGCGACGCGAGCAAGGCATCGAGAGCGTGGTCGCTGTCGATACAGGCAGCTTTGGCTGCGGACAGATCGAGCCAGGAGGCGCTGCGCGAGATCTCTGCAATCAGCACAGCGCGCACCTGCCGCTGCCGCTGCTTGGCAGCGGCGTTGCCACCCGTCTTATAGCCCTTCCGGCTCAGGCCCCAGCACGTCAACGCCGCCGCGGGATAAACCTCGAAGATGCCGTCCCTCCCCGCTCGGTCGACCGCATTCTCACCCGTGCGCAGCAGATCTAGCAGTCGGGCACAACGCCAGGCTGTCACCGCAATGCGATCGGAGGACACGCTGAGCGGCGAGAGCCCGGTGATCTCACGCACGATCCGATCGATGAAGCGATATCTCAGATCGTCCTTGCTGACGTCCGGCCAGCGCTCACCCGCCGCCCACGAGACGAGCGCCTGCACGACATGCTCTGGCCAGCCGAAGGGAACATCGATGCCTATCGCATGTGCCGGGGCACACACGCTGACGAGCCAGTCGAGATCTTCGCCAACTGGCCCGGAGAGCGGTGCTCGTGCCGTCGCAGAACCACGGCGCCATTCGATCACGCACGCCGCGGTGTTCTTGTTCTGAGCCGCGAGGTCGATTCCGACAGAGAGCTGGACCTCACTCGATGCAGCGTCCCCGATCACGATGTGGGTCACGTCAAGGAGCTTACGTGCGCCGCCGGAGTTGCCTATAGGTTGGCTTCCTTGAGCGATATCGATGCTCACGACGCCGCCGATCTACGCGCAGCGCTGGTTCATGCGGCTCAACACACTGACCTGGCTGAGCGCACGCTCGAAGTAGTTGCCATCGTTGAGGCCGTGGGCGCTCCCATGGGTATCCACCCCGTCGTGGTCGGAGGCATGGCCGTGTATTTCTGGACCGCCAGCGAGGAGTTCGTGACCTATGACATCGATGTTGTAATGGCGGTGCCCGACGAGCTGGCGACGAAGCTGAGCAAGCTTGGGTTCATCCGCGCAAGCGACGGTCGACATTGGACCTTGGAAAACACCGAGGTCTTCCTCGAGGCCCCCAGCGCAGAACTGGACAGCGATGCGGTTGTTGCCGAGGTCACGCTGAAGTCAGGCCGAACAGCGAAGGTTCTCTCGCGTGTGGACGTACTCATCGACCGCCTCGCCGAGTTCCAGTCCACAGGTCACGAAACCGCCGCGCAGCAGGCGCTCGCGCTCCTCGCCGGGCTATCGCCGGACGAAGCTGACGACCTCGAGGTACGCGCCGCCACCCACCATGTGAGCATCATCCTCGACGCCGTGTGCAAACTCGCGGCCGAACTCGAAGCTGGCAGCACACCACCGGACAGCGGCGAGTTGCACCAGATCGCCCAGGCAGCGCTTCGCGCAGAGTATCCTCCAAAGCAACCATGAAGGCGCAGACGATCTCATTCGAGGAGTGGCGCCGCGAAGCGCCCCGACTACGCGCCAAAAGCGTGCAGATACTCGCGGGCTTCGGGCCAGCGAGGCGCGAGAAGCCGCGCAACGCGGCCGAGGCCGAGTTCCTACGCAAGATCGGAACCCCCGAGCGTCTGATCGGTAACCGGCACGAAACCTGAACAGCCGTCACGTCCGCGGATGGCTTCGTGTATCCAGTAGCGCGATCAGCTTCTGCCGTCCTCTCCGTTCCACCGGCTCCAACAGCAGCCGCACCACCTCCTCGACCTCACCTTCAGGGTTTCTTTGAGCCCCCACCTGCCGCATGCCCACCAGATGTGGAGCCTCATCGGACCCGTTGCACGCGCCCGAATCCGGAGTGGCTTTGCTTCAGGCCCACCATAAGCGCAGGCAACCCAAACAGCGCCGCGCCGGGCTGCTGCTGTGCAAGCCACAGAAGCTGCCGTCGCTGAGGAAGACCGAACACAGGCGCACCCGGCGCAAGTCGCTTCGTCACGAGCTCCGCGCAACACACGAACAGGGCCCAATAGTCCAGGGAAACACCGACTCGCCGGCTCCACCCGTACGTATCGTGGCAGCCGTGGAGAGCCACGAGCAGAGCACCGTCGACCCCGACGGCCGGCGCGTCATGTTCGACGCCGACTCCCACCTACACCTCGCCCGCGGTCGCCGTGACTGGCTACTCGGCCACATCCAGATAATCCTCGCAACAGTCACGCGACCCGACCACCACGAAGGCGATCCGCGACCGGACCGCGAGCGCTTCTACCGCCAGAATGCGCTCGATCCCGGGCGCTGGCTGCGAGTTGTCGTTTACTTCAACGACGACCCCGGCTGGATCGTGACTGTCTTGGTCCAGGACGACGACCCCCCGGCGAACCCCATGAGCATCACGATCGCGGGCACCACCTTCGAGCACCACCACTACGACGAGCGCGGAGACGTTCTGTACCTCAGCGTGGTACGCCACCGGGAGCCACCCGCGCGTGCGCTATCGACACCAGAGGGGCACAACGTCGAATACGACGAGGGCGGACGCATCGTGGGCATGACCCTCACCAATGTACGCGGCTACTCGACCGCGATGAACAGTTGACCATCACGCTGCCCGTAGGTCACGCCAGCCTCGACGACCTCACACGGGCGCTGAAGCCCGCCGCCTAGGTTCCTAGTCACTGGCCCTGCCGAGCCTTCCTCCCTGGCCGCTGCCAAATCCCCGAGTCCTCAACCTCTTGCTAAGAGCCTCTATCAGCCGCCGGTGCTGCTGCCGCTCCCACCGGGACATCATAAAACTCAAGGTCCACTCGACGGTTTTGACGTCGTCCCCGCGTGCATATTTCCGGGGGGCGATTGAACCGTCGCGCAGAGCGCAATGGCAGACGATTCATGCGCTATACACCAAGCAGACAGGCGCCGGGCGATCACGACTTGCATGATCACCGCCTCAGCTGCAAGGCTGGCAGCAAGGAGACTCGGTTCCCTCCGATGCTTGACCTCATGACCTTGTGCATATGCCGCGCGGAGAATCTTGCGGACATGTGCGAACTGCTCTCCCGGGACGGTGGCATTGAAAAAGAACTCAAGACGCGCCTTGGCATCCTTCGTACTGGGCATGACAGTGTCAGGGGGCAAATGCCGCACCGGATCGAATGCAGCCAGACTTAGCTTCTCCAGCACAGCGATGCACTGAAGCCCTATGGCCCTGAAATCGTCAGGGTTGCGTGCCTCGTGCAGTCGTGTGCGTAGATTCTCGACCGCTCGGTCAACGTCTTCCCACCCGGTTTTGGGAGCAGCCGCGAGAACGGTTTGCCCGTCACACGCGCGAGCGTGTAGGGAACCCTCAAGGGTAAGAAAATATGTACGACCAAGTCTACCAGTGAAGTTTGGTATCTCAAAGATGAGACCTCCTGACAGAAGCGCTCGAATATCGTCAGGAGAAGCGCGCTCTGCGAACTTCGGGCCGACTAGCTCGAGGCCGTCGAATAACACTCCACCTTGGCCCCTACCACGCGCGTCGTAGGTATCACCACTTGCTAGTGCATTTGCCATCATCATGACTAATCGCTCTTGCTGCCAAGACAGCCCATGTGGTCCGCTATTGGCTTCCAATTCAGGTCTATCTTCTTCCCGGAATTTCGACCTCGGCGGTAGAGGCGGCCCTGCGACCAAAAGATTCTTATGGCGCTTGTGGACATCGACCGCCGTGATAGCGCATGCGTTGCATATATACACTTCGTCTTCGCTGACGAGCAAAGTACTCGATCCATGTGCGCCGCAGAAAGAACAGCGGGCGGGTGGATCGGAATTGCGTTCATCTGAAATTGGAGCAGCTGCTGGCGCACACTGCTAGCCGGCGCGAGAAGCTGAGGCAGATCTCGGCCATCTCATGGCTGCTTTCGCCCCATATAACCGGCCAATTCCTCGATATCGGCCACCCTGGCTGGCATACTCATATCCGCGCACTGCTTTGCAGATCGGCAAGCGCGCTGCCGACAGGCGTTGCCGACTCGTAGACGTAATCCATACATAAAGCATCCCCTGGAGTTCCCCCGCTTTGATGGACATCTGAGCGCTGCGTCGTCTGGCGTGGCTGGAAGGATGTCTGCTTATGTCATTAAATCGTGGAGGGAAGAATGGGTATCCGCCTGAGTTTCGTGCTCGGGCGGTGGATTTGTATCGGTCGTCGGGGCTTTCGATGGCTCGTGTGGCTGCTGATCTTGGGGTGTCGTATGGGTCGTTGAAGACGTGGGTTAAGCAGGCTGAGATCGATGCTGGTGATCGTGAGGGACTGGTTTCGGCTGAGCACGACGAGCTGCAGGGGTTGCGGCGTGAAAACCGGATACTTCGTGAGGAGCGTGACATTCTAAAAAAAGCCGCGGCCTTTTTCGCCAAGGAGAGCGAGACCCTGTGAGTGTGTTCGGGTTCATCGCTGCGGAGAAGGCCAATCATTCTGTGAAGAGGATGTGTCGTGTGCTGGGGGTTAGCCGCGCGGGGTTCTATGCGTGGCTGGGGCGCGGGCCGAGCAGCAGGGCACGCGAGGACGAGCGTCTGACCGTGCGTATCCGTGAGATCCACAAGGAGAACCGGGAGGTATATGGGTCGCCGAGGATCCACGCCGAGCTGCGCCTCGCTGACGGCGTGCGAGTCGGGCGCAAGCGTGTGGAGCGCTTGATGCGCGCGGCTAGGATCAGCGGTCTTCAGGTGAAGAAGAAGGGGCGCACGACGATCAGTGTGCCCGGGGTACGGGTCTGCGACGATCTCGTGGATCGTAACTTCCTCGTGGCTGCCCCGAACCGCTTGTGGGTGGCGGATATCACTTATTTGCGGACGTGGGAGGGCTGGTTGTATCTAGCGGCTGTCCAGGATCTCTTCAGCCGCAGGATCGTTGGCTGGTCGATGGCTGACCACATGCGCTCAGAGCTCGTTACCGACGCACTGGGGATGGCGCTCGATCGCCGGGCGCCTGAGCCTGGGTTGGTGCATCATTCCGACCAGGGCAGCCAGTACGTGTCTCTGGCGTTCGGACAAAAAGCACGAGCGGCCGGGGTCGCACAGTCGATGGGCTCACGCGGTGACTGTTTTGATAACGCTGTCGCTGAGAGCTTCTTTGCGACCCTCAAGAAAGAGTTGATCCATCGCCGGGCGTGGCCAACCAAAGCAGAGCTCAGGGGAGAGGTTTTCGAGTACATCGAGATCTTCTACAATCGCCGACGGCGCCACAAACGTCTCGGACAACTCTCCCCCAGCGACTACGAGACACAGAGGGAGAGGGAGAGAATCACACACCCACAAATTCAAGCAAAGACCATGATCGTATAGTCACCCCTGTCCATCAAAGCGGGGGAACTCCACCATCTACTGGCCGCGCCAGACCAAGCAGGACCCTAGTGGGCGTGAGGTGCCCAGAACCGCAATGAAGGCCGTCCGCCGTGCGTTGCGCGAGATCGCCACGCTCAAGGCATCCGGCCTCCTGTTTGCTTACCTCGCCGGCATTCTGCCCTCGGGGTCGTGGTCGAGATCCCACTAACGCCAGCAGCTAGCATGTACGGACTTAGTCGTATATTTAGAGAGAGAGGTGCTTGGCGGAAAATGGCTAGGGCGGGGCCGCCGGCCTCAGGTCGCCGCTACTTGCCAGCGATACGGAGAGCCCTGCCAGATCTCGTCGAGACACCGCTGCTCGTGCTCGTCCATCGAGTTGCGTAGCTCGGCCCACAGCTCGGGCGCGTGGTAGCGACCGAAGCAAAGTAGGTTTGCGTAGCGGTTGGTGACGTGCGGCTCGACTGCCAGCAGCTGGACGAGACGTGGCAGGATGCGCCGGCGGACGAGTAGCGCCTGGGGCATGACCGCCCCAGCGGTGAGCTGGGAGGCCATCTCGCCCCCGACGAGCAGGCGACGGGTGGCCTCGAGGGCTGCCTCCAGGTCGCTACAGCACATCATCCCGATCTGGTCCCCGGAATAGGCGGTGGCGCGGTAATAGGGGCGTATGAAGGGCGCCACGTACTTGAGGACTTCAGCAGCCTCGAGAATGCGGATCAACACCTCGAGCCGCATGTGCCTGGCGCGCAGCGCGCCGATCGAGCGGCCGATCAAAAACGTCAACTGCGCCCGCTTAGCCGGTAGCAGCAGATCGGCCACCAAGCCCCCCTCGATCACGATCAGGCGGGTGCCCAGCAGGCTCGTGGTGACGATGCTGGGGGTGACCGTTTCGGTTACGTAGACCTCGAGCCGCCGTCGGTAGTCCAGCGTCGCGCACACCTCGGCAACGATCGCCTGGACCTCTGGGAACGTGCTGGTGTCAACCCGCACGGAACGACCCAACAGCCGTGCCCGGCTCAGCTGGATCCCAACCCAGATCGAGCCGACGATGAGCGCAAGCAGCTCGAGGATTACCCCGATGCCGCCCGTGCGGATCAGGATGAGCAACGGAAACAGCAGCGCAAGCCCGGCGGCAATCAACGCAAGCGCCAGACGCGATGGCTCGGTTGGATGCAGCAAGGGAGCTATTGACGAGCCATTGCCGAGCGCGGACGCCGATTGCTGAGCGGAGCCCGCGCGCGAAAGCCACTCCGCCCTGCTCGGCAGTTCGCGCAGAGCCGCGATGCGCAGGCCGCAGACGGCACAGTGCTCGGCTGTCTGCGGCGCGGCTGTCTGCGGCGGCATGCCGCAACGCGGGCAGACCCGCACCTGCTCGGGAATCTCCTCGACGGTGCCGGTCAATGGGAAGGTTCAATCGTGAGCTTGTCGATCAGCAGCTTTTCGTTCTGCTCGACCAGGTGGAAGGTAATCGAGCCGGTCACCGTGCCGTTCTGGCTGGTGATGCTGTAACGCGCCGTCGCGCTCGCTTCAGCTGACCCAGGTTCGACGCTCATTTCCGAGAGCGAGTAGGTGGGTTTCTGGAGTTCACCGAACTGGTGTTCATAGGTAGCCACAGCGGCCGTGAGATTTTCGGGCGCCCTGCTTCCGTCATGGCGTTCGAGGTTTTCCGCGAACAGGCTCTTCAAGCCTGCGATGTCCTCCGTGGAGTAGTCCTGCGTGTACTCCCCCAGCACCTGTTCCACCTCAGGCGCTTCGACTGTCGGCGTCGTCGCGGTCGTTTCCGTGGGCGTCGGTTCGGTGGGCGTTGGTTCTACCGGGGTGCTTTCCATGGGGATCGTGCTCGCCGCCGCTACGCCGGACGGCTGGCCACCGCCGTGGCCTTTGGTCGCTACGACAATTGCGACGACCACTGCCACGACAGCTATCACCACCGCGACGCCCGTCACCACCATCGGGTCGGTCGTATGAGTGACCCTCTCCCAAGCACGCGCGAAGGGCGTGAGCGGCAGCGGCGCTTCAGACCGCTGTGCGGCACTCTCGGCCCGAAAGGGCATGCGCAGGTTCAGGCCACACTTCTGGCACCACGCGTGTCCACTGGAAGGAATGCCGCAACGAGGACATGTAGGCGATTGTTGGGGTTGCTGTGGATCGGTCAAAAGGTTGTCGGTTTTCCACTCAGCCAATGAGAGCCAACAATTCGCATTCTATAGAGCCCGGGAGAGGGGTGCGCCGAGGCTGGTAGGGCCACCCTGGATGGTCAACCGCAGGGAAGCCCTCGTAACCGCGCTCGGTAGACATCCATGTCCGCCTCCCGCCAATCTTCGTGAGTTTGAGTGCGGAGATTCGGAACATTCTCGCGGTGGTAGGGCGAGGAGAGGCTCTCGCTGTGGCCGATCACGTTCGCGATCGATATTCGGTACTCGCAGCGCAGCCAGCGCGTGAGCGCCAGCGAGGCTCGCAGCTCGGATGGGTCCTCGAGGATTTCCCGATCGCTGTATCCGACATTCTCGATACCGATCGCGGTGTAATTGAGCCCGACCGTGTGACGGCACATGATGGTTACAGGCACAAGTTGGTAGATCGCGCCGGAACGGTCGACCACGAAGTGAGCACAGGTATTGGGCAGCTCGTGCAACTCGCTATCGGGATGGTCCGGTGCAAAGATTTCGTACGTAGAGTGAAGATCGGGCGTCTCGGTGTAGTGCTCTACGATCACGCGCGGGGCGATCAGGCGATACGTGTCGATGCCATAATGGCGCCTGGCGTATAGAGTCATCTCCCGCTTGCGGGCCTGCGGAAACGGGATTGGGTCCTGCTTGATGGGCGGCCGCAGCGGCGTGGGCAGAGCGTTCGCCGAGAGTCTGGCGCGGGCTGACGTCCTCGCGGGCGCCGATCGCACGGTGGTCAGCACCGGCAGGGGTAAGGTCACCGCGTCAGATGGTTGCACTCGGTCTCTCGTGGACCTCGCGGTGATGGTTGTGGCACGCCCGCAACCGGCGAACATCACGAGCGTCGTCGCCGCAAAGCAGAATCGCATCGCACCGCACCGCGCTGAGGGGCGCCCCCTTCGCATAACGCGATCCTAGCCCCGGGCGGCAGGTCATGTGATCCACACCGAGCACGGACTGCATGTACAGCGCCCCCAGCCAGGTCGTGCGTAAGCTCACCTGCTGTGAAAACCCCGCGACGGGTACCGACAACAACGCGCTTGACCGGCCAGAGCACCCCGTGCCCGCGAAACCGCCCATGACGCCAGCCATTGATCGCACCGAGGGGCGGCACCTGTTCGGGGCGGACCCGGCGCTCTATCACGCCGCCCGTCCCGAGTACCCCGAGCGAATCTACGAGATCCTTGCCGCCCGTTGCGGCCTGACGGTCGCAACGCGGGCGTTCGAGGTCGGCCCGGGCCCAGGCCAGGTGACCATGCGACTGCTGCGCGCCGGGGCAAGCGTGACGGCGGTCGAGCCCGACGAGGCGCTCGCGCGGCACCTCGCCACGGCCACCGAGGATGCGGGCCTAACGGTGGACGTACGGGTGGCGATCTTCGAGGAGGTCGAGCTGCCTGAAGAATCCTTCGACCTGGGGATCGCCGCGACATCCTTTCATTGGGTGGACCAGCCCACGGGCCTGCGCAAGGCACATGGACTGCTGGCCCCGGGGGGATGGTGGGCGATGTGGTGGAACGTCTTCAATGATCCCGCTCGACCCGATCCTTTCCACGACGCCACCGAGTCCATCTTTCGCTCGCTTGCGCGCGGGCCGACCGCGGGTGAGCCGGGGCGACCGCAGTTCGCGCTCAACGTTGAGGCCCGCACGCACGATCTTGCCCTAGCCGGCTTCAAAGACATCGCGGTCGAGGTCGTGCCCTGGACCGTATATCTGGACACCTCCCAGGTGCGAGACCTCTACGCGACCTTCTCCCCGATCGCGCGCCTTGCTCGCGGTGAGCGTGAACGTGTGCTCGACAGGCTCGCCGCGATCGCCGATGACGCCTTTGGTGGTCATGTCGAACGAGCCTTTCTGACCGGGCTCTACACATCTCGCATGGACGACCTCGGCCGCTAGCCGCGGGAGGCCGCTCCAGCCGCTAGCGCCGCCCCCGCGTAATCCGCCCCATCTCGCGCCCAAAGGCCTCCTCGACCTCGCGCGTCATCGTCAGCTGGTAGGAGGCCAGCAGCGCCTGCGAGGAGAGCGGTCGCAGGCGATCGATCGACTCGGTGACCTCAGCCCAGCGCTCCTGTGGGTAGCCCGCCGCGGCGAAAGGCTTCCAAAGGTCCTCCAGGAACAGCCGCACGAACTCGCGCGCGATCGATTTGCACTGCTCCTGTAGCTTGGATACGACGGTCAGCGCGTGCGCCAGCGGCACGCCTCGTCCCACGACCTCCTCGGCGGCGTCGAGCAGCGAAGGCATCGGCGCCTCGAAGCGATCGTCCCCCAGTGGAGTGAGTAGCCCAATACGCTGAGCGCGCTTTAGCGTCTGCTCGTCAGCCTCCTCGCCGAAGCGCTCCAGCAGCTCCTGCAAGGTGAACACGCGCGGCTGCTCGGTCTCAAAGGGCACACTCACGGCCTCGCGCAGGTTGAGCAGCTGCTCGGGCTTGCTCTGCGTCTCCTCCAGCAGACGCTGGATGGCGCGCAGGTTGAAGCCGTCGGCCTGCATCTGCTGGATCAGCTTCAGCCGCGCCACGTGCTCGGGGCCGTAATAACCGACGCGCTCGCGCACCTCCGGGGCCGGCAGCAGGCCACGGGCGCGGTGGGCGCGGATGTTGCGCACCGTCATGCCGCTCTCAGACGACAGCTGCTCGATCGTCAGGGTCTCCACCGGCACGAGCATACCATCGGGCAATGAGCCGACAAATAATGGACCTCCAAACGATGTGACATCAAATGGTGTAACCTCCTTTGGGCGAGGGCGTAGTTGAACTCAACGAAGCCCCGCCAGACACCCCTGAAAGCCACAAGGAGCCGCAATGTCCGCGCTAGCCCACCTGCTTGATCTCCCGGCCTTGGCTGCCGCTGCCCCTCCCGCCAGAGGCGCGCCGCTCGGGGACATCCTCTGGGCCAGCCTCGTGGCAACGCTGCTGAGCGCGGTAGTGCTGTGGGTCGCAGCAGCGCACCGCGCGGGGCGCATCGTCTGGCTGGCGCGGGCCGCGGAGCGCGCGCAGCGCGTGACGGGCCTGCCCGGCTGGGCGGCGCTACCACTGCTCGTGACCGGCGCCTCGCAGGGGATCGCCGTGTTCGGCTTCTACTGGGACGTGGCCAAGCACATCGACACCGGGCGCGACCCCGGACCGTTCGGCACCGCCGCGCACTACCCGATCCTGCTGGGCCTCGCCGGCATCACGCTGGGCGGCTTCCTGGCGATCGTGCTGGGCACCGATGAAGAGGACGGCAGCGCAAGCCCCGGCTCTGTGCGCCTGGCGCGCGGCTGGCACGCCCCGCTCGGAGGTCTCGTGATCTTCCTCTGCGGCGCCTGCGCGCTCATCGGCTTTCCGCTCGACGACGTTCTGGCACACGCTGTTCGGCCAGGACGTCACGCTGTGGGGCCCCACGCACGTGCTGATGGTGGCCGGCGCCTCGCTCTCTGTACTCGGCTGCTGGATACTGCTCGTGGAGGGCGCCCGCGTGCGCACAGCCAAGCGTGCGACGGCCACGCAGCGCGCCATGCTGCGCTGGCGTGAGATCGCGCTCGGCGGGGCCTTCCTGATCGCCCTCTCAACGCTTCAGGGCGAGTTTGACTATGGCATCCCTCAGTTCCAGCTGGTCTATCAGCCGATCCTGATCGCCTTGGCCTGTGGCGCCGGGCTGGTGACCGCGCGGGTGCGCCTGGGCCGCGGCGGAGCGCTGACGGCGAGCCTCTTCTACCTCGCTGTCTACGGCCTGCTCAGCCTCATCATCGGCCCGCTGATCGGGGCCAGCACCCTGCACTTCCCGCTGTATTTACCCGAGGCCATCCTGGTGGAGATGGTGGCACTGTGGCTTGAGCGCCCGCGCGCCGGCACGACAGGCCGCTCCGTTCGAGCGCGCCCCGTTGTGTTTGGCGCGCTCTCCGGTGTGCTCATCGGCACCCTCGGCCTGGCCGCCGAGTGGGGTTGGTCGCACGTCTGGATGCCGCTGCCCTGGCCCTCCTCGATGCTCGCGCAGGCGGCCGTGCTCGGCCCGCTGGCCGGACTGGCCGGCGGCGTACTCGGCGGCTGCATCGGCGGTGCGCTCGACCGCGGTCGCCCGAGCGCCTCTGGGCCCGCCTCGACCCCCGCACCCGCCTGGGTGGCGGGACTGGCTGGCGCCCTGGCAATCGCCTGCATCGCCTGGCCGCTGCCGATGAATGTCGGCTCGCCGATGAGCGCCCGCGCGCAGCTGACCACGCTGAACCCCGGGGCGCACCGGACCGTGGCGGCCACCTTCCACCTCTCCCCCGCGAATGCCGCCAACGAGGCCCAGTGGGTGACCGTCACCGCCTGGCAGGGCGGAGGCATCGTGGTGGACCGCCTACGCCGCACCGCGCCCGGCGTGTACACCACGACCGAGCCGATACCGGTGTGGGGCAAGTGGAAGACGATGCTGCGCGTCTCCCGCGGTCGCGCGCTCGACGCGATCCCGATCTACCTGCCCAACGACCCCGCGATCCCGGCTGCCGAAGTGAAGGCCCCCGCGACCTTCACGCGCAGCTTCATCCGCGACAAGAAGATCATGCAGCGCGAGGCGATCGGCGGCGACATGTGGCTGGCGATCCCCGCCTACCTGCTGCTGTTGGCGATCGTCACACTGTGGATCCTCGCCATCTCTTGGGGTTTGGGTAGGTTGGGCATGCCTCGCGAGGATGGGCGAACCGCGGGCCTCACCTCGCGGCCCAAACCTAGCGGCACCGTGGCGGGGGTGACAGGATGAGCGTGCTGGCCTGCAGTGGACACCTGCTGATCGACCTGCCGATCTTCATGGGCCCAGTGGTGCTGCTCGTCGGTTGGCTGCTGCTGATGACTCGCCGCGCGCGCCGCTGCGAGCAGTCCGAGCAGAGCGAGAACACCCTCACGCCGGCCTATGTGGCCGAGGTGGGTAAAGATCTGATGGGTGTGCACGCGTGAGCGTTGAGCATCGTCGTATCGCGATCGTCGGCTCCGGCTTCGCCGGGCTGGGGGCCGCGATTCGCCTCAAGCAGGCTGGTATCGAGGACTTCGTCGTGCTTGAGCGCGGCGAGGACGTTGGCGGCACCTGGAACTTCAACACCTATCCGGGCTGCCAGTGCGATATCCCCTCGCATCTCTACTCCTTCTCGTTCGCGCCGAACCCCAACTGGAGCCGGACCTACTCCAAGCAGCCCGAGATCTGGGAGTACCTGCGCCGCACCTCGCGCGAGCACGGCATCGATCCTCACCTGCGCCTGCGCTGCACCGTCACCGATGCGAGCTGGGATGAGACAGACGAGCTGTGGCACATCCAGACGAGCTCGGGGGAACTGACGGCGCAGGTGCTGGTCGCTGGAGCCGGGCCGCTGAGTGAGCCGAAGCTGCCGGGGATACCGGGGCTTGAGAGCTTTCAGGGCGCCATGTTTCACTCGGCCGAGTGGGACCACGAGCATTCACTTAACGGAGAGCGTGTGGCGGTGGTGGGTACCGGCGCAAGCTCGATCCAGTTCGTGCCGCACCTCCAGCGCGAAGTGAAAAAGCTTCATCTGTTTCAGCGCACTGCTCCGTGGGTGGTGCGCCACAGTGACCGGAAGACCTCGCGGCTGGAGCGCTGGCTGTACCGCAGCTTCCCACTGCTGCAGCGGGCCGTGCGCGCCGCCGTTTACTGGTCGCGCGAGCTGTTCGTATTGGCCTTGATGCACCCGCGCGAGGGGAGCCCGCCCGAGCGTTTGGGTGAACGCCATCTGCATCGCCAGGTAAAGGACCCTTTGTTGCGAGCCAAGCTAAAACCCAATTACCGCATCGGCTGCAAGCGCATCCTGATCTCAAACGATTACTACCCCGCGCTGGCGCAGCCCAACGTCGAGCTGGTGAGCGAGGGTATCAGCGAAATTCGCCCGCATTCGGTCGTGACGAGTGATGGGGTGGAGCGCGAGGTCGACGCGATCGTACTGGGCACCGGCTTTCACGTCACCGACATGCCGGTGGCCGAGTGGATCCGCGGGCGTGAGGGCAAGACGCTGGCCGAGGTTTGGCATGGCAGCGCCGAGGCATACTTGGGCGCCACCGTCGCCGGCTTTCCCAACCTGTTCATGCTCGTGGGCCCGAACACCGGCCTGGGGCACAACTCAATTGTCTTCATGATCGAGTCTCAGCTCAATTATCTGCTGGACTGTCTGCGCTTCAGCGAAGACAGCGGCATGGATGTGTGGGAGGTGCGCGAGGACGTACAGCACGCCTTCAACGACCGCCTCCAGCGCAATTTGCAGGGCAGCGTGTGGACATCGGGGGGCTGTCAGAGCTGGTATCTCGACGCCAACGGCCGCAACACCACCATCTGGCCGGGCGCCACCTGGCGCTTTCGCCAGCGTCTGCGTAGCTTCACCCCAGCCGACTACACTCTGCACGTCCGTAACGCGCCTGTGCGCAAGGAGGCCTTGACCGTATGAGCCGCAGCCCCGCAACACCTTTTGACGTCAACGGCCGCACCGTCTTCATCACCGGCGCCGCGCGGGGCATCGGCGCCGCGACCGCCGAGCGCCTGCACGCCAAGGGGGCCAATGTCGCCCTCGTGGGCCTTGAGCCCGAGCGCCTGGAGGAGTTGGCAGCACGCCTGGGTGACCGCGCCGCCTGGTGGGAGGCCGACGTGACCGACTACGCCGCCTTGGAGCGCGCCGTAAGCGCCACCGTCGAGCGTTTCGGGGCCTTGGACGTAGCGATCGCCAATGCCGGCATCGCCTACGTCGGCGCGCTTGCGACCGCGCCGATGGAGCAGATTGAGCGCGCCTTGGCGGTGAACCTCCTGGGGGTGTGGCGCACCGATCGCGCCGTCATCGGGCACGTGATGGAGCGCAAGGGCTACCTGCTGAACATCGCCTCGCTGTCCGCCGTCACCCGCGCCCCCCTGATGGGCGCCTACACCACGAGCAAGGCCGGGGTAGAGGCGATGAGCGACGCCTTGCGCCAGGAGACAGCGCCGAGCGGCGGGCGCGTGGGGTGTGCCTATTTCGGCTTCCTCGACACCGACTTGGTGCGCGGCGCCTACGCAAGCCCCGCAACACAGGCGATGAACACCCGCGTGCCAGCCTTCATCCGCAACCCCGCCCCTCTGTCCAAGGCGATCGACGCGATCGAGAAGGGGATCGAACGCCGCGCCGCGCGCGTATGGGCGCCCCGTTGGATCGGCCCCATGCTCGCACTCCGAGGTGTCTTGCAGCCGTTCACCGAACGGCAGGTCATGGCCGACAGCAGCGGCCTGGCCGAGAGCCTGCGCCTGGTCGACCCCGCCAACGGCCAGACCACCGCGGAAGACCCTTTGCTGGGCGTTGCGGCCAAGGTCCTCTGACGGCCAGCAGCCAAGCTGAGCGAGGACGCCGCAGCAGCGCCTCGGGCCGTCAGTGGCGGAAGTGGCGAACGCCTGTCGCAATCATCGCGGCGCCCGCCGCATCGGCTGCCGCCACGACCGCCTCGTCGCGCACCGATCCGCCCGGCTGGATGACGGCAGTGACGCCGGCCTTGAGCGCCAGCTCCGGCCCGTCGGGGAACGGGAAGAAGGCATCTGAGGCGAGCGCCGAGCCCTGCAGCAGCTCGGGCTGAGCGTCCTGTGCCTTCTCGATCGCGATCCGCACCGCGTCCACGCGGCTCATCTGCCCCGCGCCGATCCCGATCGTGGCGCCGTCGCGCGCGATCACGATCGCGTTGGAGCGCACATGGCGACAGACGCGCCAGGCAAACAGCATGTCCTGCCACTGCTGCTCGCTGGGAGCGGCGCTGCTCATCACCTGCATCTGCTCGCGCGTCTCACTGACGACATCGCGCGTCTGCACCAGCTGCCCGCCGATCACCGGCTTGCCTTCGACCTCGTGGCTGGGCGCCGGCCACTCGGCCAACTCCAGCAGACGCACGTTCTTCTTCTCCGTGAGCACCATGAGCGCGTCTTCGTCGAAGCCGGGGGCCAGCAGCACCTCGATGAACTGCCCCGACAGCGCCCGCGCGCACTCCGCATCCACGCGCCGATTGAGGGCGATGACCCCGCCGTAGGCGCTCATAGGATCGCAGGCGAAGGCGCGCTGGTAGGCATCCAGAACGGCCTCGCCAGTGGCACAGCCACAAGGGTTGTTGTGCTTGACGATCACGCACGCCGGCGCCGTGAAATCCTCGACCAGTTCCCGCGCCGAGTTGAGGTCAAGCAGGTTGTTAAACGACAGCTCCTTGCCGTGCAGCTGCTTGACGCCGTCGAGCAGATGCGTGGGCGAGCCCACGCGCGCGTAGAAGGCCGCGCGCTGGTGCGGGTTCTCGCCGTAGCGCAGATCCGAGACCTTCTCGTAGGCGTCGCGCCAGTGCGGCGGGAAGCCCTCGTGCGTGCGCATCGCAAACCATGTCGAGATCGATGCGTCATAGCGTGCCGTGGTGGCAAAGGCGCTGGCCGCAAGGTGCTCGCGCGTGGAGGGAGATAGATGTCCCTGAGACTCGTGCAACTCCCCCAGTACCCGCTCGTAGTCGGCCGGGTCCACGACCACCGCCGCGAACAGATGGTTCTTGGCGGCGGCGCGGATCATCGTCGGTCCGCCGATGTCGATGTTCTCGATGATGTCCTCCACCGAGGCGTCTCCGCGCGCCAAGGTGGCCTCGAACGGATACAGGTTGACGCACACCAGGTCGACCGGCTCGATCTCCTGCTCCGCCGCAGCTCGCAGGTGCTCGACATCGTCGCGGCGCGCCAGCAGCCCGGCGTACAACCGCGGGTGCAGCGTCTTCACGCGCCCGTCCATGATCTCCGGAAAGCCCGTGAAGTCCTCGATCGAGCGCACCGCGATGCCCGCCGCGCTCAGCTCACGCGCCGTGCCTCCGGTGGAGACGATCTCCACCCCCAGCTCCGTCAGCCCGCGCGCGAAGTCCACGATGCCGGCTTTGTCCGACACCGACAGCAGCGCTCGGCGTACGCGCACCTGGCCGGGCTCGGCCCGCTCCAGTCCCGCGTGGGGGTCGCTCATGTGCGGGCTTTCCGAGGGCATCCCCGGAGCCTATCCATCGGCTGCCTCACCTGACCGCAAGACGGTCCCTTCGGTCTCCTCAGGCGCGATGAGCACTCTGCGCGGATTGGCAGGATCACGGCTCAGGGCGTCGCGCGCGAACAGCCGTACCGCCTCCGGCAGCAGCGTGTGCTCCAGCGGCCGCAAATTGTCCAAGACTTCCTTGGACAATTTCGCCTCGGGCAACGCAAGCGCTCGTTGCAAGATCACCGGCCCACTGTCCAGACCCGCGTCGACGAAATGCACCGTCACGCCATACACCGTGACCCCATAGGCCAGCGCCTGCTCGACGGCGTGCAGCCCCGGGAACGCCGGCAGCAGAGAAGGGTGCACGTTGATAACCGCATCCGGGAAGCGATCGAGGAAGGCAGGGCTGAGCAGCTCCATATAGCCCGCCAACACCACCAGCCGCACGCCTTGCTCGCGCAGCCACGCGGCCATCGCCGCGTCGCGCGTCGGCCGGTCAGCGTAGTCACCGCGGGGAAAGACCTTTGTGGCGACCTCACGCGAGCGCGCACGCTCAAGCGCCGGTGCGTCCGCCACGTTGGATGCCACCGCCACGACCTCGGCCTCGTGCCCGTGCACGGTGTCAAGCAGTGCTTGCAGGTTCGTGCCAGTGCCTGATACGAGCACCGCGATCGGCAGGGGAATGGCCACGCCAGGACCCTATACGTCTACATTCTTCGCAGGAGAGCCAACCGAAGGAGACCGAGATGAGAAGCCTTGACAACCGCCGCCTCCCGCGCATCGTGGCCCTGGTGCTGATTGCGATGACAGCCACGACCGCCGTGGCGCTCGCCACCGAAAAGCCTGTGAAGGGCGGTGTCTACACCGGGACGCTGCGCACCGAGCCCATTCGCTTCAAGGTCGCGCGGAACGGAAAGTCGGTGAAGGCCAGCTCGCCCTCCGCACCTCTCTACTGTCAGGGCGGGGGCGCTGGTGAGCGACAGATCACGAAGGCCGCCAAGATCTCCAAGCTGGGCACCTTCACCGCCAAGATCACCTACGAATTCGTTCCCACGCACAAGAAGACATCGACGCTGACCTTCAAGGGGAAGTTCTCCGGCCTGTTCGTGAACGGCTCGGCCAAGTCGCACTTCATCCTGGCCAAGGGCTGCGATGGCTCCTCCAACTTTGTGGCAACCGCCGGCTAAGGCCGGCTTCAGACGCGCGCGAGGGGGAGGGCCTGGCCCTCCTCAAGCGAATACTTGCCGCCAGCCTCGCCCGTGCGATCGAGCGGGTACTGGCCGGTGAAGCAGGCGTCACAGTGCGTGGCGCGGGTGGCGCCTACGGCCTCATAGACACCCTCAAGAGACAGGTAATGCAGCGAGTCGCAGCCCAGCTCCTGCGCGACCTCGTCGGTGGTGCGCCCGTGGGCGATCATCTCCTCGCGCGTTGACATATCGATGCCGTAGTGACAAGGGTGCTTGATCGGCGGCGCGGAGATGCGCATGTGCACCTCGCTGGCGCCCGCGTCGCGCAACATCTGCACGATCTGCCGCGTCGTGTTGCCGCGCACGATCGAGTCATCGACCACCACCAGGCGCTTGCCGGCGATCACCTCGGGCAACGGATTGAACTTCAGGCGCAACCCGTGCTTGCGCAGCTCCTGCCCCGGCTGGATGAAGGTGCGCGCGACGTAGCGATTCTTGACGAAGCCATCGTCCTGGGGAATGCCGCTGGCGCGCGCGAGGCCGCGGGCGGCGGCGTTGCCGGAGTCGGGGACCGCGATCACCAGGTCGGCCTCCACGGGCGCCTCGCGCCAGAGGATCTCGCCCATGCGTCCGCGCGCCACCTGCAGCACCTGGCCGTGCATACGCGAGTCGGGGCGGGCGAAGTAGATGTACTCGAACACGCAGAAGGCCTTGCGGGCGTCCGGTGTTACTACGCGGCTCTGCACGCCCTCCTCGCTGAGCGTCACGACCTCGCCGGGCTGCACGTCGCGCAGGTGTGTCGCGCCGATGATGTCCAGCGCACAGGACTCGCTGGCCACGCAGTGGCGCACCTCGCCTCCCGGCTCCGTCGGCTTGAGCACGCCCAGGGCGAGCGGGCGCAGGCCGTGGGGGTCGCGGAAGGCCACCACGCGATCCTTGGTCATCACCACGATCGAGAAGGCCCCGCGCAGGCGGGGCAGCACGTCGGCGATCGCGTCCTCGATGCGCTCCGCGGGGTGCGTCGCGATCAGGGCCGCGACGATCTCGGAGTCCGAGGTAGAGCTGAAGGTGACGCCGCGCTCGGAGAGCTCGTCGTGCAGCTCCACGGCGTTGATCAGATTGCCGTTGTGCGCCAGCGCCAGCTCGCGTGAGGTGCCATTGCGACCCGCGCTGCGCTGCACCGGCTGGGAGTTCTCCCAGGCGTTTGAGCCTGTCGTGGAGTAGCGCACGTGGCCGATCGCCAAGTCGCCCGCAAGCGTGTGCAGATCGTTCTCGGTGAACACCTGGCTGACGAGACCCAGCTCGCGGCGCGTGATGATGTGCCCGCCGCGATCGGCCGCCGCGATCCCCGCTGACTCCTGCCCTCGGTGCTGGAGGGCGTAGAGCGCGAAGTAGGAGAGACGCGAGACCTCGTGGCCGGGTGCGTATATGCCGAAGACACCGCACTCGTCGCGCGGTCCATCGCGATCCTCTGCGCGCCGGGGCACAGGCCTCACCCCCACAAGCTAGCAGTCGGAGTCATGAAAACAGCTCGGCCAACGACTGGTGGGCGCCGGACAGTTCCTCAAGCGGCCAATTCACGCTCTGCCCGCCGACGGCGATGCGCAGCTCCTGGCCGCGAACGGTGCCGATGACGCGCACGTAGGTGCGCCGACCAAGGGAGCGCACGCCGCTTACGGGGCCACTCACGAGAAAGCCTCCGGGGCCCTCGCCGAAGAGGATCTCGAACGGATCGCCGCCGCCCTCGCCGTGCACCACCTCGCCTCCATGCGCCGCCTCTCGCCCGTATGCCAGCTCGCCTCCAAGCTCCACCTCGGCGCCCAATCCACCCGCCAGGCAGCACTCGGCGAGGGCGGTGGCAAGCCCCCCCTCAGCGATGTCGTGCGCGCTGGAGAGCGCCCCTACGCCCACGGCGCCTCGCACGGCGAACTGCGCCGAGCGCACAGCCCCCACGTCGATCTCGGGGAGCCCTTCGGGCAGCGGCTCGCCGCGCAACTTGGCGAGCTCGCTGGCGGGCAGCGACGGCGCGAAGGGCCCGATGAGCGCGATCGTGTCTCCCTCTCTGGCGAAGCCCAGACGCCCGGCGCGCGTCGCATCGGGCAGGCGCCCGACCATGCCGATCACGGGCGTGGGGTAGATGGGGCCCGAGGCGCCCTCGTTGTAGAGCGAGACATTGCCGCCGACGATCGGCGCATCCAGCGCGCGGCAGGCCTCACCCAGGCCGCGCACGGCTTCGGTCAGCTGCCAGGCGATGTGCGGCTTCTCGGGGTTGGCGAAGTTGAGGTTGTTGGTGGTGCCCAGCGGCTCGGCGCCCACGCACGCGAGATTTGAGGCGCACTCAAGCACCGCCTCGATCGTCCCTCGGTAGGGGTCGGCGGCCACGCGGCGGCCGTTGCAGTCGATGGAGACCGCCAGGGCCGAGCCGTCGGGCAGTTTCAGCACCGCGGCATCGGCCTGCTCGGGCCGGCGCACGGTGCGCGACTGCACGATCGCGTCGTAGCGCTCGAACAGCGGGCGGCGCGAAGCGAGGTTGGGCGAGGCCAGCAGCGCCAGCAGCGTGTCGTGCAAGGAGGCGTCTGCCGCAATCACGGGCGCGGGCACCGGGTAGATGGGCTCCGTAGGTCGCGCAGGCGCAAGGTCATACAGCGGGCAGTCATCGACCAGCGCGCGCACGGGCATATCTCCCACGAGCAGCTCCCCCGCGTACACCCGCAGGCGCCCAGAGTCGGTGATGGTGCCGATCGCGGTGCCGCCGACCTCCCACTTCTCACACAGCGCCAGCACCGCGTCCACCTTCTCGGGCTCCACCACGCAGAGCATCCGCTCCTGGGACTCGGAGACCATCACCTCGAAGGGCTCAAGGTCCGGCTCGCGCAAGGGGACGCGCCGCACGTCGATGTCGAGCCCGACCTCCCCTTTGGAGGCCATCTCGGCGGCCGAGGAGGTCAAGCCTGCGGCGCCCAGGTCCTGCAGGGCGACGAGCAGACCTTGCTCCAGCAGCTCCAGCGAGCACTCCAGGAGCTTCTTCTCCTCAAAGGGGTCGCCGACCTGCACGGTGGGGCGCTTGTCGTCACCCTCGCCCAGCTCGGCCGACGCAAGGACCGAGGCCCCGCCGATGCCGTCGCGCCCGGTGGAGGCGCCGAACAGCACCAGCACATTGCCGGGGCCAGCGGCAGCGCTGCGCACCAGGCGCTCGCGCGGCGCGAGGCCGAGCGCCATCGCGTTGACCAGGCAGTTGTGCTCGTAAGGCTCCTCGAAGTAGACCTCGCCGCCGACGGTTGGCACCCCGATCGAGTTGCCGTAGTGCCCGATCCCAGCCACAGCCCCGTCGAGCAGATAGCGTGAACGGGCCGAGTCCGCCTCGCCGAAACGCAGCGAGTCGAGCACCGCGATCGGTCTTGCCCCGATCGCGAAGATGTCGCGCAGGATGCCGCCGACGCCCGTGGCGGCTCCCTGGAAGGGCTCGACGGCCGAGGGATGGTTGTGAGACTCCACCTTGAAGGCGCACACAAGCCCGTCGCCGACATCCACAGCGCCCGCATTCTCTCCCGGCCCCATCACCACATAGCGCCCTTCGGTGGGCAGCGTGCGCAACAGCTTCTTGGAGTGCTTATAGGCGCAGTGCTCGCTCCACAGCAGCGAGTACATCGCCAGCTCAACCTGATTGGGCGGTCCCTCCTGCTTCTCGCAGACGAGCTCATACTCGGCGCGGGTCAATCCCAACGCGAGCGCATCCTCGACCGTGGGCAGAGCCGCGTCCTGCACTTTGGGCAGAGCCTCAGACACGCGCGCCCTCCACCGCCAGGCGCATCGACTGGAAGATGCACAGCCCGTCCGTGGACCCGGTGAGCGGGTCGACGGCGTGCTCGGGGTGCGGCATCAGCCCAAAGACGTTGCCGGCGGCGTTGCGCACCCCGGCGATGTCACGCAGTGATCCGTTGAAGTTCTGCGCGGCGGCGTAGCGCAGCACGATCTGCCCCTCCGCTTCCAGCTCATCCAGCGTGGCCTCATCGGCGTAGTAGCGCCCCCACGAGTGCTTGGCCGGGATGCTCAGCGAGGATGAGCAGGCGCGCGTGAAATGCGTGTCCCCCCGCACGACCTCCAGATCGACCTGCCGAAAGGTGAAGCGCCGGTTGGCGTTGGGCAGCAGCGCCCCCGGCAGCAGATGCGCCTCGCAGAGCACCTGAAAGCCGTTGCAGATACCCAACACCAATCCTCCCTCGTTGGCGAACTCGATCACCGCCTCCATCACGGGAGCGAAGCGCGCTATGGCCCCCGCGCGCAGGTAGTCCCCGTAGGAGAACCCCCCCGGCACGACCACCGCATCGGCGTCCTTCAGATCTCGCTCGCCGTGCCATAAAAGCTCCGCGTCCCCAACGCGACGTGCCGCTTGCAGGGCGTCGACCTCGTCGCACGATCCCGGAAACTGAAGGACCCCGAATCTCACGACGCCGTCAACGACGCAACCGCTGCGGGGTCCGCGGGGTCGATGCGCTCCAGTCCGGGGATGCCATCGAAGCCGCGATCCGCGCTGAGCACCGCATCTATGCCGCGATTCAGCGCCTGCGCAGCGAAGATCGCGTCGCGCATATCGAGCTGCTCGTGCTCGCACCAGAGAAACAGGGCCAAATCCATGTCGCCTGGACTGACTGGATGCAGGGGGCAGGTATCGGCGATCGCTCGTGCCGAATCGGCCGCCTCGCCACGACTCACCCCTTGCCTGCGCCTGACATAGGCAAACTCGTGGATCAGCTCGACGCTGGCCTCAGCCGCCAGGCGGCCGCTTTCGCCGCTGTGCATGATGGCGCGGCAGGGATCGCGGTAGCGGTGCTCCCCACCGAGCGCATAGATGAAAACGCTGGTGTCGTAGAGAAAGCGCCGCACCGACGGTTACTCGAACTTGTCGGCGTACATATCTTCGATCAGCTGCCGCTTCATCACTGGCCAATCGTCCACGGGCATCGGCTTCGCCGCGAGCAGCTTCGCGTATGCAAGCGAGCGCCTGTCCTGTGCCCCGGACAGCTTCTCGTCGATCGCCTCACGGATCAGAGCGCCCATCGAGATCCCCCGCTGCGCAGCGGTCTCGCGCAGGCGACGATGCAGTTCATCGTCGAGCAGCAACTGCGTGCGATGGGTCAACGGGGATGACGAGGAGGACATGCGCCTACATTAGCACATGCACATGCGTATCAGCGCTCATCCAAGACCTGGATCTCGTAGTCCTCGATCAGCGGGTTGGCGAGCAGCTTCTCGCACATCGCATCGAGCTGCGAGGGGTCCTCCACGTCCAGCTCCACAAGACGCCCGATGCGCACGTCGCTCGCGCCTGCGAAGCCCAGCGCCGGCAGCGCGCGCTGCACCGCCTCGCCTTGGGGGTCGAGGATGCCGGCCTTGGGGCGGATGAGGACGCGCGCGCGCATCAGCGCGCCGTAGCGGACGCGGGGGACTCGCGCATCAAGCCGCCGTCCGATCGAGCCACGCCTGAAACGACTCGCCGGCGATGCGCTCATACGCTTCCACGTACCTCGCACGCGTGCCGGCAACAACATCCTCGGGGATCGGCGGCGCCGGAGGCTTCTTGTCCCAGCCACTGCCTGCCGCCCAGTCGCGCACGTACTGCTTGTCGAAGCTCGGCTGTCCGCGCCCCGGCTCGTAGCCGTCGACCGGCCAGTAGCGCGAAGAGTCAGGTGTGAGCACCTCGTCGCCCACCACCAACTCGCCGCTCTCATCCAGGCCGAACTCGAACTTCGTGTCCGCCAGGATCACGCCGCGCTCGCGTGCGTGGGCGGCCGCGAAGGCGTACAGCTCGATCGAGACCTCGCGCACGCGCTCCATCAGCGCCCGATCGCCCACCAGCTCGGCGGCGCGCTCGAAGTCGATCGCCTCGTCGTGGCCGACCTCGGCCTTGGTCGAAGGCGTGAAGATCGGCTCCGGAAGCTGCTCTGACTCGCGCAGCCCCGCCGGCAGCTCGATGCCCGAGACGGCGCCGGTGGCGGTGTAGTCCTTCCAGCCTGAGCCCGTGATGTAGCCGCGCACCACGCACTCCACCGGCAGCATCTCCAGACGCTGGACTACGAGCCCGCGCCCGAGGGCCTCCGCGGGTACACCTTCGGTCGCCGATATCAGGTGGTTGGCGACGATCCCTTGGGTCAGCGCAAACCAGAAGACCGACAACCCCGTGAGCACCTTGCCCTTATCCGGGATCGGCGTTGGATGGACCGCGTCGTAGGTCGAGATCCGGTCGCTGGCGACCATCAGCAGATGGCCAGCCGCACCATCCTCTGAGGCACCCTCCAGCCCATACATCTCGCGCACCTTGCCGCTGGTGATGAGGGGCAGATCGGCGAGGGCGCTCACGTGGCGCGATGCTAGCAACGCGAGCGGCCGCGATGCGTGCGCGCGTCAGGCGATCTCAGCCTCAGGCGATCTCAGCCTCAGGCGATTTCATCGAGCCGCGCGAGGATCTCGGCAGCGTGGCGCGTGTAGTGCCCGTAGTCGAACAGCGCATCCAGATCGAGCTTCGCGCCGTCGGGATCGCTGGCCAGCAGCTCGCGCAAGGGAGTGCGCTTGTCCCATGCCTCCTGCGTGACGCGCTGCACGCCGTAGTAAGCGTCATCGCGACTCATGCCCGACTCCACCAGCGCCAGCAGCAGGCGCTGGCTGAAGAGCGCGCCGTAGGTCAGCTCCAGGTTCTCGCGCATGCGCTCGGTGTCCACCGTCATGCCTCCCACCAGCGCCGTCGTACGGTGCTGGAGGTAGTCGATCAGGATCGTGGAGTCCGGCAGGATCACGCGCTCCACGGAGGAGTGCGAGATGTCGCGCTCGTGCCACAGCGCCACGTTCTCCAGTCCGGCCTGCGCGTTGCCGCGCAGCACCCGCGCGAGACCGGAGATTTGCTCGCTCTTGATCGGGTTGCGCTTATGGGGCATCGCGCTAGAGCCCTTCTGCCCACCGCGGAAGGGCTCCTGCACCTCGCGCACCTCCGTGCGCTGCAGGTGGCGTATCTCGGTGGCGAAGCGCTCTAGGCCCGCGCCGGCCAGCGCGATCGCGCTCAGCAGCTCAGCGTGGCGGTCGCGCGCGACGACCTGCGTGGACACCTGCTCGCGCTTGAGCCCCAGCCGCGCCAGCACGCGCGTCTCGAACTCCGGCGACGTCGCGGCATAGGTGCCGACAGCGCCCGAGACCGCACCCACAGAGGCCTGTATGAAGGCGCGTTCCAAGCGCCTTGCGTTGCGATCCGCCTCGAAGGCAAAACCGGCGAGCTTGACCCCGAAGGTCGTCGGCTCGGCGTGCACGCCGTGGGTGCGCCCCACGCACAGCGTGTCGACGTGCTCGCGTGCTCGCGCGATGAGTGCCGCGCGCAGTTCGTGGGCACCTGCCACGACGATCTCCCCCACCGCCTGCAGTTGCAGCGCGAGCGCCGTGTCGAGCACGTCCGAGGAGGTCAGGCCGAAATGGACCCAGCGCCCCGCCTCGCCCGCGGATCGCCCGAGCACGTCCACGAACGCCGCAACATCGTGGTCGGTCGTGCGCTCGCGCTCGTTGACCTCCTCCACCGTGAACGTCGCCGCGCCGATCGCCTTCAGGTCCTCAGGGGTAGGACCATTGCCTTTGCCCAGCAGCGCCGGCAGCTCCATGCAGGCGGCCACCTCGACCTTGCGCCAACTCTCCATGCGCGCCTCATCGGTCCACAGCTGGCCCAGCTCGGGGCGGGTGTAACGCGCGATCACGTCACGATTATCGCCGTCGTCGGGATCAGACGCGGACTCCTCGCACACGGCAGCGTGAGGGAAGCTACGCCCCGAGGATGCGCGCCGCGAGGATCGCGGCATTGCGGGGGTTGTCAAGACCCACGCACGCGACCGGCACGCCCGGCGGCATCTGCACGATCGAGAGGATCGCGTCCAGGCCCCCTGCCGCGCTCAGGCGACTCGTGAGCGGCACGCCGATCACGGGCAGGTCGGTGTGCGCCGCGACCGCTCCCGGCAGCGCCGCGGAGATGCCCGCGCCGGCGATGATTACGCGCAGGCCGCGCATCTTCGCGTTCTTGGCGTATTCCGCCACCATGTCGGGCTCGCGATGGGCACTCATCACGCGCAGCTCGTGCATGATATCGCGCTCCTCGAGCTCCACCGCCGCCTTTTCCATCGCCTCCATGTCGCTCTTTGAGCCCATCACGATGCCCACCAGCGGGGCATTCACGTCGATCTCCGTCAGCGTCGACTCGACCTCGGTCAGGGGCGTCGATATCGGGGACACGTCGCCCATGCTCAGGCACCTCCCGCTGGGCTCGCGGTGCCCACGGGCACCGCGTCTGGCTCGCCGGCGCCAGCGGCGATATCGCGGCGCAGCTGCATATCGGTGAATGACACCATCTCAGCGGCAGCATACGCTGCCGCGCGGGCGGACTGGGCGTCATCGCCGAGCGCTGTGATGTTCAGCACGCGCCCGCCGGCGGTCACGATCCCGCCGTCGCCAGCCGCGGTTCCGGCGTGGGTCACCTCGATGCCCTCCGGCACGTCCTCCAGGCCCGTGATCAGATCGCCGCTGGAGGAGGACTGGGGGTAGCCCGCGCTCGCCAACACCACCGACACGGCCCAGCGCGAGGACCACTCAAGCTCCATCCCCTCAAGCCCACCCGGCCGCGCGGCCGCCATCAGCAGCTCAAGCAGATCCGATTCCAGCCGGGGCAGCACCGCCTGCGTCTCGGGGTCGCCGAAGCGCACGTTGAACTCGAGCACGCTCGGGCCGTTCGCCGTCAGCATCAGGCCGGCATAGAGCACGCCATGAAACGGCGTGCCGCGCTCGCGCATCAGATCCACGACCGGTTGATGCACCGCGGCGGCGATCGCTCTTACGCGCGCGTCATCGAAGCCGGTCACCGGCGAGTAGGAGCCCATCCCGCCCGTGTTCGGTCCCGTATCGCCTTCGCCGATCCGCTTGTAGTCGCGCGCCGGCGCCATCGGCAGCGCCCGCTCGCCGTCGCACAGCGCCAGCAGCGACAGCTCCGCGCCCTCCAGGCGCTCCTCCACCACGGCCATGGGGCGGTGCTCGGCCGACGGGTTGCCGCTCGCCGCGCCAGTCTGGCCCTCGTCGAAACGGCCCTCCACAAAAATCTCCTCCAACGCCGCCCGCGCCTGCTCCGCGCTGTCTGCCACCGTCACTCCCTTGCCAGCGGCCAGCCCGTCGGCCTTGATGACAACCCCAGGATCGGCCAACTCGCTGACGGCCTCGATGCCCTCCCGCAACGACTCCACGCGCCGCCAGCGCGCGGTGGGCACGCCCGCCTGCTCCATCGCCTCCTTGGCAAATGCCTTGGACCCCTCCAGCATCGCTGCCGCCGCGCCCGGACCGAACGCCAGATGCCCTCGTGCTGCGAGCGCGTCGACCAACCCTGCCACCAGCGGCACCTCGGGGCCAACCACCGTGAAATCCACGCCTTCACGCTCCACGGCCGCCACCAGCCCCTCGATGTCATCCACCGTCACGGCCAGCACGCGTGCGTCTTGGGCGATGCCGACATTACCGGGCGCGCACAGCAGCTCCGGACGCTGCGGCGAGCGCGCCAACGCTCGCACCAGCGCGTGCTCGCGCCCTCCCGCTCCTACAACTAATACACGCACGTCAAAGAGATGAGATGAAGTCGTCTACAGGTATTGCCGTCAGCGTCTCGTAGCTCACGGTCCCACGCGAGCCTAGCTCCAGAGACACCCGTGCCATCGTCTGCTCATCAGGCGCCTCCACGATGTTGACGAAGTCGAAGCGACCCAGTGTCGCCCACTGCGCCTTCACCACCGCCCCCAGCTGTTCGACCTCGCGGTTGACCTCGCGAATCCGCTGCGGATTGTTCTTCACCGTCTGCACACCGTCCGGTGTGAGGTTCGCAAGCATTATGTACGTGGGCATCAGAAGCCTCCTCGGGTCGGATCGTGTCCTGTTGAAGAGATTAGACCGAAAGGCAGGTAGTCCGACCTGCCGACTCCCCCCACTCGGGAGACCTGCTTGACTGCTAGTGGGTAGTCGACTACACTACAATGCACTACATGGCCCATCCAGCAACCCAAAAGCCGTTCTCGATTCGCATGAGCGAAGACACGATGGTTCGTCTCGATGCCGGCGCAAAGCGCCGCGGTGAGGCGAAGGCGCGGACCGCGGAACGGCTCATCGTCGAGGGTCTGCGCATCGAGGAACATCCGGGCATCACCTTCCGGGATGGCCCTGCCGGCCGCCGTGCCGCGCTGGCCGGAGGACCAGATGTGTGGGAGATCATCGACACACTCAAGGGCACCGGTCTCTCCGGCGAGACCGCCATCAAGGCCACCGCCGAATGGGGAAGCCTGACCCCGGCCCAGGTGCGCATCGCCGTACGCTACTACGGCGACTTCCGCGAAGAGGTCGATCAGAGGATCACGTTCAACCGTGAGGAGGCCGTGCGCCAGCGGGCGGCATGGGAGCGAGCCCGGGACGCGCTCGCTTGAGGCTGCTGCTCGATGAGATGTATCCGCACGCGATCGCGGAGCAGCTTCGCAATCAGGCGCACGATGTGGATGCCGTCACCCTGCGGGCAGAGTTACGAGCACTTCCCGATCCGGAGATCTTTGCCACGGCGCAACAGGAGTTGCGCGCCGTCGTCACTGAGAACATCGCCGACTTCAGCGACATCGCCGATGGCTACGATCGGCGTGGTGATGCCCATCACGGCCTCATTTTGATCGATCCGGGCAAATACCAGCGCGGACATCCCCGCACGGTCGGCCGCTTGGTCAAAGCGCTGGACCGGCTGCTGCGCGAGCATCCAGAGGGCGAGGCAAGCAACATGCGTCACTGGCTCTGAGCTCAGGCGCCGGCAGCCGTCACCCGCTCAGCGACCTTCAGCGCCAGTTCGCCCTGATCGGCATCGACGGTCACGCTGTCGCCTTCGCGCAATTCGCCCTGCAGCAGCGCCAGCGCAAGTCGGTCGGTCAGCTGCTTCTGGATCACCCGGCGCAGGGGACGCGCGCCGTAGGCGGGGTCATAGCCGAGATTGCCGATCAGCGTGCGGGCGTCCTCTGTGAGGGTCACCGCCACGCCGCGCTGTGCCACGCGCTCGATCACCTGGGCGACCTGCAGGTCCACGATCTCTGCGATCTGCTCGCGCGTCAGCGCGTGGAAGCGCACGATGTCATCCAGGCGGTTGATGAACTCCGGCTTGAAGTGGGCCAAGAGTTCGCCACGCAGCTGTGACTCGTCAGCGCTTTCTTGATCGGGTCCCACCCGCCCACCCCCCACCGCCAAGTTGGAGGTCATGATCAGCACCGTGTTCTTGAAGTCCACCGTGCGGCCCTGGCCGTCGGTCAGGCGACCGTCGTCCATCACCTGCAGCAGCGTGTTGAAGACATCGGTGTGGGCCTTCTCGATCTCATCCAGCAGCACGACGCTGTAGGGGCGGCGGCGCACCGCCTCGGTCAACTGGCCGCCCTCCTCGTAGCCCACGTAGCCGGGGGGAGCGCCGAGTAGACGCGAGACGGTGTGCTTCTCCATGTACTCGCTCATGTCGATCCGCACCATCGCGTCCTGACTGTCGAACATGAACTCCGCCAGCGCTCGCGCCAACTCCGTCTTGCCCACGCCGGTGGGGCCGAGGAACAGAAAGGTGCCGATCGGGCGGCCCGGGTCCTGGAGGCCGGCACGTGAGCGGCGCAAAGCGCTCGCCACGGCCTCGATCGCTTCGTCCTGGCCCACGACGCGTTCGTGCAAGCGCTCCTCCATGTGGATCAGCTTCTCCACTTCACCCTCAAGCAATCTGCTCACTGGAATGCTCGTCCAGCGTGCCACCACCTCGGCCACATCATCGGCATCCACCTCCTCCTTGAGGAACACCGGCTGCTCCTCATTGCGCGGCCCATCCCCTCCCCCCTCCAAGGCGCTCAATTCCTTCTCAAGATTCGGTATCTCTCCGTAGCGCAGCTCTGCCGCGCGCTGCAGGTCCGCGCTGCGCTCGGCCTTTTCGGCCTCCACCCGGGCCTCCTCCAGGCGCACCTTGAGGTTGCGCACGCCCTGGATTGCCTGCTTCTCCTTCTGCCACTGCGCCTTCATCTCGCCGCTGCTTGACTTCAGCTCTGCAAGCTCGCTTTCGATCGCCTCGCGGCGCTGCGCGCTGGCCTCGTCCTTCTCCTTGCGCAGCAACGTCAGCTCGATCTCCAGCTGCATCGTGCGGCGATCCAGTTCGTCGATCTCCTGGGGGAGCGAGTCGATCTCGATGCGCAGCTTGCTCGCCGCCTCGTCGATCAGATCGATCGCCTTGTCGGGCAGGAAGCGGTCGGCGATGTAGCGGTGACTCAGCGTCGCCGCCGCGATCAGCGCACTGTCCTGGATGCGCACGCCGTGGTGCACCTCGTAGCGCTCCTTCAGGCCGCGCAGGATCGCGATCGTGTCCTGCACGCTCGGCTCGCCCACCATCACCGGCTGAAAGCGCCGCTCCAGGGCCGCGTCCTTCTCGATGTACTTGCGGTACTCATCGAGCGTCGTCGCGCCTACGCAGCGCAGTTCGCCGCGCGCCAGCATCGGCTTGAGCAGGTTCGCCGCGTCAACCGCGCCGGGGGCCGCACCGGCGCCGACGATCGTGTGCAGCTCGTCGAGGAACAGGATCACCGCGCCCTTCGCGTCGCTCACCTCTTTGAGCACGCTCTTCAGACGCTCCTCGAACTCGCCGCGGTACATCGCGCCCGCGATCAGCGCACCTACGTCCAGCGCGATCACGCGGCGCTCGCGCAGGGAGTCGGGCACGTCGCCGCTGACTATGCGCTGCGCCAGGCCCTCCACGATCGCGGTCTTGCCGACGCCCGGCTCGCCGATCAGCACGGGGTTGTTCTTCGTGCGCCGGCTGAGCACCTGGATCACGCGGCGGATCTCTTCGTCGCGCCCGATCACCGGGTCGAGGTGGCCCTGCTCGGCCAGCTCCGTGAGGTCGCGCCCGAAGCGCTTCAGGGGGCTCTGCTCCTCCTCCGCGGGCGGGGTCTGCGTCTGCTGGGTTCCGTTGGGGGTCATCGAGTCCTCCACGGCGAGCGTGCATCCACCGCGCGCACCAGCTCCGTACCCGTTCCGTTCCCATATGGCACCAGCTCCGCGCGGAAGCCGCGGCGCACCTCTTCCAGCTGCTCCGCCAGCTCCACCCGCGCGCGCGCTGCCGCGGCCTCCATCTCTTCGATGCGCTCGTGCAGGCGCCCGATCTGCCCCTCCAGCTCAAGCACGCGCTCGACCCCCGCGAGGTTCAAGCCGAGGTCCGCCGTCATCTGCTGGATGTGCTTCAGGCGCTCCACGTCCTCCTGCGAATACAGCCGCGTGCCCTTCGCCGAGCGCTTGGGCTCGATCAGGCCCTTCGCCTCGTATACCCGCAGCGTCTGCGGGTGCATCTCCGCCAACTCCGCCGCCACCGAGATCATGAACACGCCCCGGTTGCTGGCCACGCGGATGCGCGTCACCTGACGCTGGGTCACCACGCGGCGGGCCATCACGAACTGCTCTCTTTGGCGGTCGCCGATGCCTGCTCGAACAGCCCCGCGCGGGGGTCGCCGTTCATCGTCTTGGACAGCGCCTCCACCGCCTTGCGCTGCTCCTCGCTCAACTCCTCGGGCACGTCGATCGTGAAGCGGTAGTGGATGTCGCCCCGCGTCGGTGCGTCCGGGGAGGGTGAGGATCCCTTTCCCTTGCCGCTCCCCGACTTGGTTGCGCTCCCTGGCTTGGGCGGCCCCTCCCCGCGCAGGCGCTGCACGGTGCCATGCGCCGTGCCCGGCTTCACGCGCAGCGTCTTGGTGCCGCTCAGCGTCGGCACCTGCACCTCCGCGCCGCCCATCGCCTCGGGGATGCTCAGCGGCACCTCGACTTCGAGATTGTCGCCCTTGCGCTTGAACACCGGCGAAGCCTCTACGTGTGTGATCACGTACAGGTCTCCCGGCGGCCCGCTGTTGCGTCCCTGCTCGCCCTTGCCGGGCAGGCGGATGCGCGAGCCCTCCTTCACCCCCGCGGGGATGTTGACCTTGTAGCGCTTCATCGTCCTTACGGCACCCGCGCCGTGGCAGGTCGGGCAAGGGTCCTCGATGACCGTGCCCTTGCCGCCGCACTGCGAGCAGGGCTGGGAGATCGAGAACATGCCCTGCCCCTGCGTCTCGATGCCGCGGCCCTGGCAGCGCGGGCACACCTTGGGGGCCGTGCCGGGCTTGGCGCCCGTGCCGTGGCAGGTGCTGCAGGTCGAGGCTGTGGGTACCGAAAGCGGCACCTGCGCTCCAGCCACCGCCTGGTCGAAGGTGATGCGCACCTGCGTTTCGAGGTCCCCGCCGCGTTCGGGTCGCGGCTTCGTGCGCACCTTGCGTCCGCTGGCGGAACCGCCGAAGAGGTTCGACAGGATGTCCCCCATCGAATTGCTGTCGAAGTCGAAGTTGCCAAAGCCGCCGAAGCCGCCGCTGGCACCGTGCGCGAATGGCCCTGTGCCGTTGTCGTACTGCTTGCGCTTCTCCGGATCGCCCAGCACGTCGTAGGCCTGGGAGATCTCCTTGAAGCGGTCCTCGGCTTTCTTGTTGTCCGGGTTGCGATCGGGGTGGTACTGACGGGCCAACTTGCGGTAGGCCTTCTTGAGCTCCTCCGGGGTTGCCTTCTTGCTAACCCCCAGCGTCGAGTAGTGGTCGGGACGGCTTGCCATCTCTGGACTCCTTATGCCGCCACCAGCACGCGCGCGGGTCGGATGACGGTGCCGTTCAGGTGGCGATAGCCGTTCTGGTAGACCTCGGCAACGGTCCCGCTCTGCGCGCCCTCCACCGGCTGCTGCGCCACCGCCTCCTGCGTGGTCGGGTCAAACGGCTCACCTAGCGGCACGAAGGGCACGATGCCCACACGCTGAAGGGCCGCCATCAGCTCTGAGCGCACAAGCCTTACGCCGTCCAGCAGCGGGTCGTCTTCAGCTGCCCCCTCCAGCGCGCGGTCGAGGCTGTCAAGCGCCGGCAGCATCTCCTTCGCCAGCTTTGCCGCGCCCCGCTCGTGCGCCAGCGCGGACTCGCGCGCCACGCGCTTGCGGTAGTTCTCGAAGTCCGCCTGTGTGCGCTGCGCCAGCGCCAGGTACTCATCGCGCTGGGCAGCCGTGGCCACCAGCTCATTGAGGTCCCCCGCGACCTCGCTGGCCTCGGGCTCCTCGACGGGCTGGGGCTCGTCCTCGACTTCGTTGTCAACCACCTGCCTGTGCCCTACCGGGTAGTCGATGTCGCTCATCGATCAGGCCTTCGGCTCGTCGACGACCTCGGCGTCCACCACGTCTTCCTCGGCGCCTGCGTCATCGGCGCTGGCGCCGTTGCCGCCGGCAGCGCCGGGGCCTGGGCCACCAGCTGCGGCGGCATCCTCCTGCGCGCGCTGGTACATCGCCTCGGAGATCGCGTGGAAGGCCGTCTGCAGGGTCTCTGTCTTGGCGTTGATCTCGGCGGGGTCCTCGGACTCAAGCGAATCGCGGACCTCCTTGATCGCCTCCTCGATGCGGCCCTTGCTGTCGGCGTCGACCTGCTCGCCGAGGTCCGCCAGCTGGCGCTCCGCCTGGTAGGCGGCGTTCTCGCCGTTATTACGGGCCTCCGCCAGCTCGCGCGCCTTGCGGTCCTCCTCGGCGTGCGTCTCGGCGTCGCTGACCATGTTCTTGATCTCATCCTCGCTGAGGCCGCTGCCAGCCTTGATCTCTATCTTCTGCTCCTTGCCGGTGCCCAAGTCCTTCGCTGACACGTTGAGGATGCCGTTGGCGTCGATGTCGAAGGCGACCTCGATCTGCGGGATGCCGCGCGGCGCCGGCGGGATGCCGGTGAGCTGGAACTTGCCCAGCGACTTGTTGTAGCCCGCCATCTCGCGCTCGCCCTGCAGCACGTGGATCTCCACCGAGGGCTGGTTGTCCTCGGCTGTCGAGAACACCTCGCCCTTGCGCGTGGGGATCGTGGTGTTGCGCTCGATCAGCTTCGTCATCACACCGCCCTTGGTCTCGATGCCGAGCGTCAGGGGGGTCACGTCGAGCAGCAGCACGTCCTTGACATCGCCTGCCAGTACGCCGGCCTGGATCGCCGCGCCGACGGCCACGACCTCATCGGGGTTCACGCCGCGGTGGGGCTCCTTGCCGGTCAGCTCCTTGACCTTCTCCTGCACGGCGGGCATACGCGTCATGCCGCCGACGAGCACGATGTGTTCGATCTCCTTGACGCCCTTGTCCTTGGCGTCATCGATCGCCTGGCGCACAGGAGCAACCACGCGGTCGAGCAGGGCAGAGGTGAGCTCGCTGAGCTTGGCACGCGTGAGGCGCGTGTCGAGGTGCTTGGGGCCGCTGGCGTCGGCGGTGATGAAGGGCAGGTTGATCTGCGTCTCCTGCGTGGTCGACAGCTCGATCTTGGCCTTCTCGGCGGCCTCGTACAGCCGCTGCAACGCCATCGGGTCGGCGGCCAGGTCGATGCCCTGGCTCTTCTTGAACTCGCTCACGAGCCAGTCGACGATCGCCTTGTCGAAGTTATCCCCGCCCAGGTGGTTATCACCGGCGGTGGACTTCACCTCAAATACGCCATCGCCGATCTCCAGCACCGACACGTCGAAGGTGCCGCCGCCGAGGTCGAACACGAGGATCGTCTGGTCGGACTCCTTGTCGAGGCCGTAGGCCAGCGAGGCGGCGGTGGGCTCGTTGATGATGCGCCGCACCTCAAGGCCCGCGATCTTGCCCGCGTCCTTGGTCGCCTGGCGCTGGTCGTCGTTGAAGTAGGCCGGCACGGTGATGACCGCGCCATCGACCGATTCACCCAAATACGCTTCGGCGTCGGTCTTCAGCTTCTGCAGGATCATGGCGCTGATCTCAGGCGGTGAGAACTGCTCGCCGTTGGCTTCCACGCGCGCGTCGCCATTGGGGCCGCTGACGACCTTGTAAGGCACGATCGACTCCTCCTCGCGCACCTCGGCCTCCTTGCGGCCCATGAAACGCTTGATCGAGAAGATCGTGTTCTGCGGGTTGGTTACCGCCTGGCGCTTGGCGACCGTGCCGACGAGCCGCTCATTGGAGGCGGCGAAGGCGACGACGGACGGGGTCGTGCGCCCGCCCTCCGCGTTCTCGATGACAGTCGGCTCGCCTCCCTCCAGGACTGCCATGCAGGAGTTGGTGGTTCCGAGGTCGATGCCTATTGTCTTGCCCATACTGAAGCTCCTTGAGTTATTGCGCTTGAGAAATCTAAGCGGCAGTATGGCAGATTTTCTGGCGCTGTCAAGTCAGTTCATCGAACGGGCCACGACCTCCCCGCGCGGCGTCAGCACCCAGGCGTTGCGAGCGCCTCTGGCGTGCCCCTCGCCGATGTTCTCGATTAGCCCCAGGTCTTCCAGGCGCGTGAAGAGCTTGGAAGCCTGCCCCTGATCGACGATCCCCGCGGCATCCGCCAGCCTGCGGTTGCTGGCGCCGGGGTTGGCCGCAACGGCTGCCAGTGCGCGCAGGGTGCGGTACGTGAGGCGCATCTTCAGACCCTCCAGCGGGTCGCGGTGTTGGAGGGGTTTTGTTTGGAGGGGTGGGGTCGGTCTGTGCAGCTCCTTCTGTGCGGCCGCGGGACCGAGGTAGGGCAGCACGATCACGCCCATCAGCTCGCCCAGGAGGCTGGTCAGCTTCTGACGCTCGCCGCTCTGCGCGACGCGCGCGTGGATGACCGCGACCACGGCGCCCACGACGCCCTCGGCCGTGAGCGGCGGCGGGTCCCGGCGCGGGCGGGTCCGGCTCATTTCGGAGCGCCCGGCCTCCACGGCCGCGATCAGCGCGGCCAGCACGCGCGCGCGGTGCTCGAGCGCCCGCGGTCCGGCGCCGAGCGCCTCCACGACCGCCAGCCGCGCCATCCCCGGCTCCTCGTCCAGGAATTGGAGCAGCGCGGCGAGCCCTGCCCGGATCTGCTCGCGCCAGCGGCCCTGCGCTTCATACGCGGGTAATACGACCTCCGCGGCGCGCTCCACGGCCTGGTCGAAGGCGGCCAGGAAGCAGGCTTCCCGGTCCTCGAACAGCTCATAGAACGTGCGCCGCGAGACCCCCGCACGCGCGACGACGTGCGCGACGCTCGCGTTGGCCGAGCCGCGCTCGGAGGCGACCAGGGCCATCGCCGCCAGCAGCCGCTGGCGCTGGATCTCCGCGACCCGCGTGGACTGAAGGCCCGACTTAGAGCCGGGGCGCCTGCTCAGCGCCCCGGCCCCCGCGTTGCGGGAGGGCATCGAGATTCCTCGCCTCCCCGTCCCTAGGGCCTCTTGCCGAGGCTGCCCTTCTTCGCCTTGGCCTTGGGGTGCTTCTTCTTGGCCTTGCTCTTCTTCCCGTGTGCCCTCTGGGTATTCGGCTTGGGGCAGCCGGTGACGGCGATCTTGGTGCTCTGCTTGATGACCGCGCCGTTCTGCCCCGTCATCGTGGTGGGCATCGTGAGGCTGGTGCCACACAGGCTCCCCTTGGCCTTCGCCGGCAGCACCGCCGCCAGCCCGGAGTGCGGCCCCTCTGGCAGGCTCAGCTCAAAGGAGCTGATCGGCGCATCGGGCACGCTCGCGAATGTCGAGCTGGTGATGCTCTTCTTGATGTCGATGCTGCCGACGAGGTCGAGCGTGACCCCTTCACCCTGCAGGATCACGACGAGATCGGGGAACGAGGCGCCGCCGTGAGACACCAGGTACGCGGGACCGCTGAGCGGGCTCGCGAGCACTGGCGTCCTTGCGGTACCGACTCCGATGTTCGAGCCTGCCGGGCACGAGGCCGGGTTCGCCGCGAACGTCGCTTCCGGGCACGCCTGCTGGATCGTGGAGAGCCGCGAGGGCAGTTGCTTGGGCAGCGTCACCGCGACACTGCGGATGTTCGCCTGGGTCCCGCTCGGGTAGCTGACCTTCACATCGAGACTGGCCCCGTTCTTCTTGCTCGTGCCCGCCTGCGTGGAGACCTTGAACGACGGCTTGAACGCCAGCGCCGCGCAGTTGGCCGCCTGGAAGTGACTCGACACGCCCGCGCTCGCGCCCTGCGCGCTCGTGAGCGTCCCACCCACACTGAGCGGTTCGCAGTCGGTCGGGTTGAACGTGAACCCGGAGCGATCGATCGTGACGTTCACGCTCTTCAGCAACAGCGGTATGCCCTGCAGAATGCTCGGCAGCGGATCGCTCGTGACCGTGATCTGCGCCGTGTGTGGATCGACGTTCACAGCCGCCCGCACCACGACCGTCCCGAGGTTGAACGGCCCCGCGACCGCTGGCACGACGATGCTCAGCCCGAACGGAGCGCCCTTGTATGGCCCCGTGAGGAACACCTGTCCGCCGATGCTCACCGGATCGGGTCCCGCACCGACCGAAGCGGTCGTGTGCCCGATCAGACTCCCGGCCCCACACGTCCCCTGACTGGCCTGCGGTTCCCCACACCGTTCCACGCTCTGGAGAATGCCCAGCAACCCCGGCGGAGTCTTGACAGTCACCGCACCCAACCCCTGATCCTGGTCGGTGCGCGAGAACGTCACGCTGAACGGGCTGAACGCCCCCGCCTGCGGGTCGATCGTCCCCGCCGTGAACGCCGGGCTGAACTGCGGAGCATGGCACCCCGAGTTGACTTCAAACGCGCTTGACGGTTCCGCTGCCACACCGCCGCTCCACGGCGTCATCTGCGACGTCGTGGTGTAGGAGCCACACGCGTCGGGGTTCACGAGCGCCGCCCGTGGTCCGCCGAAGAAGTCGAGCTTCAGATCCGTGAACGGCAGCTGGGGATTGTTGTCGAACGTCGTCGTCAACTGCCCCGTCACCGGGTCGGGCACGACATGCCCCGCAAGCTTCACGACGACTCCCGTTTCGGGGTCGGCGACCGCAACGTAGATCGCCAGCAGCGAGTTGAACGGATTGTTGCCCTGTTCAGCGACGTACACACCGCCGTCCAACGGGTGGGGGAGGATCGGCGTGTCGACCTCAACGCTCCCGACCTTCGCCGCGTCGGGGCACGTGGCCGGCGCCGGGCTCGAGAGCGCGATCTGCGCCGGCGAGCACGCCGCCAGGCCGTTCGCGGCCGACGGGTTGAGCGTCACGCCCGCGGGCAGCGACACGACCGCGTTCTTCAGGTTCGCCTCCGCGAGACCTCCGGGGTCCCGCAACCCCGCCGGCGGAACATGCAGATCCACCTGCACCCCCGTCGGGGAGTCCGCGACCGTCGAGGTCGGCGTCACGCCGATCGACGGGCTGAAATCGAGCCGACCGCACCCTTCGAACCCGACCGGGTTGTTCGCGTTGTCGTGCGTGAGGAAGCTCGCGGACAGGAGGTTTCCAGGTTCCGCCCAGGAATCGACGCTCACCCGCGTTTCCTGCGGCCCGGCACACGACGTCGGCAGCGTCAAAAACGGCAACGGCGACTGGTTTGTCGATGAACCACCACCAAAACATTCGCCCGGTCGACGACATACCGAACCACGTTCCGCATCATGGCTCGCTTCACCTGGGACACCCCACAACGTCAGCGAGCTTTCCATGAACGGGAAGAGCGAGAGGACATCCGACAGCGACGCCGTCAAACCGTAGTCCCCGCCCGTGCGCACGTGGGTATCGACGTAAATCGGGAAGATCACAAGGAACGCGCCGAACCGGGCCGGCTCACCAGGCGCGGGCTCCATGTTGTACAAAGGGATGGTGTGTGGACCGAGGAAGACCAGGTTGACCGTCAGCTGCCCGACCTGAGTCGCCAGCGGACAGGAACCAACGCCTTCGGGGCCGGGCTTCAGCAGCTGCGTGTCGCTGCACTTCGGCACGGCCGTCGGATCGCCGACCAGGCCCGCGGGTGCTTCCACACGAAGGTCCTTCACATTGCCATCTGGGGCCTTTTCGCCACTGTGGTTGAGCAGCGTGTTGAACGCAATATGCGTCGTGTATGCATATGGGTGAGATCCGGCCTGGGTATCGGGTGAGCCGTCCTGGTTTGTGATCGAGCCGTCGAACCCGCTGATGCCGAAGCTCGCCATCGCGCCCGCCGGCGTCAACGCCGCGAGCGCGATGCACCCGACGAGCGCCACCAGCGCGGCGCGCCCGGACGCGAACCCTGCCAGCGACCGCGTGTGCCTGTGGATACGTGCTCGCATCACTTGCTCCCCCTTGCCGACTTAGTTGATTTCCCAGCCTTCACAGCGCCATACAGCTTGTGCGCCCGCGCCACGCACGATCCCCGGCGGCGTCTGGGCCCGTGCCGGCACACCCGCAGCGCCGCCGCGAGCTTCTGCGCACGCGTCAACCCCCGGCGCCGCACCGACGGTGAGGCGACGGACGGAGCGGGAACAGGCGTCAGATTCCCCACGCCCGCCAGGCTGTTCGAGCCAAGCGTCGCTCCGGCTGGCTGCGGGGCGGGCGGGGGCTTGCACGCTTCGCCCACACATTCCGGCAGCGGCGCGCTGAACGGGAAACCGCCACCCACCCGCGCATCGTAGACATCGAACTGCTGGTCGGCGTCCTGTCCCACGAGCTGTGAGAGCGTCGTGAAGAACACGTCGCTTCCATTCGCACTCGCGTCGATGAACGTCGATTCAGAGTCGCTCGTGCCAGAGGACATCAGGCGCGCCTTGCCACCCTCGTACTCATACACATCCTGCTGAGCATTCACGTCACCCGGCACAAGCGCATCCGCACTGTCAAAGAACAGGCGCGAACCATCCGCCGACAGGCTCCGCGGCAGATATACAAAGCTGGCCGGCGCATAACCCCCGCTCGCGGCTCCCTCGATCGGTGTTAGGTGCGACGGGCCGAGCGGCCGCGCGCCAGTCGGATTGCACGACACGCACGTGAGCGAGCTCGCGACCGCGTCATACATGTACACCTCAGTGCAGCGTGGGTCACCGGTCGGTCCGCCGAGCGCGTCAGCGCTTTCAAGCTGGCGGCCGCAGCTTTCAGCGCCACTGCTGATCCTGTTGTCGTAGCCCGTCGGGCTCGCCGTCGTCTCGAACGCCAGCTTCGTGCCGTCCGGCGTGACCCGCGCGGTCGTCGCATGGAAAGACGATTCGAGGTACCGTCCGACGCTGGCGAAGGGCCCGATGAATTTCGTCACCCCGCCGTGCTCGACATACAGGTTGCACTGACCCAATTCCGCCGGCGTGTATCCAAACTGGCAGTTGCCCAGGCTCGCGCCGCTCGCCAGCACGCCATTCGCGACGAAATACACATACGAGCCATCCGCGCTCGCCCCAAGCACCGCCTGCACATCCGCACCCAGCGGGTCGCCGTTGTGGTCGACCGTCAAATCGCTCAACACACCCGTCGCGACATCGAACCGATAGAGATCGTTGCCCGTAAACACATAAGTGCGTTCTCCGAAGCCTTCACAGTTTTCGTTCGATTCCGACGCGTTCGCGGTCGAGTCGTTCGTCAACCGCTCACAGCTCGTGAAGAACGCCTGCGAACCGTCCGCGCTTGCCGGCCAATACGTGGGTAACCGCGGGCCCTGGGGGTCCGTCCCACCCGGGCCGGACCCATTCGTCTTCTGCGACGCGGAGTACTCGACCGTCGCGGCGCCATTCTCACGCACGTACAACTGGCTCGCGCCCGAGTTCCCGGTCCTGAAGAACACCCTCGAACCATCGGGCGACACCGCGTGCACCCAACCGTCCTGCACCGTTTCGTTGCTGTCACCGCCGCCGAGCGTTGCGCCTTCCGCCGGCGTGGTGCACGGCGCGGCGCCGGCGCCGCAACGAGTCGCGGGCGCCACCGGAATCTGACCGACAAGCGTGACCGCACCGCCGGCCCACTGGAAGAGGTTGCCCGTGTTCGGAAACTTGTTACCTCCGCTGGCGAGCGCTTCCGGTGTGAGCTGCGCGCGCTCGCCAAACAAGATCTTGCTGAAATCGGCAGACGCTCCCTCGTACATCGCGTTCTCAGGTCCTTCCCGCGTCAAGCCCGCGGGCGTCACGTTCATCAGCTGATAGCCGCCGCTGACGTTGTCGCGCAGAAACAGATTCCCGTTGTTCGCCGGCTCGCCGGGAACGAGCGGCGGCGAGTCCTGCCCCAGGCCCAGTCCCTGTCCGGCTTCTTCGCCATCGGCAAATGAAGCCTTCGACAGATCCGGCGAATACCCGTCAACAACCGGGCTCGTCCCAGCCACCTGGACCGGCGCCTGCGACGGCAAGATGCCGTGCGAGGACCAGCCATCTCCCCCACGCGCGGCCAGATAAGTGTCAAAGCCGCCCACCAGCGCACCCGGGAGCGGGGCGAACGACCTAAAAGCAAACCCATCGCCGCTCGCCGCCGCCTGAAAGCCGAGATAGCCCGCCCCTTCCGCGGGCAACGTCCCATCCCCCTTATTCGCCGGAGTGACGAGCTCGTACGCGCGGTTGTCGGGAAGCTGAAAGGACGCAGGCGCCGGCGCGGCTCCAAGCGCGGCCAGCACGAGCGCCAACGGCACAACGGCGCATAGCGCGCGAACAGACTTCCTCATACTCAAACCCCTCCTCGTCGGGACAGCGGATCGATAGATGGCAGGACAACCCGGCCCCGTCCCATCTTCAAAGAACAAACGCTCGCGTACTCTAAACATAAACGTGGGGCAATGTCAAGGGGGGTTAGGCTTGGGACGACCGAGAGCGCGTGCGAATGCCATCCCCTCACGTGAGTATCAGAACCGCACCCAGCCCATCACCTCCCAGACACCGCCATCGGGGGGCGCCGCTACTCTTTGGCACGCATGACCCGCCTTGAGCGCAACGCCAACGTCGCCGCCGTGGTCCTGCCATTCCTCGGTCTGATCGTCGGCGCGGTGCTGCTGTGGAACCGCCTGCTCGGCCCTCTGGACCTGGCGATCTTCGCGGGGCTATATCTGCTGACGGCGATCGGCATCACCGTCGGCTTTCACCGTCTGCTGACCCACCGCGCGTTTGAGACGCACAGCTGGCTGCGCTACACGCTCGCGGTGCTCGGCTCAGCCGCCTTGCAAGGCTCGGTGATCGACTGGGTCGCCGACCACCGCAAGCACCACACCTTCACCGACGAGGAGGGCGACCCACACAGCCCGCACACCGAGCACGGCGCCGGCATCTCCGGAATGCTGCACGGCCTGTGGCACGCGCACGTGGGCTGGTTGTTCAGCGTGCACGGGCAGGCATCCTCGCGCCGCTTCGCGCGCGATCTGGTCGAGGACCCGACGATGCGGCGCATCAACCGCTCCTTCCCCTGGATTGCGCTGGCGAGCCTGGCGCTGCCTGCGCTGCTCGGCTTCGTGCTCAGCGGCGGCTCATGGCTCGCGGCGCTGAGCGCCTACATCTGGGCCGGCCTGGTGCGCATCTTCCTGGTGCACCACGTGACCTGGTCGATCAACTCGATCTGCCATTTCTTCGGCAGCCGCCGCTTTCCTACGCAGGACAAATCGACCAACGTCTTCTGGCTCGCGCTGCCTTCGCTCGGTGAGGCCTGGCACCACAACCACCACGCCTTCCCGCGCAGCGCCTTCCACGGCCTGCGCTGGTATGAGCTCGACCCCTCGGGCTGGCTGATCCTGGGGCTGGCCAAGGTCGGCCTGGCCTGGGACGTGGTGCGTGTCACGCCGGAGCGCGAACGGGCGCGGCTCGCGATGCCTCGGTAGCGAAGACCACGGCAGGCAGACACCGCCCGCTCCACCCACGGCGCCTGCTACTCGTCGATCCCTGGGATCGACTCCTTCGGGAGCGGGCCGTGAAGTGCTTCAAGCTCCAGGAGATCGTTGCGGTCGCGCGGCCTGTCGGCGAGGCGCTTGAAGCCCACGATGCTGCGCAAGTCCGCCACGTATGCCGGCTGGCCCTCGATGTCGAGGCGCAGTGCACGCTCGGCGACGGTGTCGAAGTCGAGGGGAGGAAGCCCGCCACGCAGGAGATCGATGATCCCGTGGCGACTGTCGACCCGCAGATGCTCCGCTTCGCGCACATCGTCTTGTGTGAGTTGCTTTCCGTCGTAGAGCCGTGTCGCGCCGACGCGCTCGAGAAAGCGAACGATCGCATCGAGCGCGCCGGGATCGTCCGGGATGAGCAGATCGCTGTCCTTCGTCGCCCGCAGATAGCCGTTGGCGATGACGCTGAATCCGCCGATCACGACATACCGAAGCCCTACGGCATTGGCGTCGGCGACGACGCCATTCAGGTCAGGACCAGAAGGCTCGTCTGGGGACATGACCGGCCCGTATGGAGGCGGCAAGCAGCGCGACCGCCTGCTGGGAGAGCTTCTGGCCGACCTGGAGCCGCTCGGCCGGCGAGAGCGCCATCGCGCTGGAACGATGATGGGCGGCCTCTTCACTGTTGATCTGAGCCCACTCGGCCTCATGACCGGGGGAGAGCAATGGGGTCCGGGGAGACATCCTCACGACCTCAATCGTACCCCCCGGCCTCGGCGTTATGTCCAAATGGCCGGCTAGCAGGCAAAGCGGCTGCATACAAAGTTGGCTGCATAGCTACACATAAGCGCCCTCCGCGCCGCTACCGTCTGTGTATGAACGCTGGGGGAATCAGCGCGGCAATCAAGCCTCGCCTGCGCGGGGTCTCACATCAGTACGCGTTCTTCGTATCGATCGCCTGCGGGGTTGGGTTGATTCTGGCCGCCTCAGGCGGACGCGCGCGAGTGGCGGCGGCGATCTATGCGGTGGCCGTCTCAGGACTGCTGGGCACGAGCGCGCTGTATCACCGCGTGACCTGGCGCCCCGGCCCGCGGCGCTGGATGAAGCGGCTCGATCACTCGATGATCTTCGTGCTGATCGCTGGTACCTATACGCCCGTGGCGCTCATCGCGCTATCCGGCCCGCTCTCGCGCGCGATCTTGATCGCGGTGTGGGTCGGGGCCGCCGCCGGGGTCATCTTCAAGCTGGCGTGGATCGACGCGCCGAAGTGGCTGTTCGCCGCCGTGTATGTGGCGCTTGGCTGGGTGTCGGTAGCTGTCTTTGGGGAGCTGCCCGCCGCGATCGGCTGGCTCGGCTTTGCCGGCCTGGCGCTGGGCGGCCTGCTCTACACCGCCGGGGCAGTCATCTACGCCACCGAACGACCGAACCCGTTCCCGAAGGTCTTCGGTTACCACGAGATCTTCCACGCGCTCGTGATCGTGGCAGCCGCACTGCATTACGCCGTGATCGCCTTCGCCGTGCTGCCGCGCGGTTGACCTTCGTCGAGCAGCACCGGACCGCCCCTAGACGGCGAGGTCAGATCAAAGAAAACGATCCGACCTTTAGCATCCGCCCCGTGCCCATCGATCTGACCAGCATCGCCACGGGCAATACGGCGGCGAGACAGGACGCCGCGAACAAGGCGCTCCATGCCGATCCATCGGGAAAGCTGCGGCGCTTCAAGCGTTTGGTCGCCTCATCGACGTTTACGACGAACATCGACTTTGAGAAAGTGCTCGCCTTTGACGATGCAGACGGAGTGATCGACGGGCGCAGCTACCACGTCCGGGGGGCAGGCGGGAGACGCGCCCAAGGTCTCGCCGCCTTTGCGTCGGCACAAGGCGCCTATTTTGCGCGACGAGAGGCCTTTGAGGACCTATGGGAACACGGCCGTCGCTTCGTCTACGGAGCTGTCAATGCCGGGGATATGGGCGCCGAGGACTTTGGGCCCATCTGTCTGGTACTTCCATATCCCGAGCGCCAAGGCTTTGCTGGGCTGGGCGTCTTTCCAGCGGACACAGTCCAGCGCTACACAGACGCGGCGGGCACGGTAGATGAGGCGCTCGCTGTATCAGAGGCCACCGCGTGGAGTGATCGCGCCGACCTCGCCACTATCGAGCGCGGACACGACGTGCAGATGACTGCTGAAGCGGACTGGCCGCTCGTGCTCTGTTGCAAACAAGGCTATCTGGAGGTTGTTCTGGCAGGAGAGCTGCCGCTTAGAGCATTAGCCGAGGCGCGCCTCAGAACTGAGCTGCGCAAACGCCTGGATGAGATGCGCGCCAGATGGCTGGTAAAAGAGACGCTGACAAACGTCGAGCAAAACGAAGCCGAAGCGTACGATGCCTTGCAAAAATGGCGCCGCCTGCTCGGAATCGAAATTAACGACATAGTCTGATGGACATGCTCAATCCCGTAACGCTCCTCGCAATGGCCCCGTCCGGAGCCACACTCATCCTGCGCGACCGCCGCGAACGCCTGTGGCTGTATCCGCCGGTAGGGGCGGGCAAGCCACGGGTCATTGACTCAGAGACTGCCGAGCAGGCGATTGGGCGTCACGACCTTGAACGCATCGACCAGGACTTCGCAAGTTGGGCGGAGCTCGACGAGTTCCGCCAGCAGCGGGTGCGGAAAACGAGCCCGAGGACAATCGTCGATGTGCAGTCGCTTGACTTGGAGGACGTTGAGCGCCTGTTGACTGTCGCCGAACGGTGGCTCGCTGACGAGGAAGGCGAGCGCGCGTGCCAGCTGGCCCTAAGGCTTCTTCGGGTCCCCGCAGTGCTGGGCGATCCAGCTACGCATGAGCGGCTCGTTGGCCTGCTTGAGAGCCTCCATGAGCCCACGCTCGATCTGCACTCCGAGCCCCGTACCGAGTTGCAGATGGCAGCCTACGCGCGCTTTGAGCTGGCGCGCGCTGCCTGACGTGCGAACGATCACTTTCTACTCCTACAAGGGCGGCACCGGACGCTCACTGCTACTTGCCAACCTGGCGGTGCTTGCCGCCGGCATTGGCAAACGGGTGGTGGTACTGGACTTCGACCTTGAGGCGCCCGGCCAGATTTACAAGCTGCTGCACGGCGGACGCCCGCACGCAGAGGGCGTCGTCGGCTGGATTCGCGATGCCCTCGCCGGTGATGCGCCGACAACACTGGAGGACTACGTGGTCGACGTTCCGCTGCCCGAGCCATTCGTGCCGGGAGGCTGGCTGAAGCTGATGCCGGCCGGACGAGCACCATCGCCGAACTACTTCCAAGACCTTCGTCGCCTGAGCCTTGACCAAGCACTGGAGCAGGGCAGTGGAATCGACGCGCTCCTGAAACTTCAAGAACAGCTCGCGAATGATCTTGACGCTGATCTGCTGCTGATCGACGCACGCACCGGTATCACCTCCACAAACGCTGTCACAACGCAGATCCTTGCCGACGACATCGTCGTTCTGACCCTCGACACCCCCGAGCAGCTAGAGGGCACCCGCGGCGTCTTGCGCGCTCTTCAGCCGCTGACATCGCTGCGCACCAAGCAGCCACTGCGCCTGCACGCCATATTGAGTCGGATCCCGCCACGACCACCCGACGCCGGCGTATCCGGCTTGACTTCGGTCGAGAGCGAGCAGATGGAGCGGGTGCAGGAATTCCTCAACGAGCCAGCCCAGCCTCTGTCCCTCACGCTTGATGTCCCAGGGCTGCACCTGCTCCACACCGACCTCGACCTTCAGCGCAATGAGCTCCTGTTTCTTGAGCGCCCGGGAGAGTGGACGCGATCGGCCCTGCACCTCGATTATCTGCTCGTAGGGCAAACGCTCTTCGGCAGCACTGTCGAGGATGCGGCAGCCCGTGCGCTGCACGAGGCAGGATCGGACCCGGAGCGTCTCGAAGCTCTGGCCCGCTTTTTCGCCAAGCCCGATGTGCTCCTTGAAGCTCGTGGCCTACGGGCCAGCCCTCGCGAGTTCAGCGAGAGCACCGAGGTTGACCTGATCGAGCAGGCCGAAGTGCTGCGCGAGTTGGTCAGACGGGATCCAAGCGTGCGTCCCGATCTGGCCGCACTGATGCTTGATATATCGCGCCGTTTTAGTGACCTTGGTCGACGTGCAGAGGCATTTAAGGCAAGCCAAGAAGCGACAACACTTTACCGAGAGCTCTCCACCACCAACCCCGAGATATTCCAGCCCAACCTCGCGATGTCACTGAACAACCTCTCGACCCGTCTTAGCGAGCTCGGACGCCACGACGAGGCACTCAACGCAAGTCAAGAAGCAACAACACTCTACCGGCAACTCTCCACCACCAACCCCCAAAGATTCCAACCCAACCTCGCGACTTCACTGAACAACCTCTCGACCCACTTCAGCGAGCTCGGACGCCACGACGAGGCACTCAACACAAGCCGAGAAGCAACAACACTCTACCGGCAACTCTCCACCACCAACCCCCAAAGATTCCAACCCAACCTCGCGACTTCACTGAACAACCTCTCCAACCACCTCGGCGAGCTCGGATACCACGACGAGGCACTCAATGCGATCGAAGAGGCAACAACGCTACGCCGGGAGCTCGCCACCACCGACCCCCAGAGATTCCAGCCCGACCTCGCGACTTCACTGAACAACCTCTCCAACCATCTCAGCGAACTCGGACGCCACCAAGAGGCACTCAACCCAAGTCAAGAAGCAACAACACTCTACCGAGAACTCTCCACCACCAACCCCCAAAGATTCCAACCCAACCTCGCTAAGTCACTGAGCAATCTCTCCAACCATCTCAGCGCACTCGGACGCCACGACGAGGCACTCAACACAAGCCAAGAAGCAACAACACTCCGCCGGGGGCTCGCCACTACAAACCCCCAGAGATTCCAGCCCGACCTAGCGGCTTCACTGAGCAATCTCTCGACCCACTTCAGCGAGCTCGGACGCTACGACGAGGCACTCAACACAAGCCAAGAAGCAACAACACTCTACCGAGAACTCTCCACCACCAACCCCCAAAGATTCCAACCCAACCTCGCTATGTCACTGAGCAATCTCTCGACCCACTTCAGCGAGCTCGGACGCTACGACGAGGCACTCAACACAAGCCGAGAAGCAACAACACTCTACCGAGAACTCCTCACCACTAACCCTGGGCGACTTCAGCCCAACCTCGCGGCTTCACTGAACAACCTCTCCAACCATCTCAGCGAGCTCGGACGCCACGACGAGGCACTCAATGCGATCGAAGAGGCAACAACGCTACGCCGGGAGCTCGCCATCGCAAACCCCCAGAGATTCCAGCCCGACCTCGCGACTTCACTGAACAACCTCTCCAACCGTCTCGCAGATCTCGGGCGCCACCAAGAGGCACTCAACCCAAGTCAAGAAGCAACAACACTCTACCGAGAACTCTCCACCACCAACCCCCAAAGATTCCAACCCAACCTCGCTATATCCTTAAGGAACCTTTCTACCCACCTCAGCACACTCGGACGCCACGAAGAGGCGGAGCGAGCGGGGCAGGAAGCCGAGGAGATCGGACGGCAGCTGCTGCGCTCACGCGCCAAGGACTGACTGTTTGTAGTTAAAGACCAATTCCTCAAATCCTCCGGCTGGGACACATGCGGGCCAGCACGCACTCGCTGCATGTGGGCGTGCGCGCGTGACAGGTCCGTCGGCCGTGGCGCAGGAGGTTGACGTGGAACTCGAGCTCCTGCCCCAGTGGGCTCAGCGCGAGCATCGCGTCGTGCAGCTCCTCGAAGGGAGCACCGGGGCGGAAGAGTCCCAGGCGCGTGCCCACGCGCGAGACGTGTGTGTCAACCGGGATGTCGCGCAGGCCATAGGCGAAGAGCAGCACGCACGCCGCGGTCTTGCGACCGACCCCAGGCAGGTCGCAGAGGTAGGCGCGACTCTCCGCCACAGGGGCGCTGCGCATCCACTCCAGTGAGAGAGGGTCCTCGGGGTCGCGCGGATCGGCTGCGATGGCCGCGAGGATCTGCTTGATGCGAGCTGACTTCACCTTGGAGATGCCGCCGGGGCGGATCGCCTCCTCGATCTCCATCACGGGCGCGTCAAGTACCGCGTAGTAGTCGATCCCCTCCCGCCCAAAGCGCTCACGCAGGCGCAGGAAGGCGACATCGCGGTTGCGGTCGTTGGTGCTCTGGGAGAGCACGGTCAGCACCAACTCGTCGAGCGGGCGCGAGTGTGGCGCCATGCGTGGGATGCCATAGACCTCACGCAAGCGGTCGCGGATCGCACGCACGCGACGGGTGCTCGGAGGAACCCAGGTGGTCCGGGGGGAAGCGTTCGGCGGCACCTGCTTACGGTAGCCGGCCCGGTCTCCCGAGGATTGTGTCGCCAGGCGTGGGTACAGTCAATCCACTATGCGATCCGTCGTGACCGACACCCACCGAAAACCAACACTGGCGGTGCCACGCCATCACAAACGGTGCCGTGGCAATACCGGCTATACTCGCCCGATGGCCAAGGTCATGGTCTCAATTCCCGATGACCTGCTGGCGCGTATCGATGCGCAGGTTGAAGTCGAGCACATTACGCGCAGCGGGTTCCTGCAGCGAATCGCCGAGCATGAGCTGGCAGCAAGAGGGCAGCAGCAGCAGCGACGCCTTGAGGAACTGCTCGGCGAGCCCGTCCGACTCGGCGGCGACTCGGCTCAGCTGATTCGTGAAGATCGCGAATCTCACTAGAGGATGGCGCGGTCCGCCATGCTGCTACTCGACGCGGGTGTCTGGATCGCGGCGGTTGACCCGGACGATCGCTTCCACTCCTCTTCGCGGCCGATGGTCACCGCCTCGCCGCTTCCCACGGCGGCGCTGGACCTTACGCTCTATGAGGTGGCCAACGTCGTCGGTGCACGCAAGCGGCAGCATGACCTGGCACGGCGGTTATGCCGCTCGATCGTCGAGCGCTGCGGCGATCGGCTCGTGCGCGCCGATGCCGAGCTCATCGAGCAGGCGATGACCATCATCGCGGAGCATCGCCTGACCGCCTACGACGCGGCGTACGTTGCCGCGTCTCGCCGCTATGGCCTGACGCTCGTCAGCACAGACCTCAAGGATCTCGTGAACCGCAACCTCGCGGTGACACCCGATGACCAGGGGATCGGTTGAGGTCACCGTGCCCGCAGTGAGGAGCCACACCGGCGAGATCGACGGGTCGCCGGTCTTCTGGCGCGACGCGCCGGCGCCGCGGGGAACGCCCGCGGACGTGGCGCCCGCGCTGTATCTGCACGGGGTGCCGACCAGCTCCGATGACTGGGTCGCTCCCCTAGAGCACCACGGCAGCCGGCGGTGGTGGAGGAGATGGTGGCGGCGCAAACGGGGCGAGGACGCATGGGTGGAACCCCCGGCGTACGCGTCGGGGTTCCTGGAGCGCAGCGGCGGAATCGCGCCGGATCTGCCCGGCTTCGGGCGCTCGGGCAAGCCAGGCTATCTGGAGTACACCATCGAGGAGTACGCAGATTTCATCGAGCGCTTCCTGGACATGCTCGAAGTGCCGCGCGTGCGCATGGTCGTGCACGACTGGGGTGCCGTTGGGTTGGCGTTTGCGCAGCGTCACCCCGAGCGCATCGAGCGTCTCGTCGTGATGAACGCCGTCACGTTTCTGCCGGGCTACCGCTGGCATCGCACGGCGCGCATCTGGCGCACTCCCGTGCTGGGCGAGTTGGCGATGGGCACCACCACCCGCTGGGTCTTCGAGCAGTCCACACGCGAGTCCAACGCCAAGCCCGGGCCGATGCCCGGCGCATGGATCGACTCGGTGCTGGCGCACTTCGATGAGGGCACCCAGCGCGCGATCCTGCGCCTGTACCGCAGCTCGCCGAGCGACGTGCTGGCGGCTGCCGGTGCGGGCCTAGCGACGCTGGGGGTGCCTTCGCTTGTCGTCTGGGGCGAGCGCGACCCCTACATTCCCACCCGCTTCGCGCGCGAGTACGCGGACGTGCTCGGGGCCGAGCTTCTGAGCCTGCCCGACGCCGGGCATTGGTGGTGGTTCGACAGGCCCGACGCCATCGAGCGCGTGGTCGAGTTCCTAGTCGCCCCGTGACGCGGCGGCTGCGCGCGCCGTGGGCGTTGGCCACCGCACTCGCCGCACCGCTAGCACTGGTTTACCTGATCGTTGCGCCGCCGGCCGCCGACCTTGCCGCCGCCACCTATCGAAGCGACCTCTTCGCGCGCGTCGGCTTCGCGCTGCGCGACCACGGCTGGTACGCCGTGCACGGGCACTATCTGCTGGGATATTCCCTGCTCTCGCCTGCCCTGGGGGCGTGGCTGGGAGTGCGCGTCGTGCTGGCGCTCTCCGCCGTCGCCGCCTCCGCGCTGTTCGGGCTGATTGCGCAGCGCGTGTTCTCCGCAGCGGCCGCGCGCGTTGCGGCAGTGTGGTTCGCGCTGGGTGTCTGCGTGGGGCTGCTGTCGGGGCGGGTGCCTTATGGCCTGGGGATGGCGATCGGCCTCGCCGCACTGCTCGCGTTCATCGACGGCCGCACGGCGCTGGCGCTCGTCCTGGCGGTGGTGACGAGCGCGGCAAGTCCGGTGGCAGGGGCGTTCCTGGCGTTGGCCGGCATCGCCAGCGCTTGTGGTGGCAGCGAGCAGTGGATGCGCCGCGGCCTCGCATTGGCGGTGGGTGCGCTGACGCCGATTGCCGTCCTGGCCTTGGCCTTTCCGGAAGGCGGCTTTGAGCCTTTCGCGCCTTCCGCCTTCTGGCCGGCGCTGGTGGGCGTCCTGCTGATCGCGCTACTACTGCCACGGGGACCGCTCACGCCGCCGGGGCGCCGAGCGGTTCGCATAGGGGCGACGTTGTATGCGCTCGTCCTCATCGTCGCCTTTGCCTTGCATACCCCCGTGGGCGGCAATGCCACGCGGCTCGGTGCACTGTTCGCCGCGCCGCTGCTGGCCGGAGTCCTATGGGAGCACCACCGGCTGGCCTTGGGGCTGCTTGCACCTGTGCTCCTGTACTGGCAGCTGGCGACCCCGCTGCGCGACCTGAGCACGATCGCCGGCGATCCCTCCGTGCATGCCGCCTACTACGCGCCGCTGCGCGCCGAGCTGGCGCGGCTGAATGGGACCCGCCCACCCCGGCGCACGATCGTTGAGGTGCCTTTGACGGGGGCGCATTGGGAGGCCGCGTACCTTGCTGGACACGAAGGGATAGAGCTCGCACGAGGATGGGAGCGCCAGCTAGATACGCGTTACGCGGCCCTCTTCTACTCCTCCTCTCTCACCCCGACCGCCTACGCGGCCTGGTTACATGAAAACCGCGTCAGCTACGTAGCCTTGCCCGACGCACGCCTTGACTATGCCGGGCGCAAGGAGGGCGCTTTGATCGCCCACGGACTGCCCTATTTGCGCGAAGTCTGGCGCTCGCCGCACTGGCGCCTGTACGTCCTCGACACGCCCTCCCGCTGACTGGGAATAGAGGGGCCCGGCTCGCCGGCCTGGCGGCCGGCTGCCTGTGCCCGTGCAACTGAGTGCGCCACCCTCTAGGCTTCACATTCGATGGTTGCCCGCATCCGCCTCCTTCCGGCGCGGGTCCTGCCCAATGGATGGCTGGACGTGCTGCGCCAGGTGCTTTTGTTCGGTCTCGCCTACCTCGCCTACCGCGTGGTGCGCGGGATGGTGGAGGGACGCGCGGCCGCGGCCTTCCAGCACGCGCGCGACCTGATCCAGGTCGAGCGCACCATGCACTTCTTCGTCGAGCCTTCGGTGCAGGCGTGGGCCTCCGGGAGTCACTTCCTGATGGATGGGGCGAGCTGGCTTTATGTCAACGCGCAGACCTCGGTTACGGTGGCCGCGCTTATCTACCTCTACCTGCGCCACAACCGCTCCTTCTACTTCGTGCGCAACATGTTCATGATCGCCATGGTCATCGCGCTCGTGGGCTATGTCGTCTTCCCCACCGCGCCGCCGCGCTTCATGCCCGAGTGGGGCTTCATCGACTCGGTCTCGGACTTCACCGGCGTGCACGTCTCGCACGCCAGCTCCTCCATGAGCGCGCTCCTGAACCCCTATGCGGCCGTGCCTTCGATGCACGTCGCCTTCGCGCTCATGATCGGCTGGCCGCTCGCGATGCTCTCGCGGCACAGCATTGTCAGGGTGGTCTGGTTCCTCTATCCCTTCCTGATGGCCTTTGTGATCGTTGCCACCGCCAACCACTTCATCGTCGACGCGCTGCTGGGCGCGCTCACCGCCGGGCTCTCCGCCTACGGGGCGCGCTGGCTGGCGCGGGCGCGGCCTGGTGTCTGGCGCTTCTCCGCCGGGGCGCCGGTCGAGCTCGGAGCGGGGTAGGCGGCAGAGGTGGCCCCCCGACATGCACCCGCGCGTCCCGCCCGCGGCCGCGGCGCCTACCGCGGCGGGCGGCGCAACGGGCGCGGGCCGATCGGCTCGGGCCAGCGCCGCGCGGCCGCGCGCGACGCGCTGATCGAGTCGCGCCTCACGCCCAACGCCATCTCGCTCACGGGGCTGGCGCTGAACCTGCTCGCGGCCGCGCTTGTATGGCAGGAATACTTCTTTCTCGGCGGCATCGCCTTCGTGATCGGCTCCGTCTGCGACACGCTCGACGGGCGCTACTCGCGCATGTCGGGCAAGGGCTCGCCGTTCGGCGCCTTTCTCGACTCCACACTCGACCGCATCGAGGAGGGCATCGTGCTCACCGCCGTGGCGGCCTACTTCGCCACTCGCGGCGAAGCGGGGGCGGCGGCGGCCGTGGTGGTCGCCGTGCTGGCCTCGCTGATGGTCTCCTACACGCGCGCCCGCGCCGAGGCGCTGGGCGTGGAGTGCAAAGTGGGCATCGCCACGCGCCCCGTGCGCGTCGTCATCATCTCGATCGGCCTGATCTTCGCCAAGGGCGCCTCGCTGGGCGACTTTGAACTGCTCGCGCCCGCCGTCTATGTGCTGGCAGCGCTCAGCGTCTTCACTGTGGCGCAGCGCGTCTGGCATGTGCGCAGCGAGTTGTCCTCCGCGGTGTGACCGCCCCCGCGCGCCGGGGTACCTCCCTCCAGAACTAACAGCAAAGGAACTGAAGCCAACGTGACACCCACTCCAATTTCCAACGGCGCGGCCGCAAGCAATGGCGCCGCCCGCTATCAGGCCGACAAGGTCCGCGTCGCCATCGTCGGCGTGGGCAACTGCGCCAGCGCCTTCGTGCAGGGCGTGCACTACTACGCCGATGCCGACCCCAATGAGCGCGTGCCTGGACTGATGCACGTCGACCTCGGCGGCTACCACATCAAAGACATCGAATTCACCGCCGCCTTTGACATCGACAAGACCAAGGTCGGCAAGGACCTCGGGCAGGCGATCTGGGCTGGGCAGAACAACACCATCAAGTTCGCCAAGGGTGCGAAAGCGGTGCCCGGCAAGCTCGGCGTTCCTGTGTATCGCGGCATGACCCATGACGGGCTCGGCAAGTACCTCTCGCAGAAGATCGAGAAGGCACCCGGGGAGACCGCCGACATCGTCAAGATCCTCAAGGACACCCATACCGATGTGGTGGTGTCCTACCTGCCCGTCGGCAGCGAGCAGGCCACCAAGTGGTACGTCGAGCAGGTGCTTGAGGCCGGTTGCGGCTTTGTCAACTGCATCCCCGTCTTCATCGCCCGCGAGGACTACTGGGACCGGCGCTTCAAGCAGGCCGGGCTGCCGATCGTCGGCGATGACATCAAGTCGCAGGTCGGCGCCACGATCGTGCACCGCTCGCTCGCGCGCCTGTTTGGCGACCGCGGCGTGAAGATGGCCCACACCTCACAGCTCAACGTCGGCGGCAACATGGACTTCTACAACATGCTCGAGCGCGAGCGCCTGGAGTCCAAGAAGATCTCAAAGACCAACGCCGTCACCTCGATCATGGAGGACAAGCTGCCGGCCCATGACGTGCACGTCGGTCCCTCCGACTACGTGCCGTGGCTGACCGACCGCAAGTGGGCGCACATCCGCCTGGAGGGTCAGGCCTTCGGGGACGTGCCCTTGAACGTCGAGCTGAAGCTGGAGGTATGGGACTCGCCCAACTCCGCCGGCATCGTCATCGATGCCGTGCGCTGCTGCAAGCTCGCGCTCAACCACGGCGTAGCCGGGCAGCTCGACGGTCCCTCCTCCTATCTCATGAAGTCCCCCCACAACCAGCGCCCTGATGACCAAGCGCGCGAGGACACCGAGAAGTTCATCGGCAAGTACAAGCGCAAGCCGGCGACCCAGCCCAAGGGGCGGAAGGTCTCGCAGAAGGCGTGATAATGGTGGGTCGATGTTCTCGATCGCCCATGTAAGCCCATATCCGTGGGAGGCCGAACACCCGGTCAACGCACACATCAAACGCGTCGCGGCAGAGCTTGCTGAGCGCGGACACCGCGTTCTGATCCTCGCGCCCTCGCGCTCTCCCGAGCGGGTGCGCGAGGACCGCAAGATGCTGCGTAGGACGCGAGAGCGGGGAGGCGATTTCCTGCTGGAGAGAACCCCGCGCGTAATCGCCGTCGGCGAGGTTCTCGACGTCGGCTCGCTGCCGATCGACGTGGCGCGCACGATCCAGGAGCTGCTGGGCGCCGTGGAGCTCGACTTCGTGCACGTGCACGAGCCTTTCCCGCCGAGTGCTTCCAGTGTCGCGCTGCGCCACTCGCGCGCGCTGAACATCGGCAGCTTCCATGCCCCGACCGAGCGCCTGCTCTCCACCGTGCTTGCCAAGCGCTTCGTCTCGACTTTCTTCGGCCGCCTTGACGCGCGCACAGCCAGCCTCAAGGCGACCGCCAAGCTGATGGACAAGCACTTCCCCGGCGACTACTCGCTCGTGCGCGACGACCGCGGCGCCACCGACGAGCTGGAGGCGATCTACCGCTCAGTCGCCGCCCGCCGCCACGACCCCGTCGGTGATCCCGCGCTGCGCAAGCGCCTCGCGCGGCGCTCGCTGATCGATGTCGACCTGCACATGCACACCGATCACTCCCCCGACTGCGCCACGCCCGTCGAGGTGCTGCTTGCCACCGCCCGCGAACAGGGCCTCGGCGCGATCGCCATCACCGACCACAACGAGGTCTCCGGGGCCCTGGAGGCGCGCGAACAGACCCAGAGATCGGGTCGATCGGGTCCCCACCCGCCCCAGCCGCCCCTCAAGGTGATCGTTGCCGAGGAGGTCAAGACCGCTGAGCAGGGCGAGGTCATCGGCCTCTTCATCAAGGAAAAGATTCCCCGCGGCCTCACGCTCGCCGAGACCGTCGCGGAGATCAAACGCCAGGGCGGCCTCGTCTACGTGCCCCACCCCTTCGACCGTATGCACTCCGTCCCCGACTACCAGCACCTGCTCACGATCCTCGATGACATCGACGCCATTGAGGTCTTCAACCCTCGTGTGGCGATCGGCGCCTTCAACGAGGAGGCCGTGCGCTTCGCCGCCAAGTACCGCATCGTCGCCGGCGCCGGCTCGGACTCCCACGTCGCCCAGGGCCTCGGCTCGGTGCGTATTCGCATGCGCAATTTCGACGGCCCGCAGGAGTTCCTTCAGTCGCTGCGCGATGCCGACATCGTCACCCGGCCCTCCAGTCTTCTGTATGTCCAGGCACTCAAGTTCCTCGAAACCAGGGCCACTCCAGCCCCCGCCAGACGCGCCCGCAAGGCCCGGCGCGTCAAGCGCGCCACCGACGGACGGCGGCAGGCTTGAGCTAGGCCAGACAGGTTGCAAGGCGCAAGTACTGATGCACGGGCAAGGACATAGCGAGGCGTCGTCAAAACCCACGGGGGCCTCCATGCCGGTAACCGACGACCAGATCAAGGAGAAGTACCTAGAGCGCGCGATCCGCGAGCTGAACTCGTTCACGCGTGAGCTTCAGGCCTGCCCGCACTGCCCGCGCGGCAACCTCATGCCGGTGCTTGGCTCCGGGCACCCGCAGGCGGACATCATGCTGCTCAAGTACGCGCCGCTGCCCTCGGAGATCGAGGAGGGCGTTGCCTTCTACGGACGCTCCGGTGGGGCGCTGATGAAGTCGCTCAAGCGTCTGTCGATCGACCCTCTTGCCGTCTATGGCACCCTCTGCGTCAAGTGCCCTCTCTCCGACGCCGCCCTCGCCGATCCCGGCTGCATCGCCCGTGTCAACGAGGAGATCGCCATCGTTCAGCCGAAGATCGTCGTCGCCATGGGGCCCGACGCGCTCGCCGCGCTCACCGACATGGAAATCCCCCTCGCCCGGGGGCTTGAGGATCGTCTCGGCGTCATCCAGCAGCTCACGCCTTCGATCGACGCTCTGTACGTGCCCAACATCGATGAGTCGCTGGATGAGCACGACTCCAAGCGCGAGTTCTGGGCGTCCTTCCGCGCGCTTGGCGAGTGGTATGCGGCGCAGCCGCCGTACTGATCAGAGCTCTAGCACCAGCTTGCCGAGCTTGCCTCCCGCGGCAAAGCGCTCGTAAGCCGCGGCGGCACCCGCCAGGGGGAAGGTCTCTGCGACTGGCACTTGCAGCGCGCCCGACTCGAACAACGGCAGCACCTCATGCTCCAGGGCACGCGCCGCGAGCGCCTTCTCCTCAAGCGGCCTTGCACGGAGAGTCGAGCCATGGATGCGGGCGCGCTTGCCCATCAGCGCAAGCAGATTCAGCTCGCCTTTGACGCCGGCGCTGACCCCGATCACGCAGAGGCGCCCGCCGATCGCCAGCGCGTTCATGTTCTCCGCGAGGTTCGGCGCGCCCACCAGCTCCAGGATCACATCAAACGGGCCGTGCTCGGCGAAGCTCTCCGGCGGTATGACCTCAGCGCCGAGCGCGGCGACCTGGTCGCGTGCCTCTTCACGCCGCACCGTCGCCACTGCATACGCGCCACAGGCTCGCGCAAGCTGGATCGCGGCCGTGCCGACACCGCCAGCGCCGCCGTGCACCAACAGGCGCTCGCCAGGCCGCAGGGCCGCCTGTGTGAACAGCGCGTCGTGCGCCGTGATGAAGACCTCGGGCAGCCCGCCGGCCGCGGGCCAGTCCAGGGCGCTCGGCACCGGCATCAACTGGCGCTCGTTGACCACCGCCAGCTCGGCCTGACCGCCGCCGCCAACGATCGCCATCACCCGCTCGCCCTGCTTGAAGCGCTCCGCTCTCGGGCCGAGCGCCTGCACCTCACCTGCCAGCTCCATCCCGGGTATGTCCTGCGGGGAGCCGGGAGGGGCCGGGTAAAGGCCGCGACGCTGCATCATGTCGCCGCCATTGAGCCCGGCCGCGCGCACGCGCACCAGCACCTCGCCGTCCCCCGGTACCGGGTCGGAGTGCTCCTCGATCACGATCTCCTGCTCACGGATGGTGACGGCGCGCATCGCGGGGAGCCTAGCGCTGAAGAATCCATCCCTGCTGCGCGCTATCTTGAAGAAGCAATGGTCGTGCGAATTCTTTATAGGCAGGACGAAGATACATGGGTGGCAACTTCGCCCGAGGTGCCACGGTGGACCGCGGTAGCCGACACCTTTCCGGAGGCACAGCGGTTGGCCGAGGAGGGCGTTCGTTTCGCGTTGGACCGCAATGATCTGACGATCGAGAACTACGTTCCGGCCAATACGGCCGTCGCGGCGTAGCTCACTGCAACAGGAGCGGGCCGAGAGCCAAGCAGGTCAAGGACGCAAGGAGCGTGGCGTGCTACGCACGCGAGCGACTGAGGACGCAGACATGCGCCGGCTATCGGCCCGCTCAGCGTTCAAACAGCGCTACGCACTCCACATGGTGCGTCTGCGGGAACATGTCGACGGGGCGGACCTTGCGTAGCGCCCAGCCGGCCTCGACCAGCTGGGCTGCATTTGGCGCCAGCGTGGTCGGGTTGCAGGAGACGTAGACGATGCGCTTGGGGGAGGCGTCGATGACGCGGCGAACCACCTTGGCGGAGAGGCCAGCGCGGGGGGGATCTACGACCACCACGTCCGGCTTGCCGGCTTTCTCCAGCAGCTCGGGCAGAGCCAGGCGGGTGTCTCCTGCGAAGAAGTGGGCGTTGGTGATCTCGTTGCGTCGCGCACCGGCGATAGCGTTGGCCACCGCCTCTTCGATCAGCTCGATACCCCATAGCTCACCAGCGCGGGGGGCCAGGGTCAGGCCGATCGTGCCGATGCCGCAGTAGAGGTCAAAGACGCGCTCCCAACCCTCCAGGGCGGCGTATTCGGTGGCTATGCCGTAGAGGACCTCGGTCATCTCGGTGTTGGTCTGGAAGAAGGCCTCGTGAGAGATGCGCAGGTCCAGCTCGCCAAGGCGCTCGGGAAGCTCGGCTGCGCCGCTCACCAGCTCTGTCTCGCCGCCCATCGTCGTCTCCGCTAGCTGGCCACTGCGGGTCCACAAAAAGCCGGAGAGACGCTCACCCAAGGTCTTGTTGAGGGTCTGCGCCAGCGAATACACGTCGATCTCACCGGGGGTGCTCACCAGGCGCAACTGCACCTGGCCGGTGTGGCGCCCCTCGCGCACCACCAGATTGCGCAGCAGCGCCTCACCGCTGGGGGCATCGCCGCGGCCCCATGCGCCCAGACCCTGCTCGCGTGCCCATGCCGCCACGGTGTCGCGGGCGAGGTTGCCCAGCTCCGAGGTCAGCAGGCAGTCCTCGATCTCGACGACTCGATTGCCGCCGGCCGAGGCGTGAAAGCCACAGAGGAGCTGGCCGCTATCGACATCGGCGCCGAAGGAGTACTCCAGTTTGTTGCGGTAGCGCCACTGCTGCACCGCCGGAACGATGTCTTCCAGCTCAAAGCCCTCCAGCTTGCCGATGCGGCGCAGCGCGTCGCCGACCTGCTCGTGCTTGATCTGCAGCTGACGCTCGTAGGGGAGCACCTGCCAGGGGACGCCGGGGTGCTTTGCGCGTGGCTCGATGCGCTCAGGGCTTGGCTCCAGGACCTCCAGCGTGCGTGCGTGCGCGTAGGTGCGTTTGGGCTTGTAGACGATCGCGCGCACTTTGTCGCCCGGCACCGCGCCGGCCACAAACACCACGTAGCCCCCAGGCCCCCAGCGGGCCACGCCCTCGCCGCCGTGCGCCAGCGAGTCGACCGTCAGCTCAAGCTCCTGCCCGCGCGCGGGTCGTGCGCGGGTGGACAGAGCCTGAGGCTCGGGCTCGACAACGGCTTGGGCGTCGCTTTTCATTCGACCAGCATGGCAGCCCGCAGCGCCCTTCGCGGATTGACCTCAGCCGCCGGCCACCAGCAGCTCAAGCAGGGCCTTCTGCGCGTGGCGGCGGTTCTCCGCCTCATCCCAGATGCGCTGGCGCTCGCCATACAACAACTCTTCGCTGATCTCCTCGCCCGGATGAGCGGGGAGGCAGTGCAGCACGATCGCATCCGGGTCGGCCATCGCGAGCAGCGTCGCATCGATGCGGTAGGGCGCAAGCAGTTCGCGGCGCTCGTCCGCGGTCTCCTCGTCGCCCATGCTGACCCACACATCCGTGTACAGAACGTGCGCGCCGGCCGCCGCCTCGCGCGGGTCCTCGTGCAGCGTCAACCTGCCGCTGGCTTCAGGCGACAGGGGAACGCTGTCGCGCGCAAGGGCATAGGGGGCCGGCGAGGCCACGGCGACATCCACGCCCGCCAAGGTGCCCAACACAGCGAGGGAGCGGGCCATGTTGTTGCCATCGCCCACGTATGCCAGCTTCAAGCCAGCCAGCGGGCCGAAGCGCTCGCGCATCGTCATCAGGTCCGCCAGCGGCTGGCAGGGGTGATGATCCGCCGTCAGCATGTTGAAGACGGGCACCGACGCGTGCTCCGCCAACTCTTCCACCATTGCCTGAGAACCAGTGCGCAGGCCTATCGCTGCCACGTGGCGCGAGAGCACCAGAGAGGTGTCTTTTGGCGACTCGCCGCGCGAGAGCTGAAGCTCGTCGGGTCGCAGCACCACCGGCAGGCCACCTAGCTCGTGCACGCCGACCTCGAAGGACACCCGCGTGCGTGTCGAAGGGCGCTGAAAGACCAGCGCAACGCTCTTGCCCGCCAAGGCATGTGAGGAGAGCGGATCGTCCTTCAGCGCCACCGCCCGCGCCAGCAGCGCCTCAAGCTCGGGGGCACTCAGCTCGTTGCCGGTCAGGAAGTGGCGCGCCATGGGAGGGGACAGTGTAGGTAGGGTGAAGCGATGCGGTGTGGCGGGCCTGCATGAGGCCCCGCGCCAATCGGGATTGGAAGACTTTCGAAAGGACCAATGGGATGAAGCGAGGGATCTTGGCTCTGGCCGTCAGCGGCACGGTTTTGGCGCTCGCCACGGGATGCGGTTCGAGCAGCAGCAGCACCACCGAAACCACCACCGTCACCGTCGGCGGTAGGACGAGCACCATCACCAGCTCCAAGACGACTACTTCTGGCAGCAAGACAGGTGGCCTACAGGCCAACACCACGCCCAAGTACGGCACGCCGCCCGCGGGTGCGCCTGTGCAGAGCGGCCCTGTGCAGATCGCCTATCGCAACATCGCGATCGATCCCGATGTCCTTAAGGTCAAGGTCGGCTCCACGATCAAGTGGACCAACTACGACCCCGTCGAGCACAACGTCACCAGCAAGGGTGGGCCCTCCAAGTTCGCCTCGAAGAACTTCGGCGAAGGCGGCACCTTTGAATTCAAGGTCACCAAGGCCGGGCTCATCCACTACGAGTGCACCATTCATCCGACGACGATGAACGGCACCATCGAAGTGGTCAACTGAGGACCCCAGCTTTGCGACCGGGCTGACTCAGCCCGTGAACTCGGCCAGCCCCTCCGTCGGGGTGGAAGGGGTGGCGTAGTCGCGGCGCGGGATGCGGCCTGAGGTGTAGGCCAGGCGTCCGGCCTTGACCGCGTGGCGCATGGCGGTGGCCATGCCCACCGGGTCCTGCGCGCGGGAGACGGCGCTCGCCACCATCACCGCGTCGCAGCCCAGCTCCATCGCCAGCGCCGCCTCGGAGGCCGTGCCAATGCCCGCGTCGAGCACCACCGGCACGCTCACGGCCTCGCGTAGGAGCGCGATGTTGTACGGATTACGGATGCCCTGACCGCTGCCGATCGGCGCGCCCAGCGGCATCACCGCCGCGCAGCCCAGGTCCTGTAGGCGTCGTGCCAGCACCGGATCGTCGGTTGTGTAGGGCAGCACCACGAAGCCTTCGTCCACCAGCTGCTCCGCCGCGCCCAGCAGCTCGGGCGCGTCGGGCAGCAAGGTGTCCTCGTCGCCGATCACCTCAAGCTTCACCCAATCCGTCTGAAACGCCTCGCGGGCCAGCTGCGCCGTCAGCACCGCATCGCGTGCCGTATGGCAGCCGGCGGTGTTCGGCAGCAGGCCCACGCCGGCCTCCTCCAGCACGTCGATCAGCGAGCCGCGTGCGTTTGGATCGATGCGGCGCAGCGCAACCGTCACCAGCTCGCTGGCGCTTGCCTCGATCGCGTCGGCCAGCAGCTGCAGGGAGGGGAAGCCGCCGGTGCCCAGCAGCAGCCGGGACCGAAATGCCCGTCCGGCGATCGTGAGCTGGTCCTCGACGGGTCGATCCTGGGCCGCGGCCTGTCCATCCTCGTCCTCGATGTGCCCCTCCATCACGCCTGTCACCCGCCCTGCATCGCGGTCAGTACCTCAACCCGTGCATCCTCGGACAGCGCAAAGGCTTCCCAGGCTCCGCGCGGCACCACCGCGCCATCGACCGCCACCGCGATGCCTTTCGCGTCGGGTCCGATGTCCAGCCGTGCCAGCGCGGCAGCCACGGTGTCACCCGCGTTCAGGTCCGAGTTCTCGCCGTTGAGGAAGATCACGAGAGGACCATCGTCCCAGTCAGCGTGCTCGTCACCAGCTCCGCCGTCAGCGGCGCCAGCAGGATGCCGTTGCGGTGATGGCCCGTTGCCCATACCTGGCCCTCCAGCGCGCCCGGACCGATCGCGGGGACGTTGTCTGGCGTGCTCGGCCGCAGGCCCACATTCAGCTCTTCGATCCGCAGCTCCTCGATCCCCGGCACCAACTCGTGGGCGTCGCGCAGCAGCTCATATACGCCGCCTGCTGTCGGGTGCATATCGTAGCCTCGCTCCTCCACCGTCGCGCCGAGCACGTACCGTCCGTCGCCGCGCGGTACCAGATAGCCACCGTCAAAGCGGATCACTCTGGTCAACAGGCCCGGCCCCGTCGGATCGGCCAGACGCAGGATCTGGCCCTTCACCGGACGCACCGGGATTGACACCTCGGCAGGCAGGCCCAGCTCCGACGTCCACGCGCCCGCGGCCAGCACCACCTGGCCGGCGCCGATGCGCTCGCCACCGTCCATAACGACTCCTGTGACGCGCTTGCCATCCTGCTCGACGGCTGCGACCGGCGCATGCTCGCGCACCGTCACGCCCTCTAGCTCGCATGCCTGGCGCAGTGCCGCGAGTACCAAGCGAGGGTCGACGCTGTGGTCCTCGGGGGCGTGCAGGGCAAGGCGCACCGTCGGCGTCAACGCCGGCTCCAGCTCGCGTGCGGCGCTCGGCAGCAGGCGCTCCGCGCACAGCCCCAGCGATTCCCGGAAGGCCAGCTGACGCTCCAGCTCGCGTGCCTCGTCCTCGTCCCGCGCCACCACCAAGGTGCCTGTACGGCGCAGGCCGACATCCAGGCCCGTGCGGGTCTGGAGCTCCGCCGCGAACCGCGGCCACATCGCGCAGGAGCGCAGGCCCAGATCGAGCACGTGGCGGCCGGCCTCGCCGAACTCAACCTCGGCTACCGGGGCCAGCATCCCTGCCGCCACGTGCGAGGTACCCGTGCCCGTCTCGCCCCGCTCCAGCAGCGTCACCGACAGGCCCGCCTGCCGGGCGCGCCAGGCGCTCGCGAGGCCGATGATGCCACCGCCCACGATGACCACGTCGACAGAGTTAGACATGGATGTGATGCTAGTCAGTGTCAGACTCCAGCCATGCTTGCGAATGAGCGCCGCGCCCGCCTGTCCGAGGCGCGCCTGTATCTGGTGTGCGACGCACGGCCCGGTGGACGCGAGCTGAACGACGTGCTGAGCGCGGCGTTGGCAGGCGGCGTGGACGTGGTGCAGTTACGCGACAAGCACCTGAACGACGAGGCGCTCACGGCCGTAGCGCGCGAGGCCGTGGCGCTATGTACGCAGCGGGATGCGCTGCTGATCGTCAACGACCGCCCCCGTGTCGGGCTGGCGGCGGGGGCCGACGGGGTGCACGTGGGCCAGGACGACATGGGAGTCAATGAGGTGCGCGAAATCGTCGGGCCCGACGTCCTCGTGGGCCTCTCAACGCATGCACCCGCCGAGGTCGATGCCGCGAACCATACCGACTACCTGGGTGTCGGTCCCGTGCACGCCACGCCGACCAAGCCGGGGCGGCCGGCCGTGGGGCTGGAGCTGGTGCGCTACGCCGCTGAGTACGCACCCAGGCCATTCTTTGCCATCGGCGGCATCGGCCCGCAGAACATCGGCGCGGTGCTGGACGCCGGAGCCACACGCGTCGCGGTAGTACGAGCGATTGCCGAGGCGCCAGATCCCGCATTGGCCGCGCGCGCCCTACGCGAGGCAATTGACAGCTGGCCGCCGCGGGACAGCACGCGGGGCAACGGTCACGATCTCGAGCATTCCGCACGAGAGGGCGACGGTGCCGCAGCCTAGCCGCGGAGAGCTGCGCAACGCCGAGGCCCGCGATGCCCTGGAGCCACTCGGCGAGGACGAGTGGCCCAAGGCGCTCGTCGCGGCGATCGCTGTCGCACTGCTGCTGGCCGTTGCCGTGATGGTGGGCGCCGCGAGCGTGCACAACCTCCACCGTCACGGCGGGTCGCTGCCTGGCGCGATCTTCCTCGCCGCCGTGCTGGTGGGAGTGGCGGGCGGCATGTATCGCCGGCGCTACTGGGCGGTGCTGGCCTTCGAGGCGCTACTGGCATTCCAGGTAATCGTCACCTCTCTGGCGCTCGTGGTGGCTGAGACCTTGACGGCCGCGGCAGGGTGCGTAATCAGCATCGGGCTTGGCGGTTGGCTGTTCTGGAAGTTGGTACGAGTCATGGGCAGAATCCAGGCGGGGGAGCGTCGGCCCGAGGCCCTGCGATAGGCTCGCGGCGATGGCCGAGTCAAGCTATGACTGCATCGTTATCGGCGCCGGTCCCGGCGGCTATGTGGCGGCGATCCGCGCTGCGCAGCTCGGCAAGAAGACAGCCGTGGTCGAGAAGGACAAGGTCGGTGGCCGCTGCCTCAACTACGCCTGCATCCCGGCCAAGGCAGTCCTGCGCTCGGCGGACCTGCTCAGCGAGGTGCGCGAGGCGGGAGACTTCGGGCTGAAGGTCAGTGGCGTCGAGGTCGACTTCGCCGCCGTGCAGGCCCGGCGCGAAAAGGTCGTTTCCACACTGGTGGGAGGGGTCGGGGGGCTGTTCAAGAAGAACGGCATCGACTTGATCGAGGGCTCCGCGACGCTGGTTGATTCGGGCCCACCCACCCACCCACCCATCCGCGTGCGCGTCGGCGAGGACGAGATCGCCGCTGAGACCGTGATCCTGGCAACAGGCTCGGTGCGCCGGCCGATCCCCGGCGTCGAGTTCGGCGGCCGTGTCATCGGGACCGAAGAGGCCTGGGCGCTGAGTGAGTTGCCCGCTCGCCTGGCCGTTGTAGGCGCGGGGGCCTCCGGTGCGGAGATCGCCTCCGGCTACGCGCGCCTGGGCAGCGAGGTGCTGCTGTTTGAGATGCTCGACCGCGTTTTGCCCACCGAGGACGCCGACATCTCACGGCTCGTGGAACGCGGCCTCAAGAAGCAGGGCATGCAGGTCATAACCGGCACCCCTGTGGAGAACGTCAGCAGCACGGACACAGGCGTGAGCTTCACCTACGGCGGCGAGTCAACTGAAGTGGACTACTTGGTGATCTGCGCCGGTCGCGCCCCCGACGCCGCTGGGCTCGGGCTGGAGGCGGCGGGCGTCGAGCTGGATGACCGCGGATTGATCAAGGTGGACGGCGCGCTGCGCACCACCGCAGCCGGCGTCTACGCCATCGGCGATCTCGTCCTCGGCCCCGCACTAGCGCACAAGGCCTCCGATGAGGGCGTCATCGCCGTGGAGGACTCCGCCGGGCTGCCGACCCATGCGCTGTCCTACATCGACATTCCGCGCGCCACTTTCTGCACCCCCAACGTGGGCTCCTTCGGGCTGACCGAGGAGCAGGCGCGCGAGCAGGGCTATGACGTCGTCATCGGCAAGGTGCCTTACGGAGCCGTCGGCGGCGGCACCGTCTACGGCGACCGCACCGGTCTCGTGAAGCTTGTGGGCGAGAGCAAGTACGGCGAACTGCTCGGCGGGCACATCGTCGGCAGCCGCGCCACCGAGTTGATTCAGGAGCTCGTCAACGTGCGCATGCTTGAGGGCGGCTATGCCGAGGTCGGCCGCATCGTCCACGGACACCCGACGCTGTCGGAGGCCGTCATGGAAGCCGGGCGGGCGGCAGATGGCTGGCTCATCCACGGCTGAGGCCGCCCCTTCATCCACCGCCAAGGTCGTCTCCCCATCCACGGCCGAGGCCGCCTTCTACTTCGACCTGGGCAGCCCGCTGGCCTATCTCGCGGCCGAGCGCGTGCTGCATGTGTTTCCCGGCCCCGCCGAGTGGCAGCCGGTGCTCGCGCGCGAGCTGAGCCCGGGTGCCGCGTCGTTTGCGTTGCGCTGTGAAAACGAGGGTGAGGTCTTGCGCGAGAACGTCGGGCGCCGCGCGCGGGAGCTGGGATTGCAGCCGCTGCGGTGGCCCCCGGATTTCCCCTTCGACAGCGAGCCGTCGATGCTGGCGGCCACCTATGCCAAGTCGATCGGCCGCACCGTGCCGTTCGTGCAGGCCGCCTTCCGCCAAGCGTTCGCGGGCGGGCGCAGCCTGGCCGAGATGGACAACGTGCTGGTGGCTGCCGCAGCCTGTGAGATGCACCCCAAAGCCGTACTCGCGGGAGTGGGGATGGTCTCCGTGCGGACCGAGCTGAGCCGGGCCACGGCGCAGGCCGCACAGGCCGGCGTGAGCGACGTTCCCGCAATGCGTGTCGGCGAGCGCGTGTTCGTGGGGGAGCGCTCGGTGGAGGAAGCGGCGGCGCACATCCCATGAAGGCCAACCGCGCCTATCGCCTGATCGTCAAGCGCGGCGGCTGGATGCCGGCGGCGCTGGCGGACCCTGGCCGGGTGGACCACATCGAGGTCGTGGAGATCCACGGCGGCGAGGTGGTGCTGTTCTGGGACTGCCCGCCGCACGAGGCGGCCAAGCGGGCGAAGGCGCTGCGCGCGGATCTCTCGCAGCTGCAGGACACGGAGTTTCTGGTGCGCTGGAGTACCGTGGATAGCTGATGGAGCAGACACAGCCCGAGCCTGGGGGCATGCGTGTGGTGCGAACCCCACCCGCTCTGCCCGATCCCGAGACGGCGCGCGAGTGGCTTGCCACGATGACGCTGATCCGCCGCTTCGAGGAGCGCGCGGGCGAGATGTACGCGCGCGCGAAGGTCGGGGGCTTCCTGCACCTGTCGATCGGTGAGGAGGCCGCGATCGTGGGCGCCGCCCGGGCGCTGCGCGAGGAGGACTATCTGATCGCCACCTATCGCTCGCATGGACATGCCTTGGCACGCGGCACGCCGCCCGAGCAGGTGATGGCCGAGCTGTTCGGACGCGTCGATGGCTGTTGCAAGGGTCGCGGCGGCTCGATGCACATGTTCGATCTCAAGCGGCGCTTCATGGGCGGCTACGGCATCGTCGGCGGCAACCTGCCAATCGCCGCGGGCATTGCCCTCTCAAGCGACTACCGCGAGACCGAGGAGGTCACGCTGTGCGTGTTCGGCGACGGCGCATCCAACCAGGGCACCTTCGGTGAGACGCTCAACCTCGCCGCGCTGTGGAAACTGCCCGTGGTGTTCATGGTCACCAACAATCAGTTCGGCATGGGCACCGCGCTCAAGCGTCACTCCGCCGTGACGGACCTGCAGCGCAAGGGCGAGAGCCTCGGTGTGCCCGGCACGCGCTGCGACGGCATGGACGTGCTCGACACCCACACCGTCGTCAGCGAAGCCGTGGAGCGCGTGCGCTCCGAGCGCCAGCCGATGCTCGTCGAGGCCATCACCTACCGCTTCCGCGGTCACTCCATGGCTGATCCCGAGCAGTATCGCTCGAAGGAGGAGGTCACGCTGTGGCGCGAGCGCGACCCGATTCCCGCCTTTGCCGCCGAGCTTGAGGGCGCAGGCGCGATCGACGCCGCCGAGCAGGCGCGCATCGACGAGGACGCCGTCGCGCGCGTCGATACCGCCGTCGAGTTCGCCGACGCCTCGCCCTTCCCGCAGCCCGAGTCGCTTTACGACAATGCCTACGTTCTCGACGATCAGGTCAAGGGGCGCTACCACTGATGCCAGAGCTGCGTTACCGCGAAGCGCTCAATCAGGCCTTACGCGAGGAGCTTCAGCGAGACGAGCGCGTGGTGCTGATGGGCGAGGACATCGGCGTCTTCGGCGGCGCCTTCAAGGTCACCGAAGGGCTGCTGGAGGAGTTCGGCGAGCGGCGTGTGCGCGACACGCCCATCTCCGAGAACACCTTCGTCGGCATCGGCGTTGGCGCGGCGATGACCGGCCTGCGCCCCGTCGTGGAGCTGATGACCGTCAACTTCGCGCTGCTCGCCTTCGATCAGATCGTCAACCACGCCGCCCACATCCACTACATGTTCGGCGGTCAGGCGCGGGTGCCGCTGGTGGTGCGCATGCCTCAGGGCGCCGGGCACCAGCTTGGCCCCACCCACTCGCACTGCTTGGAGGCGATGTTCCTGCACGTGCCCGGCTTGCTGGTCGCCACCCCCTCTACGGCCGCCGACGCCAAGGGTCTGCTCAAGACCGCGATCCGCGATGAAAATCCCGTGATCTTCATCGAGCACGAGTCGCTTTATGGCGTGCGCGGCGAGGTGCCCGACCCCCCAACGCCGGGGGCAGGCGAGGAGCACCTGGTGAGCTTTGGACGGGCTGCCGTGCGCCGTGAGGGCGGTGATGTGACGATCGTCGGTGTCTCGCGCATGGCCGTCACGGCTCAGCGCGCCGCCGAGCAGCTTGCCTCTGAGCATGGGGTGCAGGCCGAGGTGATCGACCCTCGCACGCTGCGCCCGCTCGACCTCGACACGATCCTGCAGTCGGTCGCCAAAACCAACCGCTGTGTCGTCGTAGAGGAGGGCTGGCCGCATGGAGGAGTCGGCGCAAACCTCTCCGCCTTGATCTCCGAACAGGCCTTCGACGATCTCGACGCTCCCGTCAGGCGCGTGTCGGGGGCCGATGTGCCGATGCCTTACTCCAAGCCGCTGGAGGACATCGCCTACCCGCACGAGCCGCAGATCGTGCAGGCCGTGCTGGCGGTTCTTGGAGGTGTACCCGCATGACTGAGATGGTGATGCCGCGGCTGTCGGACACGATGGAGGAGGGCACCATTCTGCGCTGGCTCAAGGCCGACGGCGAGCACGTCAAACGGGGCGAGGAGCTTGTCGAGATCGAGACCGACAAGGCCAACATGACCTACGAGTCCGACCAGGAGGGGACGCTTCGGATCGTTGCCCAGGAGGGGGATACGCTGGCCGTCGGGCAGACGATCGCGCATATCGGGGAGGGTGAGCCGAACGGAGCAGCGCCACTTGAGGCCAAGCCGGTGAGTGTGATGCCGGTGGTGCAAGAGCAGCCAAAAGTGGCGCAGCCGGCCGATCATGAGCGGATCAAGGCATCTCCAGTCGCCCGGCGAGTGGCCAGAGAGAACGATGTTGATCTGCAGAAGCTGAGCGGCACCGGGCCCGGAGGGCGCATCGTCAAGGCCGATGTGGAAGCCGCCAATGAGACATCCGCCGCCTCGCCGCTGCCCGCGGTCGAAGGGGCCAAGGGTGAGACCTCGGTTCAGGAGCTGTCTCGCACCCAGCGCACTATCGCCCGCCGCATGGCCGAGTCCAAGGCCACGATCCCCGACTTCACCTTGAACATGGATGTCGATATGGAGGAGTGCGTGGCGCTGCGCACGCAGTTGAAGGAAATGACTCAGCCTGGCGTACCCACTTACAACGACATGGTCGTAAAGGCCAGCGCCCTAGCACTGCGCGAGTTCCCGCGTGCGAACGCCAGCTACCGCGACGGCAACTTCGAGCTGCACTCCCGTATCAACGTCGGCGTGGCCGTCGCCACCGAAGATGCCCTGGTCGTGCCCACCGTGTTTGACGCCGACACCAAGTCACTGGGAGAGATAGCCCGCGAGACGCGAGCGCTCGCGGAACGCGTTCGGGCCGCCACGATCACCCCGCCCGAGCTGGGCGGTGGGACCTTCACCGTCTCCAACCTCGGCATGTTCGGCGTCACTCGCTTCACCGCGATCATCAACCCCCCGCAGGCCGCGATCCTCTCGGTCGGCGCGCTGGAGCCGCGGCCGGTCGTGCGCGGGGGAGAGATTCTTGCCCGCCACACCATGTCGATCACCCTCGCCTGCGACCATCGCATCCTCTACGGCGCCGACGCCGCCAACTTCCTCGCCCGCATCCGTGAGCTGCTGCAGGCGCCGGCGTCGCTGACGCTGTAATGGCGGGCGCTAGGCTGGAGGGAGCAGATGCGCGTCGCCGCCCGATCCTCTTCAGATGAGCTGTGGGTATGCCAGCTGGGCACCGTCCCCTGGCGCGAGGCCGCTGTGATGCAGGAGCAGATCAGGACACGCAGGCAGGCCAGCGAGCTGCCGGACACACTGCTGCTGTTGGAGCACCCGCCGGTCTATACGCGCGGGCGCCGCTCACACCCGGAGGAGCTGACGCTGGGTGAGGACTTCTACCGCGCGCGAGGGATCGAAGTCGTTGACACCAACCGTGGCGGGCGCGTCACCTACCACGGTCCGGGGCAGCTCGTGGGGTATCCGATCATGGGCGTGACCGATGTGCTCGCGCATCTGCGCACCATCGAGCAGGCGCTCGTCCTCGCGCTCGCGCAGGAAGGGATCGCCGCTCGCAGCCGTATCGACGATGGGGCTGACTTCACAGGGGTCTGGGTAAGAGAGCGCAAGATCGCCTCGCTCGGCGTGCACGTCTCGCGCGGGATCAGCACACACGGCTTCGCCGTCAACGTCGAGAACGACCTGGAGCCGTTCTCGTGGGTGGTGGCCTGCGGCCTACCGGATGTGGAGATGACCTCCGTGGCGCGCGAGCTTGGACCGGGACGAGCGGCTGGAGTGGCCTGCTTTCGCAGGCGTGTCGCGTATCAGTTCTGCCAGGCCCATGGACGGCGCCAGCGGCTCGTAACGCCGCGACGGTTGGGGCTGGATCGTCAGCCGGTGCTCGCATGAGCGGGGTGGGTGGGACTCGATCCCGCGCCAATCCCGGCGGCATGGACGTGCTGAAGGTGCTCGGTCCCGAGGTCCGCCCGCTGCGCGAGCGCAAGCCGCCGTGGTTCAAGGTGCCCCCGCCGGGGGGTGAGCGCTACCGCGAGCTGACCGAGCTGATCCGCTCGGAGAACCTGCACACCGTCTGCCAGGAGGCGGCATGCCCCAACGTAGGCGAGTGCTGGGAGCGGGGCACCGCGACCTTCATGATCCTCGGCGACACCTGCACTCGCCGCTGCGGCTTCTGCAACGTCAAGACCGGCAAGCCCACCTGGAACGACCCGCTTGAGCCCGCGCGCGTGGCGCGCTCGATCGCCCGCATGGGACTGCGCCACGCCGTCATCACCTCCGTGGACCGCGACGACCTGCCCGACAAGGGCGCCTCCGCGTTCGTCGGCGTCATCCGCCAGGTGCGCCGTCAGGCGCCGGAGTGCATGGTCGAGGTGCTGACCCCCGACTTCCAGGGGCAGGAGATGCCGCTGGCGAAGGTGATCGCCGAGCGGCCCGATGTCTTCAACCACAACGTCGAGGTCGTGCCGCGGCTTTACTCCGTGGCCCGCCGCGGCTCTACTTTCAAGCGCTCCTGCCGCGTGCTCAAGCTCGCCAAGGAGATGGGCGGCGCCGACGTCGTCACCAAGTCCGGGCTCATGGTTGGGCTAGGCGAGACCCACGAGGAGATGGTCGAGACCTTCGGCGCGCTGCGCGAGCAGGGCGTGCAGGTGCTCACCGTTGGCCAGTACCTGCGGCCCTCCGAGCGCCATCTGCCGGTCGTGCGCTACTGGCACCCGGATGAGTTCGCCGCGCTGGAGCTGGCTGCCTATGAGCTTGGCTTCGAGCACGTTGCGGCGGGGCCGCTAGTGCGCTCCAGCTATCACGCCGACCAGCACGTCAAGCAGACCCGGCCTGGCATCGGACCGCTGGCCGCGCGCGGGTAGGTCTTTCGCCGGCGGCCGACCCCGATGCGCGCAACGTGGCCGCCCTGCTCGACGGCATCCCGGGCGCCTATGAGCGCACTCACCTAGGGTTGGAACAGGCCCGAGCCGGTCACACCATCGCACTCGATGAGCTTTAGCGCTTTCCGCGCCTCGGGCGCGAACTCGAAGGACGCTGGACTCCCTTCCGTTTCATCCTCGGCCCCTGGCGCTGGCTTCTAATCCTCTACATCTACGAGGAGCAGGATGATGTCGTTCTGGTGGTCACAATCCAGGACGCTCGCTCGTCATCCGCGGCCACCTCTGGCTGACCGTTGGATGCCTACCCTGTCGCGCCCGTGTCGATCCTGATGGCGTTCTCAACGTCTCGGCCGCGTGGGGTCAGGCGCCAGGCGTTGGGGGCTCCTTTGGTGTGGCCAACGCCCCCGGCTGGGCGAACGAGAACGACCCCGCAGCCGTCGCGCTGCCCGCCAAGCCGTTGCACTCCGTCGGCGAAGGCACACTGCTGCCCGTGATCTGACACAGATACACCCCCGCGGCGGTGAACTTGTCCACGACGTTGTTCGCCGTATCAGCGACATACACATCGCCCGAGGCCGCATCCACCGCTAAGCCTTCAGCCTGACCCAGCGCACCGCCACTACCGCTGTTACCCACCGAGCCGACCGGGATTTCATGGCCGTCGAAGCTCGAGAGCAGCGGATGCGAGGCTTCTGTCGCCGATGCCGGCGCGCTCGCCAGCGCGAAAAGCAGCGTCACCGACAGGAGCGCCGCGCCCGACAGGCGTGAAAGACGAGCGGCCCGCGACAGACGAGCAGCGCTTAAAGCGCGCGGGTGATCCCCCCGGCGACCGTCCCCGGGGCGAGTCGCCGACGAGCGGCGAAACTCCGGTCTAGTGGAGAGCCAACCCTGCCAAGAGAGAGAGAGAGAGAGAGATGACATCAGGATGCTGATGCATCTAGTTACAGCCCCCGTCGATGCCGCGAGGACCCCCGGCACGCCTGTTCGATTCGAACTCACGCGTATCACTTCTCCCTCATTCGTTGCGATCATGTCCCTCTCCCAAGAAAGCCCTGCTAACGCTTGCAGCCGGCCCGCAGGGGCCAGACCCGAACCCGATCCTATGTGTGAAACGCCCAGGACGGTTGAGACCCTGTGACAGCGAATACCATACGTACAACCCCCTGACTTGTCAACCCCTAACCATGTGGGTCTCATACAGGCCACCCCTACGGGCTCGCCGCGGAGGAAGGTGTAGGGACGCGCGCGGGTTTGCGCGGCGGGGGCGCCGGCTGGTGCCCCTCCGCCGCGCAAACCGCTGTACTGAGCGCAATGGCGATCCGCCTGCTGATTGTGTTCCTCGTCCTGGCCTTCGGCGCCTTGACCCTCGACGCCTTCGTGGAAGAGGGGGTTACGCTGCCTGGCGTGGTGTCGCTCTTCGTCCTTGTCCTGCTTGCCGTTGGGGTCATTGGCTCGCTGCTCAGCAAGCCGCCGCGGGGGCCGCGGCCGTGAGCACGCCCTCGCCGTTCCTGCCGCCCGGGCGCCGCCGGGACCGCGGGCGGCGGCGGTCGGCTCGCCGGCGCCGGCGGGGTTTGGGGCAGGCTCTGCTGCTTATTGCCTTCCCGCTTGCGCTCTTCCTCGGCGTCGCCTTTGCCGCCACCCGCATCATCGACAGCGCCGGTCGCGGGCGGCCCGGCGCCTCGGCGAGGGCGCGCGGTCGGCCGCACAGTTCCGGCTCCGCTCGCGGTCGTTCCGCGTCAGGATCGGGGGACGCGGCCAACACTAGGCCGGGGCTCTTCTCCTTGCAGTTCCGGCATCCTCCGCGCGCTGCCCTGCTCTTCGACCTTGACACCGGCAGGGTCCTCTGGGCGCTCAACCCCACCGAGCGGCGGCCCATCGCCAGCCTCACCAAGATGATGACCGCACTGCTGGTCGTGCGCTCGCAGCACGCAGACGCGCACGTGCACATCTCCCACCGCGCCGTCAACACCGCCGGTTCGAAGGTCGGCGTGCTGCCGGTTGGCAAGTACGTGCGGCTTGAGACCTTGCTCTATGGGCTCATGCTGCCCTCCGGCAACGATGCCGCTGTGGCGCTCTCCGAACGCGTCGCTGGCAGCGTGCCGCGCTTTGTCGCGCGTATGAACGATGAAGCCCGCCATCTTGGGCTCTCCTGCACGCACTATGTCTCGCCTTACGGACTTGAGGATGCCAATCGGTCCTGCGCCGCCGATCTCGCCACGCTGGCGCGCCTGGATCTCGATCAGCCGCGCATCGCGCGCGTCGCCGGCTCCGCCTCCAGCGTGCAGCCGCTGCCGATCAAGGGGGGGAAGGTTTGGCTTTACAACAACAATCCGTTGCTCAGGTACCACTACCCCGGGGCGATCGGGCTGAAGACCGGGGAGACCGAAGCCGCCGGGCGCTGCCTTGTCGGGGCCGCGCGGCGAGGAAACGTGCGGCTTGGGGTCGTGCTGCTCGATTCGCCTGAACTTGGACGGCAGGCCGAGGCGCTGCTCGACCGGGGGTTCTCCGCCGTCTATCACCTGCCTCCCGTGGAAGCTCCCTTTGTGCCTAAGGGGATGTAGTACCCTCCTTTCAGGAGCGATTGACTGGTCAGTCAGCCAAAGGAGAAGCCCGTGGATCTTGACGACACACCGGAGCAGGCAGCCCACCGCACCAAGGTGCGTGCCTGGCTTGAAGAGCACAAGAGCGAGGCCCCCGTGCTGCAGGGCCCCGGCGCGCTGACCGACGAGGACGAGATCATCGCCGCCCGCCGTGTCTGGCAGGGCAAGCTGGCCGAGGCCGGACTCGCCGGCGTCACCTGGCCCAAGGAGTACGGCGGACAGGGGCTCGGGCCGATCGAGCAGGTCATCTGTAACCAGGAGATCGCGCGGGCGCGCGTTCCCGGCATTCTCGATGCCATCGGTGTGGGGATGCTTGGGCCGACCCTCATCGCGCACGGCTCCGAGGAGCAGAAGGGGCGCTATCTCGGCGCCATGCTGCACGGCGATGAGGTCTGGTGCCAGCTCTTCTCCGAGCCTGCCGCCGGTTCGGATCTCGCGGCCGTGCAGGCTCGCGCGCGCCAGCAGGATGATGGGTCTTGGCGCCTGACCGGGCAGAAGGTCTGGACCACGAACGCGCAGTTCTCCGCTTATGGGCTGCTCTTGGCGCGTACTGATATCGATGCGCACAAGCACAAGGGGCTGACGATGTTCCTCGTGCCGATCGACGCGCCTGGCGTGACCGTGCGCGGGCTGCGCCAGATCTCCGGCGAGGCCGAGTTCAACGAGGTCTTCTTCGATGACGTCGCGCTCGATGCCGACTCCGTCGTCGGTGGGGTTGGAAACGGTTGGGGCACGGCGCTTACGACCTTGATGTTCGAGCGCGTCACCATCGGGCTTGGTGGCGAGGGCCTTGGCTTCAACTCCGCCCGCTTCGCGCAGGCAATTGCTGCCGATCCGCACGCTTCGCGCGATCCCGAGGTGCGCCGCCAGCTCGGTGAGATCGCCGCCGATCTGCTGGCCGTGCGCTTCACCGGCTATCGCACCTTGACTGCTTTGCAGCGCGGGCAGATCCCCGGACCTGAGGCCGGGCTGGCGAAGGTCACGATCGTCAACGGCGCCATCCATGCGGGGGAGCTGATCGCGGATGTGCAGGGACCCGATGCGCTCGGCGAGGACTCCGAGTGGGCCTACATGATCTCCTTCCTGCCCGGCCTGAAGTCCGCCGGCGGCACTGAAGAGATCCTGCGTAACACCATCGGCGAGCGCGTGCTGGGGCTGCCGCCTGAGCCGCGTCTCGATAAGGGCATCCCATTCTCAGAGCTCCGCGCCAAGGAGGCCGCAAAGGCATGAATCTCGCGCTTTCAGACGAGCAGGTATTCCTGCGCGAGGCCGCCCGCGGGGCGCTCTCTCGCTTCAAGACCCTTGAGGCCGCGCGCGATGCGCTCGATACCCAGGGGGGCACCCCTCATGGCGAGGGGCAGGCAGATGGCAAGGGTGAGCTGCCTGACCTCTGGCCCATTGCCTGTGAGGCCGGCTGGCCGGGACTGCTGATCGACGACGCCCACGGCGGCGCCGATCTCGATGCCTTCGATGCCATGCTTGTGCTCGGCGAGTGTGGGCGCGTGCTGGCCGGCGTCGCCTTGCTAGGGCATCTGCCCGCCACGGCGATCCTCAGCGAATCCGCCGCCCCCGCTGCGGCCGCGCTGCTGCCCGCGCTGGCCTCCGGCGAGCAGCGTGCCGCTTATCTGCCTGCCTGTCCGCCCAATGATGTCTTAACTCCTGGTGCGTCGATCCGCTGCATGGCTCCGAGCGTCCTGCACCGCCGGTCGCTAGCCCTGCTGGTGACGGTCATGTCACTGTCAGTGGGACCTATGCGTTCGTGCCCGACGCGCCTGGCGCCGACGTGCTCGTGGGCGTGGCGCTGCTCGCCGGCCAGCCCGTTGGCGTAGCCATCAAGGCCGGCGGGGAGGGCGTCAGCGTCGAGGCCATCCGCCGCTACGACGCAACGCGCTCGTTGGGACACGTCACGCTGAGTAACGCTCGCGGCGTGCTGCTCGACACCCCCGTCGAGTCGCTTGCGGCCGCCTGGCACCTTGCACAGGCGTTGCTTGCCGCCGAGTCCATCGGCAGTGTCGAGACCGCCTTGGACGTGTCGGTCGCCTACGCCAAGGAGCGCCATACCTTTGGTCGTGCCATCGGCTCCTATCAGGCCGTCAAGCACTCCTTGACCGAGGTTCTGCGCCAGCAGGAGAACGGGCGCTCGCTGCTCTACTACGCCGGCTGGGCCCGGCGTGGGGCGCCGGGCGAGTTTGCCTTGGCGGCTGCCGCGGCCCGCTCGGTTGCTGGCCATGCGCTTGACACCGCCGCGCGCACCATGATCTCCGTGCACGGTGGCATCGGCGCCACCTGGGAGCACGACGCGCCGCTGTACTTCCGCCGCGCTCAGCTCTCGCGCAGGCTGCTGGGGGGCACGGGTGCCGCTACGGATCGTGTTGCCGGCGAGCTGCTCACGCAGGCCGCGCAGGCCGCCTGACTGCAGGGCCGCAGGCCCCTACACGTGAACCTAAAGGAGCGGATGGAGGGTCTGTTTTTTTTGCGATGAGCGCAATGGTAGATATCACGTATAGACGATTGCGCTCAAACTAGAAAAAACAGGTACCTACTTGCGCCTCTTTAGATTCGTCTGGGCGCGTGCCGCGGTCGCCGTTGCATTCGCATTCGCTTCCGCCACCGGCGCGCCGTAGGCAGCGTGCACCGCCGCGATCAGGCCCGGGTCCACACCGCAGTTGATGCAGAAACCGTGCTGGGACCAGCCGATCGCGCGCGCCAGCACCTGGTCGGCGTAGGCGATGCCGGCTTCGTCGTGGCCGTAGTAGTCATAGGCCGCGCCCCAGGCCGCGCCGTCAAGCGCCTCGCTCGCCCCGTTTGAGGCCAGCAGGCGCGCGGCCGCCATCAGCGAGTCGAAGTCGTCGTAGATCGAGGGGTGCTTGCTCGTCTGGTGGTCGTAGACCGCCGGCCGTTTCCCATACAGATAGGAGTTGTTCACCAGCTGCCAGGTCGATAGAGCGCCCGCCCCTCCGTTGGTCACGTTGAACTGCATCGGCCCGCCACAGCAGCCCGCGAAGTTGAGGCCGTGGTAGGTGCTCGGGGCCGTCGAGAACGCCGACTCCTGGCGGTGGATCGAGGCCAGCAGCAGCCAGTTCACGCCGAAGCGGCTCTGCGCCTGCGCGTAAATCGGGTAGAAGCCCGACATCCAGCTCTCGGAGATATGCGTCTGTGTGCTCGCCTGTTCCACGAAGCTCGCCAGCGCGCGTTTCTGCTTCGTGTTAGCTGGTTCTGTCACGATCGCTGCGGCGGCAGCAGCGCTCGATGCCTGCTGCGCACTGGCGGCTCCCGCCGTGGGGGTCGCCGCGACCGTGACGATCTCCGGTACCCCCGTCGCTGAGCCGCGCCCGGATTGACCGACCAGTCCGCTCAGCACCACCACCAGCACGCCCACGCCGAGAACGACCAAGGCTCCCGCGAGTGCCCAGGCCCCACGTTCAGATGGCGGCGTTGGGATCTGGGCATCCACGCTCAGACCCCAACCGCGCGCCGCAATATGCGGTCGAACAGCAGATCAGGGATCAGCCGGCTGGCCCATACCATCGCGTGCGCGTCCAGCCCGATCAGGTAGCGCGCGCGCATCCGCTTGGCCTTCAGGGCACCTTCGATCGTCTGCGCCACGCGCTCGGGCGGCACGCCGCGCTTGGCCGTGTCGCTGAGTGTCTTTTCCATCGCTTTGGGCACGTGACCGTAGAACTCCTGTAGCTCCGCGGGCACTTCGACGCCGTCGATCAGCTCGTTGCCCTTGTCCCAGATCGGCGTGGCCACCGAGCCCGGCTCGATCAATGCCACCTGGATATGCGAGCGGCGCAATTCCACGCGCAACGCGTTGCCCACCGCCTCCAGCGCATACTTCGAGGCATGGTAGGGGGCCATATAGGGGGTGGTCACCAGCCCTCCGATAGAGGACAGCAGCACGATCCGCCCACCTGTGCTCGGAGGAGTGCGCGCCTTGCGCAGGGCGGGGATCAGCGCCTGTGTCACCGCGACCTGGCCAAAGAAGTTCACCTCCATCAGCTCGCGCAGTTCCTCCATTGGCAGCAGCTCCAGTGGGCCGCCGACCGCGATTCCCGCGTTGTTCACCAGTGCGTCAAGGCCGCCTGCGCCGGTGCGCTGCGCCACTAGCTCCGCCGCCGCCGCGATCTGCGCCGTGTCGGTGATGTCCAACTGGACCGGCGTCAGGCGCCCGCCGGCGCCTGCCTGTGTCACGAGCGCTTCGCCGGCTGCCGCGTTGCGCACGCCGGCCAGCACATCCCAGCCTGAGCGCGCCAGCTGCAGCGCAGTTGCCTTGCCGATGCCGGTCGAGGCACCGGTGATCAGAACCGTGGGCATCGCATTGACCCTAACGCAAGGACGGCGCGGGCATCCCCGCAAACGCGCGCTCAGACAGCAGCGAACTCGGTGCGCTTGGCGGCCAATGCCTCCAGCAGTCCGCTGAAGGCGTCGGCGAACTTTTCCACGCCCTCCCGCTCCAGCGTCTCCGTCACGTCGTTGTAATCGACGCCCGCGGCAGCCAGCTCGTCGATCAGGCCCTGGGCCTCAGTGACGCCGTCTTCCAAACGCACCTGCGGGCCGCCGTGGTCCTGGTAGGCGCGCACGGTCTCCTCGGGCATCGTGTTGACCGTGTCGGGGCCGATCAGGTCCTCCACGTAGATCACGTCTGGGTAGTCGGGGTTCTTGGTCGACGTCGAGGCCCACAGCACGCGCTGCGTGGTCGCCCCCTTGGACGCCAGGAACTGCCAGCGGGGGCCGCGGAAGGTCGCGCTGTAGTGCTGGTAGGCGAGCTTTGCGTTGGCCACTGCCAGGCGTCCCTTCAAATGGTCGTGCCCGCCGATCTCATCCAGGCGCCGGTCGGCCTCGGTGTCGATGCGCGAGACGAAGAAGCTCGCGACCGAGGCCACCTTGCTCGGGTCCCCTCCGGATGCGACCAGGCGCTCCAGGCCCCGCACGTAGGACTCGGCCACCTCCGCGTAGCGACGCAGCGAGAAGATCAGCGTGACATTGATCGACTTGCCCGCCGCGACCGCGTCCTCGATCGCCGCCAGTCCTGGCTTGGTCGCCGGGATCTTCACCATCAGGTTGGGGCGGTCCACCGCCTTGTGCAGGCGCATCGCTTCGGCGAACGTGGCCGGCGCGTCGTAGGCCAGGTTCGGGTCGACCTCAAGCGACACGTAGCCGTCGCGGCCCAGGCCAGCGTCCCAGATGGGGCGGAACAGATCGCAGGCATCCTTGATGTCCTGCTCGGCCAGGCGCCAGAAGACCTCTTTGCCCTCTACGCCTTCGCCGGCAAGCTGCTGCAACTGCTCGTCATAGGCGTCACCTTCGGTCATCGCCTTCTGGAAGATGCTCGGGTTGCTGGTGGCGCCTACCACCGCGTCTTGATCCAGCAGCTCCTGCAGATGGCCGCCGCGGATCGAGCTGCGCGAGAGGAAGTCGATCCACACGCTCTGTCCGAGCGCGCTCAGGCGGTGCAAGGGGGAGAGCGTGGGTGACGACATGAGTTCCCTTCAGTCTAGGAGGGCGCGGGCGCGTGTAGCGATGTTCTCGGCATCGAAGCCGAGCTCCTTCAATACCGTCGTTCCCGGTGCGGACGCCCCGAAGCGATCCAGGCCCAGTACGTCGCCGTGCGTGCCTACCCACTTCCACCAGCTCATCGTGGCACCTGGCTCGATCGCCAGGCGCGCGGTGACCTTGACGGGTAGCACGCCCTCGCGGTAGTCCGCCGTCTGCGCTTCGAACAGCTCCATGCAGGGCATCGAGACCACGCGCACCTTTCTGCCTTCAGCCACGAGGGCTCGCGCCGCCTCAAGCGTCGTGGAGACCTCGGAGCCGGTGGAGATCAGGATCAGCTCCGGTTCAGGTGCCGAGTCCCACAGCACATAGCCTCCGCGCTCAAGCTCACTCGCGGCGCCCAGGCCCTCCGCGGCGCGGTCGGGCACGGGCAGGTTCTGGCGCGATAGCAGCAGTGCCACTGGGCCGTCTTTGCGTTCCAGCGCCACGCGCCACGCGTGCGTTGTCTCGTTCGCATCGCCGGGGCGGATCACCCACAGCTTGGGGATCGCGCGCAGCGCGGCATAGTGCTCGACCGGCTGGTGCGTGGGGCCGTCCTCGCCCAGGCCGACTGAATCGTGCGTCCACACCCACACCACCGGCAGCTCCATCAAGGCCGATAGGCGCACCGAGGCGCGCATGTAGTCGGAGAAGATCAGGAACGTCGAGCCGTAGGGCTTGAGGATGCCGCCGTGTGCGGCCAGCCCATTGACGATCGCGCCCATCGCGTGCTCGCGGATGCCGAAGGGGACGTTGCGGCCGGCATGGGGGCGCGAGAACTGGCCCGCGCCCTCGAACACCGTCTTGGTCGACTCCACCAGATCGGCCGCGCCGCCGACCATCGTGGGCGCGTGTGAGGCGAACGCCGCCATCACCTTCTGCCCGGCCGAGCGCGTGGCGATGTCCTTGCCTGCTGGGAAGCTCGGCAGTGAGTCCTCCCAGCCCTCCTCCAGCTTGCCCGCCCAGACCCGGTCCCACTCCGCCGCCGCATCCGGCAGCGCCTTGCGCCATGCCTCAAAGCGCTCCTGCCACTCCTGCTCGAACCCGGCGCCGCGCTCGCGCAGGTTCATCTGCTCGTATACGCGCGCGTCGACCTGGAAGTGCTGCTCGGGATCAAAGCCCATCACTTGCTTGGTGGCCCTTACTTCCTCCTCGCCGAGCGGCGCGCCGTGGGCCTTGGCCGTGTCCACGGCCTTGGGGGCGGGATGGGCGATGTGCGAGCGGATCGCGATGAACGAGGGGCGCTCGCCTTCCTCGCGTGCCTTCACCAAGGCCGCCTCCAATGCCTCCACATCCTCGGAGTCCGCCACTCGCTGCACGTGCCAGCCGTCGGCGGACAGCCTCGCCATGTGGTTCTCGCCGTCGAAGGAGATCGCCGTGGTGCCGTCGATCGTGATGCGGTTGTCGTCGTAACACACCACCAGCTTGCCCAGGCCGAAGTGCCCAGCGATCGAGGCCGCTTCCTGGCTGACGCCCTCCATCAGGTCGCCGTCGGAGCAGATCGCGTAGGTGTGGTGGTCGACCACATTGAGCCCTGGGCGGTTGTAGCGCTCGGCGAGGAAGCGCTCGCCCATCGCCATGCCTACCGCGTTGGCGAAGCCCTGCCCCAGTGGGCCTGTCGTGACCTCAATGCCCGTCGTGTGCCCGCGCTCGGGGTGTCCTGGCGTGAGCGAGCCCCACTGGCGGAACTGCTTCAGGTCCTCCAGCTCAAGTGCATAGCCCGTCAGGTGCAGCATCGAGTACTGCAAGATGCACGCATGCCCGGCCGAGAGCACGAAGCGGTCGCGGTCGGGCCAGTGGGGGTCGGCGGGATTGACGCGCAGCACGCGCGTGTAGAGCGTGTGCGCGAGCGGCGCCAGCGCCATCGCCGTGCCTGGATGCCCCGCGTTGGCCTTCTGCACCGCGTCCATGGCCAGCGCGCGGATGGTGTCTATCGACAGCGCTGTGATCTCACGCGGAGCGGCCACGGACAGTGATGCTATCGACGGCGGTGGCCGCGTTGCTTGCGGGCACCGCCGTCGACGGCTCAGCCGGCCGAAGGGCGCCTCTGATACGGCGGCAACGCGGCCATCGAGTGCGAGCGGCCACGCGCGCACCAGCAGCGCGAGGGGCGCACGCGCACCAGCCAGTGCATATCGTGGCGACAATGCGAGCGGCGATAGGGCCAGCGGGCGTGTATTGCCCTGGCCATCCGCTGCTCCTGACAGTAATGCGTTCTCATGACATCCGACCTCCCAGCTCCCTACCTACCCGACTCTCTAGGCTTGCGACGCCGGTTTGGCCGAGTGGGCCAAGCGGTGTCGTGAAGTTGGGCCTGAGAGTCACAACTAATAGCACGCGGCCTACAGAATGGCTGCGGTGACGCCAACCCGAAGTGAGTGCTCTGTGCCTTGCACTCCGGTCCTGTGGTCGTACCAGACCTGCGACCAAAACCTCTCTCTTCCTTTGCTTTTCGACCCATTGCGCCTCCCAAGGTGCAACCTGTGGAGACCTCATGAGCATCTCCCGCAGCAACATATAAATCAGGTTTTACGCAAGGTGTCAACCTCCAAGCGCAATGATTTGTCAACTGTGACATGGGGTCAAACGTGTTGGCAGCCCTTGCCAGGTCATCTACTGTGGTCATGTGGCGAGCAAGCGGGGAGACGGGAATGGACGCCGGGGACTGCCGCGTGGGCCGCAGGCGCTGCCCCGCGAGGAGGTCGTGGCCGACCAGCGCCGGCGGCTGTTTGAGGCCCTGATCGAACTCATCAACGAGCACGGCCTCGGCGGTGTGCGCATCTCCGAGCTGGTCTCACGCGCGGGCGTCTCCAGACGTAGTTTCTACGAGCACTTCCACAACAAGGAGGAGTGTCTGCTGGCCGCCTTCGACGCCAGTGTGCGGCGCCTGACCGTGGCGATGGCGCACGCCTATGACCCCGAGATGGAAGGGCGCGAGCAGGTGCATGCGATCGTCGCCGCCCTGTTCGAGGCCACCATCGCGCGCCCCAGCGCCACGCGGCTGGTATGCGTGGACGTGATCGCCGCGGGCGAGGCGGGCATGGAACGCTGGGCGCATGGGGCCGCGCGCTTTGAGGCCTTCCTCGGGGAAGTGTTCGCGCAGGCACCCGGCAAGGGCGGCATACCCGAGCCCGTCACCAAGGCCGTCGTGGGCGCGTTGCGCAAGATCCTCTACTCGCGCGTGGCCAGCGGGCAGTCCGGCCGGGCCTTGCGCGCCGAACTCGACAAGACCCTGCCGGAAGTGGTCGATTGGATCTGCGGCTACTACCCCTCGCCGGAGGGTATCCCCATGCGCCCGCGCCGCAAGCGTGCGGGACGGCGAGGCAAGGGCGGGCGGGCGCCCGGTTCGCTGGTCTCCCAGGGTCCGCGCGGACTGCCCCCCGGAGAGCACAACCTGCCGCGCGGCTTCGTCGAGCACAACCAGCGCGAGCGCATCTTCGACGCCATCGCCAACCTCACCGCCGCGCGCGGCTATCCCGCGCTGAGCCTGGAGGATGTCGCAGCCGAGGCGGCGGTCTCGCTGCAGACCTTCTACAGCCACTTCGAGAGCAAGGAGGAGGCCTTCACCGCCACCTACGAGGTTGGCAACGCGCGCACCGTGGCGGTCTGTGCCGAGGCGTTCGCTGGCGAGGACAGCTGGGTGCCGGGGGTGCGTGCGGCTGTCGTGGCGCTGCTGGAGTTCCTTGCCGCCGAGCCCGCCTACGCGCACCTGGCCTGCGTGGACATGGTGGTCGCCTTCCCCGGGCTGACCGAGCGCATGGAGCAGGCCGGCAGCTTCTACGCGCAGTTGCTCGTGCCGCGGCCGGGCAGCTCCAACGGGGCGGCCGGAAGTGAGGGGTCGCTCACCTCCTCGATCGCTGGAGAGGCGATCGTGGGGGGGCTGTTCGAGCTCCTGCACGACTACGTCGCACGGGGGGAGACCGCGCGCCTGCCGGAGTTGACCGAACACGCCGTGTACATCGCGCTAACGCCGTTTGTGGGCAGCAAACAGGCCGCTGCCGCAGCAGCCGGCCGTCGGCTCGCACGAGCCTGACAAAGGCGCCTCTGTAGGGCAGAGTTCCTTATATTGAAACAAGCCTGCCACTGGTCCGTGGGGGTGTGCAAACGTTAAGAACAACTGGGGCCTTGCCGAAAGCCTGAACGTGATGGCAGCGGCTGAATACGAGGGCGGGCGGGATCCCCATCTTTTGCGTGCGCGCCGCACCGCGGCCACCACCCGCGCCATCCTCGGGGTCACCGGCATCCTCCTCGTGGCAGACAGTCCGCGGCTCGCGGCCCACTCCCTCCTTACCATCGCCGGATTCACGATCATCGCTCTAAGTGCTGTCGTCCAGCTGTCACTGCCACGAATGTCCTGGCTGCGCATAGAGGAGTCCCTTGCGGGGGCCGCGGCGATCCTGATCGTCGGCTTCGGCGAGCAGCGCGTGACGGTGCTCAGCGTGCTGTGGCTCGCCGCCGTGGCCAGCGGCGTGGTGGCGCGCGGCGGGCGCGTGCACTGGATTGGGCGCATCGTCGTGCTCAGCGCCCTGGCCCTGCCCGTGCTGCTGCAGGGGTACCTGAGTGGCGCGCAGGTCGCCTTGTGCATTGCGGCCATCGGCCTGCTGCTGAGCTGCGGGCGCCTCACGCGCGAGCTGGCCCGGCTGTTGCGTCAGGCGCGCTATGACGCCGACCACGACGACCTCACCGGCACGCTCTCGCGCGCGGCCTTTCGCAGCGCCTTGGAAGTGGCCACCAAAGGGGCCAGCGAACAGCAGCCCGCCTGCCTGCTGCTATTTGACCTCGATGGCTTCGGCGTCGTCAACAAAGCGCTCGGGCACGCCGCCGGCGACGCGCTGCTGGCCTCGGTCGGCGAGCGGCTGCGCACCGTCTCCGGGCCCCGGCGCGTGGTGGGACGCCTGGGCGGGGATGAGTTCGCGGTCATCTCCCGCGGGCAGGAGGACCCCGCGCCGCTTGCCGCCGAACTGCTGGAGGCCCTGGAGCAGTGCGGCGATGAGCAGCGGCGCGTGTCCGCCTGCGTCGGTGTGGCGCAGAGCCCGCGCGATGGCAGCGATGCCGAGGCGCTGCTACGGGCCGGCGATATCGCCTTGCGCGTCGCCAAGCGCAGCGGCATCGGCGGGCAGGCCTCCTTCTATGCCGGCGGCCCGCTGAACGGGCAGGGCGCGCACAGTGCCCGCGGTGCGCTCACGCGGCTGATCGGAGGCGAAGGGCTCTCGATGGCCGTGCAGCCGATCGTCGATCTGCGTGACGGCACCGTGCATGCCTATGAGGCCTTGGCGCGCTTTGGCCAGGGCGGCACCGACAGCCCGCTGCACTGGTTCTCGCTGGCCGAGGAGTTCGGCGAGCGCGATGAGCTGGAGACGCTCCTGCCTGCGTGCGGCCTTGACGCTTTTGGGGCCGCGGCCGGCGGGGACGCGCGTGGCCGTCAACCTCTCCGCGCCTGTGCTCCTGGATGCGCGCACCTTGCGCATCCTGGAGCAGCCGCGTGATCTCTCCGGGCTCATCATCGAGGTCACCGAGGAGGCGTTGGTGCAGAGCGAAGCGCAGCTGCACACCACCATCGCGCCGCTGCGCGAGCGGGGCGCCCGGCTGGCCGTCGATGACATGGGCGCCGGGTATTCCGGGCTGCGCCAGATCACCACCGTGCAGCCGAGCTATCTCAAGCTCGATCGCTCCTTGGTCAGCGGCATCGACGGCGATGGTGATCGCGCGGCTTTGGTGCAGGCCCTGGTGGGTTACGCCGAGCATGTCGGCAGCCTGCTCGTCGCCGAGGGCATCGAGCATCCTGAGGAGCTTCAAGCGCTGATTGATCTGGGAGTGCCGCTCGCGCAGGGCTTCTACCTGGGGCGCCCCGCCAAGCCTTGGCCGCAGGTGCAGCTTGAGGGCTTCGGGCTGGGGGAGCCGGGCTATAGGCTGCCTGCCCATGGACGTCCCGCTGCTGCGCCTGCACCCATCCGCGCCTGAGCCTGCCTATGCCACGCCGGGCTCGGTGGGGTTCGATCTGTCGACCGTCGAAGCGGCCGATATTGAGCCTGGGGAGATCGTTCTCGTTGGCACCGGCCTGGTGCTCGCCACGCCGCCTGGGTGGGCGCTTTTGGTGTGCCTGCGTTCCTCCACGCCTAAGCGCTTTGGCGTCCTGCAGCCGCATGGCATCGGTGTCATCGATCAGGACTACTGTGGCGCTGAGGACGAGTTGCGTTTGCAGCTGCTGAACTTCACCCGCGCTGCCGTGCACATTCCCTCCGGGAGCCGCATTGCACAGGGGGTGTTCGTGCGCGCCGAGCAGGCGGCATGGACGGCCCACGTCCCCGACGGGGAGAGCCGTGGGGGGTTTGGCAGCACCTGACTGACGCTCAAGCCTGGGTGAAGGGGAGTCGCACGCGGAAGGTGGTCGCGCCGGGCGAAGAGGTGTCGAGGGTCAGCGAGCCGTCGTGGCGATCGACGACGATGCGCCTTGCGGTGGCCAAGCCTAGGCCCGTGCCATCCCCGACATCCTTGGTCGTAAAGAACGGGTCGAAGATCCGCCCTGCGACGTCCTCCGCGATGCCGGGGCCGTCGTCGGTTATCTCGACCACCGCACAGTTGCCATCAGCGTGTGTTGTGATCGTGATCGTGCCCTGCTCGCCGAGCGCGTCAATCGCGTTGTCGAGCAGGTTCGTCCACACCTGGTTTAGCTCTGAGCCGCGCACAGTGAGCTTTGGCAGCGTACGGTCGTAGTCGCGCACGAGCGCGATCTGGGTGTGCTTGAGCTTGTAGCCCAGCACCGTGAGTGTGGTCTCTAGTCCTTCGTGCAGATCGACCTCCACCAGACCGCCGCGGTCCATATAGGCATAGGACTTCACGGCGCCTACCAGTGAGGACATGCGCTCCGTGGACTCCTGCAGCTCGGCTGCCAGCCGGCCTGCCGTGAGCGTCGCCGCGACCCAGCGCAGTGCCGCCGCCGTTGCCGGGCCTGCCAGCGTGGCCACGCGGTCGAGCCACTGCTGGTCAACGCCCGCGGCCGCCAGCGGCTCGGCCAGCTGCCAGGGTTCCTCGATATTCAGCGCTTCAAGGCGCTCCAACAGCTCCTCCTCGGCGTCTGAGGCATCCAGCGTGTCCAGTGCGGTGGCCTTGGCCGCGTGTGTGATCGCCTGCTGCTGCAGTCCCAGCAGCTGCTCGGCCTCGGCGCGCTCCACTCCGGCCTCCACGAACGACGCCAGTGCCGAGCCGATGACATCGAGCGCCTCAGTCAGCTGTGCGGCGGCTCGCCGCGCTGCCGCCGCCGGGTTGTTGAGCTCATGCGCCAAGCCTGCCGCCATCGTGCCCAGCGAGGCCAGGCGCTCGCGGTTCTGCTCGATCGCCGTGACGCGGCTGGTCACCGGGCCGACCTGCTGCATTACTCGCTGGTTGACAGCCGGCTGCGCAAACGCCAGCCGGCGGAAATCCTCGGGCGCGACGATCGCCAGGCGGCATGCGGTCTCGGCCTGCATACGCACTCCCAGGGAGTGACCCGTCAGCACGGCGATCGCGCCCATCCACGTCGGCGCCTGGTGACGGCCGACCGGCTCGCTGCGGCCGCCAGTGAGGATCAGCGCCTGTGCCTCGCCCTCCAGCAGAAGCTGCAGGCCGCGTGGCTCCTCGCCCTGCTCGGCGATGATCTCCCCGGGGGCGAAATGGCGCGGGTGCGCGAGTGCCACCCACTGCGCCAGCTCCTCGTCATTCAGCCCATCGAACAGGTCCACCGTGCGCAGCTCCTCCAGGGTGATCGGCGCGTCGCTCATGCCGGTCCGTCGCTCACGCCTCGACCAGGTACTCGTGGATCAGCGAGACGGCCATCGAGCCCTCGCCGACCGCGCTGGCGACGCGCTTGATGGAGCGGGCGCGCACGTCGCCGGCCACGAACACGCCGGGCACCGTGCTCTCCAGCACATAGGGCTCGCGCTGCAGCGGCCAGCCGTTGGCCTGCGCGTCCCGGCCGGCCAGGATGAAGCCTCGCTCGTCACGCGCGAGCACGCCCTCAAGCCAATCCGTGCGTGGCGAGGCGCCGATGAAGACGAAGCAGGCGTCTGCCTCCAGCACTTCCTCTGCGCCGTCGGGGCCCTTGATGCGTAACCGTCGCAGGCGTCCATCCTCGCCCTCGGCCGCGATCGCCGAGCTGCTCGTGCGCACCTCGATATTGCCGCGCGCTGCGACCTGCTCGATCAGATAGTGCGACATCGACTTTTCAAGCGAAGCCCCACGCACGAGCATTGTCACCTTGGCGGCGTAGCCGCCGAAGTAGACCGCCGCCTGGCCGGCGGAGTTGGCCGCGCCGATCACGACGACGTGCTGCTCAGAGCATGCCCGTGCCTCGGTCATCGCGGCTCCGTAGTAGATGCCGGCGCCCGTCAGCTCGGGGAAGCCCGGAGTGTCAAGCTGGCGATAGGAGACGCCTGAGGCGACGATCACGCAGCTCGCGCTCAGCACGCCGCCGCCGCTCAACTGCACCAGGCGCGCTGAGCCCTCGGCGCGCAGGCCGACCGCCTCCTGGACCGTCAGCAACTCGGCGCCTAGGCGTCGTGCCTGGTCGGTTGCGCGCCGCGCGAGGTCCGAGCCGCTCAGGCCCGCCGGGAAGCCCAGGTAGTTCTCGATGCGGCTCGACTGTCCCGCCTGGCCGCCTGGCGCCTCACGCTCGACCATCACGGTCTTCAGGCCCTCCGAGGCGCCGTACACCGCGGCGGCCAGGCCGGCGGGACCGCCGCCGACGACCACCAGGTCGTAGTGGTCCTGAGTGGGGGTGCCCGCGACGCCCAGACGCTCGGCCAGCTCCAGGATGCTCGGGCGCTCAAGCACCGTACCGTCCTCCAGCAGCGCCACCGGCAGGCGCTCCGCGTCCACCCCCGCGACGCGCAACAGCTCGCGCGCCTCGCCATCGCGCTCCACGTCCAGCCAGCGTGCCGGCACGCGGTTGCGCACCAGGAAGTCGCGCAGGTCGTGGGACTCCTTGGAGAAGCGATGGCCCACGACGCGCACGCCGCCGGATTCCAGCGCCGTGCCTGACTCCCACGTTGTCAGCAGGTCCTCGACGACCGGGAACAGCTGCTCCTCGGGAGGGTCCCACGGCTTGAGCAGGTAGTAGTCGAGCGCCACCTCGTTGATCGCCGCGATCGCCGCCTCCGTGTCGGCGTAGGCCGTCAGCAGCACCCGCTTGGCATCCGGCACGAGCTTGCGCGCCTCCACCAGGTACTGCGTGCCAGCCATGCCCGGCATGCGCTGGTCGGCGATCAGCATCGCCACCTGCTCGCCGCGCCTGCGCAGCTCGCCCAGGACCTCCAGCGCCTCGGGGCCCGAGGGTGCGCGCAGTACGCGGAAGCGCTCGCCAAAGCCGCGGCGCAGATCGCGGGCGACCGCTGCCAATACGGCCGGCTCGTCGTCCACCGCGAGGATCGCGGGGCGCCGGGCGGGTGGGCCGTTTGGCTCCTTGCCGCCTGCGAGGGCGGTCTCGCTTGGGCTGTTCGCTACTGGCATAGGTTCATAGCGGCAGATCCTCCTCAAGCGAGCCGATCGCGTAGTCGGCGCCCGCTTCGCGGAGCTGCTCGACGTTGAAATGGTGACTACCCACGCCGACGCAGGGGATTCCGGCGGCGTGGGCGCCTTCGACATCTCGGGGCGTATCTCCGATCGCGATCGCCTGCGCCGCAGACAGCTGCTCGCCGTAGACGAGGCTTGCCCGTTTGAGCGCCGTGCGCGTTATCTCGCCGCGATCGCTGGAGTCTGAGCCGTACCCGCCGAAGGAGAAAAAGCGGTTGAGTCCGGCGCGGTGAAGCTTCACGTGGGCTGCGGCCTCGACGTTGCCTGTTACCAGGCCCAGCAGGTGGCCCTGGTCGATCAAGCGCGGCAGCAGGGTCTCCACACCTGGCAGCACCTTGTAGTCATCGGACTCCTCCACCGTCTTGTGCAGATAGTGCAGGCGGCGCTCCAGCAGCTTCGCGAACTCGGCACGCTCAGGGTCACGGTGCAGCACGGCCTCGAAGGTCCTGCGGCCGACCTCGGGGTCGGTCATGCCCGTGTCGCTGAACTGGCCGATGTCCGCCGGGATTCCGTACAGCTCATCGAAGGCCAAACGCCAGGATGCTGCGCCGGCGCCGCCGGTTATGAGCAGCGTCCCGTCGATATCGAACAGGACAGCGATGCGCTGAGCCAACTCGTGGGACTCAATCATGGCGGACTCATCATGCCGACTGGGGGAGCTTGGGTGAAGTCCGCTTGCGAGCCGGTGCGGAGGGCGGCGGCACCACCGGCCCGATGTCCCCGTCCGGCGCCTCGTCCAGATCGACGATCACTGGCGCGTGATCGCTCGGCCCGGTGCCCTTGCGGGCTTGGCGGTCCACCCATGCCGCCTGCACCCTGCCCGCCACCGTGGCGCTGGCCAACACCAGGTCGATGCGCATCCCCAGGTCTTGGTGGAACATGCCGGCCCGATAGTCCCAATAGGTGAATACACGCTCGGTCGGCCAGCGATCGCGTATGACGTCGTGCAGGCCCAGTGCCTGAAGATTTGCCAGCGCCGTCCGCTCCTTTGGCGTGACGTGGGTCTGGCCGATGTAAGCGTTCGGATCGAACACGTCGATGTCGGCCGGGGCGATGTTCATGTCGCCACACACCACTGCGGCTTCCGGGCCGGTATCGACCATCTCCCGCAGGGCATCCAGCCAGGCGAGCTTGTATTGGTAATGCTCGGAATCCGGGGTGCGCCCGTTCGGTACGTATACCGAGTGCACCCGCACGCCGCCGCAGGTCGCCGAGATCGCGCGTGCCTCTGGGTGCGGGAAGCCTGGGGCGCCGGGGATTCCGACCTCCACGTCCTTCAGGCCCAGCCTGGAGAGGATCGCTACCCCATTCCACTGGCCTTCGCCGTGGTGTGCGGCCGCATAGCCGCGGCTGGTTAGCTCCTCGCTCAGCAGCTGGTTGAAGGCGTCATCGGCGAGCTTCGTCTCCTGGAGGCAGACGACGTCGGGGGCACGTTGATCCAGCCAGCCCAGCAGTCGCGGCAACCGCTTCTTGACTGAGTTCACATTCCAGGTGGTTACCCGCACGGGGGTACGGTAGCGCCGCTACTGGGCCCTGCGCTCAGCCAGGTGATTATTTGCCCCCGGCGGCGTGGCTGGGCTTGGCTTACTCTAGGCCCGATGCCGAGTAGGCGGAAGGCATGGCAGCGAGCGAGCGCATGGGAGAGTTTGCGAATGGACGACAAGCAGTTGATCAGAGCCAAAACGCCGGAGTCCCGTGCGTTCGTCGACCGGGTCAAGGTGGCCACTCGGCTCTCCTCGAAGCTCAGCGCGTACTGCATGGACGAAGCGGCGTCGATCCAGGAGGTCTTTGAGGAGTTGATCGGCAAGCCCGTGGGGGACTCTTTCACGCTCATCCCTCCCTTCTACGCGGATTACGGGCTGAACATCACCGTCGGTCGGGGCGTCTTCATCGGTTACGACTGCGCGTTTACGGGTCACGCAGCCATCAACATCGCCGACCAGGTCATGATCGCTCACAAGGTCAACCTGGTCACGGCCGGTCATCCCGTTGAGCCCAACAAACGGCGGACACATATCACCGCTGAGGCGATCACCATCGATACGAACGTGTGGATCGGCGCCGCCGCCACGATCCTGCCCGGTGTGAGGATCGGAGCCGATGCGGTCGTCGGGGCCGGTGCGGTTGTAACGCATGACGTCCCTCCGGCAACACTCGTGGCGGGGGTCCCAGCGACGGTAATTAGGCACTTTTAACATAGGATCTTGCGAGATGACTGGGGGTGTTCATTCAGCGCGCTGGGCAAGCCGGGCTGCAGCCGTCATCTTTCTGGCAATCGAGCCATTTGTGTTGATCGCGTTGTTGCTGGGCGCGGTTGCGGTGACATTCTTGCTGACCGCACACGCGCCGTACGCGCATGCCGTGAATGCCGTGGCGGTGCCGCTGGAGCTTGCGGTTGCCTGTTGGCTGCTCAGTGCGCGCCTTGAGCGACGCGCACAGGCAGAGGAGTACGCGCTTGTGGAACTGCTTCTTGGGTTCGGCGGCGATCTTGAGCATGCTTTCCCACAGCGGTCACATACCGCGCGCGAGCGTGTCGATGCTAGGACGCCGCTGCTGCAGTTGACCGCCCAGGATCTGCTGCAGATGGCGCGCGAAACGCCATGCAGGGCAACACGCGTCGCGACTGCCTGGGTAGTGCTCGTGCTCGCGGTCACTCCAGCAGCGCAGTGGATGTGGCGTGCAACGTTGTACGAAGGCACGGCGAGCGTGGCGACAGGTGCTCTGATCGCCGCGTGTCTGCTGCCGTTCTCAGTCATATGGAGAGACCTGCGCCAGGGTCGAGTGCGTAGCCTGCGCAATCCGCGGCGGGCGCGCCTGTGGGGCGAGGGTTATCGTCCAGCGCGCCCACCGCTGGTCTTGCCCAGCGTACCGATGATGCTGATTATGCTTCTGCCCGCCGGTCTACTCGGAGCAAACTGGGCTACTGGAGCTTCGCTTGCGGGTCACATCAACATCACCGAGGCCGTGTTCGGCTTCTGGCTGCTGGCATGGAACGGGCGCACTGTCGTCGCGAGTGCGGCCTTCCGGCGGATGGAGCGGCGAACTGCGCCGGTGGACGATCTCATTCGCCGCTGCATTACGCCTGCGTGGGAGTTGGTCATGCACGCCTGCCGCCTGAGTGGCTGGAGCTCGGCAGCCATATTAGCGCTGGCGTTGGGCTGGCCTAGTACGCTGCGCTCGGGAGCCCAAGGGACGCTTACCGACGTATCAGTTTGGCTTTTGACTGCCAGCCTGGCGCTTGGCCTGCCGATCGTGCTTCATTGGCAGAGGCCGGTCGCCCCCCGCACACGCTCGGGTAAGGAACTACTTGGCGAGCTGAGTAAGGCGCAAGTCCGACGCATCTCCGTCGGCTTGAACGTAGGACTCGCTACGACGATGCTGCTTATCGCTTTACTCGGCGGACTGGCCTAGGAGCGCAGTCGCGCTCGCGGCGGTTGACTCATGCAGCACAGTCGAGCCGCGAACGTGGGCCCGGAACGAACGAAACCCCGATGGTTTGGCCCCGCCCCACAGCCTCTAGCAGCAGCCGCATCAGAGCCTCGACCTGTGCTTGACCGTTTCTTTGGGACCCCACCTGCCGCAGCGTCGGGGACAACGTCGGAACCTGGACGGCCTCCTAGAGGATCTCATGGAGCCGGTGGCTCGGCAAGCCCGTCGGCGAGCAGCCGAGGCGATCCGCAAGGCGTCGTAGCGATCCCCCGCGCGGTCAGGCGCTAGGCTCGTCCCGCCCATCGTCCGGAGCCATCGTGACGGCCATGCCGCTGTGGTAGGCGTAGTCGAGAGCGACGTAGAGCACGTCGGGCTCGCCGACGAACGCCTCGACGGTCATGATGACCGTATCGATTGAGTCGCGCCGGCCGTTCGTAACGGCCTCGATGAAGTTCGCGGCGTTGTGCTCGCGCAGGTAGACCTCGCGGTCTTCTTGGTTGTCGGGGAGGCGATCTGTGGTCATGCGTCCACTATCCGCTGTGTCCTCTTGCGTTGTCAAGGTGTGGCACATAGCTACACCCCATGACGAACAGTTGCGAGATGTCCGCCTGCGGGCGCATACTCGCCGTATGGCTGTGATTGCATCCCTTCCGACTGGTGTCCCGCGCCGCATCTCCGCGGTGCTGGGCGACACTGCCGACGGCCTGACGGGCCGGGAAATCGCTGCGTTGCTACGAGAGGCGCGCATCGATGACCCTGGCGAGATGACCAAGAAGGAGCGACTGTTCGAGGCATTCAGTGCGCGCCAGGCTCGTGACAATGCGTCGAATGCTGTGCTGGCCTGCCTGAAGCTTGCCCTCGACCCTTCGCGCTTCCTCGATAAGCCCGAGGCGTTTGAGTCCTGGCGCCAAGCGATCAACGAGGCGCTCGCCTTCGTGGGCTTGGTCGCCACCGAGGACGGCGAGATCAAGCGCTTGGCTCGATCCGCCTCGACTCCGTCCGAGGCCCGCGCTCGCGCCAATAGGTTCCGCGAAGCCCTACGGCAGCGCAATGTCCATCATTTGGTGATCTCTGGATGTGGAGTTCCCCCGCTACTTCCAGCTTGGCAATATCGTCGTCGGTGAGGGCTGGTCCGGGGTGTAGCTCAGTGACCGCACCGTGCTTGTCGTAGATAATCGACAACGCTGGTTCGTGGTTGCGCAGATATATGACCGTATCGCCGCCGTGGTGACTGCCTTCGGGGAAGCCAAGGCCCACGACGGTTCGGAACTCCTGCAATGGCGCCTGGGGCATCTGCTGCGCTTCTTCGCTTCGGCCCGACTCGACGAGATCACGGTCATGGACGTCGACCGCTACCGCCAGACCAAGCTCGGCGAAGGCACCCTGTCCGCCGATTCGATCAACAAGACACTGCTAACGCTCGGAGCGATCTTCGAGTTGGCCATCGAGTACGGGCTGGTCGCGCAAAACCCTACGCATGGCCGCCGTAGGCGCCTGCCCGTGAGTAAGCCCCGTCGTGCATGGCTCGATCGCGCCGATCACATCGTTGCCCTGCTCGATGCTGCCGGCGAGCTCGATCGAGAAGCCCAGCCGAGGTGCGGCTATCGCCGTGTGTTGATCGCGACGCTCGTGTTCGCCGGGCTGCGCATCAGTGAGGCACTCGCTCTGCGCTGGGGCGAGATCGATCTCGCTCGCGGGACACTGCGCATCGATCAAGCAAAGACAGACGCCGGGGTCCGCACGATCAACCTCCTGCCGGTCCTCCGCGACGAGCTCCGTGAGCACAAGGGTCGCGGTGAGCACACAGCCAACCAACTGGTGTTCGCTACCAGCACCGGGCGAGCCGTCACCGCCACCAATGTCCGTAAACGGATTCTGCAGCCAGCGATAGCGCGCGCCAGCGAAACACTCGAACGGCGAGACGAAGCTCCGCTACCCGACGGGATCACCCCACACGCGCTACGCCGTACGTTCGCCTCGCTGCTGTTCGCGATCGGGGAGTCACCGCCCTACGTCATCAACCAGCTCGGGCACGCAACCCCAGCCCTCACCCTCGAAATCTACGCACGCCAGATGAACCAACGAGACGGAGAGCCCGCCCGCCTACAAGACCTGGTCGAGGGACGCCTCCAACCCGGCGTGCGACAAACCCGCATGTTCCAGTGAAACGAGCCGCAGTCCACACGGTTTCAATACTCAGCGTCGCGATGCACAATTTTCGGCAGCGGGCCTCGGGGATGAGACATCCCCCCAAGTGGACAGTGACGTCTATGGTGCGCCGCCCAGGCTTGCTACTCCCAGCGCCGTTTGGTGGGCTCCCAGTGAGCGCCGCGATTCGCGTAGAGGCCATCGAGGAAGTCCACCACCGAGTCGACGACGTCGGCGTAGCGCTCGGGCAATCCCGGTAGACCAACACGAGCACGATATGCAGCCCATGGCTGCTGGCGGCTTTCCCGTAGCGTCACAAGCAACGGACCCAGCAGGCCGGGTCTCGCGGCCGCGATGCTTGGCGGTCGCCTGCAGGGCGTCCCATAGGGACTCTCCCTCAAGTGCGTAGGTACCCGAAAGGAGGTAGACATCGCCGTAGTCGCGGTCGCGGGTGTTTGCGTCACCGAGGGCCATCATCGTCTCCGCCTTCTCTGCGATGACGTTCTCCAAGGGGTAACCAAGCAACGAAATGACCGCATCGTCAAGCAGTGTTGGGTAGTCGATGCGTTGAGGATCGACTGGATCACCGAATGACAGATCGAGTCGCAGCTTCAAGACAGCACCACCCAGGCTCGCGGGCACGACAACTCGGATGCCCTCGTATTTTGCGTCCTCGCGGATTGTGACCAGCGAGATGCGTTCGATGTCGAACACGACCCCATCGGTGAGCTCGATCGCAGCGATCTCGCTAACGACATCGCGCAGGTTCTCCATGTCGTTGTCGATCCCCCGGGCGAGCATGTCAGCGTCGCGGGTGGCGCGCCGTGCATCGAGCGCCGCCAGCAGCATGCCGCCCTTCAGCACGAGCCGCTCCGCAAAGCGCGAGTTCGCCAGGCGCGCGAGGAAGCGCTCGTGCACGTACAGTTCGAACGCCTGCTGCGTGGTCCGTCCCTCGGCACGCGCGAGCCGCTGCAAAGCCCTGTAGGCCTCCTCTGGGCTGCGCGTGCTCACGCCAGCATCGTCTCCAGCCCGTCCGCCATAGCCTTTCCTGTGCGCAGCTCGCGAGCCAGCGCCAAGAGCTCGCCGGGCCGAGCGTCGCGACCGTCCAGATAGGCCCGCAGCACAGCGAATGCTTGATCGCGCCCCATACGTGAGCGCAACCTCATGAGGTCGACGACCGTCCGCTCGCGGGAGCTGATCGCGATCGTCTCTCCCGACTCCACCTCCTGCTTAATACGACCGAGCGAGAAGGTAGCGGCCGCGAAGATGTGCACCCTTGTCGGCGGGTAGGCGATGCGCGGGCGATGTGCGCCGCGCGGCACCGCGAGATGCACGACGTCGGGCATCTCGTCGGTCAGATCCCAGAAGCTGGCGGCCGAGTTCAAGCAGACCGTCGCGGCCGGAGCCCGTCGGCACACCGCCACGAGATCGAGGTGCGCAGTCGCTGGAGCATCAACGATGCGATACACGCCGCGGGAGATCTCCACTAGGACTCCAAGGTCACGCAGCCGGTACAGATCCTCCCATCGTGCTCCGCCGGCAATCAGCTCAGCCGAGGTGACGGTGCCACCGGCGCGCCTTACGATCTCGAGCATGCGGTCCGATCTCATCGGATGAAAGTCTACACACGGGAGCCCTATATGCGTAGGGTTTCATCCGGTGGCGAGGTCGACCGCTGTCCGTCAGTCGCTTCCTGACGCGCACAAGGAAGTGCCAAAACGAGTGCCGAAACGCTTTCCCCTGCAAAATAGGCGCTTTCCGCGCGAGGAGGGCGACGCCGCGACGAGAACACTTCCCCGTAGAAGTCCAGAAGTCCCCGAATTGCAGGCACTTCATCGGCGAAACGCCTCGTATATCAACTATGAGAGCGCCTGTTCCGAAGGAAGCGTGGCTAGCGGTTGAAAGAGGCCCGTATTTGCTGGGGTTTCGCGCGACGGGCGGGGTATGGACAAAACGCCCACGACACGAAACACGCCCCAGACCAATCCCCAAAAACTGCCCGATTTGCAGGTACTTTATGGAGCCAGCCGGGATCGAACCGGCGACCTCCTGCTTGCAAAGGGTTCCAGGAGACACCGAACCGCTTAGGAAAGCGGATTTAGTGTTGACAAAAAGCCCGTAAAATAGCCCTATTCGGGGTCAAACGGTACCCAAAGCGGTACCCGCAGATAGGGCGGTACCCGCGTGGTACCCTCACTTAAATGACAGTTCTTCCAACGGGCGCTTTGGTTGTCAGAATTGGAGATGACGGCGAGCCTTTCTATGAGGCAAAGTGGCGTCGGGCGGGGCGGCAGGTGAAGCGCAGGATCGGGCCGGCCTGGCTGACGAGGGGGTCTGACAGTGAATGGCAATCACGGCGCGGAAGGGTGCCCGCGGGCGCCTTCGATGAGAAGCGCGCGACGGTGCAGATGGCGGTGCTCATCGCCGAGCACGACGCGAGTGAGGCGGAAATTGAACGCGGCGAGCGCGAGCGCCGCGAACACGGGATGACCGTCCGCGAGTTGGCGGCAGAGTGGCTGGAGTACGTGGAGCGCGAGAAGGGCGCCAAGCCTTCGACGCTACGCAACTACCGCTATCTGACGGCTGAGCCCGACACGCCGCATCGTCGCGGCTCTGGTCGCTCGGCCGGGAGGATCATGCGGGCGCTGGGGGACAAGCGCATCGGCGAGGTGACGACGCGCGACGTGGCGAGATTCCTGCGGGGACTCGACCGGGCGCCCATGTCCTCGCGCCAGGTCAACAGCTACCGGCAGGTGCTCAGTGCGATGTTCGCGTACGCCTGCCGCGAGGACACCTACGCACTGGCGCGCAATCCGGTGAGCGCCACCAACAAGCGCCGCGAGATGCCGGCGGCAGTGCTCGACTTCTACGAGCCCGAGGAGATCGAGGCCCTGGCGCGGACGGCGGCGGCCGGGGAGCACCGCCAGCCGAGCGTCGTCAAGCTGTCCGGCGATGAGCTTGAGTGGCGCGAATGGGAAGACCGGCAGGACGCGGAGCTGTACCGCGTCGCCGCCTACACCGGCTTGCGCATGGGCGAGCTGCTTGTGCTGCGCTGGGAGGACATCGACCTCGACGCGCGGCGGATGATCGTCCACCGCGCGGTGAGCGCCAACGTGGAGGGACCGACAAAGAGCTGGCAGGCGCGGGTGGTGGCGCTGGCGGACCCGGCGGCGATGGCGCTCGCAAGGGTGGCCTCGCGCGAGGACTACACCTCGCGCGAGGACTACGTCTTCTGCTCGCGGCTCGGTCGCCGCCTGGACGGTTCGGCGCTGCGCAGGCGCTTTGGACGGGCTACGGAGGCGGCCGGTCTGCGCCGCCTGACCTTCCACTCCCTGCGCCACGCCGCCGGATCGCTTGTGGCGCGGGAGGCCAGCGCGCACTTCGTACAGGCGTTTCTGGGACACTCGCGGCTGAGCACCACCGAGCGCTATCTGCACGCCAAGAGCCGCGTGCAGGACGTGGAGACGCTGAACCGAGCGTTCGCGGGGGCGCTGGGCGATGTGGCGGTCGTCAAAGCGTGAGCAAGCGTCCCATCCTGGGCGAGACCGAGACGCCGGAGGGCGTTCGCGTGGTCCTTTTCGAGGACACCTGGCGGCTGCATGTCCTTGACCCGCAGGATGGCCACCCGGAGCTCTACCCCTATCTGGCCGTTGCGCTGAAGGCGGTCGCCGAGCCCGACCACCGCGAGCCCGACCCGCGTCCCGGCCGAGAGCGCTTCTTCAAGCAGCACGCGGGACCCAGCGAGTGGCTCATGGTGGTCGTACACTTTGGAGACGAGCCAGCGCGGATCGTGACCGCACTCGGCTACCAGCACGGCCAGTCGCCAGGCGGATGGACAACATGAAAGTCAAGATCGACGATGTCATATTCGACCGCGCCAACTACGACGCGGACGGCGACGTGCTCTACCTGGCGCGCGGCACCTCCAACATGGCCGCAGACGCCGTCCTGACACCCGAGGGCCACGGCATCCGCTACGGCGCCGACGGCCAGGTGATTGGCGTCACGATCATCAACGCCAGATGGCTGCTGGAGCGCGACGGCCACCTGACGATCACTCTCCCTCACTCCGTCCGAGTCGAGGCGGGGGAACTCGCCGCAGCGCTGGCGTAGGCGCCCTCCCCTCAGCACCCGGCGTACTTTCACCGCTCGCCGGAGTCACACCTGGCTCGTCAGCCGGCCCTGCGGCCCCAAGCGCAACCAGCCGCCCGTCGTACTCCTCCACACGCCGAGCCGCTCCAAAGCCGCTCCCCAGCACTCAAGAGGTTCCCACAGACTATATGCACGGTCCCCGAGCGGCTGCCACAGCGGCTCTCCATGAGGAGCGCCTTGACGGGCCGTCTGGGCGAAATTCGGTGGCCGGTCGGGCGACTTGACGGTCAGTAAGCCATGTGGGCATCACTCGCAGCGACCACAACCGACCACGCCTCACCCGCGAGGACGTGCTCGACGGCCGGGAAGTCGCCGGCCTGCTCCACCTCCCCGTGTCGAGCGTGCTGGACTACGCCCGCCGGGGGCTGCTGCCAGGGCGCAAGCTCGGCCGCCGCTGGGTGTTCCTGCGCGACGAGCTTGAAGCGGCGGTGCGCGCCGCTCCGAGGGCCGCTGACGCCTCCGCCCGGCGCCCCGTCGAAGCCCCGGCGCGTGCAGAAACTAGGCCCAAGCGGTACCCGCAAACGGTACCCTCAGCCCAAAGCAGCGCTCAGACGACTTTTCTGCCCTGAGCAGAAGATGCTCATTTGCAGGGATTTTGTGCCTATGGAGCCAGCCGGGATCGAACCGGCGACCTCCTGCTTGCAAAGCAGGCGCTCTCCCAGCTGAGCTATGGCCCCTGGGATCCTCAATATACGCCCTACAGAGCGCAGCTTGTCTAACGCAGGCGGCTATGCGGCGAGTGTTTTGGCGGTGACGATCCACTCACGCCCATCGGCTGAGACGAGCACGACCGCGTAGCCCTCATCGAGCGCGCGTGTGATCTCGTGCCCGGCGTGGGGTGAGTCGGCGTCTACGAACGCGGCGTGCTCGGGGTCCGGGGAGTTGTCCGCGATTGCCTGCTCGATCGCTTGGCACAGCGCCAAGCGTCCAGCCGGTCCGAGCTTCGCTCTACCGTGGATCTGCATCCGGGTCCTCCCAGTCTCGTGAGTTCTCGCAGACCCACAGCCTGGGATGAGGCCCGGATGCCTCCTCAACCGTTCACAACCTACGTGGGCACGTCACTTAGCTACTTGTCGAAGTCGAAGTCCCGCGGCGGCTGCTGCTCAAACCACAGCCGATCCTGGTCGGGCGTCTCGCGCAAGAAATCCGGGGTCTCCTCAAGGACATCCTCGACTGGCTCTCCCGAGTCCTCTGTCACCTCGCCCTCAGCGTCTGTGCCCGACTCGGAGCGCGAACTGGAGGGGACCTCCCATTCCAGCGACTCCTCAGGCGGAGGGGCGCCCGCGCGAAGCGGCTGCTCGGCGAGCACTGTGCGCATGTCAAGCTCGGCAGTCTCCTCGCCCGTGCGGGTAAGGCTCTGCTCGGGAGCAGGGACATCGGAGGACTCGTCAGTGGAGTGCCCCGGTTCCTCTCCTGAGCCAATCATCGCCTTAGCAGAGTCGCTAGAGCCAACCGCCGGAGCGTTGTCCCCGCGATCCACAGGGCCCAGAGCCTCGTGCTCCAGGCGAGCGACCTCGTCCGAGTCGGCACCGTGCTGGCGCTTGAACTCCAAGTGCTCGCGGATGGCGTCGTCGAGCAATCCCATTGCGCTCGCAAACCATACCTCCCCCGGCGAACGCCTTCGCCGGCATCCTGCCTCTCACGACTCTTCATCGCGCATCGCCCTGCGACTACACTTGCTGCACCGCGCCTGACCTTGTTCGGGCAGAGCGTGGGGCTATAGCTCAGTTGGGAGAGCGCCTGGATCGCACCCAGGAGGTCGGGGGTTCGAGTCCCCCTAGCTCCATCGGCATGGAATCCCTGCAAATCGCGGGGATTTTGTGTTTGGCGCCTGAAGCCGCAGGGCCTTTAGGAGAACTCAACCCCCTCCTTGTCCTATTCGTTGGCCCAAACAGACCTCGACAGCGAGATGCCGCGCGGTGCGTCAAGGGCCCACTCCGTGGGCTGTGGAGCAACGAACATAAGGCCCGACGGTCATCGGACCCAGCGTCGCGTGTCAAAGGCGACATTGCACCCCTTCGTCGTCGGTGTATCACTGCGGTGCTACCATATGCTTATGCCTACTCGCTTTACACGCATACCTGTCACCAAGGATCTCGCACTAGCGGAGGCACTGGACCGTGTCGCGCCCCTGATCGAGCCCAATCAGCCAACCGCCACACTCGTGCACGACCTCGCCATTCGCGGGGCCGAGATCCTGCTATCAGAGCACGGACGGCAGTCCGAGGCCATCGAGCGTCTGATCGCACGGTCGACATCGATCAACCCTGGGTTTGACGTTCGAGGCAGCCCAGCGCATCGACGAGCTCGCCTGGGCCATCCCCCGGTGAGCGACAAACCCCCATTTGGGGGCCTGGTTCTGATCGCCGATACCTCTGCTTGGGCGCGCGCATCCCACCCGCTCGTTCGAGAGGAGTGGGCCGCCGCACTGCGCGGCCGACAAATCGCGACCTGCTCGATCGTGACGCTTGAGTTGCTGTACTCGGCACGCAATGCAAACGAGCTGGCCACCCTGGAGGCCGAGCAAGCGCTCCTGCGTGACGTGCCCCTTGCTGTCTCAGCCCAGCGGGCCGCGAAAGGGGCGCTGCGAGACCTCGCGGCAGGAGGGCCGGGGCAGCACCGTGTTCCCATCGCAGACGCCTTGATAGCTGCCGCGGCACAGGAGGCCGGGGTTGACGTGCTGCACTACGACCATCACTACGATCGTCTCGCGCAGACACTCAACTTCTCCAGCACTTGGATAGCACCCGCCGGATCCCTTGAGCAGCCAGCCTCCTAACCGGTCATTAGCCCGTTCGTCAATCGACCGCGGAGTAAGTTCCGGGAGAGGGAGAGAAGTCCGCGTCGAGGAACGTCCCCCAGCAATCCACGTCAGACGCACACCGCGCAGCTACTCCTCCTGGCCCTTCCGACGCCCGTCACTCGCCTCAACCGCCCCGCAAGGTAGTCCCTGAGGGCGCGCTAGCCGCTGGATGTAACGGCCGGGTCGGGCAGCGACGTGTCCGGTGATGGGAATCTTGAGGGTGGCGGCGCTGCGTTCCGCGGCTGGTCGGTGGCGCCCTCGGCCAGGTCGAAGTAGAGGACCGTGGCGACCAGAATGGGGATGGGCAGGGCGAGGATCCAGATGACGATGGTGGCGGCCAAACCGGGGGCAGTGCCGAAGGTGGAGGCGCCGCTCTCCAGTCCCCGGCCGACCAGGTCGAAGATGATCGTGAGAGCGGCGATCACCGCGAATACCCGCCAGCCGTTTCCACGTACCAGCTCCCGGCTGCGCCGTAGGGCGCGTAGGCTACGCGGGCGCTCCAGCACGACTACGGGCGCGGCCACGGACCAGCCCGTGAGGAGGACGAGGCTCGGCACGAGGAAGATCATCGTGATCGCAAGCAGGCCGAAGACGACGCCCACGAGGTGCCCGTCGCCGAAGCCAACCGTGCCAAAACCAACCCCCAGCCTGGACCCCGTCACCACTCCAACGATCAGCGCGAGCACGAGAAGCTGCCCCGCGCCGAAAAGAGCCGAGATAGCCAGGCCCGCGGTGATCCCGACCAAGGCGAGCTTGCCCACCACCATCGGACTGACGCTCCGCAGGCGCCGCCTCACGCCCACCTCGCCCGTGCCTGCGCGAACATCCGCAACAAGCCCTACTACCGCAGCTGTGAACAGCGCGACCGCGAGGAAGACAACGATCAAAGCGGCGCTCGCCAGGACGGAGGAGACCTTGGCCAAGGACCCACCGAACAGCGCCCCCAGCCCGACCACGACAGCCGCCGCCGGTAGCAGGACCGAGAGCACCACCACAGGCAACAACACAGGAGCCTGGCTGGCATACAAACCGAGGCTTCGGCGGATGACAGAACCTATTTTGATTTGACTGGAAATCCTACTCATGTTGATGATCGGAACTATGCTCGCGGGCGGCGCAGGCTATCGCAGACCTCGTCCGCCAGCCATGATGTCGCGCTTGTCTGTTCAAGCCATCCATACGGTATGCGTCAACCACAACACCGTACCTGTGCGCTCAAGGCAGCCGGCGCGCGGTTTTGTGCGGCGCTCATCGGCGGAGAGCGCCGTCGCTACGAGGCCGCGCCGGGAGATGCACGTCGGCGGGCACAGAGCATCTTGGCGGCTTACTGGGTCAAGAGACTTGGGCGAGAGCTGGAGTGAAGAAATCCGATCCTGCACCATGAGCTAGCGCCGTCAATTTGGCAGATCCACCACGTCCATTCGAGCGATCAGACCATCCCGCATCCGATAGATGTGACGAACCCGTGCGTCGGAGAGAAGCTCACCGGTCTTCGCGTCATGGACCACCTGGCGGACATCAACAGCGACACTGCCGTCCGGCTCCTCTATAAAACGCTCTGGCTCAACCTGACTTGAAATCGCCGCGAACTGCCTGGTCCAGTAGTGGATCACCGCCTCATGACCTACTACACGGCCTCCCTCCCACGCATTCGGCCAAGCCACATCCGGGTGCATCAACGCGACCGCGCTCGCAACATCCTGGGCGTTGAACGCCTGGTAAGCGGCTCGCAAAGTCCGCTCGTCATCCAGCATCTCAACCAACGCTAGCCGGTACGCGACCTTGATGAGAGCAGTCAAAGAACAGAGCCCCAGCGCAGCAAGGCCACCCGGCATCAGCGACTGGACAGGCGCCGGCAGCTAGCAGCTTCTTGGGGAGGCGACGATCACCAGCGAGGAAACCATCGACTACGTCGTCCCAGACCTCAGCGACGTGGGATCGAGCTCCATGCAGCGGAAGATCTCGATCCTCTTGCATTGTCCGTGCGGGCCGCGTGGAGCAGCTCCGCTCAGAACCCGGTATTCGTCTTGACGCGCTTGCGATCGATCGGGTGCAGGCTGCCCTTGGCCTCCAGCGTCTTGCATGCCTGGGCGATGTCATTGCCCAGGCAGGTCGCCAGTGAACTGCTGAGCGTCTCCTTGACCAGCACCCGCATGATCTTGATGTGTTCAGCGTTGGGCGGCAGCGTGTAGGCAGGCACCATCCAGCCACGCTCTGCGGCCAGCTGAGCCGAGACATCGAACTCGTCGTAGTTGTGCTCTCCCGTCAGCTTGAAGGCGATGAGCGGCAGCTGCTCGTCATCTTCTCCCCCGATCAGCTCGAACTCGCCGATCTCCGTGATCTGCTTCGCGAGCTGGCGCGCGTTGTACTTCATCGTCTCCATGATGTAGCGATAGCCGTCATGGCCGAAGCGAATCAGGTTGTAGTACTGCGCCAGCACCATCGCCGAGCCCGTTGAGAAGTTCAGCGTGAAGGTGGCGTCCCGCTTGCCGAGGTAGTTCTCGTAGAAGACAAGGTCCTCGGGCAGATCGCTTTTCTCTCTAAAAACCAGCCAGCCGATCCCGGGGTACACCAGGCCAAACTTGTGCCCTGAGACGTTGATCGAGCGGACCTGCTCAAGGCGGAAGTCCCACTCTGAGTCGGGGTAGAGGAACGGCCACACAAAGCCGCCGCTCGCGGCGTCGACGTGCAGCGGCACGTCCATGCCCTTGTCGTTCTTGAGGCCCACCAAGTAGTCGTTGATCCCGCGGATATCGTCGGCGTGACCGGTGAAGGTCGTGCCGAGCACCGCCGCCACGCCGATCGTGTTCTCATCGATATGCGGCTCCACATCCTCGGGTCCGATCGTGTACTTGTCGGGCTTCAGCGGAACGATGCGCGGTTCGACATCGAAGTAGCGGCAAAACTTCTCCCATACCACGTGCACGTCCCCACCGAAGACGAGGTTCGGACGGTCGACCGACTTGCCGGCTGCCTCGCGGCGTGCTCGCCACTTCCACTTCAGCGACAACGCGCCCAGCATGATCGCCTCGGAAGATCCCTGTGTGCGGGCGCCTGTCGTCTCACCTGGCGCGTTGAAGAGGTCCGCGAGCATCCGGATGCAGCGCTGCTCGATCTCGGCCGACTGTGGGTACTCGGCGTGATCGATGAAGTTCACGCGCAGCGCTTCCTGAATCACCCGCTCGGCCTCGGGCTCCATCCAGGTCGTCACGAACGTCGCCAGATTGCGTGCCGGCAGACCGTCGAGCACCATTTCCTCGCCGATCAGGCGCAGCGCTTCCTGAGCAGTCATGCCCGACTTGGGGATTTTGTTGTCTGGGGCAGGCTCGAGCAGAAAACGGTTGCCATACATGCCCTCAAGGGCCTCGATCTGCTCGCTGGTGAGCTTGACAGGCTGCTGGTGGGGCGGCATCTGATACCTCCATTGAGGCCGCCGGACGGTCCGCGGGCGGGCCGGAGGGCGGACCTGTCGTCAGCTGAGGAACGCCCGCCATGGGCGCCGGGTGGGCGATTATACGCCCGCTCGTCTTTACGCAGTTGCCTTACACGATCGCCGCGGAGGAAGCGCTGTCCGACGGCTGACCATCGACCGCTGAGCTGCGTTCCTCGGCCGCCGCCGCGGGCATCAGCGCGAGCGCCCCGACGAGGAAGCACAGGCCGCCGAAGGCAGTGCCGGCGTTGGCGAGATGGGCGCTGATCGGCTCACCGCTTGAGGGCTCAAGCAGTGAGGCGATCGCAGCCGCGCCGAACGCGATCGAGCCGAGCAGGTTGAGCGCCACGATTCGCCACGAGAGCGAGCGGCAGCGCAGGCAGACCCAGCGATGGCAGACCTTCGCATAGGCCAGCTCGCTGGAGAGTAGAAAGCAGATCGACCCGAGTGCATCTGGTGCCCACACGCGGCGGTTGCTCTGGCTGGTGCTGAGGCCGTGCTTCATCGCCGCGAAGGTGCTGATGTTGAAGAAGATCGTTCCCAGCAGCTGCACCGCTGCGGCCAGCCAGTCGATCCGCCGCGGTTCCCAGGATGCCGGGCGCCAACGTCGCCGCGCTTGCGTGCGCAGGCCGTGCTCGACGTTGACTGCCTCCGAGTACTGCAGATATGAAGCACTCGTGAAGAAGATCGAGCCCACGAAGAACGTCACCCCGATCGCTGGTCGGGAGCTCGACGCCCACTGCGCGGCCATAGCTGCCACCAGAAAGCACAGCGACCCGAGCGCGAACAGCACGCTCATCCACCAATCGCGCCGTCGCGGGCGCCACCAAATGGATTCCGGAGCGCTCAGGGGCAGAGCACCGTAGCCGCGGCCCTGCCCACGGAACCGTCGGCGTAGGTCGATTCGGAGGCGAACGGAAAGCCCCCCGCGGGGCAGTGAGAAGGCACGATGACTGTGTTGGCCGAACGCGCCAGCCGGTGCGTGCTTACACCGAGCGTCAGCGAAAACAGCACCGGCGCGGCATCTGGCGCTGCGGGCAGCGTGTGAATCGGGGGCACGCGCAGCACCAGTTCTTCTCCATAGGGCGCACGACCAAAGCGCATTTCCCCTCCGAACACCAGCGTCTCTCCCAGCGGCGTATAGCCCTGGGCGAGGATCTCAAGCGTTGACTGGCCGTTGTGCAGCGGGCCGACGAAGGCTCTTAGCCTGATCCGCTCGGAGAGGATCTGGGTTCCCGCGTGGACCTTCGTGATCGCGTACCCACCCCCCACTCGCGACGCCGCCGAGCAGCCGCGAGCGCCGTGGGCGCGCAAGCGTCGCGCGGTACACGCGTTCAGATTGGGTATGTCAAGGCCCATGCCCGCCGGAAACCGCACCACCAGCTTGCGCACCGCCAAAGGCACACTGGTTCTCCCCATCGGCGAGACCACATCGGGCTCGCCGTCTCCATAGCGGACCGCGAACGTCAGAGCCCCGCGTGCGCCAAGTCGATCGGGGGAGAAGCTCGATGTCAGGACAGAAAAGGTTCCTCCCTTAGCTGGCGCGGACACCACCGGTGGCGCGGCGCTGGCGAAGACCGCCCACGACATCGCCGCGAGGCAACTGCTCAAGACGCCACACAGCGCCAACGTCGCAGTCCGAGTCATGGAATCACCATAGCCGTCGCCGCCACCCAAGGCCCCCGCCTGCCGTCCGACCCTTGCGGCGGGCAGGAGCCCTGGCTCTCCGGCTGCTCAGGCGAGCACGGACATAGCCGCGTTACTTGCGCGGGCAGGGGATGGTGCCCTTGTAGGTGTTGCTGGTGGCATCCGCGAAGCTGAACGACGCCTCATAGGGAAAGCCGCCGGAGGGACAGGTCTTGGGAACGACGACCCCCCTCACGTGCACCAACTTGCGCTTGCCATGGATCGTCTTGAAGTAACCGACCTTGAAGTCGCCGATACTGAAGGAGGTCTTTTCCACCGACGCATAGGAGGCTCCGGGGAGCGTGGGGATGATCGGGATTTCGAACGTAACCCCCCAGCCGTAGGGCTTGGGCCCGTAGACTTCCTTCGCCTGCAGCACGAGCTGCACGGAGACCGGCGAGTCGGCATTGACGTAGACCAGGATCACCATCCGCCCGTTTTCCTTCGGGCCATTGAAGAAGTCCAGCGTGAACGGCTGGTGGATGACTTCCCCAGCCAGTTCCAGCAGACCCACCCCGCTGCCAAAGCCCAGGCGCGAGTCGGCCGGACAGGCACTCGGCCCGACTGCTTCGAGCTTCGCCGTCGTGCAGGTGCCGGCGCCGCGTACATCCACTTCCAGCCCGGCCGGCCCGTAGGCCGTGACATTCCTGATCGGCGATGGCACGCCCGGAATGGTCGAGCCAAAGACCGCCGTGGCAGACAGGTTCGTTGGCGAGCCCAGCTTGTCGGGACTGAAGCTCGTATGGATGCTCAGCGTCTGTGCGCCCCACGCCACCGCGGCGAGAGCCAGGCAGACACCGACCACCAGTACCGCCGACAGGAGACGTGTCTTCGCAAACAGCCCTCCCGCCTTTGACATCCCAGCGTTGCGTATCCGCATCATCGTTCTCCACTCCTCCTCTAGATCTTGGGCATCACTCTCCCCCCTCATCAGGGGGCGGCCCGCCGGTCCTGGCCCAAACCGCCAGCCCTTCGTAAAACGCGGCAATCTCCTCACCGCTCGGCGCTGCCTCGGGGTCGAGCAGCGCCTGCACCATCAACCCATCCGTCACCGCGATCATGAAAAACGTCGCGACTTCCAGCCGGCGATCCGGCGGCGCCTGCTCGCCCAACGCGGCGCGCACCATCTCGCCCGCCCGCCGGCGCTCCTCGGCGTAGTGCGCTGCCAGCTGCTGGCGCAGCTCCGGTGCGCGCTGTGCCTGCAACAGCGCCTCCAGGAACACCACGAACAGCGGCAACCTCTCGGGGAAGGCTTCGACCGTCGCGCGGGTGCCGGCTGCCATATGTTCGATCGGCCCCGCTCGCGGATCGGCGCGCGTCAGCTGCGCGTCTTCCTCGACCGAGCGGTCGGTCCATTCCAGGAAGGACTCCAACACTGCCTGATTGAGCAGCTTCTCGCGTGAGCCAAAGTGGTAGTTGACAGCCGCCAGGTTCGTACCTGACGCCGCTGCCAGATCGCGCACGCTCGTCGCCGCGTAGCCCCGCTCGCGAATCAGTTGCTTGGCAGCCTCCAGCAGGGCTGCCTTGGTCGCGTTTCCGTCGGCCATCCGGTGCAGAGAAGTCTATCATTCATACGATCGTATCAAACAAACGATCGTTTATCAGGCCCGTGTCTCTTACCCCTTGAACTTGCCTTGGCCGGGCCGCTGCTACCCCTCAGGTCCCAGTCGCAGCTCCTCGCCCGCGAACTCGACGCCCAGCGGCTCGATCAGCACACGCCGTGGACCTTCATCGACGGTCCCCGCGCATATTGCCGCGAGTCCCATCCCGTGGGCCATATCAACGACTTCCTCACCGCTCCCTGCCGCGCAGTAGAAGGCGAAGCCGCAGCCCATATTGAGAGTCGAGTAGGACGCGCGCTCGCTCATCCCCGTCTGCTCCGCCAAGAACCGCAGCACCTCGGGGACGGGCAACAGCTCTTTGATTCTGTAGGTGAAGTCATGCGGAGGACGCATCAGCTTGAGGAAGCCGTGCCCGGTGATGTGACTCAGATAGGTGACCGGTACTCCCGCGTCCAGGACCCTCTCCACGAGCTTGGAGTAGATGAACGAGGGTGTGAGCAGCGCCTCGCCGAAAGTCTCGCCGCCGGGCAGCCGTGTGGCGAAGCCATCTTTCAGTTCCCGCGCAACCATGCGCGCTAGGGAGGAGCCGTTGGCGTGCAGGCCGTTGCTGGCCACCAGCACGATCTCATTGCCCGCCGCCAGGTCCTGCCCCAGGATCGCCTTGCTCCCGGGTGCGATGGCACCTATTGCACTCCCTGCCAGCTCGATGTCGGTGGTGCTCACCAGCTCCGGCAGCGAAGGCGACTCGCCGCCGCCCCATACGCAGCCCGCCTCCGCGCACGCCGCGGCCCAGCCCTCGATCAGCTCGCTGTGCCACTCATGATTGGCGAACCACTCCGGCGTTCCCGTCGCAAAGTAGGCATTGAGCACCAGCGGGCGCGCGCCCACGCAGCAGAGGTCGTTGACGATCGCCGCTACCGCGTCATAGGCGACCGCGCGGAAGCAGTTGACGCCTTGCTGCTCGCCCACCATCCGCGCGATGATCGACTTCGTCCCTAGGCCCTCCAGCACCAGTGCGAGGGTCTGGCCGGCCAGCTCGAACACGAAGGCGGGCTCGCCGCGCGACTCATCCAGCGCCTTGCCCCCACGGGCGTTCAGCAGCGAGGACGTGCCCAGTGCCGCGTCGATCGCCAAGCGCTTACCGGCGTCCAGCACCGCGTAGTCGATCCCGGCGCTGCGATAGGCGTCATCGCCTCCTCCGCCGCCTGCTTGTGCTCTGGCGGGTGCGCCGTCATTCACCCGCCGTAGTCTAAACGTGGAGCGTCGGGGGTACGGCCAGGGCCGCCACGCTATCCGGAGCCATCCGCTCGTGCCAGCGCTCGACCTTCTCCAGCTGCGCCGCCAACGACAGCAGCCGCCCCTCGGTATTGGCCGGCCCCAGCAGCTGTACGCCGAAAGGCAGGCCATCGCGGTTGACGCCTGCTGGCACACTCACGCCAGGCCAGCCCAGCACGTTCCATGGCCACGCATAAGGGCACGAGCCGGCCACCAGCTGATCGGTGGCGAAGCCGCTCAGGCCCTCCGTGACCCCGATTGGCAGCGGCGGTGTCGCGGTGGTCGGCGTCAGGATCACGTCGGCGCGCTGAAAGATGGCCCCTGCGCGGCGCTGAAAAAGGGGCTCCAGGCGGCGCGCCGCACCTAGCATGGGGCGCCCAACGAAGCGCCCCACGAGTGCGCTGCTGCGCGTGATCGGGTGCAGCAGCGAGCGATCGGGGACCTGGCTGGCCCATTCGTACACTCCCGACTGCCCTCGTGCCACCAGCGTCAGACCCATCAGCCCATAGCGCGGCTCATCCTCGATCACCAAATGGCCCAGCTCGCGCAGCACCCCGCCAAGGCGGTGCACCGCCGCGCGGATCTCCGCGTCCAGACGTACCGGCGCGCCGCTGAAGGGTGCGCGCAGCGAAAGCGCTATGCGCAGCCGGCCCGGCTCGCGTGCCGCGGCCTGCGCGAAAGGCTCGGGCGGAGGCGGCGGGGTGTGCAGATCGCCGGGGTGTGAGCCACTGAGCACATCCAGCATCAGCGCCGTATCGGCCACCGTGCGTGTCAGCGGCCCGAAGCACGTCAGCCCGTTGAAGGCCTCGGGGTCCGGCCACGTGCTGATGCGCCCGCGCTGGGGCTTGATCCCCACCAGACCACACCACGCGGCGGGGATGCGCACCGACCCTGCGCCATCCGAGCCCGTCGCCACCGGCACGATCCCCGCGGCCACCGCCGCAGCGCTGCCGCCGCTTGAGCCCCCAGGGGTGTAGTTGAGGTTCCACGGGTTGCGCGTGGCCCCGAAGGCCTGGCCCTCCGTGAAGGGGTACAAGCCGATCTCCGGCGCGTTGGTCTTGCCCACCACGATCGCGCCTGCCGCGCGCAGGCGCCGCACCAGCTCGCAGTCCCGCGTCTTCGCCGGAAAGTCTCCCGCGCAGCCGAAGGCCGTCGGGTGGCCGGCGACATCGACGTCGTCCTTCACCGCCACCGGCACGCCCAACAGCGGTAACCGCTCGCCCGCGGCGAGGCGCCGATCGGCCTCTGCGGCTTCGGCCCGCGCGCTGTCCGCAAACACCACCCGGAACGCATTCAGCGTCGGCTGGGTCTCCTCGATCCGCGCCAGCGTGCGCTCCACCAGCTCGCTTGAGCTCACGCTGCCATCGGCCAGCGCCGCGACGCACTCCACAAGAGTCATCGACGGGACGCTAACAGGAGGGGCAGGGGCACTCAACGGGTCAGCCAGCCGCCATCGATCGGCAGCGTCGCACCAGTGATGTAGGAGGCTTCGGGCGAGGCCAGGAAGCAGATGCCCGCCGCCTGCTCCTCGGATGTGGCGAAACGTCTCAGCGGGATCGCCTGATTGAGAGCCGCGGCCTGTTCGGGGTCCGCCCGCACGGCTGCGTTCATGCCTGTCTTCGTCACGCCCGGGGCGACAGCATTGACGCGGATGCCATGCGGCGCCAACTCCAGCGCACAGGCACGCGTGAGCATCAGCAGCGCGCTCTTGGAGGCCGTGTAGGCGGCGTGGCCGGGGAGAGCGGTGAAGGACTCGATCGAGCAGACGTTGACGATCGCGCCTGGGGTGCCCGCCTCGATGTGAGCGCGCGCGAACTCGCGCGACAGGCGCAGCGGCGCCTTGAGGTTGACCTCGAGCGTCTGCTGCCAGTTCTCCAGCGGATGCTCAAGCAGCTCGTGGCGCAGCAGGATGCCAGCGGCGTTGACCAGGACATCGCTTTCTGCCACAGCGGCGATGGCCTCCTCGCTCCTCACATCCGCCGCGATGTGGTGCGCGCCCGGGATCGAGTCGAATGTCTCCCGCAACCCCTCGCGAGAGCGGTCGAGTCCCACGACGCTGGCACCTTCGGCCGCGAGGCGGCGCGCCACGGCCCGCCCGATGCCCGATGCCGCGCCCGTGACGAGCGCGCGCTGACCGGCAAAACGCGTCAGCGGAGTAGGCGTCATCGCAGTGGGTGTCATCGCAGCAGGTAACCCCCGTCCACGTAGACGATCTCACCCGTCACATAGCGCGCCGCCTCGGAGAGCAGGAAGGCGACTACATCGCCTACATCCTCCGGCGTTCCCGGGCATCCGCCCAAGGGGATCGCCTTTTCCAGCTCGAGTGTGTCGGGTGTCATGCCTGTCGCGATTGGCCCTGGTCCCACCGCTACCACGCGGATACCATGCGGCGCCAGCTCAAGCGCCTGCGCGCGTGTCAACCCCAGCAGTCCCCCCTTGGTCGCGGCGTAGGCAGCTTGCGGTGGGTCCGACCACCCGACCTGCGACTCGATCGAGCACACGTTCACGATCGTGCCCGCCTGCCCCTCCTTCACCCAGTGGGCCGCCACTGCCTGGGACAGCAGAAAGGGCGCCGTGAGGTTGAGCGCCACCATCGCATCGATGTCCTCGTCCGGCTGCTCCCAGCAGTTGCCCTCCAGCAGCAGGCCCGCGTTGTTGACCAACGCGTCCACGCGGCCGCAGACCTCAAGCGCCGCGGCGAGTACCTGCCGCGGGGCATCGGGCTTGGTCAAGTCGCACTGAAGCTGCACCGCCTCCCCCGCAGTGCGGCTTACCCCGAAGACCCGCATCCCTGCCGCCGTGAGCTGGGCGGCGATCCCGTGTCCGATCCCGCGCGAGGCGCCGGTGACGATCGCCACAGGGGCACTCATGCAACCCGCTCCGGTCCCGTGGCAGGCGCCAGCGAAGATCGCCGAGCGAGGTCCACTATTCGCACACGGTTATCTCCTGGATCGGCCAGCGCGTCAGCAACTCCACTCCACCTTCACGCACCACCACCATCTCCTCAACCCGCACGCCTTGGCCATGGCCGTCGCGGTCCTGCGTCTCCACCGCCATCGTCATGCCCTCCGCGTACACGCTCGCGCCCTCCGCTGAGGCGCCTCGCCAGGTCATTGGGATCTCATACAGCGACAGCCCGATTCCGTGACCCCAATGGTTCGTCGTCATCTGCCACGGCTCGCTCGCACCGTAATAGTCCCAGTACTCACCTTTCGCGTCGGGGAAGCGCTGTGCGGCCTCTGCCGTAGTGACACCCGGGGCGATTGCGTTCAAGACCGCGTACAGGTTCTCCACCGCGCGCGTGTGTGCATCGCGCGTCGCCTGCTTTGGCTCGCCGCAGCTGAACGTGCGGTAGTAACACGAGCGGTAACCGTGGAAGCCGATGTTGTAGAGGTCCGAGTAGACCACGTCCCCGGGGCGGATAATGCGGTCTGTTGTGTCCGCCTGGCTCTTCGGCCACGTATTCGGGCCGCTTGAGATGTTGCCGCCGCCGTGCTCGCCGCCCAGTTCGATGATGCGCGCCACGCCCGCTGCGAACACCTCGCTCTCGCGTGCACCTGGGCGGATCGCTTCCTTCATCGCCTGAAAGCCCGCCTCGCATACCGACGCGCTCAGGCGCAGGCACTCCACCTCATCCGCGGTCTTGATCGCGCGGGCGCTTGCCAGCGCCGCGCCAGCCCCCGCGTCCACCACATAGCCATAGCGCTCCAGCAGCGCCATCAGGCCCGGCTGGCCAACATCGAAGCCAACCCGGCCTGACATCAGGCCGTGGTCGGACAGCGCCGTCGCGATCTCCTTCGCCATCTGCTTCTGCAGCACCTCCGCGGCCGGACCTGGGCCGAGCGCCGCCGGCACGATGCCGATACCGGGGGCCGCGTAGCGGATGTCATCGAGCCACGGGCACGTATGCCGCTCGTGGATCGCGTGATCCGCGCTGTCCCAGTGCGTGATCTTGCCCTCGCCTGAGAGCAGTGAGTAGTGAAAGCCCCCCGCGCCTGAGACCAACGTCGTGGCCACCGCGGTCACGTAGCGAATGTTCGGGTCTGAAAGCAGCAGCACCGCGTCGTAGCCGGCTGCCACCATCGCCTCCTGCGCGCGCGCCAGGCGCGCTGCGCGCATCCGCGCCATGTCGATCCGTGACTCCCAGTCGACTGCCATCGCGCCGCGCGTGCCTTCCATGTAGCCCGGCTCGATGATCGTCACTGCATGCTCGCCATCTGAAAATCGCCATTCGTTATCTCTGCCTGCGCCGCGGCCGGCCATTCGATCAGCCGGTGCACCGCCGCCACGACCGAATCGGCCGAGGGATACACAAGCGCCTCCGAGGAGCCAAACGGGGTGGGCCAGTGCCGCGCGCCGAGGCGGGCGATGAGCGTGCCATGCGCCGTGTGCTCCACCGCGGCAGCCAGCGTCGCGGTGATTCCACCCAGCAGCGGGTCCTCTCCGAGGCACAGCACGCGACCAGTATGCCGGGCCGATTCGCCGATTGTGTGTTCATCAAGGGGAGAGAGCAGGCGCAGGTCCACCACCTCCAGCTCAATGCCTTGCGCGGCAAGCTCGTGCGCCGCGCTCAGCGCCAGGAGTGTGCCGAAGCCGAAGCACACCACCGTGGCGTCCCGGCCAGGGCGCACCACACGCGCGCGAGGGAGATCCCCCAGCCCCCGCGCGGCACCCTCGCCCTCAACGGCACCCTCGTCCTCGACGGCATCCTCGCTCGTGTCGGTGCCCTCCCTGACCAGCGCTCCCTTCGTGCGATAGCTGCGCATGTCCTCCGCGAACACCACCGGATCGTTCTGCCGCAACGCCCAGCGCATCAGCGTGTACGCATCCTGTGCATCGCTTGGCACGCACAGCGCCAGGCCCGGTACTGACGCCAGCCACGCATGTTGGGCCTGGGAGTGCTGCGCCGCGAAGGCCCCGAACGGCCCCTGCCCGACGCGCACCACCAGCGGCACCCGCAGCTGCCCGCCGCTCATGTAGCGCAGCTTGGCCGCGTTGTTCACCAGCTGGTCCAAGCCCAGCAGCAGAAAGCCCGCGAAGTCCACCTCCACCACCGTGCGCACGCCCATCATCGCCGCGCCGATTCCACAGCCCATGCTCGCTGCCTCGGAGATCGGGGTGTCGCGCACGCGCTCCTCGCCAAACACCCTTGCCAGGTCGCGTGTCGCGCCGAAGGGAAAGCCGGCCGCGATGTCCTGGCCCAGGAGCACGATCGACTCGTCCCGCGCCATCCCGTCTTCGAGCGCGCACCTGATTGCCTCCGGAAAAAGGACACTGGGCGGCGCGGCTTCACGGCTCAACGCAACCCCCTCCCCCTCAAAAAAATTGCCCGCTCACACATCGCCCCATACGTCCTTTGCCAATTCCTCCGCGCTCGGACGGGGCGAGGCACGTGCGAACTCGATTGCCTCGTGCACCTCTGCTCGCGCCTGTGCATCCAGGCGCACGCACTCTTCCGCGTCCAGGCCCGCGTCATGCGCCAGCACCACCAACGGGTCGCGGCCCTGCCAGCGCTCGACCTCCTCGCGTGTGCGGTAACGGCCATGCGGAGGGTCCGAGCGGGAGTGACCCAGAAAACGGTAAGTAAGGCACTCAAGCAGCGCTGGCTGGCCCGCGCGCGCCTCCGCCACGAGCGTGCGCGTGGCGCCCGCCACCTCCTCTACGTCCTGGCCATCCACGCGCAACGCGCTGCACCCGAACGCCTGCGCGCGCGTCTGTATGCCTTCACCGGCTGTCACCTTCTTGGCCGGTGTCGTTATCGCGTAGGCGTTGTTCTCACACACGAACACCACGCCCAGCTTCCAGATCGCCGCCAGGTTCATCGCCTCATACAACACGCCTTGATTCACACCGCCATCGCCGAAGAACACCGCGCACACGGCGTCCTCTTGCGCGCGCCTCGCCGCCAGTGCCACGCCCACCGCCAGCGGGATCGAGCTGCCCACCACCGCCAGCGAACCCAGGAAACCGCACTTCACATCTGCTACGTGCATTGAGCCGCCCTTGCCACCGCATACCCCATCGGCGCGCCCGAACAGCTCCGCCATTAGCCGCCTCGGATTCACTCCCTTTGCCAGCGCATGGCCGTGGCCGCGATGGTGGCTCAGCATCTTGTCACTGTCCCGTAAGGCTGCTGCTACGCCGACCGCGACACCCTCCTGGCCGATCGAGGCGTGAATTGTGCCCTCCAGCTCATTGCGCTCATATGCGCGGTACGCCGCCTCCTCGAAGTTGCGGATCAGCGCCATCCGCGCGTACAGCTCCTGGGGGGTTTTCACACTTTCATTCCGTAATCGCGCCACGCCGCATCGACGCTCACATAGCCAAGTCGCACATCGCGCGCAACGCTCTCGCGGTCACGACGCAGCGGCTTGCCCCAGCCGCCTCCGCCGGCCGTCATCTGCACGACCACATCATCGGGGCGCAGCGGCACCCCCGCTGCCTTGGAGCCAAACAGCGGGGCCGGGTTGATCGGCTCGGCTCCCTCGCGCAGCAGCTGGTACTTCGCCGCCGCGCCCTCGCCGCCGCCGTCCAGGCCCCACGGGGGCACCATCACGCGGTTGCCCACGATCGACACCTCGGCAGTGTGGTCCAGGATGCGGTGCTCGCGGCGGATACCAAGGCCGCCCCGGTGCTCGCCCACACCGCCGCTGTCCTCGCGTAGCTCATAGCGCTCCACGCGCAGCGGGAAGCGGCGCTCGACCACCTCCACCGGCACGTTCCAGGTGTTGCCCGCAATCGAGAACACCGCGTTCAGGCCATCGCGGTCGCGGTTCGCACCCCAGCCACCCTCGGGGTACTCATACAGCACATAGCGCTCGCCGCCTTGGGGTCGCAAGCCGGAGATCAGCAGATTGTTGGAAGAACCCTGATCGCAGGCCATCGTGCGGGCGCCCGGGATCTGCGCCAGCGCGCGGAAGATTGCCGCGCTGATCACGAACACCGTCTCGTTGCCCCCCGTGCACGGCGCGGGAAAGCGCGGGTTGACGATGCTCCCCGCCGGGGCGATTATCTCGATCGGGCGGTAACAGCCGGCGTTGGGGGGAATGTCGGGGTCCGTCGCGCACTGCAACGTCATATACACACCCGAACATGTGTACCCCAGCACACAGTTCAGCGGGCCTTTGGTCTGCTCGCTGCTGCCTGTGAAATCCACTTCGATGCGCTCGCCGCGTACGCGCAGTGTCACCTTTATCTCGCACGGCTCCGGCTCGATGCCGTCGTTGTCGAGCCAGTCCGATGCCGTGTAGTCACCGTCGGGCCAGCTTGCGATCACTCCCCGCATACGCCGCTCCGAGTAGGCCAGCGCCTCGTGCATCGCCGTGCGCAACATCTCCTCGCCATAACGGTGAAACAGCTCTCCCACCCGCTCGATCGCCGTGCGGTTGGCCGACACCTGGCTCTCCAGATCGACTCGCATCTGTGCCGGCAGGCGTGAGTTTTCGGTGATCAGCTTGAGCAGATGCGGGTCGCGCACACCGCCGCGGAAGAGCTTCATCGGGCTGATGCGCAGACCCTCCTGGTAGTTGTCGGTTGCGCCCGAGAAGAAGCTGCCGGGCATCGTGCCGCCGACATCCAGGTGGTGCGCGCGGTTGGCCGCGTACGCCACCGCCTCGCCTTCGTGGAAGATCGGCGAGACCATCGTGATGTCCGGCAGATGCGAGCCGCCCAGGTAAGGGTCATTCATGATCACCGTGTCCCCCTCCTGCAAGCCTTCCGCCGCGAATGCCGCGCGGGCGTGGAAGACCGAGAAGGACAGCGCGCCCAGGTGGATCGGCAGGAACTCACCGTGCGTCACCAGCTTGCCTTGCGCATCGAAGATCGCGCAGCTGTAGTCGTTGCCCTCATTGAAGATCGGCGAGCACGAGGTCATGCGCAGCGTCACTCCCATCTCGCGCGAGACCGCCGTCAGCGCGTGGCGAATGACCTCGGCGGTGATCGCATCGGCCTTGGTCATCGGTGCCTGCCCGTCGTCGCGATCGAGTCAGCCCTGGTCATCGGTGCTCCTGCAGCGTGCCCACGTCCTCAAGTTCCGCCAGCGCCTGCCCGGGCGAGGTGAGGATCAGGCTGCCCGAGGGATGGGCCACGGCCACGCTGCCCGGCGGGATCAGCACCGTGGCGTCGAGCTGATGGATCACCGCCGGGCCCTCAATCGCCTGCTCGGGCTCGATCTCCCGCCGCCGCAGCACCCGCGTATCGAGGAACTCGCGCGCCTCCAGGAAATACACCTTGCGCTGCTTCTCCATGCCGCGCTCGGGCGCCGCCGTCTTGGACCAGTCCCACCACATCCCCGGGCTCGGCGGGATGCCGTGGCCGGTCACGCGCATGTTCACCAGCTCGACCGTCATGTCCGGGAAGGAGTGTCCGTAAAGCTGCTCGTGCAGACGGTGAAAGCGGCCCACCGCTTCCGCCAGCACCGAGGCGAAGGCGGGCTCGGGAGCCGGGGCCGCGGGGAACGCCTCCGGGCAGCGCACCGACAGCTCGTGCGCCTGGCCTTCGTAGCGCAGATCGAGCCATAGCTCCATCAGCGACTCCGCCGCGCCAAAGCCTTCGTGCGCCAGCGCCGCCTGCGCCTGAGATCGCATGCTGTCCACCGTGCTGCGCACCGTCTCCGCGCGCACCTCGCGCATCGGCCGCGCGATCGTGCGCACCAAGTCGTGCCTCGCGTCGGCCGCCACCGCGCCGAGCGCCGACGTGCAGCCCGGGCACGGCGGCACCAGGATGCGCTCGATTCCCAGTTCACGCGCCACGTCCGCACCGTGCACCGGGCCGGCGCCGCCGAACGCCACCAGCGTGAAGTCGCGCACGTCCCGACCGCGCTCCAGCGAGATCGTGCGCACCGCCGCCTCCATGTGCGCGTTCACGATCCGCACGATCCCGGCTGCCGCCTGCTCCACGGTGATGTCCAGCGGCTGTGCGATCGCACGCTGCACCGCCTCGCGGGCACGCTCCATATCGAGCGACAGCGCGCCTCCCAGCGGCGCGCCCGGGTCATAGCGGCCCAGGATCAGGTTGGCGTCGGTCACCGTCGGCTGCTCGCCTCCCAGCCCGTAACAAGCCGGGCCTGGGTCGGCACCGGCGGAGTCCGGGCCCACGCGCAACGCGCCGCCCGGGTCGATCCACGCGATGCTGCCCCCGCCCGCGCCGATCGTGTGGATGTCGAACGTCGGATAGCTCACCGCCAGCCCGTCGATCGCTATGTCCAGCCGCTCGTCCGGGCGGCCTTGAACGATCCCCGACACATCACAGCTCGTCCCGCCCATGTCGAGTGTCAGCGCGTTCTCGATGTCGGCCTCAAACGCCAGTCTGTGCGCTCCCGTCACGCCTCCGGCCGGGCCCGAGAGCAGGCTGGGGATCGGCGCGTCTGCCACGGCCTCCGATCCAAGTACCCCGCCTGAGCTCGTCATGATCGACAGCCGTCCCGGCTTGAGTCCACGCTCCTTCAGGCGCTCGCTCAGATCCGCCAGGTGCGCGCGCATCGCTGGCGCCACGTAGGCCGCCATCACCGTCGTCGACGTGCGCTCGTACTCACGGTGCACCGGCAGCACCTCCGAGGAGATGAACACCGACTCGGCGCCGCCCTCGCGCAGCACGATCTCACGTGCGCGTTGCTCGTGGGACGGGTTCTCGAAGGAGAACAGGAAGACGATCGCCAGCGAGCGCACGCCTGCCGCGCGCAGCGCGCGCCACGCGGCGCGCACTCCTTCCTCATCAAGCTCCTGCACCACGTTGCCGTCCGCGTCCATGCGCTCGCTCACCTCCAGACGCCGATCGCGTGGCACGAGCGGATCTGGGATCTGCTCGTCTAAGTCGAACAGGCGCTGGCGGTGCGTGCGGCGGATCTCCAGCACGTCGCGGAAGCCTTTCGTGGTGATCAGGCCCGTGCACGCGCCGCCGCGCGTCAACACCGCGTTCACGCCCAGCGTCGTGCCCACCTTCACGTGTGAGACCTCGCTCAGCGGGACCTCCGTCGCCGCCATCGCTTCCAGCACGCCGACCGCCGGTTCGCGCTCGTTCGTGGGCAGCTTCAGCCACGATGTCGACCCGCTCTCCTCATCCAGAACCACCACGTCTGTGAACGTGCCCCCCACGTCAACGCCAATCCGCATCATCGGAAGATCACCTGTGGTTGGTTCGCCATCTCTGCGAGTAGGGTAGGCCCATGAGCCTTGCCGTGCCGACCCCGACCTCTTTACCCGTTCTGCTCGACCCCACGCCGTGAGTGCCACGACACCCATGCCAGCTCCCCCCGGCGAGTACGAGCGGCGCTGGCAGCAGGCGCTGGAAGCATCTCATGCGCGTGGCTTTGACGGTCTGCTCGCCGTCTCGCGCGGCGCCTCCAGCATCGACTCCTACGCCGATGTCTTCTACCTCTCAGGCCACTACGGCAACATCGGCTACACGCCCGACTTCCAGGACTACTGGGTCGGGCGCTCGCACTCCGCCGTGCTCCTGGCCCCTGGCCGCGAGCCGCTGCTGATCGTTGACGGCGCCGACTACCGCCGCGATCTCGTGGGCATCGAGGACGTGCGCTTCGCGCTGGACTTCCCCGCTGCCGTCGCGCAGGGGTTGCGGGATCTTGGTCTGGAGCGGGCGCGCGTCGGTGTCTGCGGGCTCGGCGTCATGAGCGCCCGCGTCTTCCGCCTGCTGAGCGAGCAGGTGCCTGGCGCCGCCTTGCAGGAGGCCGATGATCTGATCGAAGCGCTGCGCGTCATCAAAAGTCCTTTCGAGCTTGAGCGCATCCGTGCCGCCGCCGAGGTCGGCGACGCGGTCGTCTCGACGATGATGGAGAGCGCGCTCGCGGGGGGCGCCACCGAGGCGCAGGCCGTTGCCGAGGGCTACAAGGTGGGCATCGCCGCCGGGGTGCACTTTTTTGACACTTCCGTCGCCTCCGGTCCCTACAGCAACTACTTCACCTATAACCACCTGCCTTCCTGGGCCCAGCGCGTCCTTGCGCCCGGCGACATCTTCCATGCCGACTCCTATGGGGCCATCGAGGGCTACCTCTTTGACTTTGGGCGCACCTGCATCGTTGGCGGGGAGCCGAGCGAGGAGCAGGCCGCGCTTGCGCAGGGAGCCATCGATGCCGTCGAGGCCGGCATCGCCATCGTCGGACCGGGCGTCCCGGCGCGCGCGGTGTTCGAGGCCGTCCACGGTCACCTGCTGCGTGCTGGGCTCGCCGTGGATGGTGAGACGGAGATGGACATGGAGAACGCCTCCGCGCTGTCGATCGGCTTTCCCCCGCATGGCCACGGCTTCGGGCTCGGCTGGGAGTGGCCTTGGATTCTTCCCACCGAGGAGCGCCTGTTGCAACCGGGGATGTGCCTGGCGGTCGAGGCCATGCCTACGCAGCCGGGGCTCGGCTCCTCCTACTTCGAGCAGGATCTGATCGTCACCGAGGATGGCTGCGAGCTGCTTACGCGCGCGCCTAAGTGTTGGTGGTGACGGTGGGGTGCAAAGGCTCGGGGAGGTGCAAAGGAATTGTAAAGGCGGGGATGGTGGTAGGTCTTTTTTGATTTAAGATAACAATGGTATTTACTGGTCCAGCTTGGGCATCAGCCTACGTGGCTTCCATCCGGGCCTCGGCACCGAATCGAGCAGCAGGCGCGTGTAGGGATGGGTGGGGTTTGCGAGGATCGTATGAGTGGGGCCACGCTCCACGACCTGGCCCTGGCGCAGCACGATCACCTCGTCGCTCACCTGCCGCACCACCGCCAGATCGTGGGAGATGAACACGTAGGCGGTGCCGGTGGCCGCGCGGATGCCCGCGAGCAGGTCGAGGATCTGGGCCTGCGTCGCGACATCGAGCGAGGAGACCGCCTCGTCCAACACCAGCAGGCGTGGCTCTACCGCCAAGGCACGAGCCAATGCCGCGCGCTGACGCTCGCCACCGGAGAGCGTGCGCGGCAATGCGTTTGCGTGCGCCTGCTTCAGCCCCACGCTGTCGAGCAGCTCGGCTACGCGGCGACGGCACTCATCCGGGGTGGGATTGAAGTGCAGCTCAAGCGCCTCGGCCAGGGCGGCGCCGATGCGCTGGCGCGGGTCAAGCGAGGAGTAGTTGTCCTGGAAGACGATCTGCGCCTCGCGCCCGCGTGTCCGGCGCTCGCGCGCGCCGCGTGCGGGTTTGTCGCGGGAGTGGCCTAGCACCGCGATCGTGCCGTCCGTGGGCGCCTGCAAGCCAACGATCATCCGCGCGATCGTCGTCTTGCCCGAACCGGACTCGCCCACGATCGCGAGCGACCCGCCCGGTGGGACCGCGAAGGAGACATCGTTGACTGCCAGGAAGTCCGCCCGGCCATCGCGGTTGCGCACGCGGAAGGACTTGCGCAGGCCAGTGACCTCAAGCACGGGCGGGTCGGATGTGGACGCCGAGGAGATCGGGGCCGCCTGCCGCGACAGGCCCCCGCGAGTGACAGGCTGCTCATCCACGATCGCCCCTTCGCGCATCACCACCGTGCGCTCGCACACCGCCGCCGCCAGGTCCAGATCGTGGGTGATGAACAACAGCGCCAACCCACGTGCGCGGCGCACCTCGTCAAGCATCGCCATCACCTCCGACTGCGTCGTCACATCGAGCGCCGTCGTCGGCTCGTCCGCGATCAGCAGCTTCGGCTCGCACGCCAGCGCCGCCGCGATCATCACGCGCTGGAGCTGGCCGCCTGAGAGCTCGTGCGGGTACTGGCGCAGGCGCCGCTCGGGTTCATCGACACCCGTTTCGCCGAGCAGGCGCGTGACCGTCTCGGTGGCCTGCGCGCGAGAGCGGCCCTGCGTGAGCACCAGCGCCTCCGTCAGGAAGTCGCCGATCCGTCGCACCGGGTTGATGTGCGTGCGCGGATCCTGGAAAATCATCGCCACTTCGCCCGCGCGGTAGCGCAGCAGCTGCTCGCTTTCCATCTCCAGCACCGAGCGGCCCGCGAAGCGGATTGCTCCACTCACCTCGGCGCCGGGCGGCAGCAGACGCAGGATCGCGCGTGCGGTCATCGTCTTGCCCGAGCCTGACGCGCCGACCAGGCCGAGGGCTTCGCCTTCCGCGAGCCTCAGTGATACGTCGCGTAGGACCGTCGCCGTGCCTTCTCGCGCCGGCAGCGACGCGCGCAGGTGCTCCAGCTCCAGCAGCAGGGCGGCGTTCACAGCGCTCGCCCCAGCTCAAGCGCCGCGCTCACGACTCTCGCCTCAGCAAGCAGCACGATCACAGGCCTCGCCCCGCCCTGTCACCCAGGCGCCGTGCGAGCACCATCACGCAGAGGACCACCAGCACCAGCGCGATGCCCGGATAAAGCGCCTCGGCGGAGTGACCCGCCAGGATTGCCGGGCGCCCTTGGGCGACCATCAGGCCCCAGTCGCTGCTCGGCGGCTGCACGCCCAGACCCAGGAAGGAGATCGCCGCCAGGTCGATCGTGGCGTAGCCGAACATCACCGCCGTCTGCGCCAGGATCAACGGCCACACGTTTGGCAGCAGATGACGCCACACGATCAGTCGCGCCGGTAGGCCCAGCACGCTCGCGGCGGCGATGTATGGCAACTCCCGTTCACGCATGGCGCTGGCGCGCACCACGCGCGCCATGATCGGGGTGTAGGCGATGCCCAGCGCCAGGATCGGTGCGCCTAGGCCGACCCCGAACACGGCCACCGCGATGATCGCCAGCAACAGTCCGGGGAACGAGAACAGCACGTCGATCACCGCCGACAGGCCCGTGTCCACCCAGCCGCCGAACCACGCCGCCGCGAGCGCCAATGCCACTCCAAACGCCACTGCCAGCGCGATCACGCCCAGCGGCCCGAGCAAGCTGGTGCGGGCCCCGAACACGATCCGCGAGAAGATGTCCCGGCCCGAGGCGTCTGTGCCGAGTGGGTGTTCAAGCGAGGGGCCGAGGTACGCCGAGGACAGATTGACTTCCGTGGGGGAGTGCGGGGCGATCAGCGGCGCCAGCACTGCCATCAGCACCACCAGCGCCAGGAACACGAGGCACGCCACTGTGATCCGCGATCTCATCTTCGGCCCGTTCGCAGCCGCGGGTCCAGCAGCAGGTACGTGACATCCACTACCGCATTGACCACCACATAGACGACAACCAGGATCAGGCAGATCGCCTGCACCACCGGGAAGTCATTGTTGGACACCGAATCCACCAGATAGGCACCGAGGCCCGGCAGTTCATAGGCCTTCTCAACCACCGCCACGCCGGCCACCAAGCTGGCCACCGTGATGCCCGAGACGGTCACGATCGGCAGCAGCGCATTGCGCACCACGTGACGGCGAATCACCAATCCCTCACGCAAGCCTCGGCTGCGGGCGGTTTCACTGTGATCGCTGCCCATCTCCACGCGCACAGCGGCGCGCGTTATCAGCGCCACATAGGCCACCAGTCCCAGTGCCAGCGAGATCGCCGGCAGCGTCAGGTGCCACACGCGATCGGCGAAGCCGCTGCCCGCCCCATATACCGGGAACCACCCCAGCTTCAGCGCCAGGTAGTTGATCAGGATCGTCGCCGTCACAAACGAGGGAATCGCTAGGCCGATCGTCGTGACCGTCAGCACCACGCCATCTGTGCGGCGGCCGCGCACGCCCGCTAGCACCCCCAACACGATGCCCCCGATCACGATCAGCAGGGCGCCCATCGCCACCAGCAGCAGTGTCACTCCAATCCGCGGCGACAGCAAGGTGGTGACAGGTTCGCGTGTGATCGTCGAGCGACCGAGGTCTCCGTGTAGCAGCCCAGTCAGCCACAGCCAGTAACGCTCAAGGAACGGCTGATTGAGGTGATACTGCGCTTCGATCGAATGGATCGCTTCTGGCGACAGACTGTGCCCGTGTGTCAGAAATGCCAGTGGGCTGCCTGGCGTTAGATATAGCGCGGCGAAAATCAGGAAGCTCGACACCAGGAGTGTGGCCAGCGTGCGCAACAGTCGCCGCAACACACCGGCCCACACGCCGGAGCCGAAGGCGGAGGCCTTCCCAACAACTAAGGCCTCCGGTTTGTCAGGTGCCGCCGAGCTCAGCTGCCCACGGGTAGTAGAGGAACGTCGAGAATGAGCTGGGCGCACCCGTGATGCGCTTGTTCATGAACAGCCGCTCCGGATAGACGTAGAGCGGAATGTTGTTCACCGGCTTCACCCACAGCTGCAGGGCCTTGATCGCCAGCGTCGCGCGCTGGCTGGGGTTGTTCTGCGCACGCGCCTGCGCGAACAGGCTGTCCACTTCACTGTTGGCAAAGCCGTCCAGGTTGTAAGGGGAATTGCTGCGACCCCAGTAGTAGAGAACCTGCAGCGGTTCGGCCTGGTCGATGTAGTTGTTGTTACCCGTCGTCCAGTCGATCCCCGCGCGCGCCTTTTCGGTGAATATCAGTTCTATGTACTGCGCCGTGGGCAATGCCTTCACCTGCATGTTCAGGCCGATGCTCTTGGCGGCCGACTGGATCGCCGTCGCCACCTGCGCCGACTGCGAGTCGCCCTGCTGGATGCCGATCGTCATCGCCGTCTTCGGGTTGCCCGCTTCTTCCACCAGCTTGCGCGCCGCCGTCACATTGGGCGTCGTTGGCGTGCCCACGCCCAAGTACCACTGCTGGTACTGCTGCGTGGCATAGGAGAAGGAGTCCGGCGGCACGGCCGCGAGCTCCGGTACCGCCAGACCCTGGAACACGGTTTTGGCGATCCCCGAGCGGTCGATCACCATTGACAGCGCTTCGCGCACCTTCACATTCGTGCTCAGACCCGTCTTCTGGATCGGCTGCAAGATGCCCTGATTGGTGCTCAGCCCGTAGTACATCTTGCCGGCGCTCCCCAGCTGCGGAATGCCCTGGATCGGCACTTCATACGTGCCATCGATCGCGCCCGAGGACAGCGCGTTGGTGAGCGTCGTAGTGTCGGTGATGAACTTGAAGACGAGTGTCTGCACCTTGGGCTCAAGCGCTGCGTCCCAGTAGCTTGGGTTGCGCGTCAGTGTGAGCTGCTGGCCCGTCTGCCACGACTTGAACTCGAATGGGCCGCTGCACATGATGCCGCCGCTTGCCGTTCCATACGCTTCGCCCTTGGCTTCCGCATAGGCCTTCTCGATCACCGTGCCGAGACCCGAGGCCATCATCTGCGCCACCATCACGTCCGGCACCTTCGTGGTCAGCGTCACTTCTTGCGGTCCACTCTGCGCGATGCTCTTGATGTCCGCCACCCACGCCGTATAGAACGTGCCGAGCTTCGGGTTCAAATGGCGGTTGAGGCTGTAGACCACATCGCCCACCGTCAGCGGCTGGCCGTCCCAGAAGTGCACGCCCTGGCGGATCTTGAACACCCAGGTCGTGGCTGTAGGGTGGGTGTAGCTGCTGGCCAGCCCTGGCTGGAGTCGCAGTTCGGGGCCTGTGCGCAGCAGCGCGTCGCAGGTGTTTGACAGCACCGTGTTCTCCGGCAGCGCATAGGATTTCAGGGGGTCGAGCGAGGCTGGTTCGCCGTAAGGCTCATCCCAGGTCACCTGCGAGACCGTGCTGCTCGGCGTCGGCGTCGTCGGGGTCACCGTCACGCCCGCCGGATGAAAGGGGCTCGCCGCCGTGCTGGAGGTCGAGCTCGTACTGTCGCTGCTAGACCCGCCGCAGCCGGCTACGGCCAAAGCGAGCAATGCCGAAATCGCTGCGATGGAGCGCATCTCCCACCTTTTCTTCCATTGGTCGAACATTCAGGCTTCCCGGGCGCACTCTAACGGCTACCCGGACAGGACAGTTCCGGCAATCGTTATTGCCTGCTCGATGTCCGCCACCGTGTGCGCGCCCGAAGTCAGAGCGGGATGCCCTGGGGGCCACAGCACGCCCTCGGCCACCATTCCCAACAGGAATGCACGCGTGGCCTCGGGGTCGGCGCGCAGCACATCGCGGCGATTCTCAACCCGCTCGACACCGATGTGCACCTGTGCGATCGAGGCCGTGCCCGTGACCGCAGCGGTGAAGCCCTGCGCGCGGAACAGCTCGCTCAGCCCAGACCGCAGCAGCTCCCCGGTGCGGTCGGCACGCTCCAGCACGGGCTCGGACTCCAGCACGTCAAGCACCGCGAGGCCCGCCGCCATCGCCACCGGGTTCTCCGTGAACGTGCCCGACTGGAAGATCTGCCGCGGTGGGTGCACTCCCCGCGGGCTGAGGTCTTCATCGCGCGCCAGCGCCGCCTCCATCAGCTCCACGCGGCCGCCAAACGCCGCCAGCGGCATCCCGCCGCCCACGGCCTTGCCGATCGCCGCCAGGTCGGGCATCACGCCGAGCAGCGGCGGTGCGCCCGCAAGACCCAGGCGGTAGGCACACAGGACTTCGTCGAAGATCAACACGACGTCGTGGCGTCCCGTGGCCTCGCGCAGCGCCTGCGCGAACTCCGGCGTCGCGGGCACGCCGCCGCCGCTTGAGAAGGCCACCGGCTCCACGATCACGCACGCCAGCTCGCTCGCGTGCTCGGCGATCAGCTCCGCCGCGGCGCGCGCATCGTTGTAGGGCAGCACCAGCACCGACTCCTGCACTCCCGGCTGCAGACCCGGGTAGTCCACCACCGGCAAGGGGCGACCTTTGCTGCCCGCCACCGCGCGCGTGTGCGCGGACACCAGGAACATGTCGTCGGAGCCATGGAAGGCCCCCTCGCACTTGGCTACCAGCGTACGCCCCGTCACGGCCCGCGCGACGCGCACAGCGGAGCGCGTTGCCTCCGAGCCGGTGTTCGTGAAGCGCAGACGCTCCAGGTGTGGCATGTGCCCACGCATCCGCTCTGCCAACTCGACCGACAGTTCCGTGGGCAGCATCGGGTTGGTCATCCAGCCGACCTGCTCGCGCACCGCCTCCAGCACCCGCGGGTGGCCGTGGCCGAGCAGCATCGGGCCGGCGCCCATCAGCAGGTCTATGTAGTCGTTGCCGTCGACATCGCTCGCGCGCGCGCCATGTGCCGAGGCGAGGAACACCGGAAAGGGCGCGTAGTACTTGGCCGCTCCACTCACCCCGCCGGGCAGCACGCCGCGGGCACGTTCCCACAGCTGCTGCGACTCTTTGCGTCCCGCACGGTAGCGCTCCAGCGAACGCTCCGCCATCACTCCATTGGGACTGTCCACGACAGCCATACGGCGATGGTACCTGCAAGGACCTGGACCGACCAGGGCATAGTGGCCCGCGTTGGCCCAAGTTGCCCCGGCGAGCGCCTCACGGTGGTACTGTTTTGCACAGGGGTAGTGGTCGTGTCGTGATCTAGGCGCCGCGGCCTGCCGTCCACGGATTGGGGGAGCGATCGTGGCGAGAGAAAACGGGTCCTGCCGTCTGCCGAGCGCCAACGTCGCGTTCCTGCACATGGACAGGCCGACCAACCTGATGGTCATCAACTTCGCGATGCTCTTCGACGAGCCGCTCGCAGAGCAGGCGCTACGCGCCGCCCTTCGCACGCGCCTGATCGAGCGCTACCCGCGCTTTCGCATGCTCGTGCAAGAGGGCCGGCTGGGACTGCGCCGGCCCTCCTTCGCGGAGGACCCCAACTTCGAGCTCGATCGCCACCTGCATACCCGCGCGCTCCCCTCGCCCGGCGACGAGGAGGCCCTGCGCAGTCTTGTGAGCAAGCTGGTGACCGCCCCGCTGGATCACTCCAGGCCACTGTGGGAGATGTATCTGATCGAGCGCCCCGGCGGAGGCCACGCGCTGCTGGTGCGCGTGCACCACTGCATCATCGATGGCATCGCCTTGGCGCGGGTGATCGTCTCATTGACCGACGAGGCGCGCGCGTACGAGGACTCGGCCGCGGCCCAATTGGCGGCGCGGGTGCGGGCCGGCGAGCACGACTCCCCGCGAGGCACGGGAGACAGCACGGAGCTCATCGGTGCACCTCGCGCCCGTGAGCTCATCAGGCGTGCGCCGGCCGGCGCCCGGGCGCTGGCGAAGCTGCTTCTGACCCCCGCCGACGCGCGCACCGCCCTGCGCGGCAAGCTGTGCGTCTCCAGAGAGGTCGCCTGGACAGGGCAATTGGATCTGGCGCGGGTCAAGGCGATCGCGCGTGCGCAGGGCGCGACCGTCAACGACGTGCTGCTGGCGGCCGTCAGCGGAGCATTGCGCAGTTATCTGCTCGACAGAGGTGGCGAGCCGCGCGCGATCAGGACGCTCGTGCCCGTCAACCTGCGCCCTCTGGACAAGCCACTTCCGCGCGAGCTGGGCAACCGCTTCGGGCTCGTCTTCCTCACGCTGCCCGTGGACGTAGCCGAACGCCGTGAGCGCCTGCAGGAGCTGACACGCAGGATGAGCGCCATCAAGCGCTCCCCCGAGGGTCCGGTCTCCTACGCGATCCTCAAGACGATCGGCTTGACGCCACCGCAGCTGGAGCGCCGCATCGTTGACATCTTCACCACCAAGGTCAGCGCGATGATGACCAATGTGCCGGGGCCCTCCGAGGTGGTGCACCTGACCGGCAGCCCTCTGCGCGCCGTGCAGGTGTGGGCCCCGATGTCGGGGAGCGTTGGCATGAGTGTCAGCATCTTCAGCTACCGCGGCGAGGTGACAATCGGGCTGTTAGCCGACACCGGCCTCGTGCCCGATCCGCGGGCGATCGTGGGCCACGTGGAGCGAGAGCTCGAACAATTGGCTGCGCTAGAGCCCTTCGCGAAGACCCATTCGAGCGCCCAGCCGGGCGAAATTGTTCGGAGATAGCGGCAAGACTCCATGCATCACTGGAACATGTCCTCCGACGCTGCAAGCCTACGTACCGAGGGAGATCGACCGCAGGTCCGTGAGAGTTCGAACGGAAGCGTGTCAAAGGAGCAGTGGGTTCATTGATATTCATCCTGGCCCCCACGCTTGGGGCGGTGTGCCTGGCCACAGGGTTCGTGATCGCGCTCGGAGTCGTCGCTGCGCGCGCCGATGAGCACTTCGACCGGCAACTGGCCGAGGAGGGGAGCGAGGCGGGGCCCGGCGTCTACGACACGCCGATATCCGTGCCCGCCAGCAGGCCCGCCGGAGCAACCGCGGCTGTAGGTTACGCGCCGCCGCCGGAGGTGACCACGGCCATCGCCGTCGCCAGCACCACCAGCGTCGCGGTGACCGCGATTACCGCGCGCTCGCCAGCCTTGTTGGAGGGAAAGTCCGGGCGAGCACGGCCGATGCCCATCGATAGCACCAGCGCCCAGATCACCAGGACGCCGCCGGCGATGTAGAAGGGCACCTTGCTCTTCTCGGCGCCGAGAACGGGGATCAGGTGCAAGACGGTGGCAAGCATCAGGCGCGAGCGTAACGGATCGCGGGGCGGGTATGCTGCGCGCGCCATGTCCGACGCCATCCGCACTCCCGACGAGGTGCTGCAGGGGCTGCCCGACTTCCCCTTCCAGCCCCACTACCGCGAGGTGCAGGGTCTGCGCCTCGCGCACGTCGATGAGGGCGAAGGCAAACCAGTGGTATTCATGCACGGCGAGCCGACCTGGTCGTTTCTGTGGCGCAAGGTCATCCCGCCCGTGCGCGACGCTGGCCTGCGCTGCATCGCGCCCGACCTTGCCGGCTTCGGACGCTCGGACAAGCCGATCGACATCGACTGGTACTCCTACGACCGCCATACCGAGCTCACCGCCACGCTGCTAGAGGATCTCGACCTGCGCGAAGCCACCATCGTCGTGCACGACTGGGGTGGGCCGATCGGGCTGCGCCTGGCGATCGAGCACCGCGAGCGCATCGAGCGGCTCGTGATCCTCGATACCGGCCTCTCCACCGGGCATCAGCGCATGTCTGGCGCCTGGACGGCCTTCCGCGACTTCGTGCAGCGCACCGAGGACCTGCCGGTGGGCTTTCTGGTCAAGGGCGGCTGCAAGCACGACCCCGGCGATGATGTTGTAGCTGCCTACGACGCGCCTTACCCCAACGCCGCATCCAAGGCGGGGGCCCGTGCCTTCCCATTGATGATCCCGCTGACTCCCGAGTCCCCCGGGGCGCTAGCGGGCCAGCGCGTGCTCGACGCGCTGCGCAACGATCGTCGCCCCACGCTGATGTTGTGGGCCGACTCCGACCCGATCCTGCCGCTCTCCACCGGCGAGCGCTTCGCCGCCGCCATCGGGCGCGAGACGCCGAGGACGATCGAGCACGCCTCGCACTTCCTCCAGGAGGATCGGGGGCCGCTGATCGGCGGGTTGATCGCCGACTGGCTCAGCGCGGACTAGCGCGGACCGATTCAGCTCTCGGTGCCCTGCCCGATCCGGGGCTGATCGCTGCCGGTCTCAAGGCCCGGCTCCGAGCGCGCGGCGCGCAGTTCATAGTCCTTGCGCACATCGTTGTTGGCACCCGCCAACACGCGGTCGGCCTTCATCGCGCGCGCCATGCCCTCCGAGAGGCGGCGCGGCAGCAGCTGTCCGAGCGTGCTCGTGCGCTTTGCGGACTTCGGCACCCACACGTCCACGATGCCGTTCTGCAACGCGTCCACGATCGCGTCCGCCACATCGGAGGGCTGCAGCGTGCTCAGGCCGCGCGCCTCGCCCAGGCCCGAGCCGAGCTCGGTGTTGACCACGAAGGGCATCACGTAACACACGTCGATCTGCGCATCCATCAGGCGCAACTCGCCGCGCACGGCCTCCGTCAGGCCGACCACCGCGTGCTTGGTCGCCGAATAAGTCGCGCCTCCGGGCGCACCGAACTTGCCCGCCTGCGAGGAGATGTTCACGATGTGTCCACGGTTGCGCGGGATCATCCGCTCCAGCGCCAGCTTCGTGCCCAAGATCACGCCGTGGATGTTGATGTCCACCATGCGCCTCGCCGTCAGGTCGTCCTCGTCGATGAAGCGGCCCACCTGCATGATGCCGGCGTTGTTCACCAGCACGTCGATCGGGCCCAGCTGTGCTTCCGCGTCATCCAGGAATTTGGCGAACGACTCGCGCTCGGTCACGTCTACCGGCAGCGCCACCGTGCCGGGGTGGGTGGGGGTCAATTCTGCGGCTGTCGCCTGCGCCGTAGCAAGGTCCACATCGCCGATCGCCACCCGCATCCCCTGACGGATGAAGGCCTGAGCGGTGGCACGGCCGATGCCGCGCGCGGCCCCGGTTATCGCTGCGGTCTGTCCGGCAAGGATGCGGGGCTGCTTGGCCATCTCTGGGCCTCCTAAAGGTCTGGATGCTGAGTGCTCTGCTGGAGTGCTGCAAAACTAGCGCACCTTCCGTGCTTCTGTTGGGTTTCATTGAATGGTCATCTGCTTAAGGACAGGCAGGGGCCGCCGGAGAGGGGCACCGGCCCGGGCGATCCACGGCATCGCCCGGGCCTTGTGTGTATTGGGCGCCCGGCCGATAGGGTGCCTGGATGGCTTTCTTCCGTTTCCAGGATCAGCAGATCGCCTACACCGAGTACGGCGGCGGACCGGCAGCCGTGACCGCCGCTGGAAAACGTGGACGGACCGCGAGTGCCGCGCCGGCGATAGCGCGCCCCGTCATCCTCGTGCACGGGCTGCTGCTCTCCCAGGAGATGCACCGCCCGTTGGCCGAAGACCTCGCCGCGCGCGGCAATCGCGCGATCACCGTCGACCTGCTCGGGCATGGCGAATCCGACCGGCCACGCGACATGTGGCGCTACTCCATGAGCATCTTCGCCGAGCAGCTGGTGGCGCTGATGGACCACCTCGAACTGAAGCAGGCCGTCGTGATGGGGACCTCGCTGGGAGCCAACGCGGCGCTTGAGATAGCGGCTAAGTCCCCGGAGCGCCTGCGCGGCATGGTGATCGAGATGCCCGTGCTCGACAACGCGCTGCCCGCCGCCGCGGTCACCTTCACCCCGATCCTGCTGGCGCTCACCTTCGGCGAGCAGATCATGAAGGTCGTGGCCAACGGCGCCCGGGCGGTGCCGCGCGCGCTGCTGCCGCACTACGGCAACGTCGTACTCGATCTCGTGCGCCAGGAGCCCGGGCCGGGGGGCGCACTTTTGCAGGGGCTCTTCTTCGGGCGCATCGCACCCCACCGCAGCGAGCGGCGCACCTTCAAGACTCCCGCGCTTGTGATCGGCCATCGCCGCGACCCCGTGCACCCCTTCTCCGATGCCGGGCAGCTGGCCGAGGAGCTGCCCAACGCGCGGCTGCTGCAGGCCGACTCGCTGGTCGAGCTGCGGCTGAAGCCCGAGCGGCTTACCGAAGAGATCGCGGCGTTCCTGGATGAAGTGTGGAAGACGCCGCGGGCGCGCACCAAGCGCACGCCCACGAACGCGACGGCGCTCAGTTCGAAGGCGGGTAAGGCACCACTTCGTTGATGCTCACGTGCCCCGGCGCGGTGGGGGTTCCGACCGCCGATTCGGGCGCCTTGGTCAGCCACAGCACCAGGAAGCGGAAGGCCTTGCCGCCGGTGCCGAGCTTGATGGTGGCCGCCTTCTTTTTGACCAGGTGACTGGGGGTGAGCTTGGTCCAGGCCGGATCGGTGATCGTCGCCGGCAGCTTGCTGCCGTTGGCGCCGAACACTTCGATGGTCATCCCCGGAGTCGTTGTGTCGACTTCCAGCGTGCCCAGATGGCGCGCCGTTTTCAGGTCAAGCGCTAGTCCCGCTGCCATTAGCGGGGCCACTTTCGGTTCGACCTGAGCCGTCCAAGCCGTGCTCGCTTCGCCGTCGATCGCCAGGCCCGGGTCACCGAAATAGGATTCGGGGTAGCCCGAGGGGTTGTAAGTGGAGGCCGCGTCGGTGTCCAACAGGATCGGGTTGGGCTTCTGGCTGGTGGGTTCGCTGCCGCCCGCCGAAGGCGTGGTGCCAGTGGGATTGGTGGGGGTGCTCGTCGGCCGACTACCGGTGTTCGTCGGCAGCAGCAGCCGCGAAGGCGTGCGCGGGATCGGCACCACCGCCGGCAGCTTCGGCGGCTTGATCGTCTGCGCGCCTGAGGACGTGCCTGTGCCGAAGGTCCCGCTCGGGGTGGTGGTGCTTGGCGTCGTGGTCGGCGGGGGCGTGTTCAGCGTCGAGCCGCTCGACGGCGTCGTCGGCGTGGTGGGTGTCGTCGGCGTGCTCGCCGGGACTTGCGCGATCAAAACGTGCGTCGGCGGTTTGCTCGGCTGCTGGTTCAGCGCCGCGTACGCCGCGGTGCCGGCACCGGCCAGCAGGAACACGCCCGCGGCCGCCAGTGCTGCCAGAGGTCGCCAGTCCGCCTCACGCGCGAGGCTGCTCGGCGCGCCGGCGCCGCACTGAAGGCACCACTCCTGGCCCTCGGCCAGCGCCGAGCCGCAGCTCTTGCAGTTGTGCCTCGCGTCGGCGGGCAGCTTCAGCGGATCCACAGTCATCGATTCTTGCACCTTTGTGGGCGCGGCCCGCCCGGTAGGATCTCGCGGCCGGTGGGCTGCATGTTCTCGTCCAGCTCCAGCTGCCAGTAGTAGCGCGTGAAGGTACGGCCCGCGCGGAACTCGCCCACGTGCGGCTTGGGCGACTCCCCCGAGGCCATGCGCACGATCAGCTCGGGGTAGGTATGCCCCTCAAGCGCCGCGTACATCGGTGCCGGGAAGGCGCCGCCAAAGCGGGTGTTCACGTCGGTGATGCCCAAGCCCACCTCCGGATCGCGGAAGACCTGGATCGTGGCCGGGCCGCGCACCGCAAGTAACTCCATCACCTGCCTGCCCAGCTCGATCAACTGCTCGTCGTGCACGACCTTGCCCTTGATCGACTCCCCGCCGCGTGACTCTTCCATCGTGCGCGGGATGGCGTTCAGGCAGCGGCCTTGCGTATCTCCCAGGCAGTCGATCGACAGCTCCGGGCCGCCCATCGCACGCTGCACCATCGTTGGCTCCTTGACGTAGGCAACGAAGAAATCTTTCTGCGCGCGGTCGTGCGCGAGGTGGATCGAACGCGCGCCTGAGCCTTGGCGGGGCTTGACCATCACCGGGTAGCTCGCGGGCTCCTGTTGGGGCAGCACCGTCGGCGGCGACGGCAGCCCTAGCTCTCCCAGCAGCAGATGCGTCTCGTACTTGTCATACGTACGCCTGGCCACCTCCGCGCTGGGGACCAGTGCGGGCAGGCGGCCTTCCTCACGGGCTCGCGCGAGCACCTCGATGTCGAGGTCTGTCAGCGGGATCACCGCGCCCACCTCGTGTTTGGTGCACAGTGCCTGGAGCGCCGGCACGTACTCGGGGTCCTCGATCAGCGGCACGCGCGCACGGATTTGGGCGGCGTACTGCGCGGGCGCCAGCGGGTTGGGGTCTGCCGCCACCGTCTTCGTCAAAGCGGCGAAGCTGGAGACGATGTCGTAGCGCTTGCCCACGCCCGTGAGCAGGATCGCGGCGGCGCTCATGCCTGCCACCCGCCGGTATGGCCCTTGTATAGGCCATCGCCTCCCAGCACCATCGCAGGCGTGCGCCTAAGGATCTCCAGGTCAAGGCGCCAGGAGCGGTGTTCGATGTAGTACAGGTCAAGCTCGATGCGCTCGCTCCAGGGCAGGGCGGCGCGGCCGTTGACCTGCGCCCAGCCGGTGATACCGGGGCGGATGGCGAGGCGCCCGCGCTGGCGCTCATCGTAGGCGGCAACCTGGTGGGGCAGCGTGGGGCGCGGGCCGATCAAGGACATCTCGCCGCGCAGCACATTGAGCAGGTTGGGCAGCTCGTCCAGGGAGGTGCGGCGCAGCAGCGCGCCGACGCGCGTGATGCGCGCGTCGTTCTCGTTCACCGCCAGGCCCGCGCCTACATGCTCCGCGCCTTGAACCATCGTGCGCAGCTTCAGCACCTCGAACTCGCGGCCTTTCAGACCGACGCGCCGCTGGCGGTAGATCGCGGGGCCTGGCGACTCCAGGCGGATCGCCACCATCGCCGCCGCTATCAGCGGGGCGCTCACGAGCAGCGCCGCCCCGGATACCGCTATATCGATCGCGCGCCGCATCACCGCAGGGCATTCTCGCAAGTGGAGCGACTGCTCACCGCGCGCCATCGACTTTCAGCCGAGCGCCCACAGCAGCGTATGCGCGGGTATCAGCGTGTAGCGCTCGCCGAAGCGCAGCGTGTTCTTGCTCGCCAGCACCGTGGGACGGCCCGGATGGCTTCGCGCGGCGGCGTTGGCGGCGGACAGGCCGGGCTGCTCGCGGTACTTGACCTCCACCACATCGAGCTCCCGGCGCGGCCCGCAGACGAAGTCGATCTCGCCGCCGCGCGCAGTCTGCCAGATGTGCAGGCGCTCGGGCAACGCGAAGGTCTCGATCAGGCGATCCGGCGGCTCGTAGCGCCGCAGCAGCGCCGTGCCGATCGCGTTCTCCACGAGCGCCGCTGTGTCGGCGGTGAGGCCCGGAGCACGATCCAGCGCGATCGCGTGCAGCAGCGGATCGGCGAAGAAGACCTTCTTGTCACGGGACTGCTCGTTGGTCTGCGAGCCGCTGCGCCAGAAGTAGGCCACGAACAGGAAGTAGCCCGCGGCGAGCAGCTCGATGTAGTCGCGCACCGTGTGGTGGTCGGGCCGTCCCCGGCCGCCGAGCGGGACGTCCATCTCGCGCGCCATGCTGCTCCAGCTGATCTTCGAGCCCAGCGAGCGCACCACCCGCTCCAGCAGTGCGTGGGCGGCGGGCACGCTCGCGCCGCGGCGCTGGATCTCGCCCGTGAGGGAGTCCTCCAGCACGCGCTTGACGCGCGCGGAGGGGTCGTGGGCGCCGCTGAGGGACTCAGCCACGGCCGCAGGGAGCCCCCCGAAGCGCAGATAGCGGCGCAGCGCGGCGTCGAGCGCGGGGGCGTGTAGGCGCATCTCGCGCAGCAGGGCCTCGCCGTCGGGCGTGCACAGAGCGCCCACCGTGAGGCCCGGGGAGCGAGGAATGCCCTCGCCCACCGCGTGGGCGAACGCGGCAAAACTCTGCGGCAGCACGAGATGGTCGGCGCCCGCGCCACGACGGCCGGGCAGCCGCTCCGCGGCGCCGCGCTGCAGGTCGATCGCCGAGGAGCCCGTGCAGACGACCACGTCCGCGCCGATCGTCCCCTGGTCCCACAGCGACTTCACGGCAGTCTGCCAGCCCCGCACCGCGGTCACCTCGTCGAGCAGGATCAGGCCGGGAGGCTCCCCACCGGCAAGGCCCTTGGCGCGCTCGACGCTCACCGCGAAGTCGCTCAGAGACTGATCCTCGAGCAGATCGAGCGCCAGATAGATGATCGACCGCGGCGGCCGGCCGGCGGCAAGCGCCCGCTCGATGAGCAGCTTCAGATCGGTGCTCTTGCCGACCTGGCGCGGTCCGCGCAGGATGTGGATGCCGGGCCGGCGCAGATCCAGCTCGGTGACGAAGTCGGCAGCCAGCCGCAGCGGCTGCGCCTCCAGCAGCGCCAGGTGCGGGTCCTCGGCGCGCCAAGCCGGGTTCGTCCACCACCGATTCTGGGCCAGGATCTGTGCTTCTGAGAGCGGCATTCTCAGCTCGACGATAGCAGCGCCTTGGTAAAGATGCTGCCTTTATTGGGAACGTAATCCCAAAAGATGCTGCGTATATTGGGGGAAGACTGCCGATAGGTGCTGCGTATATTGGCTCAGCGCGTCCCCTCCGCGGCCTCCCATGCCGCGCTGGTGCCGTGGCGCAGCCAGTCCCACAGGCCGAGCGCCAGGGCGGCCGTGGTGAGCACGTAGTAGCGCGCCACGAGCAGCGGGCGCGCGCGGACGAGGCCGCCCAGGCCGGCGCTCGCGAACAGCAGCACCTGCAGCGCGAGCGTGACGGTGTACACGCTGCTCGTGGGGTGGGAGGCGGGGCCTGTTCCCCCGGGCGGGTAGGCGAGCACCAGCGCGAGGTTGGCGGCGAACGCCAGCAGGTGCAGGAAGGCCGTGCAGTAGCGCAGCACGCGGTGGGAGAGGATCATCAGCGCATAGGCCACCCCGTAGCCGCGCGGGTCGAGCATGCCGCCGCGCAGCACGATCGGCCAGGTGTGACTCATCATGCGCCGCTTGCGCGCCAGCTCGCCCTCGATTGAGGGCACCATCTTCTCGCTGGCACAGGCACCCGGCACATACACCGCGCGCCAGCCGCGCTTAACCATGTTGAAGGGGAAGGAGAGGTCGTGACCCATGATCGGGTCCACGACGATGTAGCTCTCGCGCCGCGTCGCGTAGATCGCGCCGTTGCCGGCGGTGATCGAGCGCAGCCGCGACTCGGCCAGGCGCTGGGCCATCTCATAGCGCCAGTAGAGGCCCTCCTGGTTGGTCGCGCTCGCGCCCTGCGCGGGGGAGGCGGGTGGGGCCTTGAAAAAACGCACCTGCCCGCAGGCATAACCCACGCGCGCGTCGGTGAAGGCGCCCACCAGCGCGCGCAGCGCGCCGGGCTCCCACAGCGAGTTCGCGTCGCTGAACGCGACCAGCTCGCCGTGCGCGCCCGCCACCGCGGCGTCCTGCGCCCGGATCTTCCCGCCGCGCGGCAGGTCGAGCACGAGGTCGGCCCCGGCCTCGCGCGCCCAGGCCGCTGTCGCATCGGTGCATCCGTCGCAGGCGACGATCACCTCCAGCAGCTCGCGCGGGTAGTCGAGCGCCAAGGCGTTGCGCACTTTGTCAGCCACCACCGCCTGCTCATCGTGGGCAGCGACGATCAGGGACACGCTGGGGAGGAGGAGGTCCTGAGAGGCTCCGCTGCGCTCCGCCGTGTTGGCCGCGTTCTCCCCCGATGGGCTCGGTCGCAGTACCCGCGCGAGCAGCGCCAATATCGCCGCGTAACCGAGCTGGGTCCAGACGATCAGGGCGAGCGTCGTCCACAGCACAATCTCAAGGGCAGTTCGCATTGCCCGGCATTCTCGCCCAGCGGCAAGCGGGGCGTCGGTTCAGGGTTGTGTCTGGACCTGGATGGCGTTGCCCACCTGCTCGCCCTTACCAGTGAGCCGCCAGGCATTGGGCTCGCCACGCACGGGCCCGCCGCCGGTGTTCTGGATCAAACCGAGGGTCTGGAGGCGCGAGAGCAGCTTTGAGATCTGGCCCTGGTCGGCGACATCCGCGGCGTCCGCGAGCTGCCGGTTGCTCGCCCCGGGGGTCTGCGCTACCGCCAGTAGCACCCGCACGGTGCGGTAGGTCAGGCGCATGTCCAGCTCGCGCAGCGGGTCTCTACCTGCGCCCTTGGGGCGCTTCGGCCGGGGCGGCGCCGGGCGCTCGATCTCACGGGCTGCCGCCGCGACCCCCAGGTAGGGCATCACGACCATCCCCATCAATGGCCCCAGCAGCCCGAGAAAAGAGCCATCCATCGAAGCAGGCCCACGAGGTCGCGGAGCGAAGGGACGAAGGGCGGGCTGCTTCGCCAAGCGCGCATGCAGCACCGAGAAGACAGCACCCACCACGCCCTCCGCCGTCATCGGTGGAGGCGCCTTGCCCTTCGCCTCAGCCCGGCCCTCGTCCACCGCCTGCTTCGCAAACTCGAGGATCTCCATCCTGCGCTGCAACGCATTCGGGCCAGCGGCCAACGTCTCCACAATGCACAAGCGTCCCGTCTCAGGCTCCTCGTCCAGGAAGTCCAGCAGCACCGCCAGACCTGCCCCCATCCGCTCCCGCCAACGCCCCTCGCCCGCGTAAGCGGGCACGACTCGATCCGCGATCCGCGCCGTGGCCTCATCAAACGCCGCCAAGAAGCACGCTTCGCGGTCCTCGAACAGCTCGTAGAAAGTCCGCCGCGAAACTCCGGAGCGGGCGACCACGTGAGCGACCGTCGCGCTCGCCGCACCTCGCTCGGCAGCGACCTCCGTCATCGCCGCGAGGATCCGCGCACGCTGGATCTCCGTGACCTTCTCCCGGCCCATGCCAGCCGGGGTGTTGGGACGCGACTCGGCACGCGTCCCAACACCCCGCTCGCGGGAAGCCATGAGCATTCTCCCGCCTGCCTACTTCTTCTTCTTGCGCTTGCCCTGCGCCCTGTGCGTGTGCTTGGCCTTGGGCTTGGCTTTCTTCTTCGTCTTCGGGCAGCCGGTCACGGCGATCTTCGTGGACTGCTTGATGAGCGCCCCGTTCTGGCCCGTGATCGTGGTCGGCATCACGAGACTCGTGCCACACAGGTTGCCCTTGGCCTTGGCCGGCACAACCGCCGCGAGGCCTGAGTGCGGACCCTCGGGCAGGTTCAGCTCGAAGCTCGAGATCGGCGCGTCGGGGACACTCGCGAACGAGCTGCTCGTGACCCCGTGCTTGATGTCGACGCTCCCCACCAGATCGAGCGTGATGCCTTCGCCCTGCAAGACCACCACGAGATCGGGGAACGCCGCGCCGCCATGCGACACCAGATACGCCGGGCCGGTGAGCGGGTTCGCCAGGATCGGCGTGCTCGCCTTCACAGTGCCGATGTTCGAGCCCGCCGGACAAGACGCGGGGTTGGCCGCGAATGCCGCTTCCGGACAAGCCTGCTGGATCGTCGTCAAGCGTGACGGCAACTGCTTGGGGAGCGTCACCGCCACGCTGTGGATGTTCGCCTGCGCACCCTGCGGATAGCCGACCTTCACATCCAAGCTCGCCCCGTTCTTCTTGCTGGTAGCCGCCTGCGTGGAGGCCGTGAACGACGGATGAAACGGGAGCGCCGCACAGTTGGCGGCCTGGAAATGCGAGGACACCGCGGCAGACACGCCTTGGGTGCTCGTCAGCGACCCGCCCACGGTCAGGGGTTCGCAGTCGGTGGGGTTGAACATGAACCCGGCGCGATCAACGCCGACGTTCACCCTCTCGATCTGCAGCGGAACGCCTTGCACGATCGTGGGGAACAGGTCGCTGACGATCGTGATCCGCGCGGTATGCGGATCCACGCTGATCGCTGAGCGCACAACGATGGGGTGGCCTTCGGTATCGAGATCGAACGGCCCCGCGACCGCTGGTATCGCCACCGACAGACCGAACGGGGCGCCCTTGTACGGTCCCGTCAGGAACACCTGCCCCGACACACTCACCGGGTCAGGGCCCGCGCCGACGAGGACGGACGCATGACCGATCAGGCTGCCCGCACCACACGCGCCGATGCTGGCCTGCGGTTCCGGGCAGCGTTCCACGCCCTTCAGGATCGCCGAGACGCCCGGCGGAGTCTCCACCGTCAACCCTCCAAGGCCCTGTTCTTGATCCTGACGGGAGAAGGACACGTTGAACGGACTGAACGCGCCCGCCTGGTTGTTCACCGTACCTGCCGTGAACGTCGGGCTGAAGCCCTGCGGCCCGCAGCCACTGCCATTCGCGCCGGTGGTGACCTGGAACGCGGAGAACGGTTCCGTTGGCGTCAGCGTGTTGTATGGCGTGAGCTGTGACGTTGTCGTATACGTTCCACACCCGGGCGGCGTCAGCAGCGTCGCGCGCGGCCCACCGAACAGGTGCAGCTTGATGTCGGAGACGGCCTGCTGCGGGATGTTGTCGAGGATCGTCGTGATCTGGCCGGTGACGGGGTCGAGGCGCACTTCCCCGGCGCTCTTGACCAGCACCCCTTCGCCTTCCACCACCAGATACAGCGCCACCAGCGACCCAAACGGGTTGTTGCCCTGCTGCGCCACATACACCGACCCCACGAGCGGATTCTTCAAGGACGGGCTGATCGCTTCAACCGTCCCGACCTTTGCCGATTCCGGGCACGACACCGGACTGGCGTTGTTCAACCCGATCTCCCCCGGGGTGCACGCCCCCAGCCCGTTCGCCGCACCGGGGTTCAACGTCACGCCCTCAGGGAGCGTCACGATGGCCTTCTTCAGGTTCCCCTCAGCCAAAGCTTCGGGGCTTTCCAACTGCGGGATATGCAGATCCACACCCAGACCGGCCGGGGTGTTCCCCGCCTGCGCTTCAGGGGTCACCTGAAGTTCTGGGGCAAACGGCAGCCGATCGCAACCTTCCAGGCCCGCGGTCGGTTCGCTCGCAAGCCCCGCCGTCGCGAGACCTTCGGGATCCGCCACAGTCGGCCACGACGTCACCGCCATGCTGCTCTGCAACGGGCCCGTGCACGACGTGGGCAACGTGATCAGCGGCCGCGGATGCGGATCGCCCGAGGCAAGACACGGCTGCCCCGTTCCGTTGAGGAGCCCTTCGGTGAGGCACTGCCAACCGCGCGCCGAGTCGTGCCGTGGATCGCCCGGGACTCCCCAAATCGTGACCCGCGAAGTCTGCAGCACCGCGACCTGGGTGAGGTTCTTGGAGCTGACCGTCACGCCATAGTCACTGCCGGTGCGCACCGAGAAATCGAGGATCACAGGAACCTGGAGGGCGACGAACCCGAATCGCGCGGGCTCGCCGGGGCTCGGTGCGAGATTGAACACCGGCACCGAGAACTTTGTTACCGGCATGCCGCCCCCACCCCCCGGTTGGTAGATCACGACCGACGCGACCCCGACCGCGGTGTCCTCGGGACAGAGGTTGTTGATGCCACTCACCACCGCCTCGAATTGCGCCAAAGTGCACTGCGGCGCCACAGTCGCGCTGCCGATCAATCCCGCGGGAAGCGCAAAGTTGAGATTCCGCAGCAGCGCCGGGGGCCTCACTAGGCTCGCACCCTCGCTGGTGGCAAACGTCGTCGTCACCTGAAACGGATGAGACCCCGCGCGTGTGTCGGGCAGACCACCCTCTTCTTCGGCGCTAAACGCATAGCTTTCGACACCGAACGGCACCGCGGCGCTGCTGACGGTAACGGGACGCCTCGCCGACACCCCCGGAGCGTTACCGCCGGAGACCAGCACTTCGCTAACACCCGATACCGCGTTCGCCGCGGCCTTCACCGAAATCTTCAGTTCGAGCGTCTGGTACGGCGGGAGACTCCCTCCCGACCACACGCAACTCACTTCCGCGACACTGCACGACAGCCCGCCAAAAGCGCCAAAGGGAACACTTTCACCCGATATTTCGGTCACTTCGAGGCCGGCCGGAAGCTTGTCGGCGACCGTCACCGGCGTTTCCGCGCCGCTCACCGACACATCGCCAACATTCTCGACCACCACGAAGATTCGGCCTTCCCCACCCGGGGAAATATGAGACGGGGTAACCGAGGACTGCACCAGCCAACCGGGCGCGGGCGCCGCCACCGCCGGCACCGCGCCCAGCACACCCAACACGACACCCGCGAGCGTTACAGCAGCAGCGCGCGCCATCCAGCCTGTCAGTTTGTTCGTTGCGATCGTCATTCTCGCCACCCCCTTTCAGCGCCCACTCCGGGCGGTGGCCTTACCGGCCGTCGATGTCCTGGCACCAAATGCCTTATGCGCACGCCGCCCACACACCGCACGCTGCTTCTTGGGCTTTCTCGAACACGCCTTCAATGCCCTCGCCAGCCTCTGCGAACGCGTCAGCGACTTCGGCTTCCGCTTCGGCGCGGGCTTCCCGCCAATCGCCGGCGCGGGCGCGATGTTCCCCGCGCCGGTGAGCGTCGCGCTCCCCGGCACGCCGAACGCCCCCGGCAGCGACAGCGCCCCACGACAACCATCGGCGGTCGCACACGGCGGACTGGCCACCGCTGTCCCGGAGTCAAGACAGGGTGAGCCAGCGGTGCATTCATGCGCGTCATACACGTCAAACGCACCATCGGTGTCCTGCGGCACGAGATCCGCGGAGCTCACCAGGAACACATCGCCACCCGACGCGCTCGCATCGAGGAACGCCGATTCTTCATCGGAGGTACCCGAGGAGATCAGGCCGACACAACCACCATCGTCCGCGACGTACACCGCCGTCGTGCCCTGTGTGGTGCTCTGGCAACCACCGACCCCGAGCGGCTCGAACTCATACACGTCCTCCTTGCCGTTCACATCCCCCGGGACAAGCGCATCCGAGCTGTTGAAGAACAACCGGCCGCTGTCCGACAAGAAACGCGACTGGTATATCAGCGCACCACGCGTCGACCACGACGGGAGGGTCCCGGACATCCATCGATTTCCGAACGATTCAAACCCATCCACGAGTGGGGGGTTGCTAGAGCCCGCGTCAAAAACCCCCGTAGGACGCGCACCCGAGGGACTGCACGATGCGCACACCAGGCGCCCTGTGCTCACGTCGTAGAGATACACCTCCGTGTCCCGTTCGCCGCTGAGCGCATCGCGATTGTCATAACCGGTCGGGCTGCGATCAGTCACGAAGGTCATATAACGTCCATCCGGAGACACCCGCGTTGCCAGTTTGCTGACCTCTTCTAATGGGCCCTCCCAGTTGTAGTTGCTGCCCGAGACGACCGCGATGAACCTCGGGGCCTCCCACCCTCCGGGACCGCGGTGCTCAACGTACAGGTTGCAGCTTTCTTCAAAGCCGCCGTAAGCGATTGGGCAGGTCCCGTGCACCGCGCCGGGCGCCAACGCGCCGTTCGCGAAGAAATACACATAAGAGCCATCTTCGCTCGCGCCCGATATCAAGCCCAGCACGTCGGCGTGTTCACCACCGTTCCCATCCACCGTGAGATCCGTCACCGTACCCGACAACGGACCCCCACCACCGGTCACTTCGAACACATACAGATCCGGACGGCCTATTTCGGCAGTCGAGTCCGCCGTCAACTGCTGGCTATCCGTGAAGAAGATCCGCGATCCGTCGGCGCTGGCAGTTTGATACACCGAATGTGGTTCGCCACTGCCCGTGCCGCTCTGTACGGCATCCACCCGGACCGTTTCGCCGCGCGCGGCATCGAAAAGATCGATCTGATAAAGCCCGCCCGCGCTACGCGACCAGACAATGCGCGAACCATCGTTTGAGACTGCATGTCTAACGTCACGATTAGAGCCCAGTTCAGCTCCGCCGGCGATAGGCGTCACCTGGCCTCCGGCCCACTCATACAAATCCGAGCTACTCGCGCTGTAATCGATCACCACATGCCTCAGATCGGGCGACGCACCGGCAAAAAGGAAGCTCCCAAGTTTTTCATTCGGAGTGTTCGCGGATGTCACCAGCGGCAGATAGTCCCCCGTCGCACTGTCGCGCAGATAGGGCACCGGCGCTTCGCTCGGCGGCTCCACAAACCCCGCTGAGAGATCGGACGAGAACAAAAAATATTCCGACACGCTGCCCTCATTGAGGACGCCCGTCGACGCTTCCTGCGGCACACCGATGTCACGCGAGGACCAGCCGCCGGGCCCACGCCTGGAGAGCACCTGCGAGTAGTACCAACCATGACCTTCCGGATCAGCGCTGACCGGGGCGCCCGCCACATACGCGATCCCCGAGCCGTCTTCAGACGCCTGGATAATACCCTGGCCGATCGGGACGATCCCCGCGCCGTGCTTGTCCACAGGGGAGACCATTTCCCAACTGCGCCCGTCGATAAGCCCCGAACCGCCGCCCGCGGCCGGCGCCGACGCGCACCACGACAACGTCCCCGCCACTGCGCACAACGAGACCAGCACCCTGAACGACAGCCCGCGAACATTCATCGACACATCCCCTCCTTGAATTGAAAAGGAGGGACCCGACTTGCCGGCCTGCGGCCGGCGGCATTTCCCTCCAGCACAGAGGGGCACGCCCCTCGCCAAGATGACAAAGAACGCAACAACAACCGCGCAGATGACCCACGCGAGAGACCGACCCGGCCCGCGGGGCCGGGGCTAGCCGCCGGCCAACGGCGGCGAGAGGCCCTAGAAGCTAGCCGACCCGGCCAAGAGAGAGAGAGAGAGAGAGAGAGATGCGTCAGTGATGCTGACGCATCTAGTTAGACCCCCAAATGGGGTCACAACGATCCCTGTCACGTCTGTCCGAAGCGAACTCACGCGAACGTCATCTCCCTCATAGATACGTGCGATCACGTCCCTCTCCCAAGGAAACCCTGCCTACGAATGAAGCCGGCCGCAGAGGCCTGGCCCAAACCCGATCCTATGTCTGCTCCGTCCCAAGCCGGAACCAGAGCGAGAACATAATAAGCAGACTGAGCAGCAGTTGTCAAGCCCTTAGGTGTACGGAGGCGCGGGCTATCGTCAAAGGTCGCTCCCCTCGGCGCTCGGGTTGGACACCACCAGGTAGGTGACCCCGATGCCCAGCCGCTCATAAACCGCCTCGGCTCGACGGTCGCAGCTGAGCAGTCGATAGCCGTGGTGCGCGGCCGTCGCGCCGACAAGCGCGTCATAGACTGCGCCGCCCGAAATCGAAAGCGCGGCCAACCTGTCGATCAGACCGCGCCTGGCTGCCGCCGGCAGGGACAGGCGTTTGCCCGAGTAGTCCTCGCGTAGGTACCGCGCCACTAGCGACGGCTTGGCCCGCTGCGGTTCCGGCAGTCGCGTCAGGACGGAATAGGTCTCCAGCTCCGCGTGAGTGACCAGGTCCCTGGTCTCTCCGAGCGCCGCGATCGCCGCCTCGTGATGGTCGTTCCAGGTGGCGAAGGCAGCAATTACGACGCTGCTGTCGGGGGTTATCCGATCTTCGCCGCTCACCGGCGAATCTGTTCCAGCGTTTCGCGCACCATCTCGGCCGTGAGCGGCGGCATCTCGCAGTCAGAGACGGCGACCAATCGCCCGCCCTGCTCCTCCAGACGGATCGGCGAAACGGGGTGCTCGATCTCCAGTCGCCCGTCGACGGCGCTCAACTCCAGCCTCTGCCCAGGTCTGAAGTGCAGCTCTTCACGCAAGCGCTTGGGAATGACGATCCGCCCTGCAGAATCGATGGTTGCGACCATGGTAGAAATATACCACCCTCGATGGCAGGGGTGGCCATCTTCTGACTTGTCGCGGTAGAGGACAGCCCGCGAGTTGCCTTCACCCCTCCAGCAACTGCTCGTAAAGCCGCATATGCGCCTGCGCGATCTGCTCCCAGGAGTAGCGCCCGGCAGCCGCGGCCCGCGCGCAGTCGGCCATCTCGGCCAGCGTGCCTGGTTCGGCGAGCAGTTCCGCCAACGCCTCGTGCAGCGCGGCGGGGTCCCCCGCGGGGACGGTACGGGCCGCGCCGGTCGCCGCGATCTCGGGGAAGCCGCCGACATCGCTCAGCAGCAGCGGCTTGCCGAACGCCAACGCCGTGAACAGCACGCCCGACTGGTCGATCTCGCGGTAGGGCAGCACGACGAGGTCGGCGCGCTGGAAGTACGCCGGCAGCTCCTCGTCGCCGATGAAGCGCGGATCGAAGCGCACGTTCGCGGGGGCGGCAGCCTGCAGCGCCGAGATGTCCATGCGCGGCATACCCGCGATCCACAACTCGGCCTGGGCCGCATGCGCTGTCCCGGCGGGGGAGCCGCCAATCCCCTGCCACGCCTCGATCAGCACATCTAGGCCCTTGTAGGGGCGCATCAGGCCGAAGCACAGCACGACCGGGCCGTCGCTCCGATGCGGTGGTGGCATCGGCGGCGCCTGCGCCAGGTGCGCGAAGGCGCCGTGGGGAATCGTGTGCACCCGCGCGGGGTCGATCCCTAGCTCGCGTGTCAGCCGCCGGCGCCCGTGCTCGGAGTGCACCACCACCGCGTCGAAGCGCTCGTACAAGCGCTGCTGCGCGCTCAGCTGTCCCGGGCGCGGCTCGCGGGGCAACACGTCGTGGGCGGTCAGCACCAATGGGCGGCCGCGGGGGAGCAGCAGGCCATCTAGGTGCTGCACCGTCAGCCACTGGAAGTGCACGACATCGGCCGTCGCGGCAGCGCGGCGGTAGCGCAGCATGTCGGGCACGTGCTGGGCGAGCTTGGCGACGGTCCGCGTGCGCGAGGCAGGCGCGCCAAAGGCTGACCGGTAGAACAGCTCGTGGCGGGCATAGCCCGCGGCGGGCGCCACCGGGCCGTAGGCGAAGTGACTCGTATACAGCTCCACATCCGCGCCGGCTGCCGCCAGCGCCTGGCACAGCGCGTGGTCATACGGTGGCGTGTAGGCCGACGGGTCCACGACGTGCACGCGCATGGACCGAGACAATAGGCGTGTGCAGGACAGTACGGCGCCCCCCGGGGGCCCCATCAAGAGCGATCGAGTGCAACTGAGCTACTGCGTCGTGAACACCTCGCAGCGCGAGCTGCTGCTGCGCGGATTGGATGCCATCGGCAGAGAGCGCACGGGCGTCCCCTTTGCAACGGAGGTGCTCGTGCTCGACAACGGCTCGCGGGACGGCTCGGCGCAGGCGGCGCGGCGGCACCCCGCCGTGGACGAGGTGATCGCGCTCCCAGAACGTCGCGGCAAGGGGCTCAACGACTCCGAGCTGCTGCGCCGCGCGCGCGGGCGCTATGCACTGCTGCTCAACGAGGACTCAGAGCTTCGGGACGGGGCGACGCTGGCGCTGCACCAAGCACTGGAGGATCAGCCGGGGGCGGCCTGCGCGGGGGCCAAGCTGCTGCGACCAGACGGGGCCGAGCAGGCGTGCGCGTGGCGCTTTCCCACTCCGTTGACCGCACTCGCGGGCGCGCTGTTCCTGCATCGCCGCTTCACCGTGCAGAGCAAGGGCTCACGCACGCGCGAGGTGGACTGGTGCCAGTCGGCCGCGCTGCTCGTGCGCCGCGAGGCCGCCACGCAGGTCGGCTACCTCGATCCCGACTTCTTCGTCTACTCAGATGAGGTCGACTTCGCCCGGCGCCTGCGCGACGCCGGCTGGCGCAGCCTGTGGGTACCCTCGGCCATCGCCGTCCACCACGAGCAGCTCTCCACCGATGCCGTGCCCGAGCGGCGCATCGTGGAAATGGCGCGCAACCGCGACCTCTACATGCGCAAGCACCACTCGCGCCTCGCGGCGCTGGCGGTGCGCTGGCTCACGGCCTGGGCCTACGCCGTGCGCGCGGCCGGGGCCCTGGCGATACCCGGCCACTCCCCCCGGCGCTACTGGCGCCACGTGACCGCGACGCTGTGGCCGCAGCGGGGCGACGGGCTGCGCGAGGCCGCCGCGGAGTACAACCGCGCCGCGTAGCCGAGAGTTGTGTCGCAGGCCCGGCGTAAGCCCGGCAGGCCGCCATTAGGAAAAAGACCCAGATGACGCCATCTGCCGAGATCGCGCTGGCGTTGCGACGCTTGCGTGACTGGCGGTCGCGGGGGCGGACTGATGGCTGACCGCGCTAGATAACCTCTTTGATATATCAAAGAAGGCATGTTATGCTGGCTGCCATGCAGATCGATGATCCCCCAAACCAGGAGCCCGATGCACTCGACGAGATGATCGCCGAGTGCACGGCGGCCAACCCGGACTTCCCCCATCTACTCCAGGCTGCAGAACGGCGCCGGTCGCTCCTGCGCACGCTCGCCGAGCAGCGCCGGAAGCGCAACCTATCTCAGACTCTTGTAGCCGCTGCAATGCGTACGTCGCAGCCGACCCTGGCGCGGCTTGAGACCACAGCCGCTGACACAAAGCTCTCCACGGTCGAGCGCTTCGCAGGCGCCCTCGGCTACAGCGTCGAGTACCACCTCGTGCCTGCCGGGAAGTCCCGGCGTAGGACAGGCGTGGTCATAGAGCGCTGAGAGGCCCGCTGCCCAAACGGCACATATCGGGTGTCTGTTGGGACCCTGGGCGTTAGCCCCCGCGCGCGCGCAATGACGCCACAGCCCTGCGTCCCCCGGCCAGAAGCAGGCGGGCCTGCGTCAGCTCAGTGGGTATGAAGAAGCGTGTCACCAGCAGCAGTGCCGGGATCCACGCAAGCCACACCACGCGCGCCAGCAGCCCGCCGAAGCCCTGTGTGGGCAGCAGCAGCTCGCCGCTGACGGCGACGCCGCCGAGGATCAGCGTCAACAGGCTCAGGCGCCACCAGTCGAAGGCCACCGGGAACACGCGGCGCGTCAGTAGGCGCAGCACCGCGAGCATCGCCACGTATGCGCCGCACAGCGCGATTCCGGCACCGGCGATCCCCAGGCCCGCGCCAGAGGCGGGGACGAGCCACAGCAGCAGCGCGATGTTCGCTGCCAGCCCCACCAGCGCTGCCGGCAGGTTCAGGCGCGTCACGCGTGCCCGCCCGGTGATCACGATCAGCACCTGGTAGAGCCCATACAGCGTCCAGCCCAGTGCCAGCCACGGCAGGGCGGTGTGGGCGCCGAAGTATTCCGGCGCCGCCAGCAGACGCACGAGCCAGCGTCCCAGCAGCGCCACCGCGCAGACGACCGTGCCGGTGGCCAGCACAAAGAAGGTCGTCACCAGCGAGTACAGCCTCGCGGCCATGCGATCGCTCTTCACCGAGTACGCCAGCGGCGGCCACGCGTACTGGAAGCCGCGCACGAACACGAACACGACCGTCGCCAGCTGCAGCGCCACTGAGTACTGCCCAGCGGCGGAGTGGGAGTAGCCGCGGTACAGGTACAGGCGGTCCACCACCTGCAGCCCATACACGCTCGCGTCCGCGGGGATCGTCGGCAGTCCAAAGCCGAGCATCGCGCGCAGGTCTGCGCGCTTGACACGCAGCGAGAAGCGCGCGCGTAGCACCCACCACAGGCCCAGCACCACCACGGCGCTGGCGCCGAAGTTGCCGAGCAGCAGACCGCGCGCGCCCTCGCCCGCGAACACCACCAGCACGATCGTGAAGGTCACGGTCATCGCCACGTTGGCGCCTGCGGCGCGCACGTAGATCTTCACGCGTTCATCGACGCGCAGCTGCGCGTAGGCCATCTCCAGGTTCGTGAAAGCCCACAGCCCTACGACGGCGCAGTCGAGCAGTTCGACGTTCGTCGAGCCCAGCAGCAGCCGCGACAACGGGCCGGCGAAGGCCACCGCCAGCAGCGCCGCCAGGGTCGTGGTCCACGCCACCGTCGCCGTCGCCGTGCGCGCGATGCGGTCCCTCCGCGCGGCGTCTTCGTCCTCGAAGTAGAAGCGCACGAACGCCTCGCCGAGGCCCACGCGCAGGAAGATGCTCGCCAGGATCACTGCCGTCAGCAGGGAGTTGTATGCGCCATATTCAGCGCTTGAAACGTGGCGTGTGTAGAGCGGCAGCGTGAACACCGCAATCGCCTTGGCAACGATGTCTGCCGCCTGGTAGGCGGCCCCGGTGCGTAGCAGCCGCTTCAGGTAGGCCAGCACGGGCTCAGCCTGTGGGCGCGGGTTGCTCGCCGCTGGCGGCACGTGAGCCGGACGCGGCAAGACGCTCGCGGCGGGCGGGCCGCGAAGGCTCACCGCTCGCCGTGTCCGTCAGCTCGCTCGACGCCGCCAGCGCGAGCGCCACACCGATGCCCAGCAGCGTCCACGTCAATGGGTCCTCCAGGAAGTCCGCATACGTCCACGTGTGCAGCACCAGCGCCGCGAAGCACGCTGCCAACGCGATCCTTGGCGGCGAGCGGCCCGCGCCGGAGAACAACACCATGAAGGCAACCACCAGCAGCGCCACATACAGCGCCAGGCCCACGATCCCCTGCTCAGCCGCGACCGTGATCGGGATCGTGTGCGAGGCCGAGGTCGCGTTCAGCGCCGATGCCTTTTTGTGCAGCTCGTACTCGTGCGCGAAGGAACCCGATCCATAGCCCCCCAGGGGCCGCTCCGCGAACAGCGACAGTCCGCCGGAGACCAGCTTGGCGCGGCCGCTCGTCGCGTTGTTCGCCGAGCTACCTGCCCCCCGCAGGCCGATGTGCAGACTTGGCGGCGCCGCCACCGCCACCACCGCCGCGAGCGCCACCGCCGCGAGCGCCACATAGATGGTGGAGCGCACATCCCAGCGCCACGCCGCCAGCACCGCCAGCCCGAGCAGCAGCGCCGCGATGCTCGACTGCGAGAAGCTCGTCACCAGGCCGGCCAAGAGCCACGCCAGCACGGCCGCGCCCACCCATACCTCGCGGCGAGTTCTGGCCCAAAGCACCACAGTCGTCACCGCCAGCATCACCAGCGCCAGGAAGCGGCCGTAGATGCTCGGATCGAAGAACAGCGAGTTCACGCGGAAGTAGTTGTCGTACTCGTTCGCGGCCACCACCTTGGGGTTGAGCAGCAGATCCTTGCGCGCGTACTCGACGAAGCCGATGCCGGCGAACACCACCGCCTCGGCCACGGCCACACCCAGGCACTGCAACAGCAGCTCCCGTGTCCACTGCGTCTGGCGCAGCAGCATGTACAGCAGACCGAAGGGGATGTAGAAGAACGCCAGGTTCTCTAGCGCCTTCGTCACGTCGCTGGAGTAGGCGGCCTGCAGCGCATACAGCACCACCGTGGCCAGCAGCAGCCAATCGAGCAGGATCGGCTTGCCCGCCCAGTCGCGCGGTCCGGGCAGGCCTTGCGGCTGCTCGCCCTCAGTGCCGCCGCGTGCGAACAGGCCCAGCAGATACGCCAGCACCCCCGCGGCCACCACCAGATACAGCGGGATCAGCAGGTTTACCGTGCGCCCGTCGGCGGAGATCGGCAGACGGAAGGGCAGCGCGGCGATCGCCAGCAGCGGGAACGCCCGCGGGCGAGCACGCATCAACAGCGCCAGCGCCACCACGATCACGGCTGCCAGCAAGGTGGCGATGGCCAGCTTCTCGCTCGTGCTCATTGCAGCTGGAAGCTCCTCGGCGACTGCACCGTGCGGTGCTGTTCGCGCAGACTCACGCGCACACGGTATTCCCCGACGCTCGCCAGGTGGCCGTGGTCCCTGGGCACGAGCGGGTCGCGCGGCGTGCCGGCGCCGGTTGGTGGGCTGGTGGGGCTGCGGCGCCCGTCCCACACCAGCGACAGCTGCGTGTAACGCACCAGCGGACGTTCGCGCAGCAGCGTGGCCACGATATTGCCACTGGCGTCTTCGATCGCGACCGTCACCTGATCGCCGTGAGCGATGCGGAAGGACAGGTGCTCAAGCGCATGGCGGCCGCGTGTGCGTGGCGCGAAATGGCCGGTCATCTTGAAGTTCTGCACCACCGTCGGCGTGTGCTTGAGGTGCTGCGTGATCGCAAACGCCGCGAAGCAGGCCAGCACCAGCGCGGCGAAGACAGCCCTGGCGAGCTGACTGACGCCGGTGTCGCTCAATCCCGGCCATCCCGCGCGAAGCGCTCAACCGTCTCCGAGCGCAGACCCAGGCGCAGGGTCTCAAGCGAGAGCACTTCGTCCGGCGCGATGTTGCCGAGGTTGCAGTTCGAGCCGAAGAACGACAGCAGCCACGCCTGCTGGTCGCGGCGGGGGGACTCGAAGATCATCCGCTCGCTGTCGATCGCGTGCGCGATCTCATCGATCAGGCCGCTGCGCACCTCGCCGTCGGCGCGGAAGATGCCCGCCGTGCCCGACTCGCGCGCCTCGGCGATCACCTTCCAGGCTCCTGCCTCCAGGTCTGCCTTGATCCGTTCGATCCACACGTATGGCGCCATGATCGCCTGCGCGTCCTTGCTGCCCACCTCGGCGAGCACCGTGAATTCCTCCGCCAGGCGCGCGATCAGCTCGCGCTTAACGTCCGCCTCCAGCTCGATCGTGCCGTCGGAGACCTCCACGTGACGTAAGCCCAGCTCGTGCAGCCAGCGCACCAGACCATCGACCTTGCCCTGGCGGATCGCTACCTCGGTCAGCGTGCCGCCGAGGACCACCGGCACGCCATGCGCGGCGTAGCGCTCGAGCTTGGGCTTCAGGTTTCCGGTCACCACCGCCGTGCCCCAGCCCAGCTTGACGATGTCCACGCTGTCGCCAGCGGTCTCCATCAGACCATCCACCGCGGCGACCGATAGACCCCGATCGATCACATGGGTCAGCCCTCGCTCGCGCGGCTTGACCGAGCGCTCCGGAATGTCCAGGAAGGTCGTTATGGGAGGATCACTGGCCCGTGCCACTGGCCGCTTCGCCTGTGCCGCCAGTTGCTTCGCCCGTGCCACCCGCTGCTTCACCTGTGCCACCAGCCGCTCCGCTCGTGCCCGCCGGGGTTTCTCCGCTGCCGGCTCCCGTGCTGCCGGCTGCCGCCAGATCCGCGCCGGCTACTACCACCACCGTCGCCGAGCCGCCATCCATCGCGGCGATCGAGGACTCAAGCGGCTGGGTCTGCGAAACACCCAGCGTCTGCGCCACATGGCGGGCGTCGGCGCGGTGGCCGGGCGCGTACTCCACGACTGTCGTGGAGCGTCCGGCGGGGTGCCCGTTGAGCGCTGTGGCGAGCGTGTAGCCGCTCTGCTGGAGATTGCCTGACAGACGGTGCGCGAGACCTCCCGTTTCGGTGCCATTCAGCACCACCACGTGTGTTTCCGAGGGGTTACTGGCCGGCAGCGAGCTTTCGCTGCTGTGGTGCGCCGTCGTCGTGTGCGTCGTTTCGCCGCTGGAGGAAGACAATGTCGAGGGGGATGTGCCGGTGCTCGACGCGCTCTTGTTGGAGCTGCCGCCGCCAGAGGTGAGCAGCACGATCAACAGCACCACCACCACGATCACGCCGCCTGCGATCAGCAGTCGTCCCCGCGCGGGTGAGCGCTCTTCGCGCAGGAAGGGCGGGCCAGGCGGCGGGCCACCACGACGCTTCACCGGGCGACGCGGGGGCTGCGAGCGGCCGTTCGACAACGGCGGAGTGCCGCGACGCGGCGGCGCCCCAGTGGTGGGGCGGCCCGTGATACGCCCTGGGCGCTCGGGTGCTTCGGGTGAAGCGGGCGCAGATCCACGCGGTCGTGCGCCTGACCTGGAGGAGGGCGGCGGCGGGCTGGGGGCACGCGGGGCCGGTACCGCCGTGCGCGCGGCGGGTGCCTCTGGCGCGGCAGGCGACGCGGAAGCCGTCAACGACGACGACGCCGCCACAGCCGCCAGCGCCGGAATCTCCTCGCCGACATCGCGGCGTGACTCATCCTCCTGGGCAGCGGGCTCGCTGGAGGAAGAGGCCGTCACCATCGGCTCGGCGTCAGCGGGGATATTCATCGGGGGTGCTGCGTCAGGGACCGGCACAGCAGCCGGGCTCTCCGGCTTCACCGCTGCCTCCGCAGTACCGGCAGCGACCGCGTTGCCGGCGATGATCGCGGGCGCCGCCGGCAACAGCTTGATCACCGGTGCACGCTTTGCCGCGGGCACCTCTTCGGATCCGGGCGCCTGCACTGCCGCCTCGGGCTCAGCCTGCGCCACCTGCGTCGCGGGTGCCGCGGCACTCCCTGCTTTGACCGCCACTGGGCGAGCGACCTGTGCCGTGGCCCGCTGAATCCGCAGGGCCAGCGCGGAGGAGAGACGCTGCTCGAGCTCGGCCATGCGCTGCGGCTCCTCCTCGCTCCATTCGCGCAGCCGTTTCAACTCGCGCGCCTGCGCGAAGAACAGCATCGCGAGCAACGCGATGCCCACGATCGCGGCGAAGGCCACGATCGCACCGACCTTCGTGAAGGAATTGGATAGGGAGAGCGCCAGCAGCAGGGCCGTCATGAGCTCTGTGAGTGTATGAGGGGCGCAGGCGCACTGGCGCCACCGCTGGGCCGCTGATCGGACTGCGACCCCACCCGCCCCCCTACTCGCTCGCCCGCCAGTCCCTCCCGCGGCACCTCGCGCACGGCCGACAGCTCGCTCACCTTCGCCGCCAGGCCAGCCGCGTCGCCTTCCAGCACCAGCAGGTTGATCTCCTCGAACATCGCCTCCACTGTGGCGACCTCCAACGGCTGACGCTCGGCCAAAAGGATCTTCTCGGCCGCCGTCGCGCAGCAGCGCTCGTAGCTGTTGAAGAGCTCCTCGTGCAGCTTCTCCCCCGTACGCCGCCCCACCAGCTCGATGTCGATGTCCCGGCCCGGCTCAAGGCCCGAGAGCTCGATCATCGCGCGCGCGAGATCGACAATGCGCACCGGCTCACCCATATCCAGTACGAACACCTCCGAGCCCGCAAGGCGGGTGGGGCTCTCACCGTTGACGAGCGAGCCCGCGCGGATGATCAGCTGCACCGCCTCGGGGATCGTCATGAAGTAGCGCGTCATACGCTCGTCGGTCACCGTCACCGGACCACCGCGCGCGATCTGGCGGCGGAAGATCGGCACCACGCTGCCTGAGCTGCCCAGCACGTTGCCGAAGCGCACCGCCGCGTAGAGCGTGCCCGGAAAGCGTGCCGTCGCGGCCTCCAGCGCGAACTCCGCCAGCGCCTTCGATGCCCCCATCACCGTCGCCGGCGCCACCGCCTTGTCGGTTGAGACCAGCACGAAGCGCTCCACAGCGCTCTCGCCCGCGACGTGGGCCACGACGCGCGTGGCGATCGCGTTGTTGCGCACCGCCTCAACCGGATTGGCCTCCATCAGCCCCACGTGCTTGTAGGCGGCCGCATGGAACACCACCGCCGGGGTGTGCTCGGCGAACACCTCGCGCATGCGCTCGCCCTCCTTGCAGTCCGCCAGCACTGCCCGCAGCACATCTGGTTGCACGTGACGCTCGTCCAGCAGCTCGCGCTGGATTTCAAACAGGTTGTCCTCCGCATGGTCCAGCAACACCAATCGACCGCCATCCCGCCCACCCACCACGCGCGCGATCTGACGGCATAGCTCGCCGCCGATCGAGCCGCCCGCGCCGGTCACCAGCACCGTCGCGCCCTTCAGGTAGGCGCCTACGCTGTCGAGCTCCATCTGCACCGGCTCGCGGCCCAGCACGTCCTCCACCTGCACCTCGCGTACCTGCTTGGTCAGAGCGTGCGAGCCCCCATCCAGCCCGCCGTTCTGCAACAACTCAAACACCGTCGGCAGCGTGCGCACGGGAATGCCCCGGCTACGGCACTCACGCACCACCCGCGCGCGCATCGACCCCGGCGCGGAGGGGATCGCGATGATCACCTCATCGGGCTCGGCGTCCTCCAGGATGCGCGGCAGGTCGCGCTGCGTATCCCCGCGCACGCTCACCCCGTCGATCCGCAGTCCCTGCTTGCGCGGATCGTCATCCAGAAAGCCCACCGGCGCCAGCCGCAGCTCGCGGTTGCGCAGGATCTCCCGCAGCACCAGCCGCCCGCCGTCGCCCGCGCCCACGATCAGCACCCCGCGTTCGCCCTCGCGCACGCCGCGGAAAGCAGCCAGCGGGCGACCCTCGTGGATCGAGCGCGCGATCACCCGCACGCCTACAAGAAAAACCAGGGCCAACAGGAAGAACATTGCCACCACACCATTGGGCAGTCCCACCGCCACCGTGCGGTGATGTGAGGGAATCTGCACGGGACGGATCACCGCCACCGCCACCACCGTCAGGATCGTGATCGCGGCCACGCCGCGCAGGATCGCCCAGTAGTCCCGCTGCCCCGAATAGCTCCAGCTGCGCTGGTAGCTGCGTGACAGCGTAAGCACCACCACTCCGCCACCCATCACCCACCAGATAGTCCGTTCGCGCAGGTGCAGATACGGCCCGTGTGGGCCATTGTCGAAGCGCAGCTGGAAGGCCAGCCAGTAGGCGAGCGCGACCAGCACCCCGTCCACAGCCAGCTGGGGGAGCGCGTGGCGGTGCAAGAGGGGGAGGGCCACGGAACGGATCCTGCGGCGCATCAGGGGAATTGTACGGGTGAAAGCAAGAGATCGACCAGGATGCGCGGGTCGCGTTTGATTCGCGGCCCGCTCGCCGCGCGCTCGGCGGGGGGACGCTTGCTGAGGTCCAACTGCGCCGGGTCCTCCAGGCGACGCATCCGCTGCTCGGCGATCAGGCGTTCGTCCACCGCGCCCGCACGCCCCTCAAAGGTGGTGTAAACCGGCGTGCCCAGCGCCACCGCCTCGCGATTCATCGTGCCGCCCGCGGAGATCACCAGGTCCGCGTGTGCGATCAGCGACTGCGCATCGATCGCCTGCTGGGGCACCTTGAAGCCGCGCACGCCTGAGAGCTCGGCGCGCTGCTGCTGTGTGCGCGGCAGCAGCACCGGCTGCACGCCTTCATTCTCCGCGGCAGCGCGCAGACGCTCCAGCACGCGCGCGAACAGATCGTTCTCGAAGCGGTGATAGAGAGACACCTCCGGCGGTGTGCGCACTACCACGATCGGCCTTTGTGGATCGAGCTCCAGTTCCGAGACCACTACCTGCTCAGGCTCGAAATCGGCCAGGTAATACTCCTCCTTCAGGCCCTCGTAGGCGCGCACTTTGCCCTTTGCGCCGTAGCGCTCCAAGCGCTGGGGGGGGATTGCGTCGGGCACCACCACCGCCTTGGCCAGCCGGCAGTTGACGTTGTGCTGCACCGTCGCCCACTCGTAGTCGAACATCGTCGAACTGGGGATGCGCAGGACGAACGCCGCAACGGTGATGTCGTTGGAGCCATGGCCCAAGGCCACATCGAAACGGCGGCGTGCCGCCCAGCGCGTGAGCGCTGCAGAGCGGGCGGCCAAACCCACTGCCTTGGCCCCTAAACGCTCGCCGCGGTGGTGGCCGATCGTGGTGTGGGGAATCCGCAAGCGCTCCAGCAGACCCAACGTCTGCGCGAAGTCGCGCGCCGTCACCTGCACGTCGTGGCCGTCGTCCTGCAGCGCCTTTATCACCGGGCGCATCACCAGCACGTGCGGGCTGTTGGTCAGGTCTATCCATACACGCATGCCCCGGGACGGTATCTTGGCCCAACCATCCTCGTCCTCGCCTCCATCACCGAATCGATCGTCAACGGCACCTGGCACTTCGTGCGCGATGCCGGGCTGCCCGCGATCTTCGTGTTGATGGCGCTCGGTTCGGCTTGTATTCCGATCCCTTCCGAGGTCGTCATGCTGTTCGCCGGCTTCGCCGTCGCCGACCCCGGCTCAAGCGGCGCGCACCACCACCTGAGCATGACCGGCGTGATCGTCGCTGGCCTGCTCGGCACGCTTGTCGGATCGTGGATCGCCTACGGCGTCGGGCGCGGCGGGCGCCTGGAGCTGTTCGAACGCCACGGCCATCTGGTGCACATGGGACCGGCACAGATCGAGCGCGCCGACCGCTGGTTCCAGCGCTACGGCGACCCCGCCGTGCTGTTCGGGCGCATGGTGCCGCTCGTGCGCGCCTTCGTCTCGCTGCCCGCGGGCATGGCGCGCATGCCGCTCGGGCGCTTCACGCTGCTGACCACGATCGGCTCGATTCCCTGGGTGGTCGCGCTCGCCTTCGCTGGCAAGGCCCTTGGCAGCGACTGGGAAAGCGTGCGCAAGGGCTTTGAGTACTTCGACTACGCCCTGCTCGCCTGCATCGTCGCCGGCGTTGGCTACTTCGTCATCCGGCGCCGTGCCGCGCGCAAGGCCACAGCCGAAGCCGGCTGAGCCCATGTCGGCGATGCCGCTGCGGCACGCCGTACTGCTCGGGCTCCTGCACGGGCCGACCGAGCTGCTGCCCGTCTCCTCCTCCGCTCATACCGTGCTGCTGCCCCAGCTCCTGGGATGGTCCGCCGCCGAGCTTGAGCCCGAGCAGGCCAAGACCTTCGAGATCGCGCTGCACTACGGCGCTGCCCTCGGACTGATCCTGATCCTGCGCCGCGAGTTGCTCGACGGTCTGCGCCGGCCTGGCCTGCTGGCACTCTCGCTTGCTCCGCCCACCGCTGTGGGCTTCGCGCTTGAGCGCCCAATCGAGCAGCGCCTCAGCGGGACGCGCACGATCGCCCTCAACCTGCTCGCGGGCGGCCTCGCCATGGCGCTCGCGGAGCTGCGCGGCTCGCAGCGGCGGCGGCTCGCCGATACCGACGCCCGTGACGGGCTCGCGCTCGGGCTCGCGCAGGCGCTCGCGCTCGTCCCCGGCGTCTCGCGCAACGGCGCCACGCTCACCGCCGCGCGTGCCCGCGGCCTGCGCCGTCAGGACGCCCAGACCCTCTCCTGGCAGGTCGCGCTGCCGCCGATCCTTGGGGCCACGCTGCTGAAAGGGCGCCGCATGCTCACCGATGGTGTGCCACCCGGTCTCGCACGACCGCTTGCCGCTGGCGCTGGCGCGGCATTCGTCTCCACGCTCGTTTGCGCTCCGCTCGTCGCCCCTATCCGCCGCGCACGGCCGCTGTTGCCCTTCGCGCTCTACCGCGCTGGCCTCGCGGCAGTTGTGCTCGGCGGGCGCGCTAGCAAGCGCGGTACGCGGCCCACACGGCGGAGGGGCTCCGCCCCGGAGCCTTTTCCTAAAAAGGACCGGCCACCTGCGCTTCTAAGCTGACGTATCAGTGTGAGCAACGCCCTACTCGGCACTCTCCTCGGCGGACGCTACCGCCTCGACTCCCGCATCGGCGCCGGGGGCATGTCCACTGTCTATCTCGCTTTTGACACCGTGCTTGAACGGCCTGTGGCGATCAAGCTCATGCACCGCCATATCGCCTCCGATGCCGATCAGCTGGAGCGCTTCAGGCGCGAGGCCAAGGCGGTCGCGCAGCTCAACCATCCGCACATCGTCACCGTCATCGACGCCGGCGAGGAGCTTGGGGAAGAGGAGGGGGCGGATGGCGACGGGCAGGGTGCGACTCCTTACATCGTCTTTGAGTACGTCGATGGCGAGACACTTAAGGCGCTCGTGCGCGAGGGGCCGCTTGAGATCACGCAGGCGCTCGCCTACGCCATCGAGATCGCGCGCGGGCTCGGCGCCGCGCATGAGCGCCACATCGTGCACCGCGACGTTAAGCCGCATAACGTGCTCCTCACGGCTGAGGGTCGCGCCAAGATCACCGACTTCGGTATCGCCCGGCAGCTCTCTCAGCAGGGGCTCACGATGGATGGGCGCGTGCTCGGCACCACCGATTATGTGTCACCTGAGCAGGCGCTCGGGCAGCCCGTCACAGGGCAGTCCGACATTTATTCGCTCGGGATCGTGCTGTATGAGCTCTTGACCGGCGAGGTGCCCTTTACCGGCGACACGCCGGTGGCTGTGGCGATGCGCCATGTGCGTGAGGACGTGCCCGACGTGCAGCGCCTGCGCCCGGAAGTCTCCGCTGCCACTGCTGCCGTTGTCGATCGAGCTACCGCGCACGACCTCGCGCGGCGCTATCCCGACATTCCCGCGCTGCTCGTCGATCTCGAGGAGGCGCTGGCGATCGAGGCCGCGCGCACCGGGCAGGCTACTGGCGAGGTCACCTCGGTGCTGCGTTCGCTGCCGCTGCGTGCGCGCCGGCGACTGCCTTGGAATATGCGCCACCGCGCGCGCTGGCTGGCCTCTTTCGCGCTGCTTGCGGTGATCGTCGCGCTGGTGTTGATCGCCGCCGCTGGGCATACGCACAGCGGTACCGGCGTTGTCTCAGGGGTCAGTACCAAGCCCGGCTTTGTGCCCGTGTCACTCGCCCAGAATGCGGCTCACGACTACAACCCCTTTGGCACCGGGCCCGAAAACAGCGGGCAGGTCGACAACGCCGTGGACTCCGATCCCAACACCACCTGGAGCACCGCGCACTACTACGAAGACACGCTCAAGAAGGCCGGCGGCACCGGCGTGGGGGTGTATCTCGATGCCGCGCCGGGGGTCGTTGCCAGGCAAATCGAGCTGCAGACGCCGACGCCGGGGTTTGGGGTGCAGATATTTGCCTCCAATGACTTCGACGCCTCGCTGCCCTACGGTGACGCCACCCCACTCAGCGCGCGGGGGTGGCAGGGGCCTTTTGGGTCCGATACCTCGGTGCATAGCCGCGAACGTATCCCGATCGACACCTCAGGGCATCGCTTTCGCTACTACCTCGTCTGGCTCACCACCTTGCCTCCCGGCAAGGAACTGGCGTCGATCGCCGAGGTAACGCTGTTCCGCTGAGCTAGTAACTGTAAATACGGCGTGCCGCGTGGCGCTCCAGGCCCAGCCGGCACAGGCGTTCGACCAGCTCGGGGTAGCTGACACCAGAGGCATCGAGCAGCTTTGCGTACACGCTCGTCGGGGTGAATCCCGGCATGGTGTTCAGCTCATTCACCAATACCTCCTCGCCGTTCACGAAGAAGTCGACCCGCGCCAGCCCCTGGCAGCCGGCGTGCACAAAAGTTTCGACCGCCAATTTCCTTACACGCTCCCGGGCGCTTGCGGAGATGCGCGCTGGCACCACCAGCTCCATGCCGCCCTGCGTGTACTTCGCCTCGAAGTCGTACCATTCGCTGCCGCCCGGCAGCACGATCTCACCCGGCTCGCTGGCCAGCGCCGCTGCGCCAGCCGCCGAGTCATCGGCCTGGCTCTGCCCCAGAACCCCGCACTCGATCTCCAACCCGCTTGCCATCGCCTCCACGATCGCCAACTCGTCGTGCGCCAGTGCCTCCTGTAGTGCGCGGCCCATGCCATCGGGCTCACTCACCTTCACGATGCCCACCGAGGAGCCCAGGTGGGCCGGCTTCACGAATACCGGCAGGCCCAGCTTCTCAAGCTCCGCCAGCACCTCCGTGGGCGACTGGCGCCAGTCACTGTCATGCACGCCCAGGTAGGGCACCTGCGGCACGCCGGCGCTTGCCATCAGGCCCTTGAACAGCACCTTGTCCATGCACACCGCCGACGCCGCCACGCCCGCGCCCACATAAGGCACGTCCAGCGTCTCCAGCAGGCCCTGTGTCACCCCGTCCTCGCCGAAGGGGCCGTGCAGGACCGGGAACACCACATCCGCCTCCAGCAGTCCCGCGCCAGGGACCACTGTCAGACGCTCCCCTTGCCACCACCATGCACCGGTACGGTCGATCTCAACCCACAGCACCTCATGGCCACCTGCTTGCAGGCCTTCCCGCACCGCCTGAGCCGATGCCAGCGAGACATCGTGCTCTGAGCTGCGGCCTCCCGCCAACACGACCACCTTCAGGGATTGCGAGCTGGGACTTGGGCTGGAGGTGGACGGCATCGGCGCGCAGCTTACGGCCTCGCGTCCTATGGCACCGGTGCCGCGGGCGCGTTGCTGGCCACGGGCGTTGTCGTGGTGGTGGTTGTAGCCGGGGGGGTCGTCGTTGTAGGGGTCGTGCCCGTCGCCGTACCCGTCTGCGCCAGTTCACCCACCGCAATCGTCACCGTCGCGCCCCTTGGCGCCATATTGCCGCTCGCCGGGCTCTGCTTGAGCACAACGCCGACCTGGTTGGGGTCGGTCACGGTGCGCGACACCGATTTCGGGTTAAAGCCAGCGCGGCCCAGGGCAGCGGCGGCCTGCGTCTCGTTCTGGCCGACCACTTCCGGCACCGCCACTTCCTTGGGCGCCTGCGCCACCGTCAAGTTCACCGCCTGGCCCGCCGCCAGCAGCGTGCCGGACACCGGCGATTGTGAGAGGACCGTGCCAGGTGCCTGTTCGTTTGAGGACTGCTTGGTGACCGTGCCGAGCTTCAGGCCCGCCGCCTGCAGCGTCGCTTTCGCTTCGGCTTCACTTGAGCCCGTCACTTCCGGGACCGCCACCTGCTCAGGGCCGCTTGAGACGAGCACCGTCACCGGACTACCCTCCTGCAGCTCCGTGCCCGCCGAGGGGTTTGTGGAAATCACGAGGCCCTGCTTCACCTTTGTGCTCGCCTGGCTCTGGGTCGTGGGTTTCAGGCCCGCCGCCTGCAGTGCGGCCGTGGCCTGCGCGCCCGTCTGGCCCACGACGTTGGGCAACGCGAGGCTGCCGGGACCGCTTGAGACCACGATGCTCACGCGGGTGCCTTTCTTCACGTCGCTGTTCGCTTTGGGGCTCTGGCTGATCACCGTGCCGCTGGCCACCGTCGCCGAGGCCGCCTGGCTGGGGCTCGCCGTGAGGCCCGCATGGGACAGCCGCGCTACCGCCTGTGTCTGCGTCAGGCCCGTGAGCGCCGGCACGCTCACCTTGTTGTTTGCCGTCAACGCCAGCGCCAGCGCCGCCCCGACGATCGCCAGCAGGGCCACTGTGCCTAATACCCACCAGCGATAGCGATGCCACCAGCTCTCCCCGCCTGTCTCCTCGTCCTCCTCGCTGGCCGCCAGCAGCAGCGCCGCCGGAGCGCCTGTCGGCACCATCATCGGCCCGTTGGCGAGCGCCGTGGGCGGAAAGGCGGCGGGTCCATTCACCGCGCCGAGGCGTACCACCGGCGGGGGGCCCGCTGGGGGCCCGATCTGTGCGCGTGCCTGTTCCAGCACCGCAATGAACTCCGCCGCGTCCGCGAAGCGCTCCAGCGGACTCTTCGCCAGGGCGCGGGCCACGACCGCGTCGAGCTCGGGGCTCACCGCGGGGTTCAGCAGGCTCGGGGGCGGCGGCTCGGCGGAGACCTGCTTCAGCGCGATCGTCACCGCCGTCTCCCCATCAAAGGGCACGGCACCCGTCAGCAGCTCGTACAGCACGATCCCCACCGCGTACAGGTCGGAGGTCTCGCTGACGCTCTGGCCTTGCGCCTGCTCGGGTGAGAGGTACTGCGCCGTGCCCATAATCGAGCCCGTCAGCGTCATGTCCGAAGCGCCGGCGCGTGCGATCCCGAAATCCGTCACCTTCGCGCGACCCTCCTCGTCGAGGATCACGTTGTGGGGCTTCAGGTCGCGGTGGATAATCCCGCGCTTGTGTGCGAACTTGGCGGCGCGCAGGATCTGGATCACGATCTCGATCGCGCTCGCCGGATCCATCGGGCCGTCCTCGCGCACCATTGCCTTCAGCGTGCGCCCCGGCAGGTACTCCATCGCGATGTAGTACGTGCCATCCCACTCGCCGCGGTCGAAGATCGAGACCACATTGGGGTGCGACAGGCCGGCAGCGCTCGATGCCTCGCGGCGGAAGCGCTCGACGAACTCCTGGTCCTGTGCGAAGCGGTGCTGCAGCAGCTTCAGCGCAACCTGCCTGCCCAGCAGCGCATCCTGCGCCAGGTACACATCCGCCATGCCGCCCGAGCCGATGCGCGAAAGGACCTCATAGCGGCCGTCGATGACCGTGCCCGCCTCAACCATGCCCGCCCCGCAGGGACCCTAAGAGACTCTCCATGACCTGCTTGGCGACCGGCGCCGCGAAGGTCGCGCCCTGGCCGGGGACCTTTTCGAGGGTCACCGCGATCGCCACGCGCGGATTGGCCGCGGGAGCGAAAGCGATGAACCACACGTTGTTCAGTGCCTCGCCCACCTGCGTCTCCGCGGTGCCCGTCTTGCCCGCCACCTGCACCCCCGGGATCTGCGCCGTTGTACCTGTGCCTTCGTTTACCACCGCTTCCATCATCGAGCGTACCGCCGCCGCAGTTGAGGTTCTCATCACCACCGACTGAACGTGCGGAGTGACCCTTTCCACCGTCCTGCCGTCAGGGTCCACGATCCGCGCCGTCATGTGCGGGGTCATCAGCCTGCCCTTGTTGGCCACCGCCGCGGCCACCTCGGCCATCTGCAAGGGCACCACCTGCAGCTTGTCCTGGCCGATGCCCATGCGCCCCACGTCGACTCGCGAGCTCAGAGGGGAGATCAAGTGGCCGTGGTAGTACTCGCCACTTGAGGACATCTGCTCTGGGGGATAGTCAAGCTTGGGCTTGCGGTCGAAGCCGAAGCGCTGCATGTAGCGCGCCATCGTCGGCTTGCCCAGCTTTTCCGCCACCTGCGCCCAAACCGTGTTCACCGACTTCGCCAGCGCCTGCGTCAAGGTCAGCTGGCCAAAGCTCTCGCCGTTGTCGTTCTGCAACGGCACGCCTGAGACCACCACGTTGTTGCGCCCGCTCACCGTCGAGTCAGGTGTGAACTGGCCGCTATCGATCGCCGCCGTAGCCGTCACCACCTTGAAGGTCGAGCCGGGGGCGTAGCCGAACTGCGTCGCGCGGTTGACCAATGGGGTTCCCTGCGTATCGCTCGCGAGCTTTGCGTAGGTGGAGTTTCTCCGCAGCGCATTGGGGTTGTAGCCGGGACTTGACGCCATCACTGTCAATGCGCCTGTGCGCGGTTCCAGCGCCACCACCGCGCCCTTGTGTCCCGCCAGAGCCGACTGCGCCACCCGCTGCGCGTTCGGGACAAGCGTCGTCACGACTTCATCGCCCTGTTTGCGCCTGCCTTGCAGCTGGTTGAGGATGCTCTGCAGTTCGCTGTCGCTGCGTCCGCTCAGCGGAGAGTTGCGGAAGCGCTCAAGCCCTGCCTGGCCCAGGTTCACGTAGGAGTACCCGATCGCGTGCGCGAACTCTTCGCCGCTCGGATATGTGCGCGTGTAGGTGCCTTCGCGCGTGCGCACATCGCGCGCCAGCACCGAGCCGTCGGCGGCCACGATCCGCCCCCGGTCGATGCGCTGCTGCTCCAGCAGACCGCGCTTGTTCAGCGCGTTGTCGCGCAGCGAGCTGGCCTGGAAGATCGTCCAGCGCGAGGTGAACCCGACCAGCACCGCGAACAACACCACCACCAGGACGTACAGGCGGACGATCGGGCGGTTCATCCTTCGCTCAGCTGCCCGAGTTCGAGACTGCGCAGCAGTGCGCTGGCGTCGTTTTCCGAGCGCAACGAATGGTCCAGCAGCGTGTGCCTGCGTGCTGGCACCAGCGCTGCCGCGCTCACCCCTGAGACGAAGTCGCTGCTGTACAGCTTCAGGCCGCCCGGCAGTTCGTATGGCACGCCGCGGTAGAGCGTCACCAAGCCACGGCTGTTCGTGCCGATGAAATAGACCGACTGCGACGCCACCCATGCGCCAACAACCACGATGCCCAACACGACCAGTAGAACTAAAGGTGCCACTAGGCGGCGCAGGCGCCGACGGGGCTTCTTGGCAGCAGGCGCCGGAGTTGGCCGGCGGGGACGGCGGGGCGTGGCAGCAGAAGCTCTTGTGGGCTCGCTTGGGGAGGATGATGTGAGGACGCTCGCTGCGCTGGCGCCATCCCTGCCGACCTCCTCCAGCCGCAGCAGGATCACAGTGATGTTGTCCCTGCCCCCCGCCTCGTTCGCCTGCGCGATCAGCGCCTCACCGGCGTCGCGCAGACGCGGATGATCCAGCAGCACCTGCGCCAGCTTCGCCTCGCTGAGCATCGTCGTGAGACCGTCGCTGCACAGCAGATACACGTCGCCGGCGCGGGCGTGAAAGGTGCGCGTGTCGACCTCGACCACCGACTCCGGCCCCAGCGCACGGGTGATGATCGAGCGTTGCGGATGGTCCTCCGCTTCCTCTGGTGTCAAGCGGCCTTGGCGGATCAGCTCGTCCACCAGCGAGTGGTCGTCGGTTAGGCGCAGCAGTTCTCCATCACGCAGGCAGTACGCGCGGCTGTCGCCCACATGCGCGATGGCCACCTCCCGCTCGCCCACGTACACCGCCGTCAGCGTCGTGCCCATGCCCGCGTGGTCCGGATCGTTCTGTGCGAGCTCGTAGATGCGTGTGTTGGCATCCAGCGCGCGGCTCGCCAAGCCCTCCTCCGCGTTGCCTGCATCGTTCAGCCCAACCTCGAAGGACTCCACCGCGATCCGCGAGGCCACCTCTCCCGCCTGCGCGCCACCCATTCCATCCGCCACCACAAATAGCGGTGAACGCGCCAGCAGCGAATCCTCGTTTGCCCGTCGCTGCATGCCCGTGTCGCTGCCGGAGTACTGCTCCGCGACCCTCAGCATCTCAGTCCACCTCGAAGGCGAATTCGCTGTCGCCGATCCGCACCCTGTCCTCAGGGTGCAGCGGGCGGGGGGTCTCAAGCAGCTCCTCGTTCAGGTAGGTGCCATTGGTCGAGCCCATGTCCTCGATCACCAGCGCTCCACCCTGTTCATAGATGCGCGCATGGTTGGAGGAGGCAAAGGGGTCCTGCAGGCGGATCTCCGCCTGGTCCCCGCGCCCCAGCACGATGTTGCCGTCAAGGTCGTAGATCATCCCCGGGTCGTGGCCCGGCGCGCGCTCCACCACCAGCCGCGGTGCGCGCGTGGCGATGTTCACCGGACCGAGTGTTGAGGCTGAGTGCAGGCCCGTGGCTTCGGGATTGAACGACGCCTGGCTCGCGGCGCCTTTCAGAGCGGAGTTGCCCAGCTTTTCGCGTCCGCGCAGGTCGCGCAGGGCGCTGCGCGCAACCCACACCAGGAACAGGTACATCACGGCCAGGAACCCAAACTTGAGCGCCACCGACACGGGCTGCAATGTGGTCATCGGACGTTCGAACACCAGCTCGGTATTGCCCAGCTCGATGCGGTCACCTAGCTGCAGTGCGTGCTTGCCACGCAGCGCGCGGCCGTTGATTCGCACCCCGTTGGTCGAACCCAGGTCGGCCAATACCCAGTCCTCCTCAGTTGGACGTATCTCGGCGTGGCGTCGTGACACCCCCGCGTCGTCCAGCACGATGTCGCACTCCCGGCTGCGGCCCATCACCGCACCGGGAGGAGGCACCAGCACACGCCTGCCTCCGACCACTAGCACCGCGCGGGCACTGCGGCGGGCGCGTGCCTCCTGCACCGCCCCGCCGATGCGCTGGGAGCTGCTGTAGATCATCGTCTCGCCGCGTTGCTTCTGCTGCGCCGCCTGCGGCTCCCGCACTGACTGCTCTCGCTGCTCTGGCTGTTCACGCTGCTCTGGCTGCTCGCCCGCGGGCTCAGGCTCTTCCGTGCGGGTGGGCGCCGCCTCGATGCCGAACTCGCCGAGCGCGAGCTGCTCGTCGGTGTGAAACACGATCTGCGGAGGCGCGGACAGCATCAGGTTCTCGCGGCGGGCGTGCTCCAAGAGGTAGGCGCACAGCTCGTCGATTAGGTCGTGCTCGACCCCCTCATATAGCCCTCGATCCTCCGGCGAGAGCCACACGGCAAACTCGTGCGGCGCGTACACCCGCGACACCGACTGCGTGCGGTGCGCATCCATCTCGCGCGTCAGCCTGCGCGCCAACTCCATCGGGCGCACCTCCGAGCGAAAGACGCGGCCGAACGTACCCTCTACGAGGTTGGCGAGAATGGTCTCCAGGTTCTTCAGAGGGTTCATGGAAGCGGCCTGACCGGACGAATGCCGGCCCCCGCAGGTCATGCTAGTCAGACTGGGCCGCGCAGGGCACGGGCAGCCACTGCCAGGGCGCCGGCCAGGATCGCCGCCAGCAGCGCCCCACGGGGCATCTGCTGCCCGGCCGAGAGCGGCAAACCGTGGTCCAACAGGGGCTCCGCGGTCAGCAGCGCCGCCGTCCACATCGTGGCCGCGATCAGATCCAGGGCGGCGTGGCGGCCGCGCACCAGCCACGGCAGCACCAGCGCAGCGGAGGCCCACAACGCGGCGCCCAGCAGCACGCCTGTGCTCAGCAGCGGCAGCAGCACGTGGTTGAACGCGCTCTCAATCGAGCCCTCCCACGCCGCCGGGCCGCCCGGGTAGGACGCTGGCGCCGCGCCGTCTGGGGGCCCAAGCCACAGGCGCCGGCCCAAAAATGGCTCGGCCAGACATAGCCACCAATAGCCCAGGGCACCCAGGGCCGCGCGTCCGCGCCAGCTCGCTGCCTGCCCCGCGATTGCGGGGAATATGCCGGCGAGTCCGATCGCGCCGAGCGCCGGGGCCAGCGCGGCGCCGAGCGCCTGCAGCGGTGTGCGAGGAAGAATCAGCAACGGCGCCATCGCCGCCAGCAGCAGTACCGCTGCCCCGGGACGTCCACTCGCCGATTGCCATATAGCCAGTCCCGCGCTCGCCGCCAGCCACACAGCCCGCGGCAGCTGGATCGACGGGGATCGAACTGGGGCTTGCCTTGCCGGCTCTGGCGGGACCGGAAGTGGCTCGGCATCCATGACGGCGCGCCTGGGCACGGGCGCGTGCTCCAGCCCTCGCTCCAGCACATCCTCGAAGCACTCCCGCAACGCCGCGAGCGTGCCGCGCTGCTGGGGGTTTGGTGCCAGGGCGGCGTCCAAGGCCTGCGTCAGCTCGCGCGGAAGGTCGCGGCGATAGCGCCGCAGTGGCGGCAACCGTCCGCCGATCCGTCGCGCCGTGTCCGCCGGATTGGCGCCGCGCACGGGGTTCACGCCGCCGAGCGCCTCATACAGCACGAGCGCCAGCGAGTACAGATCGGTCTGCGCGGTGGCTTCGCGACCTTCGCTCTGCTCGGGGGCCATATAGGCGAGCGTGCCCAGCACGTCCCCCGTGCGCGTCAAGCCATCCTCCCCCGCTAGCAGCGCACCGCCGAAGTCCGTCAGCTTGGCGACACCCACCGCGCGCTCACCCGGGTCGTGCGGCACGAGGATGTTGTGCGGCTTGACGTCGCGGTGGATGACCCCGCGGGCGTGGGCGTGCTCCAAGGCGCCTGCCAGGGCCACGCCGATGGCCAGCATCTCCTCGTCGCACAGCTTCCCTTCGGCCAGCACCGCCCCCAAGGTGTCTCCTTGCACGAGCTCGGAGATCAGGTAGAACGCTTCGCCCTGCGCCTGCGCTTCGTAGAGCGCCACGATCGCCGGGTGGGAGAGACGCGCGGTGGCCTGCGCCTCCCGCGAGGCCCGCTCGGCGGGCGCGCAGGACGCGGCATTTGTCGAGGATTCCTCGCTGTGCGCATCGCACCGCGCGCGTCCATCTGCCGGCAGCCAGATGCGCTTGACCGCCACTTCGCGGTGCAGCTGCTCGTCATAGGCGCTCCAGACGACCCCGAATCCTCCAGCCCCAAGGCGCTCATGCAGGCGGTAGCGCCCGAGCACCAGCGTGTCGGCGCCGGGGAGGACGAGGGTCTGGAGCGAGTCCACCGTCTAGCCCTTTCGCCGTGCTCGCACCCGCTCCCTGCCCCGGACGGCAGGAAAAGCCGCAACGAGCGAGAAATTGCAGAGCTTGACGGGAGGCAGCGGTACGTGCGGTCCTAGCGGGTCAACGACATGACCGTGACCGCGGTCATACTGGAACTTCCTCCACGCCCCTGCAAGGAGATGCTTTTGTCGTTCTTCGACGATGACGAGGACGAGCGACCGGGCCTTCGCCTGCGACGCCCCGCACGCGCGCGCCGGCGCGCCGCCACGCCCCAGCCCTCGCCGCCCGCGAGCGGCGGGCCGGCGGTGGTGGCGGGTCGATCGACCGGCACACGCTACTCGTGCGCCGGCGCGTCGCCGCCGGCGTCGGGGTCGTGCTGCTGATCGTGATCGTGCTGATCGTCAACGGCTGCCTGAAGAGCGGCAAGGAACAGCGCGCTCAAGGACTACAACCACAGCGTCGGCACAGCTCGTGGGCGAATCCGATCGCGCTGGTCTCCCATCCGCTCTTCGCGGCGCTCTCTAGCGCCTCCAGCAAGACGCCCCTGCAGGTGGAGACGCAGATCGACCCGCTGATCCAGCGAAGCCGAAGGCCAGGCCTCGCGCGCGAAGGGCCTCAGCGTGCCCGGGGGGATGGGCGGCGCGCAGCGCAACCTGCTGCTGCGTGCTTCGACCTGCGCACCGAAGGCGTCGAAAAGGTCGCCGAAAAGCGTGCGCACGGCGCTCGGCAGACCAGAGCAAGCAGGCCAGCACCGAAGTCGCGGGCGACATGGAGATCTTCCTCGCCTCCGACGTCATCTACTCCCAGCGCGTCGCGCCACTGATCCAGCAGACGCTCGCGGCGCGCCGGGCATCCACGAACAGACCGCCATCCACCAGTAACTTCCTGCCCAACATCGGCTGGCTGGAACCGGAAACCGTGCTCGCGCGCCTGACCGGCAAGCTTCGAGCTCGCACCGCCAACGGCGCCAGTCGCGCCCGGCACCCACGGACACTCCCTCACCGGCGTCAGCGTCGGCGCCAGCACGCTGCAGCCCGCGCCCGCCGTCAACCACGTCAGCGGCGGCGCCAACCCCACCTTCACCGTGATGGTCGAAAACGGGGGCTCCAATCGCCGAGACCAACGTCAAGGTCGAAGTCACCGTCACCAGCGGCGGCAAGCAGATCAAGGGCTCCCACGTCATCAACAAGACCGAACCTGGCAACACGTGCGCCGGTGGACATCCCAGTCGAAGGCGTCGCGCTCAACGCCGCCTCGAGCGTCGACGGTCAACGTCCAGGCCGTGCCCGGCGAGACCAACACCGAAAACAACAAGGGCACTTACGACGTCGTCTTTGAATAGCCGCGGCGGCCTGAATCGTGTGTGGTCCCGACTTGGCAGCCTGCGGCCGACTGCGCCACCCTCTAAGTTGTCTCGTGGCCACCTCGCTGACGACCCAGGGGATCAGTCGCGATCGCGGCCGCGGCGGTCGCCGTCGTGGCATTGCTCGGCTGCCTCGCCTTGGCGCTGATCGGCCTGCGGCGCCTGCGCGCCGCCCAGCGAGTCGTGCTCGGAGAGAACGGTCGAGCGCGACCTGTCGCCCACGCCGCCGAGCTGCAGGAGGCCTTTCAGCGCGCTGCGCGAGTACGTTGGCGATGCGGCCGAGCGGCTGGAGGAGCGCCTGGGCGCCGTCGAGCTGGCGCTTGCGGGCGCCATCTCCCACCGCTCGCTCGTGCGCTACGACGCCTACAACGAGCTCTCCGGGCGCCAGTCGATGTCGATCGCGCTGCTCGACGGCACCCGCTCGGGGATCGTGCTCTCCTGCATCCATCACCGCGACCAGGCGCGCGTGTACGCCAAGCAGGTGCGCCAGGGCCACAGCGAGCTCGAGCTCTCGCCCGAGGAGGCCGAGGCGGTGCAGCTGGCGCTCTCCGCGCCCGCCGGCCGAGCGACGCTGCGCCGAGATCCGCCCTCTGAGATGGCTCCGCGCGTCGGCTACCTCGGGCCCGCAGGGACCTTCAGCGAGGAGGCGCTGCTCGCCAGCGCCGCGCCGGACTCGGTCGAGCCGGTCGCGCTGGGCGACCATCTACGACGACGGTGACTGCGGTGCGCGAGGGCGCCGTCGAGTGGGCGCTCGTGCCGATCGAGAACTCGCTCGACGGCTCGGTCACCGTCACGCTCGACCTGCTCGCCGACGAGCGGGGCGGCCTCGAGATCGTCGGCGAGGCGCTGCTCGCTGTCAGCCACTCGCTGATCGCGCGCGAGACGATCGAGCTGGAGCGAGATCGACACCGTGCTCTCCCACCCGCAGGTCCCCGGCCAGTGCACGCGCTTCCTGCGCGGCCGAGCTCGCCGCACGCCGAAGTGCTGCCCGCCAGCTCGACGGCCGAGGCGGTGCGGATGGTCGCCGGTGGCGCAGAGCGCGTGGCTGCGCAGCGCTCGGGAACCGCGCTGGCAGCCGAGATCTACGGCGCGGTGGTGCTGCGCGACGACGTGCAGGACCGCGACGACAACGCCACGCGCTTCGTGTGGCTGGCGCGGCCGGCGAGCGCATGCCGGCGCCGCCGCTGCGGGCGATCGCGCAGAGGGCAACGGGTGGAAGACATCGCTCGTCTTCTGGGGCGCCGGCGCCGACAGCCCCGGCTGGCTCGTGCGCTGCCTCGACGAGTTCGCGCGGCGCGAGATCAACCTCACGAAGATCGAGTCGCGCCCGATGCGCGAGCGGCCTCGGGCACTACATGTTCTTCGCCGACCTCGCAGGGCGGCCTGCGCGAGCGAGCCGGTGGCGAGCGCGGTCGAGGGCCTGCGCGCGTTCTGCCAGGAGGTGCGCGTGCTCGGCTCCTACCCAGCGGCCTGACGCGGCCCGGCGTCCGCGGCACGAGGGACGCCCTCGCGGCGTCGCGCCACGGCTTGAGTCGAGTTTCCGCCTCGCTACACTCCGGCTGCGATGGATGCCCCAGTTCCACCAGCTCCAGTGGGGTCCGCGCCGCTCTCCGAGCACCGGCGGCGCGGGCGTGAAGGTGGCCGGGTGCTCGTTCTCAACGCGACCTTCGAGCCGATCAACGTCTGCACGGTGCGCCGCGCCGTCGGTGCTGCTGCTCAAGGAGAAGGCCGAGGTCGTCGAGCGCGGCGGCTGGGAGCTGCACTCCGAGCACGCCACGATGGCGCGCCCCGTGGTGATCCGCCTCGTCAGCTACGTGCACGTCCCGCGCGACGCGCACCGGCGCAAGATCACGCGGCGTGCGGTGTTCGCCCGCGACGGCTGGACGTGCCAGTACTGCGGCTCGCGCTCCAATCTCACGGTCGACCACGTGATCCCGCGCTCCAAGGGCGGCTCCTCCAGTTGGGAGAACATCGTCGCCTCCTGCGCACCCTGCAACCGCCGCAAGGGCGACCGGCTGCCGCGCCAGGCGGGCATGCACCCGCGCCGCGCGCCCCGCACTCCGCGCGCGGAGATCTTCATCCACGTCGCCTCGCCCACGATCCCCGCGGCGTGGCGGCAGTATCTGCCCGCCGCCGCTTAAGACGGCGAGGGGCACCGCTCGAGCACGACGGTGCCCCTCGCGTTGCTGCTCTGACTGGAAAGACCGAGACGCTCTCTTTGCTGCCGGAGGGACCAGTTCCGGCGAGCGTCTCGGGGTGTCCCGGGTTGGATTCCGCTAAGCGGTCCCAGCCTCGGATCGAATAGATCCTTTCCGACCTAGCGGCCGGTCACCTCCAGGGTCCCGCAAGAACTGTCACTCAACGTTTGGACCACCTCCTTTCTCTGGTTCAGCCAGAGTAGCGAATGGAGGTGACGTTCGGCAAGGGTGCTTTTCCCTCGACAGCCTTCTTGCTCCGCCGTCGGGCGCGACCGCGCCGTTGCTCGCCGCGGCGTCTCCGACTCGCGTCCTCGACCACCGGCGCCGCGGTGTCCTCGCCGCCCTCGACCACCAGCGCGATCGCGCTGACGACATCGTCGTCCTCTGAGGTTCATCACGCGCACGCCCTGCGAGGCGCGCCCGTAGCGGTTGATGCCGCGCACGGAGGTGCGCTGCACCATGCCGCCGCTGCGAGATGAACACGCAGGTCCTCGTGCTCGCGCACCACCAGCGCGCCCGCGAGGCCGCCCTTGCGGCTCGGTCAGCGTGATCGTCTTGACGCCCATCGCGCCGCGCTTGGTCTTGCGGTACTCGGCGACGCGCGTGCGCTTGCCGTAGCCGTTCTCGGTCACCACGAGCAGGTCCTGGTCGTCGCGCGCGACGTCCATCGCGAGCACGTCGTTGCCCTTCGGCGAGACGTTCATGCCGCGCACGCCGGTGGTGTCGCGGCCCATCGAGCGCACGTCGGACTCCGCGAAGCGCACCGCGTTGCCCGGCGTGGGAGACCATCAGGATCTCGTCCTCGCCGCACGTGCGCCGCACCGCGACGAGCTCGTCGTCGTCGCGGATCTTGATCGCGATGATCCCGTCGGCCTTGATCGGCGTGTTGTAGGCGAGGAACTCGGTCTTCTTGACCATGCCCTTGCGCGTGGCGAAGACGAGGTACTTGCGCCTCGGTGAAGTCGCGCGTCGAGAGCACCGACTGCACGCGCTCGCCCTCGCGCAGCGGCAGGATGTTGCACGAGCGCGCGGCCCTTCGGCGGTGCGCGAGGCCTCGGGCAGCTCATAGACCTTCGAGCGGTAGATCTTGCCGCGGTTGGTGAAGAACAGCAGGTAGTCGTGCGTCGAGCAGACGAACAGGTGCTCGATGAAGTCGCCGTCCTTCATGTCCATCCCCGTCACGCCGCGCCCGCCGCGGTGCTGCTGGCGGTAGGTGGCCAGCGGCAGCGACTTGATGTAGCCGGTGTGCGTGATCGTGATCACCATCTGCTGGTCGGCGATCAGGTCCTCGATGTCGATCTCGTCCTCGGAGTGCGTGATCTCGGTGCGCCGCTCGTCGCCGAAGCGCTCGCGGATCTCGGCGAGCTCCTCCTTGATCACCGCCAGCACGCGGCTCTCGTCGCCGAGGATCGCGCGCAGCTCGCGCGATCCGCTCGGTCACGTCGGCGTGCTCCTGCTTGATCGCGTCGGCCTCGAGCGCCGTCAGCTGCGACAGGCGCAGGTCGAGAATCGCGGTCGCCTGGATGTGGCTCAGCTCGAAGCGCTCCACGAGCTGCTCGCGCGCGGCGTCGCGGTCGCGCGAGCCGCGGATCAGTTCGATGATCGCGTCGAGGTTCTCGAGCGCGATCAGCAGGCCCTCGAGGATGTGCGCGCGCGCCTCCTTCTCGGAGAGCTCGTGCTTGGTGCGGCGCACGATCACCTCGCGCTGGTGGGCCACGTAGTTGTGGATCACCGAGCGCAGGTTCAGCGTGCGCGGCACGTTGTCCACGAGCGCCACCATGTTCACGCCGAAGGTCGTCTGCATCGAGGTGTGCTTGTAGAGCTTGTTCAGCACCACCTTCGGGATCGCGTCGCGCTTGAGCTCGATCACGAGGCGCATCCCGCGCTTGTCGGACTCGTCGCGCAGGTCGGAGATCTCGGGGATCTTCTTTTCGTGCACGAGGTCGGCGATCTTCTGGATCAGGCCGCCCTCGCCGCCCTTCTTGACCATGAACGGCAGCTCGGTGACGACGATCGCCTCCTTGCCCTGCTTGAGCGGCTCGATGTGCGCGCGCGCCTGCACCCGCACGCGCCCGCGGCCGGTCTCGTACGCGTCTTTGATGCCCGCGCGGCCGAGGATGATGCCCGCCGGTGGGGAAGTCCGGGCCCTTGATGTGCTTCATCAGGCCCTCGACGTCGATGTCGGGGTCGTCGATGTAGGCGACCGTCGCGTCGATCGTCTCGCGCAGGTTGTGCGGCGGGATGTTCGTCGCCATCCCCACCGCGATCCCCGAGGAGCCGTTCACGAGCAGGTTCGGGAAGCGCGCCGGCAGCACCAGCGGTTCCTGGCGCGAGCCGTCGTAGTTCGCCACGAAGTCGACCGTGTCCATGTCGAGATCGCGCAGCATCTCCGTGGCGATGCGCGCCAGGCGCGCCTCGGTGTTATGGCTGATGAATCCGTCGGTCAGGAATGAGTGGTCCTCGGTGCCCACCCGCAGGGAGTAGACGGCCTGGACTCCCGCCGGCTCGACTGACACGACCTCCGCGTAGTAGTGATCGCCACTGACCAGGGGCTCGACCACACGCTTGACCTCGGCGGAGGAGATGCGGTCGAGGATCGCGGTCCGATCACGCTCCCAACGCTCGATACGGTCAACGTTGTGGCGGCGCAGCCAGTCGCGGTCGGTCCACGAACCACCCGCCTCGCCACGAATGTAAGCCGAGACAAACGGAACGCGATCACTGCTCATGGCCCTGCTCCGCGCCGGGATCGCCCGCAGATCGCGGAGCAGCTTCTGCTGCTTTGCGCCGAGGAACCCAATTCGCTCACCAAACAGGCGCGCCTCGCGTCTGTTGGTGATGATCGTCTTGTGCTCGCCGCGAGGCGAAGGTCCACAGCGCCGGCTGAGTATCCCGAACTCCAGCAGCAGCTTCTGAACGTCCGCGCACAGCTGCTCACTGTATGAGGAGTAAGAGATCTGGATCGTCTTGCGTGGCAGCAGCGACGACGACCCATCTCCTGTGAACAGCGCCTGCAGGAACGTACGCTTGAAAGCCGGCGATCCCCCCCAAACGAGCTCCGGCACACGCTTGGCGGCCGCGCGCTGGCCAAGCAGAGATGCCAGTGGACTCTTGCGGAAGTCCGACAGGTTCTGCACATCCAGCTCGAACAGGCGGCTGCCCGAGGCGATGGTGCGCTCGCTCACATAGCGAGCACCACCAACGTGCTCGTCGTAAGCATCGAGCACCAACTGGAAGAAATCATTGTCGGTGTTGTTAAAGCCGCCGCGGGTACTCGACGCCCAGCCCTCCGAGACAAAGGCGCCCAACAGAAGCGCCAGTGAACGTTTGGGCTCTCCCTGTTCGTGTCCGGGCATGCGCGGCGTGCGGTTCAGCACAACCTGGTCCCCGCTTTTCAGCTCATCCAGGCGCTTCCACAGCAGCAGCGGCACGCCAACCATGTCAACCAGGCAGAGGACTGGGTGGTTGTGCGTGCCGGAGAGTTCATAACCCTCGCGGGTTCGCACCTTGAGCGTGGGGTGTTCACCCGAATGGAATATGCGCGAGGCACGGACCGGTCGCGCGAGGCGGTCTAAGACCTCGAAATCGACGGCTTTCTCGCTGTCGGGAGCGACACCCCCTGCCAAGTCTTCGATTCGGACCGTGCCGCCGGGCAGCTGCACACGCGTGTCGCCGACAACGCAATACCTCATCGCGGCTGCCGGATCGTCGTCCACTGAGCCGAAGTTGCCCTGGCCGTCCACGAGCTCGTAGCGCATCGAGAAGTTCTGGGCCATGCGCACGAGCGTGTCGTAGATGGCCGAGTCGCCGTGGGGGTGATAGTTGCCCATCACCTCGCCCACGATCTTGGCGCACTTGGCGTAGGGGCGAGTGGGGCCGAGGCCCAGCTCGTTCATCGCGTAGAGCACGCGCCGGTGTACCGGCTTCAGGCCGTCACGCACGTCGGGCAGGGCGCGGCCCACGATCACCGACATCGCGTAGTCCAGATATGCGGTGCGCATCTCCTCCTCAAGCGCGCGCGGTTCGATGTTGCCGCCGCCTATGACGTCAGCTGATGCCATGCGTTATCTCCTCACACGTCCAGATTGGCTACGGCGCGGGCGTTGTCCTCGATGAAGGCTCTGCGCGGCTCGACCTGATCGCCCATCAGCATCGAGAAGGTGCGATCGGCTGCGGCGGCGTCCTCAAGGGTGACCTGCGCGAGGGTGCGGCTCGCCGGGTCCATCGTGGTGTCCGCCAACTGCTCGGCGTTCATCTCGCCTAGGCCCTTGAAGCGCTGCAGCTTCGTGCCCTTCTGCGCGACGGCCAGCACAGACTGGCGCAGCGCCTCAAAGGAAGGGGCCGTGTCGTGCGCGTCGCCCAGGCGCACCTCGAAGGCGGGGGCGCCCGCCAGCTCGATCAGCTGTTTGTGCACAGACGCCAGCTGGCGGTACTCCTGAGAATCGAACAGCGTGCGCTTGATGCGATGGGTGCGCGCAAAGCCCGTACGCGTCTCCGTCGCCTTCACGCGCAGCTCCAGCGGGTCCTGCTCGACGAACTCCGTCGCGTGGGTCTCACCCTCCACGCCCTCGCGTGAGAGCAGCTTGATGGCCGCCTCAGCGCTCATTACCTGCTCGCCCAGCAACGATGACTCCTCCAAGAACTGCACCATCTCGTGGCCATGCGCGGCGCGCAGTGAGGAGGCCCAGCCTTCGTACTGCTTCAACAATCGCGTGAAGCGCTGCCAGCGCGAGTCGGTCAGCCTGAAGGGGGCGTTGTGGCGGTCGACGATCTCCAACTTCTCCCACTTGTCAGACAGCAGGATCTCCTCGAGCTCGGAGTCCTTCTCGATGTAGCGCTCACGCGCACCCTGCTTGAGCTTGTACAGCGGCGGCTTGGCGATGTAGACGTAGCCGGCCTTGATCAGCTCTTCCATCTCGCGGAACAGCAGCGTCAGTACCAGCGTGCGGATGTGGGCACCGTCAACGTCGGCGTCGGTCATCAGCACCACCTTGTGGTAGCGGGCGTTCTCGATGTTGAACTCATCGCGCACGCCCGTGCCGATCGCCGTGATCAGTGCCTGCACCTCGGTGTTCTGCAGGACCTTGTCGATGCGGCTCTTCTCGACGTTGAGGATCTTGCCGCGCAGCGGCAGCACTGCCTGCGTGTTGCGGTCGCGGCCCTGCTTGGCCGAACCTCCCGCGGAGTCACCCTCGACCACGAACAGCTCGGCCAGCGAGGGGTCCTTGACGGAACAGTCGGCCAGCTTGCCGGGCAGGGTGGAGTTCTCAAGCGCTGACTTGCGGCGCGTCAGATCGCGGGCCTTGCGCGCTGCCTCACGGGCGCGCTGCGCCTGCACGGCCTTCATGATCACCGCGCGTGCCTCGCTGGGGTTCTCCTCCAGGAACTCGGCCAGGCCCGTGTTGACGATCGACTCCACGAAGCCGGCCATGCCGGGGTTGCCGAGCTTGGTCTTCGTCTGACCCTCGAACTGGGGGTCGCGCAGCTTGACCGAGATGACGGCTGTCAGACCCTCGCGCGCATCCTCGCCCGTGAGGTTGTCCTCCTTCTCCTTTAACAGCGAGTGATCGCGCGCGTACTTGTTCAAGGTGCGCGTCAGCGCCGAGCGGAAGCCCGAGAGGTGGGAGCCGCCCTCGCGGGTGTTGATGTTGTTGGCAAAGCTGTGGATCGACTCCTGATAGGAGGAGTTCCACTGCATCGCGATCTCCGCCGCGCCCTCCTCGCTTTCGCCGGCGAAGAACACGACCTTGCGGTGCACGGTGTCCTTGTTCTCGTTCAGGTAGCTGACGAAGTCCTCGATGCCGCCCTCGTACTGGAAGTTGGCCGCATGACCCTCGCCGCGCTCATCGACGATCGAGATCTTCAGGCCGCGCGTGAGGAAGGCCGTCTCGCGCAGGCGCTCTTCCAGCGTGTGGAAGTCAAACTCGAGCGTCTCGAAGATGTCCGCGTCGGGTAGAAACGTGACGCTCGTGCCCGTGCCATCGCTTGGCGACAGCTTGGCGCCCTGCTCCAGCGGAGCCTGCGGGGCACCGCGCGAGTACTCCTGCGACCACGTGTAGTCATCACGGCGGATCTCCACGCGCAACTGTTCGGACAGAGCGTTGACGACAGATACGCCAACGCCGTGCAGGCCACCGGAGACCTTGTAGCCGCCGCCGTCGCCGAACTTGCCCCCGCTGTGCAGGACGGTGAGCACAACCTCAACGGCGGGGCGGCCCTCTTTCTCGTGCATCGCCACAGGGATGCCGCGGCCGTCATCCACAACCGTGACCGAGTTGTCGGGGTGGATCGTGACTGCCACTTCCGTGCAGTAGCCCGCTAGGGCCTCGTCCACAGAGTTGTCCACAACCTCATACACCAGGTGGTGCAGGCCCATGACACCCGTCGAGCCGATGTACATGCCCGGGCGCTTGCGCACGGCCTCCAAGCCCTCAAGGACGGTGATGTCCTGTGCGTCGTAGGTGGCGTCGGCGGCAGTCGCCGTGCCGGCCACCCTGGTGTCCTTGGAACCCTTGGTGGTGTCCTTGCGGCCGTCCTGTGCACCAGGCTGGCTGGGGTCGGCGCTCAGGGAGCCGTCAGGGCTGTGGTCGTCTGTGGCCAATGGTCCTCCGATGACGTGAGAACGCCCCGGTGCAAGGCGCGAGCGCGGCAGTCCGGGGCGGGTGCGTTGACAGGCAAAATGATAGCACAGACGGCCCCCTAGGCGGGGGTACACGGGGGCCTGAATCGCCAGTAATCAAGCCAAAAATAGGGCCCACGGGAGTCATCCGGTTCGGCAGCGCAGTTCGTGCACTAGCTCCTCGCCCAGAGCCGCATTGAGGCGCCCAACCAGCTCGCTCGCCATCAGCGTCAGCTCCTGTGCCCACACCGCGGCGGAACAGACGACCGTAAGGACGCCGGAGCGCTCCGCAGTCGGCCGAGCCGCTTGGGCAATAGCCTCACCGGCGGCTGACCGCCACACCTCCTGAACCCGTGCAAGAGGGGTTCTTGGGGCGATCGTGGCCGTCAAACCATCAACAGCAAAGGAGAAGGGTCTTGGTGCCCTGCGACTCATGCTGCCAGTGCCTCCTGCAACACGGTGCCTGGGGAGATTCGCAGACGGGTCGTGCGCCGATCCCCCGAGGCTGGGACGTGCGCGAGGTCCGTTGTCGCGATCACGCTCTGCCCCCCGCTTGAAAGCTCCTCGGCGAGCAGTTCACGGCGCTGGGAGTCGAGCTCACTCATGACATCATCGAGCAGCATCAGCGGCGTATGGCTGCGCTCTTCCGCCAGCACGGAGCGCTCCGCCAGCAGCAGGGCCAACAGGGCCAGGCGTTGCTCTCCCTGTGAGCCATAGGTGCGTAGCTCGCGGCCCTCGCGCAGAAACACCAGCTCGTCACGGTGGGGGCCGTGCGTGCTGAAGCCGCGTTCGAGCTCACCGCCTAGGCGCTCACGCAGCTCCTCCACGAACTCGTCCGCGCTTGCGGCGCTGGAGCGAGGTCGGTACTTGAGCGTCGCCCCGCCCTCCAGGCCCAACTGGCCCGTGCGCTCCGCGAAGGGACCAGCAATGCGCTCAGCGGCCCCAGCACGGTCCTCGCGCAGCGCTATTGCGTGGATGGCCAGCTCTCGATCCCAGCTCGGCAGCGTCTCACGCGAAGCGCGGCCTGCGCGGATCGAGGCCAGCAGTGCGTTGCGCTGCGCCAAGGCGCGGGAGTACGCGCGGCGCGTGGCGGTGCGCGTCGGCCACAGGCCAGCCACCAGCGCATCGAGGTGGGCTCTGCGCAGAGCCGGCGTGCCCTTGATCAACTCCAGGCGATCCGGGAGAAACACGCTCACCAGCGGTCGTGCCTCGACGTCCAGCAGGCGCTCCACGGGGGCGCCGTCCGCGCGCATGTGCTTGACGGGGCGCTCGCTGTCCGGGAAGAGGCCATAGCCCACGCTCAGCTCGTGCTTTTCGCGGCCGTCATCGGTGTGCACAACCACGCGTGTCGTGCGCTCCCCGAAGCGCACCAGCTCGCGCTCGTTGCGCGTGCGCAGCGCGTGGCCAGTGCAGCCGAAGTACAGAGCCTCCAGCAGATTCGACTTCCCCGCCCCGTTCGGCCCATGCACAATCGTCAGGCCATCGCCCAGGCACGCCTCCGCGCGCGCATAGGTGCGGAAGTCGCGCAGCTGGACGGAGAGAACTCTCACACGTTGAGGCGGATGGGCATTATCAGGTAGACGAAGTCGCCGCTATCTGGGGACTCGATCAGGCCGGGGCGCAGCGGGCTGATCAGCTTCAGAACCAGCTCGGAGGACTCCAGGCTGTCGAGGCCATCACGGAAGAACTCGGGGTTGAAGCCGATCTCGAAGGGCTCACCGTGGAAGGGCACCGGGATCGACTCGCTCGCCTCACCCACATCGGGGGTCTGAGCGGAGACTGTCAACTCCCCCTCGCGGAAGCCTAGGCGCAGCGGCGTGTTCTTCTGCGCCAGCAGACTGATGCGGCGCACCACCTCGGTCAGCTCAGCTGTCGCCAGGCGCAGCTCGTGCTCGACCGACTCCGGCAGCAACTGGCGGTAATTCGGGAACTGGCCGTCGAGTAGGCGCGAGGAGAGCGTCGTACCGTCGAGCTCGAACACCACCTGGTTCTGGCCCACGCTCACGGCGACATCCTCGCTCTCGGCCTGCTGGGCGATGCGCACCAACTCCTGCAGAGCCCGCGCCGGAACGTTGGCCTCAAGCGTTCCTTGCAACGGCTGCTCCAGCGTCGTCTGCTTGACGCTCAGCCGGTAGGAGTCGGTGGCCACCATGCGCAGCTCGCGCTCGGAGGCGGTCATCAGGATGCCCGTGAGGATCGGCCGCGTCTCATCCTTGGAGGCCGAGCGGGCGACGCGGGCGATCGTCTCTACAAAGGCCTCCGCGGGGAGCACCACCCGTGTCTCATCGGACGGGGATGGGAGCGCGGGAAAGTCCTCCACACGCAGCGTACGCAGATGGAAAGTCGCGGAGCCTGAGATCAGCTCCACGTCCTGCTCGCTAGCCCGCAACTCGAAGCTGACGCGCTCAGCCGGCAGGGCCCGGGCGACGTCCAGCAACAGCCTTGCCGGGAGAACAACCTCTCCGGGGCGCTCGATCTCGGTTTGCAGGGGGACGCGCAGGCCGACATCCATATCTGTGGCTAGGAGTTCGGTTGCCTCAGGGCTCACGGCGAGCTTTACGCCGGAAAGGGCTTGTACTGCGCTACGGGTTGAAGCAACACGGGTGACGGTCTGCAGCTGGGTCAGGAGCTCAGCTGTTGAGCAGGAGATCTTCACAAAAGCACCTTGGTAAGGACTACTGGATCAGAAATAAGAGTTGTAGGGGCTGTGGAGGGAGAGATAGGCCGGTGGGTGTTGAGGTTGGAGTGCTGAGACTGTTGGTTGGGCTCGGTGTTGAACCGAGGAAGTGTTTCAGGCGTTCCGGTCAGGACTCGCAGTTGTTCAATGCGCCGAGCAACTTATGCACAGCAGCCCTGCTGGCTGCGTCGTTGGATATACGCTCGTTGGTGCGCTTCCAGGCATGCAGAACCGTGGTGTGGTCGCGACCACCGAAGTGCCGTCCTATGGCTGGCAATGACTCGGAGGTCAGCTCTCTTGCCAGGTACATGGCTACCTGACGCGGCCATGCCACGCGGGCCGCTCGACTGGTGGAAAGCAACTCGTCGGGCGTGATTCCGAACTCTCGGCAGGCCGCGAGCTGGATGTCAGCCAAGGAGCGGGCCTTGGGCTTCGAGGCGGGGTATAGCCCGTCCAGAACCTCACGTGCCAGATCAGCCGTGAGTGATCGACCCGTCAGCGAGCTATAGGCCACTACGCGAATCAAGGCGCCTTCGAGCGTTCGCACATTGAGCGTCACGCGTTCGGCGATCACGTTGAGCGCTAGCTCGTCTGCCAGTTCGATCCCATCGTGGTGTGCGCGTTTACGCAGGATCGCCAGCCTCGTGTTGAGATCTGGTGGCTGAATGTCAGCTACGAGCCCCGCCTCGAAGCGCTCACGCAGACGATCCTCTAGCGCCTGCAGATCCTTGGGTGGGCGATCTGAGGTGAGCACTACCTGGCTACCGACTTCGTGCAGCCAGTTGAAGGTGTGGAAGAACTCCTCCTCGGTCTTCGTCTTGCGCTCCAGGAACTGCACGTCGTCGATCAGCAGCACATCGACGTGTCGAAAGCGCGATTTGAAGGTCTCAAGGCCCCCGTCGCTGAGGGCGGACACGAACTCGTTGGTAAAGGCCTCTCCGGTGCTCACGCGCAGGATCATCTCGGGGCTGTGACTAGCCAGCAGCGTGGCGATCGAGCGCAGCAGATGGGTTTTGCCGACCCCCGGCGGTCCGCAGATGAAGAGCGGGTTGTAAGCCTGGGCGGGCATCTCGGCGACCGCCAGTGCCGCTGCATGAGCCAAGCGGTTGCTGTCGCCGATCACGAACTGATCGAACGTCAGCTTTGGGTTGCCGAGCAACTCTGGCTCGGCGTGTACTGGCCGAGGCCGAGGTATTGACTCGGCCTGCCTCGCTCCTGCACCGGCCTGTTTGCCGGAGGCAGGGCTTGAATGCTCCACGACGTCAACGACCACGCTGGGGCCAACGACGGCTGCGGCGCAGGTCTGCAGTAGACGCCCAAAGCGCTCTCGGATCCAACTGCAGGCATGTGGTGGCGCTTGGAGCAGTAGGCGTCCATCTGCCAGTTCCTGCGCGCGCAGGGGCTCAAGCCACAGGCGATATGTGGATTCGTCAACCGCCTCGGCAAGCTCGGCCTGCACTCGGCTCCAGATGTGCTCCAGCTCAGCGCTCACGGCAGCGTTTGACCCGCTCCTCCCGGGAGAAAGTAAGGCAACTATTGATTGAGGGCCTCTCTCAGGACTTCAGGGACCCGGCCAATCGAATATACCCAAAGCTGGATTTGGCAGGGGTGATGCGTGCCCGCAATTGGCGGGAAAAAGCAGCGACGCGGACGATCGTGATTGGCGCGGCGTTCCCGGCCGCGGGACACAGGTATACTGGGCCCCTCGGATGAAGCGGACCTATCAGCCTAAGAAGCGCAAGCGCGCCCGTGCACACGGGTTTCGTACTCGCATGAGCACTCGCGCAGGGCGGCTCACTCTCAAGCGCCGGCGCGACAAGGGCCGCAAGCGCCTGTCCGTTTGACGGCGGCGAGATGAAGCCGAACCGCCGCGGCCGTCTCTCCCGCAGTGCCGAGTTCGAGCGTGTGTATCGCCAGGGACGCTCTTCTGCCAACCGCCATCTCGTGCTCTACACGTTCCCCAACCCCGCCGTGCAGCGTCCGCGGTTGGGGCTTTCGGTGTCGCGCAAGGTGGGCGGGGCCGTTGAGCGTAATCGCGTCAAGCGCTTGCTGCGCGAGGCTTTCGACCAGGCCCAGGACGGGCTGAGCGGGGGACACGATCTCGTTGTGGTCGCCCGCCCCGAGGTCAAGGATCTCGCTGAACGGGAGGGGCTCGCTGGGGTTGATGCTGCGCTCAGCGAGCTGCTTGAGAAGTCTGGCCTGCGGAGCCCCGCGTGAGCACCCGCGCAGCCCGCGCGCTGGTCAAGGCTCCTGTGCTGCTCTACCAGCGCCTGATCTCGCCCGCGCTGCCGCGACGCTGCAAGTACGAGCCGACCTGCTCGCGCTATGCGCTGCATGCTGTTGAGGAGTACGGAATACTGCGCGGTGTGGTGCTGGCGCTCTGGCGTTTGCTGAGGTGCAACCCGTGGAGCCACGGCGGGTACGATCCGGTGCAGGCCCAGCGGTTATTCAAGGCCGGCTCGCACACTCACAAGCCGTGTTCGCACGAGCACCCCGCCGGGGTCGGGCGCTGAGGCTGGCCCGCTCCTAGCATCGGAAACCTTCTTACATGCCTGTCCTAGCCAACATCATCCAGGAAGCCTTCTCACCGCTGATCTCGGTGTTCGAATCGATCCTGGTGTTCATTCACGAACACTTTGTGGGTGGCAGTTGGGGGCTGGCAATCATTGGGCTGACGATCGTCGTGCGGGCGGTGATGGTGCCGCTCACCGTGAGCCAGTTCCGCTCGATGCAGCGCATGCAGGCGCTGGCGCCGGAGATCAAAGCGCTCCAGGAGAAGTACAAGGACGACAAGCAGCGCCAGCAGCAGGAGATGATGAATTTCTACCGCGAGAACAAGGTCAACCCCTTTGCCTCCTGTCTCCCGCTAGTGCTGCAGCTGCCGGTGTTCATCTCGCTCTTCTACATGCTGCGCACCGACCTCAAGCTCAATATCTGCGGACAGGCTCTGCGCGAACACTTCCACGTCGTAAGCAACAGCCAGATCACCACCCAGCAGTTGCAGAGCATCACCTGCAACCAGGTGGCCCCGCACTCCGCCAAGTTCCTCTTCATCCCCGACATCACCGCCAAGGCCACGGGCGTGGTGCTGGCCGTGCTGCTGCTGATGTACATCGGCTCGCAGGTCGCCTCCACGCTGATGATGAGCGCGACCGCCGACAAGAACCAGCGCCGCATGATGCTCGCGCTGCCGCTTGTGTTCGTGTTCTTCATCTTCAGCTTCCCTGCCGGCCTGCTGGTGTACTGGATCACCACGAACCTCTGGACGATGGGGCAGCAGTACTTCGTCAGGCGAGGCGCGCCCCCACCACGGCCTGCCGGCAAGGAGGCCGTGGCTACTAAGAGCAGCGGCTCGACCAACGGAAAAGCTGACGGTGCGGGCAAGGCCCCGAAGGGGGAACCGGCGCTGGCCGGCGTAGGCTCGACGGGTTCCGCACCTGCACCCCCACCCCCACCCCCACCCCGTAAGAAGAAGAAGCGCTCGGGGCGGCGGCGATGAGCGAGAATGACTCGATGAACGGGGATGCGACCGAGGACGGCGGCGTAGAGATCGATCCCGGCGACCCGCTGGAGTTGCTCGGGGAGCTCTTGGAAGAGATCGTCGATGCCCTGGGGCTTGACGTCGAGGTGGATGTCGAGGAAACCGACGGCGTCATCACCGGCTCCGTCGCCGGCGATGACGTGGGGCTCTTCATCGGGCGCCGGGGCCAGACCATTGATGCCGTCCAGCATCTCGCGCAGCGCATCGTCTTCCGTGGCGGCCCCGTCAAAGCACGCGTTGTAATCGACGCTGATGGCTACCGTGAGCGTCGCGCGAAACAGTTGCGCGAGGACGCCGATGAAGCGGCCGACGAGGCCTTGCGCCTGGGCAGCGATGTCGAGCTTGACCCTATGCCCGCCTCGGAGCGGCGTGTCGTGCATGAGCATCTGCGCGAGCGCGGAGACGTCAGCACGCACAGCGAGGGTGAGGAGCCCGAGCGGTATCTGGTTGTGTCCCCGCTTGGGGGCTGAGGCGCGCAGCGGGGGTTTCACGTGAAACGGGCGCTAGCGGCGCTGGTTGAGCGCTACGCGCTGAATGAGCACCAGGAAAGCCAATTTGCCGCGGTCCTGAGCAAGCTGGCTGACGATGAGCTGGCGCCGACTACCGTGCGCGAGCCGGCGCGGGCGCTGGATGTTCATCTCGCGGACTCGCTGGTCGCGTTGGAGTTGGAGGCGATCAATGGGGGCGGCGGGGAGCTGGCGGCCACGGCAGGGTCTGCCGGTGGACCACAGGTGCTCACAGATATGGGTACAGGGGCAGGGTTTCCGGGGCTGGCGCTGGCGGTTGCGCTGCCGGGGAGTGAGGTCGTGCTGCTGGAGAGCCAGGCCCGCAAGTGCGCGTTTGCGCAGCGGGCCTGCGAGGCGGCTGAGGTGGAGAATGTTCGCGTGGTGTGTGCCCGCGCGGAGGAGTGGGATGAGGGGGTGGGGGGTAGCGATGTAGTCCTGGCCCGCGCGCTGGCACCCCAACCGGTGGTGCTTGAGTACGCAGCCCCGCTGCTGCGGTTGGGCGGCACCCTGGTCGACTGGCGGGGACGACGAGATGCCGCGGAGGAGGCCGCGTCGGCCGTGGCGAGGGAGGCCTTGGGTCTGCGACTGGTTGAGATTCGCCACGTAGAGCCTTATAAGGGCGCTCGCAACCACCATCTGCACGTGTACGAGAAGGCCCGTGAGACGCCGGCGCGCTACCCGCGCAGGGCAGGCGTCGCTCGCAAGCGCCCGCTTGGTTGCTAGCTTCCCCGGGAGATGGGCACGGTCTACGCGATCGCCAACCAGAAGGGTGGGGTTGGCAAGACAACGACAGCGGTCAACGTGGCCGCCTGCATCGCCGAGGCCGGCTTTCAGACGCTGCTGGTCGACGTGGACCCGCAGGCCAACGCCACTGTCGGTCTGGGTCTGGAACGAACGCATGCTCCGGGGCTGTATGAGGTGCTGACGGGAGAAAGCACCGCGGAGGAGGCCCTTGCCCAGACGCGCGTGCCCGAGTTGCTGATGGTGCCGGCGGGGGCGGGGTTGGCGGGCGCCAACGTCGAGCTGCCGCGTCTGGAGGGCTTTGAGGGACATCTGCGCGAGAGCCTTGCGCCGATCAGGGATCGCTTTGAGTACATCCTGCTTGACTGTCCGCCTTCGTTGGGGCCGCTGACCGTCAGCGCTTTGGTGGCTGCTGACCGTGTGGTGGTGCCTGTGCAGACTGAGTACTTCGCGCTTGAGGGCCTAGCGGGGCTATTGGAGACGCTGGCGCTGGTGCAGCGGGAGTTGAACCCGCGACTGACCGTCGCCGGGATGCTTTTGACGATGCACGACAACCGCACTCGCCTCGGTCGCGATGTCGAGCGTGAGGTGCGCGAGCATTTCCCTGAGCTCGTGTTTGACACCGTGATCCCGCGCAACGTGCGCGTCGGCGAGGCTCCCAGCTATGGGTTGCCCGTGACCCACCACGATCCCCACAGCGCCGGGGCCGAGGCGTACTTCGAGCTGGCCAAGGAGCTGGTTGCGCGATGAGCACGCAGAAGGCCGCCAAGCGCGGTATGGGCCGGGGCCTTGACGCGATCCTGTCGGTGTCGAGTGCCAATCAGACGGAGGCCGATGAAGAGCTGCGCGAGCTGCCGGTTGAGTTGATCTCGCCTAATTCCAAGCAGCCGCGACGGCACTTTGATGAGGACGCCTTGAACGCGCTGGCCGGCTCGCTCGGCGAGCGGGGGGTGCTCCAGCCGGTGCTCGTGCGCCCCCGGCCGGGGGGTAGGTATGAGCTCGTGGCCGGTGAGCGGCGTTGGCGTGCCGCGCGGATAGCGGGGATGGAGACGATTCCCGCGCTCGTGCGCCCGCGGGACGACGCTTTGGCGCTGGAGATTGCGTTGATCGAGAACATGGCCCGCGAGGACCTTAACCCGGTGGAGGAGGCCAATGCCTGCATGGCCTTGGTCGAGGAGCTTGGGTTGACGCGTGAGCAGGTCGGGCGGCGTGTGGGGCGCAGCCGCGTGGCCGTGTCCAACCTGCTGCGGCTGCTGGAGCTGCCCGAGGAGGTGCTTGAGCTGATCGAGAGCGGGACTCTCAGCGAGGGGCATGGACGGGCTTTGTTGACGGCCAAGGATCATGGGGTGCGGCGTCAACTTGCGCGCAGTTCGGCGGCTGAGGGGTGGTCGGTGCGGGTGCTTGAGGATCGCGCGCGCCGGAGTAATGATGCGGTGGGGGCTGGTGAGCGCAGTGCGTCTGCCCGCACCCCGCGCAAGGGCAAGGCTCACCCCGACCAGGAGGCCGCCGCAGCGGAGATTGCCGAGGCGTTGTCGCTTGCCTTGGGGGCTGATGTGGGGGCTCGGGTTGCGCCCGGCGGTGGGTATCGCGTTGAGTTGGCGTTTGGCTCGCGTGAGGAGGCGCTGGCGCTCGCCCGGCGTGTGCGCTCAGGGCGTTAACGGGCGCTAGACTGCGGGTTTCTCGGGCGATTAGCTCAGTTGGTTAGAGCGCTTCTCTGATAAGGAAGAGGTCCCAGGTTCGAATCCTGGATCGCCCATCGAAGATTACGGCCAGAACCCCGCATGGATGCTGGTTTTTTGGGCGATGGATGGGTTGATCGCCAAACGCTGCACTGCGGCTGCAATATGCCCAGATCTGCTACCGCTGGTAGCAGATTGGTAGCACGTCCTGGGACTCCCGCCATGCCCAGCTTCTACGGCAGTCCGTACGGCGCTGTGCGCCATCTCTAGTTCATGAGACCGCGTCGGCAATCCCCAGTGCCTGTCATCCCAGAGTGTCGCTGACTTGTGGCTAAGTCGCGTCGGGCACGACAAAGCGATAGGCAACAGGATCAACGCTGCGCCACAGTGCCAAGAGCTGGTTGACCTCTTGGCCTCCATCTGGTGAGCGCGCCGGGCCATAGGCCTGGCTGTGCGGATCCCGGCGTGGATCGTACAGAGATAGCCCTAATTCGAAGCTACTCCAAAGGGAGCCGCCTCAAGAGCCGCCAGCACCGGGTCCTTGGCACGAGCCAGCAGGATCATGGCTGCGTCCAGGCTCTCGTCGGGCAACTCGTCAACAAGGCGGTGCAGATCGGCTCGTGTCATGGCCTCAGGTTACGGTAGCGTCATGCCTATGAAGACGGCGGAGATCGTTGATCGTGCTGGGCGCCTGTTGGCGGATGCGGCGCCGCCCGAGTCGAAGGTGATCCTCTTCGGATCGCGCGGCCGTGGCGACGCCGATGCGGACAGCGACTTCGACTTTCTCGTGATCGAGCCGTCGGTCGTAAGCAAGGCGGCGGAGATGGTGCGGCTCCTCGCGGTGCTCGATCCGCTGAGGGTCGCCGCAGATGTCATGGTCGTCCCCCGCGAGTACGCCGAGGCGTGGGGCGATGTGCCAGGGACCTTGATCCACGACGCGCTGGCGGAGGGACGTGTCCTCGCAGAAACCTGACCTGGGCGACCTCGCCGCTCGGTTCGCGCGCAAGGCCGAGAGCGATGAGATCGCCCTCCAGAAGCTCGGCGACGATCCCGACGTGCCTGACGATCTCATCGGTTTCCACGCGCAGCAGGCGTTGGAGAAGCTGATGAAGGCCGCCCTTGCGCATGCCGGTGTCGCGCCGCCTCGTATACACCATCTCGGGAAGCTGCTCTCGTTGCTCGTAGAGGCAGACATGGCTCCGCCCGTCTCGGCGGACGAGGCCCGCGTTATGGTCCCGTGGGCGGTGGAGTTCCGCTACGACGACGTGCTTGACGAACGACTTGATCGCACGGCATCTCGTGGGGCGGTCGAGAAGATGCGCGCTTGGGTTGACGGCCTACTCGCCGAAGCCAAGTCGTGATTTGAAACAGCAGCCCTTGGGGCTCCGGTAGCAAATTGGTAGCATGCAGACGCCGCTCCGAGTCGAGAAATGGCTTCAACAAGCCAGATCCGACCCCCGGAGGCAATCTCTGATAAGGAAGAGGTCCCAGGTTCGAATCCTGGATCGCCCACTCACAATTTCCCTGTAAACCGGTCTGTTTCTCGACCGTCAGTCGCACTCGCTAAACCCACGCTGGGCGCCGTAGGCCATCGCTGCTGCCCATTGCTGTCTGATCGAGCTTATGCCGACGTAGACGCGCGGTTTGTCTCATCCGTCACATTTGTGCGCCCTGCGGGTACACTGGGTGACCCCCGCGGGGGTCGAGCGGACTTCCACCATGACCAAGCCTCAAGCGAAGAAACCGGCTGCATCAAGGGCTAGGCGGCGGTCGAATGTGTCGCCGACGACAGCGGCTGCTCGGGTGAGCGTGAACATCGGCACCACGTTCGGGCCTGGCTACGAGGTCGTCCATAAGGACGGGCTGCCCCCCCGCAACCCCCTGCCCGGCCTGCGTGACGGTCGGCGCGCCATCTACCGACGAGTCATCACCGTAAGTAACGATCGCGTGGACGATGAGGATGCTCTATACGGTGCCCTCGCGTTCAAGGATCAGGACCGCACGGCGACACTGATGGAGGCTCTGCATCAGGTCCTGGACCAGGAGCTTGATCGGACCGTCGAGCGTGGTGACATTCTGTTGGACGTCCCGTTCCGGCCTCGAGAGGGTCTCGCGCATCCAGTCTGGATTTACTCTGGCCGGCGGCCTGGGAGGCCGATGGAGCTGGCCCAGTCTCCCGTGGTCAGCAGCCTCAAGTCCGAGTTCGATACCCACGTCAAGAAGTGCCGCGTGTTCCTGCACCCCGAGGTCTTGACGGAGCTCGGCACCAGGCTAGACGCTGTTCGTCCGAAGCTGCTGACGACGCTGAAGGCTAGCTGCGGCCTGTAGCCGATCTCGCCTGCGCCTTGATGCGCGGAGGCGGAGTTCATCGTAAAGGTCAAGCGAGACGCCGTAGGCCCAGCGCGCGCGCTCTCTCGTTCGTCGGCGAAGCATCCGAAGCGGAGTTCTGAGTCTCTCGAAACCGTTGGCGTGCCAGACGGACGAACTGCTGCACAAGTCTCCACGCGGCGAGATCATCTTCCCAGGCGGGTTCTACCGTTGACAGAAGCTGCCGTGGCGTGCTTCGGTTCAGCGAAGTGCGGCTCGCCGTGGTGAGCGTCAGTAGGCTGGCCATCAGTGGCTCATCCCGGCTGTCGTATGCGGCTGTCGTGGGCATCTCGGCACCTCCCGGCTGCCGGCGCGCTCCGCCAGCCTCGATTGGTCGACGCGCGCGCCAGCCCCACCTTACCCGCCGGACAGTCTCCGCGTTCTCGCCTCGCCAAGCTAGTCATGACAGTATTTGAGCATGGGCATCGGACGGGAAATCCTGAGGGCTACCGGCGATAGGCCGATAACCAATAGCGTTACTACAACTACGAGTCCGGGGAAATAATCATGGTGCCCGCAAGTGCTGGCGGCTGGCAGACCGCGCCTCGACGTGCTGTGGGCCGTGCCTTGCTGGACGGACCACTTGGCGAGAGCGGGATCGTAAGGGCGATCGCGGGCGACCCAGGCAACACCGGCAGGCTCCTGCGCCGGATGGCTGGCGAGGGCCTGGTTGAGATCGAGAGGGCGGGGAGGCCGCGGATCTGGAGGCTCGCTTCCGGGCAGGACGAGAGTCTGCGGCGTACGTTGGAGCAGGGCCAGCCCGTCGGGGAGCTCCGTAAGGGTCAGCGAGTTCTGCTCGTGGACCTCGGTGCGACGAGTGAGGCTGTGTTGGCACGGACACTTCGCCGGAAGGCCCTGCTCGGTGGGGTGGTTTGGACGGCAAAGGTCGAGGGCGCCGCCGGGCAGTACCTCATCGTTTTAGACCGCGACGCACCGGCGCTCGAGACCAGCGTAATCTCGGCGTCGCTCGACGCGGTCGGAATTGCCTGCACACGGGTGCTGGTAGAGGAAGTTCAGACGCCCGACGCCTTCGTACGGGCTCTGTCTGCGCTACGCGGAATCCGAGCTTAGCCGGGCGGTGATCTTCCGGAGCTCGGCGACAAGCTCGGTGAGTGAGCCGAGGATCCGACCGCCGCTCTCGATCACGAAGCTCTCGACCTGAAGGTTGAGGACTACGCCCTCCTCGCCAGCCTGGCGAAGGTCCGAGCGAAGCCCAAAGCAGCATTTCCCCAGCCCCGCTCCGTAACCGAGCTCGGCGACTGTGCCGGAGTCTGGCTCCTGGCCCTCGAGAACGGCGACCAGTAGCTCGCTCGCGCGGATGGCCTCGGCGTTGCGCCGGCCGATCGTGAGCATCATCTCGCGAAGCCGCCCCCGCCCCCGCGCGGCGTCGATCTCCGTAAGGTCAGTCAATGCCCACGGGTCGACTGGTGTGACGATCGCCGCGAGCGCCGGCAAGAACACCTCGGCGTAATAGCTGCGTCCGGCCTCCGTGAACCCCAGCGGGCTCGCGACGTAGCAATGTGGACGGTGGTTCGTCGGCACGCGGCAACACTACGCTTCCTGGCGAGCCAGATGGAAGGAGCTGGCTACGCTGTCCGGCTGAGGCGAATCTCGGACTTCTCTTCGCGGCCCCGGAAGGACACCTACCGGCTCGTCGCGCCCATGGCCGCGACCCCGACGCTCTCCAGCGACTCGGGGGTTGTGGTACTGCCGTTCACGAGTGTGGTGAGCTGCGCGGGCTCACCGTCGCGGCGGTTCATCTGTCGGGCGTAGATCGCCTGTGTAGGGTTCGCGGTGGTGCGTCCCATCTGTGCCATCACATGTGGTGGCGGCTCCCCGAGCGCGAACGGTAGTCGAGGCGAACGTCCGGCGTAGCGAGTGTGGTGTTAGACCATCTGGCAGCGGCTCGCCGTCATCATTCGCTAGCTCTGTGTTGGCGTCCTCGATGGTCTTGGCGGGGCGTATGGTGATAGTGCGCGTGCGAGGTCCACGTCGCGCCAGTGCAGGTAGAGCGCCTCACCTATCCGTAGCTCAGCGAACATGAGGGTTGCGAGCAGCGCGCCGCTGCCCTCGGCAAGTCTTCGGTGAGCCTCGGGCTCACGTCTTTTTCTTACGGCCGCGTCTAGCTGCGTGCCATACTGAACGGGGGGCGCGCCGTAAGCGCAAGAGCAGTAAGGAGCTCAAGGAGTGCGTGATCTGAGCGCGTCGTGGAGCATCGTCCCGGGACCTCGCCCCATTCCTGCTCTCGGAGGGTGCGCGGTGAATATCGTCCAATTGCGCTAAGGCCAGACGGGGCACCTGCCGATGAAGGGGCCGTGACGTTCATTTTCCGCCCGCTTCGCTTGCCTGTCCTGCCGCTTGCGCCCGTGTTGGCGCTCGTGGGCCTGCTCGCTGCCGTGCTTGCTTTCACGAGCACCGCCGACGCCCGGGTAGTCCCGGTTGAAGGTCAGCTGTACGGGGTGCAGGGCCACGCGACGGTCCTCGAAGAAACCTACGATCCATTTAGCTCGTTGGAATACGGCGGTGGGCCCGTGATGGGCACGAACAACACCTACGCGATCTACTGGGACCCGGCGGTGTTGCGACCCGGAGATCCGGGTCGGCCCGGCAAGTACCACGGCGACTGGCAGCAGCTCATCAACCAGTTCCTCACCGACGTCGGCGCCAACTCCGGTGATCTTGGCAATGTCTTCTCGCTGACCCCCCAGTACACCGAAACCAACGGCACGCGCGCTACTTACAGCTCGACCTTCCGCGGTGGCGCCGTCGATCGCGACATGTACCCGTCTGACGGCTGCACGGACCCGGCTCCGGGGCTGAACCGTAACTTCGCCTGCTTCACCGATGCCCAGCTGCGCACCGAGCTCAAGAACTACCTCGCCAACAACCAGATCCACGCCGGGTTGGGCACGATCTTCTACCTGTTGACGCCGCCCAACGTCACCATCTGCACCGATACTGGCGGGGCCTCCGGACACTGCTCAGACAGCACCAAGGTGAAGCCCTGGAAGGAAATGGCGGAACCGCCCTCGCTTGCCGAAGAAGCCGAAGAGGAAAGCTACAAGCGCAGCTTCTGCAGCTACCACAGCTTCACCTCCACGGCCTCCGCCGAACCGCTTCTGTACGCGGTCATTCCTTGGGTCGCTGGTTCCTACGGTGCGAAGTTCCACCCCGAAATGCTCCCCAACTTCCCGAATTACCGTAATGGCTCTGACTGCCAGGATGGCTCGGGCATCGAGCAGGAGCCCAACTCGGTAGAACTCTCGCCTGATGGGTACTCCGATCACGGCCTGGCGGACATTCTCATCAACCAGGTCGCTGCCGAGCAGTTCGCCACGATCACCGACCCCACGCTCAACGGCTGGAACGAACCCCTCAGCGGCAACGAGGCACCCGATCAGTGCCGTGACTGGTTCGAGGCCCCGCCGATCGTGCAGGGCTCAGGTTCTCCCGATGAACACACCGAAGCCGGCCACTACTTCAACCAGATCATCAACGAACACGACTACTACCTCAACACCGAGTACAACCAGGCGGCGCAGTACTACGCCTATCCCGGTCTGCGCTGTGAGCTGCACAACAATCTTGTTCCCTCCTTCACTACGGCCGACCCCGTCAACTCGGGCGATGTCGTCGGCTTCGACGGGGCCGAGTCGGACATCACCCTGGAGCAGTCCGCCGATCCCACCACGCTGCCCAACGCCCAGCCGCAATACCGCGCCACCTTCTCCTGGAACTTCGGCGATGGCACGCCTGTGGTCAGCGGTACCGGCTTCAGCGGGCCCAACGCCAGCAGCTCGCTTTACGCCAGCGTCTTCCACGCATACCAGTACGGCGGCACCTACCAGGCAACGCTGACCGTTACAGATGCCGCTGGCAACGTCGCGAGCGTCTCGCATCCGATCACGGTTGACGGGCCGCCGCCTCCCTCAAACGGGGGCGGCTCCGGCGGAGGCACACCCAATGAAGAAAGCGGCGCTCCTGGCAGTGCAGGCGGTGCAGCTACGCCCACTGGCACCACCACAGGCAAGGGCTCCGGCACCGGGCAGCCTCCGGCGCCGCAGGGCACCCCGCCGATCGCCAGCGCCGTGGCCGGCAGTCGCTCGCTCGCCCGCGCTCTGCGCCAGGGCCTCGTGGTCAACTACTCCGTCAACCAGCAGGTTGCCGGGCACTTCGAAGTGCTGCTCGACAGCGGCACCGCTCATCGCCTCGGCATCAAGGGACGCAAGGCCGTTGGCCTGCCTGCCGGTTCGCCGCAGTCGCTGATCGTTGGTCAGGCCATCCTGGTCACGACCAAGGGCGGGCACTCCAGCGTGCGCATCAAGTTCTCCCCACGCACCAGCGCCCGTCTACGCCGTGTGCGCAAGTTGACGCTGCTGCTGCGGCTGGTCGTGCGCAACTCGGCCACGCAGAGCACCACAGTGCTCACCCCGGTCTTGCTGCGCCGCTGAGCGGGGTCACGGCGCTGGCGGCGCGCGGCCGTGGAGCGGTGTGCGCTGACCGGCGGGGCGCAGCTGGCTACAGCCCCGGCCAGTGACGTGCCACGAAGCCTTCGTTGGAGCGGATTGCCGGCTGCCAACGTGAGGCGAACACGCCGCTGCGTCCGCTGGTGTCGTAACGCATCCAGCCATTGCCCATGTTCACGTACATATAGGTGTGCCCGGCGTTGGCATACACCGTGATCCACTTCCCGGGCCCTGGTGCGCCCCAACTCTCAAGGGTCCCCGAGGTCTCCGGCGCTGACAGCAGCCCACCCGCCGCCAGCGCGTAGCTGACCGAGCCTGAGCAGTCATACGCGTTGTCCACGAAGGACGCGTGCCCGCCCCCGAATACGTAGGGGAAATCGGTGATCGCATTGCCGCCGGCGATCACCCTTGCCACCACCGCTGGGATCCCCGGCGGCGGTGTGATCGTGCCACTGCCCCCGATTGAGCCTCCCCCCGGCACCGTCGTGAGCGTCTGCTTGCGCGCCTGGCGTTCCACCGCATGCATCTGGTTGAGCTCCCGCCGCACTTCCGCGTCCGAAGGCGCTCCGGGGGCCACCGCCACTTCCGCGGCCTTGCTAGGCGTGGTCGCGGCCTTGTGGTGCACCGAGGCCGGTGCCGGAAAGCTCTTGGCGGCTTCGGGGTCCGGTACCTCGTTTGCGACCACCTGCCCGTCGGGCCCGACCGATACGCCGGCCGCGTGGCTGCTGGGCTTGACATGCAGCCCACCGCCATCGGCTCCCGCGGCGGCGCCCAGGGCCGCGCCCGGATGGGGAGTGCTCGTGCTCGCGGCCGTATGTCCACTCGCGGCTGTAGGCGTCGAAACTATCTTGGCCGTGGCGTGAGCGTGGTGTGAGCTGCCCCCGCCGACACCAATGACAAACACCGCGATCAAGGCGAGCACGGCGCATCCGGTCACTGCGCCGGCCAGCGAGTAGCGCGATACACCCCATCCCCGGCGCGTCCAGGTCGTCCTGTCCTCGCTAGCGGCCACCACCCCAAAGCCTAACCTGCTCGCGGCGGCGCGTGCGCCGGCAAGCATGGTTTGGCGAACTAATCGACTTGTGCTAACCACCAATGCGCTATGCAGATTGATGGCACCACCCTTCCTCCCGACGCGAAGCTCGAAGCCGAGGTCGCCATCGTCGGCGCGGGTCCCGCCGGTATTGCGCTTGCGCTTGAACTTGCCCAGGCTGGACACAGTGTGGCGCTGATCGAGAGCGGCGCGGACTCTTTCGATGCCGAGGTGCAGCGGCTGGGCGATGCCGTCGTGGATGACCCCGCGCACATGCCGATGTCCGAGGCCACCCGCCGTCAGATCGGCGGCGCCTCTAACATCTGGGGCGGGCGCTGCGTCCCCTTCGATCCGATTGACTTCCAGACCCGCCAGGTAGCCGGAAATGCCGATTGGCCGGTTAGCTACGAGGAGATCCAGCCCTATTACAAGCGCGCCTGTGAGTGGTGCGTGTGCGGCTCACAGGACATCTTCGACGCCCGCGAGCTGCCGGATCTGGCTGAGCGCTCCCTGATACCCGGCTGGCCGGAGGGGGAGCTGCGCTCCACCACCTTGGAGCGCTGGTCACTGCCGACCAACTTTCGCCAGCAGTATCTGCAGCGCCTCACAGAGTCTCCATTAGTCACGCTCACCACCAAGCTCACCTGTACCGAGATCGTCGTCGGCGAGGACGGCTACACGGTCAGTCACATGGTCGGGCAAACACTCGCCGGCAACTGCTCGACCATTCATGCCGCGCGCTATGTCCTCGCTTGCGGAGGCCTTGAGGCCACGCGACTGCTGTTCGCCTCAGATCGTGTGCACTCACGCGGCATCGGCAACCACGCCGGCCACCTCGGCCGTTGGTACATGGCCCACATCGAGGCGCGCATCGCGCGCGTGCACTTCGCCACGCCCGCCAAAGACACCATCTACGGCTACGAGCGCGACCCCGATGGGGTCTATGTGCGCCGGCGCTTCACCTTCGCGCCGGAGTTCCAGCTTGAGCACGAGTTGCCCAACGCCGCGATGTGGCTTGAAAACCCCGAGATCGGCGACCCGGCTCATCGCAGCGGGCCCCTCTCCTTTGTCTACCTGATGCTTGTCTCTCCGCTCGGGCGCCTGCTCATCTCTGAGGGCATCCGCAAACACCAGCTCGGCAACACGCGCCTGATCTCAAAGCGTGCGCATCTCGCCAACATCCTGCGCAGTCCGCTCGCCACGACGGCCTTCGCGCTCGCGCTCGGTTACGGGCGCTTTCTCAAGCGCGGGCGCAAGCTGCCCGGCTTCTTCATCCCCAGCTCCGCCAACGTCTATCCGCTGCTCTACCAGAGCGAGCACCTGCCCCACCACGCCAGTCACGTCGCGCCGGTCGGCGAGCGCGACGCCTTGGGCGTCCCTCGACTGCACCCGCAGATGCACATCGATCAGCGCGACATCGACGGCGTCCTGCGCGCCCACGAGCACTTCGACCGCTATCTGCGCCGGCATTCCCTGGGTCAGCTGGAGTACCTCGTGGACGGAAAGGACTTCGAGAAAGCCATCCGCGATCGCTTCTTCTACGGCTGCCACCAGTCCGGCACCACGCGCATGTCGGCTCGCTCCGAGGATGGCGTGCTCGACGCCGACCTGGCCGTGCACGGCTTCAAGGATCTATACGTCGCCAGCAGCTCGGCCTTCGTCACCTCCAGTCAGGCCAACTCCACCTTTACGATCCTCGCCTTCGCCCTGCGCCTGGCCGATCGGCTGAGCCTGAGCCTCGGAGCTCAGCCTCCGCGTAGTCGTCTCGCTACCCTTGACTGATGAACGACGATGCTACCGCCGTGGACTTGCTGCGCCCACCTGCGCCACCGGCGGCTCCTGCTCCCCCGCCAAGCGCCGAGCCGCGCGCGCACATGCGGCTGCTGCACGGCCTGCGTCGTCCCTCCAACTGGCTGCAACTGATCCGCTTTGGCGTCGTCGGTGGCACCGGCTTCGCCGTCAACCTCGGTGTCTATGCGATCTGCGTGCATGCCTTGGGCATCGACTACCACGTCTCCGCGGTGCTGGCCTGGTTTGTGGCCGTGACCAACAACTTCCTGCTCAACCGCCACTGGACCTTCGACGCGGCGGAGGGGCAGGTGCGCTTCCAGGCTCCGCGCTTCTTCTTCGTCAGTCTCGTGGCCTTCGGCTTCAGCTTCATCCTGCTCGTGGTCCTGGTCGAAGCCGGCGGCGTCGCCAAGGTGCCCGCCCAGGCGCTGGCCGTGGCGGCCTCGATGCCCCTCAATTTCATCGGCAACAAGCTCTGGAGCTTTCGCGGCTCGGCCCGCTAGCCGGCTGGGTCGCAAGGCCCGTCTGGTCCGCAAAGCAAGCCCAGCAGCCACCTATACTCTGAGCCCCACCCTCCCGGAGGATGCTTGTGCAGGAGATGGTCATTTATGGCGTCAGCTTTGACATGGTCGGCAAGCAGCCGATCGTGCTGCTGAAGACAGTCGACGGCAATAGATTTCTGCCGATCTGGATCGGCCACCCCGAGGCCGCCTCGATCCTGATGAAGCTGCAGGGCGCCTCCACGCCGCGGCCGATGACACACGACCTGCTCTACGACATGCTCGGCGAGCTTGAGGCAAAGTGCACGCAGGTGGCCGTCACGGAGCTACGCGAGAACACCTTCTTTGCCTCCATCACCCTCAGCATGAACGGCCGCGAGCTTGAGATCGACTCGCGCCCGAGTGACGCGATCGCCTTGGCCGTGCGCTGCGGCGCGCCGATCTACGCCGCCGAGGAGGTCATCAACGAGTCCGCCATCGAGTTCGAGCACAACATTGAGGAGTCCGAGGACGTCGTCGAGAAGTTCAAGGAGTTCCTTGATGAGGTATCGCCTGAGGACTTCGCGGCGGGGGATTCCTAGCCTCCTCGGGGAGAGCCTGTCCCGCCCCGTACAACGCGCCGCTCGCGGCAGCCCATATGCCGGCGAGACCCGCCAGGTGCCACGTCCAGTCCAGCAGATTGGAGACGAGGAACGCCACGACGAGCGGGCCCAGCAACCACGCCGCGGGACCGCCGCGGGCGTTGAAGAGCGTCAAACCGCTCGCCACGTAGAGCGCCACGCCGAGGAGCAGCCCGAGGATGCCGAGCTCCGAGGCCAGCTCAAGGGGCAGGTTATGCGCGTAGCGCGAGCCGGTGGGGCCCTGGTGAGGGAGCGAGGCGAGGTAGTAAGCGCCGGCGCCGGCGCCGAGCAAGGGGCGATCGAGCCAGGTCTCTGCGGCAGCTTGCCACTCGTGCGCGCGCCCGTGGAGCACATCGCGGTGCGAACCATCCCCATTGATGAGCAGGGGTGAGAGCAGGCCCCCGAGAAGCACGAGCATCACAATGCCGGCAGCCGCGACGCGCGCGCGTGCATCGCCAGGTATCAACGCGAAGGGCCTGCGTAGAACGAGCCCAAGCAGCAGCGCCGCGAGGAGCGCGAAGCAGAGGCGGCTGCGCGCCAGCGCAAGGGCTGTGCCGGCGAGCACCGTCGCCACGGCAGCCGCCGCCGCGAGTGGAGCGCGGGCACGAGCGAGCGTGCAGGCGAGGATGGGAAGCGCTCCGACCTCCAGGATCGCCAGTGCAGGTGGGTACTGAAAGGTTCCCCCAGCCCGCCACACCCCGTCGATGCGCTCGGCATTGGGCAGATCGTGAAGAGCGACCGCGCGCAGCCCGACGAGTGCCTCAAGCACGGCCAGTCCGGCGATCGTCAGGGCAACAGGCAGCAGCCCGGTATTGCGGGTAAGGGTCGCGGCGGCGATGAATACGGCTGCATAGCTCCCAATAACGAGGCCCCAGCGTAGGGCCACGGCAGGTTCGGCGAGAGTCCACACGCCGCTCGCGGCGCTGAGCACGGCGAGTGCGAGAAGTGTCATCGCGAGCGGCGCTCGGAGGGCCTCTGTCACCGAGCGCCCGTCAATCGCGTACGCCAGCAGCAGTGTGGCCCCGGCAAGCGCGACCAGGAGCGCGCGTGAAGCGTCCCCGAATCCGCCGCCCATCACCGTGGGCACCGTGACCGTAAGAACCAGCAAAAGGAACAACGCTGAGGCTCGGAAGTTCCTAAAAACTGGCAAAACCTGTTCTTTGATACTGTGCCGCACCATGTTCAGTCCTCGCCGACCGCCCGCCGGGCCGCAGCCACCTGAAGGAGACAGCGCGTTGGGTGCTCGCGGACGACGTTGCCGACTGCCCAGCCTCGTCGCCGTTTCAGCGGCCTTGGTGTTGGTTGTGTCGGGAATCGCGATGGGGGCGTCCGGCGCGAGCCGCGGGGTTCATGATTCGACTTTTGCAACAAATCGCGACAGTGTATATCCACAAGGAAGCATCAGCGGAACGATCAAGGACGCCGAAGGGAAGCCGATCACCACAAAGGACGTGTGCGTGCAGGCGTACCAGATCACGAGCGCCGGGGGGTGGGTCTACTCGCAGTCCGCCGCCGCCGACGCCGACGGGCAGTACACCATCACGGGGCTGCAGTCCGGCTCATACAAGATCGGCTTCGCCGATTGCGCCGAGTTCTACCCGTACGCATCGCAGTACGCCGCCAGTACGCGCAACGATGTCGCGCAGTACTACAGCGATACAACGGAATGGGAATCGGCGAGCCTGGTCGTGCTCTCGGCGGACGGCGCACAGACGGGCATCGACGCGCAACTCGAGCAGGCCACCTCCATCTCCGGCAGCGTTTACACGTCCTCCGACGATTCAGCGCCTAAGCAGTCGGAGTGCGTCTATGCCGAGCGGCCGACTTCGGGCGGCTTTATCGGCGCGCCTGGGCCGCTGGGCTACGGCTTCGCGATGCAGTCCGCGAGCGACGGCTCGTACACCACCAAATATCTCGCTCCGTCCACCGAATATGTGGTTGAGTTCAGCGACTGCAGCTACCCAAAGACCTACCTAACGCAGTACTACAACGACGTCTCCACCTTTGAAGCCGCGACCGTCCTGACTCCGACGGTCGCCTCGCCGGCAACGGGCATCAATGCTCACCTGACCGTGGGCGGCAAGCTTGCCGGCTCGGTGGCCGACGCCGATGCTCACGCCATCACCACGTCAGACGTTTGCGTCTCCGCTTCACGCATCTACGAAGCAGGCTCTCCAGACCTCCATCCATACGACGACTACGGGTACGCAACGACCGACACGAAGGGAAACTATGCGATCGGTGGGTTGTCGGCCGGTAACTACAGCGTGTACTTCTACGACTGCGGCTTCTACACCTCGAACCGCAACGACGTGGCTCAGTACTACAGCGCAAAGAGCCGCTCCAGCGATGCGACCCCCGTGAGCGTCACGCTCGGCGCGGAACACACCGGGATCGATGCGGCCCTCGCCCCCGCCACCTCCATCAGCGGCCACGTCTATGGCTCGCTGGACACGAGCAGGCCGCTGGGCAGCGTCTGTGTTCAGGCGTACTCGGCATCTGACCTCCGGCAGTTCCCCGAAGCCCTCTCCTTTGGCTACAGCGCCACCGACGGCTCCTACGCTGTCAAGCACCTCGCCCCGGGCCTGGAATACAAGCTCTACTACTACGACTGCCTCAGTCGCGGCTACACGCAGCAGTACTACAACGACGCCAGCACGCTGGCCGACGCCACGGCACTTACGCCCACGTTGAGCGAACCGATCACGGGGATCGATGCGCATTTGGCCAACACCGCGCCGGAGACAGAGATTACCGGCGGTCCCGCGAATGGTGCCGCGACGAATGCCACCCGCGCATCCTTCTCTTTTGCCTCAACGGTCGCTGCCTCCACATTTGAATGTCAGTTGGACGCTGGCGCTTTCGCGCCCTGCACCTCGCCGTTTGCCACTGGTACGCTGAGCACCGGCAGGCACACGTTCGTGGTACGGGCGAAGGCGAATGGGACGCTCGATGCCCAGCCGCCCACGGTGGCGTGGACGGTCTCTCCGAGCGCGCCGACGAGCACCTCACAGGGCTCGGTGCAGCCAGGGGGGACAGTGAGTTCCGATCCGGGCGCAAGCCCGTCGTCCTCAGAGCCGCTGGTGGCGCAGGCGACGCTTCCCGATGCGGGAACTGTGACGATGACCGAGGAGCCCGCGACGACGCCGAGCGAAAACGGCTACACGGTGTTTGGCAGGCAGCTGGACGTCGCGGCGACACAACCAGACGGCACCACCCCGCTGAGCGGCACGGTCGCAAGTCCGATCGTGCTCACATTTGAAGTCGATGGCTCGGCGATCCCAGCAGGCACAGACCCGGCCACGATCACGGTGCTGCGCAACGGCGTGCCGGCACCCGATTGCACGGGCGCCGCGGGGACAGCCTCGCCGGACCCATGCGTGGAGAGCCGTGCGCAGCTCGCCGGTGGCGGCGAGAAGCTGACCGTGCTCACAACGCACTGCAGTCTGTGGAACTTGGCGGCGGCGCCAGCGGGGTCGGGTGGTGGTGGGCCCCCAGGTGGCGGCGGGGGTTCGGGTGGCGGCACGGGCGGCGGGGGCAACAGCGCGACCACCGGCAGCGGTGCGGCCATTGGCAACGGCGCGACCACGGGCAACGGCGGCGTGCAGCACTACAGCGTCGCGAGCACCGCGGCGACGCTACTGCGCGTGAAGATCACCGGGCCCACCGCGAGCGTCCTGCTGCGCTGTAACGGCGCGAGCGCCGGGACCTGCGATGTGACGCTCACGCTGACCGTGGTCGAGACGGTGAGGGGCAGCAAGGTGCTGGCAGCGAGCGCCGCGAAGAAGACTGCGAAGACCGCGAAGAAGACGGTGCTCGTAGGCACCGCGAGCACCACGATCGCCGGCGGCAAGAGCAAGACGGTCGCGATCAGCCTCAACCGTACCGGCAAAGGCCTCCTGGCAAAGCTCGGCACTCTGAGGCCCAAGCTCGTAATAGACCAGTCCGCGGCGGGCCAGACCAAGCTCGTAACGGGCCGCGCTATTGCCTTCAGCACCACATCCAAGAAGCGCCACCGCTGAGCTGATCGCGCGGACCGCACCGCGGATTGCCGTTCAGCGCGTCCAGGCGCTCGCCAGAATCCTCGCGACCAACGCGTCGAAGTCGATGCCGGCCGCGTCCGCCGCCTGTGGCAGCAGGCTCGTCTCGGTGAACCCCGGGATCGCGTTGGTCTCAAGCACCCACAGCTCACCGCTGTCAACTTGCAGCATCAGGTCCACCCGCGCAAAGCCTCGACAGCCCAGCAGCCGGTATGTCGCCAGCGCTAGCTCCTGCGCTCGGGCGGTCGTCTGCTCAGGGAGATTCGCCGGACACACGAAGGTCGTGGCGCCGATCTCATAGCGCGCCTCAAAGTCATAGAAATCCTCCTCGCGCGGCACCGCCTCCACAACGGGTAAGGCCGCCGGCTCGCCGGTCGGGCCGTCGGTTGCGCGGTCGGCCGGGGGGCGCGTCTCGGAGTCGAGCACCGATACAGCCAGATCTCGGCCTCGCACATAACGCTCCAGCACCACCTTGCGGTCGTAAGAAAAGGCTGCCAGCAGCGCTGTGGGCAGCTCTTCGCCCGAGCGCGCGAACTTGATCCCCAATGCGGAGCCCTGCCCAGCGGGCTTGACTACCAGAGGGAACCCCAGATCTCGCTCGACGCTCGGCAGCGCCTGCGCGGCACCCAGCCGCTTGAGCGAGTTCTCGTTGAAGGAGTGGAAGTCGGGTGTTGGGATACCCGCTTCACGCATCAGATGCTTCGCCAAAGCCTTGTCCGCGCAGCGAATACATGCCGAGGGGCCCGAGCCCGTGTAGGGCATACCGATCGCATCCAGCAGTTCCTGCACCGCGCCGTCCTCGCCGTCACGGCCGTGCATCGTGATGAAGGCCACGTCCGGCCCCCCCTCGCGCAGTTGCGCCACGAGGTCCGGTCCGACGTTCGACCGCCAGCACTTCGTGCCCCAGGCGCTCCAGCGCGTCCTGCACCTGCGCCCCTGAGCGCAGCGACACCGCGCGCTCCAGCGAGTACCCGCCCTTGAGCACCGCGACCTTCACTGCTCGTGCACTCTCTCCATCACCGATCCTGGCTTCCGCGGCGCGCGTCCCGCTGCTCCGGGCGCAGCGGAAGCTCAAGCACATCGGCCAGCGGCACCTCCGGCTCGGCTGCCTGCGCCGCTGTGCCAGTGGGCTCCTGCTTGCCGGCGGGGGTGCCATCGGCATCGAGCGGAGCCTGCCTTGAGCCCGCGATCGTCCCAAACAGCTCCATCTGCTCGCGTACCACCTCGCCGATCCTCCTCACGCCCTCGCGGATTTCCTCGGCCGGGATCCCCGCGAAGTTCAGGCGCATCGAAGAGGCGCCCCTGTGATCGTCCAGATACGCGGCGCGGCCCGGCACGAACGCCACGCCTTCGCTCTCCCGCGCGCGCGCCAGCAGGTCGGTTGTGTCGATGTAGTCGGGCAGCGTCACCCAGATGAACAGGCCGCCCTGCGGCCTTGTCCAGCGCGCCTGCCCGCCGAAGTTCTCCTCCAGTGCCTCCAACATCACATCGCGGCGACTGCGGTAGAGCTCCTTGAGCTGGTCGAGGTACTCCCGCCAGTTACGCTCCTTGAAGTAGGCCGCCACGAACAGCTGCGTCACCGGCGAGGAGCACAGGTCCGCGCCCTGCTTGCCCAAGTTCAGCTTCTCAAGTACCGGCCTCGGGGCCACGGCCCAGCCCAGACGCAGCCCCGGGGAGAGGATCTTTGAGAACGTGCCGAGGTAGATGACGAAGTCCGAGGCGCCACCGCGCCGCGCGCTGGACGCATCGAGCGAGTACAGCGTCGGCAGCTCCTCGCCCTCGTAGCGCAGCAGCCCATACGGGTTGTCCTCCAGCACCAGCAGCTCCCGTTCGCGCGCCACCTGCACGAGGCGCCGCCGGCGCGCCAGCGACATCGTCACCCCGCCCGGGTTCTGGAAGTTGGGGATGGTGTAGATGAACTTCGGGCGCCTGCTTTCGCCTTGCAGGCGATCCAGCACCGCCTCCAGCTCGTCGATCGGCATTCCATCGCCGTCCATCTCGATCTGCACCACCTCGGCCTGGTATGCGCTGAAGGTCGGCACCGCCCCGGGGTAGGTCGGCGCCTCCGCCACGATCACATCCCCCGGGTCGATCAACGTCTTGCACACCAGGTCGATCACCTGCTGCCCGCCGGTGGTCACGATCAGATCGTCGGGGTCGACCACCGTGCCCTCCGCCGCCATTACCTCCACGATGCACTCCATCGTTGCCGCCATGCCTTCGGTCGGGCCGTACTGCAACGCCCGCGCCGTGGACTGCGCCGCGACGTGCGCCATCAACTGGGCGTACACCTCCGCTGGGAACGTCGAGGTGTCGGGCAGCCCTCCCGCCAGCGAGATGATGTCCGGGCGTTCAGTCAGAGCCATCATCTCGCGCATCGCAGAGCTGCGCATCCCGCGCGTGCGCTGGGCGAACAGCCGCTCGTAGCGCTCCAATTCGTGCGCCGCGGGGCGAGCCCCGTGCCCCCTGTCGTCTATCGTCATGACGCTCCGCACGGTAGCGCACACGTCTGCCGTCGGTGCAACCGTAGAGTGTGGCGCAGCCGGCCGGAGGCCGGCTGGCCGAAACGGGGACTCGCGCCGCAGGCGCGTGTCTCCCGGCTTCGGTCGGGCCCCTCTTTACCAATCAGGCACCTATGAACAACCTCACCTTCTATGTCGGCCTCGGTCTGGGCCTCGCACTTGCGGCGGGTCTGCGCCCGTTCCTGCCGGCCTTGCTCGCCGGTGCCCTCGGGTCGGCGGGCGCCCTCGGCGTCGGCTTCTCCCACAGCGACTTCTCGTTCCTGCAGGAAGGCTGGTGGCTGGTGGCGATGGCGGCCTTGCTGCTCATCGCCTACCTGCTGCAGTTTCGCTTCGGCGCGGAGCGCTTTGAGGCCGGGCCGTTGGGGGCAATGATTGCCGGCCTGGGTATTGGCGTCGGCGCGCTGTTGTTTGCAGGCACTCTCGGCGAGCACGGCGACGCCACCTGGCCTGGGCTGATCGGCGGTGCGCTTGCCGCACTGCTCGGCCAAGCCGCGGTGCGCCCGCTGATCGCGCGTGCCCGGGCACGTCTCGCAGATCGCAGCGCGCGCGAAGCGCTCACCCTCTATGTGGACGGCGCAGCGCTCGTGATCGCCGCGCTGACCGCGCTGCTGCATCCTCTGGGCTACGTTGCGCTTGTGCCCTTCGTCTGGCTCCTGCTCTCCACCCGCCGCCGCGCCGGAGAGAAGTACGCCGGGCTGCGCATCCTCGGCCGCTAGCGTTCGGGCCGGTTCGCTGTCCCGTTCACTCCGTCCCGCTCACCCTCTCCACCGTGTCTACCCCTCCTAAGCTGATCCTCTGCGTGATCGACGCCATGGCCCCGGCCATGCTGGAGCGGGCCGTCGCCGAGGGTCAAGCGCCGGTGCTGGGGGAGATGATGCGCCGCGGTCTTTACGTCTCTGACTGCGTGGCCGCTTTCCCCTCTGTCACCCCCGTCTGCGCCGCCTCGATCGTGACGGGCACCGGCCAGGACCGCCACCACATCCCCGCGATGAACTGGTATCACCGCGAGGAGCAGCGCTACGTCGAGTACGGATCGAGCTTCCGCGCCTCGCAGCGCTTCGGCATCGCGCGTCAGCTCACCGACACCGTCTACAACATGAACCGCGCGCATCTGTCGCCCGAGACGCCGACGGTGTTCGAGGCGCTCGATGACATCCAGGTGCGCACCGCTGGCACCACCTATCTGATGTACCGCGGGCGCCACCGCCACGAGCCCCAGCGCGACAGCACGCTCACGCGTTTGGCTGCGACGCTCGTGCGCCACCCCGTGCTGGGCCCCCGTGAGCTGTTCTACGCCGATATCTTCTCCAGCCGCCCCACGGGCTGCCGCTCCGGGCTGGGGATGCCGGGTGTGCGCGATCGCCACTCGGGTTGCGTCGGCTCCTATTTAGTGGAGCACGATCTATTTGATTTCCTGCTGCTGTCGCTGCCCGACAACGACTGGCGCTCGCACAAGGATGGCCCCGAGGCGCAGGTTCAGTCGCTAGCTCACGCCGATGAGCAGCTGGCGCGGCTGGTAGCGGCTGGTGGGGGACTCGACGCCTTTCTGGAGCAGCACGCGATGATCGTGATGGCCGACCACTCCCAGGCGCTGATCGCCGAGACGATCGACCTGCACGCCGCGCTCGATGAGCTGCAGATAGCCGGCCCCGGCAATTCAAGGCTCGCCGCCGTCGGCTCCGCTGCGCGCCGCACGCGCACTGAGCCGCGCATCGCGCTCTCCCCGACCCAGCGAGCTGCGATGGTCTACGTGCTCTCAGAGCACCGCCGCTCGACGCTGCGCTCCACTGTCATCAGACGCAGCTTGCAGATCGATGGCGTACAGCTCGTGATGTGGCTTGAGCTCGACGCGCACGACGCGCCGCTGGAGGCCGTCATCGCCAGGCCGTCCGTGGGCGAGATGCGCTTTGCGCCCGGCGGAGAGATCTGCGATGCGCGCGGGCTTAGCTGGAGCGTGCAGGGCGAGCTGGCGGTGCTCGATGCCTCCTTGCGCGAGAGGCGCATTGACGCCCGGAGCTTCCCCGACGCGCTGTCGCGCGTCTGGTCGGCGCTCACCTGCCCCACCTCCGGCGATGTGCTGCTGTCCGCCGCGCCCGGCTACGAGTTCCTTGACTGGGGTGGCCAGGCTCACGTCGGCGGTGGCTCCCATGGCTCGCTACATGCCGATGACTCGCTCGGCGCGCTGATCTTCTGCGGACTGCAGCCGCCGCCCAACGCGCAGTGGGCGATCCGCAACGTCGCCCCTTTGATCACTCAGCACTTCGGGCTTGGACCCAACAGCCTGTAGACGTCCAGCGCGCTGTTGGAGAACACCAGCTTGCTCACGCTTGCCGGCTCGTGCGGGCCGCCTGTGTGGGTCTTGTCGATCAACACGTAACTGACGCCCTTGCGCGCCAGTTCTCGTAGGGCTTCGGGGTTGGCCTGCGCCACGGCGCGCTGGTTCAAAGCCAAGCGCCCCGGGTAGGGCAGGCCGCCGGTCTGGCCTCCGGCGGTATAGCGCCAGCTCTCAAGAAACACACGCCGTTCTGAGAATGCTGAGTAATAGAAATACACCGACTCGGCATGAGCCGCATTGTCGTAGTGGTTATTGACCGCCAGGACATCGCATGGGGTTGTGTGTGTGCGCACCCATAGAAGACCCGCATACAGTGGCGCCGTCATCCCATATTCGCTGTTCGTGTCCGCCAGCGACGTGGGCTTGCCCACCACTGTCTTCCACGCTCCGTTGCCCGCCAGGGCGACGGGCTTGACCAAGGCCAGTGCAAGCAGCAGTGGTATGCAGCACGCGGCTACACGTGCCCATATTGAAGAGAGCGATGTTGTGTAGCGCTTCTGCATTATCCACACTGCCAGCACCACCGCGCTCACCACCGAGCCATAGGCCAGCACCAGCCATGCCTTCTGCGCCACGCCAGTCAAATTGATCGACCCCGACACGGCCGCGATCACCACGCCCAAAGCGAACAGTCCAGCGCACACGCGTAATAGCCCCCGTCTTACCGTCTGGGGCGTTTCTCCCCACAACCGCACCAGCCCCAGCGCTGACACTGGGACGAGGGCGATATAGCCGTAGACGAAGAACACCCCCTCGACCCCGCCGGGTGCCCCTAGCATCACGTAGCCCGCTAGCCCCACCAGGAACACGGAGAAAAGCAACTCGGTTGACTCCGGCAGGCCTCTTTCTCTCCACAGCAGCCAACCTGCGCCAAGCAGTGGAGCCAACGCGCACACCGCCAGTACGCATCCGCCGACTGCCAGCACCAACCAGTAGAACGAGGGTCCCGCCACGCTCTTGGCCACGCGGGTGGCGCGTTCCAAGGTGTTGCCTTCCTGCAAGAAGGCGAGCGGGTGCACGCCCATCGTTGCGGAGCCGCCGCCGGCGATCATCAGGAAGTACACCGCCAGCACCGCCACCCCGGCCACTGCCACGCAGTAGGTCAAGCTGCGTGAGCCCTTGCCTCTGGCTGTCTGCCACAGCCAATACAAGCCGAGTCCGCCCACGAGATCGAACGCTCCGAAGGCCTTCGCCGAAGCCACGCCGGCCACGTACATCGCCACCATCAGCAGCAGCCCCGCCGTCTCCCATCGGCGTGTTGTGCCAGGGTTTGGTGTGGTGCGCGAGGAAGGAGCCACCATGCGCGTCTGCAACAACAGCAGGCCCCCGAGAAAGAAGGGAACGCCAAAAGCGAAGCTGGGGCTGAGCGGGAACTGCGTGAAGGGGTTGATCTGCAGCACCAGCGACTTCAATGGGTTCAGGTTCACGTCCTGCGTCGCCAGCAGCAGCAGTGCTGCCAGTGGCCCGATCCAGCGCGAGCGCCCCAGGCTCGAACCCAGCGCCCACAGCTGCAGGGCTGCGATCAGAAACATCGTGCTCGGCAGCAGGCGCAGAAATGACGCGGCGAGGGAGATGCCCATGACCTGATTCAGTGCCGCGGCGTGCTGGAAGACGCCTGTGTAGTAGTGCAACGGCTGCCCCGCTATCCATGACTCCGTGATCGGCCAGTGGTGGCGCGCCTCGCCCGCCAGGGTGATGTCAAACACGTTGTCCTCGCTGTAGGACACGCTGCGCGCGCTTTCCGGCAGAGGCGAGGAGGCGAAGAAGGTAAACGCCAGCAGCACCACCGCAACGCTCACTGCGAGCGGCACAAGTAGGTTCGACCACGATCCTGATGTGGTCCCCGGCGCAGCGCCGGGTCCTCTCAGCAGCACCAGCAGTCGCTCCCTCGCCGCTGGCGCAAGCACGATCGCCCCGCCGAGGATAAGCGAGCCCAGCGGTAGCAGCGTAAACATGCCGCGCGCGTGCAGTGCGGCCGTCAGCGCAAACGCTCCCACCTCCATCGCGTAGCCTAAGGGCCAGCCGATCGCCAGCGTGCGCAGGCGCCCTCCCGTACTCGGGCTCAGCAGGATGTACAGCAAGCACCCCGGCAGCACCACGTATAGGGCTTCGAACACCAGAAACCGCGGCAACACTGTGGCCCCCACGCCCGAGCCAAGCCAGGTGCCGAGCACGGCGACCACGGCGATCGCCAGCGCCACCAGCGGACCCCAACCGCCCCGATGCCGGGCAACTGCCGGTGACGCCTCATCGGTGGGCAGCAGCAGGCTCGACATAGTCGAATCAGAGTAGATATCGCACTGCGCAGAGGTGCCTCCTCGCTATCGCCTACCTGTCTGGCAGCCGCTCATCCAGATCGAAATGTGTCTGACTGAAGCGGGCGAGAAGCGCTTGACCGACCCCGACCCTTTGAATACGATTCACTCGATGCTGCCCATTTGTTCGAGTACCGAAGCCGACTGGCTGCCGAACACCCTCGATGCCTTGAAGTACTCGGGCGCCGGCATTGTCACTGATGTTCTCTCCCCGGAGCTGCTCCAGCGCATTCGCGCGGGCATGTATGAAGCGCAGGCGCGCACGCTCGAAGAGGTCGGGCAGGAGCGGCTTGATCGCGCCCGCGAGGTAGGCGTGATGCGCTCGATGCTCAGCTACGACCCCGTCTTCGCCGAGCTCCTAGAGCTCCCGGAGCTGCTGGCGATCGTCGATAGCACCGTTTCTGACACCGCCGTCATGCACCTGCAGAACGGCCTCATCCTGCCGCCTTACGATGGTGCGCTCGGCGAAATATTGCAGTACACCTTTCACATGGACTTCCCGCGCTACATGGACGGCTATCTGGCCTCTGTCAACACAATGCTGGCGATCGATGAGTTCAGCGCCGCCAACGGCGGCACGCTTGTCGTGCCGGGCACCCACCAGCGCACTGGGCCCCCTGGGCAGAGGTACATGGAGAATGCCTCGGTCGCGGTGGAATGTCCCGCCGGCTCGATGTTCGTATTCGACTCAACCCTGTGGCACGCCGCGGGGCGCAACATGACAAATCGTGACCGCCTCGCCATCAACCATATGTTCACGCGTTCCTTCTTCAAGCAGCAGATTGATTACGTACGCGCGCTCGGCGATGAGTTTGTACTTGAACAGCCTCCGCGCACTCAGCAGCTGCTCGGCTGGTACACCCGCGTTGTCACCTCCAGTGACGAGTACTACCGACCTACCGAGGAGCGGCTGTACCGCGCCCATCAGGGGTGAAGCAGCGCCTTGGGCTCGCTGCCCAGCTTCACCAGGATGGTGAACTCATATAGGTCGTAGTGGTGTAGCAGCGCCACGTTGCGTGACCAGCTCTGCTTACACAGCTTGAAATACTCGCCTGGGTCCGCGTAGTAGAGATAGTCACGCAGCTTCTGCGCATCGGCATAGCGCGTCAGCATGTTGAAGGCGAAGCCTCTGCTGCTGTGCTGCGCCAGCGCGTCGATTGTCTTTATCACGTGTGCCCGCCACTGCTCGGATGAAGCCTGCAGGCGAACGTTGAAGATGCCACTGGCCACGGTGTAGTCGGCAACGGGCAGCTCGCTTTCGCGGTCGGTGAAGCTGCACCTCGGGTCGCGCACGTCTGCGCGTGCCTGCACCACCATCGGCGTGCATACATCGAAGCCGACATAGCGAAACGGAGCGCCGGCGGCGATCAGACGCCGTGCGAGCGCGCCGTAGCCACAGCCGTAGTCCAGCACCAGCGGCTCCCTTGGCTCGTCCTGCATCACGAGCAGTAGCTGACTGAAGCGCAGCTGCTGGGAATCGTCGGAGTTCCAATCCACCCCCTGGGGTGTGACACCGTGAGCGCTGAGCTTCTCGGAGTAGTACTGCGCCACTGGTGTTACAACGTCAGAAATTGCGCAGCTCCCAGCTCTTCTTCGGGTGCACCGGCGCCTCCGTGGCGCGCAGCACCGTGCCCTCCTCCTGATCCCTCAGCACCACGGCTCCGGCGCCGATCACACACCTTGGGCCCAGCTCAATCCCGTCGCGCATCGTCGCATTGACCCCTATGAATGACATTTCCCCGACCACCACATGTCCTGAGATCACCGCATGGGAGGCGATGAAGCAGTGGTCTGCGATGCGGCTATGGTGGCCGATGTGATTACCGCTCCACACCACCACATTGCTGCCGATCTCCACAAACGGCTGGATCACGTTCGCCTCGAACACGAAGGTGTTCTCACCGACACCCTCGTCGCTCATCACGTACGCCCTTGAGCTGACATATTTGACGAACTCGTAACCCAGCTCCTTACAACGCTCGTAGATGCCGCGCCGCACGCTGTTCACCCCGCGAAACCCCGTCGCGATCAACAGGTCCACCCGGTCGGGCGGGTGGCTCTCAAGCAGCTCCTCAAACGCCATCACCGGCAGGCCCGCGAACGCGGCGTCGGTTACGTACTCGCCGTCCACCGTATACCCCACGACCTCGCGGGGACTGTCCTTGCGCAGATACACCTCAGCCACCTGCGCGAAGGCGCCCACGCCGAAGATCACCACGGGCTTGTGTGTCATCCCGCCCCCAGCATGTACCTGGGGGCGTCTTCGCCCACGTTCAGCAACAGGTCCAGCACGCTCACTCCATGCTCGAAGGGGCCGTGCAGCTGCGGATACTCCGGGTAGCCCTCATAGCTCATCCACTGCACCTGCACGCCCGCCGCGCGGAAGCTCTCCTCGTCCAGGTACTCGCGCGCCGCCGGACCTGACAGATAGCTCGTCGCATTTGCCGCCTTGCAGATCGCCAGCAGTCGCTCGGTCTTCTGCCCGCTGCTGGCGTAGTCACTGGATGAGCTCAGCGGCGTCTTGATCCCCAGCAGATCGCGCAGCCCCTCCAGGAAGCGCCGATTGATGGCGGACAGCTTCAGCTCCCTGCGCCCCGTATACAAATTCTCCAATGCAGCCTCATAAGGCTTGAAGAAGGGAGCCTTGCCATACCACGACCGCACGGTTGCCCAATGCCGCTGTGCCCAGCCCGGGTCGCTCACGAATGTCTCGTCGATGCGCTGCAGATAGCGTCCTTTCACCTGCACCGGAATCGTCAGCCAGCGTACCCCCTCAGGGGACTTCAGCCGGTTGCGATTGCGCCAGTCCCGCCGGGTGTACTGCACGTCGTCGTAGATGATGAACTCATCCACGCGCCCCATCAGGTCGAAGTAACCCTTCCACGGCACGTAGTTGGACTGCAGGATCGCGACCGTCTTTGTGCTCATGCGCGTGTCCTTACGCCCTTACGCCGATGATCAGGCCGGTGATCACGATCGCCACGCCCAGCACCTTGCCGGGTGAGATCCCCTCGCCTAGAAAAAGTCCGCTGAATACGAGCACTGATATGAAGGACACCGCCGAGAAGGGATAGGCGCGACTGAGGTCGAGCTTGGAGAGCGCAGCCATCCAGCAGAGCGCCGCGAGGAACGTCGTCGCCATCGCGCTCAGCACCCAGGGGTCCGTCAACAGACTGCCGAAGAAGTGCAGCTTGCCTTCTAGCGTCGCCGGCAGGTGGCCGCGCTGGGACACGCGCCACTTCACCACCAACTGTCCGTACGCGGTGACCATCACCGATATCCCCACGTACACCCACGCCATTCTCATTCGCTTCCTCCCGGACCTACCGCGTAACCGACGCCGCTGCGTCCGTAGCCGTTGCCGTTGTAAAGCAGATAACGCCTGCCGCCCCGTTCAAATACCGCGGGGTATGCCTGCATTTCCGAGTCCCACGCTTCCGCGGGCCCCGGGAGCACGGTGTCCGCGTCCGCGCGCTCCCAGTGGACTCCGTCCGCGGAGGAGGCGTACGCCAGCGCGTAGTTCGTGCCGCGCGCACACAGCCACATGCGGTAGCCATCCGCGCCACGCGTCACACAGGGGCGCCCCATCGCGTACTCCGCGGCGTCCTTGAAGTCGATCGCCACCTGCCCCTCGCGCTGCCAGCGCAGGCCATCGTTGCTCTGCGCGTAGCGCACGTGGTAGTAGTGGCGCGGGGTGGGGTGGGTGGGGTTCTCATCCAGCTCCCAACGCGCGCAGGACACGTACCACATGCGCCACACCCCATCTGCCTCGCGCAGCACCCAGGGCGAGGCCGTCAGGTATGGGTCCACCGCGTTGCGCTCCAGGATCGGCGCCTTGGATACGCGCTCGAAGCCGTTCTCGCCCGGTCGCCGCACGGCCAGCCCGGCGTAGAAGTAGAAGGGCACGGTGACTCCCAATGACCAGCCGGTGTAGTAGAGCAACGTGCCTTGTCCCGGTGGCCCCTGCACTACACACGACACCGTCACGCCGGCATCGTCGAAGGCACCTAGCTCTCCCGGGCTCAGCACTGGATCGGGATCGTGCTCGGCAACCGACAAGGCGCCTGCTGGCGTCACCTCCAGGCGTGCCCGTGCGATATGCGCTCTGCCCTTTTCGTCCCGCGGCGAGTAGTACAGGTTCAGGGTGTTCTCAGCTGTGCTCTCCACGACCGGCAGCGCCACATGGGAGTGACTCCAGGAGTGCTGTGGCGGGGCGGACAGCAGCACTCCCCTGCGCTCCCACCGCACTAAAAGGCCTCCACGCTGGTTGAGGACGGTTCGCCGCGGGTGCTCTGCAGGGGCGTCTGCGAAGTGCTCGGCTGCTCCCTCCATAGCCCGTTTCGTTCATTCCTCGTGCCTCCCACCATGCGGTCCACCACATACACCGGCCGCGCTCTGACCTGATCGAAGACCTTGCCGATATACAGCCCCGTTATCCCTGTGCTGAGGATGATGAAGCCGCCCACAAACAGGCCGCCAGCCACCAGGCTCGTCCAGCCCGGAAAGACTGTCCCGACTACCCTCGCATACACAACGCGCAGCGCCAGCAGGCCGCCTAGTGCAGCCAGGCCGAAGCCCATGTAGACGATCCAGCGCAGCAGCACCGTGGTCTGGAAGAACACCCCGTCCAGGGCATGGTCGATCAGCTTCGGCAGGCTGTATGAGCTGCGACCCTTGTAGCGCAGCGCCGGCTGGTAGTCCACCGACACGGTGTCAAACTTCAGCCAGGTGAGGATCATCATGTAATGGCGGTCCTGATCCTCGAAGGTCAGAAACGCTTCCACCACCTTGCGCGAGATCACGCTGAAGCTGCCGTACTGCCCGTCGATGTCGGCGCCGGCGAAGACTTTGATGCCGCGGAAGTACATGCGCCCGACGAGCCCCCGCAGCCAGCCGGTGGGCTTACGCACCCGGCGACCGAACACGATCTCATAACCCTCCAGCGACTTTGCGTATAGGCGCGGCAGGTCCTCCGGTGGGTCCTGCAGATCGCAATCCATCACTGCCACCCGCTCACCGCGTGCGTGCTGCAGGCCTGCGGTGATCGCCGCGTGCTGACCAAAGTTGCGACTCAACAGCAGTCCGTGCACCGCACCGTCTTCGGCGGCCAGACGCTCGATCTGCGGCCACGAGCCATCGCCCGCGCGATCGTCGACCAGCACGATCTCATAGCTGATGCTCATCGCTGAGAGCACCGCCGTGAGGCGCTCATGCAGGTGGCCCACGCACGAGCCGCAGCCATATACGGGGACCACCACGCTCAGTGCCGGCCTATCAAGATCCACCTAGACGACGCTAACGGCGCCAGCTTGCGTGGGCAAAACGACCGCGGGACCCTAGGCCTCCAAAAGCCCTTGAGTGGCGGATTTGTTTCCGACTGACGGCTTGATCGGCTCGCTGATAACTGGGACCATTTTGTAAATGGAAACTCTTGCCGACGGTGTGCCGAGCACCAAAATCCCCTTCAACCGGCCCCACACCACAGGCGATGAGTTCGGCTACATCCAGGAGGCCATCGACAACCTGCACCTGTCAGGCAACGGGCCTTTCACCGAACTCTGCTCGCAGTGGCTGGCCCAGCAGCTCGGCTCGCCGCGCGTACTGCTCACCTTCTCCTGCTCCTCAGCGCTTGAGATGGCCATGCTCGTCGCGGATGTCGGACCCGGCGATGAGGTCATCGTGCCCTCCTACACCTTCCCCACCACCGCCGGCGCCGTCGCCCTACGCGGAGCCGTGCCGGTGTTTGTCGATATCCGCCCGGACACGCTCAACCTCGATGAGCGGCTGATCGAGCACGCAATCACCCCCCGCACCCGCGCGATCGTGCCAGTTCACTACGCGGGCGTGGCCTGCGACATGGATGCCATTCGCGTCATCGCCGAACGCCATGGTCTGGCGGTGATCGAGGACGCCGCGCAGGGCATCTCCGCGGCGTATCGCGGTGCTCCTCTCGGGGCGATCGGTGACCTTGGCTGTCTGAGTTTTCACGAGACCAAGAACCTCACCTGCGGTGAGGGCGGCGCGCTGCTCGTCAACCGGCCCGAGTGGATCGAGCGCGCGGAGATCCTGCAGGAGAAGGGCACCAACCGCTCCCAGTTCCTGCGCGGACAGGTCGACAAGTACACATGGGTCGATCTCGGCTCCTCCTTTCTCACCAGCGAGATCAATGCGGCCTTCCTGTGGGCGCAGATCCAGCACTCCGCCGAAATCCTTGAGCGGCGGATCGCCATCTGGAGCGCCTATCACGAGCGCTTCGCAGCGCTGGAGCAGGATGGTCTCCTGCGCCGGCCCACGATCCCCGCTGGACGCACGCACAACGCGCATATGTATTATCTGCTGCTGCCCAGCCGGGGTGAGCGCGATCGCTTCATCGAGCGTCTCGCCGCGCGGCGCATCGAGGCGCACTTCCACTACATCCCGCTGCACTCATCGACCGCCGGCCGACGCTTTGGGCGCGCTCCGCTGGAGTTGCCAGTCAGCGAAGCCACCAGCGACACGCTTGTACGCCTGCCGCTCTTTCTCGGTATGACCCCCGCCGATGTGGAGCGAGTCTGCGTCGCCGTCGAGGACGCAATGACGCCCGCGCGTGTCCCTTCGCGCCCACCCCTCTGCACGGGTCGTCAAGCCTTCAAACGTGCCCCAAGGTCTCGCGCGCGCCAGTAACCTCGCTGCACGATGACCTCGCGCTCATCCGTGCTCGCACTGCTGGTCACCTGCGCCGCGTCGCTCACCGCGGTTGCGCCTGCCTCGGCCGCCATGCTCTCAGCCGCATCGCTGCCGGGTAGCGCCTCTGTCACGCCCTCCAGCGGCAACCCCTCCTCCTCTTCTTCTTTTTCTTCTTCCTCCGCGACGACAGCTGCCAATCCCAACACGCCTATACCTGTCGCTGCCTCAGACCTGCCCTACCCCGGTCGTCACCTCTCGGCCAACCAGGTGCTGCGTATCGCTGAAGCGCTGCCCAAGGTGCGCCACGAGCGCGCGAAGTACCCCGGCTCCTACGGCGGCGCCTATCTGAAGGGTCCGGGGCGCTGGCAGGTCTCCTACTTCTCGCGCAAGACCAAGGAGATCGTGCAGGTCTACATCGCCGACGCCTCCGGGCGGGTGCTTGAGCAGTGGACCGGCTTTCAGGTCGCCTGGACGATGGCGCGCGGCTATCCGGGGGCCTTCGGCAGGCACGTCACCAAGCTCTACATCTGGCTTCCCCTCTGCTTGCTCTTCTTCATCGGCTTCTTCGACTGGCGCCGGCCGCTCTCACTGCTGCACCTGGATCTGCTGGTCCTGCTGTCCTTCTCGGTCTCGCTGGCCTTCTTTAACCACGCGCGCATCGGCGCGTCGGTGCCGCTTGTCTATCCACCGCTGCTGTATCTCCTCATGCGCATGCTCTACATGCTGCGCGCTGGCAGCGGACGCATCCCTCGGCTGCGCATACCGCCAGAGGTGCTGGCTGTCGGCGTCGTGTTCCTGATCGGCTTTCGCATCGGCCTCAACGTCACCGACTCCAACGTCATCGACGTGGGCTACGCCGGGGTGATCGGAGCGCAGCGGCTCACGCACGGCAAGCCGCTGTACGGCAATTGGCCGGCGGACAATGAACACGGAGACACCTATGGGCCGGTCAACTACGAGGCATACGTGCCCTTCCAGCAGATATTCGGCTGGAGCGGGCGCTGGGATGACCTACCCGCCGCGCATGCCTTCTCGATCTTCTGCGACCTGCTCGCGGTCGCGCTGCTGTTCCTGCTCGGGCGCCGCGTGCGTGGGCCCACGCTTGGCATCGCGCTCGCCTACGCGTGGGTCGCCTACCCCTTCACGCTCTACGCGCTTGAGAGCAACAGCAACGACGTGTTCGTCGGTGCGCTCGTGCTGGCGGCCGTGCTGTTCGCCACTTCGCCGCCCGCGCGGGGGATCTTTGCGGCGCTTGCGGGCCTGACCAAGTTCGCGCCACTGGCGCTCGTGCCGCTGCTGGCTACGCATGGGCTTGGCCGGTTGCCTTCGGTGGCCGCCAAGGCGCGCGCGCTGGCGCTGTTCGCCGGCGCTCTCCTGATCACGACCGCGGTTGTCTCCATCCCCGCTTTCACGCACGACTCCCTGCACATGATCTACGAGCGCACCTTCGTCTACCAGTCCAACCGCCTCTCGCCCTTCTCCGTGTGGGGGCTCTATGGGCTGCATGGCTGGGAGACCGTGGTGGAGGCCGCCGCCGTGGCGTTGGCGGTGCTGATCGCCTTCCTGCCTAGGAGGCCTGATGTGGTCGGGCTCGCCGCTGCCTGTGCCGCGGTGCTGATCGCCACGCAGTTCGGCATCGAACACTGGTTCTATCTCTACATCCCGTGGTTCTTCGGGCTCGTCATGCTTGCGCTGCTGGGTGGGCCGCTGCCTCAGCTAGCGCGGCCCGCTGCGACCGTATTGGAGACCGAGCAGCCCGTGACGTGGAATATCGACACGCCCACGCTCGCGCGCCCGCTGACCTGACAGTTGTGGCGTGCCCACGCCATTGCCGCGCCCGTACCCGGATCGCCCCCCTGCAGACGTTCGTCCACCTCGCTCACCACCAGCCACAAGCCGCCCCCGCGCTTGGCCAGTTCCTTGAAGGTGGCCACGCTCGGTGGACCGACCGGGACGCTGCCATAGCCCGTGCGGTCCTTGTATCCCACGAAGCCGGCCGGCAATGGGCGATCGTGCCACTCCTGCACCACCACCACGCCATCGCTGGCGCGCAAGGCCGGGTCGTAGTAGCCCAGCGAGGGCAGCACCAGCGCGTTGTCAACCACGACCGCTTCGCGGGGGTTGCGTTCCGCGCGCAACCATGCGATCGCGGGTGGCCAGTTCTCCTGCAGCACGCTCTGCTGTTTGATGTCTCCCACCAGGCCGGCCAGCACGATCGCCACCACGCCCGCGACCGCCGCCGCGGTGGCGACCGTCACGGCTCGACCTCGTTTGGTCTCCCACAACTGCCCCGCCGCCTCCGCTACCAGCAGGCACAGTCCCGGTAGTGCCAGGATCGCGTAGCGTGGCCAGAAGACCGGCTGCACCGCCGAGACCGCCAGCAGCAGCGCAGGCGGCGCCAGGCCCCACCAGGCCGGCACCGCCAGCTTGGACAGCGCAGCCTTTCGGCCATACCACCAGGCCGTGGCGAGGAGCACCACGACCGCTAGTACCGTCACCCAGCGCACGGCGCTGATGCCCGAGAGGCCGCCGGTGAACTCCTGCACCGCGCCTTCCACCAGGCTGCGGCTCAGCTTCGGCAGCCAGTACAGCGCGTTGCGCCGGCTGCGCGCGATCGTTGCCGCGATCAGCAGGGGAATGCAGCACACCACAATCGCCGCCAGCGACCACAGCCAGCGCCGCATCCCATCCTTTCCCGCACGTCGTGCGACCAGCAGCTGCGCCGGCAGTGCGATCGGCAGCGCCAGCAGGTCGCAGTAACCCAGCAGCGCCATCGCTGCCACATAGCCGACCCGTGCGCGCGCGCCGTTCTGCGCCAAGGCGCGCGGCAGCGCCCCAAACCCGAGGCAGGCCGCTAGCACCACGAACGCGTAAGGCCGCGCCTCCTGGCTGTACCAAACCGCCATCGGGTTCACGGCCAGCAGCGCCGCGGCTCCCAGCGCCACGGCATCTCTGTAGCCCAGCCGCTTGGCGGCCCACCACAGTGCTGGCACGCTCGCGGTGCCGGCCAGCACCGCCGGGATTCGCAGCACCGCCTCGCTCGTGCCGAACACCCGGATCAAGGGCCACAACACGATCGGGTAGGGCGTCCCATTGGCCTCGTAGCCGAACAGGCCAAGCATGTGCCCGAAACCGCGTTGGGCCAGCGCCAACGAGTAGGTCTCGTCGGTGAACAGGCTGCGGCCCAGGTGCGTCACGCGCAACGCCAGCGCCAACAGCGTCAAGGCTGCCAGCGCGAGCGCTCGCCTGTGCCCTAGCGCCTCGTCCCCGGCGCCGGCATCAACACCTGTTCGATCGCGTCGGCCCTGCGCGACTGCGTGCATCTGATCACCACCCCCATCAGCCAAGGGTCCTCTTCGGAGGTGCTAAAGCGCACCGGCATCTGGGTCACGAGTGCCTCGACGGCCTGCTCGCGCTTGACGCCGATCACGCCGCCGCGCGCGCCGGTCATGCCCACGTCGGTGATGTAGGCCGTGCCGCCGGGCAATACGCGTCCGTCGGCGGTCGGGACATGTGTGTGGGTGCCGACGACGGCAGTCGCGCGCCCATCTAGTAGCCAGCCCATCGCGATCTTCTCGCTGGTGGCCTCGGCGTGCATATCCACCAGCACGTGCTCCACGTCGCCCAACTCCTGCAAAGCCATGTCGATCTCCGTGAACGCGCTGCGCCCCGCGCGCACGTAGAGGTTGCCACTGAGGTTGACGACACCTAGACGCACGCCATCGTTCTCCACGATGCAGGCGCCTCTGCCCGGCTGGCCGCGCAGGTAGTTGTACGGGCGCAGGATGCGCTTCTCTTCGTCCAGATAAGGGTAGATCTCGCGGCGATGGTAAGCGTGGTTTCCCAAGGTGATGGCGTGCACACCCGCCGCGAAGATCTCCTTGGCCGCCTTGGGAGTAATGCCCAGTCCGCCGGCCACGTTCTCGCCATTGACCACCACGAAGGTGGGCGCGTAGCGCTCGCGCAACTCGGGCAGGCATTCCAGCAGCGTGCGCCTGCCGATGCTGCCGACGAGGTCGCCCACGAACAGGATGGTCGCCTGCGCCTCAGCCATACTCTGGCCATGACGGGAGGGCGATGAGCGTCGAGGACACGACGGCGGCCCCTGCCGAGCCGCCCCGTCCGGGAGTACCCCCGGCTGAGCCTCCCAGCCCGCAGGAGCGGGAGCTGGTGGGGGACGAGTCCGCGGGCGGCGGGCAAGGCTCCGGCGCGCAGACGGGCACGACTGCGGTAGAGCCCTTGCGCACCGTGGTGCCGCGCTGGGTGCAGCTGGTGGTGCTGCCGATCGCGCTACTGGCGCTGTGGGCGCTGGCCAGAGCTTCGGGCAAGGTGCTGCTGATCTTTGTGGTGGCGGGGGTCATCGCGCTGATCCTCAACCCGGCGGTCGCCTTCCTCCAGCGCACGCGCCTCCCCCGCGGCCTGGCGGTGCTGACTGTATATCTCGCATTCTTCCTGACTTTGGTCGGGATCGGCTTTCTGCTGGCCAACCCTATCTCCAACCAGGTCCGTGCCTTCACGCACAACCTGCCCCATCTGGTGGACGAAGCCAACAGGACGATCGAAGAAGTCCAGAGCTCCCTGAACGAACACGGCATCCACGCGCACCTCGTCAAGCAGGGCAAGACCGCCTTGCAGACCCTGCAGGACAAGATCTCCAAAAGCTCCAGCTCGCTGGCGTCCTTCGGCGGGGGGCTGCTGACCGAAGCGGCCTCCGCCTTCTTTGACGTCGTGCTGGTGTTCGTGCTGTCCGTCTACATGCTCATCTACGGCCAACGCATCGGCAGCCTCGTGCGCCGCGCCATGCCCCCCGGCGATGGCACTCCCGCCGATGATTACCCCACGCTGACCCAGCACGCCGTCTCCCGCTACGTAGGCGGGCAGCTGCTCTTCAGCCTCATCATGGGGGTCTCCACCGGCCTCGCCCTGTACCTGTTCGGCGTGCTGGGAATCTTCCCCGAGGGGGAGAAGTACGCCGTGGCCTTTGCGATGTTCTATGGCGTCATGGAGCTGATCCCCTATATAGGCCCGATCCTCGGCGCGCTGCCGCCGATTATCGTGGCGCTCGTGACCAACCCCATCTCTGCCCTGTGGGTGCTGCTGCTGTTCATCGGCCTGCAGCAGTTGGAGGGCCATGTGGTGGCGCCTCAGATCTTCTCTCACACGCTGCGCACGAATCCCCTGCTCGTGATCTTCGCGCTGCTGCTGGGCCTGCAGTTGTATGGGGTGATCGGCGCGCTCGTGGCGCTGCCGATCCTCTCGGTGCTGCGTGAGACCGCCATCTACCTCTCTCGCCACCTGACACTTGAGCCCTGGGAGCGCTCGCCAGGCAAGATGCTGTGAGCGGCGAGGCGGTGCTCAGCGCCAAGGGGGTCACGCGGCGCTACGGCGAGCGCGTCGCCGTGCGCGCCGTCAGCTTTGAGGTGCACCCCGGGGAACTGGTCGCGCTGATCGGCCCCAACGGAGCGGGCAAGACCACGCTGCTGTCGGTGCTCGCTGGTGTGCAGAGCGCCGATGAGGGCAGCGTAGGTGGCAGTGCGCAGGGCATCGGCTGGGTGCCTCAGCAGCCCGCCGTCTATACCAAGCTGACGGTCGCCGAGAACCTTGCGCTGTGGGCGCGGCTGGAGCGTGTAGCCGATCCGCGGGAGACCGTGCGGCGCATGTTGGAGCAGACCGATCTGACCGACCGCGCCGACGAGCAGGTGGGGCGCCTCTCCGGTGGCAACCGCCAGCGTGTGAACATCGCCGTGGGCCTGCTCTCCGAACCAGCGGCGCTGCTGCTGGACGAGCCCAGCGCCTCGCTCGATCCGATCCAGCGGGGGCGGCTGTGGCAGTTCATCGGAGATCTGGCCGCGCAGGGCACCAGCGTGGTGTTCTCCACCCACAACGTCGCCGAGGCCGAGCGCTGCGCCCGGCGCGTGCTGGTGCTGCACGAAGGGCGCCTGCTGTTCGACGATTCGCCGCAGGCGCTGATGCAAGCCGCCGGGGGTGGCGGGGCCGGGGACAAGGTCGATTTCGAGGAGGGCTTTGTCGCCTTTTTGCAGAGGTCCGCGGGGTCTGAGAGGTCCGCGTCATCAACGCAGGGGTCCGCGACATGAGATGGCTGCTGGGCAAGGACCTGCTTATCCTGCGCCGCTCACGTGTGCTTGTCGCCGTGCTTGTCGTCTACCCGATCGCCATCGCTCTGCTGATCGGCCTTGCTCTCTCGCGCTCCCCGGGCAAGCCCAAGGTCGCGATCGCCAACCTCGCTGCGCCCGGGGCCACGGTCGAATTGGGCGGCAGCAAGATCGAAGTCGGGCGTTATTACTCCCAGCTGTTCAGCGAAGTGCAGCCGATCAAGGTCAAGACGCGCGAAGAAGCCGTGCAGAAGGTGCGCTCTGGCGAGGCACTCGCGGCCGTCGTGATCCCCGCCAACATCGCCGCCAAGCTTTCCTCCGTGCTGAGCCAGGGACAGCTGGAAGTGATCTACAACGGCGATGCCCTGCAGCAGAGCGTCGTTCAGTCGAAGATTCAGGCGGCCGTGGCGCAGGCCAATCTTGCTCTGTCGCTGCAGATCCGCAAGCTCGCCGCGCAGGGGATCAACCTGCTCTTGCAAGGGGGGGACTTGAGTCGCCTGGGTATCGCCCAGAGCCATCTGCTGGGGCTCGAACAGGCCCCTTCAGTGCTGCGCGAAGCGATCGCCCACCAGCCCCCGGGGCACGTGCGCCAGGAACTGCTGCGTGTCCAGGAACTGGCTGACTTCGCCGCGCGCAACCTCAACATCAGCAAGGACGTGCTCGCCACCGTCGGGCAGCCGGTGCAGGTACACAGCACGCTCGTGCACGGACGGCGTACGCCGCTTGACACCTTCGCCGTGGTCGTTGCCGTCAGCATCTCCTTGATGTTCGTCTGCGTGCTGCTGGCGGCGGGCGGCATTGCTCTGGAGCGCGAAGACAACACGCTGGCGCGGCTGATCAGAGGCCCACCCGCCCTTGTCTCGCGTGAGGGGCTGGTGGTCGAGAAGCTGCTGCTGGCCGGAGGGTGCTCGCTCGTGCTCGCCTTCGCCATGCTCGCCGGCATCGGGGCCTTCGTCACGCTCGACTGGAGCCGTATTGGGCTGTGGCTCGCGGCGCTCGTGGCGGGCGCCTTGGCATTTGGGGCGCTGGGCGTCGCGATCGGTGCACTCACGCGTGAGGTGCGCGCGGCCTCACTGCTGGCCTTCCTGCTCTCGCTGCCCTTGGCCTTTCTCGCGCTCGTGCCTGCCGGGGCTGTCGCACCGGCCCTCTATGACGTGATTCGGGCGATATCGGCGGTGTTCCCCTTCAAGGCCGCCCTGCAGGCGCTCGATGCGGCCGTCAACGGAGCTGAACCGGCTATCGGAGGGTCGCTCGTGCATCTGCTGGTCCTGACGCTGTTCTTTGGCGTCCTCGCGCGTATCGGCCTGCGTCGAGCATAGGGGTCTATCCTCGGTGGGTCATGGCTTTTCCACAGACGCGCCTGCGCAGATTGCGGGCTTCGCCGGCTCTGCGGGGCCTGGTGCGTGAGACCGACCTGCGCGCCGAGCAGCTGATATTGCCGCTATTCGTCTCGGAGACCGCGGAAGGCCGCGAGGGCATTCAGGCGATGCCCGGGGTGCAGCGCCTGTCGATCGCGGAGGCCGTCAAGGAGGCCGGTGAGGCCATGCGCCTCGGGTTGGGCGCCGTGCTGCTCTTCGGCCTGCCCGCCGAGAAGGACCGCGAAGGCTCCGCCGCATGGGACGAGGAGGGCATCGTGCAGCTCAGTACGCGAGCGATCAAGCAGGCGCACCCCGAGCTGCTGGTCGTGACCAACGTCTGTCTCTGCGAGTACACCGAGCACGGGCACTGCGGCGTGCTTAGCGAAGACGGCCAGGTCGACAACGACGCCTCCGTGGAGTTGCTTGCCCGTACCGCCGTCTCGCACGTCCGCGCGGGCGCGGATCTGGTGGCTCCCTCGGACATGATGGATGGGCGCGTAGGCGCCATCCGCGAGGCGCTCGATGAGGAGGGCTTCTCACAGACTCCGATCATGGCCTACAGCGCCAAGTTCGCCTCGGCCTTTTACGGCCCCTTCCGCGATGCGGCTGACTCCGCCCCGGCCTTTGGCGACCGCCGCGGCTACCAGCTGGATCCCGCCAACGGCCGCGAGGCTGTGCGCGAGGCAATGCTCGACGCGCAGGAGGGAGCGGACATGGTGATGGTCAAGCCTGCGCTCGCCTACGGCGATCTGATCCGTGCCGTCAAGCGCGCCAGCGCTCTGCCCGTGGCCGCCTACAACGTCAGCGGCGAGTATGCGATGGTCAAGGCCGCCGCCGCCGCCGGCTACCTGGATGAGCGCGCCACGGTCATGGAGATCCTTACCTCACTGCGCCGAGCGGGCGCAGACATCATCATCTCCTACCACGCGAAGGATGCCGCCCGATGGCTAGCCGAGTAGACATACCGACCCCCAAGACCCGCAGCCGCAAGGATGGCGCGGCCGTGGCGCTCGACGATCTCGACCGCCGGCTGCTCAATCTGATGCAGGGCAGCTTCCCGATTGAGGCCCGGCCCTACGCGGCGGTCGCCGCCGCCGCAGAGGTCACCGAGGAGGAAGTGATGTCCCGCGTGCAGCGCCTGCTGGACGAGCGCATCGTGCGTCAGGTGACGCCCATCTACGACACACGCGCACTTGGCTACTCCTCGATGCTGGTGGCGGCCAAGGTCGACCCGGAGCATCCGTGGCGCGCTGCGAAGATCGTCAACTCCCACCCTGGGGTCTCTCACAACTATTTGCGCAATCACGACTTCAACATGTGGTTCACGCTCGCCACCGAGCCCGACTCCAAGCTGGGCCTAGAAGGCACCCTCGAAGTGCTCAAGCAGCTGACAGGCGCCGAGTCGATCCGCCAGCTGCCGACGCTGAAGCTCTTCAAGATCCGCATGGATCTGGAGATGGAGGGCGACACCAAGGCGCTCGCAAGCGAGGGCGTCGCGCAGGAGCCGGTTGAGCTGGCGGCCGCCGAGTACGACGAGTTCGACATTGCCGTGATCCGCGCGACGCAGGGCAACATGGAGGTCACCTCCGAGCCCTATCTGCTGCCGGCCAAGCGCCTGGGCATGACCGTCGAGGGGCTGCTGGAGCACATGCAGGGGATGCGCGAGCGCGGCATCCTGCGGCGCGTCGCCGCGATCCTCTACCACCGCCGGGCGGGCTTCAGCGCGAACGGCATGGGCGTCTGGAAGGTGCCGCAGGAGCGCATCGCCGAGCTGGGGCCGCGCATGGCGGCCTTCCGCGGTATCAGCCACTGCTACGAGCGCCCGACCTACGAGGATTGGCCCTACAGCGTCTTCACGATGGCCCACGGTCGCTCCAAGGAGGAGTGCGACGCGGTGCTCGACGCGATCGCCGATCAGCTCGGCATCCAGGAGCGCGCCACGCTCTACTCCTCGACCGAGTTCAAGAAGATCCGGCTGCTCTACTTCACCGATGAATTCAAGCAGTGGGAGCGGGAGTTTGGTTGAGGGGAGGAGGACCCCTCCGGGGTCCTGTGATGGCCGGTTATGCCCTTGTGGGCGCGCACTTCATGACCTCGCTCTCTGACACGCATTCGGCTGCGCTCTACGAGCGGGCCTTGCGGGTGATCCCCGGAGGTGTGAACTCGCCTGTGCGCGCGATGCGCGCCATCGGCCGCGATCCCGTGTTCATCGAGCGCGCCCAGGGCGCTGAGCTGTTCGACGTCGACGGCAACCGCTTCGTCGACTACGTCTGTTCCTGGGGGCCGTTGATCCATGGGCACGCGCACCCGGCCATCGTGGAGGCCGTGGCGAAGGCGGCCCGAGGCGGCATGAGCTTTGGCGCGCCCACGCCCGGTGAGGTCGGCCTCGCCGAGGAGGTCTGTAGCCGCATGGAGGCCGTGGAGATGCTGCGCACCACCTCTTCGGGCACCGAGGCCACCATGACCGCCTTACGTCTCGCCCGCGCCGCCACCGGCAGGAGCAAGGTGCTGAAGTTCGCAGGTGGCTACCACGGCCATCTCGATGGCCTGCTGGTGCAGGCCGGCTCGGGTCTGGCCACGCAGGCGCTGCCCTCAAGCCCCGGCGTGCCCGCGGCGGTGACGGCGGACACTGTCGTCGTCCCTTGGAATGACCGCGAGGCGTTGATCGCGGCCACCCAGGAGCACGAGCTGGCCGCGATCCTCGCCGAGGGCATCCCCGCCAACATAGGGCTCGTACCGGCATCTGAGGGCTTTATGGAACTGCTGCGCGCGCGCGCCGAAGCCAACGGGGCGTTGCTGGTGCTCGACGAGGTCATCAGCGGCTTTCGTGTCGCCCGCGGTGGTGCGCAGGAACGGACGGGGGTGCTCGGCGACCTTGTGGTGATGGGCAAGATCATCGGCGGCGGGCTGCCCGCCGGCGCTGTGGGAGGCCGCGCGGAGCTGATGGAGCTGCTTGCTCCCGCCGGCGAGGTCTACCAGGCGGGGACGCTCTCCGGCAATCCACTCGCCGTGGCTGCCGGACTGGCAACGCTTGAACTGCTCGATGAGCAGGCCTACCTGCGCCTCGCGGCCATCACCGAGCACCTAGCCCAGGGTCTGCGTGAGGCGGCAGCAACCGCGGGGTGCGCAGTGCAGGTGGTGCACGTGCCGGGGCTGCTCACGGTGTTCTTTCGCGAGCATCTGCCGGCCAACCTGGCTGAGGTTCAGAGTTGTGATCTGGAGGCATACGGTGCTTGGTGCCGCGCACTGCTTGCGCGCGGGGTCTACCCGCCGCCCTCGCAGTTTGAGGCCTGGTTTCCCTCGCTGGCGCATACGCCCGAGCAGATCGAGCGGACCGTCGATGCCGCGCACGCCGCATTCAGGGAGCTTTTGCCATGAGCGCGGTTGGACCTGCGCGGATGGCAGCGGCCGGGCCACGGGCCAGCGAGGCCGCAGCTGAGTATGAGCTGCTGATCGAGGACATCTACGAGGGCTACCGGTTGCACTACGGCTCCGCGCGGCTGGATCAGTCCGAGGCGGACTTGGCGCTGCTGGCAGGAGATGAGCTCTACGCGCGCGGCCTTGCACGGCTTGTGGAGATGGGCGACCTGGTGGCCGTGGCCGAGTTGGCGGATGTCATCACGCTCACCGCTTTGGCCCACGGGGCGGACGATGAGGAGCTTGCGGGAGCGATTTGGGAGGCCGGTGCATGGGCGGTTGGCTGGGGCCCGAGCGCGGAGCACGAGCAGGCCAAGGTGCTTGCTCGCGCGGGGGCGCCAGAGGCGCTGGCGGCAATGCGTTCGGTGCCCAACCGATATTCTTAATGGGCTTTGGCCAGTAAGCACGAACAGCACAAGTCCAAGTACACCCTCGACCGCGGCATGCCGGGTGCCTTCGAGGGCGAGACCGTCACGCGTCGGCGCTTCATGAACATTGGCGGGCAGGCCGCCGGCGGGATCGCCGCTGCCTCCTTCCTGCTGCCCGCGCTGGGCTTTGCCATCGGGCCGATCTTCAAGGAGGCGCCCCACACCTGGGAGACGGTCGGCTCGGTCGACGATTTCCCCGACAACAACTACATACCGACCGTGATCACGATCACCCCCGGCATCGGCGAGGCCGGCAAGACGACCGTCTATGTGCGCAAGCGCAATCCCGAACTGGACACCGACCGCGCCGATCGTGATGCGGCGTTCATCGCCATCTCCACCCGCTGCGCGCACCTCGGCTGCCCCGTGCGCTGGGTCGACGCCGCCGAGCGCTTCATCTGCCCTTGTCACGGCGGCGTCTATGACCTGCTGGGTCGCCGCGTCGGCGGACCCCCCGTGCGGCCGCTGGATCGCTTCTACACGCGCGTCAGGGAAGGCTTCGTGCAGATCGGGCCGCGCTTCAGCGTCAACAGCGAGCTCGAACGCTTCTCCCCGCGCGATCCCGGCGAGCCGATCGACGGCATCGGGCAGTATGCGTACCCATCGCGGCCTTCCGCACGGAAGCTCTAGTCGATGCCCAAGCTCCCTGCCCCTCCTGTTCCTGCTCCTCTCAAGGCGCCCCCGGCCCGGCCCGGCGAGGGCAATGGCAAGGTCACGCCTGTCGATCACGGCCGCAACGCGGGCGTCGCGGTCGTGGATTGGGTCGATGAGCGCACGTCCCTGAGCGGCGGCGCGCGCTGGCTGATGTTCCGCAAGGTGCCCAAGGGCACCAACTGGTTCTACACGCTGGGCTCGGCCACGATGTTCGCCTTCCTCTCACAGGCCGTGACGGGGGTCTTCCTGGCGATGTACTACCGCCCCGATCCCTCAGGCGGCGCGTATGAATCGATCCGCCACGTCACCAATGAAGTGTTCCTTGGCCAGTTCGTGCGCGGTATGCACAAGTGGGGATCGAGCGTGATGGTGATCCTCGTCTTCCTGCACATGGGTCGCACCTTCTTCTTTGGCGCCTACAAGTATCCGCGCGAGCTCAACTGGGTGATCGGAGTCGTGCTGCTGATCCTCACGATGCTGATGTCCTTCACCGGCTATCTGCTGCCTTTCGATCAGCGCGCCTACTGGGCCACGATCGTCGGCACCAACATCAACGGCACCGGGCCACTGATCGGCCCTTACCTGAGCGACTTCCTGCGCGCCGGCCCGGAATTCGGGGCCACGACGCTGTCGCGCTTCTACGCCATCCATATGTTGCTGGTACCGGGCGCGATTGCCGCTCTGATCGGGGCGCACCTGTATCTGGTGACGAAGCTGGGCACCACCGCTCCTCCGTGGCTGAAGGCCGAGCAGGACCCAGAGCTGCGCAAGGCCGAGGCATGATCGTGCGCGGTGGCATTTCCGCCGCCCCGTTCGCGGTGGCGGCATGAATCAGCGCGAGAAGGAGGAGTACCTCCGCGAATACGGCATCCTCAAGAGCCAGGGCAAGCCGTTCTTCCCCTACGCCGTGGCGAAGGACGCCGCGATGGCCTGCGTGGTCATGGCCTGCATCATCACGATGTCCTTGGTGCTGGGGGCCGAGCTGGGGTCCAAGGCCAACCCCACCACTACCACCTACGTGCCTCGCCCTGAGTGGTATTTCTTCTTCCTCTTCGAGGTGCTGCGCGTGATCAAGCCGCCGAGCCTCGTGCCGCTGGCGACGATCGGCGTGCCCACGCTGGGCATGATCCTGCTGTTCCTGCTGCCGTTCTACGATCGCTCACCTGAGCGCCGCCCCGAGCGCCGGCCGATCGCCACCATTACCGGCATCGTCGTGATCGCTGCGATGGCCTTCTTGACCTATCAGGGCGCCAATGCGGGATCGCCGACGGCGATCGAAATGGCGACGCCCGCGGCGGTGGTCAAGGCGGGTGGTACCACCCTTGCGACTTATGAAGCGGGCAAGCTCGCGGTGGCTCAGACGGGCTGTCTGGCCTGTCACAAGATCGGCGAGAACGGCAACGACGGTCCAGGGCCGCAGTTGACGCACATCGGTTCGCGCCTGCCCCGCCAGGGGATCGCACGCACGCTCGTCAACCCCACGGCGCCGATGCCCTCGTTCCGCAACCTGCCGCCGCAGAAGTTCAACGCGGTGGTCGAATTCCTCTCGCAGCTCAAGTAGCGCACCCGCGATGTCCGCCCCCGGCGCCGAGCAGGAAATCGTGGGAGCCGGTGGAGCGCAAGCAAGCCCTGAGACAGGGCAGGCAGGCCCGGAGGCGGGACGGGACAGGCCAAAAGGCACGCTTGAGGCGGGCCAGGTGCGGGCGATGTTCGACCGCATCGCCGGCGTATATGACCTGCTCAACAGCGCCATGACCGCCGGCTTACACCACCGTTGGCGCGAGCGCGCCGTTGATATAGCGGGTGTGGGGCCGGGCGCGCACGTGCTCGACGTGGCCACGGGCACAGGGGATCTGGCGCTTGAGTTGGCGCGTCGTGTGGCCCCCGGCGGGGAAGTGGTGGGCAGCGACTTTTCCGAGGGAATGCTGGCCCGCGCGCGGTTGAAGGCGGGCAAGGCAGACATGGGCGCGGAGATGCGCTTCGAGTGGGGCGACGCGCTTGAGCTGTCCTACGCGAATGATTCTTTCGAGGCCGCCACGGCCGGCTTTGGTGTGCGCAACTTCTCAGACCTCGGGCGAGGTCTCGCGGAGATGGCGCGTGTGGTGGCGCCTGGCGGCAAGGTGGTGGTGTTGGAGTTCACGACGCCCACGCGCGCGCCTTTGTCGTGGTTTTACCGGCTGTGGTTCGATCGCATCGTGCCGCAGTTGGGACGCTTCTCCGCCGATCCCGATGCCTACAGCTACTTGCCCGAGTCCGTGAAGCGCTTCCCCGGGCCCTTTGCATTGGCCGCGGAGTTTGAGCGAGCCGGGCTGCAGGAGATTGGCTGGGTGCTCACGGCCGGCGGCATCGTCACGATTCATTCGGGCAAGGTGCCGGCAAAAGCCCCATGACGGGAGCTGCGGTGAGCACACCCAGTGACATCGACGCGGTGGAGGCGATCACGCGGGGCGGCGGCCAAGAGCTGCGCGCGCGCATGAGCCGTGTGGAGAGCCACCTGGAAGCCGTCACCGAACAGGCCGGCGTCCCGCTTGCCACGCACGCCACCGCCACCGTGGTGGCCGGAGGCAAGCGCCTGCGCCCACTACTCGTGGTGCTTGCCGCGGAGTCCGCCGGTGGCCCACCGCAGAGCGAAGCGGGCGAGGAGAGCCTTGTACGTGCAGCCGTGGCGGTCGAGCTGGTGCACTCTGCCACGCTCGTGCATGACGACGTCATCGACGGTGCACAGCTGCGCCGCGGGCACCCCACGGTGGTGGCCGTCGCAGGGCGCGAGACAGCCGTCGCCACCGGGGACCTGCTGTTCTCCCGAGCCTTCGCCGAGCTAGCCCGCAACGGCGATCTCGACCAGCTGCGCGCGCTTTCCGATGCTAGCTCCGCACTCGCCGCCGGTGAGCTCTTGCAGCGCGAGGACGCCTACGCCAAGCATGTTGCCGTCGAGCGCTATCTGCATCGCTGCGAGCTCAAGACGGCCGCGCTGTTTGAGGCCGCCTGTCGGCTGGGGGCGCTGATCGCAGTTGAGGGCTCACGCGCCCTGGCCGATGCCCTAGGCGATTTCGCCAAGCGCATCGGGTTGGCCTTCCAGCTGCTGGATGACGTGCTCGATGTCTCCGGCCCCGTCGAGCGCACGGGCAAGTCACGCGGCACCGACCTGCTGGATGGCACCGTCACGCTGCCTTTGATCCTCGCGCGCGAACGCGACCCCGAGCTGGCCGCTGTGGATCTCGCTGAGCTTCAAGGCCCCGCGCAGGCCGAGGAGCTGTGCGACCGCATCAGCGCCACGGGAGCGCTCCAGGAGGCCAGGAGCAGGGCACTGGCGCTGGTTGCACAGGCCAAAGCCGCACTGCCCAAGAGTCTGCCCGCCGACAGAGTGGGGCCGCTTGACCTAGTCGCCGACGCGGTAGTAGAGCGGTATCGCTAGAAGTCGCTGGGCACGATTACATCGGCATCCAGTGCACGCACGAAGAACTCGATCTCCTGGGCCATATTGGCGTGCGTCATGCGCCGGAAGTCGCTGAGCAGCGCCGCGGTGGCGCGGTCCAGCTCGTCGTCCAAGCGCTCCACGGCAGCCTGGCCAAAGACACCCTCGCGCAGCTCCTCGCACTCCGGGCAGCGCAGCTCGATGCGCCAGAAACCGGGGCGCTCCTCGGTCCAGTCAACCGGGTAGACGAGCTCGCCGCCGCAGGCGGTGCAGACATGCAACCACTGCTCGAGTTGCACCTCTTGGCCGACATGGTTGTCGTTCGGGGAGTACATAAGGCGTTCGCCAAGGTCATCGACCCTCCTTGATGTCGCCTTTAGCCGCTGCTCAGGAACGGGTAGGTTTGCCCAGCTTCAGTACGTAGTCGCATCGCAAAACACTGCTAATTTCAACGGGGAATGGCCACCGCCATACGACCGATCGGCCATGAGGAGCGGCTCAGCCTCGTGGACCATTTGGACGAGCTGCGCACGCGGCTGATCATCAGCGGGGTAGCACTGGCGGTCGCCTTCGGGATCTGCCTGTGGCAGAACCACACGCTGCTGCAGTGGATCAACGAACCGCTGAACAAGCAGACCCAGAAGCAGGTGGAGCGTGGCGAAGGCCCCTTGGGTCAGACGGCGCTAGCCCAGCAGGCGGTGCTGGGGCTGGCCAAGAGCACCGAAGCGCTCGCGCGTACTTTGAGCACCCCCGACAGCGGCCTGCCGGCAGCGGTGCGTGCCCGCCTGCTGGCGCAGATCCCGCAGGTGCGCGCCGCCGTGGCCAAGGTACCCACGACGCCCCAGGGCAACAAGCCGGTGACGCTTGGTTTTGGCGAGCCGTTCACGACGACGCTCACCGTCAGCCTCTACTTCGCCTTGGTGCTCGCGCTGCCGGTGATCCTGTTTGAGCTCTACGGCTTCCTGCTGCCTGCCTTCAGCCCCAGTGAGAGACGTGTGGTGCTGCCCTTGCTCAGCGCGATTCCGTTCCTGTTCGTGATCGGCGTGCTGTTCGGCTACTTCGTTGTGCTGCCGGCCGCTGTGCGCTTCTTTCAGAACTTCAACAGTGGGCAGTTCGACGTGTTGGTGCAGGCTAGTCAGTACTACAAGTTCGCCGCCACCACCTTGCTGGCAATGGGCCTGGTCTTCCAGGTGCCCGTGGCGATTCTTGCCGCTGTGCGTGCCCGAATCGTCACCGTCACCCAGTTGCGTAAGGGTCGTCGCTACGCGATCGTGGCCTGCGCGGCGGTGGCTGCCTTCTTGCCGGGAGACGCCGTCACGCTGCTGCTGGAGACGATCCCCCTATATGTGCTCTACGAGACGAGTATCCTGTTAGCAGCGGTCATGTCGCGCCGTTGGGCGCGAGAGGGAATGCCGGTCACCGCCACCACTGGGCCAGTCACCGATGCGGCGGGCGAGCCAGGGGGCATGGGATCGGATAACTCTCCAGAGACGACCACCGAACAGAGCGTGCAGACCATCATCGACCACACCGACCCAGACCTTTCCGAGTAATGCTCTTCGACCTCACAGGACGCGGACGGCGCAAGACCGTCAAGATCATTTACTCAGGCCTGGCTGCGATCTTCCTGCTGGGCTTCGTCGGTTTCGGCGTTGGCAGCGTCGGCGGGGGTGGTGGTGGTCTTGCCGAAATCTTTGGCGAAGGCAACGGCGGTGGCGAAACCAACTACAGCTCGCAGGTCAAGAAGGCCAAGCTGCTCACCGTGCAGCAGCCGAACAATCCCGCCGCATGGAGCAGCCTGGTTCATTACACGGTGCTTGAAGCGGGCACGGGCAAGAACTACATCCGCACCAGCACCGAAGAAGGGTTCGGTCCCAAAGCGCAGCCGCTGCTGAAGCAGATCCAGACGGCCTGGCAGCACTACCTGAAGCTGAACCCTCACAATCCCAATCCGGAACTGGCGACCGAAGTGCTGCGGATCTATTCCACCCCTGGTGGTCTTGCCAACCCAGATGAAGCTCTGCGGCTGTTGAAGATCAAGATCGCCAGCCAGCCTCCTAGTGCAACGCTGCAGTACGACCTTGCCACCGCGGCCTATACGGCCCACAAGGTGGCCGAGGGCAATCGGGCAGCCAAGAAGGCGATCGCGCTGGCCCCCGCCGGTGAGCGAACAATCCTCCAGAACTACCTCGCCAAGGCCAAGGCAACCGCCACCGGACACGGAACCGCGGTGGGCGGCGGCTCGGGCGGGCAGACCATCAAGATCCCCAGCTCCGAGGTTCCCCAGGGTGCCCGCAATGGGGGAACGGCGACGATACCCTCCTCCGAGTTGCCCAAGGGTGTTATCACCGCTACTGGGGGTTCCTCGACCGCTCCCCCGGCGCAGAGCACCACAGCGCCGAAGAAGTAGGCCGAGCACCGTCGTGGGTCGCCCGGGGTACACGGGGCGCCTGCTCGTCGACTGCGCCGATCAGCCGGGGATCGTCGCTGCGGTCTCGGGGTTCCTGTTCGAGGTGGGAGCCAACATCGTCTCCTCGCACCAGTACTCCTCCGATCCTGTGGGGGGGCGGTTCTTCCTGCGCACCGAGTTCTTTTTGGAGGAGGAATCTTTGGCGGGGGAGGCTCTGCGGGAACGCTTCCAGGTGGAGGTGGCCGAGCGCTTTCAGATGGATTGGCTGATCCGCTGGTGGGACGAGCGCCGACGCGTGGCGATCCTTGTCTCGCGCCACGACCACTGCCTAGTCGACCTGCTCTGGCGTCAGCGCCGCGGGGAGCTCGATGCGCAGGTGGTCGCGGTGGTGTCCAACCATCCCGACTTGCGCGGAGAGGCCGAAGTGGCGGGGGTGCCCTTCCATCATGTCCCCGTCGAGGGGGAGGGCGGCATGGTGGGCGCCGAGGCGCGGATGTTGGAACTGCTCGTCGGCGAGGCGGATGTCGTGGTGCTCGCCCGCTACATGCGGATCCTCAGCGGAGATTTCCTGGCGCGCATCAGTGCGCCTGTGATCAACATCCACCACTCCTTTCTGCCGGCATTCGCGGGCGCGGAGCCCTACCGGCGGGCGCGCGAGCATGGGGTCAAGCTGATCGGCGCCACCGCGCACTATGTGGTCGAGGAGCTCGACGCCGGGCCGATCATCGAGCAGGGAGTTGAGCGGGTCGACCATCGCCAGAGCGCGGTCGAGCTTGAGCGGGTGGGGCGCGATATCGAGCGGCTGGTCCTCGCACGTGCGCTTGCGCTGCATCTCGACGACCGCGTGATCGTCGATGGGGGGCGGACCGTTGTGTTCTGAGCGTGGCTCAGCGCTTGTGCATTGACGACGATGCAGATACCCCATGCTCGCGGTAGCCCCGGCCCTCGGCTAGAATCCTCGCGGCATCCCCCGGACCGGCCCTTGCCGGTGTCCTCGCGGGCCGTTAGCTCAATTGGCAGAGCAGGGGCCTCTTAAGCCCAAGGTTGTTGGTTCGATTCCAACACGGCCCATCGGCGCAGCATCCAAGAAAGGCTCTACTAATGTGCCGCTGGCTTGCGTATTCAGGATCTCCGCTTCTGCTGAAGGAAGCGCTGTATGGGCCGGCTAACTCGCTGATCGAACAGAGTCTGCACTCGCGTCTGGGCGCTGAGACGACGAACGGCGACGGCTTCGGCGTCGGCTGGTATGGCGAGCCCCCAACTCCTGGCGTCTTCCACAGCACGGAGCCGGCCTGGAATGACAAAAATCTGCACGAGCTCGCGGACCACATCAGCTCGTCGAACTTCTTCGCTCACATTCGTGCGGCGATCGGCAGTTCCGTCCAGCAGACGAATTGCCACCCGTTCCGCCATGACCGCTGGCTATTCATGCACAACGGCTATATCAACGAGTTCGCCGCGATCAAGCGCGACCTCGTGCTCGCCGTTGATCCGTCGCTGTATCCGCAGATCGCGGGACAGACCGACTCCGAGATGTTGTTCTTTCTAGCTCTCACCTTCGGTCTCGAGGACGACCCGCCTGCCGCGATTGAGCACGCCATCGGCTTCGTTGAGGCAGTAGCGGCCCGGCGTGGGATCGCCAATCCGTTCCAGGGCACGATCGCCACCACCAGCGGTGAGGCCATCTGGGCCTTCCGGTATTCGAGCGAGGGCAAATCGCGCTCGCTCTTCTACACGACCGACGTGCCGACGCTACGCAAGCTCTATCCCGAACGGGAGCTATACGAGCAGGTGTCAGAGGACGCACGAATGGTTGTCTCTGAGCCGCTTGGCGATATCCCGGGTGTCTGGAATGAAGTGCCCGAGGCGACCTGCCGAATCGTAGGTGCAGGCCACGACGAGCAGCGGCCGTTCCGGCCGAAGGCGCCATCGGCGTCGTAGGGAGAGCCTCCGTGCACGCGAGCCCCACGGCTCCGGGGAGCGACTTGGCGGCGCCGCCGCCGTGGCGGGCTCGTATCGCCGCGATCGCTGCGCTCATCGCGCCGGTTCTCATGGCTGTCGTGGCCGTAGTCGCACTGGCGGGCGATGTACCCGTCGCCGTGCTGGCGGTCGGGCTCGTGCTGGTCTGTAGCGCGGCCATCTGGTTCGCCTTGACCCGCCGCGGCCCGCGGCGAGCGCTCAGCGTCACGCTCGCCGCGCTCAGCGGGATCGGTCTGATTGTGGTGCTGGTGGCCAACTGGCAAGGGGTAGTGGTGCTGGTCGCGCTGCTGTTGCTGCTCGCCATGTTCGGGCTGGCCACGCGCTACGCATTGGGGCGGACCGGGGAGACGCCGGTCAGCGGCGGGGCTGGGGCGTTCGTGCCCGTGGGCGCTGCGGGATCGGCGGTGCTGATCATCAACCTGAAGTCGGGTGGGGGTAAGGCCGAGCGCTTTGACCTTGTTGCTCATGCTCAGCGACGGGGCATCGAGCCGGTTGTGTTGCAGCCCGGCGATGACCTGCTCGAGCTTGCCGAGAGCGCCATCGCACGCGGTGCGCAGGTCATCGGGATGGCCGGCGGCGATGGCTCGCAGGCGCTCGTAGCGACGGTTGCCGCGCGGCACGACATCGCCCACGTTTGCATTCCCGCGGGGACGCGAAACCACTTCGCTCTGGACCTTGGCCTTGACCGTGATGACGTGGTGGGCGCGCTGGATGCGTTCACGGACGGCGTCGAGCGGCGCATCGATCTCGCGCGTGTCAACGACCGCGTATTCGTCAACAACGCCTCGCTCGGTGTCTATGCCAAGGTCGTCCAGTCTGAGGCCTACCGCGATGCCAAGCTCGAGACCTGGACTGACATGCTGCCCGACCTGCTGGGGCCCGATGCGGAGCCGATCGACCTGCAGTTCACCGCTCCCGACGGGAGCCGCTGCGACGATGCGCCGCTCGTGCTCGTATCGAACAATCCGTATCGGCTGGCGAGCCTCGCCGGCGCGGGCACGCGCGCGCGAATCGACACGGGCCAGCTCGGTGTCGTGGCCGCACGGGTGCGCAGCGCCGCCGACGTATCGAAGCTCGTCGCGCTTGAGCTGGTCGGCCAGGCAGGGCGCTTTCCGGGCCTTGAGTCGTGGTCGACCCAGGAGTTCGAGGTCCGCTCCACTGGCCCGGTAGAGGTTGGGCTCGACGGCGAGGCGCTCGTGCTCGATCCCCCCCTGCGCTTCGCGTCGCTGCCAGGGGCGCTACGGGTGCGGCTGCCCAGCGGAGTCGGTCTGCCACCAGCCGCCAGAGCCGCGGCGCTGAGCACGGAGAACCTGGGCGCGCTGCTACGGGTGGCGGCTGGCCGGTGAGTCATCCGGCCGCGCGGCTGGTGCGACGGGCTCAATGACGATGTGGCGTCGCGTACAGCGTCTTGACCGCTGGCTGATGAGACGCTCGTTCGGGACTCGCTCACCCGCACTGGATCGCACTCTCATCGCGACCACACGGGCGGCGAACTACTCGCGACTTTGGCTTGTGGTCGCGAGCGGACTCGCGCTGTTCGGAGGGCGAGGAGGGCGGAGGGCGGCCTGGCGAGGCCTGATCGCAATCGCAATCGCGGCGGTGGTGGCAAACGGCCCGGCAAAGCTGCTCGTGCGCCGGCGTCGACCATTCTCGCGCTCGCGCCCGACGCTCATCCGTACGCCCCGGTCGACGTCATTCCCGTCCGGCCACAGCGCCGCGGCGTTCGCGTTTGCCACCGGCGCCAGCGCCGAACTGCCGGTATTGAGACCCGTCCTCGTTCCGCTCGCAGGCGCCGTTGCCTACTCACGCGTGCATACCGGCGTTCACTATCCCAGCGACGTTGCAGGCGGCATAGGGATCGGGATCGCCTCGGGTCTGCTGGCCGCGACCACCTCACGCCGTCGGCTCACGCAGACGGTGCGCGCTGCTCTCACCACTTCAGCTCGATCTCGAGCTCGCGCTCGTCTGTCTCCACCTCGAGCTCGACCTTAAGCTGCAACTGATCGGGTACGTGGACCGTGAAATGCATACCGCCGCGGTCGAACTCCAAGTCGTTGTGACGCGCGAGCATGTCGGCGAGGAGCCGCAGGCGCTCCGCGACCTCCTCCCTGCTGACGGTCTCCTTCTGCTTGATCTCAAAGATGTCCATCGGGTCTCCCTTTGTTGTTGTCGTGGGCTGCACCGTCGTCAAAGCCCGGCGCGCCGGGCTTTGGAGTCCGCCGCTATACAGACGGGCTCGGCTGCGGATATGCTTCGGCCCGCGCCGGTTGGCATCGAACTTCGCATCTCGCGTTGTCCTAAACGCCGCCCAGTGTAAGTGCCACTACGAGACCACGCCACTCAAAAGGAGCCACGTCTTGATCGCAACCGCATACCCATTTCTCGAAGTGTTCTGGACGATGCTCATCTTCTTCGCGTTCTTCATCTGGATCTGGATTCTATTCACGGTATTCGCGGACCTGTTCCGCCGCAGCGACATATCGGGATGGGGTAAGACAGGATGGATCATCTTCGTCATCGTCCTTCCCTACTTGGGTGTGTTCGCCTATCTCATCTCACAGCACAAGGGGATGACCGAGCGGGCGATCAGTCAGCAGCAGGCGGCCAAGTCGCAGATGGACCAGTATGTGAAGTCGGTAGCGGGTTCCAACGATCCCGCTGCTCAGATCGCCAACGCGAAGTCGCTCCTCGACCAGGGCACGATCAGCCAGGCCGAGTTCGACCAGATCAAGCAGAAGGCCCTCGCGGGCTAGCGGGGGGATAGCCCGCCACCTCGTGTTCTGGGGGTGGCGGGTTCTTCCAGCGGCAAGCCGGCTGCGCCCGCCTAGGCTCCGTCCTCGGCAAGCCAGGCCTTCGCCTCCACCAGGTCGCGCACGCGGAAGCCCCGGGCCTTGCCGGGAAGCAGGAAGGAAAGGGCACGCAGCGCAGGGCGCACCCAGTCCTCGTCGCTGACCACGGCCACGCGCTCGTAGGAGGTCGCATGGCGCACGCGAAAGCCCATGTCGGCGCTCATCGCGTCGCCCTCAACCTCACGCGCTCCCGCGCCAATCAGGTAGAGCAGTCGCACATCGCGACCCGCGGCGATCTCCTGACGCAACACAGGCTCGACGGTCTCCTCCCAGTCGTCATCCTCGACCTCCCCGACCGCCTCAAAACCGATCGTGCCGCCCGGCATGTCCGTTATCCGTCGCAACATGGACTAGTCCTTTCTCGTGGCCGCCTTCGCGGGGCGAGGTGATATCGAAATCAGCTCGGACCATAGACCTTGCCTAGGCCCGAAGCAAATGTCTAGGTAGGGGCCGGCTTGGAGCCGGACTGTCGCGTCGGCATTCGCCCGACGAAGAAAAGCGCGAGGGCCGCGATCAGGATCAGGATCGTGAGGCCGGCGCGAAGCCCATCGAGGCGCGCGTGGGCGTTGGCGTCGAGCGCCGCCTGCGTCACCTCGTTACTCGCGCCCGCTTCCTTGGTGGCGGCCTGAAGCTGCTTGTCGGACATGAAGGGGATGCCGGCGGACAACTCGATGTTCGCCTTGTCCTTGACGCTCTGCGGCACCGCGGTGTTCATCTCGATGTGTGTCAAAAACGATGCCGTCAACACGCCGACCAGGATCGAGCCCGCGAGTGCTGTGCCCAGCGAGGCGCCGAGGTTGGTCACCGTGTTCTGCACGCCGCCCACCTCCGAGCTCTGCTCGTCAGGCACGGCCGAAACTGTCACAGCACCGAGCTGGGATGCCAACGCGCCAAGGCCGAGCCCGACGAGTAGCAGCGGCACGGTCACGATCTCGGCCCCTGCATCGATGTCGATCGCCGCCAGCAGGACCAGCATCCCAAGCAGTATCGAGAAGACCCCTACCCGCGCGACCAACCGCGGTGAGACGTCTGGGAAGAGCCTTGGTATTCCCAACGCCCCCGCCAGCAAGGTCAGGGACAGCGGCATGATACGTAAGCCCGTGTCGATCGCCGAGAGCCCGAGGGCCACCGACAGGTACAGCGGGATCAAAAAGAAGATCCCCATCATCAGGAGGTACTGAAAGAAGAACATAATCAGCCCGCCGCGGAGTTGCTCGTTGCGCAACAACTGCGGATCGACGAGCGGCTCCTTGCTCTGCGCGACCAGTTGGCCCTCCCAGTGCAGAAACGACCACACCAGCACGAGCCCAGCCGCCATCAGCCACGGCACGGGAGACATCCCAAACCACTGGGGTGCACCCGACTTCGATACCACCCAGCCCCAGGAACCGGACTTCAGCACGCCAAAGACGAACACGCCGAGGCCGGCGGCGCAAAGGAACGCGCCGACCAGATCGATCTTAGGTCGGCGATCGGGAGGGGCGTCCTCAGCGCGGCGCGCGAGCAGCAGGATCACCATCACGAGCACCACCTCGCCGGCGAACACCCAGCGCCAGGACGCATAGGTTGTCGCCAGCCCGCCGACAAGTGGACCAACAGCTATCGCGATCGCCCCGGCAGCCGCCACCAGACCGTAGGCGGCGGGACGACGCTCAGTCGGGAAGTTGCCCGCCACCAGCGCGACGATCGACGGCAGGATGAGCGCGGCGCCGAGGCCCTCAAGGAAGGACCAGCCGAACAGGAGCACCGGCAGGCTCTGGGAGATGGCGGTGGTGAATGAGCCACAGCCGTAGATGACGCAGCCGATCATGAAAGCGCGCTTGCGGCCGATCAGCGCGCCGACCTTCGCCCCGGGGATCATCAGCATCGCCATCACAAGCGTGTAGGCCGTGATCGCTCCCTGGATCCCGGTGACCGTGGTGCCGACGTCTTCTGCGACGGTCGCGATCGAGACGTTCATCACCGAGCTGTCGAGCGCCATCAGGAACTGGCCGGCGGCCAGCGTCAGCAGGATCACCTGGGCACCGGCGGCGACGGTCTTTGTCGCGGTTGAACCGTTCATAGGCCCCCAGCCTTACAGCTATCGGGGACGTTTGATGTCAGGGGCGTGCGATGCTTCGGCCTGCCGGATACTCGCTGCCAGCGCGCGCACGGCCGGCTGAATCGCCGCGTCGCTGAGGTTGGCGTAGCCAAGGACCAGGGCTGGTGTGCTGCCCCCCAGGCCCTCCAAGGCGATTGCGTGGGTTCGCGCGGCGGACAGGACCGCCTGCTCATCGAGGCCGGAGGGCAGCTGTAGGACGACGTAGAGGCCGGCGGCGGCGCCGTGGATGCCGAGCTCAGGGAGCTCGGTGGCCAGGGCGGATAGGAAGACGTTGCGTTGATGGTGATAGCGGCGGCGCTGGCGGCGCAGATGGCGGTCCAGCTCGCCACGGTCGATCAGATCGGCCAGGGCGAGCTGTTGCAGTGGGGCTGGCATACCTCCGCGCCGATGCTGGCGAGCAGCAAGCGGTTGTGCAAGCCGCTTCGGAAGGGCCATCCAGCCGAGGCGCACCGCGGGGGCGAGTGTCTTGCTGGCGGAGCCGCCGTAGATGACCTGTTCGGGAGCTAGGCCCTGGAGGGAGCCGATCGGCTGGCGGTCGTAGCGGTACTCGGCGTCGTAGTCGTCCTCGAGAATCAGGGCATTGCGGCGTTGTGCCCAGGCCAGCAGGGCGGCGCGCCGAGCGGAGGATAGGACCGATCCCGTGGGGTACTGGTGCGCGGGTGCGAGGGCGACAGCGGTGACCTCCTCGCGCTCCAGGTACTCCACCACCAGGCCGTCCTGGTCTACCGGGACTGGCACCACCTGAAGGCCCGCGTCCGTGGCCGTCTCGCGTATGCCTTGCCAGCCGGGGTCCTCGACGGCCACTCGCTTGGCGCCCTCCGCGGCGAGCGTGGACCACAGCAACCCCACGCCCTGACGCAGACCTGTTGTGATCACTATCTGTTCCGGAGTCGTGCGCACGCCGCGTACTCGTCCCAGGTAGGCGGCAAGCGTGGCGCGTAGCTCGGGCACCCCGGCGGGGTCCGGGTAGCCTAAGCGCTCATCGGGCGCGGTGCGCAGCACACGGGTAAGCGCGGCCGACCAGGCACCGCGGGGAAAATCGCTCAATGCGGGACGGAAAGGGCTCATGTCGTGGCGGACCGAGGGCGTCCCCGCAGTGCTCTGCTGCCGCGAGTCATCTGGTGCAGCGGTGGCGGCCACCGTCGTTCCTCCTCCTCGGCGGGTATGCAGGTAGCCCTCGGCAGCCAACTGCGCATAGGCATCCACCACCACACCTCGCGAAACGCCGAGCTCCGCGCAGAGGGCCCGCGTGGAGGGCAGGCGTATGCCCGCTGGGAGCCGGCCTCCTCGCACCGCCTCGCGCAGCTGGTGCTCCAGGCGCGCGCGCAGCGAGCGGCCCGGCGAGCTTTCGAGGTCGATATGCAACTCCATTGGCCCTAGATTCTCACACTCATTTGGTTCTGTTCAAGGGTCCAAGTCGGGCGTAGCCTGTCAGACATGCCAACCTCCGCTCCCTCCACGCGAACCAAGCTGCGCCGCATGCCCGCACGGGGCGTTCACGACCGTGAGGCAATCGATGCGATCCTCGATGAGGCGTTGGTCGCCCACGTAGGTTTCGTTGGCGAGTCCCAGCCATATGTGATTCCCACGCTGCACGCACGCGTCGGCGAGGAGGTGTATTTCCATGGCTCTGCCGCCAGTCGCACGATCCGCGCGCTACGCGACGGTGCGCCGGCTTGCCTGACGGTGACGCTGTTGGACGGGTTGGTACTCGCCCGCTCAGTCGTGCATCACTCGGTCAACTACCGCTCTGTTCTCGTGCTGGGCGTCGCCCGCCCGGTCGAGGACCTGACGGAGCGCATGGCTGCGGTGCGTGCCTTCACCGAGCGCCTTATTCCCGGCCGCTGGGGGGAGGCACGTACGCCCACCACCAAGGAGCTCAAGGCGATCAACGTGCTTGCCTTGCCCCTGGATGAGGCCTCGGCCAAGATCCGCACTGGACCGCCCGTCGATGACGAGGAGGACTATGCAATGGATGTCTGGGCCGGGGTCATCCCTGTCCACAGCACTGCCGGCACGCCGCTGCCCGATCCGGACCTGAGGTCCGGCATAGCGCCATCCGGCGCCGTTCGCCGTTGGACTCCTCAGCGCCTGAGCGCCCCGAGGCGGTAATTGCGGTCCCTCCCTGGCTACGCGCCGCGACGTGCTAGCGGTCGGGGAAGGCTGGCCAGATATTGTTCACCGCGTGCTGGACGGCCGGCTATGACCCAGGAGCGCTGGGATGGGATTGATCGCTACATCTCCGACCACCTGTTGGAGCCCGACCCCGTGCTCGACGCGGCGCTCAAGGACAGCGACGCGGCCGGCCTGCCGCCGATTGCCGTGACAGCCCCTCAGGGCAAGCTGCTCCAGCTACTGCTGCGCCTGGCCGGCGCGCGTACCGTCCTAGAGTTGGGCACCCTCGGCGGCTACAGCACGATTTGGCTTGCTCGCGCCCTGCCGGCCGACGGGCGCCTTGTGAGCCTGGAGGCAAACCCTGACTATGCCAAGGTCGCGCAGGCCAACATTGCCCGCGCGGGTCTTCAGCGCATTGTCGAGGTGCGCGTTGGGCCAGCGCTCGACACACTCCCAGTGCTCGCGGCGGAGGGCGCGGGACCGTTCGACGCGATCTTCATCGATGCTGACAAGCAGAACTACCCTGGTTATCTCGAATGGGCCCTCAAGCTCTCCCGTCCCGGCACGCTCCTGATCGGCGATAACGTCGTGCGCAACGGAGCGATCCTCGACCCGAGCCTCGCCGATTCGCACAGCAGCGAGGAGGTCCTGCAGGGCGTGCGTCGCTTCTATGAGATGGTTGCCGCTGAGCCGCGCCTGAGCGCAACCGCGATTCAGACCGTCGGCAGCAAGGGCTATGACGGATTCGCGCTCGCTCTAGTCGACGCCGTGGAGTAAACGCGGCTAGGCCGTCAGGCTGGTGCCGACCCGTTGCGCCCGATCAGCGTCTCGCGGCCCGCGTCGGTCCAGATGACCTGCTCGCGGCCGGGGCCGACGCCGATCAGGGTGACCGGCGCGCCTACCTGCTCGGAGATGAACAGCAGATACTCGCGCGCGGCCTCGGGGAGATCCGCAAGGGTGCGGCACTCGCCCAGGTCCTCTTTCCAGCCGCGCAGCTCGGTCAGCTCGGGGGTCGTGTGGTGCAGCACCGTCTGGTGATAGGGAAAGTCGTCGAACTGTGCTCCCTCGGCGCCGCGGTAGCTGGTGCAGACCTGGATGCGGTCGAAGCCTGAGAGCACGTCCAGCTTGGTGACCACCAACGCGGTCATCGTGTTCAGGCGCGCGGCATAGCGCAGTGCCACCAGATCAAGCCAGCCGGTGCGCCGCGGGCGCCCGGTGGTGGTGCCGAACTCGCCTCCGCGCTGGCGGATCGCCTCGCCCATCTCTTCATGCAGCTCACTGGGGAAAGGACCCGCGCCGACGCGTGTCGTGTATGCCTTGGAGATGCCCCATATTTCATCGATGTTCTTGGGTCCCACGCCCGCGCCTACGCAGGCGGCTCCCGCGAGGGGATTGGAGGAGGTCACGAACGGATAGGTGCCGTGGTCGATGTCCAGCATCGCTCCCTGCGCGCCCTCGAAGATCACCTTTTCGCCGCGATCCAACAGCTCCCACATCAGTCTTGAGGTGTCGGCTATGTGCTGCTCCAGACGATGGCCATAGGTCAGGTACTCCTCGGTCATCGTGTGCAGGTCGAGCTTGGGGTCCTTCTCGAAGGGGCGTAGCGATAGACGCTTGGGCTCCATCGCGGCCATGATCTTCTTTTTGAGAATCTTCTCGTCCAGCAGGTCCTGCACGCGGATGCCCAGGCGTGCCGCCTTGTCGGCGTAGCAGGGGCCGATGCCGCGGCGGGTGGTGCCGATCTGCAGGCTTCCCAACTTGGCCTCGCCGGCCGAGTCCAGCAGCAGGTGGTAGGGCATGATCAGGTGCGCATTGCTGGAGATGCGCAGGCCGCTTACGTCGACCCTGCGCGCGCGCAACGCGTCCAGCTCCTCGATCAGCACGCGGGGGTCGATCACCACGCCGTTGCCGATCACGCAGCGCTTGCCCGGATAGAGGATGCCAGAGGGAATCAGGTGCAGTTTCCACTCCACGCCCTCGCGGACGATCGTATGGCCGGCGTTGTTGCCGCCCTGGAAGCGCACCACCGCATCGCCGTGTTCGGCGAGCAGGTCGGTGATCTTGCCCTTGCCCTCATCGCCCCACTGGGCGCCCACTATGACTATTCCTGGCATCTGGACCTGGAGTTTACGGGGTGTCCTCAGGCCGTCTGTGCCGGAGCCCGGAACTCGCGCCGCTTGTCCTCGCCATACAGCGGAATCAGATCGCCGCACACCTCAACCAGCCGCGACACCGTGCGCGCCCCCAGGCGCTCGGAGAGCTCGTCGGGCATCAGGTTGGTCGTGGCTACTATCGCCCGCTCGGCCTCATAGCGGGCGTTCACGATCGAGTACAGCTGCTCCAGCACCCAGTCCGTACGCGCCTCGGCGCCGAGGTCGTCCAGATGCAGCAGGTCAACGGCTGTCAGTCGGTCCAGCAGGTCGAGCTTGCCCTCGGGCGAGTCGATCGCTTCGCGCAGCAGATTCAGCAAGCGCGGCAGCGAGTAGATCGCCACCGAGCGACCCGCGTCAAGGGCGGCCTTGGAGACGAGCATCGCCAGCGTCGTCTTGCCGGTGCCGACATCTCCTTGCAGCCATAGTCCTCTGCCTGCGTCAAGGTTCGCGCCGATGCGCTGCACGTAGCGTCGCACCGATTGGATCTGGGCCGGGGCGGTTCTGGCGATGTCGCTCACCGGAGGTCGATCGAAGGACACGCCTCGGTAGCGGCGGGGGATGCGTCCCTCAAGGCTGCGCGTGCGCGCGCCCGCGATGCGCGCGGCTCGGCAGCGGCAGTCCGAGGCGGTATTGCTGTCCTCGTCTATGACAAAGCCGCTGCCGTCGCAGATGCCTAGGGGGCAGGCGCCCGCTCTGAGGGGGACGGGCAGAACCTCAGGCGCAGGTGCAGGCGTGGAGAAGGTCTCTGGTGTCTGTGCCGGGGTGGAGAAGGTCTCTGGTGTCTGTGCCGGGGTGGACAGGATGTCAGGCAGCTCTGGACTCATTGCGCGTAGCGTTCTCCGGCGTAGTTCATGAACTTCGGGTACTCCTTCTGGAAGGTCAGCGTAACCTCGCCGGTGGCGCCATTGCGGTGCTTGGCGATGATCAGGTCTGCCTCGCCTGGGCGCTCTGAGTCCTGCTCGTAGTACTCATCGCGATAGATGAACATCACAAGGTCGGCGTCTTGCTCAAGATTTCCACTCTCGCGCAGGTCCGAGAGCTGAGGCTTCTTGGGTGAGCGCTGCTCCACCGCGCGGCTCAGCTGCGACAGCGCGATCACCGGCACGCTCAGCTCGCGCGCCAGGATCTTCAGCCCGCGACTGAGCTCGCCCACGGCGGTCACCCGGCTGTCATAGCGGCTGTCGGTACGCATCAGTTGCAGGTAGTCAATGACGATCAATCCCAGGCCGCCCTCGACCTGACTATGCAAACGCCGCGCCTTGGCCCGGATCTCCAGCATTCCCACGTCACTTGAGTCATCCACCCACAGGGGCGCGTTGGCCAGACGCTGGCTGGCCTTGAGGATCTTCGGCCAGCGCTGCTCGCTGACGCGACCCATGCGCAGCTCCTCGCCCTTGATGCGCGCCTGAGAGGCGACGAAGCGCTGGGCCAGCTCGGCCTCCGCCATCTCCAGCGAGAACAGAGCGACGGCCTTGCCGTGCTCCACCGCGGCGTTCTCGGCGATATTGCACACCAGTGCGCTCTTGCCCATCGCGGGGCGCGCCGCGACGATGATCAGGTTGCCCGGCTGAAAGCCGCCCGTGATCTCATCGAGATCTTTGAAGCCTGAGGGGGTGCCGGTGAGAGCTGTGCCCTCAAGGGAGAGCCGATGCAGCTTGTCAAGCTCCTCGTGCAGCACCTCCTCGATCGCCCTGAAGTCCTGCTGGCGATCGTCGCGGGCCACCTCCAACATCGCCTTCTCCGCCTGCTCCACCAGCTCGCGTGGGGGTGCGTCGTGGCTGAGCACGCTTGCCTGGATCTCATAGGTGCTCGTCAGCAGGCGACGCAGCAGCGCGTTCTCGCGCACGATCTGCGCGTAGCGGCGCGCGTGACCAGCGGCCGGCACCACACCCGTGAGCTCGTCCACCGCCGCCACACCGCCGATGTCCTCCAGCTTGCCCATCTGGCGCAGGCGATCGGTGACCGTCAGCACGTCCACCGGCTCGCTCTCGTTGTAGAGCGTCAGCATTGCCTGGTAGATCAGGCCATGACGCTCGCGGTAGAAGTCGTCTGAGCGCAGTCCCTCCTCGATCACTAGCGCGTACAGCGAGCGGTCGGACAGCAGGATCGCGCCGAGCACCGACTGCTCGGCGTCGAGGTTGTGGGGTGGGGCGATTACGCCTGTCGGCGGGACTGCGCCGTTGGTCTGTGTGGCGGTGCTCATGGGTTGCGCGAGTCTAGATCGGCTCGCGCTTGGGGCTGGGGGGCCAACCCGCTATGAGGGAGGAAATCGGGCGCACGAACTCATGTTCGCACGGGGGGCGGATTTACTTTTGCGCTACGACCATGGTCTTCACGGTGGCGGTCACGCCCTCGACCACATCCACCACGACCATGTAGGTGCCCACGTTTTTGATGACCTCATCGAGGTGCACGTTCTGGCGGTCCAGGCGCAGTCCGCGCGCATCGCGGATCGCGTCCGCGATATCCTGTGCGCTCACCGAGCCGAACAGGCGCCCGTCGGGACTTGCCTGCTCGGTTAGCGTGAGCACCGTTTTGTTCAGCAGCGATGCGTTGTCCACGGCTTTTGCGGCGAAATCGCGCTCGGCCTTCTCGGCCGCCTCTTTGCGGCGCAGCTCGGCGGCCATCGCGCCGCGTGTCGCCGGCTGGGCCAGCTTGCGCGGGATCAGGTAGTTGCGCAGGTAGCCCTTGGAGACATCTACGACTTTGCCCTGCTCGCCGAGCTCATCGACGTCCTTGAGGAGAATGGCCTCGGGCATCCGGTGGCTCCTAGCGGTCCCTGTCGCGGTCGCCGCGGTCACGGCGCGGAGCGTCGTCGCGGCCGCCCTCGTTCACGTAGGGCAGCAGCGCCAGCTCGCGGGCGCGCTTTACGGCGCGAGCGATCTGGCCCTGGTGGCGGCGGCAGGCACCCGTGATCCGCCGCGAGCGGATCTTGCCCTTCTCGCTCACAAACTTGCGCAGCGAGCTTACGTCCTTGTAGTCGACCTGCTCGACCTTGTCGCGGCAATGCTGGCATGGCTTACGCCGGCCGCTTCCGGGCCCGCCCTTCTTGTCTCGACGGCGGACTGGCTTGCCGCGGCCGCGCGATTTTGCCACTTCTAGGACCTACCTTTGTGCTGGTTTGCTGGGAAATCGAGGGGCCCGGCTCGCCAGCCTGCGGCCAGCTGCGCCACCCCCTAGAACGGGATGTCGTCGTCGCCTGTGGCGCCGACTCCTACCGGTGCGGGCTGGAAATCCTGGTTATCTACCGGGACGTCGCTGCCCTGTGAGGCTCCATTGCCCGCGAACCCGCCGCCTGAAGAAGCGTCGTCCCGTGAACCCAGGAACTGCACCGAGTCGGCGATTATATCGATTGCCTGGCGCTTTGCACCGTCCTGTGCTTCCCACTCGCGCCACTCCAGGCGCCCGTCGATCGCCACGGGGCGTCCCTTACTCAGGTAGCGCGCCGCGTTCTCGCCCTGTGCACCCCACACCGTCACGTTGAAATAGTTGGGCTTATCGACCCATTCTCCGCTGGCATTGTCCTTGCGGCGCGTGTTGCACGCGATGCGCAGGCTGCACACCGACATGCCGCTGGGCAGCGAGCGCAGCTCCGGGTCCGCGGTCAAGTTTCCGGTCAGCACGACCCGGTTGATATTGGTGGCAGCCACGTCTCTTCCTTTCCTTTCCGGCGCCTGTGTGCGGGGCCGGCTGTGTGTCTCTCGGATGGTTCTTCGAGTCTAGACCTGCCTTCGGGCGCCACCTTTGGTGCGACTCCGCTCTTTGCGGGTTTCGAGCGTGGCGCAGCCGGCCGCAGGCCGGCAAGCCGGGCCCCTCGTTTCTAGTCCTTAGCGGTTGCGGGATGAGGTGCGGAAGACCTCGTCCCAATACGGCGCGCTGATTCCGAAGCCCTTCGTCTCATCCTGGAAGTGGTGGCGCATGTGGCGCTCGCGCAGCATTCTCCCCAGACGACCGCGTGGGCGGAAGTGGTGCACGTAGTAGTGGATCATGTCGTACAGCAGATAGCCCGCGAAGAAGCCTGCCGCCAGACCCGGGGCGTAGCGTGGGCCGAACACCAGGTAGATCGCACCGAACACGAACGCGCCCAGCGGAAGACTCACCGACGGCGGCATCACCAGGCGCAGCGGGTCGTTGGGGTGTTCGTGGTGGATGCCGTGGATGATCCAGTGCAACCGCGCGCCCAGGCCCTTCTCTGGCTCGAAGTGGAACACCACGCGGTGCAGCCAGTACTCGAACAGGGTCCACATCGCGTATCCGCCTACTGCCAGACCAACCATGCCGAGCACGCTCACTCGTTCAAGACCCCACGCTGCCAACAGCACCACTGCCGGCACGAAGATCACTACTACCGCCGCGGGGTGCACCCGCGAGAGGGCGTCCAACAGTCGCGACTCGAACATCTTCGGCGAGTCGCGCAGCACATCCGCTCTGCTCAACGGTTGATCTCCTACATCCACTCCAGCCACGCCTTCGAGTGTATTACGCCGCCTCGGCTTACGAAGACCTGCGGAAGATTTTGTGCTTAGGCGGGCTCGCCGACCGCGAGCTCGGGCTCGACGGTGGGCTCAGGGCCGGGCTCTGGAGCGTCTGAGTGCGGGGGTGCACCCAACTCTGTCTCCGTACGCCGGCCCGGGTGCATATCCGGTGCCGCTGGTGTACCTGGCTTCAGCTTCACGATCCGAAAGCGCACGATCCCGTCCGTGATCCGCAGCGTCCGGTCCAATCCGCGCAGCAGCTCTGGCGTGTTGGAGTGGAACTGCAGCAGGTGGTACTCCGCCGCCTGTTTGTGGTCGATCGGGAAGGCCAGTGCGCGGTCGCCCCACTCGTCATGGCGCAACAGCTCGCCCTGCGCTTCGATCGCGCTGCGCGCGTCCGCCACGATCTTCGCCCGCACAGGGGCCTCGGCCTGCGTGTCCAGCATCAGGACCAGGTCATATGTGGGTGCGGGCAGGGTCATACGTGCGGCGCGGGATGATAACAGTGCGGCGGGGTGCCTGACAGTGCGGCAGAGGCCCTACCTAGCCCGGCGGAGGGCTTACCTACTCCGGCGGAGGGCCTACCGACCCCGGCCCTTCGCGCGGATGTCCGCCATCTGCTCGTCGATCCAGTCGCCCGGATCGCGCGAGGTCACGATCTCGACCAGTCCCTCCGCCCGTCGCTTGCGCTCCGCAGGCTCCATCGCCAGCGCCGCATAGATCGAGTTCGCCAACTCCTGGATGTCGAACGGGTTCACCGACAGCGCGTACTCGCCCAGCTCCTCGTGCGCGCCCGTGTTCTCCGAGAGGATCGACACGCCCTGGTGTTCGTTGACGATCGGACCCTCCTTGGCCACCAGGTTCATGCCGTCGAACATCGCGTTCACCAGCAGCACGTCGTAGTGCTTGTAGGCCGCCACTGCCTCCTCCAGGTCATCGCGCAGCTTCAGCTGGATCGGCATCCAATCGGGTGTGCCGTGGCGGTGGTTGACGACGGCCACCGACGCCTCGATCCGCCCCAGATACTCGGCGTACTGGGGCACGTCTGTACGTGAGGGCATCAGCTGGGCCATGAACGTCACTCGCTCGCGGAACTCCGGGTGCTGCTCCAGGAACAGATCGAATGCCGCGAAGCCGCGCAACACGTTCTTGCTCAGATCTGCCCGGTCCACGCGCAGAATCAGAAAGTCCCGCCGGCGGCGCAGCAGCTCGCGCTCGAACTCCTTCACCTGTGGGCGCTGCGCCAACTGGCGTGTGGCCTCGTGGTCGATCGGCAGCGGATAGGCCCGCACCCACACCTCGCGCTCGCCCACCTGCACCAGCCCCCGCTCGAAGTCCACGTCCAGCTCCATCAGATCGCGACAACACTGCAAAAAGTTGCGCCGGTAGCTGCGCGTATGAAAGCCGATGATGTCGTTTGCCAACAGCCCCGTGAAGATCTCCTCGCGGATACGCGAGGGCAGCACCCGCCACGCATCGGACTGCGTCCAAGGGATGTGAATGAAGTGGTGCAGGAACACATCCGGGCGCGCGCGGCGCACCAGATCCGGCAGCGTGTAGAGGTGGTAGTCGTGCACCATCACCACCGGTTCGGGGCTGTCCTTCAGCTCCTCCACCACCGCCCGCGCCAGGTCCTCGTTGACCACGTTGTAGCCGAACTCGAACGCCTCGATCTCCTCGCGGCGGATGTCCGGCGCGTTTGACAGATCCCACAGGTAGTGCTGGATGAACCACAGCATCGGGTTGGCGAAGACGTTGTAGAAGCGGTCATACGCCTCCGGGTCGCTCACCACCAGGCGCACCTGATAGGAGCCGCCCGCGGGCGAGCGCACCGCGAAGGCCTGCCCGCCGTGACTGTGCGCCATCTCCGCGTCGTGCTCGCTCATCGCGCTCGCCACCCACACCGCCTCGCGGTGCGAGGCTAGGCCGCTCAACGCTGTTACCAGACCGCCCGAGCCGCGCTGCACCTCGCCGTCGGCCTGGAAAGTCACCGGACCGCGGTTTGACACCAGCACCAGCGGGGCTCGCTGTGCCGGTGTGCCGTTCACGACTGCGCCATTCCCTTGCTCATGATCCTGACCGTACCGCGACCGACCATCCAACCATCACGCTCACGACTGCGCCAGCTCCGTGAAGATCCTCAGGTAGTCGCGCAGATAGCGCGGCGTCAGGAAGTGCGTGCGCACGTGCTCCTTGCCCCGGCGGCCCAGGGCTTTGCCCAGTGCTGGGTCCTCCAAGATCTCAAGCGTGCGCTGTGCGCACTGCTCTGCGCTCTCCACCAGGAACCCCGTCACGCCGTCCTCGACCTGCAGAGGTATGCCGCCCACGTTGCCCCCGATGAACGGCCGCGCCTTCCAAATCGCCTCCGAGACGGTCAGGCCGAAGCCCTCGCGCGTTGACTTCTGCACCAGCACATCGGCGTGGGACTGGAAGGCGTTGACCTCGATCGAGCCGACGTTGTTGAAGTTGTTGAGGATGTGCACGTCCGGGTCGCCGTCCGCGTGGGCGATCGTCGCGTTGAAGAAGTCCCAGCCCTCCGGGTCGTCGCTGGCCATCGAGCCCACCAGCGCCAGCTGCAGATCCGGCAGCTTCTCCTTCACCGTGCGGTAGGCGTCGATCACTCCCAGTGGGTCCTTCCAGGGATCAAAGCGCGACACCTGGCACATCAGCGGGCGATCTATGTCGATCCCGAACTGGCCGCACACATATGAGGCGTCCTCTGGGGAGAGCGCCATGTTCTTCGGCGCCAGGGGGTCGATCGCCGGGGGCACGATGTTGACGTTGCCCCCCATGCCCTTGGGCACATACCCCTGCATGTGAAACAGCGACTGGGGGTAGTCCTCGATGAACGGCAGCAGGCGCTTGATCGTCTCCGGGTTGGGCGTTGAGAGGTCGATGTGGCAGCGCCACACCCAGCCTGCTGCCTTCTCCGGCACCAGCTTGTGCATCGCCGCTGGCTGCGGGTCGTGCACCAGGCACACGTCCCAGCCTGCGCTCAGCTCGCGCGCGTTCATCTCGTTGTAGCTCATCCACGTAGCCCACTGTTCCTCATCGAGATCCTGCGGCGCGCCCTGCAGCGCGTTGTGCATCAGCTTCGTGGCATTGAAGAACTCCTCGCGGCCATAGATCACCTGCCACTCGCACTCCAGGCCCACATCGCGCATCAGGGGCACCAGCGTGTAGAGGATCTCCGAGACCCCGCCGCCGAAGGCCGTCGCCGATACGTGCACCACGCGGCGGCCTTTCAGCGGCTCCGCCAGCTCACGAATTTCATCTATCAGACCCCGGCCGCAGATGTGCGTGTAGTCGGCGAGCGACTTGGTTCCTACGGCCACGGGCTGGAGCACGGGCGCACAATATCCATAAGGACCTGTCATAGGCCCGAAGGGGGGGCTATGGTCTTCCGCGGTGCTTAACGGACGTCTCTACCGCGCCGCATTCGTGCCTCTGCTGTTCGCTCTCGCGATAGCCGGCTTTTCCCTGAGGGCGCCCGCGCACTCGCTCTCCTCAACGCTCGCGCCCGACGCCTTCGACGGGCCTCGCGCCTTCGCGGAACTGCAGAGCCTCGCTGCCAAATACCCCGAGCGCCGGCCGGGCAGCGTAGGCGATGAAGCCCTTGCCGCCTATGTCGCGCAGACGCTGAGCGGGCTCAGTGGCACTAACTCCGCCGGCTTCTCCGTACACACCCGCCACCTGGAGGCCCAGACCATCGACGGCAAGCGCACGCTCACCACCGTCATCGCTCGTCGCCCCGGCATCACTGGCGGCAGCCCGATCGTGCTGCTCGCCCATCGCGACGCTGCGCGCCGTGGTGCTGCCGCTGAACTGTCGGGCACCGCCGTGCTGCTTGAGCTCGCACGCGTATTGGCTGCCAGCGAGACCGCGCGCACCGTCATCGTCGTCTCCACCAGCGGCGGCAGCGGTGGTGACGCTGGCGCGCTTGACTTCGCCACCCACTCCGGCGGGCCTGTCGACGGGGCGATTGTGCTCGGTGACCTCGCCGGCACCGCCGCCCATAAGCCTTTCGTGGTGCCTTTTTCTGCCGGCCTCGGCAGTGCACCTGCCACGCTTGCGCGCACTGTCTCAGCCGCGCTCACCCGCGAGGTTGGGGTCGATCCGGGTGCGTCCTCTACGCTCGGTCAGCTTGCTCATCTCACGCTGCCGCTCGCCCCCGGCGAACAGGGCCAGCTGATTGCGCACGGCATCCCCGCTGTGCTCGTCCAGGTCAGCGGCGAACGGCCGCCCCGGGCGAATGAGGCGATCAGTGCCACTCGCCTACAGAACTTCGGCCGGGCCGTACTCAGCTCCGTCTACGCACTCGATGGCAATCCCAACCTGAGCGCCGCTCCGGGCGTCGGGGGGGAAGTTGAAACCGCGCTGCCCATTCAACGCAAGCTGCTTCCCGCTTGGGCCTTGCGGCTGCTTGTTGCCACGCTCCTGTTCCCGCCTCTGCTCGTACTCATCGACGGCTTCGCCCGCTCGCGGCGGCGCCGTCTTGCCGTAGGGCGGCGCCTGCAGTGGGCGCTTGCCTGCGCGCTGCCCTTTCTCATCGCCGCCCTCTTCACGCGGCTGCTCGGCCTCACCGACGCCATTGCCGCCCCCGTGGGTCTCCTCTTTGCGCAGGCGCTGCCCTCCGGGACGGACGCGCTGGAGGCTGTGTTCGCGCCGCTCTTCGTACTCGTGCTTGCCTGGCTTGCGTGGCCCGCTCTCATGCGCCGCCTGCATCTGCACCCCCGTGCCGATGACGATGCCGCCGGGCTCGCGCTGCTGCTCGTGCTGCTCGCCATCGCCATCCTCATCTGGATCTTCAATCCCTTCATGGCCTTGCTGTTCGTGCCCGCTTTACACCTCTGGCTGCTGCTCGCCCAGCCCGACTGGCGTCAGTCAGCGGGGCGCACCCACCGTCTGCGTGCGCTCGCGGTTGTGGCACTTGGGCTGGTCCTCCCAGTTCTGCTCGCCGCCTTCTACGCCCGCCAGCTCGGCTTGAATCCGGCGCAGGCAATCCACGCCTCTGTGCTGCTTTTTGCCGGCGGCTACTACGGCATTCCCGCCGTCATCCTGTGGTGTCTGACGCTGGGTTGCCTCGCTGCCGCCGTGCTTGTGGCGATCGGTTCCTCACCGCAGCTCATCGCCGGGCCCGACTCGGCCGATGGGGTACCCATCACTGTGCGCGGACCCATGTCCTACGCTGGTCCAGGGTCGCTCGGCGGCACCGAGTCCGCTCTGCGTCGCTGAGGGCTCCTGGAAGCCTACGATCCCGCTCAGCTCATGCCCGACATCCCGGCCACCACCCCTGATCGACTCAGCCTCGCCCGGCCGAACACCCCCGCCCCGGGTGCCGTGCCTGTCGATCTTCCTCATCCTCCAAAGCCCAGCCGCCGCCCGCGCCGCGCTCTGCGCGCGCTTTCCTGGGGATTGATCCTCGTGGGCGTTCTTGCCCTTTCAGACGCCGCCGTCACGCTCTTCTGGCAGGAGCCCTTCTCTGCGCTCTACGCCCGTATTGAGCAGGACCGTCTCAGCGGTGCCTTGCACAAGGTCGAACTCGCCCAGCCCACGCCCATCGAACGACGCCAGCTCTCCGCGCTGCCCGCCCAGCGCCAGCGCATCGCCTTTCTCGCCAGCGAGCTCCAGCGCCACGCTGGCAAGGGCAGCCCTGTCGGCACCATCCACATCCCCAGCCTGGACATCGCCTATGTCGTTGTGAAGGGCACCGGCGTCTCGGAACTGGAGAAGGGGCCTGGTGTCTTTCCCGAAACCGACTTTTCCGGTATCGCCGGCACCACCGCGATCGCCGGTCACCGCACCACCTATCTGGCGCCCTTCCGCCATATCGACTCGCTGCGCCGGGGAGATCGCATCCTCCTCAACATGCCCTATGCCCACTTCACCTATGTCGTCAGCGGGCATCGCGTGGTGTCGCCTAGCAACGTTGGCGCCGCGGTCAATCCCGTCGGTTACAACCGCTTGGTCCTCTCTGCCTGCACGCCTCTCTTCAGCGCTGCCCAGCGCCTGCTCGTGTTCGCTCGTCTCACCACAACCGTGCCCATCGGGGCAGCTCGCCTTCCTGCCGTCCGCGGCCCCGTCTCGCCGCTCACCAGCGATGCTCGAACCCCTCCAGTGCTCGCGGCTGGCCGTGCTCCAGCAACCGCACCCCCGGCGGTGCCTGCGGCGAGGACGTCACCACCTGCCCCACCCACGTGATGCCCACGCCTCCGGCTTGCTCAAGCGCCTCCTCGCTGGCGTGGCAGTTTTCGGCCGGGACACACACGCACAGCTCGTAGTCTTCTCCCGCACCTGCCGCCAGCTGCCAGGGGGGGATGCCCAGCTCATCGCACACCTCCGCCACGCCCGCATCCACCGGCAGCGCCTCCAGACGCACCTCCAGTACTGCTCCACTCATTCGACCGACGTGCGCCGCGTCGCTGGCCAGCCCATCGGAGAGGTCAATCATTGCGTGGGCGCCCGCCGCTGCCAGTGCGCGTCCCTCAGCTAGGCGGGGTCTTGGGCGGCGCACTCGGTCCATCGCCGCCTGCGTTGCTGGTTGCGTACCCGCCCGTCCTTCCAGCACCGCCAGTCCCGCGCCCGCGCCGCCCAGCTTGCCTGTCACGCCCACGATGTCCCCCGGCCGCGCGCCGTCGCGGCCCACCACCTCGGCCTGCTCCTGCGCCCATCCGATCACCGTCATGCTCACCATCAGCGCCGGTGCCGCCACCACGTCGCCGCCGATCATCGCTGTGCCTGTCTGCAGCGCCAGCTCACGTGCGCCGCGCACCAACTCCAGCGCCTGCTCCTCGCCCAGGCCCGCTGGCAACCCCAGCACCATGTAGGCCTCGCCCGCTGGCACGCCCATCGCCGCCAGGTCCGACAGCGCGCCCGCGAGTGCCCGCCAGCCCACCTCTGCCGGGGTTGCCCAGCCGCCTCCTGCTCCATCCTTCAAGCGGAAGTGCACGCCCTCGACCATCGCGTCCACCAACGTCACGCATACCGCGTCCCCCCGTACCACTGCCGCGTCGTCTCCCACCCCGCGCAGGACCTGCGGCCCGTAGGTGGGAGCCAACTCGGCCGCAATGGCCTTGATCAGAGAACGCTCGGCGATGTCCAAAACCTACTTGGCGATCTCTGGGGTGGGTGGGGGAGGGTGGGGGGACCCTGTCCAGAGCGATTGGTTCTAGCGATGCCGGTAGACGATCCGGGCGCGATCCAGGTCATACGGCGAGAGCTCGCACCGCACCCGATCGCCCGGCAGGATCCTGATCCGGAAGCGGCGCATCTTGCCCGCCACGTGCCCCAGCACTACGTGATCGTTGTCCAGCTTCACGCGAAACATCGCGTTCGGCAGCGCCTCGATCACCTCTCCCTCGAATTCAACCTTGTCTTCCTTTGCCACGTGCCAATCCCATTCTTTGCGGTTTCCGCAGTCCAAACTACCAGTGTCAGCCGTGGGGGGCCGTGGTGCCGCCGCCCGCGCCTGCCTGCGGTGTCTGTTCGTGCACCTGTGGCGCCGGGCCGTTGGGGGCTTCGTTCCCGGCGGGGTGCGTGGGTTCGGTTTCCGGGTGGGTCGGTCCTGCGTGGGTGCTCTTTGACTTTTCTTTCTTCTTAGAGCTCGAAGGCGATTCTTCTTCGTTGCCGCTCGATTCCACGGCTTTGCCCGTCGATGCGTACTTGCCGAAGAACGGCTGATAGTTGATCGATTCGCTGCTGCTCGGGAACGGCACGCACTTGTTGCCCACAACTTCGGACATATAGGCATGCCAGATTTCCGCCGGCAGGTATCCGCCCTGCTGAGGCTCGCCGTGCACGTCTGTCATCGACACCCGCCTGTTGGGGTAACCCATCCACACCACCGTGGAGTAGCGGGGGTTGTAGCCGTCCAGCCAGGCGTCTACCAGTTCGCTTGTCGTACCTGTCTTTGCTGCCGTCGGACAGCCGATCGCCGAGCGCACCGCCGTGCCGCTCTGCACGTTCTCCTGCAGGATCTTTGTCTCCTCCGTTGCCACCGCGTTTGTGAGCGCGCGCACGCGGTGATCGCGGCCCCAGTTGCTGTCAACGTGACCGTCCGCGAATACCACCTTCGTGATCGCCACCGGCGTATTGCGCAAACCGCCATCGGCCAGCGTCGCGTACACGTTTGCCATCTCAAGCGGTGTCACTCCGATCCGCAAGCCTCCCAGCGCCTCCGCGGCGTTGCCGTTCAGGTGCGAGGTCACGCCTAGCTTGTAGGCCATATGCGTGATCGTTTCCTCTCCCAGGTCGGCCGCCAGCTGCGCGTACACCGTGTTGTCTGAGGCCAGCGTCGCCTGCACGAGGTTGATCGACTTGTTCAGCGACGTGCCCTCAAAGGTCTTCACTTCATACGTCGGATAGCCCGGCAGCCATCCCGGCGCCAGCGTGTGTGACAGGTAATAGGTGCTGTTGGGGTCGATACCGCGTGACAGCGCGTCCGCCAGGTCGATCGCCTTGAACGTCGAGCCCGGCTGACGGTGGCCGTCCGCGGCCAGGTTGTACTGGCTCTGCTCGTAGCTCTCGCTCTCCGCCATCGCTTCGATGTGCCCGTTGTTGGGGTTGATCGTCACGATTGCCGACGCTGGATCTTCGGGCTGATTAAGAACATTCGCGATCGCCTTGCGCGCCAGGCGCTGCATATTCAGATTAATCGTCGTATAGACCTTCAGTCCGCCTTGCTCCACCTTCGCCCGCCCATAACGGTGGACGAGCTGCTCGCGCACGTATTCAAAGAAGAAGTTCTCGCGGCGCTGTGAGTAATAGGTGCTGTGCTTCACTCCCAGCGGCCTGTGCTCCTCCTGCGCCGCCAGCTGGGGGCTGATGTAGTGCAGTTCGGCCATCTTCCCCAGCACCTCGTTGCGCCGCTTGCGCGCTGCCTGTGGATACAGGAAGGGGTTGTACTGCGACGGCGCCTGCGGCAATCCCGCCAGCAGCGCCGACTGTGCCAGGCTCAGCTGCGAGGCCGGCTTGTCGAAGAAGATGCGTGAGGCCGCCTGCACTCCGATCGCCGTCTGCCCGCCCACCGTGCCGTAGGCCACGCTATTCAGGTAGCCCGTCAGGATCGTGCGCTTGGAGTGATTCTTGTTGTATTCGATCGCCAGCTTCGCCTCGTCGATCTTCTGTTTGAAGGTGTGCAGATCGTTACCCAGATACAGGTTGCGCACCAGCTGCATCGTGATCGTTGAGGCGCCCTGCAGCGTCTGCCCATTCACCGCGTCCTTCACGGCCGAGCGGAAGATGCCCGTCAGGTCGACGCCGTTGTTCTGGTAGAAGCGCTGGTCCTCGATCGCCACCGTCGCCTCGCTCAGGTAGTGCGGCATCTGCCCCCATGTGATCGGGGTGCGCAGCTCGTCGGACTGGATGTAGCCCAGGCGTTCGCCATTCGCCGCGAACACCTGCGAGGAGGCGCCGCTGACGATCGGGTGCAGATCCGACAGCGGCGGCGATGAGTTCGCCACCGAGATCACGTAGCCCACCGCCGCGATCGTGCCCACCACCAACATGCTCGCCACCACGCCGAAGCCGATCATCAGCATCCGCGTCGGGCCACCGCGGTTATGGCGCCGTCGGCGCTCTCTGGCCTGTCGAGACATAAGGGGGTGTTCGAGATTACCGCTTCGATGTGTGATTTCCTGCCGCTTACGCGCATGAACCCCGATACCGCCGAGCGCGACCCCCTCCCCCTCCCTGCTGTTTTTCCTCCTGGTGTCTCCGCATCTGGGCGTTGGCTTGCGCGACTACGCGCCGACCCGGCACGCATGACTGCCGTGCGCGACGTTTGGCAGGCGCTCTGGTGGTCGCGGCTGCTGGTCTGGGTCGCCGGCGTCGGCACGCTGCTCAGCTTTGGTTGGGGGCCCGTGCGGGGAGCCTTCAATCCTCATGGCGTCACGCGTGGTTTTGGGCCGCTTGGCGACCTGCTGGCTGGGCCCGCTGCGCGTTGGGACGCCTCCTGGTACCTCGTTATCGCGCACTACGGCTACCGGCCCGATCTTGGGTCTTTCACCGCGTCGCGCACTGCCTTCTTTCCGCTCTACCCGCTGGGGATCAGGGGGCTCTCGGATCTCGGGCTGCCGCCCGTGCTTGCCGGCGTGCTGATTTCGCTGGTTGCTTTTGCGTTTGCCTTGTACGGCATCCATCGGCTTGCCACGCTTGAGCTCGGCCCCTCTGTCGCGCGCCTGGCGGTGCTCTTGACCGCCTTTGCGCCGATGGCCTTCTTTTTCTCCGCCGTCTATACGGAGTCGCTCTATCTCGCGCTTTCCGTGGGGCTCTTTTGGTCCGCGCGTCACGGGCGCTGGATGTGGGTTGGGGTGCTCGGCGCGCTCGCCGCCGCCACGCGCAGCGCCGGCGTGCTGCTGCTACTGCCCGCGCTGCTGCTCTATCTGCACGGTCCTCGCGAGGACCGCCCGCCCGAGTTGACGGGGACGGTGCGTCGCTATCGCTTGCGGGCGGATGCTCTCTGGCTGGCGCTCGTGCCGCTGGGCGCCGCCGTCTACATGGCCTACCTGGGGCTCTCCGGCGGGGACGCGCTGCTGCCTTTTCATGCCCAGGATGTCTGGAACCGGCACTTTGCCGGGCCTTTCGTGGGCGTCTGGGATGGGCTTCGCGCCGGGTTTGACGGCTTGCGCCAGCTGCTCTCGGGACAGAGCCATCACGTCTACTTCGCGCCTACCCAGGGGAGTCCCATGGTTGCCGCTGGGCATAACGTCCTGCTGCTCGCGTTCCTACTGCTCGCGCTGCCTGCGCTCGTGGGTGTTTGGCGGCGGCTGCCCGCTGCCTACGGCGTCTATCTGTTGGCGGCGCTTGCGCTGCCGCTCTCAACGCCCGTGGCCTCCCAGCCTTTGATGTCGCTGCCGCGCTTTCTCGTTGTGCTCTTTCCCTTGACCCTCTGGGCGGCTGCCTGGCTGGCTCCTCGGCGGCGTCTTGCCGTTGCCACGCTCGTGCTCAGTGCTTTGCTCATGGCCTTCTTCGTGGCACAGTTCTCCACATGGCATTGGGTGGCCTGAAGGTACGCGCGGTTCTGCTCGACGGGCTGGGGACCCTGGTGGCCTTGGCGCCGCCTTGGGAGGCGTTGGTCGCCGGGCTCTGGCGTGACTACCGCATCGAGTTAGGCACCGAGCAGGCGGAGTGGGCGTTTACCGCCGAGATGCACTATTACCGCGCGCATCACCTTGAGGGGCGCGATGCCGCGAGCCTGGCTGCGCTGCGCCATCGCTGCGCCGAGGTGCTGCACGCTTCGCTGCCGCCGCACGCCGCGAGCGCGCTCTCTTTGCGCCAGGTCACAGCGTTGATGCTCGACTCGCTGCGCTTCAGCGCCTATGCCGATGTGCTTTCCGCGTTGACGCTCTTGCGCGCCCGCGGCCTTAGCTTGGTGGTCGTCAGCAACTGGGATGTCTCGCTCGCCCCCACGCTGCGGGGGCTCGGGCTCGGTGGCTGCTTCGACGCCGTCATCACCTCTGCGCAGGTGGGCGCCGCCAAGCCCGCGCCTGAGGTCTTCCGTGCGGCGCTTGACCTGTTGGGGGTCTCGCCACGGGAAGCCTTGCATGTGGGAGATGACGCTCGCCTTGATGTACTTGGGGCGCGCGCCGCCGGGGTGCTGCCGGTGCTCTTGTGCCGCCGGGATGTGGCCGACGCGCCTGTGGGGGTGGCTACCATCTCCTCGCTCGCCGAACTGCCCGCCATGATCTGACTATGCCCTCCGGCCCAAGCTCATGGCGTCCCTGGACTGCTCCCGCCGCGCTCCTCGCCGGCGTGGTGCTCGCGGCTGTGGGCGGGCTCATCGTTGACATTCCCGCCGCGCTCTTCTTCGGCGTGAAGATCGATGCCTCCAAGCTGCCCTCTGGCCTTGAGATCGCCGACACCGCCGTGCAGGACTTCGCCTTCGTGGCCGCCGCAGTGATCTTTGCCCAGCTCGGGGGGCGCACCTTTGCGGCCTGGCAGTTCGGCCTGCGTCCTACGCGTCGCTGGCGTGCCGTGGGGGCCGTCGTCGGGACGGTCCTCATCTTCCTCGTCTTCACCGCCCTCTGGTCGAGCGCGGTGGAAGTCAGCACCAAGGAGAAGCTGCTCGAACAGCTCGGTGCCAACGAAAGCACGCTGCTGCTGCTCGCCAGCGCCGCGCTCACCTGCATCGTGGCGCCGATCTGTGAGGAGATTCTGTTCCGCGGCTATTTCTTCGCGGCCCTCTCCAACTGGCATGGCTGGTTCTTGGCGGCGGTGCTCACCGGGCTCGTCTTTGGCGGCGTCCATGCCGGCTCTGCCCCCGTTGTGGATCTCGTGCCGCTGGCCTTCCTGGGGTTTGCGCTATGCCTGCTGTATCGCTTCACTGGCTCGCTCTACCCTTGTATCGCCACCCACGCCGTCAACAACTCGATTGCCTTCGGTGCGCTTGAGGGCTGGGATGCGGGGCAGACCGTGCTGCTGATGTTCGCCGCGCTGGCCACGATCGGCGCGTTGGGGTTGCTGCTGCGGCGCACCGGCATCATCGGCGATCCGCCCCTCGTTGACGCCGTCGCTGCGTCTGCCGTCGCCGCTGGGACATAAGATCTGCTGAATGATCGCCGCCGCCCCTCCGCCTGCACCTGTGACGCCGCCGCCGGTGGTGGTGGGGCATATGACGCTTGCCGTGCAGCATGCCCACGGGCACCCGCGCTTCGCCTTGACCGGCGAGAGCGTCGTCGTGCGCGGCATCGTGCTGCCTTATGTCGCGCACCAGAAGGTCGCCGTGCGCTTTGCGCGCAACGGGCGCGAGGTGCTTTCGCGCACCGTCTCCGTCACTCCCGTCGGTAATGGCGCCGGGCAGTTCCACGTGTCCTATGCCAGCTCTGCCACTGGCGTTATCAAGATGAGCGCGGCGCACGTGGCCAACGCTGAGCAGGGGGCCTTCTCCGCCAGTACCGGCGCCGTGCGCATCGTCAGTGCCACGATGCACGAAGGGGCCAGTGGGCCGGCGGTTCAGCTGCTGCAGGAGCAGCTCAGTGCGCTGCACTTCGCCGTTCCCGTCGATGGCAACTACGGCGAAGCCACCGGGCGGGCCGTCGTGGCCTACCGCAAGCTCACGGGTCTTGAGCGCATCACCAGCACCAGCGCCGCGATGTTCCATCTGCTGCAGCGCGGCGCGGGGCAGTTCCATGTGCGCTATCGCTCCGATGGGCGCCACGTCGAGGCCGATCTGACCCGGCAGGTACTGGCCGAGATCGATGCCGGGGGCAAGGTGCGGCGCATCTACACCATGAGCTCGGGCAAGCCTTCGACGCCGACCGTCATTGGGCGCTTTCGGGTGTATTCCAAGACGCCCGGCACCAACGCCAAGGGCATGGTCGATGCCAACTACTTCATCCGCGGCTACGCCATCCATGGGTATGCCGAAGTGCCTACCTATGCCGCCAGCCATGGCTGTCTGCGTGTGCCTGTCCCGGATGCCTCCTCGATCTATGCGTGGGTGCAGTTGGGCACGCCTGTGGATGTCTACTTCGAGAGCGGCGGCGGCAGCCATACGGTTCACGGCAACGCCGGGCCTTAGGCGCGGGGCGGGTTAGACGCGCACTCGCAGCATTCGGGCCAGGTAGCCCACGCCGAAGCCGTACACCAGCAGCGCCAGGGTCAGGAGCACGCCGCGGTTTGCCCATTCGTTGTGCACTCCCGCCACGACGCCTTCGAAGGGCGACGTGATCGTTGACGAGGCTTCATCGATCGTCGTGCGTTCAAAGGTATGTGTTCGGCGCCCATGTGCCTCTGGACGGCCCCGGTTGGCGGGGACCGTGCGACTGCTCTAAGTTTGCGTCCTGGTGCGTCTACCAAGCCTACGGAACCGTCTTCGGCGCGGGCAATGTCCGCAAGATCGCCCAAGCCATCAATCAGGCCCGGTGGGCTGCGATTGCGATAGGCACCGACGTAGTGCTTCCCGCCCATGCCACCGGAGCCGAGCCTGGGGCTGCGGCTGGCCTCGGCGAGGTGCTCACCACCAAGTTGACGACACAGCTGATCGGGTTGTTTGTCGTTGCGATCATCCTCGAGTCGGCGCTCACGACAGTCTTCAACTGGCGCGTCTATCGTGACTTCGCCGATCCCATGCGATTGCCCTCCTATGGCGGGCGAACGGTGAATGCGGACGAAACCGTCTATCACATCGTCGCGACAGCGCGGCTGAAGGATCAGACCGAACCTGTCACGCTTGAAATCCATACGGGCCGCTTCGCCGATCGGGCGATCGTGGATTTCGTCAAGACCATTTGAAGGGCGCACAACTTGCGCCGCGCAAGGTGAAGGAAGCGCGAGGGCTGCCGACGCTTCGGAACCAGGGATTATTTATTCGGTAGCCGTTTCAGCGCGGCGGGGAGGACCAGTGGGCCGGAAACTCGCGATTCGGATGCAGTGAGGCCGGGGCAGCGAACAAGCCGCGCCCGAAACCGATCGAGGAAATGCCGCCGATCTACGCCTCCGACGAAATCCCGAAGCCGCAATATCGACCGCTCAACGCCTTTGCTTTCGATCCGGCCGCCGGGATGATCGTCGGAAATTCCATGACGGTTATGGTGCGCTATGAGGATCTCAGGCCCCGGACCGATCGGGGACAGATTCGCCGTCATCGACTATGACGGCGATTGCCCGAACGGAATGGATTTCGGCGTCTTCTACAAGCTGATCGATTATTCCGACGTCAAGCTTCTGATCAACGGCGGCATGCCGCTCAGCCAGACGGATCCGCGATTCCATCAGCAGATGGTCTATGCCGTCGCCAGCGAGACCCTGCAGAGGTTCGAGGCCGCGCTCGGCCGGCAAATCCATTGGAAGCTGCCGGACAAGGCCGAGCATGGCGCCTTCCTCGGCGCGAGGCCGGTCGCCGGCTCGAATCTTTTCCCGCACGCCATGCGGCAGGAAAATGCCTTTTATTGCCGCGAGGCACAGGGAATCCTGTTTGGCTATTTCAAGGCGAACCGGATAAATCCGGGGCGCAATCTGCCGGGACAGACGGTGTTCACCTGTCTTTCCCATGATATCATCGCGCATGAGATCACCCACGCGATCGTCGATGGAATCCGTCAATATTTCATCGAGGCCGACCTCTCACGACACGCCGGCTTTCCACGAGGCCTTCGCCGATATCGCCGCGCTTTTTTCGCATTTTTCACACAAGGACGTGCTGCTCGACACGCTGCAAAAGACGGGCGGCCAGTCAGTTCGAACTGCAGTTGAAGCCGGACGCCTCCGACACGATGGCCGGGGCGACACGAACATCCAGGCGCAAACGGCGGAAGAAATCCGTTGATCGCTCTCGCGACGCAATTTGGACAGGCCAGGGGCATGCGAACCGGCTTGCGCCGCGCGCTCGGCTCCGTTCCGAACCCGAACGACATCAAGACCAAGACTGAGCCGCACGAGCGCGGCTCCATTCTGGTCGCCGCCGTTTTCGACGCCTATTTCACGATCTACCTCCGCCGCACCGCCGACCTTTTCGCGATCTGGCGGTCGCGCGGCGTGACGAGCGATTGCGACATTCCCGCGGAACTCGCGGAAAGACTGGCGGTCGAGGCCAGTCGCACTGCCGATGACTTCTTCGTCATCTGCGCCCGCGCCCTCGATTATTGTCCTCCGGTCGATGTGACCTTCGGGGATTTCCTCCGCGCCATTCTCACCGCCGATCTCGATCTGCACCCGGACGATCCGGAGGGGTTGCGCCATGCGATCATGGAAGCGTTCCGATCTCGCGGGCTGCTTCCCGAAGATGCGCAGGCCTATTCGCAGGAATCTCTTTCTGGCCCAGGGTCGATACGGACTCTGGATCGAAAGGGAAGCTTCCCGATGTGAAAGGCCTGGTCTTCGGTGACCCGAACGGACTGACCGACGACGAAAAGCACGAGAACGGCAGGATTCTGGGTGCTTATGCGAAGGTTAACGGCCCCTCGCTGGGGCTTCGCGACCCTGAGAACTTCCCGATCAGCGTGCGGTCCTTCCATCCGATCTTCCATATCGCGCAAGACGGAAGCCTGTTCGTCAACATGGTCGTCGAGCTGGTGCAGACGCTGGAGCTTCCCTTCAATGACGGCCAGCCTGGAACCTTCGTCTTTCGCAACTGGCGTCACCCTGCTGATCGCGCAAAGCCGGGTGGGGTTCGACGGCAAGCGGACCGATCCAAGCGTCCTCTTCGCCATTCCGAAACTTCATACGAAGCAGCGCGAAAAGCGCGTGCGGGAATATTTGCGATGGAAAGGGCAGGGCCGTCAGAAATCGTCCTTCCAGATCGACTTCAGCCTAGTGCACACCGGAGAGTGACATGAAGCAGCCCGCGAAAAGCGCCCGGGGATCGAAAGCTGCAAGCGCGCCCCGCCATCGTTCCACGACGCCCGAAAAGCCGGCGGCGACCGCGCCGGCGCCGGATGACGCAACGCCGCCACGCGACGCTAGGCAGGGCGGCGTCGGCTTGCGCGTGCGCATGTACCGGGTGGGATTCGGCGATTTCTTTCTCCTTTCCGTTCCCTCCGGCGGCAGTCACGAACACATTCTGATCGATTGCGGTGTGCATCATGCCGACATTCACAGCATTGACGCCGCGGTCGCGCAGATGGCGGAGGATTGCGGCGGCAAGCTCGCGCTGATCATCATGACACATCGCCACGCCGACCATATTTCCGGCTTCGCCAAATGCCGGGGCGTCTTCGGCAAACTCTCGGTCGACGCCGTCTGGATGCCCTGGTTCGAGGATCCGGCCAACAAGGACGCCGTGCGCGCGCAGGCCGGGCTGACGGCCCTGGCGGCGCAACTCAAGACGAACCTGGCCAGTCCGGCTCTCGCGGCCACGGGAGGAGAGGACCTTGATCGCTACCGCTTCATGGCCGACAATATCACGGGCGACGACGGAAATGGCAGCGCGAGCAATCAGGAAGCGCTCAGTGTCCTGAAAAGCGGCTTCGCAAACAAGCAAACACAAATTTCCTATTACAAGGCCGGAGATGCAGCCTTGTTGCCGCAGGCGTTGATCGACGCTGGCCTAACGGCCCAAATTCTCGGCCCCCCGGACAATCTCAAGTTGATTGGGCAGATGCGCAAAGCCTCGGAAGAATATCTGACGGACGACGAAGAGGACCAGGACGCGCCTTTCTCGCCCTTCCACCCCATATTCCGGGTTGACGCCGGGGCTTATGATCCGGAGGCGTTCAAATATTTAGGTGTCGAGGATATCCGTTCGCGCTTTCTTGACTTTCAGATCAGCGCGCTTGCGGCAAGCGCGATGAATGCGGACAAATTCCTGAACAATCAGAGCCTCATCGTTCTTTTCCAATTCAAGGGCAAGTCGCTGCTTTTCGTCGGCGATGCGCAATGGGGCAATTGGCAGAATTTCCTCTACGGCGGCGCATATGGTTCGGACGGCCGTACCGAGATAAGGCCGGAGGCAAGGGAAATTCTGAAAAATATCGATTTCTACAAGATCGGGCATCACGGCAGCGCCAACGCCACGCCGATAGACGCTGTGAAGATCATGCAGCTTAGCTCTGCTGGCTGTGTCGGCATGTGCTCGACCCAGACCCCGGCTTATAATGAAGTTCCGCGCGAACCGCTGCTGGACGCTTTGCGCGCGGTGATGAAAAATCATGTGGCGCGCAGCGATCAGATCAAGGCCGGAAACGAGCCGCCCAACGCGGAAGCCGGGCCGCTCGACGCCCTCTTCAAGACGCCGACCGGTGAATTATTTATCGATTACGACTTTTGACACCCGGAATGGGGCACAATTCAGCGAATTCAAAGCTTATCCGACTGATTTATGAAGCGCCCGGTTTGCCGGAAACGATATTCAGGCGGGCGGCAACGGCATGGACCTTCCGCCTATTGCGACCATTTGTGCGGCATTGAACAGCCGGAATCTGCGACAGCGAAATTGCAGCGTTAGCGGGCAGTAGAAATTGAGCTCAGCGCCTGTCGTTTTATTCACCGCTTGCCGTCCAAAGCCGTCCTTTGCTCGACGACCGCTTCCTGTCAATTGCTCGCGTTTGGCCTCTGCCGGCGGCGCGCTCACTTTCGGCTCGGCCCGACGCCCGAGGTACCCAGCAATGCAATAAACGCTGCGCAGCCCCGCCGGAGGTTATTCGCTCCACTACCGCTTTACCCTCAACATGAGAAAGTGCGTTCGATAACTCAAATGTCTCTTCACGGCCTCTTGCGTTGGTTGCGGGGTGCCTCATGCGGATATAAAAAAGTATCTACTTCATTTCGCCCGCAAGGGGTCGCAATGAGACATTCAAGAAACTGGTACTGAATGGTAAACTACCCCAATAAGCGGAAGTTTTCACAACTACGGCCGGGTCATTTATTTGCGTAGCGGATAAAACAGCGCCTAAGTTTTCAATTAACCCAAACTTTGATCGATAAAAGCTTGCTGGCTGAATGATCCGTCGGGCGCATTAGGCTCCCGGCAGGGCTGGCCCACGATCGAAAAGCAGTCGTAGGAACCAACTGTGCCAGCGCGGGACGTAGCACTCATTTTCCGGTTCGCAACCGCGTTCCGAAGAGTGCCGAACAAAGCCATTCCTTCCCATGCAAGCGGCAACGAATGCGGGAGCAGCTCCGTCACTGAGAGTGGTATCGCCTTCGTCTGCAAAAACTCGAACTCGCTCTTCAAATTCTGCTGTTGCTTGGGCAGGCAGCCGCACAGGGCCGGGGTTATGAGGATGGCTGGCAGCATTATGAGCCACCTTCGCCTTAGGTCCCATGGCATGATCGGGTCTTCCGCAAGAAAATTTTTTATTCGGCAATGGTTTCCGGCTCCGAAAGGAAAATCAGGCTCTTCTGCTTGCTGGGGTCGGTTCCTGGTCGGAACGTCGTTGCAGACGCCAGATCGCTTCAATCTCGACCGCATTGGCTCCAAGAAAAAGTGAAGCAAGAGCGGCCACGAGCAGGAGAGGAGCGATCCCGCCAAAGTCACACGCGGGTTGGCCGAAGCGTGGACTTCTGGTGGCCCATGAGTTTTTTGTATCTGGCAGCATGGTTACTTCCCTGTTGAGATGCTAAAACAACCGCGATGATCTTCTCACTTCGGTCGGAACTCTGCTGTTCCCTATGAAACATGCCGTACGTCTGGTCGTTGG
>CAVUOP010000005.1:0-76196 GCA_963743165.1 uncultured Solirubrobacterales bacterium
CCCGTGCCGCCGAGCAGCATGTTCTGTACGCCTTTGATGCGTTCGAAGCTGTAGTCGAGGTTGTCCGTGGCGGCGATGAACTGGTGCTCGCGCACGTCTAGGCCTTCGCCTTGGCGCAGATGCAGCGGAATGCACTGGCCGGGCGAGTCGCGCGAGAAGGCGATGCGCCCGCTGCCGCTCGTGCGCGTTACGAAGAACTCAAGGCCCGCGATCTTGCGCTTCATGCCGCCGGGTAGCTTCTTGAGCTCGATGTTCAGCTGCGTCTGCTTCCACAGCAGCACATGGTGCTCGAACATCACCGCGCGGTTGCTCACCTCGATCTGCAGCTCGGGCACCAGCTCGCCGCGCACGTGGTAGGTGACGCCTGCGAAACTCTCGTCGTGGATCGTGCTCTGGATCGGCTCGGGCAGCTGCATCTGGTCTCCTCGTTAGGTTGGCCTTCTTGCGGTCGGAGACATTGCCACGCGACCGTTCGTCCCGTTGCGATAGGTTCGCGCCAAGCTAGCGCTCCCGTAGGCGGAAAAGAGCGCTAGACTTGGCTGCACCTCGCGCTTGGGCGGGGTTTTTCTTCGTCCCAGGCTGGCAGGGCACTCTTAATCCACCACCACGCAGGGATTCTCTACATGGCTCGCGGAGACGTTCGGATAGCTATCACCCTCGCTTGCGAGGATTGCAAGCATCGCAACTATCAGACCAATAAGAGCAAGCGCAACAGCCCTGACCGGGTCTCGCTGCGCAAGTACTGTCGCTGGTGTCGTCACCACACCAGCCACCGGGAGACCCGCTAGCGCGGGGTCGCGCTTTGGCTCGTGACCGCAAACGTGCGAAGCAGCGTGCGCAGCGCCGTGGCGCGGCCAAACCTAGTGGCGTGCCGGGGGCGCCGGGCAAGCCGGGAGCCGCTGAGGGCCAGCACTCCGGGCAGCTCACGCGCGCCGACCTGCCCGCCGCCCTGGGGCACATGGGCGATGTCGACGAGTTCGACGCGGCGCTCGTGCGCGGCGCCGGCGGTGTGCCCCTCCCCGCCGGAGGCGACCCGATCCCCGCCGGAGGCGACCCGATCCCCGCTGGAGGCGACCCGGTCTCCGAGGGCTCGCCTCTGCCCGGCTCCGAGGAGCTCACTGGACTACCTGAGGGCGATGAGCCTGATGGCAGTGGCGAGGAACCCGTCTCCGCGGGTAACGGCAAGGGCAACGGTGTCACCTCTGCGCCTGTGCGCGCCCCTGCGCGCCCCGATCGCTCCAAGCAGTCAATGCCCAAGCGTGCCAGCGCCTTCCTGCGCGCCTCTTGGGCCGAGCTTCAGCGCGTGCAGTGGCCAAACCGCGCTCAGGTCACTCAGGCCACCGCTGTTGTACTGGGCTTTGTCGCTGTTGCCGGCATCTATTTCGGTGTCGCCGACTACGTGGCGAAGGAAGTCGTGGAAGCCATCCTCTAGTCCCATCCTCTAGTCTCTTGCACCCCGTCTCGGCTTTCAGCGTCGGTGCGGGCCATCGGCGCGGGGTGTTTGGGGTTCCCATCGCTCTCGCGCAGGACGCAAGTCCCGGTGGATCTCTGTCTCGCTTCTTCTTCGCTCTCTAACTGAACACGTCAGGAATCGCATGTTTCGCTGGTATGTCGTCAACACCTATTCGGGCCACGAGAACAAGGTCAAGCAGAACCTCGAGCATCGCATCGTCTCGCTCGGGCAGCAGCGTGCCGTGCGCCAGGTGGTGGTCCCTACCGAGTCGGTCTCGGAGATGAAGGACAACCAGAAGATCACCGTCGAGAAGCGCACCATGCCTGGCTACGTTCTGGTCAACATGGAGCTCAATGAGGATTCCTGGGGTGTCGTCAAGGGCACGCCTGGTGTGACCGGCTTCGTCGGCGCCTCCCAGGAGCCTGTGCCGCTGACCCAGCCTGAGGTGGACCGCCTGCTGCACAAGGAGGTCGCCACGGCCCCGCGCACGCGCGCTCAGTTCACAATCGGCGAGACCGTCAAGGTTGTCTCCGGTCCTCTGTCAGACTTCTCCGGCGAGATCAGCGAGATCAACGACGATGCGGCCAAGCTCAAGGTGCTCGTATCGATCTTCGGTCGCGAGACGCCCGTAGAGGTAGGGTTTGATCAGGTGAAGAAACTCTGAGGGTGTCCTCGGGAGACGAACTATGGCCAAGAAAGTACTGACAACCATCAAGCTCCAGGCCCGTGCCGGCCAGGCTTCGCCTGCGCCTCCGGTTGGTCCTGCGCTGGGCCAGCACGGCATCAACATCATGGAGTTCTGGAAGGCCTTCAACGCGCAGACGCAGAGCGAAACAGGAACGATCATCCCCGTCGTCATCACCGTCTATGAGGATCGCTCCTTCACTTTCATCACCAAGACGCCGCCTGCGGCGGTCTTGATCCGCGAAACGCTGCGACTTGAGAAAGGCTCGGGCGAGCCGCATCGCACCAAAGTCGGCAAGCTCACGCAGAAGCAGCTGCGCGAGATCGCCGAGCGCAAGCTGCCCGACCTCAATGCTCACGATGTTGAGCAGGCTTCGAAGATCATCGCCGGCACCGCCCGCTCGATGGGCGTCGATGTGGAGGCCGCCTGATGAGCACCCATCACGGCAAGCGCCACAAGGAGGCGCTGACGAAGGTTGACCGCGAGCACGAGTACCAGCCTGCGGAAGCGATCGCACTGGTCAAGGAGCTGTCGAGCTCCAAGTTCGACGAGTCCATTGAGGTGCATCTGCGTATGGGGCTCAATGTGCGCCATGCCGACGAGCAGCTGCGCGGGACCGTTGCGCTGCCTAATGGCCTTGGCAAGGAAGTCAAGATCGCCGTCTTCGCGCAGGGCGAGAAGGCCAAGGAGGCCGAAGCCGCCGGTGCCGATGTCGTCGGTGGCGAGGACTTGGCCAAGAAGATCCAGGAGGGCTTTGACGACTTCGACGTTGCCATCGCCACGCCTGACCTGATGTCGGTCGTGGGGCGCCTCGGGCGCATCCTTGGTCCTTCGGGCAAGATGCCCAACCCCAAGGTTGGCACCGTCACCATGGATGTCTCCAAGGCCGTTGAGGAATCCAAGTCGGGCAAGGTCGAGTACCGCACCGACCGCACCGCCATCGTGCACCTTGTCATCGGCAAGGCCAGCTTTGATTCACACCAGCTGCTTGAGAACTATGCCGCTGTCGTCGAGGAGCTGATTCGCGCCAAGCCTTCGGTTGCCAAGGGGCGCTACCTGCGTAGCATCACGCTTGCCTCCACGATGGGGCCTGGCGTCAAGGTCGATCCTAGTCGTACCCGCGATATCGTTGAGGAGGCGCCTGCCGCGGCTGCTGCCGCCTAGAGGGTGGCGAGTTGGCCGTAGGCCGACGAGCCGGGCCCCTCTATATTCAGTCAAGCGCCCTTCAACGGCCACCCAAGACCCCCGGCGGCGAGTATGCGCCCTAAGACCGGGATAGGAGCCACATGAACCGAGAGCAGAAGGCAGAGGCGATCGCTGAGATCGCCACCAACATCAAGGAATCATCGGCTATTTTCGCGGTCGACTACCGCGGTATCTCCGTGCCGCAGGTCGCTGAGCTGCGCGGCAAGCTGCGCGACGCCGATGCCACTTTCCGCGTCGTCAAGAACTCCTTGACCGAGCGCGCTGCCGACGAGACCGGCACGCCTGAGCTCAAGCCTTTCCTGAAGGGTCCTACCGCTTTGACCTTCGTGCGCGGCGATGCTGCGCTGGCCGCCAAGGCCGTCGCCGACTACGCGCGTGCCACTCAGCTGCTGCCTTTCAAGGGTGGCCTGATGGATGGCAGCGAGGTGGACGCCGATCAGATCCGCGCGATCTCGCGGCTGCCTTCGCGCGAAGTGCTCTACGGGCAGCTCGTCGGCATGGTCGCCTCGCCCATCTCGGGCCTTGTGCGCAGCCTGGGTGGGCTGCTCGGCGGTCTCGCCGTGGCGCTCGGTCAGGTGCAGGAGCAGAAGGCCGCGGCTCCCGCGGTCGCGGTAACGCCCGAAGACACGACTTCAACTTCAACAACCCCGGAGGACTGAACCCATGGCAACAAGCACACAGGATTGGATCGAGGAGCTGAAGGGCATCTCGGTGCTCGAACTCGCCGAGCGCATCAAAGCGCTTGAGGAGGAGTTCGGCGTCTCGGCGGCGGCCATGGCTGCCCCGGCAGCTGCCCCCGCGGGCGGCGGCGGCGGCGATGGCGCCGCTGCTGAAGAAGAAAGCTCCACCGTCGACGTGATCCTCACGGCCGCCGGCGACAAGAAGATCCAGGTCATCAAGGTCGTTCGCGCTGCCACCGGCCTCGGCCTGAAGGAGGCCAAGGCGCTCGTGGACGAGGCCCCCAAGCCGGTCAAGGAGGGCATCGAGCGCGAGGAGGCCGACAAGCTCAAGCAGGAACTGGAGGAGGCCGGCGGCGCAGTCGAGGTCAAGTAGCGGTTTGGCCGAAAGGCTGCGTGAGGTTCGGGTCAAGCCTGGCCGACGGCTGCGTGAGATGTCTTTGTAAAGAGGCGGAGGTGTATGTCTGTTTTTTGGCGGAAGAGCGCAATGGTATTTACGGTATAGACCATTGCACTCAAACCAGAAAAAAGGCAATACAGCTCTCGCCTCTTTACATTTCCCTTACCTATCCAGTAGAATCCCGCCCGCTGGCCGATAGCCGCAGCCGCCCGAAGACGGCGAAACCGCGCCACATACGCGGGTTCGAGAGGGCGGGGTCCGTGAGCGCTGGCTGCCCCCTTGAAGGGCAACGATGGCCTGTGCTATATTTGCTGGTCGCGCCTCGGCGCCCTCGTTTTTGTCCTCCGCGTCGCCTTATCTCGTCTCGTCTCGTTTCGCCCGTCTCGTCTCTGCCCGTCTCTAGCCTCGAAGGAGTCGTTCCTTGGCTGCTGCTGATGCCCTCCGGACGCGCCGCACTTTCGCGCGTCTGTCCAAGTCTGTCGACGTTCCCAACCTGATCGATATCCAGCGCCGCTCGTTTACGTGGCTCACCGACCCTCAGGGCGGCGGGCTGCGCGAGACGATTGACGACATCTCGCCAATCGAGGACTACACCGGCAATCTCGCCGTTCAGTTCGGTGAGTTTGTTTTCGACGAGCCGGTTGCTTCACTTGAGCAGTGCCGTGAGAAGGACCTGACCTACGCCCGTCCGCTGACGGTCACCGTGGCCTTCATCAACCGCGAGACGGGAGAGATCCGCGAGCAGTCGGTGTTTATGGGCGACTTCCCCTGGATGACCGAGCGCGGCACCTTCGTCATCAACGGCACCGAGCGCGTCGTCGTCACTCAGCTGGTGCGTTCCCCCGGGGCCTATCTGATGGAGCCCAAGGACCGCGAGAAGCAGGTCTTCATCGCCAACCTCATGCCCGCGCGTGGCTCGTGGCTTGAGCTTGAGATCGACAAAAAGGGCAAGGTTTTCGTGCGCATCGACCGCAAGCGCAAGCTGCCGGTGACGGTGCTGCTGCGCGCGATGGGCTACGCGACCGATGAGGAGATTCTGCGGCTGTTCGAGAACTCCTTGTATATCCGCAACACGATCGAGTCCGACACCGAGATCACGCGCACCGAAGAGGGCGCCCTGATCGAGCTCTTCAAGAAGCAGCGTCCGGGCGAGCCGCCGAGCGTCGACAACGCCAAGGCGCTCTTGAACCAGCTGTTCTTCGACCCCAAGCGCTACGACCTCACGCGCGTGGGTCGCTACAAGCTCAACTCGCGCCTAGGTCTCGACATCGACATCGACACGCGCACGCTCACGCACGACGACATCCTCGCGCTGGTGCGCGAGCTGGTGTCGCTGCCCAAGCGCCTCGGTATCCCCGAGGAGGAGAACCCCGAGGTCGAGATCAAGGACTACGCCGCTGAGGCCATGTCGATGCCGCGCGAGCCTGTCGCCGATCACCTCGACGAGTACGAGCACTTCGGCAACCGTCGTCTGCGCACCGTCGGCGAGCTGATCCAGGAGGCCTTCCGCATCGGCCTCTACCGCATGGAGCGCGTCGTGCGCGAGCGCCTGACGACCGAGGACGCCGACACGATCACGCCGCAGACGATCATCAACATCCGTCCTGTCGTCGCGGCGCTGAAGGAGTTCTTCGGCTCCTCGCAGCTCTCGCAGTTCATGGATCAGACCAACTCGCTGGCGGGCCTCACGCACCGCCGCCGTCTCTCCGCGCTGGGCGCGGGAGGTCTGACGCGCGAGCGCGCCCCGATCGAGGTGCGCGACGTGCACCCCACCCACTACGGACGCATGTGCCCGATTGAGACCCCTGAGGGTCCCAACATCGGCCTGATTGGGTCGCTCTCCTCCTTCGCGGAGGTCAGCGAGTACGGCTTCGTCACCACGCCTTACCGCGTCGTCACCGACGGCACCGTGGGCGAGGAGGTCGTGCGCCTGGATGCCACGCAGGAGGAGGAGCAGCTGATCGCGCAGGCCAACACGCCTGTGGACCCCAAGACGGGCAAGCTCAAGGGCACCGAAATCATCTGCCGCACGCAGGCCGGTCAGTACCTGACGGTCGGCCCCAAGGACGTTGATCTGATGGACGTCTCGCCCGAGCAGATCTGGTCGGTCGCCACGGCGATGATCCCCTTCCTTGAGCACGACGACGCCAACCGCGCCCTGATGGGCTCCAACATGCAGCGTCAGGCGGTGCCGCTGTTGAAGGCCGATGCGCCTTTGGTGGGCACCGGCATGGAGCGCCGCGCGGCGCTTGACACCGGCGACGTGCTGCTGGCCCGCAATGGCGGCACGGTGGAGCACGTCGATGCCACGCAGATCCTGATCCAGACCAACGATGGTGAGAAGGACGAGTATGAGCTGCAGAAGTTCATGCGCTCCAACCAGGGCACGCTGATCCATCAGAAGCCGCGCGTAGCCACTGGCCAGAAGGTCAAGGACGGGGATATCCTCGCCGACGGCTCCTCCACCGACAAGGGTGAGATGGCGCTGGGCAAGAACCTGATGGTGGCCTTCATGTCCTGGGAGGGCTACAACTTCGAGGACGCCATCATCCTTTCCAAGCGCCTCGTGAAGGATGATGAGCTGACCTCGATCCACATCGAGGAGTACGAGATCGATGCGCGCACGACCAAGCTCGGCGAGGAGGAGATCACGCGTGATATCCCCAACCGCTCCGAGGAGTCACTGCGCAATCTCGATGACCGCGGCATCGTGCGCGTCGGCGCCGAGGTGGCCTCGGGCGATCTGCTCGTCGGCAAGGTCACGCCCAAGGGTGAGACCGAGCTAACTGCTGAGGAGAAGTTGATCCGCGCGATCTTCAAGGAGAAGGCGCGCGAGGTCCGCGATACCTCGCTGAAGGTGCCGCACGGTGAGGGCGGCGTCGTGATCGAACGTCAAGACCTTCTCGCGCGACGCGGGCGATGATCTGCCGCCGGGCGTCAATGATCTGGTGCGCGTGTTCGTAGCCAAGAAGCGCAAGATCTCCGAGGGCGACAAGCTCGCGGGACGCCACGGCAACAAGGGAGTCATCTCCAAGATCGTCGACGAGCAGGACATGCCTTTCCTGGAGGACGGCACTCCGGTGGACGTCATCCTCAACCCTCTCGGTGTGCCTTCGCGCATGAACGTCGGTCAGATTCTTGAGACCCACCTCGGCTGGGCCGCCGCGCAGGGTTGGTATGACGACGGCACCGACGCCTACAAGGAAGCCCATGCCAACGGCGGCAGCGGGCGCGTGTATGTGTCGACGCCGGTGTTCGACGGCGCGACCGTCCAGGACGTCGACGCGGCGCTGGTCGCCTGGCAGGACGCCCATGAGGGTCGCATCCGCATGGACATCGACAAGTCCCGCCGCGAGGGCGAGCAGGCCTCGGGCAAGATGACGCTCTTCAATGGCCGCAGCGGCGAGCCTTTCGCCGAGCAGGTGACGGTCGGCTACATGTACATCCTCAAGCTGCTGCACCTCGTGGATGACAAGATCCACGCGCGCTCCACTGGCCCTTACTCGCTCGTCACCCAGCAGCCGCTGGGCGGCAAGGCGCAGTTCGGCGGTCAGCGCTTCGGCGAGATGGAGGTGTGGGCGCTGGAGGCATTCGGCGCCGCCTACACGCTGCAGGAGATGCTGACGATCAAGTCTGATGACACCGTTGGGCGCGTCAAGGCCTACGAGGCGATCGTCAAGGGCGAGAACATCGCCGAGCCGAGCATCCCCGAGTCCTTCAAGGTGCTGCTCAAGGAGATGCAGTCGTTGGCACTTGATGTCAACGTGGTCTCCGAGGAAGGACAGCACACGGAGATGCGCGACGAAGACGACGATCTACTGCGCGCGGCAGAGGAGCTCGGCATCGACCTCTCGGGCGTGCGCGCCCCCACGGGCGATGTCGCGGAGGTACCCGAGGAGGAGGCAGCCGCGGGCGGTGCAGAGGGCGATGACGGTGTGGCCGTCTCGACCAACGGCGCCGGGCCCGCGGGTGAGCATGGCGAGGAGGAGCACGGCGACGTGGAGGATGCGCTCGGCGTTGGTCATGACGATGTCGAGGACGCACTCGGCGTCGCGGATCTGCTGGGCGATGACCTGCCGGACATCGAGGGCCTGGAGGAGGACCTACCCGAGGGCGAGCTGCCCGCGGGCGACCTCGATGAGCCCTTGGCTGAGGACAACGAGACTGGAGCAAGCGCATGATCGACATCAATAACTTCGACGCCATCGAGATCTCACTCGCGTCCTCCAAGCAGATTCGCAGCTGGAGCTCGGGCGAGGTGACCAAGCCCGAGACGATCAACTACCGCACGCTCAAGCCCGAGAAGGACGGTCTCTTCTGCGAGCGCATCTTCGGTCCCACTAAGGACTGGGAGTGCTACTGCGGCAAGTACAAGCGCGTGCGCTACAAGGGCATCGTGTGCGAGCGCTGCGGCGTGGAGGTCACGCGCTCGAAGGTTCGCCGCGAGCGCATGGGTCACGTCGACCTGGCCGCCCCCGTCAGCCACATCTGGTTCTTCAAGGGCGTCCCCAGCCGCATCGGCTACCTGCTGGACATGGCCCCCAAGGAGCTTGAGAAGGTTCTCTACTTCGCCGCCTCCATCGTCACCTGGGTTGACGACGAGGCGCGTATGAAGGACCTCGACACGCTTGAGCTTGAGGTCAACAAGGTGCTCGACAGTTATACGGCCGAGCGCGAGGAGCGCGTGCTTGAACTGCGCGAGTCCCTGGCGCGCCGTGAGAAGTACCTCACGAGCGGCAAGCAGACCAACTTCAGCGACGAAGACCACCTGTGGGCCGACTCGCTCGACCTCAACCTGTCAAAGCTCCCCGATGATGAGCGCGAGAAGCTCGTCAAGGAGCTCAACAAGACCTTCGAGGCGGATATCGCCGACACGGAGGCCTACATCGAGGACGCCGCCGAGCGCATGCGCCACGTGTGGGAGCTGTTCAAGACGATGGAGCCCAAGCAGATCGAGCATGATGAGACCACCTTCCGCGAGCTCAAAGAGCGCTTTGGTTCGTCCTATGGCTTCGGCGAGTACTTCCGCGGCGGCATGGGCGCGGAAGCCGTGCGCGACCTCTTGCAGCAGGTGGACCTGGAGGCCGAAAGGGTCGATCTGGAGGATCAGGTCAAGACCGGCAAGGGCCAGAAGCAGGCCCGCGCCGTCAAGCGCCTGAAGGTCGTCAGCGCCTTCATCTCCTCGGGCAACAAGCCCGAACAGATGGTGCTCGACGCCGTGCCCGTGATCCCGCCGGAGTTGCGCCCGATGGTGCAGCTCGACGGTGGGCGCTTCGCCACCTCGGACCTCAACGACCTCTACCGCCGCGTCATTAACCGCAACAACCGCCTCAAGCGGCTGCTGGACCTGGGCGCGCCGGAGATCATCGTCAACAACGAGAAGCGCATGCTGCAGGAGGCCGTCGACGCGCTGTTCGACAACGGCCGCCGCGGCCGCCCCGTGACCGGACCGGGCAACCGCCCGCTGAAGTCGCTGAGCGACATGCTCAAGGGCAAGCAGGGCCGCTTCCGTCAGAACCTGCTCGGCAAGCGCGTGGACTACTCGGGCCGCTCCGTGATCGTGGCGGGTCCCTACCTGAAGCTGCACCAGTGCGGTCTGCCGAAGATCATGGCGCTTGAGCTCTTCAAGCCCTTCATCATGGCTCGCTTGGTCGAGCGCAAGAGCGCGCAGAACATCAAGGCCGCCAAGAAGATGGTCGACTCGATGATCGGCGAGGTCTGGGACGTGCTCGAGGAGGTCATCCACGAGCACCCCGTGCTGCTCAACCGCGCGCCTACGCTGCACCGCCTGGGCATCCAGGCGTTCGAGCCGCTGCTCGTCGAGGGCAAGGCGATCCAGGTGCACCCACTGGTGTGCCATGCCTTCAATGCCGACTTCGACGGCGATCAGATGGCCGTGCACCTGCCTCTCTCCGCTGAGGCGCAGGCGGAGGCGCGCATCCTGATGCTTTCGAGCAACAACATCCTGTCCCCCGCGCACGGCGCGCCGCTGGCGACGCCGACGCAGGACATGATCCTGGGCGCCTACTACCTCACCTACGGCCCCGAGGCGGAGGAGCTCAACGAGAAGCGCGAGCTGCTCACCAGTGGCAAGTGGCCTTCAAGTGAGCCTCGCCCGCACGTGTTCCGCACGGCGCAGGAGTCCGAGCTGTCCTACGAGGCAGGCGTCGTGAAGCTGCACGACATCGCCGAGTTCCGCCCCTTCGGGCGCGAGGGCGGCCACGTGCTGACCACCGTCGGGCGCATCATCTACAACGACCGCATCGAGCGGGCGCTGGCTGAGGCGCTGGGCGATGGCTTTGACGCCACCAAGTACGTCTTCGTCAATCAGTCGATGAAGAAGCGTGACACCACGCGTCTGATCGACGCGCTCGTGCAGGCCTACGGCGCGACGACCATCTCGCTGGTCTTGGATGCCTTCAAGGACCTGGGTTTCAAGTACGCCACGCAGGCCGGCATCACGATCTCCAAGAACGATGTCGTCATCCCGCCGCGCAAGGGCGAGATCATCAAGAAGTACGAGGACATCGTCGCGGAGATCAGCGACCAGTACGACATGGGCCTGATCACCCAGGAGGAGCGCCACGAGGCGGTCGTCGAGAAGTGGAACGCCGCCACCGACGAGGTCGCGGACGCGATGATCGAGAACCTCGACACGCTCAACCCCATCTTCATGATGGCCAACTCCGGTGCCCGTGGCTCGTTCAAGCAGATCCGCCAGCTGGCGGGTATGCGCGGGCTGATGGCCAACCCGAAGGGTGAAATCATCGAGCGCCCAATCAAGGCCAACTTCATGGAGGGCCTGTCGGTGCTGGAGTACTTCATCTCCACCCACGGCGCGCGCAAGGGACTGGCCGACACCGCTCTGCGCACGGCCGATTCCGGTTACCTGACGAGGCGTCTGGTGGACGTGGCCCAGGACGTGATCATCCGCGAGGTTGACTGCGGTGCGCCTGAGCACATCGAGATGCCCGTGTGGGCAGCCGGCGGTGACCCCAACGGTGACCTAGTGGGTCGCGTGGCGGCTGAACCGATCACGACCAAGCGCGGCCGCATGCTGGCCGAGCAGGGCTTGGAGATCGGGCGCGCGGAGTTTGCCGAGATCGTGGAGGCCTTCCAGGAGGAGCACGACAAGGGCACCGATGTGATGGTGCCGGTGCGCTCGGTGCTCAAGTGCCAGGCGCCCAGTGGCGTGTGCCAGTTCTGCTACGGCCGCGCAATGGCTACCGGCCAGACCGCGCAGATCGGAGACGCCGTGGGCATCATCGCGGCGCAGTCGATCGGCGAGCCCGGCACGCAGCTGACGATGCGTACTTTCCACACGGGAGGCGTCGCCGGCGCCGACATCACGCACGGTCTGCCGCGCGTGGTGGAGCTCTTCGAGGCGCGCAAGCCCAAGGGCCTCGCGCAGATCGCCGAGCAGGACGGCGTGGTCTCGATCGAGGAGTCCGAGAAGGCTCTGACGGTGGTTGTCACCGACGAGGCGGGCGAAGAGCACCGCCACGCCTTCCCGCGCCGCACGCGCCTGTTCGTCACCAGTGGCGAGAAGGTCACGGCCGGCAAGCAGCTCAACGAGGGCTCGCTGTATCCGCACGACCTGCTCAAGCTGCGCGGGCGCACGGAGACCGAGCGCTACCTCGTCAAGGAGGTGCAGGAGGTCTACAAGAGCCAGGGCGTGGACATCAACGACAAGCACATCGAGCTGATCGTGCGGCAGATGCTCAAGAAGGTGCGCGTCGACCAGAAGGGCGACACCGACTACCTGCCGGGGCAGTTCGTGGACCGCTTCGAGTTCGCTCGCATCAACAGCGACGTGGGGAAGAAGAAGGGCGAGGAAGCTCAGTACGAGGACATCATCCTCGGGATCACCAAGGCCTCGCTGAACACCGACTCGTTTTTGTCGGCCGCCTCTTTCCAGGAGACGACCAAGGTGCTGACCGATGCCGCGCTTGAGGGCAAGATCGATCGCCTGAATGGGCTCAAGGAGAACGTGATCATCGGCAAGCTCATTCCGGCCGCGACGGGCCTCAAGCGCTACCGCCGCATTGAGATCGAGCCCTCAGAACCGCTCCCGCGTGCGATCGACGACGTGGGTCTGCTCGACCAGGAGGAGATCGCGGCCGAGCTCGGTATCTCCGGCGATGACGCCTTCGGCGCCTACGGGCAGGAGTACGCTGCCGACCTGGCGTCGCTTGAGCAGATCGGCGCGGGTGACACCGACCCCGGCTTTGTCGAGGAGTTGGCGGAGCTCGAGATGGCTGAGGAGATCCCGGCGGCTACTGAGGAGTAGTTGCGGTAGCGCGGCGTCTCCCTGGCGCCCAATAGATGCGACAGCACGGAAAGGGCTGGCCATCAGGCCGGCCCTTTTTTATGGCATGAATGGATTGCTTTGAAGCCATCCCACGCGGCGCTATCGTGATGGCATCATGATGCAGAGGCTGATGATCCAGGCTGACCCGGCGCTCGTGGAGCGCACCAAGCGGCGGGCCGCGGAGCGGGGAGTGTCGGTGGCCCAGGTGGTGCGCGAGGCGATCGAGCACGAGCTGGGAGAAGAGCCCGAGCAGCCTCCATTTTCGCTGATCGGAGCCTTTCGCTCCGGCCGCAGCGACCTGTCGCAACTGGCCGGCGAAGATGCCTTCGATCCTGAGCCTTGGCGCTCGTCTTAGACAACGGTCCGATCGTCGCCGCTCTAGGTGCTGGCGACACTCACCATGGAGCTGATGCGAACCTACACTGACCTGCGCGTTGGCTTCGTCGATGCCGCCGTCCTCGCTGTGGTCGAGCGTCTCCGCGAGCCGAAACTGGCCACGCTCGATCATCGCCACTTCTCCGTCATGCGCCTGCGCCACGTGGACGCGTTGGAACTGCTGCCAGCCTGAACCGAACTTAGCGTTTTAGGGTTGCCTGTTCGCACGTCTCCTGTTTGAGTTTGTGGGTTGGGGGTTGACGCCATGTGTGTTTTATGGTTACAATGCCTGGCAATGGTGTCCGCTGTGTTGGTGGCCGCTTGAGATATAGGTCGGGTTGGGTCTGGTTTCTTCAGGCCGGGTTTGTGCACTACTGAGGGATGTTTGGGAGAGGGCTGGGTCAGAACGATGAAGGGGTTGTTTTCGCGTGACTGTTAGGGAGACAGACGTGCCGGGAGTCTTTGTGGCCTCTGCTGGGGGTCTAACTAGATGCGTCAGCATCACTGACGCACTCTCTCTCTCTCTCTCTCTCTTGGCCGGACCGGCTAGCTTCTAGGCCCCGTCGTTCGGCGCCGTGGCGTCGTTCTCGCTCCCGTTGGGGGGTGGTGTAGGTGGCTGTCGTCGCTTCGGTGCGGGTCGCCCGTCGGCGTGTCTCTCCTGCGGCGCCTGTTGCGCGGCAGCGCGTGGGGGCTGCGCAGGTCACCGAAGTGCAGCGCTCGCGGATGCTCGCGGCAACGGTGCAGGTGGTAGGGGAGCTTGGTTACGAGAAGATGTCGGTCGCGCGGGTGACAGCGCGTGCTGGTGTCTCACGGCGCACGTTCTATGACCTGTTCGTAGATCGTGAAGCGTGCTTCCTCGCGGCGTTCACCGAAACCGCTGAGCGCACCCGCACGCTCGCGTGTGAGGCGGCTGGCCCTGAGCGTGATTGGCGCTCGGGTGTGCGGGCGGGCCTCGCGTCGCTGCTGGCGTTCTGCGCGGAGGAGCCGCTCGCGGGCCGGGTGCTGGTGGTCGATGCGCTGAAGGCCGGCCCGGCTGTGTTGGAGCGCCGCGCGAGCCTCGTGAGGGAACTGATCGTAGTAGTTGAGGCCGGTGGCGCGCAGACGCGTACTCGGCGAGAGGTCGCGCCGCTGACGGCCGAGGGCATCGTCGGCGCGGTCCTCGCCGTCGTCCATGCACGGCTGTTGGGTTCGGACGGCAGCTCTCTGACGGAGCTTTTGAACCCGTTGATGGCGATGATCGTGCGCCCATACCTCGGCGCCGCGGCGGCTGAGAAGGAGCTCACGCGAGCATTGCCTACGGGACGCCGCGTGCGACGCCGGACCACGGTGGACCCCCTCGGGGATCTCGACATGCGCCTCACCTATCGCACGCTGCGTGTCCTCGGAACGATCGCCGCATCGCCCGGCGCGAGCAACCGGCAGGTCGCCAAAGAGGCCGGTGTCGCGGACCAGGGGCAGATCTCGAAGCTGCTCGCGCGCCTGGAGAACCTCGGGCTCATCGAGAACGCCGGGATTGGACATTTGAAGGGCGAGCCCAACGCCTGGGAGTTGACCGGGAGGGGACGGGAAGTAGAGCAGGCGCTGCACACGGGTTCGGGTGAAGCGCAGTGAGCTGGTGCAGGCTATTGGCGAGGGGTGTGCCCCTCTGTGTTCGAGGAGGGGGTTTCGCGATGAGCGTTCGTGTACGTGGGTCTGTCGTGGTCGGACTGGTGTCGCTGTGCGGGTTGGGGTTCGGGTGTGTGCCGGCATGGGCGGGGGCGCGCCACGAATATCTTTCGCGGATAACTGAAGTCCCGGCGGGGCCGGGTGTGGTGAGCGGTCCGTTACTGAACCCGCAGGGGTTGGCGGTTGATTCAGGCGCTCTGTTTGTCGCCGATGGGGGTGAAGGGCGGCCTGGGAGGCTGGACAAGTTTGATGCCACCTCGGGTGCTTTCCTCGCGCAGTTCGCGGCGCCGACGCTTACCTATTTCGGTCAGGGACTTGCGGTGGCGCACGCGACCGGCGAGGTGTATGCCGGTGGAGATGAAGGCACGACCGGGTCGGTCGCGGTGTTCAGCGCGGCGGGGGCCCTGCAGAAAGTGTGGCAGGGTGCGGATACTCCGAGTGGGGGGTTTGGTTGTTTTGAATGTGGTGGGCCTGGTGATGTCGCGGTGGACAACAATCCTTCGAGCCTTACTGATTGGGCTGCTGGGGATGTGTATGTCTCTGCCGTGGAACAGGGCGTGGTGGATGTCTTCAAGCCGAAGGCTGGCGGCGAAGAGGAATACGTCACGCAGCTCACCGAACGCGAACCAGGTATCCCCTTCAGCGGCTTGCGGGGAGTGGCCGTGGACCCCTCAGACGGAGATGTGCTGGTGGTCGAGGGGAACGGTGTGGATGTGTTCGAACCTACCGTGCTCGACCAGTACGCTCTGGTGCGCCGCATCACCGGGACCGAAGCGGGCAATCCTTTCCCTCTTGGCAATGGCATCGGGATCAATGGTGTCGCGGTCGATGCTGAAAGCGGCGAAGTCTACGTCGCTGACCAGGGTCCGAGGGTCGTCTACCAGTTCAGCTCCGCGGGTGTCTATCTCGGCAGCTTGACCGAAACGCCGGCCGGTTCAATCGGGGGGGTGGTGGATTCTCTGGCAGTCGATCCGGGCGCCCCGCATGATGTGTTTGTCGGGGATGGCCTGGGCGCGGTGGATGTCTTTGGTGCGAACATCGTGATCCCCGACGCTGCCAGTGAACCCGCCTCGGGGGTGTCTCCTACGGCCGCGACGCTGAACGGGACTGTCAACCCCGCTGGATTGGCGGTCACCGAATGCAGCTTTGAATACGGGACGAGCACGGGTTATGGGCAGAGCGTGCCGTGCGCGCAGACTCCTGCGGAAATCGGGGCGGCCAGCGCGCCCGTCGCGGTCAGCGCGAGCGTGTTGGGTCTCACGCCGGGTGCGGTCTACCACTACCGGTTGACGGCGCGCAACGCCAACAGCGCCGGCAGTCCCAGCGCGGGACGCGATCGTGTGTTCGGTCCGCCGCACCTCGCCGGGGAGTCCACGAATGCGGTCGCGCAGACCACGGCGACCTTGGAAGCCCAGGTCAACCCGGAGGGTGTGGACACCACGTATCGCTTTGAATACGGCACGAGCGTGGCCTATGGCACGAGTGTCCCGGTGCCCAGCGCCGATATCGGGTCCGGTGAAGGCGACGTTCCGCTCAGCGCGGAACTCACGGGGTTGCAGGCGGGTGTCACCTACCACTACCGGGTCGTCGCGATCAACGCGGCCGGCACGAAAAGCAGCGAAGACGAGACATTCGCGACCGTGCCGCCGGCCCTCATCAGCGCTGTCGAGGCGACCGACATCACTGCCAGCGCGGCGACGCTGAAAGCCAGCGTGAACCCGCTCGGTACCGACACGAGCTGCCAGATCGAATACGGCACCGATACAGGCTACGGCACGGCCGTTGCCTGCGCTCCAGCCGACGTCGGCTCCGGTTCGGGCGATGTCCCGGTCGCGCGGACAATTACCGGCCTGAGCGCGAACACGACCTACCACTACCGCTTTGTGGTCACGAACTCGCTCGGCACGGCCGATAGCGGCGATCACACCTTTATCTATGACACGACTGGGCCGGGGTTGCCCGACGGGCGTGGCTATGAGCAGGTCACGCCGGTACAGAAGAACGGCTCTGTGATCGGTGGCACCGTTTTCGGGCAGCCGGCGACCGTCTCCGCTGACGGCTCGCACGTGATCGCCTCGGTCATCCAGTGCTTCGCCGATGCCACCTCCTGCAACGCCTCCAGCGACGCGGTGGGGGGAACCGGCTCGCTCGTTTCGTTCGCACGCACGTCTTCCGGCTGGCAGGCCACGGCGCTCGACCCCTCGGCGAGCCAGTTCGCCGTTACGGGCCCGCTGGTCTCAGACCCGAACACTGGTACGGCGCTCCTGGGTGTCACCACTCTGGCCGGTGACGTTGACATCCTCGCGCGCCAGTCTGACGGCTCCTTCACCGAGTTCGGCCCGGCGGCGCCGCTGGGCAGTGGGCAGAGTGGCGACCACGGGATTAACAAGGGTGCGTTGAGCGCCGATGGCTCGCACGTCGTCTGGGAGATGGCGCTCTCCTTGGCCGGAGCCGGCTCGGGCAACTCCGCGACCGACTGGGCGTTCGATCCGACTGACCGCCATGGCTTCTCGGTCTATGAATACGTGGGCGCCGGCAACTCCCAGCCGCGGATGGTTGACGTGAGCGGCGGCGCCGGCTCGACCGACCCGGTCAGCGCTTGCGGCGGGAATCTCGGCACCGTAGGCCCCAATACAGGCTTGGGAGCCCAGTCTCGCGATGGTGCCACGGTCTACTTCACCGCAATCGGCCAGGACAACGTTTCCTGCACGGTGCCGATCACGCTCCCCGTCGACGCCGTGTATGCGCGGCTCAACGGTTCGCGGACTGTGGCGGTCTCGCAGCGCTCTCCTGCCGACTGCGGGGTGTCATCCGGCTGCCAGAGCTCGCCGCCCGCAGACGCCAGCTTGGAAGGCGCCTCCGCTGAAGGCTCCAGGGCGTACTTCACCTCGACCCAGCAGCTCACCGACTCCGCGAGCGAGGACAGCCAGCCAGGCGATGGCGCCGTAAGCGGCACCACGAGCGGGAGTGGCTGCGCCAACACCGCGGGACCAAACGGTTGCGACCTCTACCTGTACGATTTCTCGCGCCCGGCCGGCCACGAGCTGGTCGACGTCTCCGCCGGCGACAGGAGCGGCGCGGGTCCGCGCGTCAAGCGCGTAATCGCAATCTCGCGCGACGGCTCGCACGTCTATTTCGTCGCGGGGGGCGTGCTTGCCACGAATCCCGACGCGAATGGCCACCCTGCCCAGTCGGGGCAGAACAACCTCTATGTCTACGACGCGAGCACAAGTCAGACCAGCTTCGTCGCGGCCCTGCCCGACGCTGATCACCATGAGTGGGAATTTGGCGGAGCAGATAGCGCCAATGCCACCGCGGATGGGCGCTTCCTCGTCTTCACGAGCTACGGTGCGCTCACGCCCGACGACACAAGCCAGTCCGGCGCGAAGCAGGTCTTCCGTTACGACGCCCAGGCTGGGCAGCTGATCCGGCTCTCGGTCGGCAACGACGGTTTCGAGGACAACGGCAATCGGTCCGCCCCCAGTGCCTGCACCATCGCCCAAGGCTGCTCGGAGGACGCGACGATCGTGGAACCGCGGATCGGCCTCGCGGACGGTCGCACCGACCCGACGATGTCGGACGACGGCGGGTACGTCTTCTTCCAGAGTCCGCTCGCGCTCACCCCGCAGGCACTCGACGATGTCCGAATCGACCTCGACAGCGAAGGCTTCACGAGTTATGCGCAGAACGTCTACGAGTGGCACGCCGGCCACGTCTATCTGATCTCGGACGGACGCGACACCGCCGTGGCCCCGCACCGCGGCTGCCAATTCAAATCGGCGGTCTGCCTGCTGGGCACGGACTCCAGCGGCCAGAACGTCTTCTTCACCACTGTCGATCGGCTCGTGCCGCAGGACACCGACAGCGAGCTTGACTTCTACGACGCGCGTGTGGGCGGTGGCTTCCCCTACAACGTGCCTGCGAGCTGTAGTGGTGATAGCTGCCAGGATCCAACGGGATCGCCGCCCGCGCAGCCGACGGCCGCCAGTGTGGCGTTCAGCGGTCCGGGTAACGCCGCGCCAGGCGCGAGCGCTGCGAAGGTCACGGTGCTGAGCAGGGCTGTCCACGGCTCGAGCTTCCTCGTTCGCGTGAAGGTGCCGGGAAGTGGCCGGATCGCGATAACCCTTGCAGGGGTCAGGACCGTCCGGCGATCGGTGTCGCGTCCCGGTACGTACACGCTTCGCGTCATGCTCACCGCCAGGGAGCAGCAGCTGCTGGCGCGCAAGCACCTGCTGCGGCTGCACGTCGTCTTCACCCCGGCCGGCGGCAGCCCGTCCGCGACGACAGTCTCAATCACGGTGGAGCCAGCCGCGCTGCGAGTCAGCCACGCCGGCAACGCCCGACGAGCCACCAACACTGACCGGAGGGCGGGCAGATGATCGACACCATCACCACGACCAACCCGATGTCCACTGCGACCAACCCGGTGTCCACCTGCCGCTCCGGCCTCCCGCGAGTCCTGATGGCGGTCCTCGCCGTGGCGGCGCTGGCTCTTGCCGCTGCCGGGCCCGCCGCGGCGGCGGTGCCTGCCCCAGGCTGGACGCTCGATTCCGTTGCCACTCCGACCAACTTCTCCCCCGCCGATAGCGCTCGCTGTCTTGCGACGCTTAGTGGCGACGTCACTTGTGACGCGTATCAGCTGGAGGCCACCAACGCCGGGTCCCAGCCGAGCGACGGCAGCACGGTCACCGTCTCCGACACGCTTCCGGCTGGCCTCACCGTGCAGAGGGTCCAGTTCTCCTGGTCGGGCATCGAACGCTTCGGCGTGAACCCCTTGACCGACCTGAACGGCCGCTTCGGGATCGAATGCACGACCGCGGGCCAACAGGTCACATGTCCGCTCTCGCTCGGTCTACCGGTCGAGCCCGACGACACCCTCCGGATGGTGATCTCCGTCACGGCCGATGATCCGCCCACCCCCGGTCCTCTCACGACCACCGCGACCGTCGCGGGCGGCGGTGCGCCCGAGGTGCGGACTGTGTCCCACAACACTGTCGCGCTCGCGCCGCCCCCGTTCGGAGTGGCGGGCTTCAGCTCCTACGGCATCGGTGCGGATGGCCTGCCCGACACCCAGGCTGGCGGGCACCCTTACGAGCAGGCCACGCGCATCGACCTCAACACCATGCTGAGGGTCCCGCCGGAGGGCGGGATCCGCCCCGGCACCGAGCGCGACACGGTCGAGGATCTGAAGGATGTCGCGATCGAGCTCCCGCTCGGCTTCCTGGGCTCGGCCCAGGCGACCCCGACCTGCAGCTTCGCGCAGTTCTCCTCGCGTGTCAACAATGGCGAAAGCGGCTGCCCGACCGACACCATCCTCGGCCGGCTCCGCACGATCCCGGAGGCTGAGGACGGCGTCAACGGGCCGCTCTACAATCTGGCCCCCGAGTATGGCGTCCCGGCCGAGTTCGGTTTTATCGACAACGTCGATGGGGCACACACCCTCAACGCGAGTGTCGTGCCCGGTCCCGGCGGCTATCACCTCGGGGTAATCGTCCGCGACATTCCGCAGGTGACGCTGACCGGGATCGTCGCCACCTTCTATGGCAACCCGTCGGCCAAGAGCGGCGGCGCGATCACCCCGCTCGCCATGTTCACAAACCCGTCGACCTGCGACGGCGAAAACCTCGTCGCGACCATTCGTCTTGATTCCTGGCAGCACCCTGGGAGCTTCAACGCGGATGGGACGCCGAACCTGTCGGACCCGAACTGGGCGTCGGGGACCTCGACAGCCCCGCCGCTGGCCGGCTGCAACCAGCTGCAGTTCCAAGCATCGATGGGTCTGCAGCCGGACACCACGGTCGCGGATTCGCCGTCTGGGGTGCATGTGGATGTCACGGTGCCCCAGTCGGCGGAACCGAACACGTTGGCGACGCCGCCGCTGAAGGACGCATCGGTGACGCTGCCGCCGGGGTTCACTGTCAACCCGTCCTCGGCCGGCGGCCTGCAGAGTTGTTCCTTGGCGCAAATCGGTCTGACGAGCGCATCCCCGCCGTCGTGCCCCGAAGCATCACAGATCGGGACGGTCTCGTTGACGACACCGTTGTTGCCGGGGACCTTGACCGGTTCGATCTACCTGGCGTCGCAGTTCGACAACCCGTTCCATTCGCTGCTGGCGGCCTACGTAGTGGTCGACGATCCGACCACTGGCCTGGTGATCAAGATCCCGGGGAACCTGACGCCCGACCCGAACACCGGCCAAATCACGGGTGTATTTGACAGCAGTCCGCAGTTCCCGTTCTCCGATCTGAAGCTCGACTTCAAGGGCGGCCCGCGCGGGGTGCTCGCAACGCCGCAGAGCTGCGGTACGTATACGACGACGAGCGATCTGATGCCGTGGTCCGCCCCGGATTCAGGGCCCGACGCGACGCCGTTCTCGGGCTTCCCGATCGATACGGGTTGTGTGGGCGGGTTCGCCCCAGCGTTCACGGCTGGGACTGTCAACCCGCAGGCGGGTGGGTACTCCCCGTTCACGCTTTCTCTCTCCCGCACGGATGGGGATCAGAACCTCGCGGGGCTCTCGGTGACGCTGCCGCCCGGCCTGTTGGGGAAGATCGCGGGCGTCCCCCTGTGTCCCGATGCGCAGGCGAACGCGGGTACGTGCCCGGATGCCTCCCGGGTCGGGACGGTGCAGGCCGGGGCGGGTGTTGGACCGGACCCGTTCTTCATCGGTGGGAAGGCGTATCTGACGGGCCCGTATAACGGTGGCCCTTACGGTCTGGTGGTGCAGGTCCCGGCGGTCGCGGGCCCGTTCAATCTGGGGATGGTCAGCGTGCGGCAGTCACTTAGGATCGACCCGCATACCGCGCAGGTCACCGATGTGTCCGATCCGTTCCCGACGATCCTGGACGGCATCCCGCTACGGATCCGCCGCGTGGACGTGACACTGGACCGGCCCGGGTTCACGTTCAACCCGACGAACTGCAACCCGATGGCGATAGCGGGCACGTTGACCTCCACGGAAGGCGCAAGCGCCAGCGTGTCCTCGCGCTTCCAGGTCGGGGGTTGCAGCGAACTTGGGTTCAAGCCGACGTTCAAGGTCTCCACGCAGGCGAACACCTCGAAGAAGAACGGTGCGAGCCTTGACGTGAAGGTCGTCTACCCCCAGGGTGCCCAGGCGAACATCCGCAGCGTGGGGGTGACGTTGCCCAAGGTGCTGCCCTCCAGGCTCTCCACGATCCAGCAGGCCTGTCCACAGGCGACGTTCAACCAGAACCCCGCCAGTTGTCCAGCCGGGTCGGACATCGGGACCGCAACCGCCTACACCCCCGTCCTCGCCGGCCCCGTCAGCGGCCCTGCCTATCTGGTCTCGCACGGCGGCGCCGCGTTCCCCGATCTCGTCCTGATCCTCCAGGGCGAAGGCATCAAGCTCGAACTCATAGGCAGCATCAACATCAAACACGGGGTCACGAGCAGCGCGTTCAACAGTGTCCCCGACGCCCCGATCTCAAGCTTCGAGCTGAAGCTCCCCGAGGGATCCCACTCAGCCCTCGCGGCAGTCCTGCCCGCGAAGGTCAAGGGCAACCTCTGTGGCACGAGCCTCACGATGCCCACGACACTCACCGGCCAGAACGACGCCACCCTCAAGCAGAACACCAAGATCCAGGTCACCGGCTGCAAGGCCACCCGAAGGACACACGGCAAGAAAAAACCCAAAGCCAAGAAGCACCACAAGGCAAAGAAGAAGTAGCAACGGGAGAGCGGCGCCCTGCGGCCCTCAGCGGTGAGGGCGTCGCTCTGGTACCACGCGACACGTCAACTGTCGTTGTCCCGATCACCCTCTGCGCAGCAGGTACTCCCGGAACCTGGGCGCGGTGTAGGCGTACTCGCCCTTGCGGGTGCGGTAGAGCGCACCCCCGTCGACGAGGCGCCCGAGGAGGACGTTGACGTTGCCAGGGGTCTTCGCGGAGGCGCTGCCCAGATCGGAGGAGCGCAGGGGGGGGTAGGGGCACGTGGCGGATGCGAGCAGGAGATCCTGCTCCGCGGGGGTGAGCGCAGCGAGACGCGGTTCGTAGAAGTCGCGGTCGAGGCGGCCGTAGATGTCAGAGCGCGCTGCGTCGAGCAGCTTGGGCGTGATCTGGTTCACGCCGGCAAGGTCCGCTGCGTCCCACAGCTCCGACCCCCACAGCTGCAGGAAGTATGGGTAGCCCTCGACCTCCTCGACGACAGCTTTGGCGAGCGCTGCGGCGACGCGGCGGGAGGTCTGCTCGAGCGGCCTCGTAAACGCCTCCAGCGCCTGTGCCGGCGTGAGCGAGTCGATCTCCTCGCCGCGGAACAGGCGCTCGCTGTAGGAGCGCGCCTTCTGCAGGTTGCTCGTCAGCGTCGGCAGGCCACATAAGACAAGCCCGAGGGGCAGCTCCTGGCGCTGCAGCGCCACGACCGCGGCGATCAGCAGGGACAGCGGATGCTCGCCGTGACGATTGCGCTCATCATGGACCAGCTGCGCCTCGTCCAGGAGCAGGACTACACCCTCACGTCCTTTGGCGAGGGCGAGTTGGACGGTCGCGAACAGGTCTCGCGCGAGACCTTCCTCGCGTTCGGAGCCGAAGGTGATGGACAGCGAGACCTCTTCCCAGCCCACCTCCAGGCTCGTTGAGCGAAGTGCTTTGCCTGCGGCTGCCCGCAATCGCTCCAGCCGCGAGAGGCGCCGGCGCGTGCGCTCCAGCAGCGAGCCGATCGCCGTCGCGATCGCCAGGTCGGTGTTGTGCGCGGGTTGCAACTCCATAAACGCTGGCTCCCAGTCGTGTTCCTGCGCGTTCTCGGCGAACGTCTCCAGCAGCACGGTCTTGCCCACGCCTCGTAACCCGGTCACCCGCATGTTTGCCTGCTGCTCGGGCGCCGCGCGGAGCATCGCGTCGAAGCGTCGCAACGGTGCGTCGCGTCCAGCGAGATAGAGCGGACGCACACCCACGCCCGGCCGGTAGGGGTTCTTGCCTGAAGTCTGGGTCATTACAGAAGTCTTATAATGATCGGGGATCCTAACACGTTTCCTGTAATGATCCATAGACCCCTACAGCAAAGCTCTTCCTGAAGCCATGCGTCGCGCCGAGCCGGCCTGACAGGGGCTCGGCCAGGTAGGGTTGCCTGTTCGCACGTCCCTTGTTTGAGTTTGTGGGTTGGGGGTTGACGCCATGTGTGTTTTATGGTTACAATGCCCGGCAATGGTGTCCGCTGTGTTGGTGGCCGCTTGAGATATAGGTCGGGTTGGGTCTGGTTTCTTCAGGCCGGGTTTGTGCGCTGCTGAGGGATGTTTGGGAGAGGGCTGGGTCAGATCGATGAAGGGGTTGTTTTCGCGTGACTGTTAGGGAGACAGACGTGCCGGGAGTGCTTGTGGCCTCTGTTGGGGGTCTAACTAGATGCGTCAGCATCACTGACGCATCTCTCTCTCTCTCTCTCTCTCTTGGCCGGGTCGGCTAGCTTCTAGGCCCCGTCGTTCGGCGCTACGGCGTCGTTCCTGCTCCCTTTGGGGGGTGGTGTAGGTGGCTGCTCTCGTGTTGGCGCAGGCTGCGCGTCGGCGTGTCTCTAGTGCGGCGCCTGTTGCGCATCAGCGGGTGGGCGCTGCGCAGGTCACTGAAGTGCAGCGCTCGCGGATGCTCGCGGCCGCGGTGCAGGTGGTGGGGGAGTTGGGTTACGAGAAGATGTCCGTCGCGCGGGTGACAGCGCGGGCGGGTGTCTCACGGCGCACGTTTTATGACTTGTTCGTGGATCGTGAAGCGTGTTTCCTCGCGGCGTTCACTGAGACCGTGGAGCGTGCTGGTGCGCTGGCGTGTGAGGCTGCCGGCCTAGAGCGTGATTGGCGTTCGCGGGTGCGGGCGGGTCTGGGTGCGCTGCTCCGGTTTTTCTCTGAGGAGCCGTTGGCGGGTCGGGTTCTGGTGGTTGATGCTTTGAAGGCTGGGCCTGTCGTGTTAGAGCGTCGTGCGGGTGTCGTTGCGGGGTTGATCGGTGTCGTCGAGGGCGGGAGTGGGCAGGTTCGTGGTGGGCGCGAGGTCGCGCCGTTGACGGCGGAGGGCGTCGTCGGGGCGGTGCTCGCTGTCGTCCATGCTCGCTTGTCGGAGTGGGGCGGCACGGTGCGGGCGGTAGGTGCGCAGGGGCAAGGACGCTCTCTCGTCGAGTTGCTCAACCCGTTGATGGCGATGATCGTGCGCCCCTATCTCGGGGCCGCGGCTGCCGAGAAGGAGCTCGGGCGTGCGCTGCCCACCGAACCTCGCACGCGTTTCAAAGCGCCCGCCGATCCGCTCGGGGGTCTTGATATGCGCCTCACATATCGCACGCTGCGTGTCCTCGCGACGATCGCGGCGACGCCGGGGGCGAGCAACAGGCGGGTCGCTGAGGAGGCCGGTGTCGCTGACCAGGGGCAGATATCGAAGCTCCTGGCGCGCCTTGAGCATCTTGGGCTGATCCACAACAGCGGCGTGGGGCACATCAAGGGCGAGCCCAACGCCTGGAAGTTGACGGCCAGGGGCCGGGAAGTCGAGCAGGCAGTCCGCGGCGAAGCCGCACACACAAACCACGAAGAGGGAGCAGTTCGATGAGAGGTTTCAAAGGTACAGTCGCCGCGCTCGCGATCGTGGTGTGCGGAATGCTCGCGCTGAACACAGGCCCCGCGCTGGCGGGTGGCGGCCTGCCGGATAACCGGGCGTATGAAATGGTGACACCACCGCACAAGAACGCGGCGTTGGTCGGCGCTGGGGTCTCGCTCGTACCGCCCAACATCGCGGAAGACGGTTCGCGTCTGATCGTAACCGGCATCCAGTGCTTCGCCGAATCGGTCTCGTGCAATGGCGCTCGCGGCATCGTGGGCAACCTGTTCGAGGCCGCGCGGACGGGCGGCGGTTGGGCGACGAGCCCGCTGGCGCCGCCGGCGAGCAGCTTCAGCGCCAATACGCGGCTGATCGATGCGAACGCGGACGCGGCGTTGTTCAGCGCTGCGACCCCGCCGTCAGGCGAGGACGATCTGATCGCGCGCCTGCCCGATGGTTCCTTAAAGGACATCGGCCCGGTGGCCTCGCCGTCCTATGGGCCAATCGGGGCCGTGGCCAACTGGGTTGATGCGACGGCCGATCTCTCTCATGTCGTCTACTCGATGAGCGAAACCACAGAGGACTGGCCGTTCGATGCGACGACCGGCCCCGGCGAAACGTTGTACGAATACACGGGTACGGGTAACTCGCAGCCGGTCCTTGTGGGTGTCACGGGTCCGGCGGGCAGCACCGATCTGATCAGCACGTGCGGCACGTTGCTGGGCCGCGGTAGTATAGAATTCACCAACGCCCTGTCGGCCGACGGCGGCACGGTGTTCTTCACGGCAGAAGAATGCGCTTCGGGTTCGGGCGCCAATGCGGGTGTTCCGGTCCCGGCGAATGCGGTGTATGCGCGCATCGACAGGGCGCGGACCGTGCTGGTCTCGGGCCGTTCGCCGCTGGGTTGCACGAGCGCCCAGTGCCTGGCGTCCCCGGTGGGCGCCGCCGCGTACCAGAATGCGTCCATCGACGGGTCGAAGGTGTTTTTCACGAGCACCCAACAGCTGACCAACGGCGCGAGCGAGGACAACAGCGGCGATACCGCGTTGGGCCGCGGGTGCAGTAAAACGACGGGCGCGAATGGTTGCAACCTGTACGAGTACGATTTCAACGCTCCCGCGGGGGACAATCTGATCGATGTCTCCGCGGGTGACACGAGCGGTGGCGGGCCGCGTGTGCAGGGGGTGATGGCGGTCTCCTCCGACGGGTCGCACGTGTACTTCGTCGCCAAGGGTGTGTTGACGGGCGCGGCGAACAGTCAGGGTCAGAGCGCGCTGGACGAAGTGGACAACCTGTATGTGTTCGAGCGCGACGCGAGCCATCCCGAAGGACATGTCGCGTTCGTCGCTACGCTCTCCGAATCCGACTTCCGAGAATGGTACGCGCCCTCCAGCACGGTTGCGAACGTGACGCCGGATGGGCGGTTTCTGGTGTTCAGGAGTCATGGTGCGTTGACGGCGGACGATTCGAGCACGACCGGCGCGGCGCAGGTGTTCCGGTATGACGCGCAGACGGGTGAATTGACGCGGCTCTCGATCGGTGAGAACGGTTTCAACGACGGTGGCAACGCGGGCACGGCCGCGGCCGAAGCGAGCATCGTTTCGTCCTTTTACGCCTCGCTGCACGGCGGTCCGGCGCGTGCGGACCCGACGATGTCCCACGACGGGGCCTATGTGTTCTTCCAGAGCCCCGTCGCGCTGACGCCGCACGCGCTCGATGAAGTGCAGATCGGGACCATGGAACGCGGCCAACCGGTCTACGCGCAGAATGTGTACGAGTGGCACGCCAGCCAGGTGTACCTGATCTCCGACGGGCGGGATGTATCGGAGGAGCGGGGAGCGAGCGCGGTGAAGCTGCTCGGCAGCGACGCGACGGGCGCGAACGTGTTCTTCGCGACGGCGGATCAGCTGGCGGTGCAGGACACCGATACCGAGTTGGATGTCTACGACGCGCGGATCTGCACGTCCGGTGAACCGTGCGTAGTGCCGTCCGCACCCCCGCCGCCGTGCCAGGGCGAAGCGTGTCACGGCACGCCGGGTGTGGCGCCGCCGGCGCCGGGTGCCGCGACGGTGACGTTCGCGGGCCCGGGGAATCTCGCGCCGGCGCAGGCAACGGTGGTGAAGCCCAGGGCGAAGCACAAGACCAAGGCCAAAAGGCGCAAGGCTAAGAGGCGCAAGTCCAGGCCGAAGTCCAAGACCGGATCCCGAGGGCGCTCCGCGCGCGGCGGGAGCCACGCTCACATCAACGCGAGGGGGAGATAGCGATGCGGTTCACACGTATACACAGCCGGCTCACATGTGTGCACAACTGGTTCACGCGTATGCGCAGTGTCGAATCGCGCCGGTGCGTGCACGGGTCGCGGTGGGGCGCTCTGGCCGGTTCTGCGCTCGCGGTGTTCGTGCTCGGGGCTGGGTCGGCGGGTGCGGTGGTTCCGGCCGCGAGGCTCTCGATCCACTCGTTCGCGACGCCCAGTGTTTTCTCCGCGGAACAGACCGTGGGTTGCGCGGGCACCTCGCAGCCGACCGAAGTGTGCGATGCGTATCAGGTGACGGTGACGAACGTGGGCAGCCGGCCGACGGATGGCAGCACGATCACGCTCACCGACGCGCTGCCCGCGGGGTTGACGGTCAGGGAAATCCAGTACTACTGGTCGGGCTCGAACGAAAACCTGGCCCCAGAATTTTGCAGCAAGATATCGGTGCAGTGCACCTACCCCAAAGCGCTGGAACCCGACGCAACGCTGACGATGACCGTCTATGTGGAGTTCACGGGCGCTTCGGGGAGCCTGATGAACGTCGCGAGTGTCTCCGGCGGCGGTGTTCCGGAAAGCTCCACCAGCGAGCAGACGCAGGTCGGCTCGACGCCGCCCGTGTTCGGCGTGGCGGGCTTCGGCTCGCTGATCTCGGGGTTGGATGGGGCGCCGGAAACGCAGGCCGGGGCTCACCCGTACGAGTGGGCGCTGAGGTTCGATCTCGAGAACGAACTCAGGGTCGGCCCCTCGACCGGCAACGCGACCGTTGGCGCCACGGGGGTGCAGGATCTCAGGGACGCGGTCATCGATCTGCCGCTGGGTTTCCTCGGGACCGCGCTGGCGACCCCCGATTGCACGCTGGCGCAGATCTCCTCCGTCATCAACGTGAAGGTCGGCGGTTGTCCGCCGGACACCGCGCTGGGACACATCCTCAGCGAACCCGGGGGCGCGGCGGAAGTGAACGGTCCCATCTACAACCTGACACCCGAGCGTGGTGTCGCGGCGGAGTTCGGCTACGTCGACTCCGTCGGTGGCTCGCACGTCCTGTATGCGAGCGTGGCGCCGTCCCCGCGGGGCTATGTGCTGCGCACCATCGCGCCGCAAACCCCGCAGGTCGACCTGACCAACGTGCTCGTGACGCTGTACGGCAACCCGGCCCTGCGGGACGGGACCGGTAACACGCCGGTGGCGTTGTTCACGAACCCCTCGGACTGCTCGGGTGAACCGTTGGTGACGAGGGTCCATATGGATTCCTGGCAGGCCCCGGGGCGCTGGAATGCGGATGGCTCGCCGGACTTCGGCGACCCGAACTGGAGGGAAGGGACCGCGGAATCCCCGCCGGTCACCGGCTGCGAACGGTTGCAGTTCGACCCGTCGCTGAGCGTGCAGCCAGAAACGACGACGGCGGACAGCCCGACGGGGTTGGCAGTCGATCTGCAGGTCCCGCAGAGCGAGGACCCCAGTTCGCTGGCGACGCCGCCTTTGCGCAACGCGTCCGTAAAGCTCCCAGCGGGGTTGACCTTGAACCCGGCGGCCGCCGCCGGGCTGGGGGCGTGCAGCGAAGCGCAGATCGGCCTGGGCAGCCCCGCGCCGCCGACCTGCCCCGAAGCCTCACGCGTCGGCACGGTCGAAGTGCAGACCCCGGCGTTGGCGGGGACCCTCCAGGGTTCGATCTACCTGGCGACGCAGAACGAAAACCCGTTTCACAGCCTGCTGGCGGGGTACGTTGTGATCGATGATCCCACCACTGGTGTGATCGTCAAGATCCCGGGGAACCTCACGCCCAACCCGCAGACGGGGCAGATCGCGGGGGTGTTCGATGACAACCCGCAGGTCGCATTCAGCGATCTGAAGCTACACTTCTTCGGTGGTGCGCGCGGCGAGCTGGCGACTCCTCAGGGCTGTGGGACGTACACCACCACGAGCGATCTGATGCCGTGGTCCGCACCTGCTTCGGGTCCCGACGCGACGCCGTCCAGCAGCTTCCCGATTGAATCTGGTTGCGCGGGCGGGTTCGCTCCCGCGTTTACGGCGGGGAGCCAGAACCCACAGGCCGGGAGTTACTCCCCGTTCACGCTCTCGCTCTCCCGCTCGGACGGGGAACAGAACCTCGCGGGGGCCTCGGTCACCCTCCCACCCGGACTGCTGGGAAAGATCGCGGGGATACCGTTGTGCCCGGATGCGAACGCCAACGCGGGGACGTGCCCCGAAGCGTCGCGGGTCGGAAGCGTGCAGACGGGCGCCGGGGTCGGCCCCGATCCGCTGTTCGTGTCAGGCAAGGCCTATCTCACGGGCCCCTACAACGGCGGTCCCTATGGGCTGGTGGTGGAGGTCCCGGCGATTGCCGGTCCGTTCAACCTCGGCACGGTCGTCGTCCGTCAGTCGCTGCGCATCGACCCCCATACCGCACAGGTGACAGCGGTGTCCGACCCGTTCCCGACGATCCTCGATGGCATTCCGCTGCGAATCAGGCGCGTGGACGTGGTAATGGATCGTCCCGGGTTCACGTTCAACCCGACCAGCTGTGCGCCCACCGCGATCGGCGGCACGGTGACCTCCACCGCGGGCGCCAGCGTGAACATCTCCTCGCGCTTCCAGGCGGGTGGGTGCAGGGAACTGGCGTTCAAGCCCTTGTTCACGGTCTCAACGCAGGCGAACACGAGCAAGAAGAACGGTGCGAGCCTCGACGTGAAGGTTGGCTATCCGCAGGGTGCTCAGGCGAACATCCGCAGTGTCGCGGTGACGCTGCCCAAGCAGCTGCCCTCGCGGCTGACGACGATCCAGCAGGCCTGCCCGGAAGCGACGTTCAACGCCAACCCCGCGTCGTGCCCGGCGGGCTCGGTGATTGGGACGGCGACCGCCAATACTCCGGTTCTCGCGAGCCCTGTGGTCGGCCCCGCGTACCTTGTCTCTCACGGTGGCGCGGCGTTCCCGGATCTGGTGCTGATCCTCCAGAGCGAAGGCGTCGAGCTCGAGCTCACAGGCAGCATCGACATCAAGCATGGGGTCACTAGCAGCGCGTTCAACAGCGTCCCCGACGCACCGATCGGTAGCTTCGAGTTGAAGCTCCCCGAGGGGCCGCACTCCGGGCTCGCGGCAGTACTGCCGGCGAAGGCGAAGGGGAGTCTCTGTGGCACCAGCCTGACGATGCCCACCACCATCACCGGGCAGAACGGGGCGGTCCTCAAGCAGAGCACCAAGATCGCGGTCAGCGGTTGCCCCAAGGCGAAGAAGAAGGCCAAGAAGAAGACCAAGCATAAGCAGCGCAAGGCCAAGAAGCGCAAGCAGTAATCAGGCTCTCCGAACGGGGGTTCCTCCGAACGGGTCCCTCCGAACCATGCCTCCCCGAATCAGGTTGCTCCGAACGAGGCACTGACCAGGCACAAGTCCTTTGCAAGGGTCTTTATCGTCATTATTGGCTATAAAGACCCTTGTAAGGGATATAATATAGGCTAGACTGAGATACAAAAGAGCCCGTTTCTGGTGCTTTATGCTATATTTTGATCTCAAAGACCTATGTGAGGTGCCTTATGCGGATAGCGTCGTATTTGACGGATGAGGCGGTGCTCTCCGAGCTGGGCGCGCGCCTGGAGCGCCACCGGCTGGAGCGCAACCTCACCCAGCGGGAGTTGGCCGCGTGGGCCGGGGTGGAGCGCAAGGCGGTGCAGCGCATCGAGGCTGGAGAGGCCGTGAAGCTCACAAGCTTTCTGCGGGTGCTGCGAGCGCTGGGGCTGCTCGACGCTCTGGATCAGCTGGTCCCCGAGCCGCTGCCGAGCCCCATCGAGCTGCTGAAGCTGCGCGGCAAGGAGCGTCGGCGCGCTTCCGGCGAACGGGGTGGGCGCGTACGCGGCAGGCGGGCGTCCGCCCCGCAGGGGCGGCAGAGGCCGGCCCAGGGCGCCCCATGGCATTGGGGCGATGAGGGACCCGCCGGGCGTGAGGGACCCGGGGGGAATGAGGACACCCGGGGTGATGGCCTTCCCGCCGGCGACTCGTGAGCACGCTCGCGGAGGTCGGCATGTGGGGTACGCGCATCGGGGCCGTCTCGCTGCCCGACGAAGGTCGCGTGGCGGTGTTCCAGTACGACCCCGGCTTCCTGGGCAGCGGCATCGAGGTCGCCCCGCTCACGATGCCGCTGCGCGAGCTGCCCTACACGTTCCCGGCGTTGAGGCCCGAGAGCTTTCACGGGCTGCCGGGCCTGCTGGCCGACAGCCTGCCCGATCGCTACGGCCATGCGCTGATCGATGCCTGGCTGGCGGGGCAGGGGCGCAGCCCGGAGAGCTTCGATGCGGTCGAGCGCCTTTGTTACATAGGCCGGCGCGGCATGGGCGCCCTGGAGTTCGCTCCCAGCCGCGGCCCGCGGCCCGCGAAAGGTCACGACCTGCACGTGGCCGAGCTGGTGGAGCTGGCCTCCGAGGTGCTCTCGCGGCGCGAGGCGCTAGTCGCCTCGCTCGCCGAGGGTCACCGCGAGCGGGCGATGCGCGACATCCTCAGCGTCGGCACTTCCGCCGGAGGTGCGCGCGCCAAGGCGGTCATCGCCTGGAACCCCACCACCGAAGTCGTGCGCTCCGGACAGCTTGAGGACCCCGGGCCGGGGTTCGAGCATTGGCTGTTGAAGTTCGACGGGGTCGCCAACAACAAGGACAAGGACACGCTGGCCGACCCCCAGGGCTATGGGGCGATCGAGTACGCCTATTCGCTAATGGCTCGCGACGCGGGGATTCTCATGAGCGACTGCCGGCTGCTGAGCGAGAACGGCCGCCGGCATTTCATGACCCGCCGCTTCGATCGCGCCGAGGACGGCGCCCGCCGGCACATGCAGTCGCTGGGGGCCATCGCCCACTTCGACTTCAACGATCCGGGCGCACACAGCTACGAGCAGGCGTTCCTGGTCATCCGCCGACTGGGGCTCTTGACGCCCACCGTCGAGCAGATGTTCCGCCGCATGGTCTTCAACGTGGTGGCGCGCAACCAGGACGACCATGTCAAGAACATCGCCTTCCTGATGGACCGCGCGGGCCACTGGGAGTTGGCCCCCGCGTTTGACATCACCTACGCCTACCGGCCCGACAGCGAGTGGACGGGTCATCATCAGATGACGCTCAACGGCAAGCGGGACGGCTTTACCCCGGAGGACTTCAGCGCGTGCGGCCGCGCGGCAATGCTTCCGCGTGGGCGAGCGACCCGCATCGTCGAGGAAGTGAGCGAGATTGTCTCTCAGTGGGAGTCCTACGCCGAGCGCGCCGAGGTCGAGCAGGAGCACATCCGGCGCATCGCTCCGGCGCTCAGGTTGTCGATTGTGCGGCCTGCCTCTTAGGCCGCACGGCTCCACGTGTCCTGAGCCGCGCGAGGGTTGCCTGTTCGCACGCCGGCTGTTTGAGTTTGTGGGTTGGGGGTTGACGCCATGTATGTTTTATGGTTACAATGCCTCGCAATGGTGTCCGCCGTGTGGGTGGGCGCTTGAGATATAGGTCGGGTTGGGTCTGGTTTTTCTCGGGCCGGGTTTATGCGCTACTGAGGGATGTTTGGGAGAGGGCTGGGTCAGATCGATGAAAGGGTTGTTTTCGCGTGACTGTTAGGGAGACAGACGTGCTGGGAGTCTTTGTGGCCTCTACTGGGGGTCTTACTAGATGCGTCAGCATCACTGACGCATCTCTCTCTCTCTCTCTCTCTCTCTCTTGGCCGAGTCGGCTAGCTCCTAGCCCGCTTTCTTTGGCCCTGGTGGGCCGACCGGTGTCCCCCGTGGGGGGGTTGGTGTGATGGCGGCTGTGGCACAGGCCAGAGCCGGCCGAGGCCATGTCTCCCGCTCTAGGGCCGTGCGCCCGAGAGTGGGCGCAACCCAGGTCACCGAAGTGCAGCGCACGCGGATGCTCGCGGCGGCCGTGCAGGTCGTGGGTGAGTTGGGCTACGAGAAGATGTCGGTCGCTCGGGTCACCGCTCGCGCAGGTGTCTCGCGGCGCACATTCTACGACCTCTTCGACGACCGTGAAGCGTGCTTTCTCGCCGCGTTCAAGGAGACCGTCGAACGCGCTCGTGCGCTCGTGTGCGAGTCCGCCGGCGATGAGCGCGACTGGCGCTCGGGCGTGCGGGCCGGCCTGGCGGCGCTGCTCCAGCTCTTCAGCGACGAGCCGTTGGCGGGTCGGGTCCTTGTGGTGGACGCGCTGAAAGCCGGCCCAACGGTGCTGGAGCGTCGCGGACTCGTGGTCCAAGAGCTGATCGGGGTAGTCGAAGGCGCCCGCGCGCAGGCCCGCGGCAGGCGGGAGGTCGCGCCCCTCACGGCTGAGGGCGTCGTTGGAGCTGTGCTGGCCGTTGTCCACGCCCGGCTCCTGGCCCGCGGCGGCTCGCTTACCAAGCTGCTCAACCCACTGATGGCGATGATCGTACGCCCGTACCTGGGAGCGGCCGCGGCGGAGAAGGAGTTGGAGCGTCCATTACCGGCCGGGCGGCGCGCGCGTCCGAAAAAAGCCGCTGCGGACCCGCTGGGAGGTCTTGACATGCGCCTCACCTATCGCACCCTGCGCGTCCTCTCGACGATTGCGGCCGCGCCCGGGGCAAGCAACAGGCAGGTAGCCGAGGAGGCCGGCGTTGCCGACCAAGGGCAGATATCCAAGCTGCTCGCGCGTCTGGAGAACCTTGGGCTCATTCACAACGTCGGCGTTGGGCACCTCAAGGGGGAGCCCAACGCATGGCAGCTCACAGGCAAGGGCGGGGAAGTCGAGCAGGCAGTCCGCGGCGAGTCAGCCGCTATCGCAAACCACGAGGAGGGAGCAGGTCAATGAGAGGTTTCATGGGTGTGCTTGGAGCTGTGGGAGCGGTGGCTTGCTTGCTAGGTGCTGGATTGCTTTCGATGGCGCCAACGGCCTCGGCCGACACGTGCCCGAACGCCGTGTTTCGTACGGGTCCATCGGCGAGTCTACCGGACTGTCGCGCTTATGAGATGGTCACTCCTCCATTCAAGTCTGGGGGGGTCGTATATGTCGGTGACAGCGTTCAGGGTGCTCTCAATGGGTCGAATATTCTTCTCAACAGCGTCGGGGGGTTCGGTGAAACGCTTGACAACGGGGGCGCAAGTGGAGCTTTTTATTCGGTTGCGCGTACCGCGGCGGGCTGGATATCGACGCCGGTCGACCCTTCACTCTCCCAATTCCTGGTCGACGGGAATGGGGTAACGGAACGTCAGCCAGGACTTCGACAAGAGTCTGTTCTTACGTAGTCCCAGGTCGTCAAAGATAGTCGACGGGCGCTTCTACCTTCGTGAACCCGATGGGTCATTCGTCGAAGTGGGGCCCACCGCACCTCCTGGGGCGATAGCAGCGTGGATGTCGGGCGACACTGCAACGAATTTGGGTTCCTATCAGGGAGCGTCGGCCGATCTGTCGCATGTTCTTTTTTCAAACGTGCCGACTGAAGGCATCAACTTCCGATGGCCTAACGACGGAACTGTCAGAGGGAGAGAATCTTTGTATGAATATGTTGGTACAGGCAACTTGGCGCCGCGACTGGTCGGGGTCGACAGCAAAGGCAAGCAGATCAGCCAGTGTGGGACCGAGCTTGGAGCGCTGAATCACGCTTCGCGCTTCAATGCGGTCTCCTCGAGCGGGGCGACGGTGTTCTTCAGCGCTGAAAAAGGAGGTTGTGAATCGGAAGGGGTGATGGGGTTGGGTCCACTTGTCGCCGAAGTGTATGCACGTATCGATGGTTCTGAGACGGTTGCGGTCTCAGAGCCATCGGCGGGGGACTGCTCAGCGTGTGACACAACGCCGGCGGATCGAGCACCTGGGGTCTTTCAGGGTGCTTCGCAGGATGGCTCCAAGGCGTTCTTCCTGACCAGCCAGCCGCTGCTGGGTGGCGATTCGACACAGAACCTCTATCTCTATGATTTCGGAGCTCCGCCCGGAAAGCGGGTGGTGCGGGTATCGGCGGGCGATTCGGCCGGCGCCAACGTGCAGGGTGTTGTTGAAGTGTCCGCGGACGGTTCGCGTGTGTATTTCGTCGCGCAAGGCGTCTTGACGAGTGTGCCCAACAGCATGGGTGAGAGCGCGGTGGAGGGTAACGACAATCTGTACCTGTATCAGCCCGACCCTGTGCACAGCGGTCAATTCGAGACCGTGTTCGTGACGGCGCTGACGGGCGGCGATGAAGAAGATTGGGCACTGAGCCGCAGTCGTCCGGTCGAGGCGACGCCCGATGGGCGGTTTCTGCTGTTTCCCAGCGGAAGCCGACTCACCTCGGACTGCGCTGCGTGCACCGGCAACCAGCTCTACCGGTATGACGCACAGAGCGGTACTCTTGTTCGTATCTCGATCGGCGAGGATGGCTTCAATCAGAACGGCGCCCTGATTAAATCCGTGAACATAGATCCCCCGGAACATTTTCTGTCTTATGCTGCGCCTGAGCATGTCTCGATCTCTGACGATGGCGCGTATGTGTTCTTCCAGAGCCCGACGGGGCTGACGCCGCGGGCGCTAAACGATGTATGCCTGCAGGAAGAAGAAGGGGAATGTTTTGAATACGTAAATAACGTCTACGAGTATCACGAAGGCCAAGTATACCTGATCTCGGACGGTCAGGATCGTAACGCGGTGCTGGGCAACGGCACTACACGACTGATCGGGGCGACTCGGTCGGGCAGCGATGTGTTCTTCGACTCCGCCGATCCGCTGGTGGCGCAGGACACCGATACCCAGATGGATACGTATGACGCGCGGATTGATGGTGGCTTCCCTGCTCCGGCGTCCGCATCCTGCCAGGGCGAAGGGTGCCAGGGCGGTCTTTCCACGCCAGCTTCAGCGCAGGTCCCCGGGAGCTATTCGTTCTCCGGCCCGGGTAATCCTGCGCCTCCGCGGGTCACGGTGAAGAAAGCAAAGAAGACGCGCCACGTGACACGAAGGGCAAAGAAGCATCGTAAGAAACGTCGCGTAGGTTCCCGTCGTGCGAATGGGAAGGGTCGGTGACTGTAATGACCAGCGACACGAAGTCGACCAGGGCAATCATCGTAAGCCTCCATTCAAAGGCCCTTTGGGGCATAGTGCGAAGGCGTGGTGCTCTATTCGCCGCGGCCGGACTCGTGGCAGCCCTGGCGGTGAGTGGGGCGCTGGCATCCGCGGCGACGCCGAGCGTGGCGTGGCAGTTGCAGTCGCTGTCGCGTCCCACTCACTTCCAGCTCGCCGACAGCGAAAATCCACATACCCAAGACCGTTACACGGTGTCTGCACTCAACGTGGGCAGTGCGGACTCCAGCGGGATGGTCACTGTGACGGACATCCTGCCTGTGGGTGTCACGACCTCGGCGACACCGCGAGGCGAAGGAGAAGGTACTGAAACCAGCGGTGGTGTAAAAAGCCATTGGGAATGCACGCCGGGTGCCGGAAACAGCGTCGTGGCGTGTACCTCAACGGTTCCGGTTCCGGCATTGACACCGACAGAGGCGATCGAAATACCCGTGAGCGTCGCTTCGTTTGAAGGTGGCCCGCTGGGTGCTAATGAGGTACAGATATCGGGAGGTGGCGCTCCGGAATGCGGTGGGCCGAGCCAACCCGCGTGCGCGTCGGCGAGCAGCCCAACTGTGCTTAGCGCGCAGACACCTTCGTTCGGACTTGTCAATCTCAGCTCATCGCTGGTGAGCTCTGATGGTACATCCGATACCCAGGCCGGAGATCACCCCAGCGCATTGACGACGAGCTTTGATCTAGCCACGGCAACAACATCGGGCCAGCGCAGGCTCGATATCGAATCCATTGAGCCGGTCAAGCAGATCGTCGTGGATCTGCCAGCTGGTCTTGTCGGTAATCCGCAAGCCGCGCCGAGCTGCTCGCTCTCGGACCTCGCAGACACGGGCTTCTTCGTGCCTGGCCGGGAATGCGCCGCTGCGACCCAGGTCGGAGTGCTCCAGTTGATGCAGGCGCCGGGCAATGGGGGCATTGCCACTCTGCCGATCTATAACGTGACCGCCGAGCGCGGTCATCCCGCGGAGTTCGGACTCCATCTGCGCTCCCTGCAAAGGTCGGCGCTCCTGTATGCGAGCGTGCGTCCCGGCCCGGACTACGGGATACGCGTAATGACCCAGAACCTCAATACCTTCGTCCCGCCAGTCGGAGTTTCCACGACGTTCTTCGGGAACCCTGTCGTGAAGAACAACAGCTCGAGCGCGTCGTTGGCGTTCTTCACCAACCCTGCGGACTGTTCGGGGGAACCGTTGACGGTGACTGTGCACGTCGATTCGTGGGTGCACCCGGGCAGGATGAGCGCGGATGGGTCTCCTGACTTCAGTGACCCGAACTGGAAGAGTTCGGCTACGACGTTGCCGCCAGTGGGTGGTTGCGATGCGTTGCAGTTCACGCCCTCGATTGGTTTTATGCCGGAAACTACCCAGGCGGGTTCTCCGTCTGGCTATGCGTTTGATTTGAGTGTGCCGGTGTTCAGCGATCCGAGCGGGTTGGCGACTCCACCGTTGAAGCGCGCGACGGTGACGCTCCCGGAGGGTGTGTCGGTCTCGCCGTCCTCGGCGGATGGTCTGCAGGCGTGTTCTGATGCACAGTTCGATGTGGGTTCGATCGCCCCGGCGGGATGTTCGTTGGCGTCCCAGGTGGCAACGGTGACTGCGAGGACGCCGATCCTGAGCGAACCTGTGGTGGGTCAGGTGTTTGTGGGCTCCCCGGATTGCTCGCCGTGTAGTGAGGCGGATGCGCGGGAAGGTCACATGTTGCGGTTGTTCATGCAGGTGCAGATCCCGAGTGCAAGCTTGAAGTTCCCGGGGTCGGTGTCTGTGGATCCTGTGACGGGTCGGTTGACGGCTACGTTTGCCGGTCTGATCCAGCAGCCGGTGAGCGACATCCAGTTGCAGTTCAAGGGTGGTCCGCGGGCGCCGTTGGCGAACCCTCGTGGCTGTGGAGTGTCCACCACGACGAGCGACTTGGAACCGTGGAGCGCGCCGTTCACGGTCGATGGGACCCCTAGCAGCTCGTTTGAAACGACAGGTTGTGGGGACCCGGGATTGTTCTCCCCGTCGTTCGTGGCGGGCACCGTGAGTAATCAGGCTGGTGCTTTCAGCCCGTTCAGCGTGTCGTTTTCGCGTACCGACCAGGATCAGGAGCTAGGTGGTATGACGGTCAAGACGCCCCCGGGGTTGTTGGGAATCTTGAAGGGCGTGGAACGCTGTGGTGAGCCACAGGCCAGCCAGGGCACGTGTGGCGCGGGGAGCCTGATCGGGCATGCGACCGCGAGTGCGGGGCCGGGCAGTCACCCGTTCACCGTGCAGGGTGCTCAGGTGTTCTTGACGGGCCCTTACAAGGGTGCGCCGTTCGGGTTGAGCATCGTTGTTCCGGCGGTCGCGGGGCCGTTCAACCTCGGGAACGTCGTCGTCCGCGCGGCGGTCAACGTGGATCCGCATACGGCGCAGATCACCGTTGCAAGCGACCCGTTGCCGAGGATCATCGATGGCATCCCTTTGCAGATCAAGACGGTGACCGTGAGCATCGACCGTGAAGGGTTCATGTTCAACCCGACGAGCTGCGACCCCCTGTCGGTGGGTGGGACCCTGACGAGCACCCAGGGCGCGAACGCAAATGTGTCCAGCCGTTTCCAGGCGGCGGGCTGCGCTGGCCTGGCATTCAAGCCGTCCTTCAAGGTCTCAACACAGGCGAAGACGAGCAAGAAGGACGGTGCCAGCTTGGACGTGAAGGTGGGCTATACGAGTGGAGCGCAGGCGAATATCGCGAAGGTAACGGTGAGCCTCCCCAAGCAGCTGCCCTCCAGGCTGACGACGATCCAGCAGGCTTGCCCGGAAGCGACGTTCAACGAGAACCCCGCGTCGTGCCCGGCAGGCTCGGTGATTGGGACGGCAACCGCGAACACCCCGGTCCTGGCGAACCCCGTGACCGGCCCGGCATACCTGGTGTCACATGGCGGCGCGGCGTTCCCGGACCTGGTGCTGATCCTGCAGGGCGAAGGCGTCAAGCTCGAACTGATCGGCAGCATCGACATCAAGCACGGCGTCACGAGCAGCGCGTTCAACAGCGTCCCCGACGCGCCGATCTCAACGTTCGAGCTGAAGTTGCCCGAGGGACCACACTCTGGGCTCGCGGCAGTACTGCCGGCGAAGGCGAAGGGCAGTCTCTGCGGTACGCGCTTGACGATGCCCACCACGCTCACAGGCCAGAACGGCGCCACCCTCAAACAGGCCACCAAGATCACGGTCGGCGGCTGCCCCAAGCCTACCCGAAGGGCACACGGCAAGAAGAAGGCCAAGGCCAAGAAACAGCGCAAGGTCAAGAAGAGCCAGGGCAAAAAGAAGCGATGACGGATCGGAGAGCGATGCCCGACAGCCGATGGTAGGGCGTCGCTCTCCTCTCTGACCGGCTGACACGAACACCCCGTATCCGCTCATGGTCTGATCCTCGGACATATGGCGATCAGCTGAGATGACATGATCACTGCTCGGATATTCGGCCGAAGGAGAGAGCGCCATGACGAGCGCGGAGGATGAAAGGAGAGGTGACGACGAGCTGGGCCACGACCCGGTAAACAAGCTCGGGGCGGAAGTGGCCGCCCAGATGGAGGCGATCGAAAACGACTTCGGTGACGACTACAAAATCGGCTCGGTCGTGACGATCGTCGAAGTGACGACGCCCAACGGGGCAGGGGTGCGTGTGCGCTGCAACGCTCCGCCCTGGGTCGGGCTCGGCATGTTGCGGATCGCGGAAAAGGCCTTGGAAGCGCAGTCGCAGGACTGAGAGGAGTCTCACCCAGTCAGACCAGTCAGCGCGCCGCCACCGCGCTAGCCCACTCAGTGAGCTGAAGCGCCTCGCGCCGCGTGAACCCGATCTCGGGCGCCGTCTGCACCAGCAGAGTCGGCCCGGCCCGCGCGGTGGCCCACTCGTGGCAGGCTTCATTGAAGGCATCATCGATCCAGGCAAGTGGGCGCCGCGGCCCGGCGTAGGCATCGATCGCATCGAGCTTCCAATGCGCGCGCGTCACGCGCGCGACCCCGTCGTACATACCATCGCGCTCAAAGCGCAAAAAAGGAAGGCCCGCGGGCAGCCCCAGCAGATGCGGCAGATATTCATCGGCCTTCTCCTCCCAGCCCGAGCACCAGGCAAGATCGAAGACAGAAACGAGCCTGAGCAGGTTCTCGGCGGCGGCGGTGGAAAGGAGATGAGGTATGCCGTCGATGGAGTGGAAAGCCCCCGCGGGCCGATCCAAAGGCGAGAAGCCGAATAGCGAGATGACCCCATCGATATCGACCAGCAGCAGCGGCCGGGAGCGCTCTTTAGCTTGCACTGAGGTGTCTACGAGTAATCTGCCTGCACAGTTCCTCGGCAGTAAAGCAAGCAGCAGGGGTTGCCGATGGAGCCCTCGACCATGACCTTAGAGCTAGGCATCCTCCTCTCACTCGCGTGCGCCTTCGTGGCGAACCTGGGCTTCTTCTATAAGTACAGAGGAGCGAACACGGTGGCGAAGGTCGAGGTCAGCCACCCATGGGCGAGCGCCAAGGCGCTGTTCAGCTCGAAGTGGTTCGCGCTGGGCATGTTGGTGGCCACGCTCTCGTGGACGCTCCACGTTGCAGCCCTGGCGCTGGCGCCGATGTCGGTCGTCCAGGTGGCCTTGGCCGCGGGCGTCGTCTTCATCGCCGTCATGGCGGACCGCCTGTTCGGCTTCGAGGTAGGCCCGCGGCAGTGGCTCGGCCTATGGCTGATGACAGCCGGCCTGATCTTGCTAGGCGTAACGCTCCCCGCGACGCACGGCGCGCACTCGCAGTTCTCGGAGGTGGCCATGGTCAGCTTCGAGGCTGGCTTCTTCGGCCTCGGCGGCCTGCTCATTATGGGCCCTCGCATGGGCGGCTCGGCAGAGCACCACGGCGTGATGCTGGGCGCCGCCTCGGGCATCCTCTTCGGCGTGTCAGACACAGCGATCAAGGCGCTGACTGGCATCACCCACGTGCACGGGATGATGGGCCTGCTGTTGAGCCCTTGGCTGGCAGTGGCGATCGTGGCCTCGATCGTGGCCTTCTACGCCTCCGCGCGCGGCCTGCAGGACGGAGACGCCGTGCCGGTCATCGCCGTGACGGGCGCGACAGCAAACATCGCCGGCATCGCCGGCGGCATCCTCGTGTTCGGCGATCCGATGGCGGGCAGCCCCCTCGGCGTGGTCTGCCAGTCGCTGGCCTTCGTACTGGTCGTGGCGGCCTCGGCGCTGATGCCGGCGCCGGTCCGCAGCGCCGGTCTGCGCGCAACGGCCTAGCACTGCTAGGATTCCCAACCGAATGCCGACAACTTCTCAGCTGGTGCGCAAGGGCCGCGTGGCCCCAAAGAAAAAGCTGGCGACCCCTGGCCTGAAGTCAGGCAAAGGCCGCAAGAAGAAGGTCGCGGCTCCGCAGCGGCGCGGCGTCTGCACGCGCGTCTATACGACGACCCCGAAGAAGCCGAACTCGGCCCTGCGCAAGGTCGCGCGTGTAAGGATCAGCGGCTCGATGGAAGTCACCGCCTACATCCCCGGCGAGGGCCACAACCTGCAGGAGCACTCCGTCGTGCTCGTCAGAGGTGGTCGCGTGAAGGATCTGCCAGGCGTCCGCTACAAGGTCGTCCGAGGCACCTTGGACGCGGCCGGCGTGAGCGACCGCAAGAAGTCACGCTCGATGTACGGCGTGAAAAAGAAATAGTGGTCCTCTAGATGCCCCGTCGCGCAGCCGCCCAGATACGGCCTCTTGAGGCCGACCCCGTGCACCGCAGCAAGCTCGTGGCGCAGGTCATCAACAAGGTGATGCTGGATGGCAAGAAGTCAACCGCCGAGCGGATCGTCTACGACGCGCTGGCGCTGATCGGCGAGCGCAGCGACAAAGACCCGGTGGAGACACTGGAGGCCGCGATCAAGACCTTGACCCCCGCCCTTGAGGTGCGCAGCCGCCGCGTTGGAGGCGCGACCTATCAGGTCCCCGTGGAGGTCCCCGCGCGCCGCGCGCGCACGTTGGCGGTGCGCTGGCTCGTGGAGTTCGCCCGCGCTCGCCGCGAGAAGACCATGGCCCAGCGCCTTGCCAACGAGCTGACGGACGCGCTCGCCCAGCAGGGAGGCGCCTACAAGCGCAAGGACGACATCTACCGCATGGCCCAGGCCAACAAGGCCTTCGCGCACTACCGCTGGTAGAACCCCGCGCCGCGCGCTGGCCCGCGTCGCGCGGCCACATCCGCCCCCCTTGTGGGGGCTTTTTAACTCTTTTTTCGATATCTGTGGTGCGCCCCTTCGGACGCCGCCAAGCCTTCGCTACGGTGAGCCGATGGCCTCCGCTCCTACTGCTTCCGCGGCTCCCCCCGCGCCCGAGACGCCGGCCGTAGGCGATCGCATCGAGCGCCACGTATGGGTCGTGGCGGGCGTCGTGATCCTGGGCATGATCATGTCGATCCTCGACACGACCATCGTGAATGTTGCGCTGCACACGCTGGGGCACGACTTGCACAGCCCGATCTCGCAGATCCAGTGGGTGATCACGGGCTACCTGCTGGCGCTGGCGGCGGTGATCCCGGTGACGGGCTGGGCCGCGCGGCGCTTCGGCGCCAGGCAGGTCTACCTCAGCTCGCTCGTGCTGTTCACCGTCGGCAGCGCGCTGTGCGCCGTATCGAACTCGACCACCACGCTGGTGCTCTGCCGCGTGCTGCAGGGCGCGGGCGGCGGCATGATCATGCCCGTGGCGCAGCTGATCATGGCGCAGGTCGCGGGGCCCAAGCGGATGGGCAGGGTGATGGGTGTGGTGTCGATGCCGGCGATGCTCGCGCCGATCATGGGTCCGGTGCTCGGCGGAGTGATCCTGGAGCACCTGCACTGGTCTTGGATCTTCCTCGTGAACGTGCCGATCGGCGCGCTGGCGTTCTTCCTCGGCTGGCGCCTCGTGCCGCACACCGACTCCGGCGAGGCCGGACGGCTGGACGTGGTGGGTCTGGGGCTGTTGTCCACCGGGTCCACGGCGATCGTCTACGGCCTCAGCGAGCTCGGCACCGGCGCCGATGCCGGCTCGGCAAAAGTGCTGCTGCCGGTGATTATCGGCGTGGCGCTGGGCGCGACCTTCTGCTTCCATGCGCTGCGCGCCGAGCGTCCGCTGCTGGATGTGCGCCTGTACGCCAACCGCGTCTTCGCAGGGGCCTCCTTCACGACCTTCGGCGTCGGCGCGGCGCTGTTCGGGGCGATGATTCTGGTGCCGCTGTATTACCAGGAAGTGCGCGGGCAGAGCGTCATCAGCACCGGCCTGCTGTGCGGGCCGCAGGGCATCGGTGCGCTCGTGGCGATGCCCCTGGCGGGCCGTCTGACGGAGCGCTTCGGCGGCGGCCGCATAGCGCTCGTGGGGGTCTCGCTGCTGGCTTTGAGCACGATTCCTTTCGCCTTCATCGGGCCTAGCACTTCGATCGTGGCGATCTCGCTGGTACTGGTGGTGCGCGGCGTGAGCATCGGCATGTCGTTCATGCCGGCCATGACTGCGGCCTTCACATCGATGCGCCCCGATCAGCTCTCCGATGCGACGCCGCAGATCAACGTGCTCATGCGCCTCGGTGGTGCGATCGGCACGGCGATCCTGGCGGTGGTTTTGCAGCGGGCCGAGGTGGGCACGCACCACACCCCGACGGAGCTGGCCGGTGCCTTCCAGGCCGCCTACTGGGCCGCCTTTGGGATCGCGCTGCTGTCGCTGATCCCTTGCGTCATGCTGCTCCGCGCCGAGCGCCCGCAGCGGCGGGCCTTGGCCAAGTCGGCGGCGGCCGAGGCGAGCATGGAGGCGATGGGGGCGTAGGTATTCGCGCTCGCCTCGATGGCCTGCCTAGCGTCGCAGCAATGCCTCGCCCACCGCCACTGCAAGGCCCCGCCCGTACTGCTCATCTGAGCGCAGAACCCTGGTATAGTCGCTGTCGCCTCGTGGTGGGCACAGTCGTGCGAACGTTGCCTGCCGCGGAGTGTGAACCTCAAGATGAAGACATCGAGCACATAGCGACGCGAAACGGCTCATAACCGGCAGCGCGCGTGGGCCTGAGGCCCTCTTTTTTTGCCCTGAACCGCCCGTAGCGCAACCCACAGAGACGACATCATGCCCCGTAAGTTCAGCCTTGAAAACACCCGCAACATCGGGATCATGGCGCACATCGACGCCGGTAAGACGACGACGACCGAGCGCATCCTCTACTACACCGGTCGTACCTACAAGATCGGTGAGGTGCACGACGGCGCGGCGACGATGGACTGGATGGAACAGGAGCAGGAGCGCGGCATCACGATCACCTCGGCGGCGACCACGGCGGAGTGGAAAGACCACCGCATCAACATCATCGACACGCCCGGCCACGTGGACTTCACGGTCGAGGTGGAGCGCTCGCTGCGCGTGCTTGACGGCGCGATCGCACTGTTCGACTCGGTGGCCGGCGTGGAGCCGCAGTCCGAGACGGTCTGGCGTCAGGCGGACAAGTACCACGTGCCGCGCATCGCCTACATCAACAAGATGGACCGCATCGGCGCGGACTTCGACAGCGGCGTGCAGACGATGATCGATCGTCTTGCCGCGCACCCCGTGCCGATCCAGCTGCCGATCGGCGCGGAGGGCGACTTCGAGGGCATCGTTGACCTGGTGGCGATGAAGGCGATCGTCTATAAGGACGAGCTCGGCAAAGAGGTTGATGAAGTGGAGATCCCCGAGCGCCTCGTCGAAGCGGCGACGGCTGCGCGCGAACATCTGCTGGAGGAGGTCTCCCACTACGACGACGGCCTGGTGGAGCTGATCTTGGAAGAAGCGGAGATCACTGAAGAGCGCCTGAAGGAGGCGATCCGCAAAGCGACCTTGTCGACCAAGCTGACGCCGGTGCTGTGTGGCTCGTCGTTCAAGAACAAGGGCGTGCAGCCGCTGCTTGACGCCGTGATCGCCTACCTGCCCTCACCGCTTGATGTGCCGCCAGTGACAGGTATGGAAATGGTGAAGGGCAGCGATGAGGACCGCGAGGTCACGCGCGAAGCGGACGACTCGCAGCCCTTCTCGGCGCTGGCCTTCAAGATCATGGCCGACCCCTACGTGGGCAAGCTGACCTATTTCCGCGTCTACTCGGGCAAATTGGAGGCGGGCTCGCGCGTGCTGAACGTGGGCTCGGGCCGCACCGAGCGCATCGGACGCATCCTGATGATGCACGCCAACGATCGCGAGGAGGTCGGCGAGGTCTACGCAGGCGACATCGCGGCAGCGGTGGGCATCAAGCAGGTCATCACCGGTGACACCCTGGCCGCCCCCGACGCGCCGATCCGCCTGGAGACGATCGTCTTCCCGGAGCCGGTCATCAAGGTCGCGGTGGAGCCCAAGACGAAGGTGGACCAGGAGAAGATGTCGGTGGCGCTCGGCCGCCTCGCCGAGGAGGACCCGACTTTCCAGGTCCGCACCAACGAAGAAACGGGCCAGACCGAGATCTCGGGCATGGGCGAGCTTCACCTAGAAGTGCTGGTGGACCGCATGAAGCGCGAGTTCGGCGTGGAAGCCAACGTCGGTCGTCCGCAGGTCTCCTACCGCGAGACAGTGCGCGGCACGGCCGAGAAGATCGAAGGCAAGTTCGTACGTCAGACCGGCGGCTCGGGCCAGTACGGCGTTGTCTACATCAACCTTGAGCCCGCGCCGGGCGAGGGCTTTGACTTCATCAACAAGATCAAAGGCGGCTCGATCCCCTCGGAGTTCATTCCGGCCGTGCAGAAGGGCGTCGAAGAGGCGCTTGAGAACGGTGTCAAGGCCGGCTACCCGATGGTGGACATGCGCGTGACGCTGATCGACGGCAAGTACCACGATGTCGACTCCTCGGAGATCGCCTTCAAGGTTGCCGGCTCGCTGGCCTTCAAAGAGGCCGCCAAGCGCGCCAAGCCGGTGCTGCTGGAGCCCATCTTTGCCGTCGAGGTCGTGGTGCCCGAGGATTTCCTAGGCGACGTTATCGGCGATCTGAGCCGTCGTCGCGGGCGCATCGAGGGCCAGGAGCGCCGCGGTAACGCGCTGGCGGTCACCGGCCGGGTTCCTTTGAGCGAGATGTTCGGCTACGCCACCGACCTGCGCAGCAATACGCAGGGCAGGGCGACGTACACGATGCAGTTCGAGGGCTATGAGGAGGTCCCGCCGAACATCGCGGAGAAGATCATCGAAGCACGCACGGGAGAGCCGGTTCCGGCTTAGGCTGGATGGCCTATTTCGCGTCTTCGCGGAGCAAAGAGCACAGTCAAAGACAACCAGTAATCACGAAGACCCATATTTAGATAGATTCCCCGGTTCGCCCTAAAACAGCGGCGAGCCTACAAGTCGATACAGGAGCTGACACAAAGTGGCGAAGGAGAAGTTCGAGCGCGACAAGCCGCACGTCAACGTCGGGACCATCGGTCACATCGATCATGGTAAGACGACGCTGACCGCTGCCATCACGACTGTGCTGGCGGAGAAGTCGGGCGGCGAGGCCCGCAGCTTCGAGGAGATCGACAACGCTCCGGAGGAGAAGGAGCGCGGCATCACGATCGCCACCTCGCATGTGGAGTACCAGACTGACAAGCGCCACTACGCGCACGTCGACTGCCCGGGCCACGCCGATTACGTGAAGAACATGATCACGGGCGCCGCGCAGATGGACGGCGCGATCCTGGTCGTAAGTGCCGCCGACGGCCCGATGCCCCAGACGCGCGAGCACATCCTGCTTGCCCGCCAGGTGGGCGTGCCCTACATCGTGGTGTTCCTCAACAAGGCCGACATGGTCGACGACGAGGAGCTGCTGGAACTGGTCGAGGTCGAGGTGCGCGAGTTGCTCAGCGAATACGACTTCCCCGGCGATGACATCCCCTTCATCACCGGCTCGGCGCTGAAGGCGCTGGAAGGCGATGAGGCGTACAAGGCCAAGATCTTCGAGCTGGCCGATGCGCTCGACAGCTACATCCCCGAGCCCGTGCGCGAGCTCGACAAGCCTTTCCTGATGCCAGTCGAGGATGTCTTCTCGATCACGGGCCGCGGCACGGTTGCCACGGGCCGCATCGAGCAGGGCATCATCAACACCGGCGACACCGTTGAGATCGTGGGCGTGCACGACACGACGACCACCGTAGTGACGGGCGTTGAGATGTTCCGCAAGATCCTCGATGAGGGTCGCGCGGGCGACAACGTGGGCTGTCTTCTGCGCGGTACCAAGCGCGAGGAGATCGAGCGCGGCCAGGTGCTGTGCAAGCCCGGCTCGATCACGCCTCACACCAAGTTCAAGTCCGAGGTCTACGTGCTCAAGAAGGAGGAGGGCGGTCGCCATACTCCCTTCTTCTCGGGCTACCGGCCGCAGTTCTATTTCCGTACAACCGACGTGACCGGCGTGGCCAAGCTGCCCGAGGGCGTTGAGATGGTGATGCCCGGAGACAACGTCCAGATGGAGATCGAGCTGATCCAGCCGATCGCCATGGACCAGGGCCTGCGCTTCGCGATCCGAGAGGGTGGTCGCACGGTCGGGTCAGGCGTGGTCTCCGAGATCATCGAGTAGCACAAGCGGCCCCCTCGGGGGCCGTTCATTAGTACATAGAGGGTGGCGCAGTCGGCCGGAGGCCGGCGAGCCGGGTCCCTCGTTTACCAGACAGATACGACGATTGATGCTCCGCCGATTATGGGTGCGGTGAGGGGCGGATTCCGGGTCATGGAGTCCGCCCTTTATATCGCCCTGTATAGAGCGGTCAAACACTGAGACGAACTGAGAACGATGGCAGCCACAACACAGAACAAGATCCGCATCCGCTTGAAGGCGTACGACACGTCCGCCATCGAGTCGGCCGCGAAGGAGATCGTGGAGACAGCGACGCGCACAGGCGCGACGGTGTCCGGCCCGGTGCCGTTGCCGACGGAGAAGAACGTCTACTGCGTGATTCGCTCGCCTTTCAAGGACAAGGACTCACGCGAGCACTTCGAGATCCGCACGCATAAGCGTCTGATCGACATTCATCAGCCGACCCCTAAGACCGTGGATTCGTTGCAGCGCCTGGACCATTTGCCGGCCGGCGTAGACATCGAGATCCGCCTCGCCACGTGAAATGCCCGCGATCCTTGCCAAGAAGCTCGGAATGACGCAGGTCTTCCAGGAGGACGGCAGCGTGGCGCGGGTAACTGTCCTGCAGGCAGGCCCATGTCCGGTGACAGCGATTCGCAGACAGGATCGCGACGGCTACGACGCGGTGCAGCTGGCTTTCGGGGCGAGCAAGGAGAAGCATCTGACGCGCGCCGAGCTAGGCCACCTGAAGAAGGCCGACGCCCCGCCGATGCGTCATCTCGTGGAGTTCCGCGATGAGGGTGCTGGCTTGGAACTGGGCGGAAACGTCACGGTGGAGTCCTTCGAGGTAGGCGCACGCGTGAAGATCTCGGGCACTTCAAAGGGCAAGGGCTTCCAGGGCACGATCAAGCGTCATAACTTCAAAAGCGGCCCCAAAAGCCACGGCTCGCACAATGTGCGCGCGCCAGGCTCGATCGGCGCCTCGGCGACCCCGTCGCGTGTCTTCAAGGGAATGCGCGGCCCGGGGCAGATGGGCAACAAGCGCGTGACTCAGAAGGGCCTTGAGATCGTCGGCGTAGACGCCAAGGAGAACCTGCTGCTGGTGCGCGGCTCAGTGCCGGGTCCGCGCGGCGGCGTGGTGGAGGTGCGCGGCGATGCCTGACGCCCCCATGCTTGGCGCCACCAAGAAAGTGAAGCTCGACGAGAGTGCCTTCACGGCGCGCTTCCACGAAGCGTTGGTGCATCAGAGCGTGCGCGCCGAGCAGGCCGCGCGCCGACGTGGAACCGCCGCGACGAAGACGCGCGCAATGGTGCGCGGCGGCAGCGCCAAGCCATGGCGCCAGAAGGGCACCGGCCGTGCCCGTGCGGGCTCAAGCCGCTCGCCGATCTGGACGGGTGGTGGCGTTGTATTCGGCCCCCAGCCGCGCAGCTTCACGTTCAAGGTGAATCGCAAGGAGAAGCGCGTGGCGCTGCGCAGTGCGCTGTCGCTGCACGCCGAGCGCGGCTCGATCGCGGTGCTTGATGCAGGTGCTTTCAAAGCTCCGAAGACCAGTCAGGCGGCCGATCTATTAGCGGACTGGGGCCAGTCAGGTCCCACGCTGGTGGTGCTGGCGGCGGAGGAGTCCTCGGCGGCGCTGTCCTTCCGCAACATCGACCGCGTAGCCGTCTTGGCGCATGAGAGCGTAGGCGTTGTCGATCTGCTCGGTGCGGCTTCAGTTGTCGTCTCGCAGGCCGCGCTCGATGCGCTCACTGCGCGTGCCGGCGGCAAGGCTGAGGAGCCTAAGGCCGCGGCGGCCAAGGCTCCCGCTGAGAAGACTGCCTCCAAGGCTGCTGCCGAGGAGCCAAAGGCCGCCGCTAAGGCGCCCGCTGAGAAGCCCGCTCCCAAGGCTGCCGCCGAGGAGCCCGAGGCAAGCGACGCCGAGGAGGAGAAGTCCTGATGGACCACTCCCAGGTGATCATCCGTCCCGTGGTTTCAGAGAAGAGCTATGTGCTGAGCGACGCGGGCAAGTACACGTTCCGCGTGCACCCCGACGCGCACAAGACACAGATCCGCCAGGCGGTCGAGGCGATGTTCGATGTGCACGTCGTCGGCGTGCACACGATCAGCATGAAGTCAAAGCCCAAGACGCGCGGCGTGACGCGCGGACGCACGCGCGCTTGGAAGAAGGCCATCGTGCAGGTGCGCGCCGGCGAGAGCATCCAGATCTTCCGCGGCCTTGAGGGCCTACAGGGCTAAGGGAAAGAACAGATATGCCAATTCGCAAGCCAAAGCCCACAAGCCCCGGACAACGCTTCGTCTCCTATCCGGACTTCGCGGAGATCACAAAGACCGAGCCAGAGAAGACGCTCGTCGAAGGTCTGAAGAAGAGCGGCGGGCGCAACGCGCACGGCCGCAAGACCGCGCGTCACCGCGGCGGCGGCGCCAAGCGGCTGTATCGCAAGATCGACTTCAAGCGTCGCAAGGATGGCGTGCCGGCGAAGGTGGCGGCGATCGAGTACGACCCCAACCGCTCCTCCTACATCGCACTACTGCACTATGTAGACGGCGAGAAGCGCTACATCCTCGCCCCGCAGCGGCTGACCGTGGGCATGATGGTCGCCTCAGGCGACGGTGCGGATATCACCGTGGGCAACTGCCTGGCACTTGCGAAGATGCCGGTGGGTACGGTGGTGCACAACGTGGAGTTGCAGCCCGGTCGCGGCGGCCAGATGGCGCGCTCGGCGGGAGCTGGGGTGCAGTTGATGGCCAAGGATGGCGATATGGCCACGCTGCGGCTGCCCTCAGGCGAGATGCGCTTGGTGCGGGCGGAGTGTCGAGCCACGGTAGGCACGATCGGCAACCCCGAACACCAGAACGTGAAGATCGGTAAGGCCGGCCGCAAACGCCACATGGGCGTGCGTCCGCAGACGCGAGGCACCGCGATGAACCCGGTCGACCACCCGCACGGCGGTGGCGAGGGCTCGACGACCCCCGGCCGTCACCCCGTGACGCCGTGGGGCGTGCCGACGCTCGGCTATCGCACGCGTAAGAAGAACAAGACTTCAGACAGGTACATCGTGCGCGGCCGACGCCGCGGGAAGGGCAAGCAGCGATGAGTCGTTCGAGCAAGAAGGGCCCTTGGGTTGAAGAGCGTCTGATGACGCGTATCGAGAAGATGAACGAGGAGAACCGCCGCCAGATGATCAGAACCTGGTCGCGGGCCTCGACGATCTTCCCGGAGATGGTGGGCCACACGATCGCGGTGCACGACGGCAAGAAACACGTGCCGGTGTTCGTGAGCGAGTCGATGGTCGGTCACAAGCTGGGCGAGTTTGCCCCGACGAGGACGTATCGCGGTCACGTGGGCTCGGGGAAGGTTCGCTAGATGAGTCCCGAGGAGAAGACACCGGCCGAGCCCGAGGAGGGCGCGAAGAAGCCGGCCGCGAAGAAGCCTGCTGAGAAGCCGGCGGCCGAGAAGAAGCCGGCGACGGCGAAGAAGGCGAGCGAGGAGACCAGCGCCGAGGCAAAGCCGGCGGCGAAGGCCAAGAGCGCCAAGAAGGACAATGAGTCTGAGGGCGAGCCCAAGTCCGAGGGCGAGGCCAAGCCCAAGGCGCCGGCCAAGCCTAAGGCCGCCGCTGAGGAGTCGGCCGACAAGCCAGCCGAGAAGCCAGCGCCCGCGCCCCGCCGCGGCACGACGGCCCCCCGCCGTGCGGTGGTGCGCGCCCACGCGCGCTACGTGCGCACCTCGGCACGCAAGGCGCGGATGGTCTGCGGCCACATCCGCGGGAAGAGCGTGCAGGAGGCACGCGCTATCCTCGCGTTCACCCCTCGTGACGTGGCCCGTGACTGGAGCAAGCTGCTTGAGTCGGCGGTGGCCAACGCGGAGAACAACCACGAGCTACTCGAGGATGATCTGATTATCCGCGAGGCCTACGCTGATGAGGGACCGACGATCAAGCGCTTCCGGCCGCGCGCCATGGGTAGGGCGACGCCGATTCGCAAGCGCACCAGCCACCTGACGATCACGCTTACGCCCGAAGAGAAGCGCTAGCGCGACCAGGACATCAAGGACAGGATTAGAGAGAAAAGATATGGGTCAGAAGGTTCATCCAGAGGCAATGCGAGTCGGGTATATCCACGACTGGAAGTCGAACTGGTTTAACGAGCGCCACTTCGCCGAGTATCTCGATGAGGACATCAAGATCCGCGAGCACATCATCGGTCGCCTCGCGCACGCTGGCCTCTCGGACATCACGATCCGCAAGGACTCAAACGAGCTTGAGGTCGACATCCACACCGCGCGTCCGGGCATCGTGATCGGCAAGTCGGGCAGCGAGGTGGACGCGCTGCGCCGCGATCTGCACAAGATGACCAAGAAGCAGATCAAGGTCAACATCCACGAGATCAAGCGCCCCGAGCTCGACGCCAAACTGGTGGCGCAGTCGATTGCCGAGCAGCTGCAGAACCGCGTCGCCTTCCGTCGTGCGATGAAGCGCGCGCTGACAAGCGCCATGCGCAGCGGCGCCAAGGGCGTCAAGGTGCAGGTCTCCGGCCGCCTGGGCGGCGCCGAGATGGCGCGCACAGAGAGCTACTCCGATGGCCGGGTGCCGCTGCACACGATGCGTGCGGACATCGACTACGGCTTTTACGAGGCCCGCACGACCTTTGGTCGCATCGGCGTGAAGTGCTGGGTCAATAAGGGCGAGATCATGCCCGAGGGCTACACCGGCGCTGACCTCACAGACATGAGCGCACCCGCTCCCCCCAGCGATCGCGACAGCCGCGGTGGCCGTGATGGGCGCGACGGACGCGGACGTGGACGCGGTGGGCCGGGCGGCGGCGGCGGAGGCGGCGGTCGTGGCCGTGGTCCTGGCGGTCCGGGTGGCGGTCGTGGCGGTCCCGGTGGTTCCGGCGGCGGTCGTGGCGGTGGCGGCTTTGGTGGCGGCGGTGGCGGTCGTGGCTCCGGCGGACCGGGCGGTAATCGCGGCGGCGGGCCCGGCGGTGGCGGCGGCGGGCGTGGACCGGGTGGTCCTGGCGGCGGTCGCGGTCCGGGTGGGCCTGGCGGTGGCGGTCGTGGTCCGGGCGGGCCGGGTGGTCCTGGTGGCGGACGCGGTGGGCGAGGCTCAGGCAGTCCTGAGGTGACGCGCTGATGCTGTCCCCTAAGCGTGTAAAGCACCGCAAGCAGCACCGCGGACGCCGCGGCGGCATGTCGCGCGGCCAGGTCAAGGTGCAGTTCGGCGAGTTCGGCCTGAAGTCACTGGAGGAGGGCTGGCTGACTAACCGTCAGATCGAGGCCGCTCGTATCGCGATGACGCGCAAGATCAAGCGAGGCGGCAAGGTGTGGATCAACGTCTTCCCCGACAAGCCCGTGACCAAGAAGCCGGCCGAGACCCGCATGGGATCCGGCAAGGGCTCGCCCGAGGGCTGGGTTGCGGTGGTCAAGCCGGGACGTGTGATGTTCGAGCTGGCGGGCGTGCCCGAGCCGTTGGCCCGTGATGCGATCAGGCTGGCAGCGCACAAGCTGCCAGTGAAGTCCAAGTTCGTGCAGCGCGAGGACTAGGGGCGGATCGAGATCATGGAGGCCAAGGAGATGCGAGACATGCTCGGCGACGAACTGGCGGAGCAGATCGGAACGTTCCGCAAGGAGCTGTTCGGACTGCGTTTCGCCAACGCCACGGGCGAGCTTGAGGACACCGCGAGCATGGCGCGCATCAGGCGCGACCTCGCGCGGGCATTGACGGTGGAGCGCGAACGCGAGATCGCGGCGCGCAAGTAACAACTCAAAGCAACGATTGAACGAGAACGAGAAGATCGAGAAACCAATGGCTGACGACGCAGACAACGAGACAACTGAGACCCCTGAGCCGCAGGCTCCCGAGAGCGAGGCCGCTGCCGCTGAGGCCCCCGCGGCGGATGCACCTACCCCGGAGGCTGCTGAGGCACAGGACGCCCCGGCTGCCGAGGCTGTGAGCGCCGAGCCGGCAGCTGAGGAGGCCCCAGCCGAGGCTGCGCCTGTGGCTGAGAGCGCCGAGCCCGCGGCCGAGGAGGCCCCGGCGCCTACCCCTGCCGCTCCGCGTGAGCCCGTGGAGCAGATCTCCTCCAAAGAGCGTCGCCGCAGCGAACGCTCCAAGCACGCTGGCGAGGCCAAGCCGCGGCGCACCCCCGAGGAGCGCCACGCCGAGCGCCTTGCCGAGCGCAAGGCCAAGGCCATCAAGCGCCGCACGCGGCGCTTGCAGGAACGTGCCAAGGCGGCAGAGCGTCGCAAGAGCGCCCCTGCGCAGGAGCCGTTGGCGCCGGTGCATGCCCGCACGGAGGGCACACGCAAGGTGCGCCAGGGCATCGTCACCTCCGATAAAGCCGACAAGACGATCACGGTGCGCATCGACACCGCTCGCCGTCATCGGCGCTACGAGAAGATCGTGCGCAGCTCGAGCACGCTGCACGCCCACGACGAGAACAACGAGGCGCATGAGGGCGACGTGGTGCGCGTGGAGGAGAGTCGGCCGCTGTCGCGCTCCAAGCGCTGGCGCCTCATCGATGTGTTGGAGAAGGCCCGATGATCCAGAACGAGACACGACTGCGCGTCGCGGACAACACCGGCGCGCGCGAGATCCTCTGTATCCGCGTGAAGGGTGGCTCCAAGCGCCGCTACGCCTTCGTGGGCGACATCATCACGGCCACCGTCAAGCAGGCCAACCCCCAGGGGACGGTCAAGAAGGGCGAGGTGGTGACGGCCGTCGTGGTGCGCACCAAGAAGCCCTTGGGCCGCGATGATGGCACCTACATCGCCTTCGACGACAACGCCGCGGTGATCATCGATGACCAGAACAACCCGCGCGGCACGCGCGTGTTCGGGCCGGTGGCACGCGAATTGCGCGATCGCAACTTCATGAAGATCGTCTCGCTGGCGCCGGAGGTTCTGTGATGCCTCGCGTTGTCGCCAAAAGCGCTCCCAAGAAGCGCCATATGAAGGTGCACTCGGGCGACCAGGTGCAGGTGATGGCCGGCAAGGATCGCGGCAAGCGCGGTCGCGTGCTGCGCGTGGAGACCCAGAACGAGCGCGTCTACGTGGAGGGCCTAAACATGCGCAAGCGCCACGTGCGTCCTCAGCAGACGCCTGAAGGCGTCACCCAGACCACCGCTGCCCAGCTGGGCGGAGTGATCGAGAGCGAGGGACCGATCCACGTCTCCAACGTGATGGTGCTCGACCCCAAAGGTGGCAAGCCCACGCGCGTAGGCATCGAGCGCGAGAACGGCCGACCCTTCCGCGTGGCCAAGGGCTCGGGCACGAGGATCGACTGAGAGCCAGATCGACATGAGCACATCCACATCCACACAGCCCCCGCGACTGAAGACCCGCTACCTGGAGGAGATCCGCCCGGCGCTGATCGAGCGCTTCGGCTACTCCACGCCGATGCAGGCTCCGCGCTTGACCAAGATCACGCTGAATATGGGCGTAGGCGACGCCAAGCAGGACTCCAAGGCTTTGGGTAACGCGCAGGAGCAGCTGGCGACGATCGCCGGTCAGCAGCCGAGTGTGCGCCGTGCGCGCAAGTCGATCGCCGCCTTCAAGCTGCGCGAGGGTATGCCCGTGGGCGTCGCCGTCACGCTGCGCGCCGAGCGCTGCTACGAGTTCCTCGATCGCCTCACCTCGATTGCGCTGCCTCGCGTGCGCGACTTCCGCGGCCTCACGCCGAAGTCCTTCGATGGGCGCGGCAACTACTCGCTGGGCGTGCGCGAGCAGATCATCTTCCCCGAGATCGACTACGACTCGATCGACCAGGTGCGTGGGCTTGACATCACGATCACGACCACTGCCGCCACCGATGTCGAGGCGTTTGCGCTGCTGACGGCGCTGGGGATGCCCTTCTCGACCTACCAGCGCCCGGCCGGCTTCAACGAGGCCATCGGCTATGTGCCCGAGGAGGACACGCGGCCCGGCTCCAAGCCCGCGCCCCCCAAGGCGACCCCCGAGCCTGTAGCGGAGGAGCCTGCTGCTGAGGCGGCCTCTGAGCCCGCTGTCGGGGAGGCCCCCGAGCCCGTAGCGGAGGAGCCCGCCGCCGAGGAGGCGCCGGAGCCCGCTGCCGAAGAGACTTCCGAGCCCGCTGCCGAGGCAGCAACCGACACCAACCCCGATTCCGCGAGCGCCGAGAGCGACGCAAACGAGCAGGAGGACGAAGCCTGATGGCCAAGACCGCGATGCGCGTCAAGCAGGCGCGCCCCCCCAAGTTCAAGACACGTGCATATACTCGCTGCAACCGCTGCGGTCGTCCACGCTCGGTGTATCGCAAGTTCGGCGTCTGCCGCATATGTTTGCGCGAGCTCGCCCACAACGGCTACATCCCGGGAATGACCAAGTCCTCCTGGTAAGCCTCCAAGAAAGCCTTCGACCCTTCATCAAGCCATGTCAATGACCGACCCCATAGCCGACTTCCTCACGCGGATTCGCAATGCGATCCACGCTGCTCACGAGACCGCCGACATCCCCGCCTCCAAGCTGAAGGGCGAGCTGGCGCGGATTCTCACCGAGCAGGGCTACATCGAATCCTGGTCGGTGGCTCCTGCGCCCGACGGCGCCGCTGGCGAAGTGATCCAGATTCGCCTCAAGTACACCGACGACCGCCGCTCGGCCATCTCCGGCCTACGCCGCGTGTCGCGGCCGGGCCGGCGCACCTACGTCGATGCTCGCAGCATCCCCAAGGTGCAGGGCGGCATGGGCACCTCGATCGTTTCAACCTCGCGTGGCGTCATGACCGGCCACGACGCTCGCGCTGCGGGCGTCGGCGGCGAGGTCCTGGCGCAGGTCTGGTAGCCAAGAGCGATGTCGAGAATCGGTAGACAGCCTATTCCCGTGCCCGCCGGCGTCAGCGTCGCCATCGAGCCCGAGTCGGTCAGCGTCAAAGGCCCCAAGGGCGAGCTTTCCGAGCGCATTCCGCGCGACATCGACGTCGTGCAGGAGGGTGAGCAGCTGCTCGTCTCGCGTCCCACCGATCGCGGCCAGCACCGCGCGCTGCACGGCCTTACACGCTCGCTGGTGGCAAATATGGTGCATGGCGTCACGACGGGCTACGAGAAGCGCCTGGAGATCCAGGGCGTTGGTTACCGCGCGCAGCTGAAGGGCAAGAACCTTGAGCTGGCCGTGGGCTACTCCCACCCGGTGCCGATACCGGCCCCCGAGGGCATCGAATTTGAAGTGCCTCAGCCTACGAGGATCGTGGTGAAGGGCATCTCCAAGCAGCAGGTGGGCGAGACCGCGGCGATCATCCGCAAGCAGCGTCCGCCGGAGCCTTACAAGGGCAAGGGCATCCGCTACGAGGGCGAGTACGTCGCCCGCAAGGTGGGTAAGCGCGCATGACCGTTCTCACGAAGGGCGATCGCCGGCTCTCGCGCCGCCGCCGCGTGCGTGCGAAGGTCTCGGGCACCGCCGCGCGTCCGCGCGTCTCAGTCTTCCGCTCCAACAAGGGCCTTTCCGCCCAGCTGATCGACGACGACTCAGGCCGCACGCTGGCCGCCGTCAACTGGTACGAGCCGGACTTGCGCGAGCTGAGCAAAGCCGAGCGCACCTCGCGTGCCGCCGCGTTGCTAGGCGAGCGCGCCAAGGCCGCCGGTGTCGACACCGTCGTGTTCGATCGCGGCGGCTACCGCTACCACGGCCATGTCCGCACCTTCGCCGAAGCGCTGCGCGAGACCGGCATCACCTTCTAAGACACTTCCCCGCTACCCTCACCCTTCCCTTATGAACTCAGATCGCTCAGTTAGCTCAGCCGGCCTCGACCTCCAGGAGCGCGTCGTGGAGATCAACCGCGTCGCCAAGGTCGTCAAGGGCGGTCGTCGCTTCTCTTTCACCGCCCTCGTCGTCGTCGGTGACGAGCGCGAGATCGTTGGCATCGGCTACGGCAAGGCCAACGAGGTGCCGCTGGCGATCCAGAAGGGTGTCGAGCGTGCCAAGAAAGACCTCTTCCGTGTGCCTAAGCACGGCAGCACCATCACGCATCAGACGACGGGTGTGTTCGGCGCGGGGCGCGTGTTCCTCAAGCCTGCCGCTCCGGGTACGGGAGTCATCGCCGGTGGTGGCGTGCGCGCGGTGCTTGAGCTTGCGGGGATTCACGACATTCTTTCCAAGAGCCTTGGCACGCAGAACCCCATCAACCTGGTCAAGGCCACCGTTGCCGGTCTGCGCGGACTGCGCACGCCTGCCGAGGTAGCCGAGCTGCGCGGCCTTTCGATCAACAAGGTTCTGGGTCTCACCGAGCAGCCGACCAATGGCGCCGCCGTGGTCACCGAGGGCGCTGAGTCGGAGACAGAGGCAGCCGCTCCTGCGGAGGCCCCAGTCGCTGAGTCGGCTCCTGCGGAGGCCTCAGTCGCTGCGCCCGCAGCCGCGGAGGCCCCCGCCACTGAGCCCACCGCCGCGGAGGCCGCGCCCGCCGAGGAGCCTTCAGCCTGATGTCTTCCCTGACCGTCGTCCAGCGCCGCTCGGCAAACGGCTCGAACAAGCGCCAGTTGGACACACTGCGCTCGCTCGGCCTGCGCCGCATCGGCCATGAAGTGCAGATCAAAGACTGCCCGCAGGCACGAGGCATGGTGCACGCCGTACGCCACCTTGTCGAGATACGCGACGGGGAGGCCGGCAAATGAGCCCCGCCGCGAAGACCCCTCCGCGTAAGGGCCCCGAGGAGAGCACCGAGCAGGAGCAGCGCATCGGTCTGCACTCGCTGGCCCCGCCACCCGGCAGCCGCCGCCCGCGCAAGCGCATCGGGCGCGGCGAAGGCTCGGGCACCGGCAAGACCTCCGGCCGCGGCCAGAAGGGCTATGGCTCACGCTCAGGTTCCAAGAGCAGGGCGCGCTTCGAGGGTGGGCAGATGCCGATCCATATGCGCATGCGCAAGCTGCGCGGCCCGCACATGAAGAAGTCGATGCCTTTCGAGCCTTTCCGCACGCACACGCAGGCCGTCAACATCGGCGCGCTTGGCGAGCGCTTCGACGCGGGCACCGAGGTCACGCTTGAGCTGATGGTGGGCAAGGGCCTAGGCACTCGCAAGGGCATCCCCGTGAAGGTCCTCGCCAAGGGCGAGCTGAGCAAGAAGCTCACGGTGCACGCTCACGCCTTCAGCGCCAGCGCGCGCGAGCAGATCGAGGCGGCGGGCGGCAGCTGTGTCGTGCTCGAGCCGATCTCCTAAGGAGAGACCCCTCGCGCTGAAGGCCCGCGGAGGCTAGAATCCCTAGCCGGTCGGGATGCCGGCGGATCATCCGCCACCGGCTCACAGCCCAAATCCATGCTTGCCACCATCCTCAGCGCCTTCCAGGTCGCCGACATCCGCAAGAAGCTCGGCTTCACGGCGCTTATGCTGCTGATCTACCGCTTCGGCTCGCACATTCCCGTGCCGGGCGTGAACCTCTCGGCGGTCAACAACATCCAGAAGCAGTTCGGGGGCTCCAACATTCTTGGCTTCCTCAACCTCTTCAGCGGCGGCGGCCTCTCGCGCATCGCGCTCTTCGCGCTGGGCATCATGCCCTACATCACCGCCTCCATCATCCTGCAGCTCCTGCAGGTCGTTGTGCCTTCGCTTGAGAAGCTCTCCAAGGAAGGCGAGGTGGGTCAGCAGCGCATCACCCAGTACACGCGCTACCTCACTGTGGGCCTAGCCTTCGCACAGTCCATTGGCTATGTCTTCCTCTTCCACTCCTTGCAGGCTGGGGCTGGGGAATCGGTCGTGACCAAGTTCGATGCGCCGCACATCTTCCTGATCGTCATCTGCCTCACCGCCGGCTGCGTGCTGTTGATGTGGATCGGCGAGCTCATCACCCAGCGTGGCATCGGCAACGGCATCTCGCTGCTGATCTTTTCTTCGATCGTCGCCCGCCTGCCTTCGGGCATCCAGAGCTGGTGGACCAGCCAGGATCAGGTCTTCAAGGTGATGATGCCTTTCATCGTGCTCGCCGTCGTCGCCGGCATCGTCTTCGTACAGGAGGGCCAGCGGCGCATCCCCGTGCAGTACGCCAAGCGCGTCATCGGCCGGCGCATGACCGAGGGCGGGCAGACCTATCTGCCGCTGCGCGTCAACATGGCCGGCGTCATCCCCGTCATCTTTGCCGCCTCCATCATGGCCTTCCCGCCCACCGTCGGCCAGCTGATCCACACCAAATGGGCTCAGGGCGTCTCGGACTTCTTCACGCCTAACGGCTGGCACTACGTGCTGGGCGAGTCGATCTTCATCATCATCTTCGCCTACTTCTACACCGCCGTCACCTTCAACCCCGTGGACCAGGCCGACAACCTGAAGAAATACGGCGGCTTCATACCGGGCGTGCGTCCTGGGCGTCCTACCGCCGAATTCCTCGACCGCATTCTGGCTCGCCTCACGTTCCCTGGCGCGCTCTTCCTGGCGGCCGTCGCCGCACTGCCAACCATCCTCATCGCGCGCACTCATGCCAACTTCTTCTTCGGCGGCACTTCCCTACTGATTGTCATTGGTGTGGCATTGGAAACCATGAAGCAGCTCGAGGCGCAGTTGATGATGCGAAGTTACGAGGGCTTTTTGAAGTAATCTCGGGCACTTGTCCGAGCTTAATCTCATTCTGCTGGGCCCCCCCGGGGCCGGCAAGGGCACTCAGGCCGAGCGTCTGCGGGAGGATTTCGCCCTAGCCCACATCTCCACCGGCGACATGCTGCGTGCGCAGGTGAGCGAAGGCACCGCGCTGGGCAAGCAGGCCCAGAGCTTCATGCAGGCCGGCGAGCTTGTGCCCGACGAGGTCATCATCGGCATGATCATGGTGCGCATCGGCGCCGCCGACGCCCGCGACGGCTTTCTGCTCGATGGCTTCCCGCGCAACGAGCAGCAGGCTGACGCGCTGGGTGAGGCGCTGGCGACGCTTGAGCGCAGGTTGCTCGCCGTGCTGCTGATCGAGGTCTCAGACGACGAGGTTGTGCGCCGCCTCGGTGGGCGCCGCGTGTGCACCAAAAGCGGGCACGTCTACCACCTGGAGTTTGACCCCCCCAAGCACGAGGGCATCTGCGATCAGGATGGCTCGCGCCTGATCCAACGAGATGACGATCATGAGCAGACCATCCGCAAGCGCCTGGAGGTCTACCACGCGCAGACGGCGCCTTTGATCGACTACTACGAGAAGGAGGGGCTCTTGCGCCGCTTCGACGGCCGTCGCCCGCCCAACGAGGTCAACGATCACATCCGTGCCACGCTTGCCACGCTCAGGCTTGAGGACAAGCTTTAGCCTCTAGCTAAGCTCACTCAATGATTGTCAAGAAGACATCTGCGGAGATCGACAAGATGGCGGCCGCCGGAGAGATCCTGGTGGCCACGCTGCACATGCTGGAGGGCAAGATCCGCCCTGGCGTGCGCACCCAGGAGCTCGATCAGGCCGCCGAGCGCTTCATCCGCGCGCGCGGCGCCACGCCTACCTTCAAGGGCTACCGCGGCTTCCCCGGCTCGATCTGCGCCTCGCCCAACGCCATGGTCGTGCATGGCATCCCCGGGCGCTATCGCCTCGCGGGCGGAGACATCATCTCGATCGACGTCGGCGTCACCTTCGACGGCTGGGTGGCCGACGCAGCGCGCACCTTTCCCGTCGGAGACATCGACGCGGTGAGCGAGAACCTGCTGCGCTACACGCGCGAGGCGCTCTACGCCGGTGTCGCCCAGTGCACCGTCGGCAACCGCGTCGGCGACATCTCGCATGCCATCCAGAAGGTGGCCGAGGGCGCGAACCTCTCGGTTGTGCGCTCGCTCGTCGGGCACGGCGTGGGGCGCAACATGCACGAGGATCCGCAGGTGCCCAACTATGGTCGCCCCGGCAAGGGGCCTCGCCTGGAGGAGGGCATGGTGCTGGCGATCGAGCCCATGACCACGGCCGGGCGGCCTGCCGTGCGCATGGCGGGAGATAACTGGGCGATCTTCTCCCAGGACGATTCTCCGGCGGCCCACTTCGAGTTCACCGTGGCCATCACCGCGCAGGGCCCCAGGGTTCTGACGCCCTGGCATCTGAGCGACGAGGAGCAGGCTGCGGACAGCGAGCCGGTAGCACAGGGTGCGGCCGGCAACGGCTGAGCGAAGTTGCTAGCATCTACTGTCCTGCTCGCAGGCGCGTCGTTTGGTGCTCGTGAGCAAACTCCACGACTTGGTAGCGGCGGCCGTCCCGGCCTCCAGAGCCGGGTTGCTGGACCAGCCGAAAGGGATTATGAAGGTCAGACCGTCGGTGAAGCCGATGTGCGAGAAGTGCAAGATCATCCGCCGCCACGGCGCGGTTCTCGTCATCTGCCAGAACAAGCGTCATAAGCAGCGCCAGGGCTAAGGGGTAGCTGGGTGGCACGTATCGCTGGGGTCAACTTGCCCCTCAACAAGCGCTCGGAGATCGGGCTTACATACATCTTTGGCATCGGTCGTTCGCAGGCCAACAAGATTCTGAGCGAAGTCAAGGTCAGCCCTGACACCTACGTGCGCGACCTCACCGAGGACGAGGTCTCAAAGCTGCGCGACGCCATCGACCGCAACCTCACCGTCGAGGGCGATCTGCGCCGCGAACGCTCCCAGGACATCAAGCGCCTGCAGGAGATCGGCTGCTACCGCGGCCTGCGCCACCGTCGCGGCCTGCCCGTGAGAGGTCAGAAAACCAAGACCAATGCCCGCACCCGCAAGGGCCCCAAGCGCATGCAGGTCGCCGGTAAGAAGAAGGCAGGTAAGAAGTAGTGCCTCCTGCTCCCAAGCGCGCCCGCGGCCGGCGCAAGCCCAAGAAGAACATTCCCATTGGGCAGGCCCACATCAAGACTTCTTTCAACAACACCATCGTCTCGCTCACCGACACTCAGGGCAACGTCATTGCCTGGGAGTCCGCCGGCGGCGCCGGCTTCAAGGGCTCGCGCAAGTCCACCCCTTTCGCCGCCCAGGTCACCGCCGACGCGGCCGCCCGCAAGGGCATCGAGCAGGGTCTGCAGAAGGTCGAGGTCTACGTCAAGGGCCCCGGCTCGGGACGCGAGACCGCGATTCGCTCGCTGCAGGCTGCCGGCCTAGAGGTCACAGGTGTCAAGGACGTAACGCCTCAGGCGCACAACGGCTGTCGCCCCCGTAAGCGCCGCCGGGTATAGGCAGCGCGGCCCCACCCCTCCTCCAAACCAAGACGAGAACGAGAACAACAAACCGATGGCCAGAGACACAAGCCCCCAGTGCAAGCAGTGCCGACGTGAGGGACAGAAGCTGTTCCTCAAGGGTGAGCGCTGCCTGACCGACAAGTGTGGCGTCGAGCGCCGCGCCTACCCGCCCGGTGAGCACGGTCGCGGACGCCAGAAGCAGAGCGAGTACCGCCTGCAGCTGCGCGAGAAGCAGAAGGCCCGTCGCTACTACGGCGTGCTCGAGAAGCAGTTCCACGGCTACTACGAAAAGGCCTCGCGCCAGCCCGGCATCACCGGCGAGAACCTGCTCGCGCTCTTGGAGTGCCGCTTTGACAACGTGCTCGTGCGCCTCGGCTTCGCCGCCTCGCGCCGTCAGGCTCGCCAGCTGATCCTCCACGGACACTGGACCATCAACGGCAAGCGCGTCAACATCCCCAGCTATCAGGTGCGCCCTGGCGAGATCATCGCCATCAAGGCCGAGACGCCCGCCACGCAGGTGGTCAGGGACGCCACGGAGCTCACCGGACAGATTCCCGCGTGGCTACAGGCCGATCACGAGTCGCTCACGGCCAAGGTGCTGCGCAGGCCGGAGCGCCGCGAGGTTGCCGCGCCGGTGCAGGAGCAGCTCATCGTCGAGCTGTACTCGAAGTAAGTAGCGCAAGTTTTGCCACGCTGCGACTCCTGGGTCGCGGCGCCCCAGGAGCCGGTGCCTCAAGGCGCCGGGAGGACACCCCAACGACGTTAGGACCTTGATGCTCGACTTCCAAATCCCCCGCATCTCAAGCGAGTCCGTGGAGCACAACCGCGGTACCTTCATCATCGAGCCGCTCGATCGAGGCTTCGGCTACACCTTCGGCAACTCGCTGCGTCGCGTTTTGCTTTCTTCGCTGGCCGGCGCCGCCGTCACCAGCGTGCGCATCGAGGGGGTGGCGCATGAGTTCTCCACCATCTCTGGTGTCAAGGAGGATGTCACCGACATCGTTCTCAACCTCAAGGGTGTCGTCTGCCGCATGCACTCCGACGCCACCGAGGTCGAGGCTCCGCTCGTCGTCACCGGTCCCGGCGACATCACCGCCAAGGACATCGATCTGCCTGCCGGCGTTGAGATTCTTAACCCTGACGTGCACATCGCCACCCTGGAGAAGAAGACCAAGCTAGAGCTGTACATGACTATTGGTCGCGGCCGTGGCTACCGTCCGGCCGAGGAGAACAAGTCGCCCGATCAGCCGATTGGCGTGATCCCGATCGACTCCATCTTCTCGCCTGTGCGCCGCGTTGCCTACGCCGTCGAGCAGGCTCGCGTCGGGCAGAAGACCGACTTCGACAAGCTCACCTTGGACATCGAGACCGACGGCTCGATTGAGCCGCAGGCCGCTTTGCGCGAGGCGGCTGAGCTTCTGATCTCCCAGCTGGCGATCTTCACTGATGCCGACCGTATCCAGGAGCTGCGTGCCTCACCGGGCGGTCAGCTTGACGGGCATGGGCTTGCCGTTGGCGGGCCGGGTGCGCCCGCAGGTGCCTTGCAGGGTGAGGAGTACGGCATTCTCATCGAGGAGCTTGAGCTGGGTGTGCGCTCTTACAACTGCCTCAAGCGTGCCGGCATCCAGACCGTCGGCGATCTCATCTCCAAGTCCGAGGGTGAGCTCAACGCGATCCCTAACTTCGGCAAAAAGTCGATCGATGAGGTCATCGAGACGCTTGAAGCGCGCGGCATGTCGCTGCGTCAGGACTGAGCGGCGCCAGGACTGAACGCCGGAGAGCTAGACTCCACCTTCGCCATGAGACACCAGAAGACCCGCAACAAGCTCAGCCGCTCGGCCTCGCATCGCAAGGCGTTGCTCATGAACCTCATGAAGGAGGTTCTCGAGCACGAGCGCATCACGACCACCGAGGCCAAGGCCAAGGCGGTCAAGCCTGAGCTTGAGAAGCTCATCACGCTCGGTAAGCGTGGGGACCTGCACGCGCGTCGTCAGGCGCTCTCGGCTCTCTCGCAGGACAAGTTCGCCGTCTACCGCTTGTTCGAGGAGGTGGCCCCCCGTTACAAGGATCGTCCCGGGGGCTACACGCGCATCCTCAAGCTCGGGCCGCGTCGCTCTGACGCGACCGAGATGGTCTTCCTAGAGCTGGTCTGAATCGCGGCGGGGCCGCCTGCCGCGACGGTGGGGCGGGCCATAGCATGGCCGCCATTATGGTCACCAAGCTCAAGCTCGAATACGACGGCACCAACTTTGCCGGCTGGGCGCGTCAGCCTGGGTTGCGCAGCGTGGAGGAGGAGTTGGAGCGGGTCCTGCAGACCATTCTGGGCGAGCCTTTGACGCTGACTGTTGCCGGTCGCACCGATCGTGGGGTGCATGCCTGGGAACAGGTGGCCGGCTATGCGCATGAGGCGCTCGATCCGACGCGGCTCAACACGCTGCTGCCCGATGACGTGGCGGTGCTCAGCTCCGAACCGGCCCCGGAGGGATGGGACGCGCGTCGCAGCGCCCTCAGCAGGACCTACTGCTATCGCATCCTCACCCGCCGCACGCGCGGCGTGCTCATGCGTGGCACTGCCTTGTGGTGGCCTCGCCGTCTTGACCGCGATGCTCTTGATGCGTGCGCCAAGGCGCTCATTGGTCGGCACGACTTCACCGCCTTCACTCCCACTGAGACCGACCACGTGCGCTTCGTGCGCGATGTGCTGAGTGCACAGTGGCAGTCAGATGGCGATCTGCTTGAGTTCTGGATTGAGGCCGACACGTTCATGCGCCACATGAACCGCGTCATCGTCGGTTCGATGTTGGAGGTCGCCTCCGGGCGCAGCTCGCTGGATGACTTCGTGTGCCTGCTCACGGGGCGCCCTCGCTGCGAGGCCGGACCGACGGCTCCGCCGCATGGCCTGGCGCTGGCCTCGGTTGCCTACGGAGATGACGTGTCTAAGGGCCATGCCTCTGGGGATGACGCCTCTGGCTAGATAAAGGGGGGAGATGGGGTGTACATTTTTTTGGTCTGCAATGCAATGGTTATACGGTCGAAAAAATAGAGACCCCCGTCCTTCTGCTTTACATTTCGTTTACCAAATCGACCAGCCTGCTCACGGCCCCTGACATGCCCGCGGCCCCGACATGCCTCCGGCCCCGACATGCCTCCGGCCCGCGCTCATCGGCCGCGCCCTTTCATCGGCCTCGCCCTTTCATCGGCCCCGCCCCCCATAGGGGCCGGCCCCTATGCTGGGATGCACAGATGCTGAACGTACTGCTGACAAACGACGACGGGATCGAGGCGGAGGGCATTCAGGCCCTGCGCGCCGCGCTGGCGGAGCTGCCGGACATCCGCCTGGAGACGATCGCCCCCGATGGCAACCGCTCGGCGATGGCCCGTTCGATCACGACCCGCCGGCCGCTGTGGGTAGCGGAGGTGCCCTTCGCCGATGGCACCGTGGGCTACGCCACGGATGGCACGCCCGTGGACTGCGTGCGTCTGGCGAGCCTCGGCGCGATCGACGGCTTCAAGGCCGACGTGGTGGTGGCAGGCATCAACCACGGCTCCAACCTAGGGGATGACATCACCTACTCGGGCACCGTGGCGGCGGCGCTTGAGGGCGTCGTGCTGGGGCTGCCGGCGATAGCGGTCTCCCAGCAGTCGGGCGCGCGCGCGATGGACTTCCGCTTCCACGGCGGCTTTCAGTTCGATGTGGCGGCGAGCTTCACGGCGCGGCTGGTGGCCAGCCTGGCAGACATCCCCTTGCGCCCGGGCACACTGCTGAACGTCAACGTCCCCGCGGGCGAGCCTGGTGGGGTGGAGGTGACGAAGCTGGGCAAGCGCATCTACCGCGACGAGCTCAAGCTGGCGACCGAGGAGGCCGGCCCACCTACGCGCCGTCGTTATTGGGTCTATGGCGATGATCCCGGCTTCCACGACCTGCCGGGCACCGACCTTGCGGCTGTGGCCGCGGGCAGGGTGGCGGTGACGCCGATCCACTTCGACCTCACCGATCACCCGGGCCTGGATGCCCTAGGGAGCTTTGACCTGGCAGGGCTGCTGGAGCCGTTGGCGGTTGATCAAGAGGCTCTATGAGCCCGAGGCAGGAGCAGGGCTCCCCCGCGTCCCCGTCTCCGTCCCGGCCCCCGGCCGAGCGCGTGACGGAGCTGCGCGAGGAGGTCGAGCAGCACGCCTATCGCTACTACGTCCTCGATGACCCAACGGTCAGCGATGAGAAGTACGACGCGCTGTACAGAGAGCTGCGCCAGCTGGAGGAAGAGCACCCGGAGCTCTTGACCCCCGAGAGCCCGACGCAGCGCGTGGCCCCGCAGCCGGTGAGCAAGCTCGAAAAGGTGGCGCACCTGGAGCCGATGCTGTCGCTGGACAACGTGCGCAGCGAGCAGGAGATGCGGGCATGGGTGGAGCGGATGCGCAACCACCTGGCACGCGAGGGGATCGCGCAGCCGCGCTTTCAGTTCGTGGTGGAGCCGAAGATCGATGGTCTGGCGATCAGCCTGATCTACCGCGACGGCGTGCTGGAGCGCGGGGCCACGCGCGGCGATGGCGAGATCGGTGAGGACATAACGCACAACCTGCGCACGATCGGCGCGATCCCGCTGCACGTGGAGGGCGCGCCGCCGCTGCTGGAGGTGCGCGGCGAGGTGTATATGTCGCTGAAGGACTTCACGGCGCTGAACGAGCGCCGCGCGGAGGCCGGGCAGAGCACCTTCATGAACCCGCGCAACTCAGCCGCGGGGACGGTAAGGCAGCTCGACCCGGCGCTAGCCAAGGAGCGGCCGCTGTCGATGTGGTGTTACCAGGTCGGCGTGGCGCAAGGCCTGTCATTCAAAGCCCACGCCGAAGGTCTGCAGTGGCTGCAGGAACGCGGCTTCAAGGTCAACCGCGACATCCGCGTGCTCGACGGCGAGGATGAGGTGATCGCGCAGTGCAAGCAGTGGGAGCAGCGCCGCGGCGAGCTGGACTTCGAGATCGACGGCGTGGTGATCAAGGTCAACGACCTGGCCTTGCAGCGCCGCCTCGGCTCGGTGGGCCGCGACCCGCGCTGGGCCGTGGCATGGAAGTTTGCCCCCACGACTGCCGTCACAAAACTCGAAAAGGTGATGTGGAACGTGGGCAAGTTCGGCGACCTGCGCCCCTACGCGATGCTGGCGCCGGTGACGGTCGGCGGCGTAACGATCAAGCTGGCGACGCTGCACAACGAGGAGGACATCCGCCGCAAGGACATCAGAGCCGGCGAGGACGTGATCGTGCTGCGCGCGGGCGACGTGATCCCGCAGGTGATCAGCCCGGCGCCGCATGTGGCCGAGCACGCCAAGCGACCGCCCCCCACGCGCCCGCCGGCGCGCTGTCCCTTCTGCAACACCAAGACGGTCAAGCCCCAGGAGGGGGTGTTCACGACCTGCCCCAACCGCGACTGCCCCGAGCGCGCGTGGCAGCTGCTGAAGCACTTCGTCTCGCGCGGCGCGATGGATATCGATGGCCTGGGCGAGAAGCAGGTGGCGCTGCTGCAGCAGCAGGAGCTGGTGCGCACGGCCGCCGATTACTACCGCCTGAAGGACAACACGGAGCGCCTGCTCGAGCTGGAGGGCTTTGCGGAGCTGTCGGTGAACAACCTGCTGGACGCCATCGAGACCTCCAAGCGCCGCCCCTTCGGACGCGTGCTGTTCGCGCTGGGGATCGAGGAGGTGGGGGAGGTCACCGGCCGCAACCTGGCGCAGCGCTTCCGCGACATCGAGGTGCTGCTGAAGGCCACGCCGGAGGAGATCGCGGAAACCCCGGGGGTAGGCGAGAAGATGGCGCAGCTGATCCGCAGCCAGCTCGACGACGAGCGCATGCGCAAGCTGATCGCGGACCTCAAGGAGGTCGGCCTGCGCCTGCGCGAGGAGGGCCCGGCCCCGACCAAGGGCCCGCTGGCCGGCAAGGCGGTGGTGCTGACCGGCACCCTGCCCCACTGGTCGCGCGAGGAGGCCACCGAGCGCATCCAGGCCGCGGGCGGGCGCGTGACGAGCGCGGTGTCGAAGAAGACCGACTACCTCGTGGCGGGCGAGAGCGCGGGCACGAAGCTGACGAAGGCCAAGCGCCTGATGGTGCCACTGCTCGATGAAGCGCAGTTGCGGAAATTGTTGGGAGAGCCTCCGGTCTGACGACCTCCGGCGTGTGGGTTGCGTTATGCGTTCAAGGCGCGTAACGCGAGAGCGCAATTGCCATGCTGTCCTGCAGGTGGTGGGCCAGTAGTTCGCTCTTGCCGTCGATCAGGAAGCAGAAAGCGAGCGTGTGACCGCTGAGCGACTCACACCAACCGGCGAGGTTGGAGACACCGTTGAGGGTCCCCGTCTTGGCCTGACAGCGCCCGGAGGCGGTGGTGCCGCGCATGCGCCGGATGAGCGTGCCGCTGCGCCCAGCGACCGCCAGATCGGACTGCAGGATGGTGCCGAGCTGCGTGCCGGAGAGGGCGACGAGCAGCGAGGCGACGGCGAGCGGCGTGGTGCGATCGGAGTGCGACAGGCCGGAGCCGTCAAACACGGTGGGCTTGATGCCAAGGCGCTGGGCCATGGTGGTGCGCACGACCTTGGCCCCGGCAGCCGTCGTGCCGGCGCCGCCGAACAGAGCCCCGAGATCCTTGACGAGCGTCTCGGCGAAGAAGTTATCCGAGGCGCGATCCATCAGCCCGAGCAGCGTGGCGAGCGGGGGCGACTGCACGACGGCCAGCTGCTGCGTGCCGCTGAGGGGTATGGGACCGGCGGCGAAGCCTTCGCTGACGGGGATGTGCAGGGCATGCAGAGCGCTCTGCAGCTGCTGCGCGGCGTAGGCGGCGGGCGCGTGAGCGCCGTGCTGATGGCCCACTTCGCCGCGGTTGAAGGCAAGCCCGCTGAGGGTGCCCTCCACTTCGGGGTCCTGGGCATAACCGGTGGTGGGGCCGCCGCGCAGCGAGTCCAGGAAGGACTCATCGCCGACCACCGAGCCTTCGACGCGCCTGATGCCGTCCGCCGCGAGCTGCTGGGCAAGTGTGCTCACGGAGGCCCCCTGGCCCCCGTAGAGGGAGCGGATGAAGGAGGTCGAGCCGAAGGTGGGGTCGCCACCCCCGCGCAGATAGAGGTTGCCCTGCCAGGTGCCTTCGGCGTCGAGCTGCCCGGCGCCGAGCACGGTTGTGTTCAGATGAGCTTCGGGGCCGAGCAGCAGCAAGGCGGTGGTAGAGGTGTAGAGCTTCTCCACGCTGGCCGGCGGCGCGGCATGCGTGGAGTTGGCGGCGAACAGTGGGGTGTGGGTGGAGAGGTCGTAGACGTAGGCCCCGGAGTGAGACCCGGCGAGGTGCATCTCACGTCCCAGCAGCGATTGCAGAGCCAGCGTGCCGGCGCTCGGGGCCGTGCTCGCCGTGCTGCCCGCGATGCCTTGCCGGCTCGCCGTGCTCGCCGCGGGCCTCGCCACAGCTGCCTGCGCGCGGCCGCAGAAAGCCAGCGTGAGCAGCGCAAAAGCGCACAGCAGCGCGAGCCGCCGAGGGAGCGTGGGGAGCGGGGGAAGTCCGAGACGCTGCAAGGAACCCTAAAATGAACCGTGGATGGGCAAGGTTGTCAAGCTGGAACCGTCAGGCCGCAACAGGGCGGCAACGCGCTCGGGGAGGCCCGGGAGGGTTGTGGGCGCCGAAGGCAAGGCGCCGGCACTGCCGCGCAAGCGTCGCGGCAAACGCGAGAAGACCGCGCTGGTGCTGGGCGGTGGAGGCTTCACGGGCGGGGTGTATGAGATCGGGGCGCTGCGCGCGCTGGACCTCTTGTGGGTCAACCGCACGATCAACCAGTTCGACATCTACGTGGGCACCTCAGCCGGCGCCTTCATCGCCTCGCTGTGCGCCAACGGAGTGACCCCCGAGGAGATGATGCGGGTGGTCACGCACCAGGGGCCGCTGCCATTCAGAGACATCAACCTGGGCGATCTGCTGCGCTTGAACGCGGGTGAGCTGGCGCGCAAGGGTGCGCTGATGCCGCTGCACGCGGCGAAGCTGGGACGGCAGTTCGTGCGCCAGCTGGGCCAGGTATCGCTGATGGACCTCGTCGGCGGACTGGCGGAGGGTCTGCCCTCGGGCCTCTACAACGGCGCAGGCATCGAGCGCTACCTGCGCCGCGTGCTGGGCGACCCGGATCGCACCAACGACTTCCGCGAATTGGAGTGCGAGCTGTACCTGACGGCTACCGACCTGGATACCTGCGAGCGGGTGGTGTTCGGCAGCAAGGAGCACCAGGACGTGCCGATCTCCACGGCGGTGCGCGCTTCGGGCGCGCTGCCGATGGTCTACGCGCCCGTGATGGTCAAGGGCCGCGAGCTGGTGGACGGCGGTCTCGTGTCGACGACCAACCTCGACATCGCGGTCGAAGCGGGAGCCAAGCTGGTGGTTGTGGTCAACCCGCTGGTGCCTTACGTGAACGACTTCTCCGAGCAGGTGCGCACGCTACGCGGCAGCCGCCCAAGGCGCGTCTCGGACATGGGCTTCCCGCAGATCGGCTATCAGGCCTTCAAGATGCTGGCCTATCAGCGTCTGCACGAGATGGCCAGTCGCTGGGAGGAGCGCTACCCCGGCGTGGATATCCTGCTGGTCGAGCCGGCGCCTACGGATGAGCTGATGTTCCAGAACGTCGATGATGAACTTCACCTCGCGCATCGAGATCGCGCGTCATGGCTTCCAGTCGGTGACCTATCACCTGGCGGGGGAGTACGAGCGCTACAAAGAGACCTGCGCGCGTCATGGCATCGAGATCTCCGCTACGCGTGTACGCAATGTGGTGGAGCACTTCGAGTCCGAGCAGGAAGAGGTCAGCGCCTGGCGCCGGATCCTTGAGAGCACCACCGGGGCGCTGTTGCGCCAGACGGGCTCGGGCGCAGGCTAAGCAAGCCCTGGCTTTCCTGGGGCCATCGAAGGCCCCTAGTGCTCCATCTCCGAGGTTCCGCATTCATGCCAGTTAGGCAGGAGAACCGCTGGTTTCGTCAAAGCCCAGGAGAACATGCCCAATTTCCCAAAGGAATAGTTCTATGTATCAGCATACCATAAAAAGAGTGATTTTGGTCGGAATTGGAGTCCTCGCAATAGCTGGTGTCGCTGTGGCTTATTTCACAAGCTCGGGCAGCGGCACGGGCACGGCCACGGTCGGAACCGGCGCGAATCTGACGCTACATGGCACGGTCGCGAGCTCGCTCTATCCGGGCGGATCCTCGACGGTGAGCTTCACGCTCGACAACCCCTCGCCCGCGACTCAGCTCGTCAACAAGGTCCATCTGGCGAGTATCACGCCCGACGCCGGTCACAGCGGTTGCAGCACGCTGATAACCGGAGGCAACCCTGACTTCACAATGCCCGATGTCACCTCCAACCAGAGCTTCCCCTCCGGAAACGGCCAGACCGTAACGGCGACAGGGACGCTCGCGATGAACGAAACAGGTGTGAACCAGGACGCTTGTCAAGGTGCCACGCTGACGTTGAACCTCACGAGCAACTAGATCGGGCCATCTGCCGCGTGGTACGTGCCGGATCGGAACAGCCATGAGCGCGAGGGCAAAGATCTGCCTGGCGTTGCTTGGCGCCGTTGGCCTGCTTGCCAGCGGCGCCTATTCGGTCTACGCGCTTAACGCGCGCGCGAGTAGTGCGCGGCTGCCGACGCCTTTGATCGTCGTGGCGCCTGCCAAGCAGACATCACTGGGCACAGCAAAGTTCCACTACACCGACAGCGGGCCCGGCGTGAGCTTCCAATGCTCGCTGGACGGGGTGCCGTTCAAGCCCTGCGCGCACCATCCTGGCCTGCCGGGCCCGGTGGGTCGAGGCAAACACGTCTATCGCGGGCTGAGTTTGGGGCTGCACAGCTTCCGGGTGCGCGTGGTTGCCGCGCCCGGGGCGACCGGAGCTCCGAGCCGTTCCGCGCGTTACAACTGGCTGGTCGTGGCCGCGCCGGCGGGCGCCATGGAATTGCCCTCGGCGCAGGGGTCGGTGAAACCGGGTCCAACGCCATCGGGTCCGGCCGAACCAGACCCGATGCCTCCGAGCCCAGAAGGCTTTTCCATCAGCGCCGGTGAAAACGCAATTGAACCGCTGTATCCAGGAGCCGCCCCGCGGACGATTCCTCTCACTCTCACCAACCTCGGTGACGTTGCCATCTTTGTGACGAGCGTGATCGTCACCGTCTCGGGCGGCCCGGCCGGTTGCGCGAGCGACGGAAACATCAGCGTCGTCCAGTCGGACCTGTCCGGCGCAACCCCGGTCGAAGTGCAGGCCCACGGCTCGGTCACGCTGCCGGCGCAAGGTCGGGCCGCCCCGACGATTCAGCTGGTGAACCTGCCGGTCAACCAAGATGCGTGCAAGAACGCGCGCTTTACGCTCAGTTTCAGCGGGAATTCACACTCATGAGGCGCCTGACAAACATGACATTTTCCCGTTGGGGCCTGTCGGTCGTCGTGGTGCTCGCCGTCGCGTCGGGCGCCGGGGCGTATTTCACAACGACCGGCACAGGCAACGCAGCTGGGGGCGTCGCGGCGCTCGCGGCACCAACGATCCCCTCAGCCACGCCGGGAGCGGGCACAGTCGCGCTCACCTGGAGCGCCGTCAGCGCACCCGGTCCGGGGACGGTCTCCTACTACGTCAGCCGCGACGGCGGGGCGCCGGAAGGCAACTGCCCAAGCTCCACGTCCAGCTCGACGGTGACGAGCTGCACGGATACGGGGGTCTCGGTCGCCACGCACAACTATACGGTCACGGCCGTGTGGCGCTCGTGGACCGCGACCAGCACTAACAAAACGGCTGTGGTCACCTTTGGCCCCGCCACGCATCTGGTGGTGAGCGCAGCGACGACGACGCCGACCGCGGGGGTGGCCGACAACCTGACGATCACCGCCAAGGACGAAGGCGGCAACACGGTCGCCACCTACGCGGGTCTGCACAATCTGACGTTTGAAGGTGCTGCGAATGGTCCGACGGGGACGCATCCGACGGTGTCGAGCAGCACGGGCGTTGTGACGAACTTCGGCACGGCGACGGCGATCTCGTTCGTGAGTGGTGTGGCGACGGTGGCGGGCGCCAACAATGGCGTGATGAAGCTTTACAAGGCCGAAACGGCGCTGGTCACGGTGACAGATGGCGTCATCGGCAACGGTGCGGGCCTGTCGGTCACGGTGGCTGCGGCCGCCGCGGCCAGTTTCTCGGTGATAGCAGCGTCCACTGCCCCAACTGCGGGTGAAGCCGACAACCTCACGATCACCGCGCTGGATGCGTTCGGCAACATCGCCATCACATATGTCGGCTCGCACAGCTTGACGTTTGGGGGTGCGGGGACGAGTGTGGGTGGCAACCACCCGACGGTGAGCACCAGTGCGGGTGTGGCGACGAACTTTGGGACGGCGACGGCGATCACGTTCACGAATGGCGTGGCGACGGTGGCGGGCGCAAATAACGGCGTGATGCGGCTGTATAAAGCGGAAACGGCGAGCGTGACGGTGGCGGCTGGCGCGGTCACGAATGGGGCTGGACTGTCGGTGACGGTGGGAGTCGCGGCGGCGTCGAGCCTGGGGTTGGCGGCGGCAACGGTCACGCCGACGGCCGGCGCGAGCGACAATCTGACTATTACGGCGAAGGATGCGTATGGGAATACGATTACGAGTTATGCGGGTTCGCATAGTTTGACGTTTGGTGGTCCGCATGTGATTGGGGCGTTCACGCCGACGGTGGCGGATGGTTCAGGGGTGGCGACGAGCGTTGGCACGGCGACGGCGATCACGTTCACGAACGGCGTGGCGACGGTCTCAGGTGCGAGCAACGGTGTGATGACGTTGTATAAGGCTGAGGCGGTGAGCGTGACGGTCACCGATGGCACGCTCAGTAATGGTGCAGGCTTGGCGGTGACGGTGGGTCCGGCGGCGGCGTCAAGCCTGGCGTTGAGCGCTGCGAGCGTCACCCCGACGGCGGGGGTGGCGGACAATCTGACGGTCACCGCGAAGGATGCGTATGGCAATACGGTGACGAGTTATGCGGGCTTGCACAATTTGACGTTTGAAGGTGCTGCTAATGGTCCGACGGGTACGCATCCGACGGTGTCGAGCAGCACGGGTGTGGTGACGAATTTCGGTACGGCGACGGCGATCTCGTTCACCAGTGGCGTGGCGACGGTGGCGGGCGCCAACAATGGCGTGATGAAGCTCTACAAGCCCGAAGCGGCGCTGGTGACGGTGACGGATGGCACGCTGAACAATGGCACTGGGCTGTCGGTTACGGTGGCCGCTGCGGCCGCGGCGAGCTTTTCGATGACGGCGGCCAGTACTGCGGTGACGGCGGGTGAAGCGGATAACCTGACGATCACTGCGCTGGATGCGTTCGGCAACATAGCCGTGACCTACACGGGCTCGCACAACCTGACGTTTGGCGGCGCGGGGACAAGCGTTGGTGGGAATCATCCGACGGTAAGCAGCGGCACGGGTGTGGCGACAAACTTTGGGACCGCGGAGGCGATCACGTTCACGAACGGTATCGCGACTGTGGCGGGTGCGAATAACGGGGTGATGAGGCTGTACAAGGCGGAAACGGCGAGCGTCACAGTGGCCTCTGGCGCGGTTACGAACGGGGCCGGCCTGTCGATCACCGTTAGCGTTGCGGCGGCTTCGAACCTGGGGCTGGCGGCAGCGACGGTCACGCCGACGGCGGGTGCAAGCGACAGTCTCACGATCACGGCGAAGGATGCGTATGGGAATACGATTACGAGCTATACGGGCTCGCATAATTTGACGTTTGGGGGGCCGCATGTGATTGGTGCGTTCACGCCGACGGTGGCGGATGGCTCGGGGGTGGCGACGAGCGTTGGCACGGCGACGGCGATCACGTTCACGAGCGGCGTGGCGACGGTGGCGGGTGCGAGTAACGGTGTGATGACGTTGTATAAGGCGGAGGCGGTGAGCGTGACCGTTACGGATGGGACGCTCAGCAATGGCGCGGGCCTGGCGGTCACAGTGGGTCCAGCTGCCGCGTCAAGCCTTACGTTGAGCGCTGCGAGCGTCACCCCGACGGCGGGGGTGGCGGACAATCTGACGGTCACCGCGAAGGATGCGTATGGCAATACGGTGACGA
>CAVUOP010000006.1:0-346735 GCA_963743165.1 uncultured Solirubrobacterales bacterium
GACATCCTTCAAGACAAGGCTCCCGGCAGCGACGGTCGCCCCCTCGCCAACGGAAGCGTTGTTGACAACGATCGCTCCCATGCCAATGAAAGCGCGCTCCCCAATCACGACGTTGCCCGCGATGTTTGCCCCGGGATTGACGGTCACGTAGGCCCCGAGGGCACTGTGATGACCAATGAGCGCACCCCGCGAGACAAGCGTGTGCGCCCCAAGAACGGTATGAGCCCCAACGGCAACCCCAGGCCCGAGGACACACCCCGGCTCAAGGCGTGCGGACCCCGAGAGATGCGCAAGCGGATGCACAACCGAAGCAGGGCTCCAACCATGAGGCTCAAGCCGCGACCAGTGCTCACGCCGACCCCCACCCAAAGCAACAGCAACGCACCCTTCCCCCGCAACGGCCGCCGAAGGATCGACCACAAGCAGCCCATCAACGGTAGACCCGACGCGCACCGGATCAACCAGCTCGATGAGCCCAGCAACGCGCCAACCAGCCGCCTGCGCCCAGTCGGCGATCTCAAGCGCGAAGGATCCGGTGCCGGCAAGAAAGATGTCCCTGGCCCCAAGCACGCAAGAGATCATCAAGCATGGCGCCTAAAACAGGTGTCCAGCCCCTACGCGACAACCCCCGCCGGACTTCGGGCTCGTCGACTTCGACTAGCTGTGAAAGCGCCCGCTCCCAGCACGACGGGCCTTGCGGGCCTTCGCTTTCTTGGCCTTAGGACACCCAGTGACGGAGATCTTGGTGCTCTGCTTGAAGAGTACGCTGTTCTGGCCCGTGAGCGTGGTAGGCATGACGAGCTTCTGACCGCACATGCTGCCCTTGGCCTGCGGCGGGAGGTTGGTCCCAAGAACCGAGTGAGGCCCCTCGGGCAACCTCAGCTCGAAGCTCGAGATGGGCGCGTCGGGAGCCGAGGCGAAGGTGCTGGTGGTGATGCCCTTCTTGATGCTGGTGTTGCCGACGAGATCAAGGCGCACACCCTGAGCCTGAAGGATGACGACGAGATCCGGGAAGGCGGCGCCACCGTGAGACACCACATAGGCCGGCCCGGTGAGCGGTTCGTTGAGGACAGGCGTCACGACCTTGGCGAAGCCCACATCGGACCCGGGCGGGCAGCTCGCGGGATTCTGCGCAAAGGTCGCTTCCGGGCAGGCCTGCTGCAGCGTGGTGAGTCGTGCAGGCAACTGCTTAGGCAAGGACACCTGGGCCTTGCCGATATTCGCCTGTCCCGAGGCATAGCCGATCTTCACGTCCAAAGACGCGCCATTCTTCTTGCTAGTACCACCCTGCGTGGATACCTTGAAGGAAGGCTTGAAAGGCAGGTTCTTGCAGCCTTCGACGGCAAAGGGCACGCTGAGGCTCGCTGAAGCACCCTGCTCGGCGTCGAGCCTCGCGGTCACCTGCTTGGCGGTGCAGCTGGTGGGATTAAAGATGAACCCTTCACGGTCAATGGCCACATTGAGAGTCTGGATGCGCAGCGGCACACCGTCGCGGAACTGTGGCAGAGCATCACTGGTGACGGTGATGGCACCAGTGTGAGGATCGACGTCAATCCGCGCGCGAGCTACGACGTTGCCAAGGTTGAACGGCCCGGCGACCGCGGGCACGACGATGGAGAAACCAAAGGGAGCACCGCCATAGGGCCCGGTGAGGTACACACGGCCCCTGACCCCCAAGGGGCTGGGACCCGGTCCGGCCTCAACGGAGACGGTGCCGATCTTGCTGGCTTCGCCGCAGGTGCCTTCCTGTGCCTGCGGTTCCCCGCAGAGAGGCACCTTGGAGAGCAGACCGAGCACCCCGGGAGGCGTCGTCACCTGCAGCCTCGCCAGATCCTGCTGGCGGTCGCCACGCGTGACGGTGGCGGTGAAGGTGCTGAAACGGCCTGCCAGGACGTTGGTGACACCGGCGGTGAAGCCCGGGGTGAAAGGCAGTGTCGCGGGACAGGAGCCGCCGTGGCCGTCCCAGTCCACTTCGAAGGCACTAGTCACGAGCGCATCGGGGGTCATCGGAGAGCTCCAAGGGGTGAGATCGCCGCTGGTGATGGCCGCGCCGCACTGTCGTGGGTTGGACAGCGGCGAGCGAGCGCCGCCTTCGATGTTCAGCGTCACTTCACTGACGGGCAGCTGCGGGTTTTCAAGGAACCTTGCCGTCAGCCGTCCGGTCGTGGGGTCCACCGAAGCGCTTCCCCTCAGCTTCACTACTACGCCGCTGCCTTCGGCTTCGAGATAGAGGCCGAACAGACGCCCGTTGGTGGCGTCCGCCGGGGTGCAAGGTGACTGGCCGGGGCCGCCGCACTGGGGCCGTGCGATGTAGAGATGGCCTTCGACGGGCTTTTCCAGCACGGGCGTCCGTAGTGTCACCGTCCCGATCTGCGAAGACTGCGGGCAATGGCCGGCCGTGAGATGAGTCATGCCATCCGGCCCAAGCGCTTCGCCTTCGCCGACTTCGGTCGGAGTACCGCCCCCCGTCGGCATGTCGATCCCGTGTGGCCCGGTCGCTTCACAGCCCGTCAGGCCTTCCCCGCCGCCGGCGGCGATCGCCATGCCTTCGGGCAGCGTCATCGTCACATTCTTCAGCTGCGGCGTCGCCAGGATCGGGAACTGCTCGGGGGTCTGCGGAACTTTGATCTTGATTTCATAGCCCGTTGGTTCTTCGGCCTGGGTCACTTCGGGGTGCATTTCGACGGTAGGTTCGAACTGCAGGAGGTTGCAGCCGGTGATATTTGGGTAGGCGACGGATTCGCCCGTCACCCAGTGCCCCGGGGAAACCCATGAGTCGGCTTCGGCCTTCGCATATAATGGACCAGCACTGCAATTACCAGGGTTCGTGACAAAAGCCTCTGAGGAGCTTGAATCGCCATCCGCCTTGCCGGGTTCACCGAAGAACGTCAGTGCCAAGCCTTCGGCCGCGACCGTCGTTGGTATGCCCGGAGCGCCAACACGCACCGCGTACCCAGAGTTGGTGTACACCAAGCTGGCATACATGGACACCGGCTCGCCGGCAAACTTGACACCGAACTGCGCTGGATAGCCACCATCAGGCACCATGTTATATATAGCCGTCTGGCCACCCAGGGGTGAAAGGCTGCTGGCAACCGTGTTGTCAATGAACAGCAGGTCTGTCCCTACGCGACTGTCTGCCGGACATTCTGTTTCAGTCGAGTTACCATTCCCGATCAACTGCAACTCCGTACATCGCGCTATGGCGGTCGTGTCACCGATAAAGCCCAGCGGCAGATAGACCACTAGATCCTTGGGCGACTTGGCTGTAATGGTAGGAAGATACGTACCGTCCGACTGGATCGCGGCAGTTGTATTGAGATGAACCGCTGCAGTCACGCCGTAGGGATGATCATCGGCCTGCGTGTCCAGTACACCACGCAGATCGCGAGGCGCAAATCCAAAAGAGGCGATTCCAAATTCGCTCGCAGGCCCACCAACAGGGTTTGGCATCGTCAGCGGAGCATTGGTGGATACTGGCGGCGCGCCACCTCCGCTTACAGCCACGGCGTTCGTGACCGTACCTCCCGTCAAAGACCCTTCCACAGTCACTTCCACTTCGACAAGCAATGTCGCGCCCGCAGCAACCGCGCCTTCATACGTGCAGGTGGTATCAGCCAGATCGCACACCCAGCCAGCTTCGCTGGCGGTTTCAAGATTCTTGGCCTTCAGCCGAAACGGCTTGAGACCCTGTGGGACAGTGTCGGCGACGACCACCGGAGCGCCGTTTGTCGCTTCGCTGCCTACATTTGTGAGCGTCACAATATATCGATCGCAAAATTCATTGTGAGCGCATCTCACATTGTCGTCTGGGGAGAAGCTCGTCGGCTGTGAAACCGACGAGACTTCCCAGCCAGCATCCTGCGACGCGGCTGCTAAGGCAACTGCGAAGACGACCCCGCCGACAAGCACAGCTAGCGTAACGACACCGAGACACATGACACGTGCCACTGTCACTCCCAAGCGCACCGTCTACTTCCTTCTTCCCGTTGTCTTCTTGGCCCGCCGCTTCTTCCCTTTGCCCTTCTTCCTATTGTGCTTCTTGCCCGTCTTGGCCTTTGCCTTGGGCTTCGCCGAAGGACTGGTGCCAGGTTCAGGCCGCGCCCCTTCCGACACCGGCGACGGCGTTGCTGAGGCCGAAGGCAACAGCGTTCCGCTTCCGCTGCGACATGAGGCACCCAGACACTGCGCGGGTTCGACTACCTGCGGAAAGCCACCTTCGCTACGCGCGTCGTAAACGCCTGTCAGAGTGTCACCCGGCTGCGGCACAAGGCTATCCGCAGTCGTAAAGAACACGTCGCGTCCCGACTCATCAGTTCCAATCAGCTGCGTGGCGGGACGCCCTTCGACACTTGACACATCGTGACCATCAGAAATCAAGGAAACCTTTCCGCCGTAATACTCATATACGTTGTTGAATCCACCCAACGCTTGCGAGGTGAGAGCATCGTAGCTTGAGAAAAATACCCGCGAACCATCGACTGATACAGCTAGCTGGGTGAAACGTTCCTCAGGCTTACTTCCAGTGTAAAACTGGATGGGAATAGTCGCCGAGTAGGTCTTGGTATTGCCATCTTCGTTATAGCCGTGCTCGCCCCTGGAGACTCGCACGAGCACCTTGGTGCGCGCATCATACTCAAACAGCTGACCTGCCTCTTCATGCCCTTCCTCATCAGCGGTGAGATCGGAGGCGCTCTGAAATATCAAAAAACGCCCGTTGGGAGGCGTCACCTGCACCGGCCGTACATCTACAGGACTCCAATCTTCTCCATCTTGTGCCGACAGAGTCGCGATGAACGAGATATGTTCTACCGGACTTTCACAGGTCGCCGTCCCATCCTCGCATGCTCTCACGGCGACGTACAGATTTGGCTCGCCGGCAATGGGCGCCTTCCCTTCCGGGTTTGCGGCCGTCAAGGCCCCTTCTGCAACGAAATAGACATGTGAGCCGTCTTCGGAGACGCGTGCCACACCAAGCACATTGGCGCCCAACCCGGGGGTCGGGTCATCGGCATCGCCATGCGAGACCTGAACCAGGCGGACCACGACTCCTTCCCTGATTTCAGCCTCATAGAGGTCGAAGCCATTGTCGACATCGCCATTCACCAAAGGCTGGCTCGTTATGAAGAACACCTTCGATCCATCCCGCGCGGCACCGGCGAACACACCCGGACGATGTTCGGCGCTTGCGCAGCCACCCGTACATTCCCAGCCCGGCCCTGACGGAGGAGGCTCGGAGATCGCGACCGTCCTTTTCCCTCCAATCCGCGCATATACTTCGTTGACCGCAGGAAAGCCGCCACACGCTTCGGCTGTAAAGAAGACTGCATCCCCATTCGCCGAGACAGCGTTATAAGCCTCGCCAGCCGGAATACTGCCGAGAGCTGTGCCACAATTGCTGATCAGCTTTCCGTCTGCCACGCTCGCTGGCACTCCAACATTACTCACGCCCACAAGCCGCGGTTCGGAGTTGCCAGTGCCTTCATATTCATAGAGCGAAGGCTGGCGCCCGCCAATAGTGGTATCACCCGGCCAAAGTCGATCTTCTTCCCCTCCATTCGGCGAGTGGTCGAGGAGTATTACGTGACGCAGGTCGTCCGACGCTCCCACATATCTCAATTCACCCCTCAGCGCACCGGGAGGAGCCCCAGGTCCGATGCGGATCAGACTGCCGGGTGGACGGTCGAGGTAGACATCCCTGGAAAACTGCCCCGGCTTGTCGGCGAACCAGAGGCTGCTCTGGAAGTCTGAGCCCATCCCCTGCACGCGATAGCTCGGGAATTGAGAAAATGGAGCATCGAGCGGCGACGCTACCCATCCAGTTTTAGTCCGCACAATGCTATATGACTGACCGAACACGCTTGTATTTTCGGTGTTCGCGAAGCTGCCAAAGGATTCTGCGTGAATCTGAGATCCATTTTCTGCCAATCCGGCGACGAATATAGGATAGCCCTCCTTGTACCCTGGACTGACCAGCTCATAAGCGCGGCAGTCTGGAAGAAATGCACGAAAACCGGGGACGGATTCATTTGGACATGCCGCAAAAGCACCCGTAGTCACACTCAATGCTGACAACATAGATACTATCGCTACAGCAATGCATCTGGAGGATATAGATTTCCTACCAGGGACTATTCTTTTCAAAACCAATCTGTGAACAATGGCAATAATACTATGACTTTATATCCTTCTTTCGATATGCTCAAGGGCTGTTCCTAACTGACGCATCTGAAGATGTATGCGAACGGAAGGCCAGGAGAAATTTGGCCTCCCGTTCGCGTGATCACCTTTTTGCTACGCCCTACCTATTCTTCAAATGCGCCGTACCGTTCTCCTGTCGCTAGTCTAGCGCCGTAGGTGGCGACAAACGTAGAGCTCAGGGTTGCGAGTTTTAGTTCCAGTCCTTTTACTTCTTCTCCTTCATGTATGGCTTCTTTGATTGGCGTTGCCGGCCAATTCAACATGCCTTCTTGCCCTTCAGAATTGGCAGGAATGACTTCAGCGGCGACCTTTCCCGATACCGGATTTGCGCCTATGCTGAGGGCACCGCATTTGCCAGATAGTTTAACTTCGACATATTTGGACCCTTGCTGTGGTTCAAAGATATCGATAATTTTGGATTGCGCCTGTTTTGAGTATGCGAGATATGATTTCGTTTGATTGGTGGTTATAGGTTCTGCAACTTTACACGTTTCTATGCTAGTAGCACATTGTGTAAAGGTGAGACGACCTTTGTCTTGGCCTGCACCCACACCGTTACCTTCGATCGCGGCCCCTTCTGAGATGCTGTTTTTGCATTCGATTACAAATGGTTCTCCCACGGCAGGTTTGGCAGTGAGAACAGCTTTACCTTTGAGTTGTAATTTTAGTTGCTTCGTGCCTTGTTTAAGTGACACTCCTTCGGTCCGCCAGCGCGCACCTGCACTATATATCTTAGTCCATCTCGAATTCGGTACTTCAGCACCAGTGCACTGCGCATTGTTGTAATTTCCCATATTTGCTTCCCCGGTTTCTATGCAGAGTTCGGTCGGTGATATGACCACTCCCTGCGGCACCACGATGATGTACTTACCGGTCCCGAGTCCCACTGGTAATTCACAGGGACCTGTTGGGTTATCGGGAGTTCGTCTGTTAAAGTTGCCCTTATTGCCTACGGATATTCCACAAAAATTGGCGGCTGCTGACGATGTCACGACCCCACTCACCGCAAGCACTGCGAATAAGGTCATCATCATAAGACGCATGCGTTTCATTTTTCTTCTCCTGACTTTATTATTTCCTATGAGCCTTTCGGGCATACAGCGAGCCAAGTGACCGCCGCTGCAGTAGTAGATTGCCTCTGCTGGGCTTAAAAGCGCATCGGCCGTCGGTCGGGAAAGTCAAAACGACTCGCTTCCCGGGACCACCCAGGGTTCGAGTGCATCCCAATGAGAGCCCTGCCACCTGCATCGATCTCGGACTGCCGGACTGCCCGCTCGTAAGAGCATCGGCTTTCTCCCTTTGAGACGTCGCTGACCGTAGCGAGCCAAACGGGTCTCGCTGTTAAGCTGACTTTACTAGTCGGAACTATTCTAGCATACCGAGACCGCTGAGTCAAATCGGTTATGAGCGCCCGTCTAGCAGGGACGCCGGAGCCCGCTACCGCTGGTCATGACCGTCACGCGCGGTGAACACCAGGCAGCGCCAAAGAGCGCGAGACCTTCTCGTCAGATGCCATCCATCCCCTAAGACGTGTGAAGGGCTGCGCACCTGATCACTGACCCGGATCACTCCGACATATGTCCAAATGTCGCAAAACCCCCTCATGCCCACGCCCAACGCGCCGATCACCCATGCGTGGCAAGAGCCCGCCCGACGCTAGCGGCTGCCCTGGCATTGCTCGCCTGCGGCGCCGCCCCGAGTCTCCTGACCCCGCTAAACGCGGCGGCCGCAGGCCCCTGCCCCGACGCAACCCTCATCCCCCGCCCAGGCAACCTGGACCGCATCCGCACGGCAACGGAGTGCCTCATCAACCAGGTGCGCGAACGCCACGGCGAGAACCCCCTGCGCGAGAACTCCCGCATCGAAACAGCCGCCCAGCACCACACCGAGGACATGGCCTTCGGCGACTACTTCGACCACGTCGGCCCACGCGGCGACACCCCCCTGGACCGGCTGCGCTCAAGCGGCTATGTATACAACCACCGCATCGGCTACGAAGTAGGCGAGAACATCGCGTGGGGCACGCTGAGCCTGGCGACGCCGCAGGCAATCGTCGAAGCCTGGGTGCACTCCCCCGAACACCTGGCGAACATCCTCAATGCGCGCTACAGAGACACAGCCATAGGCGTATCCCCGCACCCCCCGACCTCCATGGCCCACGGCCAGGCAGGAGCCATCTACACGCAGGACTTCGGCGTGATAATCACGGGCGGAGCGGCTCGCTATAACCTGCGGCCTTTGCAATCGACAAGGAGCGACAAGGGCTATGGGAGTTCTCGACGGAAAGTCCGCGATCGTCACAGGCTCGGCAAGAGGCATCGGACGCGCCACCGCCGAACTGCTGGCAGCGCAAGGCGCAAGCGTGCTCATCAACGACTTGGACGGCGACATCGCCGAGCAGGCAGCGCAAGAGATCACCGGCGAGACAGCAGTCTTCGCGGGCGATCTCACCAAGGGTGACGCACCCGACCAGCTGGTGGCGAAGGCGATCGATTCCTTCGGGAAGATCGACATCATCGTCAACAACGCCGGCTACACGGTAGACGCGCCGATCCACAAGATGAGCGACGAGCAGTTCCAGGCGATGCTGGACATCCACCTAGTGGTGCCCTTCAAGGTGATCCGCGCCGCCGCGCCGCATCTGCGCGAGCCGGCCAAGAAGGAGCGCGAGGAAGGCCAGGAGGTGTTCCGCAAGATCGTCAACGTCAGCTCGATCTCGGGCACGATGGGCAACGCGGGCCAGGCGAACTACTCAAGCGCCAAGGCCGGCGTGACGGGCCTGACGAAGACGCTGGCGAAGGAGTGGGGCCAGTTCAAGGTGAACGTCAACGCGGTGGCGTTCGGCTTCATCGAGACGCGCCTGACGGCAGCCAAGCAGGAGGACAACACGATGGAGATCGGCGGCGAGAAAGTACAGCTGGGCATCCCCGAGCAGCTGCGCCAGATGGCCTCGATGCTGATCCCGCTGGGCCGTCCAGGCACGCCGGAGGAGGCAGCAGGCGGCATCTTCTTCCTGTGCTCGCCGTGGGGCAACTATGTGCACGGGCAGGTGTTGAACATCACAGGCGGCCAGTTCGTGGGCATGACGAGCTGAGGCGTGCCAGCCGCTGGGCGAGGAGCATCGCTCAGCGGCGCGCCCCGCGCGTCCTCAGCGGCACGCGCCGTGCGAAAGCCGGATAGCATTCCCACAAACCAAGAGATGGAGGGGTAATGGGGAGTAAGATGAAGGGCATGGGTGATGGTGGAGGTCTGCTGCATGGTTTGCAAGGCGCGATGAGACGCCGCATGTGGCTGATGATCCCGGCGGCAACCCTCGGAGTGATCGCCGCTGTGGTGCCTTCCGCTCCGGCCCATAACGGCCCGAGTGCGGTGGCAGCGAAGACGCTGGTGTTCAACGTGAACTCCAACCTGCGTCTGGTCGGCCGGCCGGGGCACGTGCTGAACGAGAAGGGCACCTTCACGGGCAGCCAGTCGGGCACGATCGCGATCCGCTTCACGTCGGTGACCTCGACCTCTGGCGGAGCCACCTTCGCGGCCTACTCAAGCGGCGGCTCAATTAGCGGCTCGACGACCACGAAGGGCCATGTGGTGGGAGCCAAGGTGTACTTCACGGGCGTGATGTCGGTGACGGGCGGAACGGGTCGCTACGCACACGCGTCGGGTCGCAACCTGCAGTTCAGCGGCGTGGTGGACCGGCGCACCTTCCACGCGACGACACATATGCAGGGCAGCTTCAGCTTGTAATGGCGAAGCGCATTCAAGGGTCTGAGACCTGAATGCGCCGCCGTTGGACGCTGGCCGCGCTGCTGCTGGCAACGATGGCTTTGGGATGGCCCGCGACGGCGGGAGCAACGCAGACAGTGAAGCTGTCGGCGGGGTTCTCGCCGTACAGGCTCGGCAGGAGCACGACGCTGAAGCTGGGCCTGCAGATCGGAGTGGCAGGCACGAGCGATGGGCTGCCCTCGCCGGTGACGCGCTTTGAGATGCGCATACCGGCCAACCTGGAACTGATCGGCAGCAGCCTAGGCCTGTCTATCTGCCACCCGACGGCGTTGCTGGCAAATGGGTCAGAAGGCTGCCCAAGCGATGCACGCTTAGGCTTCGGCAGCGCCCAGATCAAGGTGCCGGTGGGACCGGAACCGGTGACGGAGCTGGCGAGCATCGAGGCCGAGATGGGCCCACCGGTAGGAGAAGAAATCGGGGTGCTGCTGTATGCCGAAGCGGGCTCGCCGGTGGCGGCGCAGTTGATCTTCCCAGGAGTGCTGTTCGGAGGTGCGAGCCAGAGCCTGAGCACGTCGGTGCCGCTGATCCCGTCACTGCCGGGAGCGCCAGACATCTCGATGGTGAGCATGAAGCTGAGCCTAGGCCCAGAAGGGCTGACGTACTTCAAGACGGTGCACGGCAGGACCGTGGGATATCGCCCGGAAGGCGTGGCGCTGCCAGACAGGTGCCCGCGCGGAGGCTTTCGCTTCGCAGCAGACCTCGCCTTCGCCGACGGCACGACGGCGAGCGCGTCGAGCGTGGTGCCCTGCCCGGCTTCAGTGCACCACTAGGCAAGCGTGTCGAGGGCGAGCAGACAGCCCGAGAAGTAGGTCCCGGCGGGCGATGCGAGATAGGCAACGAGCGCGGCCAGCTCAGCAGCGGACGTGGCGCGCCCTGGCGCGATCGTCACGACGTTGATCTGATGACGAGCCCACTCAACGGACAGCGTACGAGCAAGGTTCTCAAGCGCGGCGCGAGCGGCCACCGCCTGTGCGCCCGCATCAGGCGCAGGGGCAAGGTAGACGATGCGCCCGCTGCGCTGTGTTGGCAAGAAGGCCCTATTGATGACGGCCCGAGTGACATTCCAAGCTGAGTCCACGCAAACACGCAGCGCCCTGCCGGCGCCGTCCCCGAAAAGCCCGGCGCCGTCAACAACGAGCATGTCAATGTCACCCACCTCCGCGACAACCTGGTCGATGGCGGCCTCATCCTCACCGTCGGGCAGGCAACTCGACACACGGGCGCCCAACTCGGCGAAGACCTCCGCGACCGCACTGCCCAGCGGCGCCGGCGGTCCAGCCAACAGTAGCGAGACGCCCTGCAGCAGCCCGGGCCGCAGCAACGCGGCGCCACTCACGGCGTCCGACTCAACCATGTCCGCACCGCGCATGGTGCCACCAGGCGCTCATCGCGCCTGCGGCGCGACCAACTTGGCGCGGCGCTCAGCACGAACGCGCTTGAGGACGCCCTTGCGTCCGTGTTCCTGCAGGCCGGCGTAGAGCTGCCGGATCTCGGCGAGGACCTGATCGGCCACGGCCTGCTGCTGCTCGCGCGAAGGGTCCTCGATCGGCTCCCAGCGCATCGCATCGCCGTACTGCACGGTGACCTGCGGAAAGCGCAGGCGCTTCCAATTGCGCACATGCGAAGAGCCATGGATAGCGATAGGCACGATCGGCGCGCCACTTTCAAGCGCGAGGCGCCCGATGCCGCGCTTGGCCTCGGTGGCCATTTTGCCGGTGCGCGAGCGCCCGCCCTCGCAATACATGGTGATGGCACCGCCGCGGGCGAGGATCGCCTTGGCGGTGGTGAAGACCTCTTCATCGCGGGCGCCGCGGCGCACGGGGAAGACGCCACCGTGGGTATAGACGAACTGCATCGGCGGTTTGAAGAGCTGCGACTTGGCCATGAAGCGCACCTTGCGCCGCAGGTAGCAGCCCATCAGGAAGTGGTCCATGAAGGAGAAGTGGTTGGGCGCGAGGATCACGGCACCGCGACCGGGGACCTTGTCGGTGGAGATCGCACGGGTGCGCAGCAGGCTATAGGCGTAGAGCGAGGTAATCAGCCGCGTGGCCTCGTAGGTCCAGTCCGGTTCGCGCGTGCGAGCGCGCTCGTGGAAGCGGTCGAAGTGCTCCTTGGGGCGCGGGTCGCTGTAGACCTGTTCGCGCATTGAGGCGAGATCGTTCATTGCATAGTTTTCTACCTGCTGGCCGCCACAATGTTACGCGTCCGGCCCACGGCATCATGCCAACCGCCAAGCAGCTCGGCGCGCTCGCGCTCGCCCATGCGCGGCTCAAAGCGCGCCTGCTCGCACCAGGCACCGCGCAGATCGGCGGTGCTCCAGAGTCCTACGCCCAAACCGGCGAGGAAGGCGGCACCGAGCGCGGTGGTCTCAGTCATCCGCGGCAACACCACGGGCACCCCCAGCATGTCGGCCTGAAACTGCATGAGCCAGCGGTTGGCGGTGGCGCCGCCATCGGCGCGCAGCTCGCGCAGCGGCTGCCCCGACGCTGCCTCCATCGCGCGCACGGCATCGAGACTCTGGTAGGCGATCGCCTCAAGCGCGGCGCGTGCTAGGTGCGCGCGGCCACTGCCGCGGGTGAGGCCGACGATCGTGCCGCGCGCCTCGGGGTCCCAGTGCGGCGAGCCGAGGCCGGTGAGGGCGGGAACGAAGTAGACGCCCTCGTTGGAGGTGAGGGAGTCGGCAAGTCCCTCGGCCTCGGAGGCCTGCGCGATGATGCCCAGACCGTCGCGCAGCCACTGCACGGCGGCACCGGTGACGAAGATGGATGCCTCAAGCGCGTAGGCACGTCGGTCCTCGATATCCCAGGCCACGGTTCCCAACAGCCCGGTCGCGGGAGCAGGCGCTTTGGGACCGGTGTTGAGCAGCACGAACGAGCCGGTGCCGTAGGTGTTCTTGCCCATGCCGGGATCCAGACAGGCCTGACCGAACAGCGCGGCCTGCTGATCGCCGGCGATGCCAGCAAGCGGGACGCCGTGGCCATGGAGCATGTCGGGGCGGGTCTCAGCCAGCACGCCGGCACTGGGGACAATGCGCGGCAGGGCCCGCAAAGGAACCCCGAAGACCTCCAACAACTCCGGGTCCCACTCACCGGAAGAGATGTCGCAGAGCATGGTGCGCGAAGCATTGGAGGCGTCCGTGAGGTGCTCGCCGGTCAGCTTGAAGGCAAGCCAGGAGTCGATCGTGCCAAAGACAGCAGAGCCACCCTCGGCCCGTGCACGCAGCCCAGGCACGTGCTCAAGCAGCCACTGCATCTTGGTGGCGGAAAAGTAAGGGTCGAGCACGAGCCCGGTACGCCGGCGCACCAAGTCCTCGACGCCAGCGGCACGCAGCTCCGCACAGCGCGCGGCGGTACGGCGGTCCTGCCAGACGATGGCATTGTGCAGCGGCCGCCCAGTGGCGGGGTCCCAAGCGCAGGCGGTCTCGCGCTGATTGGTGATGCCGACGGCGAGCAGCTGGCCGGGGCGCACGCCCGCCTCCGCCAAGGCCTGCCCAGCAACGGCATGGGTGACCTTCCAGATCTCATCAAGATCATGCTCGACCCAGCCAGGCTGGGGGAAGTGCTGCGTGAACTCGCTGTAGGCGCGACCAACCAACTGGGCCTGCTCATCAAAGACGAGACAGGTGCTGCCGGTGGTGCCCTGGTCGATGGCGAGGATCATTCCCAGGGCAACCTAAAGGACCAACCCCCATCGCGCCATCGCCAAAGCTCATCGCGCCATCGCCAAGGCCGCCTAGGGAGCCGGCGGGTCCTCAGGCTCAAGTTTGGGCAAGATCCGGTCGAGCCAGGCGGGAATCCACCAGTTCCAGTCGCCAAAGACGCGCATCAGCGCGGGCACGAGCACGAGCCGGATCAGCGTGGCATCGATCGCGATCCCCACGGCAACGGCGAAGCCGAGCTGCTTGAGTTCGAGCAGGTCGGCGGTGACGAAGCTGCCGAAGACGGCGACCATGATCGCGGCGGCGGCAGCGATCGGCCGGGCGGTGTGCTCGACGCCAATGGCGACGGAGCGGCGGTTGTCCCCGGTGCGCTTCCATTCTTCCTGGATGCGGCGAATCAGGAAGACCTCGTAGTCCATCGAGAGCCCATAGACGAGCGCGAAGACGGTCAGCGGCACGAAGCACTGGATGAAGCCGGTGCTGGTGAAACCGAAGAGCTGCTGACCGTGACCATCCTGGAAGACCCAGACGACGATGCCGAGCATGGCGCCGGTGGCGAGCAGGTTCATGAGGATCGCCTTGATCGCCAGCAGCGGACTGCGGAAGACGATCAGCAGGAAGAACAGCGAGAAGCCGAGGATCAGCGCGAGCACGAGCGGGAACCTGACGCTGGTCTCGTGCGCGAGATCGACCATGATGCCGGTGGCACCGCCGGCGAGCACGGTGGTGCCCCAGCGGGCGTGCAGCGGCGGCGCCAGATCGTTGCGCACGTGCAGGATGAACTTGTTGGCGGCGGTGGAGTCAACGGCGACGGAGTTGACGACGTTGAGCAGCACGCCGGCGGAGCTGCGCCGTTCCCCTACGCCCGCCACACGAGGGTCCTTTTCAAGCGTTTCGGTCAGCGCCTTGGCGGCCTGCACGTCGGTGCCTTTGGCGCCGGGGGTGCCACCGGTGATGGTGAAGCGCGCGGGCGAGACGGCGCCGGGAGCGAAGGAGTGCGCGAGCACTTGCTCGCCCTTGCCCGAAGGCGCTTCGGAGACGGCGAAGACACCGAGGTTGAGCCCGTACTGCATGCCGAGCACGGGTATCGCCGCGACCAGCAAGATAGTCACGGAGATGACAATCGCCGGGAAGGGATGGCGCATCATCGTCAGCGCCCAGCGAGCCCAGCCACCGGGACGATCGGAGTCGCCGACTCCCCCGCGCCGGCGCGCGTTGGCCGGCTGCCAGCGCGGCGGCAGCGCGCCGCGATCGATCTGCGTTCCGAGCTGCCCGAGCAGAGCGGGCAACAGCGTGAGCGCGGCGAGCAGCGTGCAGATGACGACGGCGATGACGCCGACGGTGATCTCACGGAAGACGGCGGCGCGTAGGACGAGCATCGAGAGAATGGCCAGTCCGCAGATGACGCCGGAGAAGAGGATGGTGCGCCCAGCGGTGGCGAGGGCGACGCCGACGGCATCGGCCACCTGCGCTTCCTCATCGCCGCCGCGCGGCCGGCGGGCGAACTCCTCGCGGAAGCGGCTGACGATGATGAGCGCGTAGTCGATGCCGATGCCGACGCCGACCATGGCAACGATGGAGATGAGGAAGTTGTCGAAATGCGAGAACTGGATGACGATCGCAAGCGCGCCATAGGTCAGCAGCAGCCCAGCGCCGGCGAGCATCAAGGGGATGAAGGCGGAGAACAGCGAGCCGAGCGCGATCAGCAGCATGACGAGCGCGACGGGCAGGCCGATCGCCTCGGCGCGCTCGACATCGTGGGTCTGCACCTTGACGAGATCCTTGGTGACGGGGGAGTAGCCGGTCAACCAGGCCTGGATGCCGTTGCCGTTCGCGTGCACGGCCCGCTGTACGGCGCTCTGCAGGCGAGCGGCGTTTTCAAAGCGCTGCTGGGAGTCGCCGGTGAGCGCGACGGCGGATACGGCGGAGTGTTCGTCGGCGGAGATCTGCCCGATGGCGCTTTCGTCAAAGGGGCCAAGAATGCCCTTGACGCCCTGCTGATGAGCCAAGGTCGCGTTCAGCGAGGTGATGAACTTTTCGTAGGTGTGATCGGTGGCGGTGTGGGCGCCCGAGTAGAAGACAAGCGCGTCGTCCTCGGTGCCAACATCGGGGAAGCGCTTTTCGACGAGCTTTTCCACCTGAGCGCTCTGCGAGCCGGCAACCAGGTAGTTAGGCGCCCCAAGGGCGTGCTGCAAAGAGGGGTAGGAAGCAGCCGAAGCGACTAGCACGAAGGCCCAGAGCACCAACACAAGGCGCCGGTGACGCACCATCGCAACGCCCCAGCGGTGAGCCTTGGAGGAGCGGTCATAGGCCGGCCCGCCAGTGACCACGGCGGATTCCTCAACCACTGGCACAGTGGCAGCGCGATAGTCCGAACCCGGCTGTCCGGTTACGGACATGACCCCTCCTCCCCATGCTCCTCATGCAAATCGCAGCTGTTCATTTATAACCGAACCCAAGCCATTGTGCAATCCATTTTGCCCGTCTGGACAGGTACCTCCCGCCGGTTGCCCGGGCGGCGGCGGCAGGCCGCTCTCACCGGCGCGCCGCGTAGACACGCACGAAGTCCGCGAGCTGACGCCCGCGGTGGATGAATCCCGCAACGCTGCGCCCGGTGGCGCGATGCTGCAGGTCGAGCTCGACCTCGCGCACGCGATAGCCGGCGCGCGCGGCATCGATGGTCATGCCGATCTCCATGCCAAAGCCGGCAGCGAAGGGCAACACATCGCGCAGCGCCTGAGCCCGCAGCGCTCGCTGACCGGATATGGGCGCTTGCAGCAACAGGCCACAGCGACGGCGGATGGCCCAGCGTGCAAAGGCGACGGCCAGACCGACACCTCCGCCGAGACGGCGTGCGAAGACGGCAACGGTCATATCGGCCTCCCCGCGTTGCAACGGCGCGAGCAGTTGCGGCAGCTGCCCTGCGGTACCCGCAAGATCGCCGTCACAGAGGATCGCGAAGGCATCGCCGCTCGGCTGCAGATCCTCCAGGGCACGCCGCGCGGCAAGCGTGGCGGCAGCGCCCTTGCCGAGCGAGCGCTCATTGCGCACGACCGTGGCGCCGGCCGCGAGCGCGATCTGGGAGGTCGCATCGCTGGAGCCGTCGTCGGCCACCCAGAGCGACGCACCCGGGAAGGACTCCGTGAGCGCCCGCAGGGTGTCAGCGAGACGATCGGCCTCGTTGCGGGCGGTGAGGATTATGAAGACCTTGGAGTCCATCGATCGGTCGCCAGCGACGAGTATTGTCTCCCGCGGCCGGCACGAGCCGATCCAACTTACGCGGACGGGCACCGAGCGGTGCCCCTGACCGGGGCCGGCGGCCCTGCAGGAGGTTCCCATAGTGGCTGAGGTAGAGGCCCACATCACGGGCACAGTGTGGAAGATCGAGTGTTCGGTGGGCGACGAAATCGAGGAGGGCGACACGGTGGCGATTCTGGAGTCGATGAAGATGGAGATGCCGGTGGAGTCCGAAGACGCGGGCACCGTGAGCGAGATCCGCTGCGAGGAGGGCCAGGCCGTCAACGAGGGCGACACACTGGTCGTATTGAAGTAGTCGCTAGCCTCTCGGCGCGATGCACGCAAATGTCTCACGCGAGCTGGCCGAAGGCAAGTTGCTGCTGGACGAACCGCTTGCCGGTATCGCCCGGCTGGCAATCCGCAATCCGGCCAAGCGCAACGCGCTCGACCACCCGATCCTGGATGCGATCACCGCGACAGTCGCAGAGATCTCCGCCGCGCAGTCGCCGGTCCGCTGCCTGGTGGTAACTGGCACCGACGGCATGTTCTCGGCCGGCTATGACATCGGCGAAATACCCGATGCGGAGTTCGAGGAGCGCGCGGAGCGCCTGATAGCGCATCCCTTCACTGAGGCGATCGAAGCGTTGGAGGCATTTCCCTACCCCACGCTTGCGGCACTGCCGGGCCACACCATCGGGGGAGGTCTGGAGCTGGCGCTGGCATGCGACCTGCGCATTGGGGCTGCTGGGATCAAGCTGGGTATGCCGCCCGCAAGGCTCGGGCTGGTCTACTCGCACATGGGCCTGCGGCGCTTTTTGGACGCGATCGGCGCGGCGCGGACGCGCGAGCTGTTCCTGCTGGGGCGCTATATCGACATCTCCACGGCGCTTGAGTGGGGATTGGTCAACCGCATTGCCACAGGCGACACGCTTGAGTCGAGCACGCTGGAGCTGGCGGAGGAACTTGCCGGCCGTGCGCCGCTGGCGCAGCGAGGCAACAAGCGCGTGATCGCGGCGCTGCTGCACTCGGAGGGCAGTCTGCCGGCGGACGTCGAGCAGGAGCTGATCGAGTTGCGACGCGCCTCGTTCGCTTCGCGGGACATGCGTGAGGGCATTCGGGCCTTCGCGGAGAAGCGCCCACCGCGCTGGCAGAACGAGTAAGCCGCGTTCACTCATCGGGCACCGCGGGCGCGCGGGGGACCGCGGGCGCGGAGAGGGCGATAGCGGTGAGCACGAGACCGTCGCGCGCGAGCCAGCGCCCCGCCAGCGTCCCGAGACGTACATCCGTCGCGGGCGGCGCGGGAACCAATAGACGGGCCGTGAAGCTGCCCGCGCGGGGATCGATGGTAAGCACCGCATCCTCAAAGCCAAGCTCCTGCCGGGTCAGCGGGAACCAGGTCTTGTAGACGGACTCCTTGGCGCTGAATAGGAGGCGATCCCAGTGCACCGCGGGTGCCGTGTGCGCCAACTGGCGTAGCTGGGGCAGCTCCTCGGGTCTAGCGATCGCCTCAAGCACGCCAGCGGGCAGCGGCTCGTTCGGCTCGGCGTCGATGCCAAGCGACAGCAGTTCGCTCGCACGCGCTACGGCGCAGGCACGGTAGCCGTGGCAGTGGGTGATGCTTCCCACGATGCCGGTGGGCCAGCGGGGCTCACCGCGAGGCCCGCTGGGTATGGGCAGCGGTGGCAGACCGAGCAGCGCAAGCGCCCGGTGGGCACAGTCGCGAGCCGTGGTGAACTCGCGGCGACGCTTCTCCACGGCCTGCCCGAGAACGGCCTGCTCCGCGGCAAACAACACGACGTCCGGGGGATCGCTCCGGGCCTCGATGGCGACTACCGCAGCGGGCAGAATCTCCGCGATCATCTCGTTGCTCCCCACCGGCATCTCAGCGCTCCACCGGCATTTCAGTGCTCCACCGGCATCTCAACGCTCCACCGCATTTCAGTGCTCCACCGGCAGTATCCGGCGCAGCGGCTCGCGCGCGCGAGCGCCGCGGCGGGCGCGCTCCCGCGGGTATCCGAGTGAGACCTCCTCGAACCTGACACCGTCGTGCCAGGTGGTGCGGGGAATGTGCAGGTGTCCGTAGACCACAGCCACGGACCTGAAGCGGCGGTGCCAATCGGCGGTCAGGCTGGTGCCACACCACTGCGCGAACTCCGGGTGCCACAGCACCCGGGTGGGGTGGTCGATCAGCGGGAAATCGATTAACGAGGATGGTCGGCCGCTCGCCATCGAGAGCGCTGAGACGAAGTGCCGTCTCGCTGACCCTGGCATGACACCAGGCCTCTCTGCTGGGATAGGGATCGGGGTGCAGCAGGAACTCGTCGCCGCAGACGACTCCAGCCGCGTGGGCACGCGCAAGCGCTGCCTCCTTGGTCGGGGCGATATTGAGCCCGAAGCTGTAGTCGTAGAGCAGGAACAGCGGCGCGATCGTCACCGGGCCGCCCCGTCCGCACCACACGGGGTAGGGATCCTCGGGGGTGAGAACGCCGATGCGACCGCAGGCCTCAACCAGCTGTCGATAGCGTCGCTCCCCACGCGGGCCAGTGCGATCCTCCGGCAACGTCCACAGCTCGTGATTGCCCGGAACCCAGATCACGGTTGCGAAGCGCGCGGCGAGCAGCTTCAACGCCCACTCGACAGCTTCGAGCGTATCGCTCACATCGCCACAGACGATCAGCCAGTCGGCGTCTGATTGCGGCCGCAGCGATTCGACGATGCGACGGTTCTCGAGATGACCGACGTGCAGATCGCTGATGGCAAAGAGCGTAGGGTCCAAGCGACTTACGATGCGGTAACGATCTTCGCGGCGCTCTTGGTCTTGGTCTTGGTGTTCGCGCGCACACGCGTGCCGTTGCGGGGCGAGAACATGACATTGCGCCGCGCGATGCGTTCGGTCTCGGGGCTGACGGGCGCCAGCTCGCGCAGGCGCAGTACCGTCTCGAGCACGACACGCATCTCGAATTCAGCGAAGCTCGCGCCGAGGCAGCGCCGCAGGCCACCGCCGAAGGGAATCCATGCGTAAGTGCTCGGCGGGTCTGTCAGAAATCGCTCGGGACGAAAGGCATAAGGCTCGGGGTAGATATCCGGACGGGTGTGTGTCAACCAGATCGCGGGCGTCACATCGGTGCCGGCCGGCAGATGCAGATCGCCCGCGTGAAGGTCTACCGCCAGGCGTCTTCCGGCCAGCGGCAAGACGGGGCGCAGACGCAGGGACTCGGCGATGACCGCGCGCAGATACTCATCGCCGGCGCCACCCTCCAGCTCCTCCAGCAGGCGCTCAAGCGTCGGCGCGTTGTGCAGCAGTAGATCCAGCGTCCACGCCAACGCGGTCGCGGTCGTCTCGTGGCCAGCGAGCAGCAGCGTCACCAGCTGATCGCGCAGTTCACGATCGCTCATCGCGACACCGTCCTCCATGCGGGCGCTCATCAGCAGCGAGAGCATGTCCTCGCGCTCAGCCAGGCGCGGGTCGAGGCGCCGCTCGGCAATCTCCGCCAGCAGTACGTCGTCGATGACGCGCAGCAGACGGGGCGGAGCCGCCAGCAGACGGCCGCGCTTGAAGCGGCTCGCGAGCAGCAACCGCAGTTGCCATCCGCCGGAGGCGCTGCGATCCAGCAATTCCCCCAGCAGCTTGCGCAGCTGTTGCGCGCGGCTGGAGTCGCTGACGCCAAAGACCGCGCGCAGGATCACCTCCATCATGACGGCCTGCATGTGCGGATACAGCGCGAATGGCTCGCCGCTGGGCCAGCGCTGGACCTCGCGTTCGGCGGTCTCGCGCATGAGCCCCTCATAGGAACGCATACGCTCGCCGTGAAACGACGGCAGCATCAGCTTGCGCTGGGCCAGGTGCTCGTCGCCCTCCAGCAGCATCACCGAACTCGCGCCCAGGACTGGTTGCGCCAAGCTGCGACCGGGGGGCAGACCGTTGCTGCGCTCGGTGTACAGCGCGCGGATCGCCTGCGGCTCGGACAGCATCACAAGCGGTCCGCCAAAGCCCAAAAAGCGCACGCTGAAGTTCGCGCCATAGCGTTCTCGGCAGGACTCCATGAACGACACCGGCTGCGAGAGCCAGCGCAATGTCTGCACGATCGCCGGCTGGCTGGGCCCTGCTGGCAACACGCTCTCGCTCACTGCGAATAGCGCGTGTAGCGTCTGATAGCGATTGGGATCGTCACGCAGAGAATCACGGTAATCCCGATCAGTGCCAAGGCGATGTTGTGGCCTACCGGGCCATGCGCGGTTGTTGTGAGCGTGCGCACGGCATTATCTACATGAGTGACTGGATTGATTTCGACGACTTCTTTTAGCCAAGGCGGCATCGTGAAGACCGGGACGAACCCGGAGGAAGTAAAGCTGAATACCAGCGCGGTCACAAACATCATCGCCTGCGTGGTCTCGACAGAGCCGGTCACGATCGCGGTCGTCATCGAGATCCAGGCGAATGCGGACCCAAGCGCCAAAAGCAACAGCCCCGCGAGGAGAATGTGAGAAATCGAGCCCACGAAGTGAAAGCCGACGATTAGGCCCAGCCCACCGATCAACGGGAGGATAATGGTGTTTTTCTCGACGTTCGTCAACGCCCGACCGACAAGCAAAGCTGAGCGTCCGACGGGCAGCACGCGCAGACGGTCGGCCACACCCGAGGTAAGGTCCTCGGCAAGTCCAATGCCGATGGTTGCCGATCCCATGAGTACCGCAAATGCACATACTCCGGGCAACAGATACTCGGTGTAGTTGGGCAGCGGTACCGTTCCGCCCATGATGTAACGGAACAAAAGCAGCACCATGAATGGCTGAATCACCGAGAACGCGATGACGTTCGGGGGAACGTATGAAACGGAGTATGCTGCGGCGCGCGAGCGCGCTTGCATCGGAGAACCTCCATCCGAGCTTTGTCAACGTCATCAGGCAACCTCAGCTGGTTCGGGTTTGTATACATCTTCCACCGCGCCAGTGGTGAGGTGCAGAAACGCCTCGTCCAGCGTTGGGCGGCGGACGGCTATATCGGATACTTCGACACTCATTGCCTCGAGATGTTTGAGAATCGCGAGCAGCGAGGGGTCTGATTTGAGCAGGATGAAGCCGAGTGTGTCAGCGGTCTCACCTACGGCTGACTGAACGCCCTGTGTGGCCAGAATCGCTTTTGCCTTCTCGGCGTGGTCAGGGTCCGCCATGGTCAACTCGACCGTGCGACGGTTAAATCTGATCCTTCAACTGGCTCGGCGTGCCGCTGGCAATTACCTGCCCCCGCGCCAAGACGACGACCGATCCAGCAAGCGCGTCCGCTTCCTCCATGTGCTGGGTGGTAAGCAGAACGGTCGTGCCCTCAGCGGCTCGACGGCGGATGGCCTCCCACAGGCGCTTGCGCCCGTGCGGGTCAAGGCCAACCGCAGGCTCGTCGAGAAACAGTACCGACGGCGCTCCCGCGAAGCTCGAGGCGAGGTCCAGGCGTCGGCGCGTACCGCCCGAATAGGTGCCGACACGGGCTTGTGCGATGTTCCTCAAGGCAAACTCGGCTACCAATGCCTTGGTTTCCTGCGCACGGAGGCGGCGAGGAACGTGATGTAACTGCGCGACAAGACCGATGTACTCCTCGCCGGTGAGAAATTTATCGATGACCGTCTCCTGGCCGGTGAAACCTATTGCTGCCCGAACGCCGGCCGCATCGCGACGGATATCTTTACCGGCTACGCGCGCTGAGCCCGAGTCTGGATTCAGCAGCGTAGTGAGGATGCGGACCATGGTGGTCTTGCCTGATCCGTTCGAGCCCAGGAGAGCCAGAACCTCGCCTTCGCGCGCGGTAAATGAAACTCCCCCGAGAGCTTGCACTTTGCCGTACGCCTTGTGCAAATCCTCGCACACAATCCCCTCCACGCGGCGACCCTCCTTCGTAGTTGTGCAGCAGCCTATACATTACTATGGCCGTCTGTGTTGTCAAGCGTCGAGCGTGGTCGAGAGCCAGATCTCGACCACCTGCGCCGTCGACCCGGCGTGTTCTCCCATCATAGTGAGATGATCGCCCGGCACATCGACGGTTGTATGGGGTAAATGCCACACAGATCTCCACTCCTGCTCGGACGCCATGCCGGGCATCGGCTCGGTGGGTCGAACGAGCAAGGTGGGAGTTTTGATTTCCGGCGGCTCCCAGCTTGCCAATAGACGCAGGTAAGCGCCCATTGCCGTGAGGCGGACATCGTTAACGGCAATCGGTATCTCCTGCGTGCCAAGTGTCTGATCGAGAATTTTTATGGGATCGACTTGATCTTGGAATGAAAAAGCGTCAATCAAAATGACAGCCGCCGGAGCCTCGCCGATGCTCTCCAAATGACTCGCTACCCCGTGGGCGAACAGGCCACCCGAAGAGTGGCCTACGAGCACGATTGGCGCACCAGCCGCGCAGCGCCGCACGGCCTCGGCCTGCGTTTCCATCGCCACACGCATAGTCGCGGGCAAAAGGTCCCGCTTGGCAAATCCCGGCAGCGGGAGCGCCAGTACGTCTCGGGTGCCACGAAAACTCTCGGCAAACCCCGCATACTCGTGCGGACCGGACATCGCCACAACCGAGGGAAAGCAAACCAGTTTGGGGTGCGCGGCGCCCTCGGCGAGCCGCACTGGTTTGGGGCCCCCATCAGCCACAAGTGGCTCGCTGAAGGCCGGGCGAAACTCAGAAGCCATAGCGACCATTCCCATGAACTTGACGACCGTTCCGAGATCCCGCGCGCGCTGAAACAACGAGGTCAGCGTCTCCGTTGGCTCCTCGGCGGCAGAGCCCTTCGCGTCGGTTGCGACCTCACTCACCAGATACGCGGAGAGCGCGGCGGGCGTGGGGTAGTCGAATACGAGCGTGGCGGGTAGGCGCAGGCCGGTCGCGGCGCCCAGGCGGTTGCGCAGCTCGACGGCGGCGAGTGAATCGAACCCGAGGTCCTTGAACGCGCTCTCGGGGTCGATCGCCTGCGGGGAGACATGCCCCAGCACCGCCGCGATGTAGCCGCGCACGATCTTCAGCACCACACCCTCCCGGTCGGCCTCGGGCGTGCCGGCCAGCCGACGTAGGAGTGATCCATCAGCATCGCGTGAGCGGCGCGTGGGCACGCGCACCAAGCCAGCGAAGAGGGCAGGGAAGGATTCCTGCCCTGGCCTGCGCGCGCAACGCGGCGAGATCCAGCGGCACTGGCAACATCGACGCCTCGCCCCCCTTGAGCGCACGATCGAACAGCTCTAGGCCTTCCCGCGAAGAGAGCAGGCCAATGCCTGAGCGCGCAATCCGCGAGCGGTCGGCCTCGCTCAACGCACCCGTCAGTCCGCTTACCTGCTCCCACAGCCCCCACGCCAGCGAAGAACCCGCAAGACCCCGCGCGCGGCGGTGAGCCGCCAAGGCATCCAGGAACGCATTCGCGGCGGCATAGCCCCCCTGCCCCGGACTGCCCAAGGTCCCTGCGGCCGAGGAGAACAAAACAAACATCGACAGATCCAGGCTCTCCGTGAGCTCATGCAAGTACCACGCGGCGTCCGCCTTCGGCGCCAACACGCCATCCAGACGCTCGGCCGTCAACGAGCCGATCACACCATCATCAAGTACCCCCGCGGTATGCACCACTCCTCCAAGCGGATGCTCCTGAGGGATCGAACCCAACAACACCTCAAGCTGCTCACGATCCGCCACATCACAAGCCGCAACCGTGACACTCGCACCCAAGGATTCGAGCTCCAGCTTCAGCTCTGCCGCACCCGGCGCCTCCCTTCCCCGACGGCCCACGAGCAGCAGCTGACCCACACCATGCTCGGACACCAAATGCCGCGCCACCAAACCACCCAAGACGCCTGTCCCACCGCTAACCAAAACCGTGCACTCAGGGTCAACACTCCTGACGCCCTCCTCCGACAACGCACCCGCCCGCGCCAGGCGCGGCACGAACACGCCGCCCTCCCGCACCGCCAACTGCGACTCACCCAACGCAAGCGCACCGCCTAGTGCACCAAAAGAGGCCTGATCGTCGTCGATGTCAACGAGCACAAGCCGCTCGGGACTCTCCGACTGCGCCGAGCGCACCAAGCCCCACACCGGCGACTGCGCCAACCCGACCACAGCCTCCTGCGGACTCACCGCCACAGCGCCCTTGGTCATCAAGACCAACTTCGACCCGTTGAAGCGCTCATCCGAGAGCCATCTCTGCACCAGCTCAAGTGCGCGATGGGCCACCTTGTGCACTGACTCCAGCAGCTCTAAACCATCAGCCGCGAGATCGACGAGCACGACCGCGGGGACCGCGCCACCGCCATCGACAACCTCTCGCAAAGACTCAAAGCCGTCGTAGACCTCGGCGGAGGGACCAGAGGACCCGATCGCGACCGGAGTCCAACGCACGGCAAACAACGACTCGGGAGCTCCCCGCGCCCCAGCGAGGTCCTTCGCCGAGATCCCGCGTACCACCAGGTCCAGCGAGGTGACCAACTCACCTGTGTCATCAGCCACCACTAGCGACACCCCTCCGGTATCCGAGGAGTCACCGATCCCCGTGGACCCCTCAAGACCCGCGAACGACATGCTGACGCGCAAGCTCGAAACACCCGCCGTGCGCAGCCTGACGCGGCCGAAAGAGAACGGCACATGCACCCCCAACTCCTGCTGCTCAGCGGTCTGCCCGAATAGCCAGACGGACGCCACTTGCAGAGCGGCATCCAGCAGGGCAGGGTGCAGGCCAAAGGTATCCGCTTCACGACGCTGATCCTCGGACAGAGCAGCCTCGGCAAAAACCTCATTCCCACGCCGCCACGCGGCCCGCAGACCCGAGAACGCCGGCCCGTAGTCAAAGCCGACATCAGCCACGCGACCGTAGAAATCATCGATATCCACGGCGACAGCACCCTCCGGAGGCCACGACTCACCAGCCAGCGCCGCCGCCTGATCCGCGACCGCCGCACGCCCACCGGCCAGCGCATCATGAGGTGCAAGCAGACCACTGGCGTGGCGCGTCCATTCCTGTTCAGAGGACACGCCCTCAGCAAAGGGATCCTGCGGACGGGAATAGACGCCCAACGAGCGCACACCCGCCTGATCGGGCTCGCCGACCGAGACTTGCAACTGAACCGCGCCGCCCCCGCCCAATACCAGCGGAGTCTCAAATGTGAGCTCCTGCACCAGCTCGCACCCGAGCTGGCTGCCGGCGTACAACGCTAACTCCAGGAACGCCGTACCGGGGACCAACGTAACGCCCATCACGACGTGGTCAGCGAGCCACGGGTGAGACTCAAGCGAGATGCGACCCGTGAACAACCACTCATCGCCGCCGGCCAGCTCCACCGCGGCACCCAGGAGTGGATGATCAGCCGACACCAAACCAGCCGAGGACACATCCCCAGTACCCGACCCACCTGCCAGCCAGTAACGCTCACGCTGAAACGCATACGTCGGCAACGGCACCCGCCGCGGGGAACCCCCAAACAACCCAGCCCAATCCACCTCGACGCCCCGCACCCAGACCTCGGCCAAGGACGCCACGAAACGCTCAGCGCCGCCCTCCTCCCGACGCAACGACCCAACCACAACCGCCCCATCCGCCTCACCCAACACCTCATCGACCGTCTCCTGCACAGCGACCGACAACACGGGATGCGGGCCAACCTCCACAAACACCCGACGACCCTCACCCAACAACACCCGCGTCACACCATCAAACCGCACCGTCTCACGCAAATTCCTATACCAGTACTCCCCACCCAACTCCGCGGTATCGAGCAAGCCACCCGTCACAGTCGAATAAAACGGCACACCCCCCGAACGGGGAACGATCCCCACACACCCCTCCAACAACTCCCCCCGGATCTCCTCAATCTGCGACGAATGCGACGCATAACCCACCGGGATCTCCCGCGCCCGCACACCATCACCCTCACACTCCAAAAGAAACCCATCAAGCGCCTCACGCTCACCCGACACCACCACCGACCCCGGACCATTCACCGCCGCCAACCCCAACCGACCACCCCAACCCCCAAGACGGCCCTCAACCTCCTCGGCACCCAACGCCACCGACACCATCCCACCACGACCCATCAACCCAACCAACGCCCGCGAACGCCCCACCACCAACCGCGCACCATCCTCCAACGACAAACCACCCGCCACACAAGCAGCCGCAATCTCACCCTGCGAATGACCCACCACACCAACCGGCACCACACCACACGCACGCCACAACCCAGCCAACGACACCATCACAGCCCACAACACCGGCTGCACCACATCCACCCGATCCAACCCCGGCGCACCCTCAACACCACGCAACACATCCTCCAACACCCAATCCACAAACGGCGACAACGCCACACCACACTCCGCCACCAACCCCGCAAACACCGCCGAGGAATCAAGCAACTCCAACCCCCATCCCCACCCACTGCCCACCCTGACCCGAAAACACAAACACCGGACCACCACCAACAGAAGACACAACACCCGTCCCCTCAACCACCCCCGGCGCAGGCTCACCCGCGGCTAACGCCCTCAAACCCTCTAACAACCCCTCACGCCCACCCACAACCACCGCACGGCGCTCAAATACCGAACGCGCCGCCAACGAGACCCCCACATCCACAACATCCAGCTCCGAGGCGCCCTCTACGTGCACCAACAGACGCCCAGCCTGCCCACGCAACGCCCCCAGACTCTTCCCCGACACCACCCACGGCGCCAGACCACCACCCAACACACCACCACCAACCCCACCGACAGCCCCATCACCAGCGCCATCAACACCCCCAGAGGCACTGGCCGGCGCACCATTCACACCAATGACTTCCGGCGCCTCCTCAAGGATCACATGCGCATTCGTGCCGCTGATCCCAAACGAGGAGACGCCCGCGCGACGCGGCTCACCATTGCGCTCCCACGGCCGCTCGTCCGTCAACAACGACACCGCACCGGCCGACCAATCGACATTGCGGGAAGGCTCGCCAACATGCAGCGTCTTCGGCAGCACGCTATGGCGCATCGCCATCACCATCTTGATCACGCCGGCGACGCCAGCGGCGGCACCGGTGTGACCGATGTTCGACTTGATCGAGCCAAGCCACAACGGGTCCTCCGCAGCGCGTCCTTGGCCGTAGGTGGCCAGCAGCGCCTGCGCCTCGATCGGATCGCCGAGCACGGTGCCCGTCCCGTGCCCCTCGACCACATCGACCTGCGCCGGTGACAGGCGCGCGTTCGCCAGGGCCTGGGCAATCACCCGCTGCTGGGAAGGGCCATTCGGCGCGCTCAGCCCATTGCTCGCACCATCCTGGTTGACAGCGCTACCGCGCAACAGCCCCAACACCTGATGACCGTTACGCCGCGCATCGGAAAGGCGCTCCAGCAGCAGCACGCCCACACCCTCAGACCAGCCGGCACCATCGGCCGCATCGGCATAGGACTTGCAGCGGCCGTCCGGCGCCAACCCGCGCAGGGCGCTGAACTCAACGAACCCCCCCGGTGAAGCCATTACCGTTACTCCACCGGCCAGCGCTAGCGAGCATTCTCCCGAGCGCAGTGCTTGGCCGGCCAGGTGCAACGCCACGAGCGAGGAGGAGCACGCTGTATCAACCGATACCGCCGGGCCCTCCAACCCAAAGGTATAGGCCACCCTGCCCGACAAGACGCTCCCGGCGGTGCCCGTAAACCGGTAGCCCTCAAGGCCCTCTGCCGACTCAAAGCCGCCCACGCCGTAGTCCGAGGAGCCGATCCCCGCGAATACACCCGTCTGGCTGCCGCGCAAGGAGACCGGGTCGATGCCGGCGTCCTCAAACGCCTCCCATGCGCCTTCAAGCAGCTGTCGCTGTTGGGGGTCCATCGCCAGCGCCTCCCTCGGACCGACCCCGAAAAAGGCAGCGTCAAACTCGCCCACGTCATAGAGGAACCCGCCCTCACGTGTATAGCTCGTGCCGATTCGGTCGGGATCGGGGTCATACACCGCCCCCAGATCCCAGCCACGATCCGCCGGGAATCCCCCGATCCCGTCGCCGCCCGAGGCGACCAGCTGCCACAGCTCCTCGGGCGAGGACACCCCACCGGGATAGCGGCAGCTCATCCCCACGATCGCGATCGGCTCGTCAACCGCGACGGTCGACACCGCCACAGGCGCCTTGACCTGCACATCGGCGACCTCGCTCAACAAGTACGTGGCGATTGCCGCGGTAGTGGGGTAATCGAATACGAGCGTGGCGGGAAGGCGCAGCCCGGTGGTTGTGCTCAGGCGGTTGCGCAGCTCGACGGCGGCGAGCGAGTCAAAGCCGAGATCCTTGAACGCGCGCTGCGCGTCGATCGCCTCCGCGGACGCATGCCCCAACACCGCCGCGACCTCACCACGAACCAGCTCAAGGACCACACCCTCACGCTCGGCCTCGGAGCAGACCAGCCAAGCGGCGAGCAAGCGACCCACCGGCATCACCGGCGCGGCGCGTGGGGACACGCACCAGACCAGCGAAGATCGCCGGCAACACCCCCGCCCTCGCCTGCGCACGCAACACCGCGAGATCCAAAGGCAGCGGAAGCAACAACGCCTCGCCCGTGTTGAGCGCGCCATCGAAGAGCTCAAGGCCCCGCTCGGAGGACAGCGCGCCCATACCCGCACGCTTCAACCGCGCACGGTCGGCCTCACCCAAACCCCCCGACAGCCCGCTGGCCTCTTCCCACAGCCCCCACGCCAGCGAAGAACCCACACGACCCCGCGCGCGACGATACGCCGCCAACCCATCCAAGAACACATTCGCCGCCGCATAACCACCCTGCCCCGGGTTACCCAACGTCCCAGCCGCAGAGGAGAACAACACAAACAACGACAAATCCAGGTGCTCCGTGAGCTGATGCAGATACCACGCCGCGTCCGCCTTCGGCGCCAACACCCCATCCAGACGCTCGGCCGTCAACGAACCAACCACACCGTCATCAAGCACCCCCGCGGTATGCACCACCCCACCAAGCGGATGCTCCCCAGGAATCGAACCCAGCAACACCTCAAGCTGCTCACGATCCGCCACATCACAAGCCGCGACCCTCACACTCGCACCCAAGGATTCGAGCTCCGCCTGAAGCTCCAAAGCACCCGGTGCCTCCAACCCCCGACGACCCACGAGCAACAAATGACCCACACCATGCTCAGTCACCAAATGCCGCGCCACCAAACCACCCAAAACACCCGTCCCACCAGTAACCAAAACCGTGCCGTTCGGGTCAATCCTCCTGACGCCCTCCTCCGGCGGAGCACCAGCCCGCGCTAGGCGCGGCACGAACACACCACCCTCACGCACCGCCAACTGCGACTCACCCAACGCAAGCGCACCACCCAACACACCCCACGAAGCCTGATCCCCATCAACATCGACAAGCACAAACCGCTCAGGATTCTCCGACTGCGCTGAGCGCACCAAACCCCACACCGCCGACTGCACCAAACCAGCGACACCCTCCGCGGCCTCCGCCGCCACAGCACCCCGGGTCACCAACACCAACCGCGACCCAGCAAAACGCTCATCCGCAAGCCACCCCTGCACTAACCCAAGCACACGATGAGCCACCCCATGCACCGAACCCGGCAAGGCACCAGGATCCTCAACCCCGAGATCGACAAGCACAACCTCCGGAACCACACCACCCCCATCAACAACCCCCCGCAAAGACTCAAGATCGGAGTGAACCTCAAACGAGGTCTTAGCCGCCGTGACCACCACCGGCGTCCAGTTCACACAGAACAACGACTCGTGCGCTCCCCGCGCCCCACCGAGATCCTTCGCGGAGATTTCGCGGGCCACCAGATCCAGCGAAGTGACCAACTCGCCGGCCTCATCGGCCACCACCAGCGACACGCCGGCCGCCGAAGAGCCACTCACCGCACCAGACCCCTCAAGCCCCGCGAACGACATGCTGACGCGCAAGCGTGAAGCTCCCGCCCTGCGCAAATTCACGCGGCTGAAGGAGAACGGGACATGCAACCCCAGCTCCTGTTGCTCGCCGGCCTGCTCGAACATCCCGATGGACGCGACCTGCAGCGCGGCATCCAGCAACGCCGGGTGCACACCAAAAGCCTCCGCTTCACCGCGCTCGGCATCGGACAGAGCCGCCTCGGCGAAGATCTCATTCCCACGCCGCCACGCGGTCTGGAGACCCGAGAACGCTGGGCCATAGTCAAAGCCGACATCGGCCATGCGACCGTAGAAGTCCTCGACATCGACCGCAAGCGCACCGTCGGGAGGCCAGGACTCACCCGCGAGCGCCGCCACCTGACCCGCCACATCCGCGCGCTCAGCGGCCAGCGCATCACCAGGAGCAAGCAGACCGCCAACGTGGCGCGTCCACTCCGGCTCCGAGGACACACCCCCAGTGTCATCCGGACGAGAGTAGATCGCCAACGAGCGCCCACCAGACCCATCGGGCTCACCGACCGCGACCTGCAATTGAACGGCGCCATGCTCGCTCAACACCAGTGGGGCCTCCAACGTCAACTCCGCCACCCCACACCCAACCTGGCTGCCGGCATGCAGCGCCAGCTCCAAGAAGGCCGTACCGGGCACCAGCACGACACCCATAACGATGTGATCCGCGAGCCACGGGTGAGACTCAAGCGAGATACGACCAGTGAACAGCCACTCATCACCACTAGCCAACCCCACGGCGGCAGCCAATAGCGGATGATCGGCTGAGGCTTGGCCGGCCGAGGTCATATCCCCGGTGCCCGATGAGTCCTTCAACCAGTAGCGCTCGCGCTGAAACGCGTAAGTCGGCAGCGGCACCCTCTGGCCACCGGAGAAAACCCCCGGCCAATCGACATCAACACCACGCACCCACACCTCCGCCAGGGCACCGAACAGCGCCTCGGCCTCCGGGCGCTCACCACGCAACACAGGCACCGCCACAACAGGATCACCAACCAAGCACTCCTGGCTCATCGCGCTCAACACACCATCAGGACCAAGCTCAAGAAAACTCCCAGCCCCCAGAGCCTCAAGACACCGCACACCATCACAAAAACGCACAGGCTCACGCACATGACGCACCCAATACCCCGCCGAACACACCTCCGCACCGACACCAGCTCGCCAGTCACATTCGACACGATCGGGATACGCGGCGCGGCAAACGAAACACCCCCGAGCAACCTCAGCGAACTGCTCCAACATCCCATCCATACGCGGCGAATGAAACGCATGACTCACCCGCAAACGCTTGGTCTTACGGCCCCGCTCCCCCCACACACCGCCAAATCCAAGACAACATCCTCATCGCCCGACACCACAACCGACTCCGGACCATTCACCGCCGCCAACGCAACACGCCCCTCCAAGCCAACCAACGACTCAACGACCTCATCCTCAGAAGCCCGAATCGACACCATCGCGCCACCCGCCGGCAATGCCCCCATCAAACGCCCACGAGCCGCGACCAACGCACACGCATCCTTCAGCGAGAACACACCCGCCAGATACGCAGCAGTCAACTCCCCAATCGAATGACCCAACAAAAACCCAGGGCGCACACCCCAACTCTCAACCAACCTGAACAACGCCACCTCCAACGCAAACAAACCAGCCTGCGTAAAAGCCGTCTGATCCAAAAGCCCTTCTTCAGACCCCTCATCGCCAAACAACACACCCCGCAACGAACACCCCAAATGACCATCCAACTCCCCACACACCTCATCCAACGCATCCCGAAACACCCCAAACGACCCATACAACTCCCGACCCATACCCACACGCTGGGCACCCTGACCCGAAAACAAAAACACCAAACCACCAACACCATCAACCACGCCCTCAACACGCTTATCGCCAATAATTACGGCGCGATGCTCGAACGTAGAGCGCGCGGCAAGCGTGGCCGCCACGTCCACCGCGTCCAGCTCCGGGTTGTTCTGGATGTGTTGGAGTAAGCGCGTGGCCTGCGCGTGCAGTGCGGGAGCGCTCTTCGCCGAGATGACCCACGGCGCCGTGTCACCAGTGAACGTACCCGTGGGGCGGAAGCACTGTTCGTGACTTGTGGAGCCTCTTCAAGGATCACGTGCGCGTTCGTGCCGCTGATCCCAAACGAGGAGACCGCGCGCGCGACGGGGCTCACCATTGCTCTGCCACGGCCGCTCGTCCGTCAACAGCGACACCGCGCCCGCCGACCAATCGACCTGCGAAGAGGGCTCATCGGCGTGCAATGTCCGCGGCAAGATGCCGTGGCGCATCGCCATCACCATCTTGATCACACCCGCCATCCCAGCCGCCGCCTGAGCGTGACCGATATTCGACTTCACCGACCCGAGCCACAGCGGGCTCCCCTCAGCGCGACCCTGGCCATACGTGGCCAGCAGCGCCTGCGCCTCGATCGGATCACCGAGCGTGGTGCCCGTCCCGTGTCCCTCTACGGCATCGACCTGCTGAGCGGTCAGACGCGCGTTCGCCAACGCCTGCGCGATCACCCGCTGCTGGGAGAGACCACTAGGCGCACTCAGGCCGTTGCTCGCGCCGTCCTGGTTGACGGCGCTGCCGCGCAGCAACCCCAACACCTGATGACCGTTGCGCTGCGCATCGCTCAGACGCTCTAACAGCAGCACACCCACACCCTCGGAGAAACCGACGCCGTCGGCCGCATCGGCATAGGACTTGCAGCGGCCGTCGGCGGCCGACCCGCCCTGGGCCATGAACTCAACGAAGGCCCCCGGTGAAGCCATCACCGCGACCCCGCCCGCCACGGCCAGCGAGCATTCTCCAGAGCGCAGCGCCTGGCTCGCGAGATGCAGGGCCACGAGCGAGGAGGAGCACGCCGTGTCCACCGATACCGCCGGACCCTCAAGGCCGAAGTTGTAGGACACCCGGCCCGAGATCACGCTGACGGCACTGCCCGTCAGGCGATAGCCCTCAAGACCCTTGGCCGCGCCGAAGCCGCCGGCGCCATAGTTCGAGGGGCTGACCCCCGCGAACACCCCTGTCTGGCTGCCCTTCAGTGACGCGGGATCGATGCCCGCGTCCTCAAACGCCTCCCAGGAGCTTTCCAGCAAGAGCCGCTGCTGCGGATCCATCGCCAACGCCTCGCGCGGACCGATCCCGAAGAACGAGGTGTCGAAGTCGCCCGCGTCATGCACGAATCCACCACGCGGCAAGTGGCTCGTGGCGGGGTACTCGGATCGGGATCCGCGCCGATAGCGGGATCCGCGCCGAATATGCGCGCCACATCCCAGCCACGATCATCGGGGAACTCGCCGATCGCGTCTCTGCCCGCGGCTACCAGCTGCCACAACTCCTCGGGCGAGGACACGCCGCCCGGGTAGCGACAGCTCATCCCCACGATCGCGACCGGCTCGTCAAGGGCGACGGTCGACACCGCCATCGGCGCCTTGACCTGAATACCGGCGAGCTCGCGCAGCAGGTGCGTGGCGACCGCGCTGGTGGTGGGGTAGTCAAATACCAGGGTGCTTGGCAGACGCAGCCCGGTCTTTCTGTTCAAGCGGTTGCGCAGCTCCACCGCGGCGAGCGAGTCGAAGCCGAGGTCCTTGAAGGCGCGTTGGATATCGATCGCCTCCGGGGAGGCGTGCCCCAACGCGGCAGCGACCTCGCCACGAACCAGGTCGAGCACGAAGCCCTCGCGCTCGGCCTCAGGGAGCCCGGCCAGGCGGCGGGCGAGCGACCCACCGGCGCCGCCCGCGCGGCGCAACGACATCGGCACCAAGCCGCGCAGCAACAGCGGCAGCACGCCCGCCTTGGCCTCCGCGCGCAAAACCCGCTTGTCAAAATGCGCTCCGATCAGCATCGCCTCGCCGCTGCCAAGCGCCTGATCGAAGCACTCAAGACCCTGCTGCGGCGAGAGCCCACCGAGGCTCGATGAGCCTGCCAGCAGCATCATGATCCGCTTCCTGTCGATCTCGCCGAGCACGCGACCGGCCCCCACGTCGAGCCACAATGACCACGCCATCGCGGTTGCGGCCAGGCCACGCGAACGGCGATGCGCCGCCAGGGCATCCAGGAACGCGTTGCCGGCCGCGTAGTTGGCCTGACCCGGGCCGCCGCAGATGCCGGCCATCGAGGAGAAGAGCACGAACGCCTTGAGATCCAGGTGCTCGGTCAGCTCGTGGAGGTGCACGGCCGCATCGAGCTTTGGCGCAAGCACCGTGTCGATCTGTTCTGGCGTCAGCGACTCGACCATGGCGTTGTCAAACGTCGCCGCCGCGTGCACCACGGCGCTGAGCGGCAGCTCAGCGGGAATCGAGTCGAGCAGCAGTTTCAGCTGCTCACGATCGGCCACATCGCATGTGGCCACCGTGACCCGCGCGCCAAGCGCTTCGAGCTCTGCCTTCAGCGCGGGCGCACCCTCGGCCTCAAGACCTCGCCTGCCTGTCAACAGCAGATGCTCCACTCCGTGGGAGGCGACCAGATGCTTGGCCACCAGGCCACCCAAGCCGCCCAGACCGCCGGTGATCAAGACCGTGCCCTCCCCGTTCAGAACGGGTGGCTCGTCGCCGGTGGGTGACTCGTCGCTGGTTTTAGGATCTACTCGGGCCAGTCGCGGGACAAAGACGCTCCCGTCGCGCAGCGCGAGCTGCGGCTCATCTGAGCTGAGCGCCGCCGGCACCGCATCGAAGGATTCCTGACCGTCAACGTCCACGAGCACAAAACGCCCAGGATGCTCTGACTGCGCTGAGCGCACGAGACCCCATAGCGGAGCCGCGGTCAGATCGGGAACCAGATCCTCAGAGCGCGTGGCCACCGCGCCTTCGGTCAAGAACACCAGGCGCGAGGCCGAGGAGCGCTCATCCTCAAGCCACTCCTGGATCAGGGACAAGGCTCGGTAGAGGATCGCGCGGGCCGCGCCGGGCATCCCATCGGAGCTCTCCCGATCGGCATCGGCTCTGAAATCGACCACCACCGCCTCGGGGACCGCATCACCGGGCTCCCGGGAGATGGGGGCGGCGATCCAACTTACGCCGAACAACGACTCGCGCGGGCTTGCTACGAGCAGCGCCGAGCTGCCCGGCTGGAATGCCGCGCATGACGATCGAGTCGATCGACGCGACCAGCGCACCGGCCTCGTCGGCCACGGCCAAGGACACCGTGTCGGCTCCCGCTGGGGACAGCGACACCCGCAGCGAAGACGCTCCCGAGGCGTGGAGCGCCACGCCGTTGAAGCAGAACGGGAGCCGCACCTCGCCCTGCTTCCCGCCCGCGTCCTCGTCAATCAACCCACCCGTGTGCAGCGCGGCATCCAGTAGTGCGGGGTGCACGCCAAAGGCCTCGGCCTCGCGGAGCTGATCCTCAGACAGCGCGACCTCGGCGAACAGCTCCTCTCCACGCCGCCATGCCGCCTGCAGGCCCTGGAACACGGGGCCATATTCACGGCCCTGCTCGGCGAGGAGGTCATAGAGATCGTCGATATCCACGGCCTCCGTGCCCGCGGGAGGCCAGGACTCACCAGCAAGCACATTCGCTCGCTCGCTCGAAGCTGCCTGCGCTGTCGCGAGCGTCCCGCTGGCGTGGCGCGTCCACTCCTGCTCCGGGGACACGCCCTCATCTGAGGGATCGGCCGCACGGGAGTAGATCCCCAGCGAGCGCGCGCCGGACTCGTCAGGCTCGCCGACCGAGACCTGCAACTGCACGGCGTCCTCCTCCCCCAATACCAACGGGGCCTCAAGCGTCAGCTCCTGCACCACCCCACAGCCAACCTGACTGCCGGCATACAGCGCCAGCTCCAGGAAAGCCGTACCCGGCAGCATGACTGTGCCCATAACCGCGTGATCAGCAAGCCACGCATGAGACTCAAGCGAGATACGACCCGTAAACAACCACTCCTCGCCACCAGCCAACCCCACCGCCGCACCAAGCAGGGGATGACCAGCCGAGGACTGACCGATCGACGCCACATCCCCCGCACCCGACCCACCTGCCAGCCAGTAACGCTCACGCTGAAACGCGTAAGTCGGCAACGGCACCCGCTGCGCAGAACCCCCGATCACCCCCGCCCAATCAACCTCCACGCCCCGCACCCACACCTCAGCCAACGACGACACAAAACGCTCAGCGCCACCCTCACCCCGACGCAACGACCCAACCACAACCGCCCCATCCGGATCACCCAACACCTCATCAACGGTCTCCTGCACCGCGACCGACAACACCGGATGCGGACCAACCTCCACAAACACCCGACGACCCTCACCCAACAACACCCGCGTCACACGCATCGAACCGCACCGTCTCACGCAAATTCCTATACCAGTACTCCCCACCCAACTCACCCGTATCGAGCAACCCACCCGTCACAGTCGAATAAAACGGCACACCCCCCGAACGGGGAACGATCCCCACACACCCCTCCAACAACTCCCCCCGGATCTCCTCAATCTGCGACGAATGCGACGCATAACCCACCGGGATCTCCCGCGCCCGCACACCATCACCCTCACACTCCAAAAGAAACCCATCAAGCGCCTCACGCTCACCCGACACCACCACCGACCCCGGACCATTCACCGCAGCCAACCCCAACCGACCACCCCAACCCCCAAGACGCCCCCCAACCTCCTCAGCACCCAACGCAACCGACACCATCCCACCACGACCCATCAACCCAACCAACGCCCGCGACCGCCCCACCACCAACCTAGCCCCATCCTCCAACGACAAACCCCCCGCCACACACGCAGCCGCAATCTCACCCTGCGAATGACCCACCACACCCGCCGGCACCACACCACACGCACGCCACAACCCAGCCAACCCCACCATCACACCCCACAACACCGGCTGCACCACATCCACCCGATCCAACCCCGGCGCACCCCCAACACCCCGCAACACATCCTCCAACACCCAATCCACAAACGGCGACAACGCCACACCACACTCAGCCACCAAACCAGCAAACACAGGCGAAGAATCAAGCAACCCAACACCCATCCCCACCCACTGCCCACCCTGACCCGAAAACACAAACACCGGACCACCAGCAACGAGAGGACCAACACCCTCCACGACCGAGGGTGAAGGCATTCCTTCCGCCAACGCCGCCAAACCCTCCAACAACCCCTCACGCCCACCGCCCACCACAACTGCGCGACGCTCAAACACCGAACGCGCCGCCAACGAGACACCCACATCCGCCACATCCAGCTCGGGGGCGCCCGCAATGTGTGCCGACAAACGCCGAGCCTGCCCACGCAACGCCGGAACACTCTTCCCCGACACCACCCACGGCACGACATCACCAGAAAACACACCGCCCTCCGCAGGCGCGACGGTGTCACTTACCGGCGCCTGCTCAAGAATCAGATGAGCATTCGTGCCACTGATCCCGAACGAGGAGACGGCGGCACGGCGCGGCTCACCATTGCTCTCCCACGGCCGCGGCTCGGTCAACAACGACACCCCACCGGCCGACCAATCGACATTCCGTGAAGGCTCACCAACGTGCAGCGTCTTCGGCAATACGCCGTGGCGCATCGCCATCACCATCTTGATCACACCCGCCACGCCCGCCGCGCCGACGGTATGCCCGATGTTCGACTTGACAGACCCAAGCCACAACGGACGTCCCTCTGGACGCTCCTGCCCGTAGGTCGCAAGCAGCGCCTGCACCTCGATCGGGTCACCCAACGTGGTGCCAGTGCCATGACCCTCCACCACGTCAACCTGACCCGGGGACAGACGCGCGTTCGCCAAAGCCTGGGCGATCACACGCTGCTGGGAAGGACCATTGGGCGCGCTCAGCCCATTGCTCGCGCCATCCTGGTTGACGGCGCTGCCGCGCAGCACCGCCAACACGGAGTGACCATTGCGCTGGGCGTCGGATAGCCGCTCCAGCACCACGAGGCCCACGCCCTCGGACCAGCCGACACCGTCGGCCGTGTCGGCGAAGGACTTGCAGCGCCCGTCGGGCGAGAGCACACGCTGCCGCGCGAATTCCACGAACATCCCCGGTGAGGCCATCACCGACACCCCGCCAGCCAGCGCCAGCGAGCACTCCCCGGAGCGCAGCGCCTGGCTTGCGAGGTGGATCGCAACGAGCGAGGAGGAGCACGCCGTATCGACCGATACCGCCGGGCCCTCCAGTCCAAAGGTGTAGGCCACCCGGCCCGAGGCGACGCTGCCGATGCCACCCGTCAGGCGGTAGCCCTCAAGCTCCGCGGAGACCGCGCCGCCGAGTCCGACGCCGTAGTCCGAGGAGATGATCCCTGCGAACACGCCTGTTTGACTGCCACGCAGCGAGGCGGGGTCGATACCGGCGTCCTCAAACGCTTCCCACGAAGTCTCCAGCAGCAGACGCTGCTGCGGGTCCATCGCCAACGCCTCGCGGGGGCCGATCCCGAAGAAGCCGGCGTCGAACTCCTCCGCGTCGGAGAGAAAACCACCCTCGCGCGTGTAGCTCGTGCCCAGATGGTCGGGATCAGGGTCATACAGACGCTCCAGATCCCAGCCACGATCCGCGGGGAAGGGCGAGATCGCATCGCCGCCGGAGGCGATGAGCTCCCACAGCTCCCGCGACGAGCGCACCCGGCCGGGGTAGCGACAGCTCATGCCAACGATCGCGATCGGCTCACGCGGCAGCGCGAGCAGCCGGCGGTTCTGCTGCTTGAGGGCCTCTGTTTCCTTAACCGCCTTGCGCAGCGCTTTGACGATGTCGTCGTTGGAGATGGCCGTCATGACTGCGGGTCCGTTTCCGAGCTGTCCAATGTCGTGCGCACGAGTGCCTCGACATCCATCGTGTCGATCAGCTCCAGGTCTTCGCTGTCGATTACAAGCGACGATGTCTCACCTTCCCGGCCGGCGAGCTGTAGGAGGCTCTCCATCAAACCGGCCTCGCGCAGACGAGTGAGAGGGATCGATGCGAGGAGCTGGCGAATCTCATCCTCGCCACGATCGACGGCGCCGGCTCTGCCCAGGTTGGGGAATATCGCCCTCAAGAGGTAATCGGCGATCGCGCTGGTGGTGGGGTAGTCGAATACGAGCGTGGCGGGCAGGCGCAGCCCGGTCGTCGCGTTGAGGCGGTTGCGCAGCTCAACGGCGGCGAGCGAATCGAAGCCGAGGTCTTTGAATGCACGCTGGGTGTCGATCGCGTCGGGGGAGGCGTGCCCCAAGACGGCGGCGACTTCGCCACGAACGAGGTCGAGCATGACCCCCTCGCGCTGGGCCTCGGGGGTAGCGGCGAGACGCCGCGCGAGCGAGGCGCCCTGGTCGCCAGCGCGGCGGGTAGGGACTCGCACCAGACCAGCGAAGATCGCCGGCAACATCTCCGCCCTCGCCTGGGCGCGCAGCGCGGCGAGATCCAAAGGCACCGGCAGCATCAGCGCCTCGCCGCCAGCGAGCACGGCATCAAACAGCGCAAGGCCCTCCTGTGAGGAGAGCGCGCCCACGCCGGAGCGCTTCATCCGCGCCAGATCGGCCTCGCTCAACGCATCCGTCAACCCGCTGGCCTCTTCCCACAGTCCCCACGCCATCGAGGTACCGGTCAGACCGCGGGCGCGGCGATACGCGGCCAGCGCGTCTAGGAACGCGTTCGCGGCGGCGTAGTTGCCCTGCCCCGGACTACCCAGAGTCCCCGCGGCAGAGGAGAACAACACGAACATCGAGAGATCAAGGTGCTCAGTCAACTCGTGCAGATGCCACGCGGCGTGCGCCTTGGGCGCGAGCACTCCGTCAAGGCGCTCCGCGGTAAGCGAGCCGATCAGGCCGTCATCGAGGACCCCCGCGGCATGTACGACACCATCGAGGGGATGCTCGTTGGGGATCGAGTCGATCAGCGCCTCCAGCTGCTCGCGCTCAGCGACATCACACGCCGCGATCGTGACATTCGCGCCCAGCGCCTCAAGCTCGGCCTTGAGCTCCTGGGCGCCCTCGGCCTCCAACCCCCGACGGCCCGTGAGCAGCAGGTGACGCGCACCGTGCCCCGCCACGAGATGTCGTGCCAGCAGACCGCCCAAGGTGCCGGTACCACCCGTGACGAGGACCGTGCCCTCGGGGTCCAGTGCCGCGGGCAGGGTGAGCACGATCTTGCCGGTATGACGCGCCTGACTCATAAACCGGAACGCGTCCGGAGCGCGACGCAGATCCCACGCCATCACCGGCAACAGCTCAAGCGCACCCGCCGCGAACAACCCAAGCAACTCACGGAGCATCCCCTGAATGCGCTCCGGGCCCGCCTCGATCAAATCAAACGCGCGGTAGGAAACCCCAGGGTGGCTCGCGGCCAGCTCCCCCGCGTCGCGAATGTCGGTTTTGCCCATCTCAATAAAACGCCCCCCCTCACCCAACAGGTCAAGCGAGGCATCCACGAACTCCCCCGCAAGCGAATCCAACACAACGTCCATACCCCGCCCACCAGACGCCTGCAGGAAGCGCTCCTTGAACTCAACCGTGCGCGAAGACGCGATATGCGCCGCGTCCAACCCCATCGCTTCAAGCGTCGGCCACTTCCCGGGGCTCGCGGTAGCGAACACCTCAGCACCCAAATGCCGCGCCAGCTGCACCGCCGCCATACCCACACCACCAGCCGCGGAATGCACCAACACCCGGTCACCCGCTCGCACTCCCGCCAAATCCAGGAGCCCATAAAAAGCCGTCAAGAACACAACCGGCACCGACGCGCTTTGCACAAACGACCACTCATCAGGCACCCGCGCGAGGAACCGCTGATCGGTCACCGCGAGCGGGCCGAAGCCACCCAACAAACCCGTCACGCGATCACCGACAGCCAAACCCTCAACCCCCGGGCCAACCTCCACTACAACCCCGGCACCCTCACTGCCGAGCACCGCTTCACCTGGATACATGCCGAGCGCCATCAGCACGTCACGGAAATTCAAGCCCCCCGCACGCACTCCCACCCGCACCCAACCCGGCTGCAGCGATCCGCCCATCTCAGGCGCGGGCACCAGCGACAAACCCTCAAGTGACCCCTCAGCGCCTGCATCCAAACGCCACTCCCCAACATCAGCGGGAGCCACCAACCCACCAGCGCCCCCGCGCACGAGCCGCGGAACGAACACCTCACCACCACGTACGGCCAACTGCGACTCATCCACAGCCAGCGCTCCAGCCAAAACGCTCCACGAACCCACGTCACCATCCACGTCAACCAACACGAATCGCCCAGGGCTCTCCGACTGCGCCGAGCGCACCAGGCCCCACACCGGTGACTGCGCCAACCCCACCACAGCCTCACCTGAGCGCACCGCGACGGCACCCTTGGTGATCAGCACCAGCCGCGCGGCCGAGAAACGCTCATCCGCGAGCCACGCCTGCACCAACCCAAGCGCGCGATGAGCCGTCGTGCGCATCGACCCGCCGCCGAGATCGACGAGCACCGCCTCGGGTACAGCCTGACCATCATCCACAGCTGCCCCCAGGGCCGCTAGATCGGCGAACGCCCCGACGGCGCCCTCCACGCCCGCGAAGGCGCCGGCAAGCGCGGAGTCCTCCCCGCCCAACACGACCAACCTGCCCTGCGGGGGCTCCTGAGAGACCGAGACGACGCTCCAGCCGATGCCGAACAGCGAGTCGCGATGGCCACCACGAGCAGCACCCAGCTGCTCGCCGGAGACCTCGCGCACGACCAGCGAATCAACGGAGGCGACGAGCACGCCAGCCTCATCAACCCCAACCAGCGAGACGGCGTTCTCGCCCGCGGAGGAAAGGCACACCCGCAACGAGACGGCCCCCGACGCATCAAGGCGCACGCCACCCCAGGAAAACGGAAGGCGCAGCCCTTTCTGGCCGTTCTGGGCGTCCGCGTCGCCGCCGGGCAGGCTGAGTCCCGCGGTGTGCAGCGCGGCGTCAAGCAAGGCCGGGTGCACGCCAAAAGACCCGGCCTCACGACGCTCGCCCTCAGACAGCGCCACCTCGGCGAACACCTCATCCCCGCGCCGCCATGCCGACCGCAGCCCCTGGAAGGCCGGCCCATATTCAAGACCCACCCCGGCTAGCCCGTCATAGAGACCATCAACGTCAACGACCTCCGCGCCCTCAGGGGGCCAGGACTCACCCGCAAGCGTGCTCGCACGCTCGCTGAGCATCGCGTCGCGGTCGCTCAAAGCGGCCTGCGCCGGCGCGAGCACGCCGCTGGCGTGGCGCGTCCACTCCTGCCCGGGGGACACGCCCTCATCTGAGGGATCGGCCGCACGAGAGTAGATCCCCAACGCGCGCGCGCCGGACTCGTCAGGCTCGCCGACCGAGACCTGCAACGCCACCCCATCGTGCTCGCCCAGCACGAGCGGAGCCTCCAACGTCAGCTCCTGCACCACCCCACAGCCAACCTGACTGCCGGCATACAGCGCCAGCTCCAGGAAAGCCGTACCCGGCAGCAACACGGTGCCCATGACCGCGTGGTCAGCAAGCCACGGGTGAGATTCAAGTGAGATACGACCCGTAAACAACCACTGATCACCATCAGCCAACCCCACCGCCGCGCCCAGGAGTGGATGACCAGCCGAGGACTGGCCGATCGACGCCACATCCCCCGCACCCGACCCACCTGCCAGCCAGTAACGCTCACGCTGAAATGCGTAAGTCGGCAACGGCACCCGCTGCGCGGAACCCCCGATCACCCCCGCCCAATCAACCTCCACGCCCCGCACCCACACCTCAGCCAACGACGACACGAAACGCTCAGCGCCACCCTCCCCCCGACGCAACGACCCAACCACAACCGCACCATCCGGATCACCCAACACCTCATCAACGGTCTCCTGCACCGCGACCGACAACACCGGGTGCGGGCCGACCTCCACAAACACCCGACGACCCTCACCCAACAACACCCTCGTCACACCATCAAACCGCACCGTCTCACGCAAATTCCTGTACCAGTACTCCCCATCCAACTCACCGGTATCGAGCAAGCCACCCGTCACGGTCGAATAAAACGGCACACCCCCCGACTGGGGAACAACCCCGGCACACGTCTCCAACAACTCATCCCGGATCTCCTCGATCTGCGACGAATGCGACGCATAACCCACCGGGATCTCACGCGCCCTGACACCACCCTCCACGAGCTCAGCAAGAAACCCGTCAAGCGCCTCACGCTCACCCGAGACCACCACCGACCCCGGACCATTCACCGCCGCCAACGACACACCACCATCCCACTGCCCAAGACGCCCCTCAACCTCCTCAGCACCCAAGGCGACCGAGACCATCCCACCACGCCCCATCAACCCAACCAACGCCCGCGAACGCCCCACCACCAACCTGGCCCCATCCTCCAAAGACAAACCACCAGCCACACACGCAGCCGCGATCTCACCCTGCGAATGACCCACCACACCAACCGGCACCACACCACACGCACGCCACAACCCCGCCAACCCCACCATCACACCCCACAACACCGGCTGCACCACATCCACCCGATCCAAACCAGGCGCACCCCCAACACCACGCAACACATCCTCCAACACCCAACCAGCCAACGGCTCCAAAACCTCACCACATTCCCGCACCAACCCCGCAAACACAGGCGAGGAATCCAACAACCCAACACCCATACCCAACCACTGCCCACCCTGACCCGAAAACACAAACACAGGACCACCACCAACCAGAGGCCCCACACCCTCAACGACCGATGGTGAAGGCATTCCTTCCGCCAACGCCGCCAAACCCTCCAACAACCCTTCACGCCCACCGCCCACCACAACTGCGCGACGCTCAAACACCGAACGCGCCGCCAAGGAGACCCCCACATCGGCCACATCAAGCTCTGGGGTGTCACCGACGTACGCGAGCAAACGCCCAGCCTGCCCCCGCAAGGCGGGAACACTCTTCCCCGACATGACCCACGGCACGACATCACCAGCAAACACGCCGCCCTCCACAGGCGCGACCGTGTCACCTGCCGGCGCCTCCTCAAGAATCACATGCGCGTTGGTGCCGCTGGCGCCGAACGAGGACACGCCAGCTCGCCGCTGGACCCCGTTGCTCTCCCATGGCGCCGGCTCACTCAGCAGTCGCACCTCACCAGTCGACCAATCCACATGCGGCGAGGGCTCATCCGCATTGAGCGTCTTCGGCAGCATACCGTGGCGCATCGCCATCACCATCTTGATCACCCCGGCCACGCCGGCCGCCGCCTGGGTATGACCGATGTTCGACTTCACGGACCCAAGCCACAACGGGCGCCCTGCTTCACGGCCCTGCCCGTAGGTGGCCAGCAGCGCCTGGGCCTCGATCGGGTCACCCAAGGTCGTGCCCGTGCCATGACCCTCGACAACATCCACATCGCCACCCGACAGTCCGGCGTTGACCAACGCCTGGCGAATCACACGTTCTTGGGAAGGACCATTGGGCGCCGTCAGGCCATTACTCGCGCCGTCCTGATTCACCGCCGAGCCGCGCACCAACCCCAACACCCGGTGACCATTGCGCCGCGCCACCGACAGACGCTCCAACAACAGCAAACCCACACCCTCGGAGAAACCTGTGCCATCGGCGCTGGCGCCGAACGATCTGCAGCGCCCGTCGGCCGAGAGCCCCCGCTGACGACTGAAGACGACATACACGGAGGGGGTCGATAACACCGTTACGCCGCCGGCCAGGGCCAGCTCGCACTCCCTCGATCTGAGCGAGTGACAAGCCAGGTGCATTGCCACAAGCGAGGATGAGCACGCCGTATCGATCGACACCGCCGGCCCCTCAAGACCGAAGGTGTAAGCAATGCGCCCAGAGATCACGCCCCCACCGGCGCCGGTGCCCCGATAGCCCTCAAGCTCTGCGGGCACAGGACCAATATTCGTGCCGTAGTCCTGATACATGACTCCGGTGAAGACCCCGGTCTGACTGCCCCGCAGAGACTCCGGGTCGACCCCGGCTTCTTCGAACGCCTCCCACGATGCCTCCAGCAACAGCCGCTGCTGAGGGTCCATCGCCAGCGCCTCGCGCGGGCCGATCGAGAAGAACTCGGCATCAAACTCGCCGGCGTCATACATGAACCCGCCATGACGCGCATAGCTCCTTCCCGAGCTGTCCGGGTCGAGGTCAAACAGACGCTCAACGCCCCAGCCGCGATCACCGGGAAACTCACCGATCGCATCGGTGCCCTGGGCAACCAGATCCCACAGGCCCTGCGGCGAGGACACGCCGCCGGGATAGCGACAGCTCATGCCCACGATCGCAATCGGCTCGCTGTCGCGCCGCTCAAGCTCGCGGATGCGCCGATCGGCCTTGTCCAGATCGGCAGCGGCCTTTCTGAGATACGCGCGAAGCCGCTCCTGATCTGAGACGTTGTCGGTCATTGCAGCTCCCCCTCAGCCGCGCTCTCGTCCTGGCCCTCGCGGCGCTTGTCAATCAGCGCGAACACCTCGTCATCGGTGGCGGACTCAAGCGCGTCCTCCACGTCCATGTCCACGTCCCCGTCCGCGCCTGCGTCGCCGGTCGCGGCGTAGGCGTCCTCCGCGAGGTACCCCTCGACGCGCCGGGTCAGAGCTTGCAACCTTGCCTTGACACGGTTCTGCTCATCGCTGTCGGTCGCGATCGACGGAAGCAGGGCGTCGAGCCGGTCGAGCTCCTCATCGATCGCCGCGGGCACCGCGCCGGCCTGCGACATCTTTGAGCGAACCAGCGTTGCCACAGCGGCGCAGTTGGGATGGTCGAAGATCAGCGTCGATGGGAGTTTCAACCCCGTCGTCTGGACCAGGCGATTTCTGAACTCCACGGCCGCAAGCGAGTCAAAGCCCAGCTCCTTGAACGCGCGCCGCGAGTCCACGGCCTGATAGGAGGCGTGGCCGAGGACAATCGCCGCCTGACCTCTGACCAACTCCAAGACAATCTCGTCCCACTTCGATTCGGGCGCGTTGGCCAGCTTTGCGATCAGCGCGCCCTTCGCATCCTCGCCGCGGCGGAGCGGCATACGGATCAGCCCTTGCAAAATCGCGGGCAGCATGCCGGCCTTTACCTGGGCACGCAGGCTGGGGGTGTCCAGGCGCATCGGCACCAGCAGCGGCTGATCGATGCCACTGGCGATATCGAACAGGCCAAGCCCCTGCTCAGCGGAGAGGGGGGATACGCCCAGGCGCTCGACGCGCGCGCGATCGGTCTCGCGCAGCGCGTCGGTCATGCCGGTGGCCTGCTCCCACGCGCCCCACGCCAGCGACATTCCCGGCAGATCATGCGCGTGGCGATAGACGGCAAGCGCATCCAGGAATGCGTTGGCAGCCGCGTAATTGGCCTGTCCCGGGCTGCCGACGGTCGCCGCGACAGACGAGAAAAGAATCAACTCCGCTGCTCCGATCAGCTCGTGCAGGTTGATGGCCGCATCGACCTTGGGCGCCAGCACGCGCGCAAGACGCTCATCGTCCAAGGACTCGATCACGCCGTCGTCGAGCACGCCGGCGGTGTGAATCGCCACCCCCAGCGGATGCTCCGCGGGGATCGAGTCGAGCAGCGCTTGCAACCGGGGCTTGTGCGGAGACGTCGCAGGCGACGATGCGCAGCTCGCAACCAAGCTCCTTCAGCTCCGAGGCCAACTCCTGCGCGCCCGCGGCCTGTTCACCACGGCGACTCGCGAGCAGCAGGTGTCGCACTCCGCGCTCGGCTACCAGATGGCGCGCCAGGAGCGCCCCCAACCCCCCGGTGCCGCCTGTGATGAGCACCGTGCGATCGGCGTCGAAGGACTTCAAGGCCGGCTCCTGCGCCGGCGTCGCCACCCGCCCGAGCCGCGGCGCGTACAGCAGGCCCTCGCGCAGCGCAAGCTCGGGCTCCTCGCCGAGCAACGCGCCGTACAGTGAAGCCGCCCCGGAAGCCTCGCTTCCATCGAGATCGAGCAGACCGAAACGGCCAGGGTGCTCCGACTGGGCGGAGCGAAACAGACCCACAAGCGCCGCCTCGGCCAGGTTTGGGGCCTCACCCTTTACCGAGACCGCACCTTTTGTAATAAGCAGAAGCTTCGCCTCCGATAGGGACTCGGAGGCGATCCATGCCTGCAGCAACTTGAGGGTGCGGGCCGTGTGGGCATGGACATCCGCGACCAGTCCGCCACCGCCAACCTCACTGGCATCCAGCAGCACGAGATCAGGCGCGGCGGCACCATCCTTGACCGCTTCTTCGAGCGCGGCCAGATCCGGATGGGACTCCAGATCCAGGCCGCTCCCCAGCGCATCCCAACCGTCGCCGAGCGCCGCCACATGGGGTGAGGAGCCGTTGGGAGAGAATCGAGGAAGCTCCAGCCAACACAGCTCAAAAAGCGCGTCATAGCTTGCGGATCTGGCAGCCTTCAACGCACTCCGATCGATCGCTCTCGTCTGGAGCGCCTGCACGGAAAGCACCGGAGCGCCGGCCTCGTCAAGCGCGAGCAGGCTCAATGCGTTCGCTTCGCCCTCCTTGCTTTCCCCCTCCCTGCCGAGACGCACACGCAGCGTGCTCGCGCCGCGCCTGTGCAAATGCACACCTGAGAAAGCGAAAGGAACCTCAAGCTCACTCGTCCGTCCGCTCTCCAAGGCCGCCAACGAGACCGCGTGCAGCGCGGAGTCAAGCAGCGCTGGGGGTATCGCGAACGTGGCCGCATACGAAGGCTGCTCAGCCTCAAGCGCCACCTCGGCATACAGCTCATCCCCCAGCTGCCACGCCGAGACCAACCCCTGAAACGCCGGCCCATAGTTATAGCCGGCCTCGGCCAAACGGTCATAGAGAAACTCACTATCGAGTTCCTGGGCTCCAGGCGGCGGCCACTGCGCGCTCATCGGAGACTCGGGCTCGATGTCGGTGTCTACACCTTCACCGACAAGCACGCCCGCTGCGTGCCGAATCCACTCAGCCTCCTCCTCCTCCGCGCGAGAATAGATGCTCAACGAGCGCCTACCCGCCTCCTCAGGCTGCGAGACCGAGAGCTGGACCGCCACCCCGTGTTCGTCGTCAAGCAGCAGCGGCCGCTCCAGTGTGAGCTCCTCGATCACGCCAGAACCAACCCTCTCCCCAGCTGTGAGGGCAAGCTCGACGAACGCGGCGCCCGGCATCAACACCTGACCCATGACGGAGTGATCCCGCAGCCATGGATGACTCCGAAGCGATAGACGCCCGGTGAACAGCCACCCCTCCCCCTCGCCCGCCAAGGCGACGACGGCACTCAGCAGGGGATGCTCGGCCGCGGTCTGGCCGGCCGAGGCCATATCACCCGCGCCGCGCGAGTCCTCCAACCAATAACGCTCACGCTGAAACGCGTAGGTCGGCAACGCAACCCGTCGCGCACCAGAACCCTCAAACACAACTGGCCAATCGACATCAGCGCCGCGCACCCACACCTCCGCCAGGGCACCGAACAGCGCCTCGGCCTCCGGACGCTCACCACGTAACACCGGCACCGCCACCCCACCACCATCACCGACCAGACACTCCTGGCTCATCGCACACAGCACACCATCAGGACCAAGCTCCAAAAAGCTCCCAGCCCCCTGAGCCTCAAGACACCGCACACCATCACAAAAACGCACAGGCTCACGCACATGACGCACCCAATACTCAGCCGAACACACCTCCCCCTCAGACACCAGCTCACCCGTGAGATTCGACACGATCGGGATACGCGGCGCGGCAAACGAAACACCCCGAAGGATCCCAGCAAACTCCTCCAACATCCCATCCATACGCGGCGAATGAAACGCATGACTCACCCGCAAACGCTTGGTCTTACGACCCCGCCCCTCCCACACACCCATCAACCCCAGAACAGCATCCTCATCGCCCGAGACGACCACCGACTCCGGACCATTCACCGCCGCCAATGCAATACGCCCCTCCAAGCCGACCAACGACTCGGCGACCTCCTCTTCAGAAGCCCGCAGCGACACCATCGCCCCGCCTTCAGGCAACGCTCCCATCAGCCGCCCCCGAGCCGCAACCAACGCACACGCATCCCCAAGCGAAAAGACCCCGGCCACATACGCAGCAGTCAACTCCCCAATCGAATGACCCAACAGAAACCCGGGGCGCACACCCCAACTCTCAACCAGCCTGAACAACGCCACCTCCAACGCAAACAGGCCAGCCTGGGTGAACGCCGTCTGATCCAGAAGCCCTTCTTCAGACCCCTCAGACCCCACATCGCCATCCCCAAAAAGCACCCCGCGCAGAGAACACCCCAAATAACCATCCAACACCCCACACACCTCATCCAACGCATCCCGAAACACCCCAAACGACCCATACAACCCCCGACCCATACCCACACGCTGCGACCCCTGACCCGAAAACAAAAACACCAAACCACCAGAACCACTAACCACACCCTCAATCACCGACCCCGAAGGCACGCCCTCCAACAACCCCCGCAAACCACCCAAGCACTCCCCACGCCCAGCACCCAACACCACGGCACGATACTCAAACACCGAACGAGACGCCAAAGACACACCGACATCCCCCACACCCAACCCGGCATCACGCTCAAAACGCTCCAGCAAACGACCGGCCTGCCCACGCAACGCCCCCAGACTCCGCCCTGAGAACACCCACGGCACGACACCCACGGCAGGCACAAGCGGATCGCCCACCGGCACCTCCCCTGAAGCCGGCGCCTCCTCCAGATCCTCCGACGCCTGCTCCAGAATCACATGCGCGTTGGTGCCGCTGATGCCGAACGAGGAGACGCCCGCACGACGCGGCTCGCCGTTGGTCTCCCACGGCCGCTCTTGCGTCAAGAGCGAGACCGCACCAGCCGACCAGTCCACCTGCGGAGAAGGCTCATCGGCGTGCAGCGTCCGGGGCAGCACGCCGTGGCGCATGGCCATCACCATCTTGATCACCCCGGCCACACCAGCCGCTGCCTGCGTATGCCCAAGGTTCGACTTCAGCGACCCCAACCACAGCGGACGATCCGCGGGGCGATCCTGGCCGTAGGTGGCCAGCAGCGCCTGCGCCTCGATCGGGTCGCCGAGCACGGTGCCGGTGCCATGACCCTCAACGACATCCACATCGCTCATCGACAGCCCGGCGTTGGCTACGGCCTGGCGAATCACGCGTTCTTGGGAAGGACCATTAGGCGCCGTCAGGCCATTACTCGCGCCATCCTGATTGACCGCCGAGCCGCGCACCAGCCCCAACACGCGATGCCCGTTGCGCCGCGCCAGCGATAGACGCTCCAACAACAGCAGACCGACGCCCTCAGACCAGCCGACACCGTCCGCTCCCGCCCCAAAGGAGCGGCAGCGCCCGTTCCGGGAGAGGCCGCGCTGACGGCTGAAGCCGACGAACACTCCCGGCAGGGCCATGACCGTCACACCACCCACGAGCGCCAGGTCGCAGTCCCCCGCGCGCAGCGCTTGACCGGCCAGGTGAATCCCCACGAGCGAGGAGGAGCAAGCGGTATCGATCGATACCGCCGGACCCTCCAGGCCAAAGGCGTAGGCGATCCGCCCCGAGACGATGCTGCCGCCGCCGCCCAGCCCCACATAGCCCTCAAGCTCTGCCGGCACCGGGGCCGGGCCCATGCCGTAGTCCTGATACATGAGCCCGGCGAACACGCCGGTCTGGCTGCCCTTCAAGGAGGCGGGGTCGATACCGGCGTCCTCAAACGCCTCCCAGGCGCCTTCCAGCAGCAGGCGCTGCTGCGGGTCCATCGCCAGCGCCTCGCGCGGACCGATACCGAAAAACGGGGCGTCGAACTCGCCCGCGTCATGCAGAAAGCCACCCTCGCGGGTATAGCTCGTGCCGTGATGCTCGGGATCGGGGTGATAGAGCCCCTCCACATCCCAACCACGCCCATCCGGGAAAAAAGAGATCGCGTCGGTACCCCGCTCGACGAGTTGCCAGAGCTCCGCCGGCGAGGACACCCCACCCGGATAGCGGCAGCTCATGCCCACGATCGCGACCGGCTCATGCTCGCTCTGTTCAAGCTCACGCAGCTCCGCGCGAGTCTTGTTGAGCTCAAGCGTGACCCGCTTCAGGTATGCGAGCAGCTTCTCGTCCTGGGACACGCTCATGGTCCCGTTCCGAGCTCGGCGTCAATGACGTCGAAGATGTCATCGAGCGAAGCGGACTCGATTCTGTCGAGGCCGTCAGAGTCCTGATCGCCTGCTCCGTTGAGCGCCAGCCGGGTCAACGAACGCAGACGCGCGTTGATGCGCTCGCGCTCGCCGACGCCCGGAGCGACCGACTTGAGCAGATCCTCCAGCGTGTCGAGCTCTTGGTCGAGCGCCGTCTTCTCACTCTCCCCGCCGACGAGTAGCGCCGATAGATACTCGGCTACCGCCTGCGGGTTGGGGTGGTCGAATACGAGCGTGGCAGGCAGCTTGAGTCCCGACGCCTGACTCAGGCGGTTCCTGAACTCGACCGCGCTGAGCGAGTCAAAGCCGAGCTCCTGGAAGGCAAGGCCGAGCTGGATGTCCGCATGTGGGCTGTGGCCGAGGACCGCCGCCACATGCGAGCGGACCAGCTCCGAAACAAGCGCCGGGCGCTCTTGGGCGAGAGTCTCGGCCAGTCGCTTGAGGAACGCGTCGGCCTGCTGGGAGTCGCGTCGCGCGGCGACACGAACGAGCGAGCTGAACAGCGGCGCCAGCACGCCCGCTCTGGCCGCGGCGCGCAGCGCGGCGCTGTCAAGCGCAGTCGCGACCATCAGCGGCTCATCGGTGGCGCGGACCCGGTCGACGAGCGCGAGGCCCTGCGCGGAGGAAAGCGACAGCCCGCCGATGCGCGCCTTCTTGGCATCCGTAAGGTCGGCGGTCATCGCGCTCTCCTGCTCCCAAGGCCCCCAAGCGATCGAGTGGGCGGTCAGACCGTTGGCACGGCGATGCGCCGCAAGGGCATCGAGGAACGCGTTGGCGGCGGCGTAGTTGCCCTGTCCGGGCGAACCGAAGGTGCTCGCCACCGAGCTGTAGAGGACAAAAGCCGCAAGATCGAGCTCACGTGTCAGCTCATGCAGATGCAACGCGGCGTCGAGCTTGGCAGCAAAGACACGATCGACGCGCTCGTCATCCAGCGAGGTAATAACTCCGTCATCGAGCACACCCGCAAGATGGAACACCGCTCCCAAAGGGTGAGCCTTGGGGATCTTCTTGAGCAAGGCGCTCACCTGCCCGCGATCGGAGACATCGCACGCGAGCACGCGGGCGCTCGCGCCGAGCGCCTTGAGCTCTGCCTTGAGCTCGGCGGCACCATCGGCCTTCACGCCACGGCGGCTGGTCAAAAGCAGATGCTTCGCGCCGTGAGCCTCGACCAGATGGCGAGCCAGCAGGGCACCCAACGTACCCGTGCCACCCGTGATCAGTACGGTCCGATCGGCGTCAAGCGGCGGCGCGGTTTGCTCTGAGGCCGTGACGAGCAGCGGCTCAAGGCGCGCCGCGAGCAGCCGGCCCGCGCGGATGGCGAGCTGCGGCTCGCCGCTCAGCAGCGCGGCGCGAGAGATGTCCTGCCCGTCTGAGTCGATCAGCTGCAAGCGCCCGGGATGCTCGGACTGAGCGCTTCTGATCAGACCCCAAAGCGGCGCCTGTCTCAGATCGGCGCCCTCACCCGGTTCGCTTGAGACCGCACCCCTGGTGAGAAATACGAGCTTCGCCTCACCACAGCGCTCGTCCGCGAGAAATGCTTGCACGAGCGCGAGCGCCCGGTGTGTCAGCCGATGCGCTGAGGCGGGAAGCTCGGTGTCACCCTCATCCCCAAAGACATCCCACAACAGCAGGTCGGGCACGGACTCAAGCGCACTGAGCTGCTCAGCACTGCCAACCTCTGCCACCCGCAGATCATCTTTTTTAAGGGGAGGGTCGATCTCACTCCAACGAACCGCGAACAGCAAATCCCCACTGTTGGACCGCGGTTGCGCCAAGGAGGGGTCGACCTCGCGCGTGGCCAGCGAGTCAAGCTCAAGCATTGGTAGGCCAGACTCATCGACCGCCTGCAAACAGATCGCACCTTGATCGACTGTCACCCGCACGCGCCAACAAACCGCGCCACCAGCTCGACCCGGGCGTACGCCCGAAAAGGTGAACGGCAACGCAAGAGACCCGCTCTCCGCAGCCTGGGTGGGGAGGAAACTCGCGTGCAGCGCCGCGTCGAAAAGAGCAGGATGCGCCCCATAGCGCCTGGCTTCATCCTGCTGGTCCGCATCGAGGGCGACTTCGCCGAAGAACTCCTCGCCGCGACGCCAGGCAGCTTGCAACCCCTGAAAAGCGGGACCGTAGGAGAGGCCGGCGTCAGCCAGGCGCTCGTATAGATCTATGAGCTCGACCGGCTCGGCGCCCCGCGGAGGCCAGGTCTCCTGGGTCAGCTCGGTCGCTCGCGCGGGCTCACCCTCGGCGAGCGTGCCGCTCGCGTGGCAGAGCCATTCAGAGCCGTCCCGCTCAGGACGCGAGTAGATACGAAGCTCGCGGCGTCCCCGATCGTCGGGGTGCGTCAGCGAGAGCCGCAGCTGCACTGCCCCTTCCTCGCCGAACACCAGCGGCGCCTGCAGGACGAGCTCCTCAACTACCCCGAGGTCAAACTCGGCACCGACGGCAAGCGCCAACTCGACAAAACCCGTGCCAGGCAAAAGCGGCACACCGCCCACAGCATGATCCCTCAGCCAGGGGTGACTTTGCAGTGAAATGCGCCCGGTAAAAAGCCAACCATGATTGTCGGGCAGCTCAAGTTGCGCGCTCAGGAACGGATGCTCGATGGCATTTTGCCCAAGACTCAGCGCGTCGCCCTGACCCACCGAACTGTCAAGCCAGTAACGCCTGCGTTGGAAGGGATAGGTGGGAAGCCCGACCCGCTTGGCAGCGGAGCCGAAGAGCGCGCTGAAGTCCATTTCCACGCCATTGACATGGGCCATGAGGAGGGCACCAACAAGCTCGTTCACCTGCGGGCGACGAGCGCGCATGCTCGCCGCGAGCAACGCCCCATCCCCACTCTCCGCATCTAGACACTGAGCCACCATCGCGCTCAAGATGCCGTCGGGACCCAGCTCCAGGAAGCGGGTGACCCCGGCGGCCTGGAGCCAGCGCACTCCCTTGTAGAAGTGCACGCTCTCGCGCACGTGGCGAACCCAGTAGGCGGGTGATGTGACCTCCGCGGCCGACAGCTCCTGGCCCGTCAGGTTGGAGACGATCGGCAGCCTTGGCGCCGAGAAGGAAAGACGCTCGGCGATCGCTTGGAACTCGTCGAGCATCGGCTCCATGAGCTGGGAGTGAAAGGCGTGGGAGACGCGCAGACGGGTTGCCTTGCGCTTGCGCGCCTTCCATTGGGCGGCCATCTCATCGACCGCCTCGCGATCGCCTGAGACGACGACCGCTGCAGGACCGTTGACGGCAGCCAGCGACAGCCGGCCCTCGAATCCGCGGAGACTGTCTGCCACCTCATCCTCGGAGCCCTCAAGCGCGAGCATGGCTCCCGCCACAGGCAGATCCCCCATCAGCCGCCCGCGCGCCGCCACCAGGGTCGCGGCGTCTTGCAACGAAAGCACGCCCGCGAGGTGCGCCGCCGAGAGCTCTCCGATCGAGTGGCCAATCAGATAATCCGGCTTGATACCGAAGCATGCGATCAGCCTGAAGAGCGCCACCTCGATCGCGAAGATGGCAGCTTGAGTGAATTGCGTTTGACCGAGAAGCTTTGCCTCGGGCGAGCCCTCAGCGGCAAAGATCAACTCCTTCAGCGGGCGCTCAAGGTGAGCATCAAGCTGTGCGCAAACATCATCGAGGGCCTCTGCAAAGGCAGGAAAGGTCTCGTACAGCCCGCGGCCCATGCCGGCCCATTGGCTTCCCTGGCCCGTGAACATAAGCGCGAGCTTGCCCTCACGAATGGCCGTCCCTTGGCTGAGGTTCGCCGCGGGGTTGCCATCGGCAAGTGCCTTGAGGTCCGCAAGCAGCTGCTCGCGATCTTCGGCAAACACGGCAGCACGCTCGGAGAAGCGTGCGCGATGTAACGCAAGCGCCGCCGCGAGATCACGCAGCTCGCACTCCGGGTGCAGCGCGATGTATGAGTGCAGGCTCCGCGCCTGCGCGGCAAGGGCCTGTGGGCTCTTGGCCGAGACGATAAAAGGCAGGATCGAAAGCTCAGGTGCCTGCTCTGACGCCCCGTCGCCTGTCAGGTCGGGCTCCGGGACGGCCTCCTCAAGGATCACGTGCGCGTTCGTGCCGCTGATCCCGAACGAGGAGACGCCCGCGCGACGCGGCTCACCATTGCTCTCCCACGGCTGCTCTGCTGTCAACAACGACACCGCACCAGACGACCAATCCACATTCCGGGAAGGCTGATCGACGTGCAGCGTCCGCGGCAGCACGCCGTGGCGCATCGCCAAGACCATCTTGATCACACCCGCCACACCAGCCGCGGGGCCGGTGTGACCGATGTTCGACTTGATCGAGCCAAGCCACAACGGACGCTTGCGCTGCTCGCCGTAGGTGGCCAGCAGCGCCTGCGCCTCGATCGGATCACCAAGCACGGTGCCCGTCCCGTGCCCCTCGACGGCATCGACCTGTGCCGGGGAGAGACGCGCGTTCGCCAGGGCCTGGGCAATCACCCGCTGCTGGGAAGGGCCATTGGGCGCGCTGAGCCCATTGCTCGCACCGTCCTGATTGACAGCGCTGCCGCGCAACAGCCCCAACACCTGGTGACCATTGCGCCGCGCGTCGGAAAGACGCTCCAGCAGCAGCACGCCCACCCCCTCAGACCAGCCGGCGCCATTGGCCGCATCGGAATAGGACTTGCAACGCCCATCCGGCGCCGACACCCGCAAGGCGCTGAACTCAACGAGCGCTCCCGGCGAGGCCATCACCGCCACGCCGCTCGCCAGCGCCAGCGAGCACTCCCCCGAACGCAGCGCCTGGCCCGCCAGGTGCATCGCCACGAGCGAAGAGGAGCACGCCGTATCAACCGACACCGCCGGGCCCTCCAGCCCAAAGGTGTAGGCCAGGCGGCCCGAGGTCACGCTGCTGGAGACGCCCGTCAGGCGGTAGCCCTCAAGCCCCTCGGCCGAGCCGAAGCTGCCCACACCATAACCCGAAGAGCCAACCCCGGCGAACACTCCCGTCTGGCTACCGCGCACGGAGGCAGGGTCGATGCCGGCGTCCTCGAACGCCTCCCAAGAAGCCTCCAGCAGCAAGCGCTGCTGAGGGTCCATCGCCAGCGCCTCCCTGGGACCGACACCAAAGAACGCGGCGTCGAAATCGCCGGCGTCATAGAGAAACCCGCCCTCACGCGTGTAGCTCGTGCCGGTGCTCTCGGGATCGGGGTCATAAAGACTCTCAAGGCTCCAGCCACGGTCCGTGGGGAATCCCCCTATCCCGTCGCTGCCCGAGGCGACCAGCTGCCACAGCTCCTCGGGCGAGGACACCCCACCCGGATAGCGACAGCTCATGCCAACGATCGCGATCGGCTCGTCAACCGCAACCGTCGACACCGCCACAGGCGCCCTGACCGGAATGCCGGCAACCTCACCCACGATGTAGCTGGTGAGCGCCGCGGCTGTCGGGTAGTCGAATACGAGCGTGGCGGGCAGGCGCAGCCCGGTTGAGGCGTTCAGGCGGTTGCGTAGCTCGACGGCGGCGAGCGAGTCAAAGCCGAGATCCTTGAACGCGCGCTGCGCGTCGATCGCCTCCGCGGACGCATACCCCAACACCGCCGCGACCTCACCACGAACCAGCTCAAGGACCACACCCTCACGCTCGGCCTCGGGCAGACCAGCCAAGCGGCGAGCAAGCGACCCACCGGCATCACCGGCGCGGCGCGTAGGGACACGCACCAGACCAGCGAAGATCGCCGGCAACACCCCCGCCCTGGCCTGCGCACGCAACACCGCGAGATCCAAAGGCAGCGGAAGCAACAACGCCTCACCCCCGTCAAGCGCCGCATCAAACAACCGCAACCCTTCCCGGGAGGACAGCGCGCCCATACCCACACGCTTCAACCGCGCACGGTCAGCCTCACCCAAACCCCCAGACAACCCACCAGCCTGCTCCCACAACCCCCACGCCATCGACACACCGGCCAGCCCCCGCGCGCGACGATACGCCGCCAACCCATCCAAGAACACATTCGCCGCGGCATAACCCCCCTGTCCCGGGTTACCCAAGGTCCCCGCAGCCGAGGAGAACAAAACAAACAACGACAAATCCAGGCTCTCCGTGAGCTGATGCAGATACCACGCCGCATCCGCCTTCGGCGCCAACACACCATCCAAACGCTCCGCCGTCAACCTACCAACCACACCATCATCAAGCACCCCCGCGGTATGCACCACCCCAGCAAGCGGATGCTCCTGAGGGATCGAACCCAACAACACCTCAAGCTGCTCACGATCCGCCACATCACACGCCGCAACCCTCACACTCGCACCCAGCGATTCAAGCTCCACCTGAAGCTCCAAAGCGCCCTGCCCCTCCAACCCTCGACGACCCACGAGCAACAAATGACCCACACCATGCTCAGACACCAAATGCCGCGCCACCAAACCACCCAAAACACCCGTCCCACCAGTAACCAAAACCGTGCCGTTCGGGTCAATGCTCCTGGCGCCCTCATCCGGCAGAGCACCAGCCCGCGCCAGACGCGGCACGAACACACCACCCTCACGCACCGCCAACTGCGACTCACCCAACGCAAGCGCACCACCCAACACACCCCAAGAAGCCTCACCCCCGTCAACATCGACGAGCACAAACCGCCCAGGATTCTCCGACTGCGCCGAGCGCACCAAACCCCACACCACCGACTGCGCCAACCCCACCACATCCTCACCCGCACGCACCGCCATCGCACCACGGGTCACCAACACCAACCGCGACCCGGCAAAACGCTCATCCGCAAGCCACCCCTGCACCAGCCCAAGCGCACGATCGGCCACCCCATGCACCGCACCCGGCAAGGCACCAGGATCGTCGGTCCCGAGATCGACAAGCACAACCCCCGGAACCACACCACCCTTCTCCAGGACCTGGAGATCGGAGTGAACCTCAAATGAGGACTCAGCCCCCGCGACCACAACCGGCACCCAATCCACGGCAAACAACGACGTTGGATGACTACCCCGGGCGTCCGCGATCTGCGTGCGAGAGACAGGTCTCAGTGCGAGCGACTGGATCGACATCACCGGCGCACCGTCGGCGCTGGCCGCGACGAACGACATCGCATCCGTGCCTACCGGCGAGAGCTGGGCGCGCAACCTGGAAGCGCCCCGCGCATACAGCTCGGCGCCCGTAAAGGCGAACGGCAGCCGCGCCCCACCTTCGACGTTTTCATACTCCCCCTCACTACGGATGCTCATGCTCATCGCTATTGCCTGCAAGCCGGCGTCAGAAAGCACAGGATGCAAACCGAACTTGCCGGTGTCGAGCCGTTCGTCCTCAGGTAGCGAAAGCTCGACGAAGACCTCGCCTCCGCGCTGCCACGCAGCCTCCAGCCCCAAGAACGCCGGCCCATAGTCAAAACCAACGTCGGCCATGCGGCCATAGAAGTCATCGATGTCCATCGCGCGGGCACCCTCCGGAGGCCAAGACCCATTCGCCAGGGCCGCCGCCTGCTCCGCGAGCGCGGGCTCACCAGCCACGGCGTCAACCTGGGCAAGCACACCGCCGACATGGCGTGTCCACTCCTGCTCAGAGAACACACCCTCCCCAATGGGATCCCCCGGACGCGAGTAGATCGCGATCGGCCGTTGGCCGGAGGCGTCAAGCTCGCCAACCGTGACCTGCAACGCGAAGGAGCCGTGCTCGCCCAATATCAAAGGAGCCTGCAAGGTGAGCTCGCGCACCACGGCACATCCGAGCTGAGCGCCGGCGTGCAAGGCCAACTCCAAGAAGACCGTCGCGGGCACAAGCACGACGCCCATGACCAGGTGATCAGCCAGCCACGGATGAGACTCACGTGAGATACGACCGGTGAACAGCCACTGATCGCCATCAGCCAAGCCGACCGCGGCACCAAGCAGCGGGTGACCAGCCGAAACTTGACCGGCGGAGGCCATATCCCCCACCGCCAGCGAATCTTTCACCCAGTAGCGCTCGCGCTGGAACGCGTACGTCGGCAGCGCCACCCGCCGCCCACCGGAGAAAACCCCCGGCCAATCAACATCAACACCATGCACCCACACCTCCGCCAAGGCACCAAACAACGCCTCGGCCTCCGGACGCTCACCACGCAACAGCGGCACCGCCACAACAGGATCACCAACCAAACACTCCTGCCCCATCGCGCTCAGCACACCATCAGGACCAAGCTCCAAAAAGCTCCCAGCCCCCTGGGCCTCAACACACCTCACACCATCACAAAAACGCACAGGCTCACGCACATGCCGCACCCAATACTCAGGTGAACACACCTCGTCCTCCGACACCAGCTCACCCGTGAGATTCGACACGATCGGGATACGCGGCGCGGCAAACACAACACCACTAAGAACCTCAGCGAAGTCCTCCAACATCCCATCCATACGCGGCGAATGAAACGCATGACTCACCCGCAAACGCCTCGTCTTACGACCCTCCTCACCCCACACACCGGCCAAATCCAGGACAGCATCCTCATCCCCAGACACCACAACCGACTCCGGACCATTCACCGCCGCCAACGCCACACGACCCTCCAACCCAGCCAACGACTCGGTGACCTCCTCCTCGGACGCGCGAATCGACACCATCGCCCCACCCTCGGGCAACGCTCCCATCAGACGCCCACGAGCCGCAACTACCGCACACGCATCCTGCAGCGAGAACACACCCGCCACATACGCCGCAGTCAACTCCCCAATCGAATGACCCAACAAAAACCCGGGACGCACACCCCAACTCTCAACCAACCTAAACAGCGCCACCTCCAACGCAAACAAACCAGCCTGCGTAAAGAGCGTCTGATCCAAAAGCCCCACATCGCTATCCCCAAAAAGCACCCCCGGCAAAGAACAACCCAAATACCCATCCAACTCCCCACACACCTCATCCAACGCGTCCCGGAATACCCCGAACGACCCATACAACTCACGACCCATACCCACACGCTGCGACCCCTGACCCGAAAACAAAAACACCAAACCGCCAACACCACCAACCACACCCTCAACACGCTCACCGCCAACAAGGACAGCGCGGTGCTCAAACGTAGAACGCGCAGCAAGCGTGGCCGCCACGTCCACCGGGTCAAGCCCCGGGTTGTCCTGGATGTGCTGGAGCAGACGTGCGGCCTGCGCCTGCAGCGCGGGAGCGCTCTTCGCCGAGACGACCCACGGCGTTATGCCACCAGAGAACGCACCCGCGTCACCACAGGAGTCATCCTCGCTCGCGGCCTGAGGAGCCTCCTCCAGGATCACATGCGCATTCGTGCCGCTGATGCCGAAAGAAGAGACGCCCGCGCGGCGAGGCTGACCGTTTCTCTGCCACGGTCGCTCCTCTGTCAACAAAGACACGGTGCCGGTCGACCAGTCGACGTTGCGGGAAGGCTCATCGACGTGCAGCGTCCGGGGCAACGTGTCGTGACGCATCGCCAGCACCATCTTGATCACACCCGCGATACCCGCCGCAGCCTGCGTATGACCAATATTCGACTTGACCGACCCCAGCCACAACGGATGATCCTGAGGACGATCCTGGCCGTAGGTCGCCAACAGTGCCTGCGCCTCAATCGGATCACCAAGAGTGGTACCCGTACCGTGCGCCTCAACAGCATCAACCTGCGCAGACGACAGGCGCGCATTCGCGAGCGCTTGCGTAATCACACGCTGCTGGGAAGGACCGTTCGGCGCCGTCAACCCGTTACTCGCGCCATCCTGGTTGATCGCGCTGCCACGCAGCACAGCCAACACGGAATGACCGTTACGTTGCGCGTCGGAGAGACGCTCCAGCAAGATCATGCCGACGCCCTCACTGAAACCAGCACCATCCGCCGCGTCAGCAAACGGCTTGCAGCGCCCATCAGTCGCTAACCCGCGCTGGCGAGCGAACTCAACGAACACACCCGGGGAAGACAACACAGTCACACCACCAGCCAACGCCAGGGAGCATTCCCCCGAACGCAACGCCTGACCCGCCAGGTGCAAGGCCACGAGCGAAGAGGAACACGCCGTATCAACCGACACGGCAGGACCCTCCAAGCCGAAGGTATACGCAATCCGCCCCGACGCGACGCTGCTGCTGGCGCCCGTCAGCCCGTAACCCTCCAGATCACCGGACACCGATCCCGTGAGGCTCACACCGTAATAAGAGGAGACCACGCCCGCGAACACTCCGGTATGACTGCCCTTCAACGAAGACGGGTCGATCCCGGCATCCTCCAGTGCCTCCCACGCGCCTTCCAACAGCAGCCGTTGCTGCGGGTCCATCGCTAAGGACTCCCGCGGGCTGATCCCAAAGAACTCCGCATCGAACCTATCGGCGTCATAGACAAAGCCACCATCGCGGGCGTAGCTCGTACCGGGATGGTCCGGGTCGGGGTCATATAACGCCTCCAGGTCCCAACCACGATCAGTGGGGAACGCCCCGACCCCATCGCGACCAGACGCGACCAACTCCCACAACTCCTCCGGAGAAGACACGCCACCCGGGAAACGGCAGCTCATACCGACAATCGCCAAAGGCTCATCGAGCGCCCCGGTGGCGAGAAGAGGCGCAACGACACCCAGCCGCCCACCCGAGAGCTCCTGCAACAGATGAGAGGCAACCGCCGCGGCAGTGGGATAGTCAAACGCGAGCGTAGCGGGGAGACGCAAACCCGTCGCCGTGTTCAAGCGGTTACGCAACTCGACAGCAGTCAGCGAATCAAACCCAAGCTCCTTAAATGCGCGCCCTGGGTCGATCGCCTCAGGCGAGGTATGCCCCAGGACGATCGCGGCCTGCGCCCTAACCACCTCAAGCACCACATCCTCGCGCTCGGCCTCAGGAGTCGCAACGAGACGCCGCGCCAACGAGGCACCCTGCTCACTGGAACGACGCGCCGGGACACGCACCAGACCAGCAAAGATCGCCGGCAGCGCCCCCATCCGCGCCTGCCCACGCAACACCCCGAGATCGAGCGGCAGCGGGAGCATCAGCGCCTCGCTCCCCCCAAGAGCACGGTCGAAAAGCAAAAGTCCTTCCTCTGAAGAGAGCACGCCCATACCCGAACGCGTCATCCGCGCACGGTCAGCCTCACTCAAACCACCCGTCAACCCACTGGCCTGCGCCCACAAACCCCACGCCATCGAGACACCGGCCAGCCCCCGCGCACGACGATACGCCGCCAGCGCATCAAGGAACGCGTTCGCCGCCGCGTAATTGCTCTGCCCCGCGCTACCCAACACCCCAGCGGCAGAAGAGAACAACACGAACATCGAGAGATCCAGATGCTCAGTCAACTCATGCAAATGCCACGCGGCGCCCGCCTTAGGAGCAAACACCCTTTCAAGGCGCTCCACGGTCAACGAATCGACCAGACCATCATCAAGCACACCCGCGGTATGCACCACACCACTGAGGGGATACTCAACCCCGACCGAGTCGATCAGCGTCTTCAGCTGCTCACGGTCAGCAACATCACACGCCGCGATCGTGACCTTCGCGCCCAGCGCCTCAAGCTCCGCCTTCAACTCCGCGGCACCCCGCGCATCTTCTCCCTGGCGACTGACCAAAAGCAGCTGACTCACACCATGCCCGGACACCAGATGCCGCGCGACCAAAGCACCCAAGGTGCCGGTGCCGCCCGTGACGAGCACCGTGCCTTGATGGTCAACCACCTGAGGCAGCGTCAAAACGATCTTGCCGGTGTGACGCGCCTGGCTCATGAACCGGAACGCGTCCGGCGCATGACGGACGTCCCACGCGGTGAGCGGCAACAGCTCAAGCGCGCCCGCCGCGAAGCACCCGAGCAGCTCACAGAGCATCCTCTGGATGCGCTCAGGACCGGCCTCGATCAACTCAAACGCGCGGTAGGACACACCAGGATGAGCCTCAGCGACCTCCACCGGATCACGCACGTCGGTCTTGCCCATCTCAATGAAGCGCCCACCCTCACCCAACAGGTCAAGCGAGGCATCCACGAACTCCCCCGCGAGCGAATCCAACACAACGTCCATGCCCCGCCCACCACTCGTCTGCAGGAAGCGCTCCTTGAACTCAACCGTGCGCGAAGACGCGATATGCGACGCGTCCAACCCCATCGCTTCAAGCGTCGGCCACTTCCCGGGGCTTGCGGTAGCGAACACCTCAGCACCCAAATGCCGCGCCAACTGCACCGCCGCCATACCTACACCACCGGCCGCGGAATGCACCAACACCCGATCGCCCGGCCGCACCCCGGCCAAATCCACCAGCCCATAAAAAGCCGTCAAGAACACAACCGGCACCGACGCACCCTGCACAAACGACCACTCATCAGGCACACGAACGACAAACCGACGATCAGTCACTGCAACCGAACCAAAGCCACCCAACAAACCCATCACACGGTCACCGACACACAAATCCTCGACGCCAGGACCGACCTCCAGCACAACCCCGGCACCCTCACTGCCGAGCACCGCGTCACCCGGATACATGCCGAGCGCGATCAGCACGTCACGGAAATTCAAACCCCCCGCACGCACCCCCACCCGCACCTCACCAACACCAAGCGACCCACACTCCACAAGAGCAGGCAGCAACGACAAACTCTCAAGCGACCCCCCAGCACCAGCATCCAAACGCCACTCCCCACTACCGACCGGCACAACCAAGCCACCAACACCACCCGCCCCCACGAGCCGCGGAACGAGCACCTCGCCACCACGCACCGCCAACTGCTCCTCACCCAACCCAAGCGCACCACCCAACACACCCCACGAATCCACGCCACCATCCACATCAACCAGGACAAACCGCCCAGGACACTCCAACTGCACAGAACGCAACAAACCCCACACCGGCGACTGCACCAACCCCACCACACCCTCACCCGAACGCGCCACCACCCCACCACGCGTCACAAACACCAAACGCGAACCCACAAAACGCTCATCCGCAACCCACAACTGCACCAACCCCAACACCCCACCAACAACCGCCCCCACACCAGCAAACGAACCACCAACACCACCACACTCGACAAGCACCACCTCAGGCGCCACTCCACCCTCATCGACAGCCGACCCCAGAGCCTCCAGATCAGCGTGCACCGTCACCGAATGCCCAGCCCCAACAAGAGCTTCCCCAAGAACGGAACCCTCCCCACCCAACACAAACAACTCGCCCGACTCACCCTGAGAGGACCCCCCAGAGACCGGGACGGCAGACCACCCCAGGACGAACAACGACTCGCGCCGGGCACCACCCGCGGCAGCACCCAGCTGCTCGGCCGGGACCTCGCGCACCATCAGCGAATCGACCGTACCGACGAGCACACCAGCCTCATCGGCCATCACCAAAGACACAGCGTTGTCCCCCGAGGAGGAAAGGCAAACCCGCAACGAGGCAGCCCCCAACGCATCAAGGCGCACGCCGGCCCAGGCAAACGGAAGGCGCAGCGATCCCTGCCCCTCTGAATCCCCACCAGACAGACCGAGCCCCGCGGTGTGCAGCGCGGCATCGAGCAACGCCGGATGCACGCCAAAAGACCCAGCCTCACGCTGCTCGCCCTCAGACAACACCACCTCGGCGAACACCTCGTCTCCTCGCCGCCAGGCAGCCCGCAACCCCTGGAAGGCCGGCCCATATTCAAGACCCTGCTCGGCCAAGCGGTCATAGAGACCGTCGACGTCCACAGGCTCCGCGCCCGCAGGGGGCCAAATGCCCACGCCTTCCCGAATCGCCGCGTCATTGCCCTCTGCTGCTGATGTGAGCCTCCCGCTGGCGTGGCGTATCCACTCCTGCCCTTCGCCTGACTCGGAGCGGGAGTAGATCGCCAGCGAGCGTGCGCCGGCCTCGCCAGGCTCGCCGACGGAGACCTGCAGCTGCACCGCGCCTTCCTCCCCCAATACCAACGGGGCCTCCAAAGTCAACTCCTGCACCACCCCACAGCCAACCTCGCTGCCGGCATGCAAGGCCAACTCCAAAAACGCGGTCCCGGGCAGCAACACAACGCCCATCACCGCGTGGTCAGCAAGCCATGGGTGAGACTCAAGCGAGATACGACCCGTGAACAACCACTCCTCGCCACCGGCCAACCCCACCGCGGCGCCCAAGAATGGATGACCAGCGGACACCAAACCAGCCGAGGACACATCCCCGGCCCCCGCCGACCTCGCCAGCCAGTAACGCTCACGTTGAAACGCATACGTCGGCAACGGCACCCGCCGCGCACCAGAGCCACCGGACACCAAACCCCAATCCACCCCGACGCCACGGACCCATGCCTCGGCCAACGACGACACGAAACGCTCAGCGCCGCCCTCAGTCCGGCGCAAGGACCCAACCACAACCGCCTCGTCCGGGTCGTCCAAGACCTCATCGACGGTCTCCTGCACCGCGACCGACAACACGGGATGCGGGCCAACCTCCACGAACACCCGACGCCCCTCACCCAACAACAGCCTCGTCACCCCGTCGAACCGCACCGTCTCACGCAAATTCCTGTACCAGTACTCCGTATCCAACTCCGCCGTATCGAGCAAGCCACCCATGACAGTCGAGTAAAACGGCACATCGCCAGACCGGGGAACAAAGTCAGCACACCCCTCCAGCAACTCATCGCGGATCTCCTCGATCTGCGCCGAATGCGAGGCGTAACCAACCGGAATCTCCCGCGCCCGCACACCATCACCCTCACACTCCAAAAGAAACTCATCAAGCGCCTCACGCTCACCCGACACCACCACCGACCCAGGACCATTCACCGCCGCCAACGACACACGACCATCCCACCGCCCAAGACGCCCCTCAACCTCCTCAGCACCCAAAGCGACCGACACCATCCCACCACGCCCCATCAACCCCACCAACGCCCGACTGCGCGCCACCACCAACCGCGCACCATCCTCCAACGACAAACCACCCGCCACAGACGCGGCCGCGATCTCACCCTGCGAATGACCCACCACACCAACCGGCCGCACACCACACGCACGCCACAACCCAGCCAACGACACCATCACAGCCCACAACACAGGCTGCACAACATCCACCCGATCCAAACCGGGCGCACCCTCAACACCCCGCAACACATCCTCCAACACCCAACCAGCCAACGGCCCCAAAACCACACCACATTCCCGCACCAACCCAGCAAACACAGGCGAAGAATCCAACAACTCAACACCCATCCCCAACCACTGCCCACCCTGACCCGAAAACACAAACACCGGACCGCCGACAGCACCACTGGCAACACCACCCCCGCCACCGCCGCCCCTAACCATTCCCTCGACTACCCCTGGCGCGGGCGCTCCCTCCGCTAGTGCTCCTAGACCCTCCAGTAGCCCCTCGCGCGTATCGCCCAGCACCACCGCGCGACGCCCAAACGCCGTACGAGACGCCAACGAGGCCCCAACATCCAGCAACTCCAGCCCAGCATCACCATCAACACGCTCAAGCAAACGCTGCGCCTGCACACGCAACACCTGGTCACCCTTTGCCGAAAGCACCCACGGCACCACACCAGCTGAAAACACACCATCCGCGGCGTCGTTCCCGGAAACGCTCACGGGGGCCTCTTCGAGGATGACGTGTGCGTTGGTGCCGCTGATGCCGAATGAGGAGATGGCAGCGCGGCGGGGCTCACCGTTTCTCTGCCATGGTCTTTGTTGTGTAAGGAGCGAGACGGCGCCGGTCGACCAGTCAACATTGCGAGAGGGCTCATCGACGTGCAGCGTCCGGGGCAGCGTGTCGTGACGCATCGCCAGCACCATCTTGATCACGCCCGCGATACCCGCGGCGGCCTGCGTATGACCGATGTTCGACTTGACCGACCCCAGCCACAACGGATGATCCTGAGGGCGGTCCTGGCCGTAGGTCGCCAGCAGTGCCTGCGCCTCGATCGGATCACCAAGAGTGGTACCCGTACCGTGCGCCTCAACAGCATCGACCTGCGCAGGCGACAGGCGCGCATTCGCGAGTGCTTGGGTGATTACTCGTTGCTGGGAAGGACCGTTAGGCGCCGTCAGCCCGTTACTCGCGCCATCCTGATTGATCGCGCTGCCACGCAGCACAGCCAACACGGAATGACCGTTACGTTGCGCATCGGAGAGACGCTCCAGCAGGATCATGCCGACGCCCTCACTGAAACCAGCACCATCCGCCGCGTCAGCAAAAGGCTTACAACGCCCATCAACGGCCAGCCCGCGCTGGCGAGCGAACTCGACGAATACGCCCGGGGACGACAACACAGTCACACCACCAGCCAACGCCAGGGAGCATTCCCCCGAACGCAACGCCTGACCCGCCAGGTGCAAGGCCACGAGCGAAGAGGAACACGCCGTATCAACCGACACGGCAGGACCCTCAAGCCCGAAGGTATACGCAATCCGTCCGGACGCGACGCTGCTGGTAGCGCCCGTCAACCCGTAACCCTCCAGATCACCGGACACCGACCCGGTGAGACTCACACCGTAGTGGGAGGAGATCACTCCCGCGAACACCCCGGTATGACTGCCCTTCAACGAAGACGGGTCGATCCCGGCATCCTCCAATGCCTCCCACGCGCCTTCCAACAGCATCCGTTGCTGCGGATCCATCGCGAGCGACTCCCGCGGGCTGATCCCAAAGAACTCCGCATCGAACCTATCGGCGTCATAGATAAAACCACCATCGCGGGCGTAGCTCGTACCAGGATGGTCCGGGTCGGGGTCATACAACGCCTCCAAGTTCCAACCACGATCCGTGGGGAACGCCCCGATCCCATCGCCGCCAGACGCGATGAGCTCCCACAACTCCTCCGGAGAGGAAACGCCACCGGGGTAACGGCAGCTCATACCGATAATCGCCAAAGGCTCATCGAGCGCGCTGGTCGGGGCCACGGACGTAACGACACCCAGCTGCCTACCAGAGAGCTCCCGCAGCAGAAACGCGGCGACCGCGGTGGCGGTGGGATAGTCGAACACGAGCGTAGCCGGGAGACGCAAACCCGTCGCCGTGTTCAAACGGTTACGCAACTCAACGGCCGTCAACGAGTCAAACCCAAGGTCCTTGAACGCGCGCCCTGGGTCGATCGCCTCAGGCGAGGCATGCCCCAAGACGATCGCGGCCTGCGCCCGGACCACCTCAAGCACCACGCCCTCGCGCTCGGCCTCAGAGGTAGCAACAAGACGCCGCGCCAACGAGGCACCCTGCTCACTGGAACGACGCGCCGGGACACGCACCAACCCAGCGAAGATCACGGGCAGCGCCCCCATCCGCGCCTGCCCACGCAACACCCCGAGATCGAGCGGCAGCGGGAGCATCAGCGCCTCGCTCCCCCCCAAGGCACGATCGAAGAGATGGAGACCTTCCTCTGAAGAAAGCGCGCCCATACCCGAGCGCGTCATGCGCGCGCGGTCAGCCTCACTCAAACCACCCGTCAACCCACTGGCCTCTTCCCACAAACCCCACGCCATTGAAGAACCCGCCAGCCCCCGCGCGCGACGGTACGCCGCGAGCGCGTCAAGGAACGCGTTCGCGGCGGCATAGTTGCTCTGCCCCGGGCTACCCAACGCCCCTGCGGCCGAAGAGAACAACACGAACATCGACAAATCCAGATGCTCAGTCAACTCATGCAAATGCCACGCAGCGCCCGCCTTAGGAGCAAACACCCTTTCAAGACGCTCCACGGTCAACGAATCGACCAGACCATCATCAAGCACCCCCGCGGTATGCACCACACCAGTGAGGGGATACTCAACCCCGACCGAGTCGATCAGCATCTTCAGCTGCTCACGGTCAGCGACATCACACGCCGCGATCGTGACGTTCGCGCCCAGCGCCTCAAGCTCCGCCTTCAACTCCGGGGCACCCTCGGCGCCCTGCCCCTTGCGACTGACCAAAAGCAGATGACCAACACCGTGCTGGGCCACAAGATGCCGCGCGAGCAAACCACCCAGAACGCCCGTGCCGCCCGTGACGAGGACAGTTCCCCCAGAGTCAACCACCGCGGGGAGCGTGAGCACAATCTTGCCGGTATGACGCGCCTGGCTCATGAACCGGAACGCGTCCGGCGCATGACGCACGTCCCACGCCATGAGCGGCGATAGCTCAAGCACACCGGCCTGGAATAACCCAAGCAGCTCACCAAGCATCTCCTGGATGCGCTCCGGGCCCGCCTCGATTAACTCAAATGCGCGGTAGAACACCCCAGGGTGGCTCGCGGCAAGCTCCCCCTGATCGCGGATGTCGGTTTTGCCCATCTCAATAAAACGTCCACCCTCACCCAACAGGTCAAGCGAGGCGTCCACGAACTCCCCCGCGAGCGAATCCAACACAACGTCCATACCCCGCCCACCACTCGTCTGCAGGAAGCGCTCCTTGAACTCAACTGTGCGCGAAGACGCGATATGCGCCTCATCCAAGCCCATCGACCGGAGGACCCCCCACTTCCCGGGACTCGCCGTCGCGAACACCTCAGCACCCAGATGCCTCGCGATCTGAACCGCCGCCATACCCACACCACCAGCCGCCGCATGCACCAACACACGATCACCAGGACCCACGCCACCCAAATCCACCAGCCCATAAAACGCGGTCAAGAACACAACCGGCACCGACGCGCCCTGCACAAACGACCATCCCTCGGGGATGCGGGCGAGGAACCGCTGATCAGTCACCGCAACCGGGCCGAAGCCACCCAACAAACCCATCACACGGTCACCGACACACAAATCCTCGACGCCAGGACCGACCTCCAACACAACCCCGGCGCCCTCACTGCCAACGACCGCTTCACCCGGATACATGCCCAACGCGATCAGCACATCACGGAAATTCAAGCCCCCCGCACGCACCCCCACCCGCACCTCACCAACACCAAGCGACCCGCCCATCTCGGGAGCGGGGACCAGCGCCAAACCCTCAAGCGATCCCTGAGCGCCTGCGTCCAAACGCCACTCCCCACTACTGGGCACCTGCAAACCACCCCCGACACCCACCCCAGCGCCCACAAGCCGCGGAACGAGCACCTCGCCACCACGCACCGCCAACTGCGACTCACCCACAGCCAACGCCCCACCCAACAAACCCCAACAACCGTCACCACCATCGACATCAACCAACACAAACCGCCCAGGACACTCCAACTGCACTGAACGCAGCAAACCCCACACCGGCGACTGCACCAACCCCACCACACCCTCACCCGAACGCGCCACCACACCACCACGCGTCACAAACACCAACCGCGAACCCGCAAAACGCTCATCCGCAACCCACAACTGCACCAACTCCAACACACGATCAAGTACCCCACCAACCCCACCAAGCAACCCACCAGCCCCATCACTGGAGCTACCCCCAACGGCATTGGCACCCCCTGAATCGCCAACGCCGAGATCAACAAGCACCACCTCAGGTACCGCCTCACCCCCATCGACAGCCGCTCCGAGAGCCTCCAGATCGGCGTGCACCGTCACCGAATGCCCAGCCCCAACAAGCGCTTCCTCAAGAACGGAACCCTCCCCACCCAACACAAACAACTCGCCCGCCTCGCCCTGAGAGGCCTCCCCGGAGACCGGGACGACACTCCAGTCCAGCGCGAACAACGACTCGCGCCGGGCGCCACCAGCGGCAGCACCCAGCTGCTCGGCTGCGACCTCGCGCACGACCAGCGAATCGACCGTGCCGACGAGCACACCAGCCTCATCGGCCACCACCAGCGACACGGCGTCATCCCCCGAGGAGACAAGGCAAACCCGCAACGAGGCAGCCCCCGACACATCAAGACACACACCACTCCACGAAAACGGAAGGCTCAGCGAGCCGTGCCCCTGCAGATCGCCACCAGACAAGCTGAGCCCCGCGGTGTGCAGCGCGGCATCGAGCAGCGCCGGATGCACACCGAAGGACCCGGCCTCACGCTGCTCGTCCTCAGACAGCGCCACCTCGGCGAACACCTCACGCCCACGCCGCCATGCCGACCGCAGCCCCTGAAAAGCCGGCCCATACTCAAGACCCCGCTCAGCCAAGCTGTCATAGAGGCCATCAACATCCACAGGCTCCGCGCCCGCAGGAGGCCAGGACTCACCAGCAAGCACACCCGCGCGCTGGCCAATCCCCGCGTCGCGGTCCCGCAAAGCGGCTCCGGCCGGCGCGAGCGTCCCGCCGGCGTGGCGCGTCCACTCCTGCTGAGCGAAGACACCCTCACCTGAAGGATCCCCCGGGCGGGAGTAGATCCCCAGCGAGCGCGCGCCGGACTCGTCAGGCTCGCCGACGGAGACCTGCAGTTGAACCCCACCATCCTGGGCCAACAGCAGCGGCGCCTCCAACGTGAGCTCCTGCACCACCTCACACCCGATACGACTGCCGGCGTACAACGCCAACTCCAGAAAAGCCGTACCCGGCAGCAACACAACGCCCATCACGACGTGATCCGCAAGCCAAGGGTGAGACTCAAGCGAGACGCGACCGGTGAACAACCACTCATCACCACCGGCCAACCCCACCGCGGCACCCAACAAAGGATGACCAGCCGACACCAAACCAGCCGAAGACACATCCCCCACACCCGACCCACCTGCCAGCCAGTAGCGCTCGCGCTGAAATGCGTAAGTCGGCAACGGCACCCGCTGCGCGGAACCCCCGATCACCCCCGCCCAGTCCACCTCGACGCCCCGGACCCATACCTCAGCCAACGACGACACGAAACGCTCAGCGCCACCCTCACCCCGACGCAACGACCCAACCACAACCGCACCATCCGCCTCACCCAACACCTCATCGACCGTCTCCTGCACCGCGACCGACAACACCGGATGCGGACCAACCTCCACAAACACCCGACGACCCTCACCCAACAACACCCTCGTCACACCATCAAACCGCACCGTCTCACGCAAATTCCTATACCAGTACTCCCCACCCAACTCCGCCGTATCGAGCAAGCCACCCGTCACAGTCGAATAAAACGGCACACCCCCCGAACGGGGAACGATCCCCACACACCCCTCCAACAACTCCCCCCGGATCTCCTCAATCTGCGACGAATGCGACGCATAACCCACCGGGATCTCCCGCGCCCGCACACCACCCTCAACGAGCTCCGCAAGAAACCCATCAAGCGCCTCACGCTCACCCGACACCACCACCGACCCCGGACCATTCACCGCCGCCAACCCCAACCGACCACCCCAACCCCCAAGACGCCCCCCAACCTCCTCCGCACCCAACGCCACCGACACCATCCCACCACGACCCATCAACCCAACCAACGCCCGCGACCGCCCCACCACCAACCTAGCCCCATCCTCCAAAGACAAACCACCAGCCACACACGCAGCCGCAATCTCACCCTGCGAATGACCCACCACACCCGCCGGCACCACACCACACGCACGCCACAACCCAGCCAACCCCACCATCACACCCCACAACACCGGCTGCACCACATCCACCCGATCCAACCCCGGCGCACCCCCAACACCACGCAACACATCCTCCAACACCCAATCCACAAACGGCGACAACGCCACACCACACTCAGCCACCAACCCCGCAAACACCGCCGAGGAATCCAACAACCCAACTCCCATCCCCAACCACTGCCCACCCTGCCCCGAAAACACAAACACCGGACCACCACCAACCAGAGGACCCACACCCTCAACCACCCCTGGCACGGACGCCCCTTCGGCCAGCGTTCCCAGTCCCTCCAACAACCCCTCACGCCCACCACCCAGCACGACAGCACGACGCTCAAACACCGAACGCGCCGCCAACGAGACACCCACATCCGCCACATCCAGCTCGGGGGCGCCCGCAACGTGCTCCAGCAAACGCCCGGCCTGCCCACGCAACGCCGGAACACTCTTCCCCGACACCACCCACGGCATGGCACCACCAGAAAACACGGCGCCAACCCCAGCAACAGCCCCGCCACCAACGCCATCGACACCCCCGGAAACACTGGCCCCGGCACTATTCACACCAACAACCGCCGGGGCCTCCTCAAGAATCACATGCGCGTTGGTGCCACTGGCCCCAAACGACGAAACGCCGGCACGGCGCGGCTCACCATTGCGCTGCCAAGGCCGCTGCTCAGTCAACAACGACACCGCACCAGCCGACCAATCAACGTGCTTGGAGGGCTGATCCACATGCAGCGTCTTCGGCAGCACGCCGTGGCGCATGGCCATCACCATCTTGATCACACCCGCCACACCCGCGGCGGCCTGCGCGTGACCAATATTTGACTTCACCGAGCCTAGATAAAGCGGACCATCCCTACGCCCCTGCCCATAAGTCGCAAGCAACGCCTGCGCCTCGATCGGATCACCCAAGGTAGTCCCGGTTCCGTGCGCCTCCACCACGTCGACATCCCCAGAGGAAAGACGCGCATTTGCCAGCGCCTTTGCAATCACGCGTTCCTGCGAGGGACCGTTGGGGGCCGTTAGGCCATTCGACGCGCCGTCCTGGTTGACGGCGCTGCCGCGCAGCAGTCCATAGATCTGATGATTGTTCGCCTGAGCGTCCGCCAGGCGCTCCAACAACAACAACCCCACACCCTCGGAGAAACCCACGCCGTCCGCTGCGTCCGAAAACGCCTTGCAGCGTCCATCCGCGGCCAAACCACGCTGACGACTGAAGTAGGCGAACATGCCCGGGTTCGCCAGGACTGTCACTCCTCCAGCAACCGCGAGGCTGCATTCTTCTCCTCGCAACGCGTGGCAAGCCAGGTGCATCGTCACCAGCGACGACGAGCAGGCCGTGTCAACCGAGAGCGCGGGGCCCTCAAAACCAAACGTGTAGGCAACCCTGCCCGATATCACGCTGCCACCCGTGCTTGCGGTGCCGTAGCGTTCGCGGCGTTCGGCGGCCGAGCCGATGCCGTAGTCGTAACTCATGACGCCTGCGAACACACCTGTGCGGCTACCACGCAACGAGGCAGGGTCGATGCCGGCGTCCTCCAGAGCCTCCCACGCACCTTCCAACAGCAATCGCTCCTGCGGGTCCATCCGCAAGGCCTCGCGCGGGCTGATGCCAAAGAAGTCGGCGTCAAACCCGTCGGCCCCGTCGATGAAACCTCCGTCGCGCGCGTAGCTCGTGCCGGGATGGTCAGGGTCAGGATTGAACAGGCCCCCCAGATCCCAGCCACGATCAGTAGGGAACTCTCCGATCGCGTCCCTCCCTGCCATAAGCAGCGCCCACAGCTCTTGCGGAGATCGCACACCGCCCGGGTAGCGACAGCTCATCCCCACGATCGCGATCGGCTCATCAAAGCGCTTCTCCGCCTCCGCCAGGCGCCGCTGGGCATCGTCAAGATCAACCGTGACCCGCTTCAAATAGCTGAGCAGCTTGCCCTCGTCAGCCATTGCCATTCCCGCTCGTCTCGCTGATTGGAGAACGCTCCGCCGCATTGCCATTCTCACCCGTCTCGCCGACCGGAGAATCCTCCGCCGCGGACCGGCTCAAGCCGTTGTCGATGAAGTCAAAAACCTCATCGGCCGACGCCGACTGGAGCCGCTGCGCAACCATGACCTTGCTATCCGCGGCTTGACCTTCACTCAAACCCGAAAGCGCTTGGAGGCGAGCAGTGATCCTTGCTCGCTCGGTGTCATCGATGGCTATCGATGAGAGGATGCGCTCAAGCCGATCCAGGTCGGCATTGAGGGAATCGGCAGTGATCGTCGGCGGCTGAGCGATCCCAAGTAACAGGTGTGAGGCGAGCGCGGTAGTTGTGGGGTAGTCAAATACGAGGGTGGCAGGCAGGCGCAGCCCGGTTGTGGCATTGAGGCGGTTGCGCAGCTCAACCGCGGCGAGCGAGTCAAAGCCAAGGTCCTTGAACGCGCGCTGCACATCGATCGCGTCGGCAGATGCGTGTCCCAGTACCGCGGCGACTTCACCGCGCACCATCTCAAGCGTGAAACCCTCGCGCTCGGCCTCGGGCACAGCGGCCAGACGACGAGTGAACGAGGCGTCCTGGTCGCTTGGGCGGCGGGTCGGCACGCGCACCAGACCGGCGAAGATCGCCGGCAGCGTTCCCGTCCTGGCCTGCGCGCGCAACACCGCAAGATCCAAGGACACCGGCAGCATCAGGGCCTCGCCCCCACCAAGCACGGCATCAAAGAGCTCAAGTCCCTCCTCCGAGGAGAGCGCGCTCATGCCCGAGTGCTTCATCCGCGCGCGGTCGGTCTCGCTGAGGGCACCCGTCAGCCCACTGTCCTGCGCCCACAACCCCCACGCCATTGACATACCGGACAATCCCCGCGCACGGCGATGCGCCACGAGGGCGTCGAGGAATGCGTTGGCAGCGGCATAGTTGCCCTGCCCGGGGCTGCCCAACGTCCCCGCCACGGACGAGAGCAGCACGAACAGCGGCAGATCCAGGTGCTCGGTGAGCCGATGCAGGTGCCAGGCAGCGTCGGCCTTGGGAGCGAGCACTCCATCAAGACGCTCCGCGGTCAAGGAGCCGATCACCCCATCGTCGATCGCCCCCGCGGCATGTACCACCCCGTGGAGGGGATGCTCCTCAGCGATCGAGTCCAGCAACCCCGCAAGCTGGCCGCTGTCAGCTACATCGCAAGCCGCGATTCTGACCTTTGCACCCAGCGATTCAAGCTCCGCACGCAGCTCGGCGGCGCCCTGCGCCTCCTCTCCCCGCCGGCTCGTGAGCAGCAGGTGACCGACACCGTGATGAGACACGAGACGCCGCGCCAGCAGACCACCGAGAACGCCGGTGCCTCCGGTGATCAGGACCGTGCCATCTGGATCGATGCCCGTGACGCCCTCATCCGGCAACGCGCCCGCGCGTGCAAGCCGGGGAATGAACAACTCGCCTTCACGCACCGCCAACTGCGGCTCACCCAAAGCAAGCGCCCCACCCAACCCACCCCAACAGGCCTCATCGTCGTAGACATCGATGAGCACAAACCGCCCAGGACTCTCCAACTGCGCCGAGCGCACCAAACCCCACACCGAGGACTGCGCCAACCCCATCACGTCCTCTTTTGAAGGCATCGCATCAGCATCCGGCGCCTCAGTGACCTGCACGGCGGCTGCATCCTGGGTCAACAGCACCATCCGTGAGGATGCGAACCGCTCGTCAGAGATCCACTGCTGCATCAGCTCCAATGCTCCAGACGCGATACGACGCACCAGCTCCGGCACGCTCACCCCATCGATCTCTGAGCTGCTGTCGTGGCGGAGATCCACGAACACCACACTCGGCACATCGTCCCCCACGCCGTCACCCGCAGCCTCGCCTATGGCTTGCAGATCGCGGTGCACCCTCAGCCCTGGATTGGCCGTCTTCAGAGCTGCGGCGATCGCAGACTGCTCATCGCCGAGCAGCACCCAGTCCTCCATCACAGGGCCCTTTGCCGGCGAGACCTGCCTCCAGCTCAGTCGGTATAAGGACGACTGACTACCAGCGCTGGAAGCGGCGCTCAGCAGCGTGGCGGACACCTCGCGTGCGACCAGCGAATCAGCCGAGGCGACAAGCTCGCCGGCCTCATTGGCCACCGTCAAAGACGGCGCGCCATCTCCTGCCAGGGAGAGACAGACCCTTAGCGTCGAGGCACCCCGCGCATAAAGAGATACCCCGCCAAACGAAAACGGCAACCGCACTGCAGTTCCGTCCCCGTCTTCATCGGAGTCTGCGGCGACCACCGAGCCCACGTGCAAGGCCGCGTCCAGCAGCGCCGGATGCACACCAAAAGCCTCAGCTTCACGTTGCTCGCCCTCGGACAACAGCACTTCGGCGAACACCTCATTCCCGCGCCGCCAAGCAGCCCGCAACCCTTGGAAGGCCGGCCCATATTCAAGACCCCGCTTGGCCAGCCGGTCATAGAGACCGTCGACATCCATAGGCTCCGCGTCGGCAGGGGGCCAAGAACCACCCACAAGCACACCCGCGCGCGCCTCAATCCCGGCATCCCGATCTTCCACCGCCGCATGTACCTCAGCAGCCAGCGTCCCGCTGGCATGGCGCATCCACTCCTGCTCCGAGAACACCCTCTCGCCACCTGTCGCGTCCTGCGCGCGAGAGTAAATCCCGACCGGCCGCTGCCCAGACTCGTCAGGCTCGCCGACCGAGACCTGCAACTGCACCGCGCCTTCCTCGCCCAATACCAACGGGGCCTCCAACGTCAACTCCTGCACCACCCCACACCCGACCTCGCTGCCCACATGCAACGCCAACTCCAAAAACGCGCTCCCAGGCAACAGCACAACGCCCATCACCATGTGATCAGCAAGCCACACATGCGACTCAAGCGAGATGCGACCCGTGAACAACCACTCCTCGCCACCAGCCAACCCAACCGCCGCAGCCAACAACGGATGACCAGCGGACACCAAACCAGCCGAGGACACATCCCCCGCGCCCGGCGAACCCATCAACCAGTAACGCTCGCGCTGAAACGCATACGTCGGCAACCCAACCCGGCGCGCGGAATCCGGGAACAACTTCGCCCAATCCACCTCGACGCCCCGCACCCACACCTCAGCCAAGGACGTCAGGAAACGCTCAGCGCCACCCTCACCCCGACGCAAAGACCCAACCACAACCGCCTCACCCAAGACCTCATCGACCGTCTCCTGCACCGCGACCGACAACACCGGATGCGGACCAACCTCCACAAACACCCGACGACCCTCACCCAACAACACCCTCGTCACCGCATCGAACCGCACCGTCTCACGCAAATTCCTGTACCAGTAATCCGCATCCAACTCACCCGTATCGAGCAGCCCACCCGTGACAGTCGAATAAAACGGCACGCCCCCCGCACGGGGAACGATCCCCACACACGCGTCCAGCAACTCCTCGCGGATCTCCTCAATCTGCGACGAATGCGACGCATAACCCACCGGGATCTCCCGCGCCCGCACACCACCCTCAACGAGCTCCGCAAGAAACCCATCAAGCGCCTCACGCTCACCCGACACCACCACCGACCCCGGACCATTCACCGCCGCCAACCCCAACCGACCACCCCAACCCCCAAGACGCCCCCCAACCTCCTCAGCACCCAACGCCACCGACACCATCCCACCACGACCCATCAACCCAACCAACGCCCGCGAACGCCCCACAACCAACCGCGCACCATCCTCCAACGACAAACCACCCGCCACACAAGCAGCCGCAATCTCACCCTGCGAATGACCCACCACACCAACCGGCACCACACCACACGCACGCCACAACCCAGCCAGCGACACCATCACAGCCCACAACACCGGCTGCACCACATCCACCCGATCCAACCCCGGCGCACCCCCAACACCACGCAACACATCCTCCAACACCCAACCAGCCAACGGCTCCAAAACCTCACCGCACTCCCGCACCAACCCCGCAAACACCGCCGAGGAATCAAGCAACTCCACTCCCATCCCCAACCACTGCCCACCCTGACCCGAAAACACAAACACCGGACCACCACCAACCAGAGGACCCACACCCTCAACCACCCCCGGTCCAGGTTCACCCTCAGCCAGCGCCGCCAAACCCTCCAACAACCCCTCACGCCCACCACCCACCACAACCGCGCGACGCTCAAACACCGAACGCGCCGCCAACGAAACCCCCACATCCGCCACATCCAGCTCCGAGGCGCCCGCAACGTGCACCAACAGACGCCCGGCCTGCCCACGCAACGCCGGAACACTCTTCCCCGACACCACCCACGGCACCACACCACCAGAAAACACGGCGCCAACCCCAGCAACAGCCCCGTCACCAACGCCATCGACACCCTTAGAAGCACTGGCCCCAGCACCATTCACCCCCGTGGGCGCCTCCTCAAGAATCACGTGCGCGTTGGTGCCACTGACGCCGAATGAGGAAACGCCGGCACGACGCGGCTCGCCGCCCCGCTCCCAGGGCAGCGGCTCGGTCAAAAGCGAGACCTCACCCGCCGACCAGTCGACATGCGTGGAAGGCTCATCGACGTGCAGCGTCCGGGGCAAAACGCCGCGACGCATGGCCATCACCATCTTGATCACACCGGCAACACCAGCCGCCGCCTGCGTATGACCAATATTCGATTTCACCGACCCAAGCCACAGGGGGCGCCCCTCAGGACGCTCCTGCCCGTAGGTCGCGAGCAATGCCTGCGCCTCAATCGGATCGCCGAGGGTGGTGCCCGTCCCGTGACCCTCGACCGCATCGACCTGCCGAGCGGACAAACGCGAGTTGGCCAGGGCCTGGGCGATCAAGCGCTGCTGAGAGGGACCATTCGGCGCGCTCAACCCATTCGAGGCGCCGTCCTGATTCACCGCCGAACCACGCACCAGACCCAACACCTGATGACCGTTACGACGCGCATCGGAAAGACGCTCCAACAGCACGACACCGACACCCTCAGACCAGCCAACCCCATCGGCCGCGTCGGCGTAGGACTTGCAGCGGCCATCGCGGGCGAGCCCACGTTGCGCGCTGAAGCCGACGATCATCGACGGCGAAGCCATCACCGCGACGCCGCCCGCGACCGCCAGCGAGCACTCACCGCCGCGCAGCGCCTGACCCGCCAAATGCAGCGCCACAAGCGAGGACGAACATGCCGTATCGACGGTCACCGCCGGACCCTCGAACCCAAACGTATAAGACACCCGGCCCGCCACCACGCTGCCGGCACGACCTGTCAGGCCGTAACCCTCAAGGCCCTTGAAGCCCGACCCGGACGGACCGTCCCCGTAGTCGTGATGCATCAGCCCCGCGAATACCCCCGTCTGGCTGCCCTTGAGTGAAAGCGGGTCGATACCGGCATACTCAAACGCCTCCCACGAGGCTTCCAGCAGCAACCGCTGCTGGGCATCCATCGTCAATGCCTCCTTAGGGCTGATACCGAAGAACGCGGCGTCGAACTCACCTGCGTCATAGAGAAATCCGCCCTCACGCGTGTAACTCGTTCCGACATGTTCAGGATCGGGGTCATACAGCCCCTCCAGATCCCAGCCGCGATCGGACGGGAACCACGAAACTGCATCGACACCCTGCTCGATCAACTTCCACAGCTCCTCGGGGGAGGACACGCCACCTGGATAGCGGCAACTCATGCCGACAATCGCAAGCGGCTCATCGAGATGCGCCACCGACACGGCCACGGGCGCCTTGACCTGAATGCCGGCGACCTCGTTCAAGAGGTAGCCGGTGAGCGCCAGGCTCGTGGGATAGTCGAATACCAAGGTGGCGGGCAGGCGCAGCCCGGTCGCCGCGGTCAGGCGATTGCGCAGCTCCACGGCGGTGAGCGAGTCGAGCCCCAGCTCTTTGAACGCGCGTTTCGTATCGATGGCCTCAGAGGAGGCGTGCCCCAGCACGGCGGTGACGTGACTGCGCACGAGCTCCAGGACCACCCCCTCGCGCTCGGCCTCAGGAGTGTCGGCCAGGCGCCGTGCGAGGGAGCCGCTCGCCTCCCTTGTACGGCGCCGTGATATGGGGGCCAAATCGGACAGCAGCGGCGGCAGCACACCCGCTCGGGCCTCGGCTTTGAGCACGCGACCATCAAGAGGCGCGGCGAGGACCACGGCGGCGTCGCCGCCGAGTGCGAGGTCGAATAATTTGAGGCCGCGCTCGGCGGAGAGCGTGCCGAATCCCGCGGAGCCGGCCATCAGCATCACGGATCGCTGCCTGTCGGCCTCATCAAGCAGACGACCGGCGCCGATGTCATTCCACATCGACCACGCGATTGCCGTGGCAACCAGTCCGCGTGAGCGTCGATGTGACGCCAAGGCATCCAGGAATGTATTGCCGGCGGCATAATTACCTTGACCTGGGCCGCCGGCGATGCCAGCCATTGAAGAGAAAAGCACAAAGGCCTCAAGCTCCATATCCTGCGTGAGCTCATGCAGGTGAAGAGCCGCGTCGAGCTTGGGCCTTAGCACCCGATCGACCTGCTCGGCAGTCAAGGAGTCGATCATGCTGTTATCGAACGTCGCCGCCGCGTGTAACACTGCGCTGAGCGGACGCTCGTCGGGGATCGAGTCGAGCAGCAGTCCCAACTGCGCACGATCAGCCACATCACAGGCAGCCGCGGTGACCTGCGCACCAAGCTCTTCGAGCTCCGTTATCAGCTCGGGCGCGCCCTCGGCCTCGGGGCCCGTCCTGCTCGTCAGCAACAGGTGACGCACCCCGTGCGCGAGCACCAGGTGTCTCGCCATCAAGCCGCCCAAACCCCCCAGGCCACCTGTAATGAGCACCGTGCCCCTGCCGCTCAGGACCGGTGACTCATCATTTGTGTGAGAGCCCACGCGGGCCACGCGAGGGACGAGCACGTCACCGCTACGCAAGGCGAGCTGCGATTCACCTGTGTCAAGCGCCGTGCCCAACAGGCCAAACGCCTCGGGGCCATCAACGTCCACGAGCACGAACCGCTCGCGGTGCTCGGATTGCCCGGAGCGGAGGAGACCCCAGAGCGGCGCGGCAACCAGATCGGGTACCTCGTCCCCGGGGCGCGCGGCCACGGCGCCTTCGGTGATGAAAACCATGCGGCAGCCGACGAACCGCTCGTCCGCGAGCCACGCCCGCATCAGTGACAACGCCCGATCGAGTAGCTCGCGTGCGGCCCCGGGCACGCCGGCGCTCTCTTTCAAAACACCCCCTCTACAATCCACGAGCACCGTCTCAGGCGCCGGCGCACCACCAGCGATTGCCTCGCTCAGCGACGCCAGGTCGGGATGAAGCTCATGTGAGAATCCGGCTTGGCCAAGAGACCCGCCGAGGGCACAGCCGTCTTCACCCAAGAGCGCTGCGGCTCCCGTGGAGATCTCGGCAGGCGAGGCCGCCGGTAGCGCGGGCCAGGTCAGACGCAGCAGCGCATCGGGGTGGGCATCGCGCCGATTGGAGAGCAGCTCCCCGGATACCTCACGCGCGAGCAGCGAGCCCACAAACGCCACCGGCATCCCCTGCTCGTCAGATAGTGCCGCCGAGACCGCGTCGCCATCGCCCGGGCGATCGATGGCAATTCGCACCGACGAGACGCCCGAGGCGTAGAGACCGACTTCTGCCCATGAAAACGGGATACGAGGAGGGGAGGCGTCGATCGTGGCCCCGTCAAGCGGCACCATCGCGGGGTGAAATGCGGTATCCAGCAATGCGGGATGCAAATTGAACAGGCCGGCCTGCTCGTTTTGACCTTGCGGCAGGCGTACCTCGGCGAAGAGCTGATCGCCACGCTGCCACGCGGCGCGCAGCCCCTGGAATGTGGGCCCGTAATTGAAGCCCTGCTCCGCCAGCCGCTCGTAAGCATCGTGAAGCTCAATGGCCACCGCACCCTCAGGCGGCCAGAACGTCGGTCGAAAATGCGGCAGCCTGCTTCTCCAGGACGGCTTGGGCGCCAGAGCTGAGAGCGCCGCTGGCGTGTCGCGTCCATTCCTCCTCGGCCGCCGAACCATCGGTGGAGAGCGGCTGGGAGCGGGAATAGATGTTGATCGGTCGGTGACCCGATTGGTCGGGCTCGCCGACCACGACCTGCAGCTGAATATTTCCCCGCGGCGGCAGTATCAGCGGCGCCTCCAGGATGAGTTCTTGCACAAGGTCACACGCGACCTCGCTGCCGGCATGTAGGGCCAACTCCAGAAATGCGGTACCCGGCAGCAGCACGACATCCGTCACGGCGTGATCAGCAAGCCACGGGTGGGACTCAAGCGACAGGCGACCCGTGAACAGCCAGCCACGTTCATCAGCCAGCTCCACGGCGGCGCTCAACAACGGGTGACGCGCGGCAGACAAGCCGATCGCTGTGGCATCCCCCGCGAGTGAAGGCTTCAGCCAGTAACGCTCGCGCTGAAAAGCATACGTCGGCAGCGCGACCCTATGAGCGTTGTCAAAGAACACCGCCCAGTTCACGTCAATCCCGCGCACCCACACTTCCGCGAGAGCGCTGAGCAGAGTGTCAACCTCGGGGCGCCCACCACGTAACAGCGGGACCAGCAAAACCTCCGAGATATTCGCATCCTCGCCCGCGAAGCAGTCTTGCCCGATCGCGCTCAACACGCCATCGGGGCCGAGCTCAAGGAAGTTCCTCACGCCCTGCGTACCGAGCCAGCGCATCCCGTCCATGAAGCGCACCGGCTCACGCACATGCGCCACCCAATACTCCGCGGTGCACACTTGCTCGGGCGAGACCGGCTCACCTGTGAGGTTCGAGACGATCGGGATTTGCGGCGCGGCGAAGGACAGGCCCCCGAGCAGTTCGGCGAACTCCTCCAGCATACCGTCCATGCGCGGAGAGTGAAACGCGTGAGAAACCTTCAGCCGCTTGGTCTTTCGTCCTCGCCCCTCCCACACACCAGCCAAAGCAAGGACCGCATCCTGATCGCCAGAAACCACTACTGAGGAAGGCCCATTCACCGCCGCCAGCACAACCTGCTCCTGCAAGCCGGCGAGCGTCTCTGCCACCTCCTGCCCAGACGCCTCGATCGAGACCATCGCCCCGCCCTCCGGCAGCGCTCCCATCAGGCGCCCGCGCGCCGCGACCAACGCGCAGGCATCCCGCAGCGAGAACACCCCGGCGACATGCGCCGCCGCCACCTCGCCGATCGAATGGCCGATCAGGAAATCCGGACGCAGGCCCTGACTCTCGATAAGTCTGAACAACGCCACCTCAAGGGCGAACAGGGCGGCTTGGGTATAGGCCGTCTGATCTATCAGCCCTGCCGTCTGCCCAGAAGCGAACAGCACCTCGCGCAGGGGACGCCGCAGGTGCCGATCGAACTCCGCGCATACATCGTCCAGGGCGCTCTTGAAGGTCGGGAAGGACTGATACAGCTCGCGGCCCATATGCACACGCTGGGCGCCCTGGCCGGTGAAGAGGCAGGCCAGACCACCTTGGCCATCGGCGATCCCCCGCATCACACCAGGCGCCGGCTGATCGTCGATCAACGCCCGCAGGCCGTCTGACGACGCTTCCCGATCACCACCCAACACCACCGCACGGTGCTCAAACGTTGAGCGCCGCAGCAATGAGTAGCCGATATTAGGCAACCCGAGCTCAGGCTCTCGATCGAGATGGTCAAACAGGCGCTGCGCCTGAGCGCACAACGCCGGCGCGGTCTTTGCCGAGAGCACCCACGGCAGGCCAACCGCCGCGACATGCTCTGAGCTCCCGACTTCCCCCGAGCCCGCGACATCCCTTGAGCCCGGGGCATCCCCCGCGCCCGCGACATCGCCCGCCGGAGCCTCCTCAAGGATCACATGGGCGTTCGTGCCGCTGATGCCAAATGAAGACACGCCCGCCCGACGAGGCTCGCCGTCGCGCTCCCACGGCAGCGACTCGGTCAAAAGCGACACCTCACCCGCCGACCAGTCGATATGCGTGGAAGGCTCGTCGAGATGCAGCAACCTGGGCAGCACGCCGTGACGCATCGCCAGCACCGTCTTGATCACGCCGGCTACACCCGCCGCGGCCTGGGCATGGCCGATATTCGACTTCACCGACCCAAGCCACAAGGGACGCCCCGCGGGACGTTCCTGCCCATAGCTCGCGAGCAACGCCTGCGCCTCGATCGGATCGCCAAGGGTGGTGCCCGTGCCGTGACCCTCAACCGCATCGATCTGACCCGGCGAGAGCCCGGCGTTCGCCAAGGCCTGGGTGATCACCCGCTGCTGAGCCGGGCCGTTGGGCGCGGTCAGGCCGTTTGAGGCACCATCCTGGTTGATCGCACTGCCGCGCACGAGGGCAAGCACCCGATGGCCGTTGCGCTGGGCGTCGGACAGGCGCTCGAGCACCAACACACCCATGCCCTCGGAGAAACCGGTGCCATCCGCCGCGCTCGCAAAGGACCTGCACCGCCCGTCGGGTGAAAGGCCGCGTTGACGGCTGAACTCCTGGAACAGCTCCGGAGTGGCCAGCACCATGACGCCGGCCGCCAATGCCAGCGAGCACTCTCTCCCGCGCAATGACTGACTTGCCAGGTGCAAGGCCACAAGCGAGGAGGAGCAAGCGGTATCGACCGAAACCGCCGGGCCCTCGAAGCCAAAGGTGAAGGCCACACGACCCGAGGCGACGCTGTCGGTTCTGCCCGTCAGGCGATAGCCCTCAAGCTCCTCGGAGGCCGGCCCGAGCAATCCCGCGCCGTAATCCGAGGCGCTGATCCCGGCGAACACACCGGTCTGGCTGCCCTTCAGAGACACAGGGTTGATACCCGCGTCTTCAAGGGCCTCCCAGGCCCCTTCCAGAAGCAGCCGCTGTTGGGGGTCCATCGCCAGCGCCTCGCGCGGATTTATGTTGAAGAACCGAGCGTCGAACTCGCCCGCGTCATGGAGAAACCCGCCCTCGCGCGTGTAACTGGTGCCGGGCTGATCCGGATCGGGGTCATAGAGAGCCTCAAGGTCCCAACCACGATCGGAAGGGAAGGAGGAGATTCCATCTACCCCCTGAGCGAGGAGCTGCCAAAGCTCCTCGGGTGAGCACACCCCACCGGGATACCGACAGCTCATGCCGATGATCGCCAGGGGCTCACGCGCCTGGTCCTCCACCTCCCGCAGGCGCTCATGCGCGTTGTGCAGATCAACGGTGGCCCGCTTGAGATAGCTGCGCAGCTTCTCGCTGTCCGTCATTGCGCTTCGCGTCCCTCTGAGAACTCAAGCGTTTGCGCACCGACCGCGCGCGAGGCGTAGGTCTCATCGTCGAGATACCTGAAAAGCTCGTCATCTGAGGCCAGGTCGATTTTCTGGGCGACAGCAACACCGTTGTCTCCCTGCTCGGATTCACCCAACCTGGACAAGAGCGCCTGGAGCCGGGATTTCACCCTGGCTCGCTCACTGTCATCCGCAGCGATCGATGGGATTACAAGCTCAAGCCTGTCGAGCTCCGCGTCTCCAGGGGCTGCCGTCTTGTGCTGTGCAACCTCGCCCAACAAGCAGCGGGCCAGCTCGACGGGCGTTGGATAGTCGAACACCAGCGTCGGGGACAACCGCTGTCCCATCACGATGTGGAGGCGGTTGCGCAGCTCTACCGCGGCGAGCGAGTCAAAGCCGAGATCTTTGAATGTGCGTTGTGTGTCGATTGCGTCCGTTGAGGCATGCCCCAGCACCGCGGCGACTTCGCTGCTGATGACGTCGAGCACCACTCGCTCGCGTTCGGCCTCGGGGGCAGCAGCGAGACGCCGCGCGAGTGAGGCGCCCTCCTGGCTTGAGCGGCGGGTAGTGATACCCACCAAATCAGCGAAGATCGACGGGAGCGCTCCCGTTCCTGGCCTGGGCGCGTAACACCGCGAGGTCCAAAGGCACCGGCAGCATCAACGCCTCACCGCTGCCGAGCACAGCATCAAATAGGTGAAGGCCCTCTGCGGAGGGAAGCGCGCGCAGACCCGAGCGCGTCATTCTTGAGCGGTCGGCCTCGCTCAAAGCGCCGGTCAGGCCGCTGGCCTCTTCCCACAGTCCCCACGCCATCGAGGTACCGGTCAGTCCGCGGGCGCGGCGATACGCGGCCAGGGCATCAAGGAACGCGTTCGCGGCGGCGTAGTTGCCCTGCCCCGGGCTACCCAGAGTCCCCGCGGCGGAGGAGAACAGCACGAACATCGAGAGATCAAGGCGCTCGGTCAACTCGTGCAGGTGCCACGCGGCACCGGCCTTGGGCGCGAGCACTCCGTCAAGGCGCTCCGCGGTAAGCGAGCCGATCAGGCCGTCATCGAGGACCCCCGCGGCATGTACGACACCATCGAGGGGATGCTCCTTCGGGACCGAATCCAGCAGCGCCTCCAGCTGCTCGCGCTCAGCGACATCGCACGCCGCAACCCGCACGCTCGCCCCCAGTGCTTCGAGCTCTGCCTTGAGCTCTGGGGCGCCCTGCGCATCCAGACCCCGTCGGCTGGCCAGCAACAAGTGACTCACACCATGCCCGGACACCAAATGCCGCGCGACCAACCCGCCCAAGGTGCCCGTACCGCCCGTGACGAGGACAGTGCCCCCCGGGTTCAGCGCCGTAGGTAGCGTGAGCACGATCTTGCCGGTATGACGCGCCTGGCTCATGAACCGGAAAGCATCCGGAGCGCGACGCAGATCCCACGCCATCACCGGCAACAGCTCAAGCGCACCCGCCGCGAACAACCCAAGCAGCTCGCGGAGCATCCCCTGAATGCGCTCGGGACCCGCCTCGATCAGATCAAACGCCCTGTAGAGCAACCCCGGGTGACTCTCGTCAAGCTCCTCCCGATCGCGGATGTCGGTCTTGCCCATCTCGATGAAACGCCCCCCCTCACCCAACAGGTCAAGCGAGGCGTCGACGAACTCCCCCGCGAGCGAATCCAACACAACGTCCATGCACCGCCCACCAGACGCCTCAAGGAAACGCTCCTTGAACTCAACCGTGCGCGAAGACGCGATATGCCCGCTGTCTAACCCCATCGCTTCAAGCGTCCCCCACTTCCCGGGGCTCGCGGTAGCGAACACCTCAGCACCCAGATGCCGCGCCAACTGCACCGCCGCCATACCTACACCACCGGCCGCGGAATGCACCAACACCCGATCGCCCGGCCGCACCCCGGCCAAATCCACCAGCCCATAAAAAGCCGTCAAGAACACAATTGGGACCGATGCGCCCTGCGCAAACGACCACTCATCAGGTACCTGGGCGAGGAACCGCTGATCAGCCACCGCGACCGGACCGAACCCAGCCAACAAACCCATCACAGAATCTCCAACGCACAAACCCTCAACCCCAGGACCGACCTCCAACACAACACCAGCACCCTCACTACCGACGACCGCGTCACCCGGATACATGCCCAACGCGATCAGCACATCACGGAAGTTCAGGCCCCCCGCACGTACCCCAACCCGCACCTCACCAGCCCCAAGTGAGTCGCCCAGCTCAGGAGCCGCCACCAACGACAAACCCTCAAATGACCCCTCAGCACCTGCATCCAAACGCCACTCCCCGACACCGGCAGGAGCCACCAACCCACCCTCAACACCCACATCCCCCCGCGCGAGTCGCGCAACGAACACTTCACCCTCCCGCACAGCCAATTGCGACTCACCCGTAAAGAGCGCCCTACCCAACGCACCCCACGAGTCCACATCACCATCCACATCAACCAGCACAAAACGCCCAGGGCTCTCCGACTGGGCGGAGCGCACCAAACCCCACACGGGTGACTGTGCCAACCCCATCGCACCCTCACCTGAGCGCACCGCAACCCCACCCCGCGTCACAATCACCAGCCGCGAGGTCAAAAAACGCTCATCCGCGAGCCACGCCTGGAGGAGTGACAGCGCCCGGTCAAGAATTTCGCGCGCCGTGCTCAGCACCACATCAGAACCGTCCTCAACCGCATCAGAGTCCCCTGAAGCGCCAGCGCCAAGATCAACGAGCACCACCTCAGGGGCCACGCCACCGTCGTCAAATGACTCACGCAAGACTTTCAGGTCGGCGTGGGTGTGAACTACGCATCCAGCCTCGAGGAGAGCCCCCGCGATCGCAGAGTCCTCCCCGCCCAAGACAACCAACTCAGCGAGCAATGGCTGCGATGACGTTGAAACGGCACTCCAGCCCATCGTGAACAGTGAGCTGTGCGCGCTACGGGTCTCACCCAGCTGCCCGGGGGACACCTCGCGCACCGCCAACGAGTCGACCGACGCGACAAGCCCGCCGGCCTCGTCAGTGACTGTCAATGACAGCGCATCATTTCCAGCCAGGGAGAGGCGGACCCGCAGCGCAGAGGCACCCGACGCGTACAGCTCCACACCATTGAAGGAAAACGGCAGACGCACAACGTCCCGCTCCTCGTCCTCCCCCCCGGCCAGCAGACTCAACCCGGCATGAAACGCCGAGTCCAGGAGCGCCGGGTGAATACCAAAAGCAGCAGCCTCATCGCGCTGCTCGGCCGACAGGGCCACCTCGGCGAAGAGCTCATCGCCGCGACGCCAGGTGGCCCGCAAGCCCTGAAAGACCGGCCCATATTCAAAGCCCCGTCCAGCCAGAGTGTCGTAGAGACCATCGAGATCGATCGCCTGCGCATCCTGGGGAGGCCAGGAGTCACCCGCCAGCATCTCCGCGCGCGCTTGAACAGCGCCGTCCAAAGCAGCCCCAGAAGCAGCCAACACACCACTGGCGTGGCGGGTCCACTCTGCTTCAGAGGGGCGTCCATCGGCAGCGCTCAGCTCTCGGCGGGAGTGGATAGCCAACGAGCGCTGCCCGGACTCATCGGGCTCACCAATGGAGAGCTGCAGCGCCAGAGCGCCCTGCTCGGAGAGCACCAATGGAGCTTCCAAGGTGAGCTCTGAAACCGTGGGGCAGCCGAGCTCGCCACCCACATGCAATGCAAGCTCCAGAAAAGCAGTGCCCGGCAAAAGCACCGTACCCATGATCGCGTGATCCGCGAGCCACGGGTGGGACTCAAGCGAGATACGACCCGTGAACAGCCAACCCCCGTCATCGGCCAGGGCGACGGCGGCGCTCAGCAGGGGATGCTCGGCCGAGGTCTGCCCAGCCGAGGCCATATCACCCGCGCCGCGCGAGTCCTCCAACCAATAACGCTCACGTTGGAACGCATACGTCGGCAACCCGACCCGCCGCGCACCAGAACCCTCAAACACCCCTGACCAATCGACATCAGCGCCGCGCACCCATACCTCCGCCAAGGCACCGAACAGCGCCTCGGCCTCCGGGCGCTCACCACGCAATACCGACACCGCCACCCCACCACCATCACCGACCAAACACTCCTGGCTTATCGCGCTGAGCACACCGTCAGGACCAAGCTCCAAAAAGCTCCCAGCCCCCTGGGCCTCAACGCACCGCACCCCGTCACAAAAACGTACAGGCTCACGCACATGCCGCACCCAATACCCCGCCGAACACACCTCCTCAATGGACAGCAATCCACCCGTCACATTCGACACGATCGGGATGCGCGGCGCGGCAAACGCAACACCCCCAAGCACCCCAGCCCACTCCTCCAACATCCCATCCATACGCGGCGAATGAAACGCATGACTCACCCGCAAACGCCTGGTCTTACGACCCCGCCCCTCCCACACACCCATCAACCCCAGAACAGCATCCTCATCGCCCGAGACGACCACCGACTCCGGACCATTCACCGCCGCCAACGCAACCCGATTCTCCAAACCAACCAACGACTCGATGACCTCCTCCTCAGAAGCCCGCACCGACACCATCGCCCCGCCTTCAGGCAACGCTCCCATCAAACGCCCCCGAGCCGCAACCAACGCACACGCATCCCCAAGCGAAAAGACCCCGGCCACATACGCAGCAGTCAACTCCCCAATCGAATGACCCAACAGAAAGTCCGGGCGCACACCCCAACTCTCGACCAACCTGAATAGCGCCACCTCCAACGCAAACAGGCCAGCCTGCGTAAAGGCCGTCTGATCCAAAAGCCCCACATCACCATCCCCAAAAAGCACCCCACGCAGAGAACACCCCAAATAACTATCCAACTCCCCACACACCTCATCTAGCGCATCCCGAAACACCCCAAACGACCCATACAACTCCCGACCCATACCCACACGCTGCGACCCCTGACCCGAAAACAGAAACACCAAACCACCAACAGACGACCCAACACCCATACCCTGCACAACCCCCGCTGCCGACCCACCCGAAGCCAACGTCCCCAAACCACTCAACAACTCCCCACGCCCAGCACCCAACACCACGGCACGATACTCAAACACCGAACGAGACGCCAAAGACACACCAACATCCCCCACACCCAACCCCATATCACCCTCAACACATCCCAACAAACGCCCAGCCTGGCCCCGCAACGCCCCCAAACTCCTACCCGACACCACCCACGGAACCACACCACCAATACCCCCAACAGCCACAACCGGATCGCCCACCAGCCCATTCCCCACAGGCGCCTCCCCCACAGCCCCTGAGACCGTCCCGGACGCCACCGACTCCTCCTCCGGACCCAGCGGCGCCTCCTCCAGAATCACATGCGCATTCGTGCCGCCGATCCCAAAGGCAGACACCCCCGCCCGGCGAGCTTCGCCATTAGGCGACCAGGGCACATCCTCGGTCAAAAGCGATACCGCGCCGCTCGACCAGTCCACCTCACTCGATGGCTCATCGACGTGCAGCGTCCTGGGCAGCACGCCGTGGCGCATCGCCATCACCATCTTGATCACCCCGGCCATGCCCGCGGCAGCCTGCGTGTGACCGATGTTCGACTTCACCGATCCAAGCCACAGCGGACGACCCTGCGGACGATCCAGCCCATAGGTGGCCAGCAGCGCCTGCGCCTCGATCGGGTCACCCAATGTCGTCCCCGTGCCGTGTCCCTCGACCGCATCCACCTGCGCAGGTGACAGGCCAGCACTGGCGAGCGCCTGGGCGATCACCCGCTGCTGGGAAGGACCGTTGGGCGCCGTCAGTCCGTTGCTGGCACCATCCTGGTTAACCGCGCTGCCACGGACCACGGCCAGTACCTGATGACCGAGACGGCGCGCGTCGGACAGCCGCTCCAGCAGCAGCACACCCACGCCCTCGGAAAAGCCGGTGCCGTCCGCGGCGTCAGCAAATGACTTGCAGCGCCCGTCGCGAGCCAGTCCCCGCTGGTGACTGAACTCCGTGAACAGCCCCGGCTCGGCGATGACCGTCACGCCGCCGGCCAGCGCCAGCGAGCACTCCCCAGCCCGCAGAGCCTGGGAGGCCAGGTGGAGAGCCACGAGCGATGACGAGCACCCCGTGTCGACTGTCATCGCGGGTCCCTCCAGACCGAAGGTGTAGGCCACGCGCCCGGAGAGAACACCACCGGCGTCACCCGTCAAGCGATAGCCCTCAAGGCCCTCGGGTACCGACCGCAGCCCGCTGCCGTAGTCCTGAGGGCAGGCACCGGCGAACACGCCGGTTCGACTGCCGAGCAGCGAGCCGGGAACGATGCCCGCGTCCTCGAAGGCCTCCCATGCGCTCTCCAGCAACAGCCGCTGCTGAGGATCCATCGCCAGCGCCTCACGCGGGCCGATGCCGAAGAACCCCGCGTCAAACTCTCCCGCGTCATGGACGAAGCCGCCCTGACATGCGTAGCTCGCGCCTGAGCGACCGGGATCGGGGTCATACAGCCTCTCCAGGTCCCACCCCCGATCGGTCGGGAACTCAGAGATCGCGTCACGACCCGCGGACACGAGCTCCCACAGCTCCTCGGCCGAGCGCGCGCCTCCCGGGTAGCGGCAGCTCATCCCAATAATCGCCAGCGGCTCAGCGACGGCCCCGGTCGGGGCCACTGCCAAGGCACTGCGGCGGATGCCCCCGAGCTTGTCCAGCAGATAGCCGACCAACGCCAAGGGAGTGGGGTAATCGAACACGAGCGTGGCCGGCAGTCGCAGCCCGGTGGCGGCGCCCAGCCGGTTGCGCAACCCAACCGCGGTCAGCGAATCGAACCCGAGCTCCTTGAACGCTCGCCGCCCGTCGAGCGTCTCCACTGAGGTATGCCCAAGGACGATCGCCGCCTCGGTGCACACCACATCGAGCATCACCTGCTGGCGGTCCTGTGCGGGTACATCCGCCAAGCGCCGGGCCAACGATCCCTCGCCGCCCTTCGGCGTCCGTCGGATCGGACCACGGATCAGGCCCCGCAGCAAAGCCGGCACGACTCCGTCCTTGGCCTGTGTACGCAACGCGGCGGTGTCGAGGGCCACCGGGATCACCAACGCCTCATCCAGTGCCTGTGTGGCATCGAAGCACGCAAGACCCTGCTCGACGGATAAGGCGTTCACGCCGGAGCGCGCCATGAGCTTGCGATCGACCTCGTCAGACAGGCCGGCGCCGGCGGACCACAGACCCCAGGCAAGCGACACCGCGACGTGCCCCCGCGCCCTGCGATGGGCCGCGAGCGCGTCCAGGAAGGCATTCGCCGCGGCATAGTTGCCCTGGCCGGGATGACCAAAAGTGCCCGCGATCGAACTGAACAACACAAACGCCGTCAGATCCAGATGCTTGGTGAGCGCGTGCAGATGCCACGCCGCATCAACCTTGGGAGCCAGCACCAGATCGATCTGCTCGGGCGTGAGCGAATCGATCAGCGCGTTGTCGTAAATCCCCGCGGCGTGTACGACGGCCCCCAGCGGATACTCCTCGGAAACCGACCCCAGCAAGGTTTCCAGCTGCTGCCGGTCGGTCACGTCGCAAGCCGCGAGCACCACACGAGCACCAAGGGACTCGAGCTCGGCCTGCAACTCAAGCGCACCCTCAGCCTCACGCCCCCGGCGACTGGCAAGCACGAGGCTGCACACCCCGTGTCCAACCACCAGATGCGTGGCCATCAGCGCGCCCAGGCCTCCGGTGCCGCCGGTGATCAGGACGGTGCGCTGAGGATCGAAGTCCCACGCAGCCACCGAACTTGACTGCGCTGGTGCGCGCTCTGCCGGTGCGCGTATGCGCGCCAGCCGCGGAATCAGGACGTTGCCCTCGCGCACGGCCAACTGCGGCTCGCCACTCGCCAGCGCGCAGGCCAGAGCGCGCCACGAGGCCTCAGTGCCGTCGATGTCCACGAGCACCAGACGCCCCGGGTGCTCCGCTTGGGCTGAGCGCACAAGGCCCCAGACGGGCGCGCTGGCCAAAGCCGGCACCTCCTCGCCAGGGCGCACGGCCAAAGCGCCTCTGGTTACCAACACCAGCCGCGAAGCGGAGAACCGCTCGTCGGCCAGCCACGCCTGCAGCAGACTCAAGACCCCTCGCGTGAGCGTATGCGCCGCCCGATTCGCCCCACCAGTGCCCAGCTCGAACTCGACCGTCTCGGCACCCTCCACACCGGCCGCACAGTCGAAGAGCACCACCTCGGGCGTGCTATTGCCACGCTCAATAGCCTCGCCAAGCGCGTCCAGGTCGCCGTGAACACCGGCGCCAAACCGGATCTCCCCAACAGGCAAGGCATCCTCGCCACCCAGCGCCGCCCAGTCGCTCGTCGGACCCGCCGCAACGGACCCGCCTGACAGCGGCTGCCAGTCCAATCCAAACAGCGATTGCCGCCGACCCGCGCGAGCGCTATCAAGTTGTTGAGCGGAGAGCGAACGCATCGCCAGCGACTGCACTGAGACAACGGGCGCGCCACGTTCGTCACAAGCCAGCAGCGATATCGCGTCATTGCCTGTCGGCGTAATTCGCACGCGCAGGCTGGCGGTGCCCGTGGCGTGCAGTTGCACCGAGCCCCACGAGAACGCAAGCCGCGCCGTGCCGAGATCTGTTTCCTCACCCGAACCAAGGGCATCCAGCGCCACCACGTGCAGCGCGGCGTCGAGCAGCGCGGGGTGCATCTGGTACCGGCCCGCGTGCGGCTGCTCGGCTTCGGGCAGAGTGACCTCGGCGAACATCTCCTGACCGCGCCGCCATACGGCCCTGAGCCCCTGAAAGGCCGGTCCGTATTCATAACCCTGCTCAGCCAGGCGGTCATAGAGATCCTCAAGCGCCATCGCAGCCGCATCGGGGGGAGGCCATACACCGGCGGACTGCTCGTCGAAGGCGGCCTGCTCATCGGAGGCGGCGTCGCTGGAGACCAGGATGCCAGTGGCGTGAACGGTCCACGCCTGTTGTTCACCCGGCGCGCCACCCACCGGCGGGCCCTCCAGGCGAGAGTGCACGGTGACCTTGCGCCCCCCGGACTCGTCGGGCTCTCCGAGCGAAAGCTGCAAGTGCACCCCGCCCTGCTCGGGCAGCACCAGCGGCGCCTGCAGCGTGAGCTCCAACAGCTGCTCGCAACCAACCTCGCCGCCGGCGTGCAGCGCCAGCTCGACGAACGCGGTGCCCGGCAGCAGCACCGTACCCATCACCGCGTGATCGGCCAGCCAGGGGTGCGTGTCCAGCGACAGGCGACCGGTGAACAGCAGACCCTCGCCGTCGGCCAATCCCACGAGGGCGCCCAGCAGCGGGTGATCGATGGAGGTCTGACCGATCGAGGCGGCGTCCTGCCCTTCCCCCGCAACGGCCTTCAGCCAGTAGCGCTCGCGCTGGAAGGCATAGCCCGGCAGGCCGACGCGCCGGGCGCCGGACCCCGCGAAGACCCGCTGCCAGTCCACGTCCACGCCGCGCACCCACGCCTCGCCCAGCGACAGCAGGAAGCGTTCCAAGCCGCCCTGCTCGCGACGCAACGAGCCCGTGACCAGCACATCGGGCGACCCATCGAGCACCTCCTCGACGGTTTCCTGCACGCCAACCGTCAGCACGGGGTGCGGGCTGATCTCGACGAACGCCCGATAACCCTCGTCCAGCAACGATCCGGTGGCCGGCTCGAAGCGCACGGTCTCGCGCAGGTTGCGATACCAGTACTCGCCGTCCAGCTCGGCGGTGTCAACCAGCTCGCCGGTGACGGTCGAGAAGAACGGCACGCCACCGGAGATCGGCGCGATCCCCGCACAGCCCTCCAGCAACTCCTCGCGGATCTCCTCGATCTGCGCCGAATGCGAGGCGTAGCCGACAGGGATCTCCCGCGCCCTGACATCCCCCGACACAAGTTCGCCCAGCAACCCGTCAAGCGCCTCGCGCTCGCCGGAGACCACCACCGCCCGCGGACCGTTCACCGCCGCCACCGACACCCGACCATCCCAGCGCTCGAGCCGTTGCCGCACCTCACGCCTCGGACAGCGCGACCGACACCATCCCGCCCTGGCCCATCAGGCCGACCAGCGCCCGACTGCGCACCACCACCAACCGCGCCGCGTCCTGCAAGCGACAAACCGCCGGCGACGTGCGCCGCCGCGATCTCACCCTGGGAGTGACCGACGACCACACTCGGGCTGCACACCACAGGCGCGCCACAGGCCGGCCAGCGAGACCATCACCGCGAACAGCACCGGCTGCACCACGTCCACCCGCTCCAAGCCCGGGCGCGCCCTCGCCGCCGCGCAGCACATCCTCCAGCACCCAATCGACATGCGGCGCGAGCGCCTCCTCACACGCCGCGCATGCGCTCGGCGAACACCGGCGAGCAGTCCAGCAGCTCGGCGGCCATCCCCGGCCACTGCGAACCCTGCCCGGGGAACACGAACACGATCCGCGACGACCGACCCCAGCGGCCGACACCCTCCACGACGTGCCCGGCGCCGAGTCGCCCTCGGCCAACGCCCCAGGCCGCCGAGCAGATCCTCGCGGCCACCGCCAACCACGACGGCGCGGTGCTCGAACGACGGTGCGATCCCGCCAGCGAGATCCCCACATCGGCCACGCCCAGTGCCGCAGTCGCCCGCACGAACTCCCGCAAGCCGCTGCGGCCTGACCCCGCAAGCCATTCCCGCCGCGACCCGAGAGCACCCAGGGCACCACGCCGCCGATCGTCTGGCGACACCGGGAGCACGCCTCCACCGGCAGTGCGTCCATCCCGGCGAGTCGCGTCCTCCACCCGGAGCGCGTCCTCCACGGCCGAAGCGCCTGCGCCACGAGGAGCGCCTCCGCCACGGCAGGGCGCCTCCTCCAGGATCACGTGCGCGTTGGTGCCGCTGATCCCGAACGAGGACACGCCCGCCCGGCGGGGCGCGCCGTCGCTCGGCCAGGGCACCGCCTCGGTCAGCAGCGACACCGCGCCCGCCGACCAGTCGACCTGCGGCGAGGGCTCGTCGACGTGCAGCGTCCGCGGCAGCACGCCGTGGCGCATCGCCAGCACCATCTTGATCACGCCCGCCACGCCCGCGGCGGCCTGCGTGTGACCGATGTTCGACTTGATCGAACCCAAGCCACAGCGGCCGCTCCGCCGGCGCGGTCCTGCCCGTAGGTGGCCAGCAGCGCCTGCGCCTCGATCGGATCGCCCAGCATGGTGCCGGTGCCGTGACCCTCCACCGCGTCGACCTCGCTCGGCCGACGAGCCGCGCGTTGGCCAGCGCCTGGGCGATCACCCGCTGCTGGGACGGACCGTTCGGCGCCGGTCAGACCGTTGCTCGCGCCGTCCTGGTTGACCGCGCTGCCCCGCACCACGCGCCAGCACCCGGTGCCCGTGGCGCCGCGCGTCGGAGAGCCGCTCCAGCAGCACCACGCCCGCGCCCTCGGAGAAGCCCGTCGCCGTCGGCGCCCGCGGCGAACGCCTTGCAGCGCCCGTCGGCGGCGAGCCCGCGCTGCCGGCTGAACTCGACGAACGCGGCCGGGGTCGCCATCACCGTCACGCCGCCGGCCAGCGCCAGCGAGCACTCGCCCGCGCGCAGCGCCTGGCCGCCAGGTGCAGCGCCACCAGCGAGGAGGAGCACGCCGTGTCCACCGTCACCGCCGGGCCCTCCAAGCCCGAAGGTGTAGGCGACGCGACCGGAGACGACGCTGCCGGCGCCGCCGGTCAGCCGGTAGCCCTCCGGACTCCCGTCGCCTGCCGACGCCGCCGCCGTAGTCGGATGGAGCTGACGCCCGCGAACACCCCCGTGTCGGCTGCCGCGCAGCGACGCCGGGTCGATGCCCGGCGTCCTCGAGCGCCTCCCAGGCCGCCTCCAGCAGCAGCCGCTGCTGCGGGTCCATCGCCAGCGCCTCGCGCGGGCTGATCCCGAAGAACGCCGCGTCGAACTCGCCGGCGTCGTGGAGGAACCCGCCCGCCCGCGCGTAGCTCGTCCCCGGCCGATCCGGGTCCGGGTCATACAGCCCCTCCAGGTCCCAGCCGCGGTCGGTCGGGGAAGCCCGAGATCGCATCGCCGCCGCGCGCCAGCAGCTCCCACAGCTCCTCGGGCGAGCGCACGCCGCCGGGGTAGCGGCAGCTCATCCCCACGATCGCGATCGGCTCCTCGCGCAGTGGCAGGCGCCGGGGGCGCGATCGCTGCCGCGCACGCGCGGCCGTCGACCCATCGCTCGCCGCCACCGGCGACCTCACCTACCAGATACGCGGCCAGCGCGGCGCGGAGTCGGGTAGTCGAACACGAGCGTCGCCGGCAGCCGCAGCCCCGTCGCGCGCCAGCCGGTTGCGCAGCTCGACCGCCGTCAGCGAGTCGAAGCCGAGCTCCTTGAACGCCGCTGCTCGGGTCATCTCCGCGGCGAGAGCGTGCCCCAGCACGGTCGCCGCCTGGGCGCGCACCAGCTCGAGCGCGACACCCTCGCGCTCGGCGTCTCGGACGCGCGGCCAGACGCCGGGCCAGCGACGCCGGCGTCCACCTCGCGCCGCACGGCGGGCGGGCGTGCGCACCAGGCCGCGCAGGAGCGGGGAAATGCCCGCCGCCGCGGCCTGCGCGCGCAGCGCGACGGCGTCCAGCCGCAGCGGCAGCAGCAGCGCCGCGTCCTGCGCGACGCGCGCGGTCGAACAGCTCGAGGCCCTGCTCGCGCGGACAGCGCGGCCACGCCCGAGCGCGCCAGCCGCGTCACGATCGGCCTCGCTCAGGCTGGCCGGTCATGCCGCTGCCCCGCCCACAGCCCCCACGCCAGCGAGGTCGCCGGCAGACCGCGCGCGCTGACGGTGGCCGCCAGCGCGTCCAGGAAGGCGTTGGCGGCCGCGTAGTTGCCCTGCCCCGGGCTGCCGAGCGTGGCCGCGACCGAGGAGAACAGCACGAACGCCGAGCAGCTCCAGGTGCTCGGTCAGCTCGTGCAGGTGCCACGCGGCATCGACCTTCGGCCGCCATCACCGATCGACCCGCTCGGGCGTCAGCGACTCGATCACGCCGTCGTCGAGCACCCCCGCGGCGTGCACCACCGCGGTCAGCGGATGCTCCGTCGGGCACGCCGTCGAGCAGCGCCGCCAGCTGCTCGCGGTCGGCCACGTCGCACGCGGCGATCCGCGACCTGCGGCGCCCAGGCCTCCCAGCTCGGCCTGAAGCTCCCGTGCACCTCGGCCGCGCGCCCCCGGCGGCTGACCAGCAGCAGATGGCCGCACGCCGTGCGCGGCCACCAGGTGGCGCGCGAGCAGACGCACCGAGCTCGCCCGGTGCCGCCGGTGATCAGCACCGTGCCGCGCGGGTCGAGCGGCCCGGGCATGGTCAGCACGATCTTGCCGATGTGCCGCGCCTGGCTCATGAACCGGAACGCCTGCCGGCGCCTGGCGCACGTCCCAGGTGCTCACCGGCAAGCGGCCGCAGCACGCCCCGCTCGAAGCAGCTCCACCAGCTCGCGCAGCATCTCCTGGATGCGCTCGGGCCCGGCTTCGAGCAGATCGAAGGCCCGATAGGCGACACCCGGGTGCTCGGCCGCGATCGCCGCGGGGTCGCGGATGTCGGTCTTGCCCATCTCGATGAAGCGGCCACCGCGCGGGCAGCAGCCGGAGCGACGCGTCGACGAACTCCCCCGCCAGGGAGTCCAGCACGACGTCCACACCCCGACCCGCGGTCGACGCTCCAGGAAGCTTCTGCCTGAAGTCCAGCGTGCGCGAGGAGGCGATATGCGCCTCGTCCAGCCAAGCGCGCAGCGCCCCCCACTTGCCGGGGCTGGCGGTCGCGAACACCTCCGCGCCCAGATGCTCGGCCAGCTGCACCGCCGCCATGCCGACCCCACCGGCGGCGGCGTGCACCAGCAGCCGCTCGCCCGGCCGCAGACCGGCCAGATCGACCAGCGCGTAGTAGGCCGTCAGGAAGACGATCGGGACCGCGGCGGCCTGGGCGAACGACCAGCCGTCCGGGATCGGCACGAGCGCACGCTGGTCGGCCACCGCGACCGGGCCGAACGCGTCCGGCACCAGGCCCATCACGCGATCGCCCGGGGCCAGGCCGCTGACCTCTGGGCCGACCTCGAGGACGACCCCGGCGCCCTCGCTGCCAAGCGTCGCCTCGGCCCGGAGACGACGCCCAAGGCGATCAGCACGTCACGGAAGTTCAGTCCCGCGGCCCGCACCGCGACGCGCACCTGCCCGGGCTCAAGCGGCGCTGTCGCCTCGGGGCAGGCGACAAGGGCAAGGTTCTCAAGCGTGTCCCTGCCGGCTGTGATGTCCAAGCGCCACGCCGCCGCATCGGCGGGCGGCGTCAGTGCAGCCCCTGCACCAGCCGCCGCCACGGCCAGGCGGGGAACGAACACGCCACCGTCGCGCACCGCCAACTGCGGCTCGCCGCTGGCGAGCGCCGCGGGCAGGGCCCGCCACGAAGCCTGCTGATCGTCGAGGTCGACCAGCACAAAGCGCCCGGGGTTCTCCGACTGCGCCGAGCGCACGAGTCCCCACACCGGCGCCTGCGCCAGACCAGGCACGTCCTCCCCGAGGCGCACAGCCACCGCACCCCGCGTGACCAGCACCAGCCGGCAGGCGGAGAAGCGTTCATCCGCGAGCCACGCCTGCGCCAGCTCCAGCACCCGATGAACGTCCCCGTGCGCGGCATCGGCCATGCCGGTACCGGCCATCCCGGCCCCGGCCGGCTCGGCCGCGTCGCGGGTGCAGTCCAGCAGCACCACATCTCCAAGCGCGCCACCTACATCCAGGGCGTCCCCGAGCGAGGCCAGATCCGCCAGCGCCGTGGCACGCTCCCCGGCTGCTTGCAGTGCACCGACAACCCCCTGACCAGCGGCGCCCAGCACCATCCAGTCGCCAGCTGGAAGCGGCTGAGCAGGCTCCACGGGGACCGCGATCCAGTCCAGGCGCAAGAGCGAGTCGCCGGTGGACCCGCGCGCGCCGGCAAGCTGCTCCCTGGATACCGCCCGCGAGACCAGCGAGTCGATCGAGGCCACCGGGGTGCCATTTTCATCGGCGACCAGCAGCGATATCCCCGCCGTCCCCACCGAGGAGAGTCGAACCCGCAGGCGAGACGCGCCCGCTGCAGACAGGGACACCCCGCTCCAGGAGAAGGGAAGCTCCACCAGGGTCCGCGGCACAGAGGCGTCCTCGCGGAGGAGACCGCCCCCGATTGGGTGCAGCGCCGCATCGAGCAGCGCCGGATGCACGCCAAACAGCGCAGCCTGTGTCTGCTGGTCGGCGGCCAGGCACACCTCGGCGAACACCTCACCGCCGCGCCGCCACGCCGCCCGCAGGCCCTGAAACGCCGGGCCGTAGTCAAGACCCAGCTGGGCCAGCCGCTCATACAGATCGTCCACATTGACCGCATCCGCCCGCTCGGGGGGCCATACCCCGGCAAGCTCTTGGACACGCTCTCGGCGCTCGCGATCCGGCGCCTCCTCGGCGCTCAACACGCCGTGGGCGTGACAAATCCATGCACCCTCGGACCGCTCCCCAGCGCCCCCGGACCACTCCCCAGCATCCCCGGACCGCTCCCCAGCGCCCGCGACGTGCTCCGGGCGGGAGTGGATGCTGAGCGTTCGCAAGCCGGACCCATCGGCCTCCCCCAGCGACAGCTGCAATTGCACGGCCCCACGCTCGCTCAACACCAGCGGGACCTCCAAGGTGAGCTCCCGCACCACGCCGCACCCGACGCGACGGCCCGCGTGCAGCGCCAGCTCCAGAAACGCCGTACCCGGCAGCAAAACGACGCCCATCACAGCGTGGTCGGCAAGCCATGGATGCGAGGCCAAGGACAGGCGGGCGGTGAACAGCCACCCCTGCCCGTCGGCCAATCCCACGGCGGCGCCGAGCAGTGGGTGATCGGCCGAGGCCTGCCCGGCGCTGACCATATTCCCCTGGCCCGGCGAGACATCAAGCCAATAGCGCTCGCGTTGAAAAGCGTAGGTGGGCAGTTTCACCCGCTCGGCGCCCGAAGCGGCGAACACGCACGTCCAATCCACAGCCACGCCGCGCACCCACACCTCAGCCAACGAAGTCAAGAAGCGCTCCAAGCCACCCTGCCCCCGGCGCAGCGAACCGGCAACCACGACATCTTCGGAACTGCCGAGCGCCTGCTCAACGCCAGGCGCATCCTCAACGCCAAGCGCCTGCTCAACGGTTTCCTGCACCCCAAGCGTCAGCACAGGATGCGAGCTGACCTCGATAAACGCGCGAGCACCCCGCGTAAGCACTGCGCGCGTGGCCCGCTCGAACTGGACGGTCTGGCGCAGACTGCGATACCAGTAGTCCCCATCCAACGCCGCGGTATCGAGCAGCTCGCCGGTGACGGTGGAGTAGAACGGAATCTCACCCGAGCGGGGAGCGATCGGCGAGAGAACATCAAGCAGCTCCTCGCGAATCGCCTGCACCTGCGCTGAGTGCGAGGCGTAGTCCACAGGGATCCTGCGCGCCCTGACACCCTCCTGCTGACACCACTGCAGCAGCTCGTCAAGCGCATCGCAATCACCGGACACCGCCACCGAGGAGGGCCCGTTGATCGCCGCGATCGCAAGCCGCTCGCCCCAACCCTCAAGTCGCTCAGCCAACGGGCCGGCCTGAAGCGAGACGGACACCATGCCGCCCTCTCCGGATAGACGGGCCAATGCCTTGCTGCGCAGCGCGACCACCCGCGCCGCATCAGGCAACGACAGGCCACCCGCCACGTACGCCGCGGCGATCTCACCCTGAGAGTGACCCACCACCACATCCGGGTTCACACCATGAGCACGCCACAGCCCCGCCAGCGACACCATCACCGCAAACGACACCGGCTGGAGCACATCGACGCGATCCAACCCCGGCGCGCCATCGGCAGCGCGCAGCACAGCCTCAAGCGACCAGTCGACAAGCGGCGCAAGCGCCTCGCCGCACGCGCCCATGAGCTCGACGAACAGCGGCGAGGAGTCCAGCAGCTCCACGGCCATGCCCTCCCACTGCGAGCCCTGGCCGGGGAACAGAAAGGCAACCTCACCATCGATCCCCGCGACGCCCTCGATCACACCCTCCACCGGCTCGCCCTGCGCCAACGCGCCAATGCCATCCAGCAGACTCCCCCGCTCAGCGCCCAAGGCCACCGCGCGATGCGCAAACTGCGAACGACCCGCTACGAGCGAATGCCCGACATCGACCGCCCTCAGCGCAGGATCGCCATCAACATGCGCGTGCAGCCGCTGTGCCTGTTCGCGCAGGGCGCTCTCGCTACGCGCCGAGATGATCCATGGCCCGACGCCGGCGGCAACACCGCGACCTCCGCCCCCTCCGCTGTCTCCGCTCTCTCCGCGGCCTCCGCTGGTCCTATCTGCGCTGTCCGCGAGCACCGTCCCAGGAGCCTCCTCCAGGATCGCGTGCGCGTTGGTGCCGCTGATGCCAAAAGAAGACACCCCAGCCCTGCGCGGCCCCGCACCACCAAGCCACGGTTGGGCTTCGGTCAGCAGCGACATCGCACCGGCCGACCAATCCACCTGCTGGGAAGGCTGATCGACGTGCAACGTCTTGGGCAGCACGCCGTGGCGCATAGCCATGACCATCTTGATCACGCCCGCCACGCCGGCCGCGGCCTGCGTGTGACCGATGTTGGACTTCACAGACCCCAGCCACAGCGGACGCTCCCGCGCGCGGCCCTGCCCATAGGTGGCCAGCAGCGCCTGCGCCTCGATCGGGTCGCCCAAGGTGGTGCCGGTGCCATGCGCCTCCACGACGTCGACATCCGCGGCCGAGAGCTGCGCGGCCGCCAGCGCGCGGGCGATCACGCGCCGCTGCGAAGGCCCGTTGGGCGCGGTCAAGCCATTGCTCGCGCCATCCTGGTTGACGGCGCTACCCCGCACCAAGGCCAGCACCGGATGACCGAGACGCCGCGCGTCGGAAAGCCGCTCAAGCAACACGACGCCCACGCCCTCTGACCAGCCGGTGCCGTCGGCTGCCTGCGCGAAGGACTTGCACCTGCCGTCGGGGGCAAGCCCGCGCTGGCGACTGAACTCGATGAACATGCCGGGGCTGGTCATCACGGCCGCGCCACCGCTCAATGCAAGCGCACACTCGCCTCCGTTCAACGCCTGACAGGCCAGGTGCAAAGCCACCAGAGAGGAGGAACAGGCGGTATCCACGGTGACGGCCGGCCCCTGCAGGCCGAAGGCGTAGGAGAGGCGCCCCGATATGACGCTGGCGGTATTGCCAGTGAGGGTGTAACCCTCATAGCCCTGCGATGCCTCATGCAGGCGCGAGCCGTAGTCCTGGGTCATGGCGCCGACGAACACGCCGGTCTCGCTGCCCTGCAAGGAGCCAGGAGCGATACCGGCGTCCTCGCACGCCTCCCAGGCAACTTCCAGCAGCAGCCGCTGCTGAGGGTCCATCGCCATCGCCTCGCGCGGGCTGATGCCGAAGAACCCGGCGTCGAACTCCGCGGCGTCGTAGAGAAAGCCGCCCTCGCGGGCGTAGCTGGTGCCCGGATGCTCGGGATCGGGGTCGTAGAGACCATCGAGATCCCAACCGCGATCGGCCGGGAAGGCAGCAACCGCATCGCCGCCGCTCACAACCAGCTCCCAGAGCTGCTCGGGGGAGCACACACCGCCCGGATAGCGACAGCCCATCCCCACGATCGCAATCGGCTCGGCCGCATAAGCTGCCGGCGCCAGTGCCGGAGCCGACACCGTGACCTCGCCGCGAGCGCCGGTGATCTCATCCAGCAGGCGGCCGGCGAGTGCGGTCGGAGTGGGGTGGTCAAACAGGAGCGTCGTCGGCAGGCTCAGTCCGGTGAGCGCTCGCAGACGGTTGCGCAGCTCGACCGCAGCCGATGAATCGAACCCGAGCTCCTTGAAGGCCTGCTTGGGGGGCACTGCGGCGGCGGAGTCATGTCCCAGGACGATTGCCGCCTGAGCGCGCACCAGTTCGAGTGCCGCACGATCGCGCTCGCGCGCCGATGCACCCGCCAGATCCCGCACGAAGGACCCGACAGGGACCGCACCGCCAAGCTCATCCTCCGCCCCGCCAGGCAGATCCACCCGCCGATGGGCCCCAGAACCGGCAAGCACCGCACCCCACTGCACATCCACCCCCCGCACGTGCAGCTCGCCCAGCGCGGACAGAAAACGCTCCAGGCCAGCACGATCGCGGCGCAGCGAGCCGACAACCATCGCGTCGTCATGATCGCCGCGGATCGCATCGATGGTGTCCTGCACACCCACGGTCAAAACTGGATGCGGACTGATCTCTATGAAAGCCCAACGCCTATGCCCCTCCAGGAGAGCACGGATGACCTGGTCAAACCGAACGGTCTGGCGCTCACCGCGGTACCAGTACTCGGCGTCCAACCGCGCGGTGTCGAGCACCTGACCAGTAACGGTGGAGTGAAATGGCACATCCCCGGTACGAGGGACGATCGGGGAGAGCACGTCGAGCAGCTCGCCACGAATCTCCTCGACCTGCGCACAGTGCGAGGCGTAGTCGATCGCGATGCGCCGCGCACGGACGCCCTCGGCAAGGAGCTCATCGAGCAGCTCCTCAAGCGCAAGGTCCTCGCCGGAGACGACGACCGACGCCGGCCCATTGACCGCCGCGAGCGAAACGCGATCGCCCCAGCGCTGCAGAACGTCCGGCGAGCTGCTCAGGCGTGAGCAGGACCGACACCATGCCGCCACGCCCGGCCAGGGTCGCCAACGCCCGGCTGCGCAGCGCGACCACCCGCACCGCATCAGGAAGCGAAAGGCCGCCCGCGACATGGGCCGCCGCAATCTCACCCTGAGAATGACCGATCACCACATCGGGTTGAACTCCGCATGCGCGCCACAACCCCGCGAGCGACACGGTCACGGCGAACAGCACCGGCTGCACGACGTCGACACGCTCCAGCGGAGGCGCGTGCGACTCGCCGCGCAGCACATCCAGGAGCGACCAATCGACAAATGGGGCCAAGGCGTCGGCACACGCCTGCAGGTGCTCCGCGAACACGGGTGAGCTGTCCAGCAACTCCAGCGCCATCCCGGGCCACTGCGAACCGTGGCCTGAAAACATGAATGCGACCCGCCGAGGCCCGCTGGCCACGCCCTCGAGAATGTTGGCCGCGGACTCGCCCAGCGCCAACGCCCGCAGGCCGGCCAGCAACCGCTCGCGGTCGCTGCCGAGCACCACGGCCCGATGCTCAAGCGCCAACGGCAAGGCCGCCGGCGAGTGGCCAACATCGCCCGCGTCGAGCGCCGACGAGTGACCGATATCGCCCGCGTCGAGCGCCAGCGAGTAGCCAATATCGCCCGCGTCGAGCTCTGGCGAGCGCTCAATATGCGCCAGCAGACGCTGCGCCCGGGCACGCAACGCTGGTTCGCCCCTGTCGGAGAGCAGCCATGGCAGCACCCCGACAGCCGGCGCAGCGGTTGTCAATTTTCTACCCCCCTTTCCGTTCCTCACCCGCGGATGCAGCCAAGGTCTCTATCTCTACCGCCCGACGCGGTGATGCTTGTGGTGGTGCGAGGTCGGGCAGGGGATCGTGTCGTTGGCCGGGACGACGGTGCCGTTCGCCAACACCACGGACAGGCCGAACCGAAAACCGCCCCGGGGGCATGTTTCGGGTACTTGCAGGCCCCGGGGGTGATACGGCACGGTCTTTCCATGCTCGTGCAGGTAGTACGTCAGTCCCGCGGGGCCGACGCTCATTTGTATCCGGGTGACGACGACATCGCCGGCGCCGGGCAATGACGGAATCAGCGGCACGGCGGTCTCAAGCAATTCACCAAAGGAGGCGCTTTCGAGCACCTCACCCTGGAAAAGCGTTTCGGCCGAAACCGGCGTCTTACCAACAGAGTAGATCAGTATCCCGGCCTGCCCGTTCACGGGCGGACCCTTGAGGATCGCAACCTTGGCTTCCTCCTGCACCAGTTCGGGCCCAATGGGCAACTCGGCCACCGCCCTTCCGGTGCCGATTTGCGCATTGGGAGAGCAGCCTTCAATACCCTTGGCTTCCAGGTCCTCGGGGTGACAGACCGCAAGACCCAGACTGCTTGTACTAAAGATCAGGCTGGCCGGGAAACGCAGTGCGAAGTGGGTTATCGGGATTGGGAGTTCACCGTTGGTGGTTGAAAATGTCAAGGTGGACGTGACGGTGGTATACGAACCAAGCCGATAAGGCTTGAATGCCACCGTGAGCTTCGTCGTCTCTTCTGCCTGGGCTAGACCCGGAGCGCCAGCAAAAATCAGTAGCGCAGAGCCGAGAAGGCAAGCCTTGACGGCGCCGAGAACGTAAGCCCTGGTCATTGGAAGCTCCACATGAGTTGCCGCTGGACCGTTGCTTTAAGCCGCAGCTTGGAGATGCTGGAACTAAACATGAAAGGTCCCGTCCATTTCCCCTGTCGCGTGCAGGTTGCGCCGATTCAAGGTGCCATAGATCGCCAATTTTCCGGATGCGTGTGCCCATATACCGGCCCCGCCGACAATCACAAGGCTGCCGTAAAAGTGTCCGATTTCCTCTTCAGCCGTTTCGGCATGAGCATGCGTTGTCGCCTTGGCCTTCAGCCAGCCGCCCTTTGTATATGCGGTGACCGTGGCTTCGCCGGTTGTGTTTGTTACAGCCACCAGTCGCGCTTCAATCGAGCCGCGGTAGGTTCCGGACATGGTGCCGCGCTCATAGATGCTACGGCCCCCCTGATATCCGACGGCATGCATCGTCGAGCTCTCGCGAACGGACACGTTGCGCGCGGCGTGAGCCACTGCCGGGGCATTCGGCGTGACCGACGCGGCGCCTGCTCCGGGGGCCACCAAGGCCACGGCCGATCCGAGAACCATTACACCCGATATCGCTAACACCGAGGCTCCCCGCTTCGTCCTCAGATCAATCCTCATAAATCTTCACCTTTCCGGAAAGACATCATGTGTTGGCAGTGTCAATGTACTATTACGTTTAGCCGACACGGGCATCCACCTGATTACAACTGCTCGCTGAAGACTGCAGCTTGAACCCACACTGTGGACAGACCACGATGTCCGAGGTCTGCTCGTCCTCGGCTGGACCGGCAGCGATTTCAGGATCCGACTCGACGCCACGTCGGGCGGTTCGCAACTCGATGCGCAGATCGTTGACCGACAGGTGGCGCTCAGTCGCGACGTCGAGCCAATGGACCTGCTCCTGAAGTTTTAGACCGGCAACCAGGAAGTGATGACTCCAACTCAAATTCTCCCTACGTAGGGAGATCTCAAAGCGGGACGCGACATAAACCATGTTTTCAAGACTGTGAGGGTCATAGCCAGTGATCTTGGCCGCCACTACGTACTTCTCGCCCCATCTGGCTGTGCCATATCGCAGCCAATCCCCGATCCACCAATTGCTAGAGCGGCTGTACCCACCAAGGCGGGATCCCGCCAGTATCCATGCAGCTCGATCTATTTCATCTGGCGGTATCCATGCGATGGGCATGGGCGAGCGCTGCGGTCCGACGGACGTTGCCGGGGCGACCCTCTCAAGCTCGGCCGCCGTCATCGGACTCCCCCAGCGTTTGGGCCTGGGGACGACAAGAAGAAACGCGAGGACGCACATCGCAGAGCGTGCTTCGACGGCATGTCAATACCCATATCGACCCCTCCAATGAAAAACTCTCGCACGCCGCTACCAAGGCGTTGCAGACAGTTAGTTGCCCATCACCCATGTCGTCTATCCGCTTCCTCCGGACAGCCGATGTCAGAATGTCATGCTACATAACGGGTACGAGAGTTGTCAAGGCCAGCATCATATGTCTATATCTGGTTCCGGAGGCTTGAATATCCAGCACCCGCCAAGGACTTGAGCCCTCCGCACAGGACACGAGCTTGTCCATATTGGACATACATATCGTCCTGCTCGCGACTGTCCTGCGGCGGCGAGGCATAGAATACCCGCGACCTATGCAGCGAGAAAGCCCGGCGGTGCCGTCTGCCGCACGGGATAGTTTTGCCAGATGCCGCCCCTCATCACCCCCAAAGAAGCCCTGGAACTGGGCGAGACCGAAGACCACGCCGAGATCGAGGCGCTGGTGGCGCGCGCCTGGGAGGCCCGCGTAGAGCAGTTCGCGGACTCCACCGACATGTGCTCGCTGGTCAACGCCAAGTCGGGAGGCTGCGCGGAGGACTGCGGCTTCTGCGCGCAGTCGCGCTTCGCGGAGGCGGAGACGCCGATGCACGCGATGATGGATGCCGAGCAGATCCTTGAACACGCGCGCGCGGCGGAGGCAGCAGGAGCCCATCGCTTCTGCATGGTGACGCAGGGCCAGGGCCTGTCCAAGCGCGACTTCGAGAAGATCCTGGAGGGCGCGCGACTGGTGGCCGAGCACACGAACCTGAAGCGCTGCGCGTCGATCGGGCACATGTCAGCCCCGCGCGCGAAGGCGCTGAAGGAGGCAGGCATCCAGCGGGTGCACCACAACGTGGAGACGGCAGAGAGCTACTACGACGAGGTCACGAGCACGGTGCGCTATGAGGGCCGCCTGCGCACAATCGATGCGGTGCGCGAGGCAGGTTTGGAGACATGCGTGGGCGGCATCCTGAATCTGGGCGAGAGCCGCGAGCAGCGCGTGGAGATGGCCTTCCAGCTCTCAGCGATCAACCCGACGAGCGTGCCAATCAATCTGCTCAACCCGCGCGCGGGCACGAAGTTCGGCGAGCGCGAATACATGGACCCGTGGGAGGCGGTTAAGTGGATCGCGATCTTCCGCCTGATCCTGCCCGAAGCGCTGTTCCGCCTGTGCGGAGGCCGCGTGGAGAACCTCGGCGAGCTGCAGCCGCTAGCGGTGAAGGCGGGCCTGAACGGCGTGATGATGGGCAACTTCCTGACGACGCTGGGCAACGAACCCGAGCAGGACCGGGCGATGTTCGAGAAGCTCGGCCTGAATGTGGCGCGCCAGTCCGACAACGGCGCCAACCCCCGCCCCGATAACCGTTCGGGCTGGCTGGATGGCGAGACGCCGGACGTGGTGGAGGAGCACCTAGACGAAGCGGCGCCCACAGCCGCTCCGTTACAGGTACGTCTGTGGGACCCCTCGACGCAGCTGCGCTACAAGGCCAAGCGCAACGTCCCCCCGCGCCCGGATGAGATTCCGCGCCCGGATGAGGTTCTGAGCGCGACATGAGCGAGATCGAGGCGCGCTTGGCGGAGCTGGAGCAGCTGGGACTGCACCGCCGCCTGCGTCTGATCTCGGGCCCCCAGGGCCCAAGGGTGCTGCTGGACGGCAAGCCGGTGCTGCTGCTGTGCTCGAACAACTACCTGGGCCTGGCCGATCACCCGCGCGTGCGTGAGGCAGCCGCGGAGGCAGCGATGCGCTGGGGCGTAGGCGCAGGCGCCTCAAGACTGGTGTCAGGCACAATGACGATCCATCGCCGTCTAGAGGAGCGCCTGGCGGAATGGGAGGGCAGCGAGAGCTGCGTGCTGTTCGGCTCGGGCTACCTGGCCAACATCGGCGTGATCGGAGCGCTGGCAGGCAAAGGCGACACGATCTTCAGCGATGAGCTCAACCACGCGTCGATCATCGACGGGGCGCGCCTGAGCAGAGCGCAGGTGGTGGTGTACCGCCACGCGGACAGCGAGCACCTGCAGTGGTGCCTGCGCCGCCATGGAGGACAGGGCAGGCAGCTGATCGTGACCGACGCGGTGTTCTCGATGGACGGCGACATAGCGCCGCTGCAGGACATCGTGGAACTGGCGCAGGAGCACGGCGCACGCACGATCGTGGACGAGGCCCACGCCACGGGCCTGCTCGGCCCGGGCGGTCGCGGGGCGGTCGCAGAGGCCGGTCTGCAAGGCGAGGTGGATGTGCTGATCGGCACGCTGAGCAAGTCGCTGGGCTCCTACGGCGCATATGTGTGCACGAGCGCGGAGATAAGCGACTACCTGATCAATACGGCACGCTCGCTGATCTTCTCGACGGCCCCCGGCCCACCGGCCATAGCCGGAGCACTGGCCGCCCTGGACCTCCTGCAGGAGCGCCCCCACCGTGTGGAGCGCCTGCACGCGGCAGCGCGCGCGCTGCGCGGCGCGCTGGCCAAGGAGGGCTTCCCCATAGAACCAAGCGAGATGCCAATCGTGCCGCTGGTGGTAGGCGAGGAGCGCGATGCGCTGCGCATGTGCAAGGCAGCGCTGAGCAAAGGCGTATTCGCGCAGGCCATCCGCCCCCCCACGGTTCCGGCGGGCACGTCGCGCCTGCGGCTGGCGGCGATGGCCTCACATACTGCGGTGGAGCTGCGCCAGGCCGCCAAGACCCTCGGCGAGGCCGCACGCGCGCTCGGCCTAGATCCGACAAGCATGGGCTCGCGCCCCGCCAATCGCCCCCGCAGACCAGAAGCAGAGGATGTCGATCAACAGGAGCCCGCTATGGACGCCCCCTTCGACATCGAGCGCGAAATCCGCATCCGTCGCGCCGCCTAGCCCGGCGTGCGAGGTCTGTTCGTAACAGGCACCGATACAGGCGTCGGCAAGACGATCCTGAGCGCCGCGCTGGTCGCGGCGATCGCGGCCAAAGGCGAGCCAGTCAGGGCCTACAAGCCAGTAGTCACTGGATTAGAAGAGGAGCCAGCGCAAGCAACCTGGCCACAGGACCACGAGCTGCTGGCGCAGATGGCGGGCATGACCCCGGAGCAGGTGGCGCCACTGCGCTACGCACCCGCCGTATCACCCCACCTTGCGGCAACGATGGCAGGAGAGCGGATCGACCCAACCCAGCTGATCGAGCGCGCCCTGGCCCTGGCCCAAAGCGCCACGCTGATCGTGGAGGGAGTCGGCGGCCTGCTGGTGCCCTTCAATGAGCAGTTCACGGTGCGCGATCTGGCTGTCGAGCTGGCCCTGCCAGTGCTGATCGCCGCACGCCCCGGACTGGGCACGATCAATCACACGCTGCTAACCCTGCAGGCAGCGCGCGCGGTCGGATTGGAGGTGCGCGCGGTCGTGCTGACGCCGTGGCCAAGAAGGCCCTCCGACTTGGAGCAGTCCAACCGCGAGACGATCGCGCGCATGGGTGAGGTGGAGATCGAGACTCTTGCTCACATCCCCGCCCCCACACGTGCGGGGCTGACGGCAACTGGCGAGCAGCTCCCGTGGAGAGGATGGCTGGGCGCAAATTCAAATTAAGAGCGCAATCGTATACATACCCCGTAGATACCTAAGTGCACAAACTTTCAAAAAAGGAAGCCCAACCACCCGCCTTTACATCCCCTTCACGTCATCTCCCCAAAACGCTAGCGCGCCAGCGGCTGGCACCCCCCCACCACCGCCCCAGCAACCCTGGCCAGATCCTCATCGCCGATGACATAAGGCGGCATGGTGTAGATGAGATCGCGAAAAGGCCGCAGCCATACCCCACGCTCAACAGCGCAAGCAGTAACGGCCCCCACATCAACTTCGCGCTCTAACTGCACGACGCCGATCCCCCCAAGCACGCGCACATCGGCGACCCCGGGCAGATCGCGAGCCGGTGCAAGCCCACGCCGCAGACCAAGCTCGATACGCGCTACCTGCTCCCGCCACCCCTCCCGCTGAAGCAGGTCCAGTGAAGCAAGCGCAACGGCACAGGCAAGCGGATTGGCCATGAAGGTAGGACCGTGCATGAGCGCACCCCCCTGACCAGAAGAGATCGCCTCAGCGACCGCGGGCGTGCAAAGCGTGGCAGCCAAAGTCATGTAGCCGCCGGTAAGAGCCTTGCCGACACACATGACATCGGGGCCGACAGCGGCATGCTCACAAGCAAAGAAGGCACCGGTGCGCCCAAAGCCAGTGGCAATCTCATCGAGCACAAGCAACAATCCGTGCTCGTCACACAGACGACGCAGCAGCGCGACGCAGGAAGGCGAGTGAAAACGCATACCCCCCGCGCCCTGAACAACGGGCTCGACAATGACGGCAGCCAGCTCAGGCGCATGTCGCGCCATCAACTCGCCGACCTCCCGAGCCCAACCCTCATCCAGCTCAGCAGCAAACCCGTCAGGCGGCCGCGGAGCAAAGAGATGCTCAGTAAGGGCACCGGCAAACATGCTGTGCATCCCCCCCACGGGATCGCAGACGGCCATGGCCCCAAAGGTGTCCCCGTGATAGCCCCCACGCACCGTCAGGAGCCGCCGCCGCAGAGGCCGCCCAAGCGCAAGCTGGTACTGAAGCGCCATCTTGATCGCAACCTCGACCGCAACGGAGCCGGAGTCGGCGAAGAAGACACGCTCAAGCCCGGCGGGCGCTAGCTCCACAAGCCGCTGCGCAAGCAGCAGGGCCGGCTCGTGCGTGAGCCCACCGAACATGACATGCGCCATACGCCCAAGCTGCGCACGCACGGCGTCGTCCAAAACGGGATGGCGGTAACCATGAATGGCAGACCACCAAGAGGACATACCGTCTACGAGCTCGCGCCCGTCGGCCAGACGCAGGCGCACCCCCTCGGCGCCAACGACCGGCAGCGGCGGCAAAACAGCAGGCAGTGCCGCATAGGGGTGCCAGACGTGCCGGCGGTCGAACGCCAGCAGAGCCTCCCAGTCAGTCACGCGCCTCTAGGGCCGCCCTAGTCCTCGTAGAGAGTGAAGTCGCGCTTGCGCGCCCCACACACGGGACAGAACCAGGTGTCGGGGATGTCCTCGAAAGTCGTCCCGGCGGGAATGCCCCCGTCGGGATCGCCCTCGTCGGGGTCATAGATGTAGCCGCAGGACTCGCAGATCCAGCGCTGAAGGGTCTGGGTGCTCATGGGCCATTAGTTTACCGACCGCCTACCGCGCCGGTAAGGTCAACGAATGGGATCAAGGGAGGCCGACGCGCGGCCGGCAGGCGGCGAGGAATACAACCCAGGCGCAACCACAGCCGCCCGCCAGGCGGCGACGGTGATCCTGCTGCGCGGCGGAGACACACAACTGGAGGTGCTGCTGGTCAAGCGCACCCCCAAGGCGCGGTTCATGGGCGGCGTGTGGGTCTTCCCCGGCGGAGCGGTCGAGCAGAGCGAGGGCGAGGACGACGCGGCCCACCGCAAGGCGGCGGTGCGCGAGCTGCACGAGGAGGCCGGCATCCTCCTGGCAAGCCCCAAGGAGCTCGTGAAGTTCTCGCGCTGGATCACGCCGGCGGAGGTGAAGGTGCGCTTCGATACCCACTTCTTCCTGGCCCCCCTGCCGCCCGGGCAGGAGCCAAAGGTGGACGGCGAGGAGTGCGTGGACCTAGGCTGGTTCACGCCGGCAGGCGCACTGGAGGCCCATGCGCGCGAGGAGATCGTGCTGGTGTTCCCGACGATCAAGCACCTGGAGCAGCTAGGCGAGTACACGACAGTCGCAGAGCTGCTGCACGCGACGTCAGGACGAGAGGTGATCGCGGTGCAGCCGCGGGTTGTTTTGGAGGGGGGAGGTGGCCGCGTGCTGCTACCCGGGGAGCCGGGCTACTAGTAACAAGCACAGCGCAGGCCTAGCTCAGCTGCGCCTCGACGATGTGCGTAACGGCGTTGATGAGAGCCAGATGCGTGAAGGCCTGCGGGTAGTTGCCAAGATGACGCCCGCTTGAGGCCTCAAGCTCCTCGGCGTAGAGACCAAGCGGCGAGGCATAGGAGAGCAGGCGCTCGCAGAGATGACGCGCCTTACGATGCTCGCCGATCTCCGAGAGCGCAGAGACGAGCCAGAAGGAGCAGATCAGGAAGGTCCCCTCCTCGCCGCTCTGCCCGTCATCGGTGTCCTCGGTGCGGTAGCGCAGAATCAAGCCGTGCTCACTGAGCTCGTCGCAGATGGCCATGACGGTGGCCCGCACGCGCTCGTCATCCGCGGGCAGGAAGCGCACGAGCGGAATCAGCAGGTTGGAGGCGTCGAGCGCGTCGGTGTCGTAGTGCTGGCGAAAGACGCCGCGCTGATCGACCCCATGCTCGAGGATGTCCGCGCGGATCTCCTCGGCCTCTGACTGCCACTGCTTCTCAAGCTCTCCCTCGCCGCGCCGTTCGGCCAGGCGCGCGCCACGGTCCAAGGCGACCCAGCACATGAGCTTGGAGGAGACATAGTGGCGCGGCTCACCGCGCGCCTCCCAGATGCCCTGGTCGGGTTCGCGCCAGACGCGGCTGGCAACGCGCACCTGATCGCAGAGCACGGGCCAGAGACGCTCGGGGATATGGTCGCGGCGCTTGGAGTGCAGGTAGACGGAGTCGAGCACGGCCCCATAGACATCGTTCTGGCGCTGATCGAAGGCGCCGTTACCGACCCTGACGGGACGAGCGTTCTCATAGCCCTTGAGGTGATCGAGGGTGCGCTCGCGCAGATCCTTCTCCCCCTTGATGCCGTACATGATCTGCAGCGAGCCGTCGCCGTTGCGCTCCATGTCGGCGACGTACTGGATGAAGTCATCAGCCTCCCAGTCAAGCCCCAGCGCGTGCAGCCCCCAGAGCGTGAAAGAGGCATCGCGCATCCAGCAGTAGCGGTAGTCCCAGTTGCGCGAGCCACCGGGCGTCTCCGGCAAAGAGGTGGTGGGCGCAGCGACCATCGCGCCGGTGGGCATGAAGGTAAGACCCTTAAGCGTCAAAGCGGAGCGCTGGAGGTGATAGCGCCAAGGATGATCGGGATAGTTGCCTTCGGCCATCCAGTTGCGCCAGAAGTGCTCGGTGCGCTGCATGTACGCCTGTGCCTGCTCAACGGTGCGCGGCCCGCGCAGCTCTTCGGTCCAAGAGAGCGCACAGAAGCGCCGCTCGCCCTCCGCCAAGGTGTGGCGCGAATGCGCGCGGTTGCCCTCGATGCCCATGCGGGTGTCGCTGAAGAGGCGAAAGGCGTTACCGCCGCCGCTGGCCTGCAAGGCCTGGCCGTGCTCATCCTCAACCCACTCCCAGGTGGCAGCGGTGGCACCGTAGTCGAGCATCGGCTCGCAGACCATCTCGACCTGCACCTGACCCTGGATACATTCGACGATGCGCACGAGCAGGTGATCGGCGTCAAAATCGGTCGGAGGCCGAGTATGGCTGGTGTTGCGGTCCTCGTCGTGCCAGTCGCTGATGGTGAGGGCATCGATCACCTTGAACCACCCCTGAGGCGTCATCCAGGTGGTCTCGATGACGTTGGTGCCAGGGATGTAGCGGCGACCCGCAGGCACGTAGAGACCGTAAGGCCCGACGCGGAAGCTGCCGGCACCGCGATCGAGCATGGCGGCGAAGATGCTAGGCGAGTCAAAGTGCGGCAGGCACATCCACTCGATGGAGCCGTCGGAGGCAAGCAGCGCGCCGGTGTGGCAGTCCGAGAGGAAGCCGTAGTCGGCGATCGGCGGAAAAGGCGAGTTCTCGTTGATGACGTCGGTCATTGCCAGGGGAGCTTAGGTCGAGCCGATGACGTTGACCATGCTCAGGAGCCCGATGACGTCGATCACTGCCAGGCGCCGAGATCGGGCCGCTCGACGCCACGAGGCAGCAGGTCCTCTTCGTCGAGTTTGTCAAGGTGGGCGGCGAGCATGACGATCGCCGCAGGGCGCAGCTCGGCAGGCACGTCTGACCAGGCCTCTGCAAGCAGGTCAGCGATCGAGCGGCGGCCGGCACCGAGCGCGAGGATCACTTTGTGCTCGCGGTCGTAGCGATGCGCGATGTACTCCTCAACCTTGGTCTCAGGTTCCCAGATGGGCGGCCCATGGCCGGGGCAGAGCACATCGACTTCCAAGGTGGCCAGCCGGGCGAGGCCGTGCATGTAGCCGGAGAGAGCGCCGGGGTAGGCGTCCACGAAGACGCTGCCTTCCCCCAGCACGGCATCGCCGGTGAAACAGGCGCGCTCGGTGCTCAGGGCGAAGTGGTCAGGGGCGTGACCGGGGGTGGGCACGGCCAGCAGCGGACCGAAGCGAGTGCCCTCGCGCAGCAGCACGTCGACATCCCCGCGGGCGGCGGCAAGCGGCGCGGAGCGCTCCCGCAATAGGGCTGGGACCCCTTCTGAGTGATCGGCGTGGTCGTGGGTCAACGCCACACCACCCAGGCCACCCTTGGCATCGATGACCTCCAATAGGCGATCGAGGTGCTCAGGCAATGCCGGGCCGGGATCGACGATGTAGGCGGGATGATCGCCCACGATCCAGGTGTTGGTGCCCGAGAGCGTGAACGGCCCGGGGTTCTCGGCGCGTAGGCGCACGATCTCATAGCCGGCGAGCCGCTCGGCGTCGTAATCGGGATCGCAGCCGCCGTCGTCCTCGAGATCCTCGTGAGGGCCGCCGTCAAAGCCGGATGGGAACAGGGGAGCCATCCAGTAAGAGTTTTAGCTCTTCCGGAGGACCCACCGCGTCCACACGGGTCCTTGTTATGCCCGAATAATCGAAAGGTCCTGCCCTCCCCACCGTTATCGGCCGAAAGATCGGCTCTACAGAGCCAAACCTCAATGTTAAGCGGGGGTTTGCACAGCCTTAGACACTCGTCTGGGTGATACAGGTGTTGTCGCGTGGAGGACTCTTCTCAAGCCCGTGGGAAAGGCAACCGAAGCAATGATCAAATGAGCGACGGATCTTGGCTTTGCCCCACCGAGCTTGACCGCAGCCGCGTCGTGGACGCCAACGACCGGGTACGCACCATCCGCATGGTGGGCTCCGGAGCGGTCGGCGCGGCGTTGTTGATCTCGGCGCCATGGATCGGCTGGTGGACGCTGATCCTGTTCGCGCTGTCGGCGCTGAATCTGATGAGCGTCGATCGGCGTCTGCGCACGAGCGCCCACCCCGAGCGCGTGAGCGCCGACGCGATCGTGATCACGGAGCTGCTGCTGGCGGGCGGAGTGGTGATGAGCGGCGGGCCCCATTCACCGGCGCTGCCCTGGATGGTGCTGCCGGCGGCGATGGTGGCAGCACGCTTTCGCCCACGCGTGGTGATCGCGGGGCTGGTGGGGACGGTGTTCATGATTCTGGTGGCGACCGTAGGCGTGAACCCCCAGGCGACGGTGAACGACCCGGTGCCGGTGATCGCCACGCTGGCGCTGCTGGCAGGGGTGGTGTCGATCGTGTGGGCGCTGCAGGCGGCGGAGCTCCACCACCGCGACGAGGCGATCCTCGACCCGCTGACGGGGCTGCTGAACCGCCACGCGCTGATGCCGCGCTTCATCGAGCTCTCCCACCAGGCGCGCCTGACACACCAGCCGGTGTCCATGGTGCTGTGCGACGTAGACGGCTTTAAGGCGATCAACGACGAGTACGGTCACGACCGCGGCGACGCGGTGCTACGCGATGTGGCGTATGAGCTGCGCAAGCGGCTGCGCTCCTTCGAGCTCGTCTACCGCCTAGGCGGCGAGGAGTTCCTGATCGTGCTGCCAGGCGTGGACAGCAAGGGGGGGCTCGAAGTGGCGGAGCGGCTGCGCGAGGCGGTGGAGCAGACACGGCCGATGGGGATCACGATCACGATCTCGGCCGGTTTGAGCTCAGGCTGCGGCGAGGAGGTCGAGTACGACACGCTTTTCAGGGCCGCGGATGCGGCGCTGTATGACGCCAAGCGGGCAGGGCGCAACCAGGTGGTGGCGGCTGATGCCGTGACGATCGAGCTGCCAGCGGAGTCAGCGCTCAAAAGCGGCGAGCAACTCTCACCATCGCTGGCTAACTGAGCCGCGCGCACACGACTGGCGAGGCCATACGACCAAGCCCTTATGCGGGACCCCGGCGGCGCCGGGTGAGACCTGCGCTAGCGAGCCAGCTCTTCGGTGATGTCCTCGGCGACGTCGCCCAGTAGCTGACCGAACTCGGCGGCAAGCTCATGGCGCTCGAAGAGCGCTGCGGGAACCGCGAGGTCAAGCGCACCCAGCACCTTGCCCCGAGCATCGAACACGGGTAGCGCGATCGAGCGCAGGCCATCGATGAGCTCCTCGTTGTCGATGCCAAAGCCCTGCTCGCGCACCTGCTCAAGCTCGGCGCGCAGAGCGCGCTTGCCGGTGATGCAGTTGGGCCCGTGACGCTTGAGCGTGAGCGCGACAAGCAGCTCACGCAAATCGGCTTCGGGCAGGCCCGTCAGCAGCACCTTGCCCATGGCGGTGCAGTAGACAGGCAGCCGCGCGGAGGAACCCAGGCGCAGGTCGATCTCGTGCAGCCCGCGCCATCCACGCAGACGCTCAACGAGCATCACTTCGCTGTCATCGAGGATCGCCAGGGACACCGTCCAGCCGGTCTCGCGGCGCAATTCAGCGAGGTAGGGACGCGAGCACTCGCGCAGGGACATCGAGCCAAGCGCCGCCAGCCCGACGTTGGCGCAGCGCGGGGTCAGGCGGTAGCGCCGCGAAGAGTTCTGTTCCAGATAGCCCAGCTGCGCCAGCGTGGCGGCATAGCGGTGGGTGGTGGAGCGGCTCATGCTGAGCACGCTGGCCATATCGGCGATGCCAAGCGTGGAGCGCTCGGCGCTGAAGCTGGCGAGGATCGCCAGGCCGTGACCCAGGGAAAGCGAGTAGCGGCCGTCATTGTCAGGGACGCGACTGGAGCGGTCTTCAGAGACCCTGCCGGCGCCATCCAGATAGACCCTGCCGCTGCCATTGCCCTTATCACCGGCGATGAGCTTGTCGAGGTCTCCCTCCTCGCCGAGCGGAAAGACGCTCCCGGTGTTTTCACCTTTGCCCGGGCGCCCGTATCTGACCCTTCCGGTGTCGTTCGATTCGGACCGCCGCATATCGACTCCTCTCATCGCGCGACGCACTCGTTGCCTGTTCGAACAAGATAGAACACTTTGAATAGATCACAAACTGGCTTGAGGCCTATGTCTCCGACTCTTCAAGCCAAGCTCATCGGGAGCCGGACGGCGCTCAGCGGACGGCGCTCAGGCCAAGCGCATGTGCAGCCGCACGGCGCTGCCGGTGAGGAATGTCCGCACCTGTACCAGCTCGCAGAGCTGGTTGGCAAGCCACAGGCCATGACCCCCTACGGAGCCTGGAGCGGGCCGCCTGCGACCGACCAGCGGATCTTCGATGCGACCCTCATCGCGCACCTCGCAGATGAGGGCAGCGGACTCGCGCCAGAGGCGTATGGTGCCCCGCCCGCCACCGTGCAACAGGCTGTTGGTGGCGACCTCATTGACCGCCAGCAGCAGATCGGCGGTGCGTCCATGCGAGAGGCCGGCGCGGGCTGCATGAGCAGTAACCAGAGCGCGAACGTCGCGCAATGTGTTCGCCTGAAAGTCAACGGCAGGAACCCCCGGAGGCGGCTCGGGCAGCGGCTCGTCAAAGGGCGTGGCGAGAAACTCGGCCCCGGGATAGTCGATGCTGGCGATCAGCGCAGCACCCTCGCGCAATAGAGGGTGGTTGCGGCGAGCCTCCGCGATCACCTCGGGAGCGAGTGAGAGGGTGTCATAAGGGCACAGCAGCGAGAAGGCGGGATCGGCGAAGGCGACGTTCAGCAGCGCCTCGTGGCGCTGGCACTCGGCCAACTCCGACGGGGTGCGAGCCGCCCAAATGGGCTCCCCGATCCCCCAGAGCCGCCGACCGGGAGCGGAGTGGCGGTCAAGAAAGTCCTCCCAGGCGGGGATGATGCGAGCAGGATTGGTGCCCACCTCGGTCATGTCGGCGAACAGAACCCGCTGACCGTCAGCGCCAAGCCGCTGGCGCAGCAGGGCGACCTTGGTCTGATCAAGCACAACAAGGATGGGCTCGTCGGCCGTGAGAGCTTCACGGATGAAGGCCAGTGTGCCCGCGGTGAACTGCTCGGGCCCGGCATAGAAGAAGGCCTCGTGCCGATAGCCCGCGGTGCAAGCGTCATGCGAAGTTACGGAGCTCATAACGCGGGCGATCTCCACGGATATCTCGACCTCATCGGAAACACATTGTGTCATCGACGTTCCCCATCCAGGGGCCAAAACAAACAAATGAGCGCGATTAGCCGAGTGCGGGAGCAGCGATTCGCCGAGCGCGGCAAAAGATGGGCATGACTGGAGGCCGATGAGGGTAGAGACCTCCAGCGAGAGGCCGGCGATGCCCGGCAAAACCCCAATTAGGGCCGACAGACGGAGGAGATCGAGATGACTGCAGTCGCGACGATTACGCCTAAGACGCCCAAGCCGTGCCCCCTTCCGGGCGCTAGTGACGATCCGCACCATCTGTTTGTGCACTGGCAGCAGGAAGAAGACCAGCAGGCCAGAGAGGAGCTGGTGCGCCAGTTCATGCCGCTCACGCGCAGCCTGGCACGGCGCTATGGCCGCTCCTCAGAGCCGTTTGAGGACCTGCTGCAGGTCGCCTCGCTGGGGCTGCTGAAGGCGCTGGATCGCTTTGATCCGCAGCGGGGACACTCTTTCCAGTCCTTCGCGGTGCCGACGATCCTAGGCGAGATGCGGCGATACTTTCGCGACTCCGGCTGGGCGGTGCACGTGCCTCGCGGAGCACAGGAGCGCGCGCTGAAGGTACGCGATGCCCAAGAGCACCTCTCAAGCGAACACGGCCATGCGCCCACGGTTAGCCAGCTCGCCCAGTACCTGGAGCTGGACGGCGAGGAGGTCGTCGATGCGCTGCAGGCCACGCAGGCATACGAGACGATGTCGCTCGACACTCCCCGTCCAGGTGCCGAGGAGGGCACGCTCACCTACGGCGAGACGATGGGCCAGGAAGATGAGCGCTACGAGCTGATTGAGCTGGATGCGACGGTCGTGGCCGCCCTCAAGCACATCCCCGCACGCGAGCGGACGATCCTGCGTATGCGCTTCATCGAAGATCGGACGCAGACGGAGATCGCCGCGCACATGGGTATCTCGCAGATGCAGGTATCGCGCCTGCTGCGCCGCTCGCTTGAGCAGCTGCGAGTCCTTACCCGCGCTAGCGAAGGGGTGGCTTAAGGACATTCACGCGGTCGCTGCCTTTCAGAGGCATACAGGGACGGACGAATTGACCCGGGCCCCTCGCTCCCCCACCGATCGCACCTTGATGGCCGCACCCCCCAATGTCTGTCTGAATCTGTCCAACCGGGCAGAGAACGTGCTGCTTGTGCGCGAGACCCTGATTGGGGTGGCCGAGGCCATAGCGATCGACGGCAGCGATCTCAATGACATCAAGACGGCCGTCACAGAGGCGTGCAACAACGTGGTGCTGCACGCCTATGCAGGCAAAGAGGGCCCGCTTGAGCTCGAAATATACGTCGGCTTGGGCTTAATCGAAGTGGTAGTGCGCGATCGCGGCGCTGGGATCCGACCGCGGATCGCGAGTATGCGAGAGACGCCGGCGGGCATCGGCATTCCCGTGATCCAGGCGCTGGCTCGCCGTGTCGAGTTCAGCAGCGCGGAGGACCAGGGAACCGAGGTGCGCATGGAGTTCACCACGCCAGGGAGCAAGGCACTCCAGCCGCTGCCTGAGGAAGAAGTGGAGCTTCCCGCCGTGGCGCGAGCCGAAGAGCTGGCTGGCGCGATGGGAATTGCAATCGCACCGACTCATCTGGCGCGTGCGGTGCTGCCCCGCCTGCTGTGCGTGCTTGCCGCCCGCGCGCACTTCTCAACCGATCGCATATCTGACACGCAACTGGTCGCTGATGCGCTGGTGGCACAGATGCCTGACTCGATCGGCGAGAGCCATCTCGGCATCGGCGTCAGCGTAGAGCCGCGCAAGCTGGAGCTGCATGTGGGCCCGTTGCGTAGAGACCGCGCGAAGTGGCGCATCGCCGGTTCCGGCATCGCGGGGCTCAGCCCAGTGGTGGAGAAGCTCGCAAGTCAACACGGAGTAGTAGCCGTTGGCTCCTCAGAGGCACTGGTACTGCGCTTGAGCGACCAGCGCTAGACGCTATCCGTATAGCGTGCCTATGATCGAGGAGAGGGAGCATCGGCATCCAAACTCAATCCAGTGTCAGTGACGCGATTGACCTCCTGCTTGAGGCGGGAGTCGTGCTGGCAACCTCTCTGGATCCGGCAACGACGATGGGCGACGTGGCGCGCCTGACGGTGCCGCGCCTGGCGGATCTGTGTGTGATCGATCTGCTCGATGAGGACGGCTCGATCAGAGACGTGGCGGTGGCCGCCACCGACGAGGAGATAGCGCGTGAGCTGGAGGAGTTGCGGGGACGGCATCAGCTCGACGCGGACGGCGAGCATCCAGTGGCATGCGTGATTCGCAGCGGCGATCCGATGCTTTTGCCGGAGATGCCAAGCACGCTGCTGAGGTCCATCGCGCAGGGCTCGGAGCACGCGAAGTTCATGATCGACAATGGCTATCGCTCGGCTGTGGTGGCGCCGCTACAGGCGCGCGAGCGCACGCTGGGCGCGCTCTCGGTGCTGCGACTCGGCAACGGCTCTTCCTACGGCGAGGAAGACCTGGAGCTGGTCTGCGAGCTGGCGCGACGCGCCGCGTTGGCGATCGACAATGCCCGTCTGTTCTCAGACCTGCGCCGGGTCGAGCAGCGTTTGGAGGCGATCCTGGTAAATCTCGCCGAGGCGATCACAGTGATGGACGCGCAGGGACGAACGGTGTTCGCAAATCAGGCCGCGGCCGATCTGCTGGGGACATCCACGCCAGACGATCTGACGAAAGCGCAGCCGGGAAGCATCATGGCGCGCTTTCAGGTCCTTGATGAGCAGGGCCAGGAGCTCGACCTGGAGGCGATGCCAGCGCAGCGTCTGTTGCGCGGCGAAGACGCTGAGCCACTGTTGGTGAGGAACATCGTGCGCGCCACGGGAGAGGAGCGCTGGCTGATCGTGCGCTCCTCGCCGGTCAGCGACCCTGAGACAGGACGCATCCTGTTTGCGGTCAACGTCTTTGAGAACATCACGGAGATCAAGCGGGCGCAGCTGGCGGAGAGCCTGATCGCGCATACGCTGCAGCGCGCGCTCCTGCCCGCGCGGTTGCCGCAGATCGCGGGGATCGAGGTGCAGGCGCTGTATGCCGCGGCGGGCGAGTTCAATGAGGTCGGCGGCGACTTCTACGACGTGATGCCCCAGGGCGAGAATCGCTGGATGATGATGATCGGCGACGTTCTGCGGTAAGGGACCGCGAGCCGCAGGGGTGACGGCGCTGGCACGCCACACACTGCGCGCGGCGGCGATGAGCGGACAGTCACCGGCCGGTATGCTCTCGACGCTGCACGAGGCTCTGCGCAGTCAGCCGCAGGGCACGGACCTGTGCACGGTATGCCTGGTGATGCTGGAGCGCGAGAGCGAGGACGTCAAGCTGACGGTCGCCCTCGCAGGGCATCCGGCACCGCTGTTGATCGACCGCGAAGGCACCGTCAAGGAGATCGGCCGCTACGGCACGCTGCTGGGAGTGATCGATCCGGTGCGAATCGAGCAGCGCGAAGTCTTCCTGGAGGCCGGCGAAACGCTGCTGCTGTACACCGACGGGGTGTCCGAGGCGGGCGCCCCAAACAGTCCGCTCGGCGAGCGCAGGCTGCACGAGCTGTGCGCGAAGGCCCCCAGCATGACGCTCCAGAAGCTGCTTGAGCAGATCGAACTCGCGGCCCGCGCGCGCAGCGGGGGCAAGCTGCGCGATGACATAGCGCTACTGGCATTACGCCGGGATGAGGGCGAAAGCGATGCGCTAACGTAGCGCTATGGCTGAGCAGGACCATTTCCGGATCGAGCTTCGAAATGCGCCCGACAGAGTTGTGCTGTGCTTGCACGGCGAGCTCGATTTGGCCAGCGCACCGCTGCTGCAGCAGGAGATTGAGAGCGCGGGTGCCGATGCGGGCATGATCGTGCTGGACCTGAAGGAGCTTCAGTTCATCGACTCGACCGGCCTGCGGATCGTGCTAGCGGCAAACGAGCGCTCACAGGAGCGCGGGCAGGAGTTCGCGCTGACACGCGGCTCGCAGCAGGTCCAGCGCCTGCTAAGCATCACAGGCGTGGGCGAGCACCTGCGGATCATCGCTTCGCCCGACGAGATCCTCGTTTAGTACCGCTATCCTCGCCGGCTTTTGACCCGCCACGGGCGCCGCGAGACGTGACCTTGCTGCCATCCGCGGGAGCCTCGCCGGCCTGTGCGCCGAATAGATCGGGCAGCGTCTGGGTGAGGCTGAGCAGAGGGGCGAACAGATCGCCATGCTGCTCCACGCGCTCCAGCAACGCCGCCGGCTCGGCGCTCAGCTGCTGCTCCTTGCGAGCACGCGACCCCCGCTCGACCTCCTCCCAGGTGAGCGGTGTGGAGATCGTGGGACGCTCGCGGGCGCGCAAGGAGTAGACGCAGACGGTCGTCTTGTGCGGGTCGTTCTGGCTCCAGTCGATGAACACCTTGCCGGGACGATGGCTCTTGGTCATGCGCGAGAGGACAAGCTGCGGATGCTGCTTCTGCAGCAGCTCGGCAACGGCGCGAGCAAACGGCTTGGTCTGCTCGTAGCCAATGGGCGTATTGAGCGGCAGATATACCTGAAGGCCCTTCGAGCCGGAGGTCTTGACGAGCACGGTGAGGCCGAACGCCTCAAACAGCTCCCTGATCCAGAGCGCCACGCGACAGCACTCGCGCAGTCCGGCTGGTGGCCCGGGGTCCAGGTCGAAGACGAGCACTGTGGGGGTATCCATGTCCGAGGCACGCGAGAGGCTTGGGTGCAGCTCGATGCTGGCAAGGTTGGCAGTCCAGATCAAAGTGGGCAGATCGCCGACGACGCAGTAGTCGATGGGCTCCTCCTGACGCTCACTCCAGATGGCGGCGGTCTGCACCCACTCGGGCCGGTGAGAGGGACAGCGCTTCTCATAGAAGTACGCCTCCCGCACGCCATCGGGGTAGCGCTTGAAAGTGAGCGGACGCCCCTGCAGATGGGGCAGCAGCACGGGCGCGACGGCGGCGTAGTAGTCCACCATGTCGCCCTTGCTGAAACCGCTGTCGGGGTAGAGAACCTTGTCGCGGTTTGACAAGCGCAGCGTTCGCCCCGCGGCGGCGATCTCGGTATAGCGCTTGGTCTCGCGGAGCACCTCATAAGGCGCGGCGGTGGACGTCTCGATCTGCACCTGTTCGGCTGGCTTGTCGCTGCGCAGTCCCTTGTATGAGGAGTGGCGCAGGATGCGTTGCCGGGTCCAGTGCGAGAACTCGATCTCGGCGACCAGCTCGGGATCCACGAAGTGCGCGCCTGACGGCGGCTGAACGCCGCGCTTGCTGAAGAGGCTGGAGCGCCGCCGGCGATCGGCCAGCTGCTTGGCGAGGTGCTCGAGCTCGGACTCGTCAAAACCGGTACCGACACGACCGGCGTAGCGCAGCACGCGACCCTTGCCTTCATCCCCTTCCCCCTTGCCGTTGCCCCTGCCCTCGCCCTCGCCCTCATCCTCATCCTCATCCTCGTAATAGCCCATGAGCAGCGCTCCGAGCTGGCCCGAGCGCCGGCCCTTGCCGGCAAGCCAACCGCCGATCAAGAGCTCCTGGCGGTTGATGTTCTTGACCTTCACCCAACTGCCGTTGCGCTCACCTGGCCGGTAGACGGAGTCCAGGCGCTTCGCGAGCACTCCCTCTAGGCCGTGCTTCGCGGTGACCTCCAGAAAGTCGCGTCCGTTACCCACATGATGGGCAGGCGTTCGCCAGGCAGGGCCATCGAGCTTCAACTGCTCAAGCAGCGCGCGGCGCTCACGATAGGCAAGCCCCATGGTGCTGCGCCCATCGAGGTAGAGCAGGTCGAAGATGACATAGGTGGCGGGCGTTTCGCGGGCGAGTCGCCGGATGGCGCCATCAGAGGTCAGGTGCATGCGATGCTGCAGCAGCTCAAAGCTGGGGCTTCCGTTCTCATCGAAGGCGACGATCTCGCCATCGAGGATCGCCTCGCGTGTACCGAGCTGACGACCAAGCGCATGCAGCTCGGGGTAACGAGAGCTGATGTCACTGAGACTGCGGCTCTCGATGCGCAGGCGACCGGGACGCCAATAGGCAAGGGCACGCACGCCGTCCCACTTGACCTCAAACCCCCAGGCATCCTCGCGGGCGGGCAACTCACCGGAGAGCGCGAGCATCGGCGGCAGGTGCTCAGGCATCGTTTCGCGCTCCTCAGCACGAGGGTCCATGCGATGAATCATCCAGTCCTTCTCCTCATGCGTGCGGAAAAGGGCATATCGCCCGCGCAGGCGCTTGCCGTGAAAGACGACGATGAGCTTGCCATCGGTGTACTTCTCGCAGTCATAGCTGCCGTGATCCCAGATGAGAACGCGCCCGGCCCCGTAGTTGCCCGCGGGGATCTCCCCCTGGAAGTCGATGTAGGAGAGCGGGTGGTCCTCGACGTGGATGGCCTTGCGGTTTTCGCTGGGATCCTGCGGAATCCCGTTGGGCACGGCCCATGACATCAGCGCCCCATCACGCTCCAGGCGCAAGTCCCAGTGGAGCCTGCGCGCGTGGTGCTCGTGCACGACGAAACGGGCGCTCGGCGCCTTGGGTGCGGCTGGCTCTGGCCCCTCCGGAGCAGGCTCGGGCGTGCGCTGAAAATCGCGCTTGGCGCGATATTGGCGCAGTTTGCCAGCACTGCCCTCAGCGGTCACGACATCGGTGACTCTACCCACCGCGTGACAAACCAATCAGCCAGGACTCCTTATACGGTTTTCGCCAGCGTCCGCCCGGGTAGTCAGTAAGCGACCCTACGGGGGTAGGGCACGAGCGAAGACGAAGAGCGAGTAAAGGGAGACGAACGATGACCTCGCAGCAGCAAACTCGACGGGAGCAATGGATGAAGGGTCATGGCTGAAGAGCGCAAACCATCCGATCGCCCGCCGCAGGAGGCTGCCGTAGGGCAGACCTCCGATGAGATGCCGGATGCGCTGGAAAGCGCCGAACGCGAAGCGGCCCGTCGCTGGCTGCTGCAGATGAGTCGTCGCGATCGGAGCGAGAGACTCGCAAATGGGCGGGCCGACAGACGTCGCGATACCGCCTGCCGGTAAGGGCTGCGTCAGCCGCGCGACCACCCCTACGCCACACGGCTACCCCTAAGAGCTAAGCGGCTCAAGCGCGCCGCCGCCGGCGCCCTCGTCGTCGGCCTCGCCACTGTCGAGCGCGCCAAACTCCCGGCGCAGGAAGAGATAGGCGATACCACCGCCGATGAGGGGCACGAGGTAACCGATCGCCTGGTAGAGCACAACCGCGGCAACGGCTTCGTTATGACCGGTGCCGAAGACGATCAGCATCGCGGCCATGCCGCCAACAGCCCCAAGATTCGCGGGCAGCGGGATTGAGCCAGCGAGACCGCCGATCAGATAACACATGGAGACCACGGCGAAGCTCGGCACCGGATGAGCGTCAATGGCGACGAAGGCGCCCTGCAGCACGGCCATGTCAAAGCCGAGGTAGATGACCGCGCCGAGCACGATCTTAGTGCTGCCGCGGTGACGCAGCATCTGCTTGATGTTCTGGACCGACGTCGCAAGCGTGACGACGCCTTTGGAGAGCTTGGGTCGCCTGTCTTGAAGGCGCTTGGCAAGACGCTCGGCACGGCCGGCAATAAAGAGCGCCAGCGCCAAACCGACCACAACGACCAGCGCAGGCAGCAGTGTAAGCAGCAGGTTGTCCTCTCCACTAAACAACCCGGTCGCAAGGCCAAGCCCAAAAAATACGATCGCCAGGCCGTCAACGGTGGAGTTGAGGAACATCAGCGTGAACTGGCGCTCGGCGACGCGGTCCATGGACATCCCCAGCCGGTGGAGCATCCAGGCACCCACGCCCATGCTGCCCAGCGTGCCGCCCGGCACAAGCATGCCGCCCCCGAGCTGGGCCCAGGCGACGCGGGCACCGAGATGCTTGCCGCGATCTCCTTGCCTGAGCAGATCTTCAGGGTCCAAGATGCCACGCCAGGAGATGACGTAGCCGATCTCCGAGATCGTCTCGACGCCCATGGCGGCGATCACCCAGCGCAGCTGGACACTCTGCAGGTTTTCAAGCGCCTTCTCAAGCCCCGGCACGAGCTTGAGGACGAGGTAGACGAAGACGAGGAAGCCAATGAACTTCAGCGCTCGTTTCGTGAGATGGCTGCGCACCTCCCGCAGGAGACTCCGCGTGCGGCGCAGGCGCTCGCGCTTGGAAGCCTGCGCGGACGCCTGCGCTGTTGCGGTCTCGCCAGTCATCGCACTACTTTTTCAGGTCTGTCCCCGGAAGCGCATAATGCGAATCCGCTCGTCAGGCTGGGGTTTGGGCGGGCAGACCCACCAGTTGAGCGCTGCGCTCCCAGAGAGCCTCGGCAAACGTCTCATCCTGAGCCTGGGGACTGGGCGCGAGCACCTTCTCATCCTGGACATACTCGCCGGTCAAAGCGGCCGCCTGCTCGGATAGCGAGAGCCATACCAACGAGCGGGCGCCGCGCTGAGGCGAGCGAAAGAAAGGCCCGCCAAGCGTGGTGAGAACCTTCCAGATGCCGTTGTCGTTCTTACCGAAGCCAGTGCGCACGACGCCAGGATGAAAACAGTTCGCGTGCAACTCCGGCGCGCGCTTGGCCAACTCGCGCGTAAAGAGGATGTTGCAGAGCTTGGAGGTGCCATAGACGCGCATGGCGGAGTAGGACTTCTCGGACTGCAGATCATCGAGGTCCAGGCGTCCGGACTTATGGGCATCGGACGACGTGGTCACGACGCGACCACCGGCAAGGCGATCGCGCAGCAGGTTGGTGAGCAGGAAAGGCGCGAGGTGGTTCAAGGCAAAGCTCTGCTCGAAGCCCTCGGAGGTCTCCTTACGCGTAGCGAACAGCGCGCCGGCATTGTTGGCAAGCACATCAATGTGCTCATAGCGCTCGCGCACTTCCGCGGCAAGCGCCCGCACATCGGCCATCAGCGCCAGGTCGACAACGTGCTCGTGGACCTGCGCGCCGCTGCCAGCCGCTCTGGCTTCCTGCGCGACAGCCCCAACGCGCTCGGCATCGCGACCCACGAGCGCAACCTCAGCGCCTTCGCGGGCGAGCTCGATCGCGGCGGCGCGGCCAATCCCGCGCGTGGCGCCGGTGAGCAGTACGAGGGTCATGTCTTGGACTCTACTTGCACGCAAAGACCAGGCAGGGTGCTGGGGACAGCGAATCCTTAGGGCAACTCGCCGAGGTACTTATCGCTGAGCCGCTTTGGGGCACGGTTGAGCCAGGCCTCGGTGACAAGCTCCTGTAGATCCTCAAGGCCGATGCGGTCAAGCCGCACGAGGATCGCGGGGTAGCCATCAAAGTGCGAAGTCGTGAAAAAGACCTGTGGATCATCCGCGAGCAATACCTCCTTGGCCATGAGGTGCTCCACGCGCGCGCCCAGGATCGGCCCTTGCGGGGCGGCAGCCCCGAGGGCTTCGATTTCCTTAGGGCGTAGCGGTCTCTCCCAAACAAACAACTTGTCCTTGACGCGCCACTGGAGTCGCTCGCGCGAGAGGCGCTCGTCGGTCTCAGGCAGCGCGAGCGCGATGCGGCGCACGTCATCCCAGCTGGCCATGCCCCCACCCTAGCTCCGCGGACGTATGCTCAGCGATTGAACCAGCGGGCGCGGCGAGTGGCGCCGAAGTGCTGCTTGTCGGCAGCAAGCGCATCGGAAGGCGCGCCGAAGGTGCCGGTCGGCTTGGGCCCAGAGAGAAAGTCCACTTCCACGCGCCCGACACGGCCGGCGCCGAACTCGATGTAACAGATGCCGCGCCCGTCGTAGGCCCCCGGCTGCTCACCGCCGCGCAATCTGGCAATCAGCGAAGCAGCGACGACGCGGGCCGCCCCCTCGGCAAACACGCCGGCCTTCGGCACCGAGGCGGTGGTAACGTCGCCAACCGCGTACACATCCGCAAAGCGCGTCTGAAGCGTCCTTGAGTCCACGGGCACAAAACCGTCCTCGGTCATGCCGCTCTCGATGACGACATCGGGCGCGCGGTGCTTAGGAACGCCGAAGAAGATGTCATAAGGCATCTCGCTGCCATCGTCGAGCACGGCGACGCGCCGCGCCACGTCAAGCGAGCTGACACGGCGGCCTGGCACAAACCGTATGTCGCGTTCGGCGAAGGCGGCTTGCAGTGCACGGGAGGTGTCCGGTGAAGGCGGAACGGGAGTGCCCAAAGGCAGCACGAAAGAGATCTCACAGTCATCGCGCAGCCCGCGCGTAGACAAATAGTCATGCAGCAACAAAGCGGTCTCACTCGGCGCGGGAGGGCACTTGAAAGGCGCACCGCAGACACCAATGAGCGCCCGACCCTGCGTGAAGCTGGGAAGCAGCTCACCCAGCCGCTGCGCGCCGGCGACGGAGTAGAACTCATTGGCGTCGGCGAGTCCCGGCGTGGCAGCGAAGTCGTAATCGGCGCCCAGCGCCACGACGAGCACGTCGGCCTGATGCACACCACCATCGGTGCTCACGGTGCGGGCAGCGGGATCGATCGCGGTGACGGTCTCGCGCAGGAAGCGCACGCCGGGCTTGGCGATCTCAGCGTAGGGCAGGCGCACAGCGTCCAAAGAGGTTCTGCCGAACATGACGTTGAGCTTTGAGTAGCCGAAGACGAACGAGTCGCTCTTGTCGATCAAGGTCACTTCGACATCCTCGCCGAGCGCCTCCGAGAGCATGCTCGCCAGCTCGAGGCCACCAAAACCGGCCCCCAGGATAACGACGCGCATCTTCACCGGGCGAGCATACACAGCGACTGCTCAGCCGAGGTTCAGCTTGATCTTGGGATCGACCTGCTGGGCGGCAAACAAGGCCCCCACGAAAGCAGCCAGCAGCAGGTCGCGCAGCTCCTCGCGCGGCAGGTCTCTGGCCTGGGTCCAGTCGAGGATGGCGGCGTCCATGTAGCCGAGCCAGCCCCTGATAGCGGTGCGCAGCGCCGGGCGAGGCTTGCGCTTGCCGGTCAGCTCAGCCAGAACCAGTTCCATGGTGCTGACGCGAAAACCCTCAACGAGCTGGTGCGCCTCAGGGAGCACGGCCGCGCTCTGCATGAGCTTTGCCCAGGTGCGTCCGTTGTCCTCAATCCAGCCGAGATAGGCGTCGAGACTCGCGGTGAGCTGCTCAACCGGGGTCCCCCCGCCGGCAGGCTGAATAAGCCCCTGCAGCTCCGAGGCCGCCTCAGTGACAGCGGCCAGGAAGAGGTCGTTCTTGGACGGGAAGTAGTGATAGAGCAGCGGCTTGGAGACCCCGGCGGCCTGCGCGATCTGGCGCATGGAGATCTCCTCGTAGGAGTGCTGCGCGAACAGTTTCGCGCCCGCGTCGAGCAGCAGCCGGCGGCGCTCATCGACAGGCAGGCGCGTGTAGGCGGGCTCGGCGGCGAGTTTGGCGGTCATCGCGACCATCTTAGTTGATCGCCGGTCAACAGCTTATTGATCGATGGTTGACAAGCACGGGAAGATTGCCTAGGCTGCTTATCAACCAACGGTCACTAAGGAGGTGGCGATGACTGCCACGGACGCAAACAAAGCTCGGGAAGGGCGCAGCAGCAGCAGCAGCAGCAAAGTCGAGAGCCAACTGGCCTGGAGGTCGCGATCGGGAATGTCGCTGAGCGACGTAATCGGCGGTCAGGTGCTGGCGTGGCTGGGAGGTGCGGCCACGCTGATCGGCATGCTGCTGTTCCTCGTATTGGCGGTGTCCCATGGATGGATCGGACAGGAGACGCGCGTGCTGCTGGCCGCAGTGGCGTCGATGGCGCTGATGGGCACTGGCATATGGCTGCACGATCGCCGCGGCAGGACGGAGGCCGCGATCGCGATGGTGGGCACGGCGACCGCGGGCCTGTTTGCGACGTTGATCGTGGCGAGCGCCGTGTACAAGCTGCTGCCGGAGCTGCTCGCGGTGCTCGGCGCGATGCTGGTCGGCGGGGTGGCCACGGTGCTGGCGATCCGCTGGGCCGGACGCGCGATCGGCGCGCTGGGCCTACTCGGCGCGCTCTGCGCCGGAATAGTTGTAGGCGCGCCTATCCACATTGCCAGCATCGCCCTGCTGGCGGTCACGGCGACATGCGCGACGTGGGTAGCGGTCAAGCAGCGCTGGGGATGGCTGGCGCTCGGCACGGTGCTGATCTGCGCACCACAACTGACGATCTGGGTACTGGAAGGCTGGCCAGTGCCGCTTGAGATCCTGGTGCTGGCAGGGTTCGCGGCGCTCGGACTGCTCGGCGCTTTTGGAGCACAGCTGAACGCAACGGAGGAGCGACTGGCCCCCGCGGCGGCGGCCACGGCAACGCTGAGTGCCTGCGTCGTGGCGTTCCTCGGATGGGGCGTCTTGGCTGCCGGCGATTCACCCACCGCTGGCATCCTGTGGCTCGCGGCTCTGGCCTGCGTCCACGTGGCCATTGGCGCAAGGCTGTTTCCACGCACGCAAACATCCCTGCCGCTGCAAAGGCTGCTGCTGGCGCTCGGCGTGATGCTTGCCGACGTTGCCTTCGCGATCGGCGCCCATGGGATGACGCTGGCACTAGGTTGGAGCGCAAGCGCGGTGATGTTCGCTTGGCTGGCGCGACGCAGCGCACACGCGAGCACCAGCACAAGCGCAGACTCAAACGAGAGCCTGTACACCCTCGGCGTAGGCGCCCAGATCGGCATCGCCCTGATCCAGGTGCTGCTCGACGCGCCGCCAAGCGCGTTTGCGAGCGGGACTACCGAGCCACTGGGGTTGCTGTCGATCTCAGCGCTCGCGGCAAGCTGCATCGCGTGCGGTCACTTGAGCGCAAGCGAGCGAACGAGCTGGCGCGTGGCGCTCAACAGCCTGGGCCTGATCGCAATCGCCTACCTGAGCGCCTCGGCACTAGACGGCGCAACGCTGGTAGCAGCATGGGCGCTAGAGGGCCTGGCACTGGCGCGAGTAAACGCCCGCAAAGAAGACATCGTCAGCCGCTACGGCGCCTGCGCGTTCATCGGCGCGGCAGCGCTGCATACGCTGCTGGTCGAGGCACCCCCGACGGCGCTGAGCAGCGGCGTGGCGAACCTCGGCGCCGCCGCGGGGGCACTGGGAACACTGGCGGCCGTCGGAGTGCGCCTGGGCATGACACGAACCGTCAACACCGACCGACGGCACTGGCCGTTGCTCGGCGCGGCCGGCGCGCTGCTGTACCTGGCATCGGTGGCGACGATCACGGCCTTCACACCAACAGGCGCGGCAACAAGCGAAGCGCTACTCGAACTCAGCGTGCGCCAGCAGGGCCAGGTGGCGCTCAGCGCGCTTTGGAGCCTGCTCGGCCTGTGCGCACTGATCCTCGGCCTGCGCAGAGACATCCCGGCGGTGCGCACGGCCGGGCTGGTGCTGCTGCTGGTGGCGGTGGCGAAGGTCTTCCTGTACGACCTCTCGACGCTGACGTCGCTGTACCGCGTGACCTCGTTCACGGTGCTGGGTCTGCTGCTGCTCAGCGGAGCGCTGGCCTACCAGCGCCTGCGCCCGCCGGCGCCGCCGGACATGCGCACGGTGCATCCGAGTCAGCTATGACAGCGCGAGCCGGTGAGCGAAGAACGACAAAATCTCGTCGCGAGCGGCGATCGTCGGCTGACCAGCTTCGTCGATCAAATGAGCCGTCACGACGCTATGTGGCCCCCCCACGACGTCGGTAAAAAAAGGTGGGGAGGTGGGGTTGGCCGCGCTATCCGGGAGAACTCGTGCGACAAAACGATCACCGAGCGCCTGCGAGTAGGCGGCGAAGCGCTGCGCCCGACAGAAGCGATCTCCCTTGAAGCGGTAGGCCATGACGGTGAGGTCCTCTCGCTCCAGGCGCTCCGCGACCGCGGCGAGCTCCGCGGGAGCGATCTCGATCCCAGCGGGATCGTCGAGCGGCAGCGTAGGCTGCGAGAGAACCGGCGCGAGCATGGCAGGCTCAAGCATCATGGTGAGCGCGAAGTTGCCCGTGAAGCACATGCCGATCGCGCCAACGCCAGGGCCAGCGCACTCCCCATGCGCGAGCCTCGCCAGCGCGCGCAGCCAACTGGTGACGGGGCTCGATTCGTTGCTGGCAAGGACACGGAACTCGGCGCTGACGCAGGCACGCTGGAAGGTCGCAACGCCCTCCTCGACGCCAGGCACGGCACCGTCGCGGCCGAACAGCGAAGGCATGTAAACGGTGAATCCAGCCTCCCGCACCCAGCGCGCGAAGCGGGCGACATGCGGGCTGATGCCCGGCATCTCGGTCATGACGATCACCCCCGGCCCACTACCAGCTACGTGCACCACCTTCGCGACGTGCTCGAAGGTGACGACGCGGGACTCGAAGTCCTCAAGCGGGTCGTCCTCATCGGTCTTCCGGTTCGGCTGAGACATGCTGTCGATGAACGTTACGCTGCTCGCCGGCCCACTCCCAAAGGAGAACAGCGATGAACCGACAGGACGAGACCTCCCCACAGCTATGGCGTTCAAGCGCGCTTGGCGAGCTAGCCGAGGTGCAGATCGGCACGAGCGAGGGCGGCAGCGGCGGTGAGAGCGGTTTCGGCGGCGGAGCCGACTTCGACGCCCCGGTCTCGGCGACAAATCTCACGGTGACGGCGAACACCACCGGCGCTGGGGGTGCAGGCGGTGCAGGCGGCACTGGCCCGACATCGAGCACGGGCGGAAGTGGCGGCGAGGGCGGTTTCGGCGGCGGGATCGCGGCCGACTTCGGCTCCCTGGCACACATCACGGCGATCGGCAACACCACGGGTAGCAGCGGCACAGGCGGCGGCGCGGGAAGCGGCACGACACAGACGTCCGGCACAGCCGGAGGAACGGGCTTCGGCGGAGATCTGGTCACGTTCGGGGGCGTTACCCCGGAGGTCACGCTGAGCGCCTCGATCGTCGGCATGTGTGAGGCGCCGCCGCTCGACGGCGGCGGCAACATTGCCGCTCCGGCGCTTACGCCATGCCCGGGCCTCCTCGCCGCTCCGGGGCTCGGCCCCCTCGCCGACAACGGCGGACCGACGCAGACGATGGCGCTGCTGCCGGGGAGCACGGCCGTCGACCACGTGCCGACGCCGTGCGGCACAACCCCAGATCAGCGCGGCGTGGCGCGACCTCAAGGGGCCGGCTGCGATGCCGGAGCCTACGAGCTGGCCCCGCCCAACGTGACCGCGGGGGCTGCCTCGCAGGTGACCCAGAACAGCGCCACGGTGGCCGGCCAGATCAACCCCAACGCCCGCGCGACGACGTGGCACGTCGAGTTCGGACCGACGAGCTCCTATGGAAGCCAGACGCCGACTCAGTCGCTTACACCAGGCGTTGCCGCAGTCCCGGTAACGGCAGTACTAAGCGGGCTGGCAACACACACAGTCGTGCACTACCGCTTCGTCGCGAGCAATGCGGACGGTACGACGAGCAGCGCCGACGCGACCCTCACCACCTCGGCACCGCCACTGACGCCCACGCTGCTGTCCAGGTTCGCGGGCGTGGGGATCATCAGACGCACGCTCACCGCCAGCAAGGCCGGTCGCGTTGCGGTGAGCATCGCCTGCCCGTCCAGCGCGCGCGGCGCGTGCAGCGGCACACTTGCGATGACAGTCAAGGTCAAGGTGCCGAGCAAGAAGAAATCCAAGCGGAAGAAGCCGAAGACCGTGACGATCACGCTCGCCCACGCCACCTTCAATATCCCGGCGGGATCGAGCAAGTCAATCCAGCTTAACCTCAGCGCGAATGCCCGGTCGCTGCTTCGCGCCGCCGGCCATGGCGGGCTCGCCGTCACGCTCATCGCGACGGCGAAAGACGCGAGCGGCATCCGCGTCAGGACAGCCCTCGCGGAGAAGCTCAGGCCCCCGCGGCACCGATAGCCGCGGCCTCAAGACGCACAGGTCAACCGGAAATCGACTGCCGTTGATGCGGAAAATCGGCAGCCGTTGATGAGAGCTTTCGCGGCGGCTTCACGCTAGCTACACGCCCACAGGCGATATTGATCTGGCGATGAGTCCCGACACGATCATACTTTCGCCCCACTTCGATGACGCGGTGCTGTCGTGCTGGCATGTGCTGGCAGGTCCGGGCGAGGCGCTCGTGGTGAATGTCTTTGCGGGCGAACCCCCCGCGGGGACGCTCGGCTGGTGGGACCGGCTGGCGGGCGCGAGCGACTCGGCAGCGGCGGTGCAGGCGCGTATCGAGGAGGACCACCGGGCGCTCGCGCTGGTCGGCCGCACAGCCGTCAACCTGCCGTTCCTGGACAGCCAGTATCGCCAAGCGGCTCAGGCGCCAGAAGAGATCGTCGAGGCACTGCGCGGAGTGCTCGGCGGGGCGCTGGTCGAAGGCGCCCAGATATACGCGCCGGCCAGCCTCGGCGACTGCCATCGCGACCACACCGCGGTGCGCACGGCAGCATTGGCACTCCACGCGGAAGGCGCCGAGGTGATGCTGTACGCGGACGTGCCGCATGCCACGGTGGCGGGATGGCCCCAGTGGGTGCTCGAAGAGTCCTCCGCGGAGACGGATCGGGCAGGCGAGCAATGGGCGAAGCAGCTGGAGGCCACCGGCGTTCCGGTCGAGCGGATGGTGGCTACGAAGCACCGGCTCCCAGCGGATGAACATGCAAGCAAGCTGGAGGCGGTGCTCAGCTACAGCAGTCAAATAGCGCCGCTGCAAGAGACCCTCGGAGCTTTGCTTGAAGATCCTCAGCTACTCGGCCTAGAGGTCGATTGGCGTCTGCCGCAGACTTGAGAGCGAAGGGCACGGCTCACCGGCCGAGGCGACGATCGCGTCGATCAGCTCGCGGGCGCGCTGGGTGTGAACCTCAGCCTGTGCGGGATCGTCCGTCGCGGCGGCCACACGGGCAAGGCCGGCTTCGATCTGCCAACGCTCGCGGAGCAGCCCGTCCTCGCCGGCCGCCTCGGCGCCCTGGCCCAACATCCGCCCTGCCGCGGTCCAGTCACCGCGAGCCTCGGCGCAGCGAGCGAGGAAGACGGTGCTCACGGCAATCGAACGCCGCGCCCCGCTGCGTTCCCACGCTTGCAGCCGAGTTCGCATTGCCTGCTCGGCGCGCTCGATGTCGCCGTCGGCAAGGTGGGTCTCGGCGATCGCGAAGTAAGCCTGCTCGCCCCAGAAATCGACTCTGCCCGGGGGCGTCGTGACCTGCTCCGCGATCAGCTGCGCGCGCTGCGCGAGCGCACGCGCCTCGGTCTCGGCGCCGGCCAGGCGCAAGGCGCAAGAGAGCGCACCAAGGCAGCAAAAGGTCTGTCCGCGCGCACGGTGGCGCTCGGCGGCGGCGAGCCCGCGTTCCAGCACGGCAATGGCCTCCTCGGTGGCGCGCAGATCCAGCAAAGGGGCCGCGAGACCGGCCGCGGCCCAGCCCAGCCAGGAGGCATCCGGAGTGTCCGCGCGGGCAAACGCATCGCGAGCGAACGCCAGAGATCGTGCGTAGTCGCCGCGGCAGCGAGCTATGTGGCTGGCCGTGTCGCGGACCAGGACGCCGGCGGCGCGATACCCGACGCGGTCGCTGATGGCGAGCGCCTCCTCGATACGCCTCTGCGCGTCTGGCCATTGACAGCGCTCCAGCGGCACGTAGCAGGACTCGCACAGCGTCCACTGCAGGTACCACAGGTCGCCGCGCTGGCGTTGGGCGCGCTCGAGCTCGGCACAGAGCTCCTCAAGGCGCTCCAGGTCGCCGAGCTGGAGCGCGGTGAACTTGAGGCCGTCCATCGCCTGGCTGACGGCAATGTCATCGCCGGCGCCGCGGGCGATCTGGAGCGCGCGCTCGCCCAGCACAACGGCCTCGGCGAACTCCAGCTCGTTGGCGAGCACCAGCGAAAGGCGGTTGAGCGCACTGACCTGGGCGGCTTCGTCACCAAGCTCCTCGGCGATCCGCAAGGCCTCCTCATGGCAGCGCCGAGAGACCTGCGGATCGAGCACGTGCCAATGCTGTCCCAGCGCATTGCGCACCCGCATCTCGCTGAGGCGGTCGCCCGCGGCGCATGCACCCTCCAGCGCGTGCTCGAGGTCGCTGAGCGCCCGCTCATACTCGCCGAGCATCTCCAGCGTCCAGGCACGCGCGCGGTAGAGGTCGCGGATCGTCTGCTCGGTGGCAGCCGTCATGCCGAGCATCTCGCCCGCGACGATCGCTCCCTGCAGATTCTTCGAGCGCGGTCTCCTGGGCGTGCACCCGTTCGGCGGCGGTGACGGCGCGGCGGTAGTAGTCAAACGCCTTGCGCAGATCGCCGGCGGCGCGGTAGTGGTAGGCGAGCGTGCCCGCGCGCTCGTCGGGACGGTCGGTGGGCACCTCCTCGATCGCCGCGGCAATCCGCCCGTGAATCGCTGCCCTGCGGGTTGCCGAAAGCTGCTCGTAGATGGTCTCGCGAAAGAGCGCATGGGAGAAGCTGAGTCGCCCCACCGACTGCGCGGGCTCGACGAGCACACCGGCGTCGATCGCCTCCTCGACCAGGTCGATGAGACGATCGCGAGGGTGCTCAAGGACACGCCCGAGCACGTCGAGCTCGAAATCGCGACCCACGACGGCGGCCACTGAAAGCGCCTGGCGGCAGTCATCGCCCAGGCCACGCAGACGGCGCAGCAGCAGGTCCCTGACGCTGTCCGGCACACCACCGGCGGCGAGATCCCAATCGGACTGCGCGCCGACGTCGTACAGCAGCTCCTCGATGAAGAAGGGGTTGCCCTCGCTGCGATCGGCGACGCGGCGCACGAAGCCGCGCGGCGCCTGCTGTCCGGTGCGACCCGCGATCAACTCCGCGACCTCGGCCTCGCCGAGCCCGGCCAGGGGAAGCCGCTGCACGGCCCGCGCGCGGCGCAGCTCCGCGAGCGCTTCGGCCAGCGGGTGCTGATCGTCGACCTCGAGCGGCCGGTAGGTGCCGAGGACCATCAAGGGCGCGCGCTGCTGTGAGCGTGCGAGATGACGAAGCAGCAGCAGGCTCGACTGGTCGGCCCAGTGCAGGTCATCCAGGAACAGCACGAGCGGGCGCAGATGCGCAGCGTCGGCCAGCAGCGAGGAGACGGCCTCGAACAGGCGGAAGCGCTCCTGCTCGGCGCCAAGGCCCGTAGGGCCGTAAGGAGAGCGCGAGTCCTCAAGCTCGGGCACGATCGCGGCGAGCTGCGCGCGCCGCGGGGTGATCTGTACGGCCAGCTCGGCGGGAGGGCAGCAGGCGATGTAGTGGCGCAGAGCCTCCACGAACGGCTGGTAGGGGACGAGGGTCTCCTCGTGGCAGCTGCCCGCCAGCACGGTCGCGCCCTGCTCGTGCGCCGCGCGGGCGAACTCCCGGGCCAGGCGCGTCTTACCGATACCGGGCTCGCCCGCGAGCACGACGACGCGCAAGCTGCCCTCGCGCACGACGGCCCAATCCGCATCCAGCGCGGCGCCCACATCAGAGCGGCCAACGAAGCTGCCGCGGTCATCGCCCGCCAGCAGCGGAGGCAGAGGGACGCGCGCCTCGGTCGAGGGCTCCCAGATCACCTCACAGGCGGGGACCGGGTCGGCGACGCCCTTCAGCGGGACAGCTCCAAGCGCGCGGTAGGCGAACCCACCGCGGGTGCCGATCAACGCACGTACCAACTCCGAGACGAGGATCTGGCCTGGGGCACCGGCATCGCAGAGCCGCTTGGCGATCACCACGGGCGTGCCGAAATAATCGCCCTCATCGCGGATCGGCTCGCCGACGTTGAGACCGATGCGAACCGCGAACGCGAACTCGCCACTGGCAGCGGCACGATGGACGGCCTGCTGAATGGTGATCGCGCATGCAAGGGCGTCAATCGCGCTGACGAACGCGACCATGAGGCCGTCGCCAAGGTTCTTGACCTCCTCACCATGGTGCATGGCCGCCGCCTCGCGCAGCAGGCCGAAGTGGGCACGCCGCAGACGCTCCCCCTCCTCGTCGCCGAGCCTCTGGAGGGTCTCGGTTGAGCCGACCTGATCGGTGAACAGCAGCGTCACCGTGCCGCTCGTCCGTTCAGCCGCCGGTGCAGGGACGGCCGCTCCGACCTCGCCCAGCGACCCAGGCGATCGGAGCTCCCCGAGCGACCCTGGAGACCCGGGCGCCACAGACGGTGCCGGGACCGATGACCCGGGTGCCACAGACGGGGCCTCTTCCGCAGCGCGGATACTCTCGACCAGTTCGCGCGTAGCCGGCGAGGGCACAATCCCAAGCTCGGAGGCAAAACGGTCAGCGAGGCGACGGTATGTCGTGAGCGCCGCCGAGCGATCACCGTTCGCGGCCAGACGGCGAATCAACTCACGGTGGGCGTCCTCGGAAAGTGGGTCGAGCGCGACCTGACGACGCGTGAGAGCAAGCGCCGCCGCAAGATCTCCGGCGGCCTCGGCGGCGGCGGCCATGCGCTCAAGCAGGGCCACCACGCGCGCGCGGTGCTCGTCGCGTCGCTCGTAGACCCAGTCATCATCAAGATCCTCGAGCAGATCGCCCCGCGAGAGCTCAAGCGCGTCCTCCAGACGGCCCTCCGCGAGCAGCCGGTCGAACTCGCCCACGTCAGTCCAGACCTGATCCGGGCCGGCAAGGGCAACCGCGTCGCGGGTGGTGAGGAGGTAGCGATCGGCATCCGCGCCGAGCGGGCGACGCAGAGCCGATAGGGCGCTACGCAGGCTGGTGCGCGCGCTTTCGTCGAGCACGTCGGGCCAGAAGCGCGCCGCAAGCTGGCCGCGAGGGTGTGAGCGTCGCTCCAAGGCAAGCACGCCAAGTAGCGAACGTGCCCGCCGGCTGGCAGGCAACTCCAGAGACCTGCCATCCACTTCGAGGGTCATCTCCCCCAGCAGCCTGATGCGCAACATCGGCGAAGCCTACGTGGATTCACCCGCACTTCGGGGATTCACGCGCGCTTCGCGGTGGCGCCACGGAGCCCTGGGACAGTTACTTGTGCAAGGCCTAACCACGAAGGAGGCAGAGATGGCTACCAAGGCGCGGCGTGAGGAGGAGAAGCTCGAAGCATTCGTCGAGCGGATCGGCGACAGCGCCGCGTTACCCGAGGATAGGTTCGACCTCATAACGACGTTCGATGTGGTGCGCGACTGCGCGGACCCGATCGGGCTGATGAGCGCGATCCGTGCGGCGTTACGAGTAGACGGCACCTATCTGATGCTTGAGATGAATGCGGGCGGCGAGGAGGAGGAGAATCGCAACCCACTTGGCGGGCTGCTCTACAACACGAACACACTCTGCCGCATGACGACATCGCTCGTCAAAGGCGGCGACGGCGCAGAGGGCGGTACGAGAGAAGAGAAGGCGCGCCAGTTGGCCTACGCGGCCGGCTTCACGCGCTTTCGCAGGCTCCCGATCGAGAACCCCTGCTCGGCGCTGTACGAGCTCAAGGCATAGGAGCGTAAACATGAGGACCATCACCAGGATGAGACCACCACGGCCACACGACGCGCAAGCACCGCGCAGCGACGCGAAAGCACCGCCACTCGACGCGGAGGCGCTCCGCGCCGCACCGGCGCAGAGCCGCGCGCGCTACCCCGACAGCGAAGGCTTTATCGAGCGCGACGGCCAGCGACTGTTCTACGAGGTCTACGGCGAAGGCGAGCAGACCATCTTCCTGCTGCCGACGTGGTCGCTGGTCCACGCCCTTTACTGGAAGATGCAGATTCACTATCTCGCGCGCCACTTCCGGGTGCTGAGCATGGACGGTCTCGGCAATGGGCGCTCCGATCGCTGCCGTGATTCACGGCGCTACGCGCCGACAGAGTTCGCTCGCGACTGCCTGGCGGTGATGGATGCGAGCGGCACGGAGCGCGCGGTGATGGCAAGCCTCTCGACGGGCGCGCAGTACCAGCTGGAGCTGGCGCGGCTGGCCCCCGAGCGAGTGCTGGGCGCGGTCTTCCTCGGTCCACTGTTCCCGTACACGCCGTCGCACCTGTCGTTTCTGCTGCACCCATGGGCCATCTCCTTTTCCCGGCGCTTTCACCTGCCCTCGCCGACTTGGTGGGCGCACATGAGCCCGGCCCATTGGCGCCATAACTACCTCAAGTCCGCGGAATGGTTCGTCTCGCGCACCCTGCCGGAGCCACACTCGCCCAAGGTCATCGAAGACGCGGCGGGATGGGCGCTCGAAACGGACCCCGAGATAGTGGGCACGACGCTGGAACACGATTCATACTTGCGTGACCGGCGCACCCTGCGCGAGGCAGCCGAGAATCTGGACTGCCCGGTGCTGGTGGTCTCGGGCGAGCGCGACAGGATCACACCGCCGCGCGACGCCCGCGCGCTTGCCCGCCTCAGCGGAGGGCGCCTGGAAGCGGTGCACGGCGGCGGGCACTTCCTGCAGGCCCGCAAGCCGGTGCGGTTCAACCTGGCACTGCGCGAATTCTCCGAGCAGGCTTTCGGACGACCGCATACCCCCAGGGATCCCACGGTCTACCGCCCCGATGGCCGTCCGCGCGCCCTGTACGTCTCTTCGCCGATCGGGCTCGGTCACGCGCGGCGCGACGTGGCGATCGCCCGTGAGCTGCGGAGCTTGCACCCGGACCTGCAGATCGACTGGCTGGCCCAGGACCCCGTCACGCGGGTACTCGAGGCCGAGGGTGAGCGCATCCATCCTGCGAGCGTGCATTTGGCCAACGAGTCCAAGCACATCGAATCGGAGTCCATCGAGCACGACCTGCACGCGTTCCACGCCATCCGCCGCATGGACGAGATCCTCGCGGCCAACTTCATGGTCTTCCACGATGTCGTGCGCGAGGATCGCTATGACCTGTGGATCGGAGACGAGGCATGGGAGCTCGACTACCACCTGCACGAGAACCCGCGCGAGAAGCGCGTGCCGTACGTGTGGTTGAGCGACTTCGTCGGCTTCCTGCCGATGGACGACGGGGACGCGCGGGAAAGCTTCCTGACCGCCGACTTCAACGCTCAGAGAATCGACCACATCGCCGAGCATCCTGAGGTCCGCGACCTCTCACTGTTCGTGGGTAACCCCGATGACATCGTCCCGAAGCGCTTCGGGCCCGGGCTGCCGATGATCCGCGACTGGGCCGAGCGCAACTATGACTTCACCGGCTACGTGACAGGCTTTGACCCGGCGGGCCTCAGTGATCGCACCAAGCTGCGCGCGGAGCTCGGCTACAGCGATGACGAGCGCGTATGCATCGTTACCGTCGGCGGTTCAGGCGTGGGGGAGAACCTGCTACGGCGGGTCATCGCCGCTTACCCCCAGGCCAAGGAGCGTGTCTCGGACCTGCGCATGATCGTCGTCGCCGGACCCCGCATCGACCCCAAGTCACTTCCCTCCCATCCCGGGCTTGAGGTGGTCCCATATGTGCACAACCTCTACCGGCATCTGGCCGCCTGCGACCTGGCCGTGGTACAGGGCGGCCTAACGACGTCGATGGAGCTGACCGCACTGAAGCGGCCATTCCTCTACTTCCCACTACGCCTCCATTTCGAGCAGAACTTCCACGTACGCCATCGCCTCGAACGCTACGGCGCCGGCCGCCACATGGACTACGAGGACTCCCCGCCTGAGCAGATCGCGGCGGCGATCGCGCAGGAGATCGGCAGCGAGGTCGACTACCGCGACGTGGAGACCGACGGCGCCGCCAAGGCGGCCAAGCGCATCGCCGAGCTGCTCTAGCTGCCGCGGTAGTCCCTCCCACTCATCGCGACCGAGCCCGGTACGCGGGCCGCCGGGCCACCCCGAGAATGTGTGGATCTGCTGGCAGCAAGGGCGCGGGACTGAATGGGAAGCGCTGGCAGGCCTCGATCACGAAGCCGGCGTGCTCGATTGCACTGGTGGTGTCGCGGGCCAGATGACAGCCGCCCGCGACATGAGGCCAAAAGGTCGCGTCGGCGAGCTTCTGAAAGCGCGCCTCCCATGCTGGGTGTGCGATGACGTGCTCATAGAAGCGCAGTTCCCCGCCAGGCCGAATGACGCGGTAAAGCTCCGCCAGCGCCGAAGACTGGTCGGGCACCGTGCAGAGCACAAGCGCGGCAACCCCGGCATCAAAAGACCCCTCCTCGCCGGGAAGATGCTCAGCACCCCCCTCCAAAACAGAGACGGAAACCGGAGCGTGAGCTGCCGCGCGCTGAGCGCGCTCTCGTAGATACTGCTCGGGCTCCACGGCGATGACCTCCCTGACCGAAGCCGGGTAGTGGGAGAAGTTCGCACCGCTGCCCGCGCCCACCTCAATCACGCGGCCGCTCAAGCCCGCGAGCAGCTTACGGCGATGATCGGCCCCGCCGCGACGCTCGCTTATTTCTGCCACCTTCGTATAGATGCGCGCGAAAACAGGATGTGGGGCATGCTCAGGCATGAGTCACGGTGTCAGTCTCGCCGTGATCGTCCTCCGCCGATCAGACGCCAAGGGAGGCACCATCTGCCAACGAGGCAATCATTCAGGCACCGGGATGGCGACCACGTGGAGCCCGTCGATGCCGCTGAAGTCGGTGGGATTGCAGGTGTAGAGGGGCAGGTTGTTGGCGAGGGCCGTGGCGGCGATCATCGCGTCGTAGGTCCGCGCGGTGGCCTTGCGCCCGGAGCGCCGCAGCGAGGCGGCCACGCGTCCGAACGCCCGTGCAGCACTGGCATCGAAGGGGAGCGGCTCGAAGTCGGCCTCGGCCTGCTGAAGCTGAGATTGGCGCGCGACACGTTCGCCCTCACTCTTGGCGACCAGTGGCCCAACCGAGAGCTCAGCGAGCGTCACGGCAGTAATCAGCGGTTCCGTGGGTAGCGCTGTCGCATCGGTGAGCCGCTCCAGGAGGATGACGGTCGAGGTGTCGAGGATGCCGCGCGCGGGCAGCACCTCGGCGCTCACAGGCTTGAGTCCAGCAGCCGGTCAAGATCCTCACGAAATACGGCGGGATCTACGCGCGGCAGCCGCTGCCAGCGACGCAGTAGAGCTTCCGCGGAGAGTGCAGGAGGTGATATCGCGCGCAGCTCGGCGACCGCCTTGCCCGAACGGGTGATCGTGATCTGCTCTCCGCGCGCGGCACGATCCACCACATCGCCGCCGTGGTTGCGTAGGTCTCGGATGCTGACCTCAGCCATATGTACATGGTATCACGCGTGATACAGCAGTGGTCCATCGACTATCCCGCCATCTCAGAACAAACCTCTCCAAGAACAACCCCTCCATGTAGACATCCACGCCACCATTCGAGACGGTCTGTCTACGATCCTGTAGATGAGTCGCGAGCACATGGTTCAGATCCCGGCGGGTCGCTTCCAGATGGGCTCGGATGACTTCTATCCCGAAGAGGCCCCGGCGCGCGAGGTGGAGGTCAGCGGCTTCGCAATCGACCGCGGCCCGGTGACGGTTGCGCAATTCGCGCGCTTCATCGAGGAGAGCGGATACGTCACGCTCGCCGAGCGCGTGCCCGATGCGGCCAGCTATCCCGATGCCGATCCCTCACTCCTGCGCGCGGGATCGGTCGTATTTCACCCGACGCCCGGCCCGGTGCCGCTGAACGACCCGGGCCGCTGGTGGGCCTACCTACCGGGCGCGAACTGGCGACACCCCTGGGGACCGAACAGCGAGAACTCTCGGCGAGCCGACCATCCCGTCACCCATATCGCCTTCGAGGACGCCGAGGCATACGCGAGCTGGGCGGGCAAGCAGCTGCCAAGTGAGGCCGAGTGGGAGTACGCGGCCCGCGGCGGCCTCGAAGACGCGGTGTTCGCGTGGGGCAACAAGGAACAGCCGGACGCCGAGTTGATGGCGAACTTCTGGCAGGGCGAGTTCCCGTGGCGCAACACGGGCGCGAAGCAATGGCGCGGCACATCGCCCGTGGGCCTGTTCCCCGCCAACGGCTATGGGCTCTACGACGTCACGGGGAACGTGTGGGAGTGGACGACCGACTACTACGCGGCCCACACCCACTCGACCCCAGACCCGAGCCCCGAAGGAACCCCAAGCAGCTCCGAGGCGACCCCAAGTCCCTGCTGCCAGCCACCACTCAATCCACACATGGAGACACCCGACGCGAGCTATGACTTCGGACGTCCCGGCGCGCATATTCCCCGGCGCGTGATCAAGGGCGGCTCGCACCTCTGCGCACCGAGCTACTGCCTGCGCTACCGCCCCGCGGCCCGCCAGCCCGAGGCAATCGACACCTCAACCAGTCATCTCGGCTTCCGCTGCATCATCCGCGAAGACAACTAGAGCTCAGACTGGGCCAGTCAGCCCGGGCAGTCGATCCAGCGGTACATCAACCCGTCGCGAACCTCGTGGTATGAGGGAGGAGCTGGCGGCGGGTCATTGGAGAGTCGTGTAATCACCTCGCCTATACCGTGCAGATGCTCTTCGACCGCAGTGATCCAGTGAATGTCGGGATGGAGCAGCCGCTGCAGGCGCCTCCAGTCACGACGCTCAATCGCGTCGAGCACGTTACCTACCGCCGGGACCTGCTCCGCCACCCCAAGAACGTTAAAGGCTCACCCCTCATGATTAAGATCAGACATGAGATGGTGAGCGCGCAGCTTGGGTGTATGTTGGTGCCTACCGAACCCGAGGAGGCTCCCAATGTTTGTACGTACCGTGAGATTCACCGACGTGAACGCCGAGCGGATGGAGGCGTTGCTGGCCCGCATCAAGGAGTCAGACGGACCACCTCCGGGCGTGCCCGCCACCGGCTTGAAGATAATGCTCGACGAGGCGCAGAGCACAGCTGTCGTCCTGCAGTACTTTGCGACGGCCGAGGACATGCGTGCAGGTGACCAGGCGTTCGGCGCGATGGACGCCTCCGAGACTCCGGGTGTCCGCGCCTCCGTGGACATGTGTGAGGTGAAGCTCGAACTCGAGGCCTGACACGCATCGGGCCCCCACCCTGAGATGGCCTATGACGACGAACTCGCCCATCGCATCCGCGAGCAGCTCGCTGACGAGCACGGCGTGACGGAGAAGGCCATGTTCGGCGGGCTGGCGTTCATGCTCGCTGGCAACATGGCGGTCGGGATCTCAAGTGGCGGGGAGCTGATGGTGCGGGTCGGCGCGGATGCCTCTGATGAGGCGCTCGCTCGACCTAACACACGCATCTTCGACATGACCGGCCGGCCGATGAAAGGCTGGATTCTCGTCGCCACGGAGGGATTCGCGAGCAAGCGCCAGCTCGGCGCGTGGGTACGGCGTGGCGTGGCGTTCGCCCGAACCCTCCCGGCCAAGGGGTAGCGGGGACGGGCGCCTTTTACCCCGGCTGAGCCGTCGTTGTGAGTTCCAGGCGATGCCGCGCGTCACTGATGCTTGAGCAGCGTCTCTGCTTCACGCTCGAGATCGACATACGGCTCGCCGCTGACATCGATCACGACTCGATTGAGAGTCCCACCGGTGAACCTGTAGGGGGCAGCACCCGGATAGTCCTCGGTGAGCGGCTCGCCGCCGTGGCGGCCGACATACAAGCCCGCGCCGGCGACCGCGAACGCCCCCAGCTGAGTCTTGATCTTCTCCTCGCCCACCTGCTTCTCGCCGTGGTAGAGCGAGAGCGTGCCCGCGGCGCAACTGGGCTCCTGCCCTTCCTTCTCAAAGGACGCGGAGAGGATCAGGTTCTCACCAGTCGGCAGGTCCTCCGAGCCGACGATCAGCTGCTCGGTGATGCCCACGAAGTTGTTGACGTAGTGCAGGCGATTGTCCTTGACGTACAGCGCGTGGCCGCCGAAGCGCGAGCCGATCGCAAACAGCACGCCGTGCGCTCCGGGCGCGGGCAGATCGACGAGCGCGCCGATGACGAACGAGCGGTTGCGCGTGTTGACCGCCTGCCACTCGCTGACAGGCGCCGCATCGGGGTAGTACACGTAACGCTCGCGGGCGGCCGCGAGCTGCGGCCGCGGCGTGGTGAGGATTTCAACAGGTGAGCGATCGTCCAGCGGGAACGCCCCATTCGCGCCAGCCTGCGCGAACCAGATGTTGACGAGCTCCCTGAGCTTCTCCGGCTGGGCGGAGGCGAGGTTGTTGAGCTCCGAGCGATCGACGTCGGTGTTGTAGAGCTCCCAATCGTCCGCGTTGAAGTCACTCCAGCCGGCCATCGTCGGATGCGTCGTCACCGCCTTCCAGCCCTCGTGCCAGATCGAACGGGAGCCGAGCATCGAGTAGAACTGCGTCCTGCGCTGCGACTGAGCCGAGGCGTCATCGATGCTGTCGAGCATGCTGACCCCGTCGAAAGGCGTCTGCACGTGACCCTTGACAGACGCGGGAGCGCCGACCCCGAGAGCATCGAGGATCGTCGGAGCGAGATCGATCGCGTGGTAGTACTGCTCACGCACCTCGCCGCGCGCCTTCGTACCGGCCGGCCAGGAGATGATGCAGGGGTCGGACGTTCCCCCGTTGAACTCGTAGCGCTTCCACATCTTGAAGGGCGTGTTGAAGGCCATCGCCCAGCCGGTCGGGTAGTGGTTGTAGGTCTTCGGACTGCCGAGGTCCTCGATCTGCGCGAGGTTAGCCGCCAGGTCGTCGGGGACCCCGTTGGCGAACTTCATCTCATTGACCGAGCCGTTCGGGCCGCCCTCGCCGCTGGCGCCGTTATCCGACACCACAACCACCAGGGTGTTCTCGAGCAGCTCGTTCTGCTCCAGGTAGTCGAGCAGGCGCCCGATCTCCTGATCGGCGTGGCCGAGGAAACCCGCGTAGACCTCGGCCATCCGCGCGAACAGCCGCTTCTCCTCATCCTCCAGCGAGTCCCACGGGCGCGTCGTATCGATCTCCGGGAAAGGCTTGCCGTCAGCGCTTGAGCGCGTCTCGGGCGTGCCGAGCGGATTGATCGGCGGGAGCGCCGTGTCAGGCGGCACGATGCCGAGCTCTTTCTGCTTGGCGAGGGTCTGCTCGCGCATTGCCTCATAGCCCACGTCAAAGCGGCCCTTGAACTTCTCGATCCACTCCTTGGGCGCGTGATGGGGTGCATGACAGGCCCCCGGCGCGTAGTAGAGGAAGAACGGCTTTTCCGGGGCTACCGCCTTGGCGTCCTTGATGAACTCAAGCGCCTTGTCGGTGAGATCCTCGGTGAGGTGATAGCCCTCCTCAGGGGTGCTCGGCTGATCGACCGGGTGATTGTCGTGAACCAGATCGGGATACCACTGATTCGTCTCGGCGCCGAGGAACCCGTACCAGCGCTCAAAACCACGGCCGCTTGGCCAGTTGCGGCGCGTGGACGCGAGGTTCATCTCGTCGGTTGGGCACAGATGCCACTTGCCGACCATGAAGGTGTTCCATCCCTGCTCGCCGAGGATCTCAGGGAGCATGCCGTTCTCAGGCGGCACCGTACCGCTCGCGTTGGGAAAGCCGATGGCGGCCTCGGTGATGCAGGCCATGCCGTTGCGCGTGTGGTTGCGTCCGGTCAGCAGGCACGAGCGCGTAGGCGAACACAGGGCGGTCGTGTGCCACTGCGTGTAACGGACGCCCTGGGCGGCGATCCTGTCGATGTTCGGCGTCTCGATCGGCCCGCCGTAACAGCTCATTGCCGAGTAGCCAACGTCATCGAGCACGATGTAAAGGACGTTGGGCGACCCATCCGGAGCCTTCGGAGGCTCAAACGGCGACCAGTCCGGCTCCGAGTCGCGGATATCGACGTTGATGGTGCCTTTGAACGGCTTAGCCATCAGACCATCCTCCCTTTTGCGGTTCCCGAGATGAGCAGAGCATGCAAGCAGATTTATCTTGGCACCTGGCGGGTCACGCCGTGGTAGGTGGTCCGAACCAGGTGGTTAGCGCCTCGGGGAGTCCGGGGTCGGCTGGCTTTCCGACCCAGGCGACGTATCCGTCGGGCCGGATCAGCACGGCGGTGGGAGCTGTGACCGCGCCGAGTACCGGAAGCTCCCACACACCGTCATATTCAGCGTCGATCAGCTGGACGCGGTCTGCCCATGGGGTGATGTCAAAGCTGTCGGGCTCACCGAGGTTGAGCAGCACCGGCCGGGCGTCGTGCAGCAGTTCGAAGACTCGCAGCGGGCCATTGGCGGTCACGAGGTCCAGGTCGGGCATGCGGCGTCCGAGTAGGGGGTGGCCCTCGCCGAGGTCGTAGTGAATGTCTAGCCCGGAGATGATCCCGGCGAGGTGTTTGCGAGGCTCGTCCATGCTCGCCAGCTCCGATATGACATCGACGAGGGCCTTCGATGCGCTCGTCCTGGCGCTGGAGCGCGGTCTGAGCCATCGTGTGCTGGAGCGCGCGGGCAGCGACCGGGTGGCGCTCGTCCTGATAGGTATCCAGGAGGCTCTCCGGGGAGATCCCGTTGACGACCTGGGCCAGCTTCCATCCCAGATTCACGGCATCCTGCACACCGAGGCTGAGGCCCTGTCCACCGGCCGGGTAGTGCACGTGCGCTGAGTCGCCGGCGAGTAGGACGCGTCCAGCGCGGTAGGCCGCTGCCTGACGTGTCATGTCGGTGAACCTGGAGATCCACGTGGGACTGTGGACCCCGAAGTCGGTGCCGTACACGGCGATGAGCGCCTCGCTCAGATCGCGCAGGGTGGGCTCGCTGCTAGGCCCGAGCTGCTGCTCGGTCACGACGACGCGCACCGGCCCCCCATCCATGTAGACCACCTCGCCGTCGCGGATCTCGTACTCCAACCTGCCGATGCCATGGACGCCCTTGTCATCGCGGCGGATGCCCAGCTCCGGCTCCTCGGCCATCTCGACCTCGGCGATCAGGTTGCTCCTCGTCGGATCCCACCCGGGGAACTCGATGCCGGCTGCTTTACGGATCAGGCTGCGTCCTCCGTCGCATCCGACGAGATACTGCGCCCGCAGCGACTGGCCGTCGGCCAGCTCGACGTCGACGCCGGTGTCGTCCTGCGCGAAGCCCGTCACCTCACATCCGTAATAGATCCGCACCGGCAGCTCGGCGATCCAGGCGGCCATGATCCGCTCGATCTGGTTCTGCCAGATCCCGAGCGAATACGGATGACGCGTCGGGAAGTCGCTCATGTCCAACACGGTCGTGGCGAACATCGCGGCCTGAGCCACCTGACCCTCCGCGAGGAAACGATCGGCGACCCCACGCTGATCGAGCACCTCGATCGTGCGGGAGTGAAAACCGCCGGCCCGAGAGCCGACGAGCACGTGATCGGGACGCCGCTCGACGACCGCGACGTCGACCTTCGCCAACGCCAACTCAGCCGCCAGCATCATCCCCGCCGGACCACCTCCGGCGATCACCACAGCATGCTCGGTCATACGCATTGTCGGCTCCTCCCATTTTCGTAGGTTCTGACCTGCGACGGGCGATTATGCGGCACGACCCGAGGCTTCATGAAGGTCTCGTGTGCGGTATAAATTAGAAGTGGAGAGGGGCGTGTGACGCGGAGTTCGCCACGCACTGCCAGACAACGATTTGGGGGCTACGACGGGGCACGCCGCGCTGAAGAGCAAGCCAGCGGGCGGCTCATGTGTTTAGTGTCTGACGCCGTAATGCAGGTAGACGACGTTGTTGGCGAAGCGTCGCTGGGCCAGCAGGTCGAGTGATAGGTGGACGTTGCTGGGAAGTGAGCGCTTGCCGCCTCCGGTAACGAGCGGCACGAGGAACAAGCTGAGCTCGTCGACCAATCCAGCCTGGATCGCCTGGCCGGCGAGCTCGGCACCGCCAACTGTGAGGTCGTGCTCCGTACTGGCTTTCAGCCGCCGGATCATCTCTGGGTCGAATGCGCGCTCGATCCGGGTTCTCGCGCTCGACACCGCATCGAGCGTCCCCGAGTAGACGATCTTCTCGGCCGCTCGCCAGATCTCGGCAAAGTCCCGCACCACGAGCGGCTGATCGTCACCGGCGCTCACCGTCTCCCAGCTGACCATCGTCTCGTACATCCGCCGTCCGTACAGGTAGGTCCCAATCGGGCGCTCGAGATCGTTGACGAACGCGTGCACCTCCTCATCGGGCTTGGCCCAGTCGAACCTGCCGTCCGTGTCCTCCACATGGCCATCGAGCGACGTGAGCGCTGAGTAGATCAGCTTCGCCATCGCGAGCCCAGACGACCAGGCGCGGCCAGGAGCCTCGCCAGCTCGGGGGCGCGGTCCCGCACCGCGGTCAGCGTCCTAGCCAAGATCCCACCTGGTTACTTCACGATCGTAAAGCTCAGCGACTTCGACGCAGAGCGCACTGCGGCAGAGTTGGTGGCCGTAATCACAAGCGTGTAACGCCCCGGCTTGAGCTTCTCTACGGGCGAGATGCGACCCTGGAACGCCACCTTGTTGGTGCCACTGTGGCCCGTGAAGGTGAGCGTACCCGCCGTCGCGGTGCCCCTGCAGGCGGGCTTGCGGCGATTCTTCCCGGTCTGCCTGACGCACTCGCCGCCAACCTTGCGGCCGCTGACGCTCGCGGCGAAGCTGAAGGTCACGGTTGCCTGCTCGTTGAGCGAGAACGAGAAGGTCGTTCCAATAGGGATCTTCGCGCGGCTGATGCTGGCGAGCCGATTGCCCTCACGCCATCTCGTCGTGGACTGATTTGCGTGCTGCACCGCAGGAGGCAGAGACGTCTCGCTGGGTACCGACGGCGACGGGGGAGTGACGGGCGGGGAGGCGGGGTGGGCCGGCGGGGTGGTGATCGATTCGGTCGTGGAGATTGCGCCCGGGACTTCGATCGTAAACATCTGATCGCCGCCGTAGACCACTCCACCGGAGTTCTCGGCGACGAGTCGGAAGTGGTAGGTCGTTCCCGGCGCAAGCCCGCCGATGGCGGCCGCAAGTGGACTCGGGCTGCTGGAAGCGCCAACGTTCTGGGTGGCAGTGGAGCCCCCGTAGGTCGCGGTCGTGCCGTACTGGAAGTACGCCGTGCTCGAGCCTCCGGCAGCGAGGGTTCCGTTGAGGGTCGCGCCGGTTTCGCCGACGCCCGTCGCCGCGCCCGTCGTCGGGGCGGGCGGATCCACAAAGGCCCACGCCGCGCCGGCGCCACCGTTGTCGCGCAGGCGCCGATCAGCGCCGTGTCGCCGTCGGCGGAGAGCGCAACGTTTGTACCGAATTCGCCTTCTCCGCCCTCGCCACCGCCGGTGAGCTTTGCGCCCTGCTGGGTCCAGGTGGAGCCCGCGCGCGTGAACATCCACGCCGCGCCTCTGGTGCTGTTGTCGTCGAGCGCGCCGATCAACGCCGTGTTGCCATCAGCGGAGAGCGCAACGCTTACGCCAAACCTGCCTTCTCCGGTCTCGCCTGTGCCGGTGAGCTTTTCGCCCTGCTGAGTCCAGGTGGAACCAGAGCGCGTGAACACCCACGCCGCGCCCTTGCCGCTGTAATCCCTGTTTCCGGCGAGCACACTGTTGTCGTTCCAGCCGCCGATCAGCGCGGTGTCGCCGTCGGCGGAGAGCGCAACGATCGTGCCGAACTTGCCCTCTCCGGCCTCGTCCGCGGCGGTGAGCTTTTCGCCCTGCTGGATCAAGGGGTCGATCCGCAGCGGATAGCGCACGCCGGCCGTATTGACCCGCAGCAGCAGCCGCCCGCCGTCAAGCGCAAGCCAGCTGTGCAACGTGCGCCCGCTGGCGTCGGTTGCCAGCAGGCCCGTGTAGCGCAGGACGGCCTTGCCGGCACGACTGATGAGGATGTTCTGCCCGCCCCTGGAAAGCGAGACCTTCACATTGCTGGAGAGCAGCATCGAGAGCGTCAAAGGCCCATCCGGGTGCCCACTTGGCGCACGAGGGATGGTGAATCCTTGCTCGAGGCCGAGCGGGCCGTTCGCATACCACTCGTCCAGGCCAGGGTGCTGGTAGAGGATCCGGTTTGCATGAGCGCTCGGCGCCACCCGCGCCAGCGGCGCGAGCGGTATCCGACGGCGAGCAGACTGAGTCCGACGTCGGTCGTCCCCGAGCGCACCGATACCCCCGAACGGGTGAAGCTTGTGCTCAGGTGCTGTAGAGGGCTCGACGCTGTGAATCGTCCCCCGGGGCGGCTAACCCGATCCGCCTGACCTTCAGCCCCCAGGGCCGCGGACACAGGCCCTTGAGCAGCTACGGGGAGACTCTGCAGGCCAGCGTGCGAAAAGCGGTGGGCCTGCACGTGGGTAGCGCCTACGGAGCGCCTACCGGGAAAGCTCTCATGCACCGCTGTTCCGACGGCCAGCGCCAGCAGCGCAGCGGCCAGCAGCAGCGGCCACGAGCCCAGCGTCAGCGTCTGGATCCGCGGCACACGACGATCGTTCACCGAGAGAGCTGGCACAGACCCCAGCGGCCCCGCCGGCCCGAGCTTCACGGTCCCCGCTGATCGTGCCTCCATTGTCCCGGTCCTCCGCTATCCGCGTCACCCGCAGCGAACGGAGTTTGTCAGATCCGGGGTGGACTCGAGCGCTTTGCACACCGACCCCGCGTTCACCCTCCGCGTCTACGCCCACATCATGCGCCACAGCCCCCAAGAGCGCGAGAAGCTCAAGGCCCTCGTCGAAGAACACGACTGCGCGCCCGCCGCTGACCTGGGGCCAGAGGAAGCGGACCGGCCGTAGACCGCGACAGCCATCCGCGATTGTTGGGGATCGCCGGTGATGAACATCACTTCCCCGCGCCCCGATGCGGAGTCTTCGATGTAATCCGCATATTCCGGTGCCAACGGAAAATATTGATTTCATAGAAGAATATGCTAATATTTCTCGTAAATGCCAGTCTCCGTCACCAACAGAGAACAGGACTTTCGTGGAATCCCCGCTCCTGAGCGGGAGTCCGACCTTGTGCGCCGCGCCGTCACGCTGCTACGCGAGCGCCTGCCCGGATCATGGGAGATGCAGGTCGGGGAGCAGCCGGAATCCCGCGATCGCGGGCTCGACGCGATCGTGCGAATAGCCTCGCCCGACGGCCAGCAGCTCGCCTTGGTGATCGAGGCCAAGCGCCTGCTCAACACCCGCGAGGTGCCGATCGTCCTCGAGCGCCTGCAGCCCGTGCTCGCCTCGGCCGGGCGCGGCGAGCCAGCGATTCCGGTGATCGTGGCCCGCTACCTCGCACCAGCAACCCGAGCGCGGATCGCCGCCGCGGGCGCGGGCTACATCGACGCGACCGGGAACATGCAGATCCGCGGCGACCGGCCGGCCCTGTTCCTGACGGACCGCGGCGCAGACCGCGACCCGTGGCGCGGCCGCGGCCGGCCCCGCGACAGCCTGGCCGGCGGACCCGCCGCGCGGGTCGTGCGAGCGCTGATCGACTTCGCGCCCCCGTACTCCGTGCCCGAGCTCGTCGAGTGCTCCGGCGCCTCGACCGGTACCACCTACCGCGTAGTCGAGCTGCTCGAAAACGAGGACCTGCTGACCCGCCAAGCCTACGGTCCGATCAGCGACGTGCGCTGGCGGCAGCTATTGATGCGTTGGAGCGAGGACTACGGTCTGGCGCAGTCAAACCCGGTGACCACCTACCTGGAGCCACGAGGGCTTCAGGCACTCACGAAGCGACTGCGCGCCGTTGGCGACCTAGAGTACGTGCTGACCGGTTCGCTGGCCGCAGAGCGCCTGGTCGCCTACGCGCCGGCGCGGCTCGCGATGCTCTATGTCGACGATCCCGACCGCGCGCGCGAGACGCTCGGGCTGCGCGAGACCCCGAGCGGCACGAACGTCGTCCTTGCCGCCGCCAAGGACAGCTTCGTCTTCGATCGCAGCGAGACCGCCGACGATCTGCGGGTCGCCGCAGCCTCGCAGGTCGCCGTCGACTTGCTCTCAGGACCGGGACGCAACCCCAGCGAGGCGACCGCGCTGCTTGACTGGATGGAGGCCAATGAGCCCACCTGGCGACGCTGACCTGCTCGTCGCCGCCCGCCGGGTGCTGCTCGACGCGCTCGAGGCGCTCGCCGCCCGTCGCGACGCGCTGGTGGTGATCGGCGCCCAAGCGATCTATCTCCACACCGGTGAAGCCGACGTAGCGCTCGCGGAGGCGACCAAGGACAGCGACCTAGCCATCGACCCCCGCGAGCTCCTCGACAATCCCCGCATCGAGGAGGCAATGATCGCCGCCAAGTTCCATCGCGACCTCGTGCACCCGCAGCCTGGTAGCTGGCTGTCCTCCGACGGCATTCCCGTCGATCTGATGGTCCCCGAGGCGCTGGCCGGGGAGGGCGGGCACCGTGGCGCCCGCATCCCGCCCCACAGCGCCCACGCCACCCGCCGCACCCCCGGCCTGGAGGCGGCGATCGTCGACAACCCCCCGATGACGATCAAGGCGCTCGATCCCGCCGACGAGCGCGATGCGACGGTCGCCGTCGCCGGCCCGGCGGCGCTGCTCGTCGCCAAGCTGCACAAGATCGGAGAGCGCAAAGACCAGTCAGGCCGCCTGGTCGACAAGGACGCCCACGACATCTACCGCCTGCTAGTCGCAACCGATGCGGTCGAGGTGGCCACACGCCTCGGCGAACTCGCCGCCGACGAGCTCTGCGGCACAGCCACCCGCACAGCGCTCAACTACCTCCGAGAGTTGTTCGCCAGCCCGACCGCCCTCGGGCCGACGATGGCCGGCCGGGCTGAGCAACTCGTCGGCGACCCGGTCGTCACAGGTGCCTCTGCGGCCTTGCTCGCTGCCGACCTGATCGCGGCGATCGGCGACTGAACACCGGCTACCGATCCATCGGCGCTGGCGGACGCGTGGGTTCAGCCGGTCGTCAGCTGGAGGTCTGCCAGATCCGCCCGTCGGTAGCAAACCAAGTGTGACTACCGGTCAGGGTGTCATCCAGGCATCTTTGCGGTCGGCTTCTCGATCACCACGGGTCCGCCTGTGCCTCGGCCACGGCCGGAAAACCCTGCAAACAAGCGGCTTTCGGCTCGGTCAAGGCACGCCCCAACGCGGTTACTGTCCGCTTACTGCCCAATCGCCGAGGCCACCACTGTCAGACCTTACAAAAAACCCCGCATTTGCGGGGCTTTTTAATCGGGGCGCCGAGATTCGAACTCGGGACCTCACCGACCCGAACGGTGCGCGCTACCAGGCTGCGCCACGCCCCGACGCAACCAAAGTATCCCACACCGCTATCGTCCCCGCCGAATGCCAGCCCAGCTCGAAGACATCCTGCACGAGCTGGACACCCTGTTGACCCCGAAAGCCTTCGAGGACTACTGCCCGAACGGCCTGCAGGTCCCCGGCGCCAAACAGGTCTCGACAGTAGCCACCGGCGTAAGCGCCCACCTGGAGCTCTTCGAAGGAGCCCGCGAAGAGCAAGCAGAGCTAATCCTGGCCCACCACGGAATCTTCTGGGGCTCCTCATCAGGCCCACCAAACCCAATCGACCCCGCGCTGAAGCGCCGCCTGAAACTCCTGTTCGACGCCGACATGAGCCTAGCTGCCTACCACCTCCCCCTGGATGCCCACCCCGAGGTAGGCAACAACGCCCTGCTGGCCCGCGCCCTGGGCGCCGACAAGCAACTGGAGCCCTTCGCCCCGCACAGAGGCCGCCCGATCGGCTTCACCGCGCACTTCCCCAAAGACGGCCTACCCGCAAAAGATCTGTTCGAGCGCATCGAAAAGACCACAAACCGCAAGCCCCTGCTGTTCAACGCCGGCCCCGAGCGCGTGCGCAGCCTGGCGATCGTCTCAGGCGCCGGCGCGAACTACCTCGATGAAGCGATCGCGGCCGGCGCGGACGCCTTCCTGACAGGCGAGCCAGCCGAGCGCGTGATGGCACAGGCACAAGAGGCAAACATCCACTTCATCGCGGCCGGCCACTACGCCACGGAGACCCTGGGCATCAGGCGCCTAGGCGAGCACCTGAGCGAGCGCTTTGGCCTGCGCCACGTCTTCCTAGACATACCCAATCCGGTCTAGACTCCCCGAGCGAGCCCCAAGGGAGGAGCGCAGGCGTGTCGGCAGGCGGCTGGGATGAAGAGATCGACGAGATCCTAGGCGGCGACCTGACCGCGGCGCTGGCCTATGTGACCCCCGCCGGCGGCGCCGTGGCGACACCGGTGGCCCCGATCGGCCTGCGTGACCGAGAAGCAGGCACAGTCACCTTCACCACCTCTCAAGGCTTCGGACGCAAGCTGGAGCGCATCAGGCGCAACCCCAAGATCGCCCTGGCCTACCACGCCCGCGAGCACGGCTACACGAACCTCCCCAACTTCGTCCTGGTACAAGGCACGGCCACAGCGCGCGAGTCAGATCGCGCAGCCTTGGAAGCAATCCGCCCCAACGTCGAACGTTTCCTCGGCCCACCGAAGACCGGCAAGCTGTTCTGGGACCGCTGGCTGAGCGCCTACTACGCCGACCGCCTGCTGGTGGACATCGAGGTGCACCGCATCGTGAGCTGGCCGACAGCCGACTGCGAGGGCGAGGCCAAAATCCACGGCGCCCCACTGCCAACGCAGCCACCCACAAGCCAAAGCCAGCCCGAGCCGGCCAAAGGCACCGCGCCGCGCGTCCCCGTACCCCGCGCCGCCAAGCGCCTGCGCGCACTCCCCCACCGCCTGGTGGCAGCAACCGCGCAGGACGGCTACCCGCAGGTGCTGCCCTTCGAGGTCGGCAGCACCAGCGAGACGGGCATCGCCATCCAGATCGCCCCGCCGGGCCTTGACCCGGGCGCGCGCCGCGCGGGACTGCTGGCCCACGAATACAAGCCGCAGCTGGTAGGTCTGCGCGTGCGCCAGCACACGGGCTGGATCGAGGTCGCCGAGGACCGCCGCGAGGCGATCTACGCCCCCCACACCGAAGGTGGCTTCACAGCACCCCCAAACAAGACGCTGCTGCTGATGGCCAACGGTTTAATGGCGCGCCGCGGCCTGCGCAAGGCCACCCGGACAGGAGGGCTGGGCAGCCAGCCGTAGCCCTGAACGGCGCTACTGTGCAGAGCGAGGAAACAGTTAAGGAGGAGTAGTTGTGGCCGGTCACAGCACCCCCGCCGGGCGCCCGCTGAGAGTAGCCGTCACCGGTCCTAGCGGCGAGATCGGCCAGGCGGTGGTGAGGGCACTGGAGCGCTCGCGCGCGGTAGGAAGCATCGAAGGCATGGCGCGGCGCCCGTTCGACCCGCGGGAGCGAGGCTGGAAAAAGGTGAGCTACCGGCGCGGCGACGTGCTCGATCGCGAGGCGGTGGCTGAGCTAGTGAAAGACGCCGATGTGGTGGTGCACCTGGCGTTCATCATCATGGGCAGCGCGAGCGAAAGCCGCAAGGTGAACCTGGAAGGCTCGCGCAACGTGTTCGAGGCCACGGTCGCAGCAGGCGCCAAGCGTCTGGTCTATGCGTCCTCGGTGGCCGCCTACGGCTTCCACGGCGATAACCCCCAGCCGCTGACCGAGGAGGTCCCCGCGCGCGGCACGGCCAGCCATTACTACTCGGCACAGAAGGCGGAGGTCGAGGCGCTGCTTGAGCAGACGCTCGCTCACAGCACGACGGCGCCCTACGTGCTGCGCCCCTGCATCGTCGGCGGCCGCGACGCACCGCTGCTGATCGAGAGCCTGCCTTACACACAGATCTTCGACCGCCTGCCGCGCGCGGTGCGCCGGCTGCTGGACGGCGTGCCGATCATCGAGCCGGTGCTGCCCGACCCGGGCGTGCCCTTCCAGCTGGTGCATCACGACGACGTGGCGAGCGCGATGCGTGCGGCGGTGCTCGGCCGCGGCACGCCCGGCGTCTATAACCTCGCGGGGCCAGGCCAGCTGACGGTCTCCAAGCTGGCGAGCGAGCTCGGCTGGTATTCGATACCGGTGCCGGAGCTGGCCGTAGGCGCGCTGGCCGAGATGGTCGGACGCCTAGGCTTCCTTCCGGCCCAGGCGCAGTGGATCGCGGCCTTCCGCGAGCCGGTGATCATGGACACGGCCAAGGCAAGGCGCGAGCTGCGCTGGCGCCCTCAGCACGATGCCCTGGAAACCTTGCGAGAGACGATCGTGAACGCGCGACTGGACCGCTTCATCCGTTAGCGGTAGGGCCTTCGCAAGGGTTGTGAATATGCTGACCCTATGGCCTACACCAACGCCCAGGCAAGACAGCAGCTGCTGGACACGGTCGCAGGCGCGACGGAGGCGATCGGGTTCGCGCTGATGTCCCTAGGCGAGGCCTACGAGCAGCTAGACGAAAACAGCGCGGATCGGCTTGAGCAGGAGCTCTTCCGCCCGGTGCAGATGGCCTACGGCCGAGCGAAGCGAACCCACACCGAATTCGCCGGGCGGCATGACCTACCAAGCCACTCCTTCGAGCAGGCCTCGCTCGGAGCGCCGTCCCACGGAGTCAAAGGCTTCATCGACAGCGCAATGGAGGCGATCGGCAAGGCCGACGGCGAGCTGGCAACGCTGCAGGACTCGATGCTGCCGGTTGAGGTCGGCGACCCCGAGTTGCGCGCGGGCCTTGAGGAGGTGCGCATGCTGCTCGGCGAGCTGCGTGGCCGGGCGCGTCAGTTCATGCGCACCCTCGGCCGCTAGCCCCGCGATATTCCCCGGGGCAGGCCGGGTATAGGGGAGTAACGTGACGTGATCTGCTCAAGCGAGCACAGAGGAGGCCGAGACGATGACTGAGCATCAGGAAGATGCCGAGTGGAATGTCGCTGAATGGCACGGCAGGCCGCTGGTTGACCTGAACGGCGAGAAGATCGGCAAGCTGGAGGACGTGTATGTCGATGTCGAGACCGATGAGCCCCAGTTCGCCACTGTCAAGGAGGGTTTCATCGGCCGCCACCTGACTTTCGTACCGCTCGGCGGTATCAATATCGGCCCCGAAGGGCTGCAGGTCCCGGTGACAAAGGAACAGGTGCAGGCGGCTCCCAATATCGAACAGCACGGCGAGGAGCTCTCACAGGAGGACGAGTCGGCTCTCTACCACCACTATGAGCTCAACTACACCCCGCCGGAGAGCGAGAGCGGACGGCGGCTCGCGCGCCGCTGAGAGCTGGCGCACGGCGGATCAAGCAAGACGCGAGCCGAGCAAGGCCCCCGCAAGCACGACCATGGCCAGCGACATGGCCGCGAGCGCACCGTCGAGCGGCGTCAGCAGACCCGCGAGCGACAGCGGCTCAGTGCGCCCGTCGGCAAGCGTGCGCACGCCGCTGACCGAGGTTGTACGACGGCGCAGCTCGCGCGCCGGCGTGCTCAGCCGGCGCTGGGCGACGCTCATGGCCAGACACCCAACGCTGACCAACACGCCAGGCCAAGAGATTTCAAGCGCATTGACGAAGTAGCCGGTAAAAGCCGGAAAGGCGCCCCAGCCAACGGCGAACCAGAGGTCGCTGTGAAAGCGCCCGCCCCACAGCTCGAGGTTGTAGGCAAGTAGGAAGAAACCGCCCGCCACAACCAGAGGCGCCAACTCGGCGGAGACCGTGAGAATGCCCCCAACACCGATGGCCAGCGCGCCAAACAGGCTCACAGCCGCCAAGCCGATCAAGGCGCGATCGGAAAGCCCCGTGCGCAGCGGACGATCGTGAAGCTCATCAAGCGCGTGCGCGGACACCCCAACGGCGAGCGCGAACGCGGCCAGACCCCAGAGCAGACGATCGACGTAGACCGTGGGCGCGACGGCCGCGCCGAGGGCAAAATAGCTCAGATGCCAGGCGGTGTAAGGCGGATGCAGCAGCGTCAGCAGATCGCGCCAGCCACCGCCGGAGAGCGCGTAGAAGGCGGGCCGCTCAGGCTGGGCCGACATCGCGGCCGGATGTTCTCCTGGCGGACATGACGATGCCGCCACCGAGGCTCATGCGCCGCACCTTGACGTCCTCCAAGCCAGCCTCCTGCCAATACTCGACGATGCGCTCGACCGGATGTTGCGCGTAGAAGCCGCGGATGCTCGGCCCGAGAAAGCGCCCCACCTCCATCCAATCACGCGACACGAGGCGACCCAACAGAGGCAGGCCAATGGCGGTGTACAAACGCCAAGCCAGTCGCGCGAGCAGGCGCGGAGGCACGGCGAACTCCAGTGAGCCCACACGACCGCCGGGCGCGACCACCCGAGCCAACTCGCGCATGGTGGCCCGCGGATCATCGACGTAGCGCAGCAGATAGGTGAAGGTCAGCGCATCAAAGCTGCCATCGGCGAAGGGCAACTTCTCGGCCTGCCCTTCGACCAGCTCCACGCGCTCCCCGAGCTCAGGCCGCGCGGCAAGGCGCGCACGGGCGCCCGCCAGCATCTCGGGGCTCTGATCGAGACCGACGACCGAGCAGCCACCGCGCGCCACCAGCTCCGCGGCGACCATCCCCGTTCCAGTCGCGACATCAAGCACACGATCCTGCGCCTTAGGCGCCACCGCCCGCACCATCGCGCGGCGCCAGCGAGGGTCCTGGCCGAAGCTGAACGCGGCGGCCACGAGGTCATATCGTCGCGGCAGGCCACGGAACAGCTCAAGCGCCTGACGCTTACGCGCCGACCCTGCGTCACCCTCTGCGCGTGTGAGGTCTGAGCTCATTGCCTGGCAGAGAGGCTAGACGGTACCCGCCTCATGCGCACTCCGGGGCATTCCGTTTGACGCGCCAAAGTCGTTTCTCTAGAGTCGAATTTCACCCGAGCGTCGAATTCATCCGAACCGAGAGGAAGCAGAGCGACGATGAAACTGCCCCTGCCGATGAAAATCCGCGTGCCCGATGCGGTGGCGCGACAGTTGCCAAAGGTCGTCGGCCCGCTCGGTCTAGGCGGCATCGAGCCGATCCGCAGGCTGGTCAGCCGGGCCCTGATCAACACGCTGGGGTACTCGACCACCTTACGCCCACGCGCCCTGTCGCTGGCCAGCGATTACACGAGCTGGTTGAGCCTCACCGACCGCACGTTCTCGGGACGGCATCTGCCGCCGTCAACGCCCGAGCAGCAGGCGGCACTTCCCGCCGAAGCGGACGTGGTGTCGCTGTACCGCCGTGAGCAGCTGACCCCCGCGAGCGACACGAGCGTGATGTTCATGTTCTTCGCACAGTGGTTTACCGACAGCTTCCTGCGCACGAGCCTCAGCGACTATCGCAAGAACGAGTCCAACCACGAGATCGACCTGTGTCAGATTTACGGGAGGAACATCGCAGCGACCAACCTGCTGCGCTCGATGCAGGGCGGGCGCCTCAAGAGCCAGATAATCAAGGGCGAGGAATACCCCGCATTCCTGTTCGCCCCTCGCGCGGATGGTCAGCCGGCGGTATTCAAGCCGGAGTTCAAGGGCCTGTTCGACCAGGCCTTCATCACCGACGTGATCCTGAGGAGCGCCCCCGACGCGCAGACGGACACGTTCTTCGCGGTCGGCCTTGAGCACGGCAACTCGACAATTGGTAACACGGTGATGAACATCGTGTTCCTCCGTGAGCACAACCGCGTCGCCGGCATCCTCGCCAAGGAGAACCCCGCATGGGACGACGAGCGGATCTTCCAGACGGCCCGCAACATCCTGATCGGCTGAGGTCGTTCAACGACTACCGCGAGGCATACGGCCTCTCGCGGCTCTCAAGCTTCGAAGAGCTCACGTCTGACATCGAGCTGCAGCAGCGACTCGAAGCGCTCTACGGAGACATCGACAAGCTGGAGTGGTACGTCGGCATCTTCGCGGAGGATTACCCCGACTACATGATGATGGGCGAGTTGATGACCTATATGGTCGCGAACGACGCCTTCACGCAGGCCCTGACCAATCCGCTACTCGATCGCAATGTCTTCAACGAGGCAACATTCACAAAGACCGGCATGAGCATTCTCAAGCAGACAAGCTCGCTGCAGGAGATCGTGACCCGCAACGCCGCGGCGCCGGAGGCGGTCCATGTGAGCTTCAGTTACGGCTCGTAGCCTCCTCCAAGGCCTTCAGCACCAACTCGTCATGCTCCGCCGGCTTGACCTTGCGCAAAACCTGAGCAACCCTGCCATCGGCGTCAACGATAAAGGTGGTGCGCTCATTGCCGAAGTAGGTCCGCCCGTACATCGACTTCTCGACCCAGACGCCGTAGGCCTCAGCCACATGATGACCCTCATCGGCTAGCAGCGCAAAGTTCAGCGCCTCCTTGTCGTGGAACTTCTTGACCTTCGCGACAGGGTCGGGGGAGATCCCGAGCACGACGGCGTTTGCCTGCTCATAGCCGGCACGATGGTCACGCACCCCGCACGCCTGGATCGTACAGCCAGAGGTCGCTGCCTTGGGGTAGAAATAGACAACCGCTGGCCGGCCGCGGAAGTCCGAGAGCTTGACGGCCCTGCCATCCTGGTCAGGAAGCTCAAAGTCGGGGGCTTGGTCTCCTTGTTCGATCATGCTCGGATCGTAGCGGCCTCTTCAGAGATCCGCGCGCTCGTCAGAGGTCCCGCGCGATGACTTATCCAGCGGCGATCGAACGGCGATCGACCACGCCCGAGCGGCTCGATAACCAGGGGTTAACCTATGCCTTGCGATCGATGATAAGGTCAAGCTTGTTCTAGCGATCGGAATCGGGGGCTAACAATGGCGGCCGGCACGAGCGGCACGAAAACACCAGTCGGATCGGCGGATATCAAGGCCATCATCGACAGCAACCTGCAGGCATTCGACAAGCCCGGCGTGCTCTCGGTCAGACCGGGATTCAAGGTAACCGACGACTGGTTGACCAGCGAGCGTTCGATCGTGGCCACGGTGCGCCACAAGGTCACCTCACCCCCAGAGGGCGAGATGCTGCCAAGCGAAATCGAGGGCATATCCATCGATGTCCGCCAGGCCTCGGCGGCGAAGCGTGAAGAGATCGAGAATCCAGAGACGTACTCGGCCAAGCTGCGGCTGACACCGGACACCGGCTCGGTGGCGCATTTTCCCGACGAGCGCACCCCCACCGGCGAGCACCCCACGCTGGCCGCCTCCGCCCATGCGCAGCTCGCGGCCATCCCGAAGCCGGAGCTGGATTACGCCGGTCCCGCTGGCGTGACCCTGGAGCCCGTCGAGACGCAGATGACGATCCGCCTGAGCGCTAGTCCGGACAGCGGCTGGCCGACGCTCAAGGCATTTCTGCAAGGGACCGAGGAGTCGCTGACGGTAGGGCTGTACGACTTCACCTCGGCCCATATCGAGGCGACGGTCAGGGAAGCGATGGCCGGCAAGCAGCTCAAGCTGGTGCTCGATCATCCGGCGGAGAATCCCACAGCAGATCAGACGGACGCCAAGACGGTCGCTTTACTGAGCCAGGCGCTGCAGGACGATTTCAAGCAGGCATGGGCGCTGACCAGACCGGACCCGCAGGCAACGGCATGGATCTATCCGACCTCCTACCACATCAAGGTCGCGGTGCGAGACCGAGCTGCCTTCTGGCTGTCAAGCGGGAACTGGAACAACTCCAACCAGCCCGACATCGAACCGACCACGGAAACGGCTGACGCGACGAAGGCCCGAGACGGCGATCGAGACTGGCACGTCGTCATCGAGCACCCCAAGCTGGCGGGAGTCTTTGAGGACTACATCCTCAACGACCTGTCCGTGGCGGGTGCACACAATAAGCCGCCCGAGTCACCGGGCTCACCACTGCCACCTCCACCTGAAGCGACCTCGAAGACCAAGGCCTTTCACCAGTTCTTTCCCGCGGACTCGATCACGGGCACGTTCAAGATCACTCCACTGCTGACACCCGATGCGGGGGTCTATGCGCAGGCGATCAAAGCGATGCTCGCGAAAGCCAAGCAGACGCTCTATATGCAGTTCCAGTACATCGAGCTGCCCAGGACAACGAGCGCGACCTCTCAAGCCTTCGTCGAACTCGTGCAGACGGTCATCGATCGCCAGAACGCCGGCGTCGACGTGAAGATCATCATGAGCGAGTTCGAGAAAGCGGGCTACCTCGAGCAGCTCCAGGCGATGGGCCTGAACGTGGTCGACAACGTCAAGATCCAGAGAAACGTGCACAACAAGGGAATCATCGTCGACGGCAAAAGGGTGCTGGTCAGCAGCCAGAACTGGTCAACCGACGGCACGCTCTACAACCGGGACGCCGGCGTGATCATCGACAACCAGGCAGCGGCGCAGTACTTCCAGAAGATCTTCATGCACGACTGGCAGCACCTCGCGGTGAAGAAGGCGCAGTCCGACTGATCCGCCACCCGTGCGAGGACATACGCGAGGAGTAGCCCGCACGGCCCCGCACGGCCCCGCGCGGCTACTTCAAAAGCCGCGACATGCGGCGGTCCTTGAGCACGCGTCCCTCGGTCTGGCAGTGAGGACAGTAGGCAATGACGTAGTCCTCGAAGTGCACCGCCTCCAATGTCGTTCCGCAGCGAGGACAAGGCTCGCCCTCGTGGCGGTGCACGCGCAAGGGCATGGGCAGCTTGTCGGGAATGGGCAACCGCACGACCTGCTCGTAGTGCTCAATGGCACCCCCAGCGTGCCCACGATCGCCAAGCGCAAGCGCTCAAGCTCCTCCTCATCGAGATCGTTGCCGCGCTTGTAAGGCGAGAGACGAGCCTCCCACAAGATCTCATCGACCCAGGAACGCCCGATACCGGCAAGGGTGCGCTGATCGCGCAAGAGGGTGTGCAGCGGACGCGGCGCGCGCAGCAGCTCCCCCAGCGCAGCCGCCTCGGGCGGCGCCGGCCAGGCTTCGGGGCCGAGCTTGGCAACCGCCTCATCCTGCTCAACGTCCTCCTCGCGCAGCAGCTTGACCCAGGCGGCCTGCTTGGAGCCAAACTCGCGCAGGCGCAACTCGCGCCCGCCATCCACACGCACGAGCAGCCGGGACGTACGATCGCGCGGCCCCGCAAGCTTGTCGTAGAGCTGCAGGCGCCCGGCGGACATGAGATGAATGAGCAACACCAGCTCGCCCTCGCCGCCCCCCAGGCGCACGATCAGATTCTTGCCGCGCCGCCCCACCCCCATCAGCTCGCGCCCAGCGAGCACCGCGAGCGGAGGGTCAAAGGTCTTCAGCGCATTGATCCCAGGCGCGAGCGCCGACTCAAGCCGCGCCCCACGCAGGGCACCGTCGAGCCGGCGCGCGGTGATCTCAACCTCAGGCAGCTCAGGCATCGCCCCTCATCGTAGGGCGAGCCAGGCCTCAAGAAGCGTGGATCGCGGGCCCTTCGTACTTAACGCCCGCGGGGTTCACCCAGCGCACGCGCCAAGCAGAGGCCTGCCCGGAGCTAAGCGCCCATTCGCCCAAGGCGCCGGTGCGGACACTCTTGAGCACGCGCCACTTATGCGAACCCTTAGGCTGCACGAGCACGGTAACCGAGGTCGGCCCCAAGGTAGGCCGCACAAGCCCCCAGAGCGAAACGCTGTGTCCGTGCTTGGAGACGGTAAGCGGAATGGGCCAGCCGAAGTAGAGCGGCTTAGGGCTGCCATTCACATACTCAAGGCCGGTCTGAAAGCGCACGACCCCGCCATGCACGCTGGAGCCCGGCGCCCCACCGAGCGGATCGTCACGCAGGAGATACTGCGAGAAGGCGGCGACACGCGGGTTGGACCACGCGATGTGCTCCGCCTGAGCATCAAATTCAGCCTGCTTGGCGACGCTGACACCGAGGAAGCGGTTGGGCTTGCTCTGCACGCCGAACTCAGTCAGGTAGATAGGCATGCCGGAGCGAATGGCATGTGCGCGAGCAGCCAGATCCAAGGCCCGCGATAGACGCGAAAGCACGCCGATCATGACATTGTCGGCACCAGGAGGCTTGTAGGAAGGACCGGCAGCAGTCGTATAGGCGTGATGCGCATAGCCAAACGCCGGCAAGGACCCGCACGAGCCCGACTTGCGGTAGTGCGGATTGAGGCAAAGCGCCCCGCGCAGGAAAGCCAGCGGCGCAACATCGTGCAGCGGCCCTTCGCGGCGTGTGACGGTATCCGAGCCGGTAGGCGCGGTTTCGCCCATGAGCACCTTAGGCGCAGCAAGACCGGCGGCCTTGAGCCCGTTGTAGCCAGCCTGGAAGAGCGCGCGATAGATGCGCGGCGAGGCAGGCTGCCCATGCGAGTCGAACTGCGGCTGCAAAAAGGCGGGATGGTTGGGCTCATTCCAGATCGCCCAGAGCCCGATCTGCGAGCCGTAGTGGCGCCCCAAGGCGGTCATGAACTGTTCGAAATACAGCGCGTTGGGGTGCGTGACGGAGTCGCGATGCGTGGAGGTGGCCCACTTAGGCACAGGCGAAGTGACGGTCAGGAGCACCTGCCAGTGCAGCCGCTGCGCTTCGATGACAAGCGGGTCGTACTGGCTCCAGTTGTAGCTAGCAGGGTTGGTGGCGTCGAAATTAGGCTTGGTAGCGCTGTTCGCAGCAGGCGCGACTTCGCGCCAATAGAGCTCGATGCGCAGGGCCTTGACGCCAAGGTGCTGCAGCTGAGCGAAGGCGGCGGCGCGCGTGCTGGGGTTGATGAGCTCGGTGGAAGCCTCGAAGTAGACGGCCTGACCGTGGGAGGCCAGGGCCTCACCGGCGCCGACGAAGGCGAACGCCAGACAGGCGAAGGACAGGGAGAGGAGTGCTTTAGCTTTGGGCATAGAGGCTAGGACACCACAGCGCGCCAGAGGTTGCGGTGCGTGTAGCGTGCGGCCGGTGAGTTCAGCAAGCGCACCGGACGACATCGTGGAGACACACGCGGAGGCGGAGGGTAACAGCCGCCCGCCCTTGCTGGTGCTGGAACCGTTGCGCGAGTTCCTCGACGCCAACCACCTCGGCGCCGGCGCGATCAGCGCGCAGCCGATCGGCGAAGGCCACTCCAACGTGACCTATCTGCTGACGCGCGAGGACGGCAGCGAGCTGGTGCTACGCCGCCCGCCACGCCCGCCACTGCCGCCGAGCGCGCACGACGTGCTGCGCGAGGCGCGGCTGCTGCAAGCGCTGTGGCCAACAACTGCTCGCGTACCGCGCGTGCTGGCAGTAGGCGAGAGCGAGGAGCTGATCGGAAGCCCTTTTTATTTAATGGAGAGGGTTGTCGGTGATGCCATTGTCTCCAGTGTGCCCAAGGAGCTAGATGCTCCCGAGCAGCGCAGGCGCATAAGCGAAGAACTGATCGATGCGCTGGTGGAGATCCATGCGGTGGACTGGCAGGCAGCGGGCCTAGAAGGCTTCGGCAAGCCAACGGGCTACCTGGAGCGCCAGCTAAGGCGCTTCGGCGGGCTGTGGGAGCTGAATCGGACACGCGAGATCCCCGAGGTGGAACGCGTGGGCAAGTGGATGGCCGAGAACCTTCCCGAGTCAGGCCCCGCGACGATCGTGCACGGCGACTACCGCTTAGGCAACACGATGTACGCCCCCGGCGCCCCCGCACGGCTGACAGCGGTACTGGACTGGGAGATGGCGACGATCGGCGATCCGCTGGCGGATCTGGGCTACCTGTGCATGATGTGGACGGAGGGCGGAGACCCGAAAGGCGGGATGCGCGAGTACTTAGGCGGCGTGACACGCGCCAATGGCTTCCCGACGCGCGGCGAGCTGATCGCACGCTATGAAGAGCGCACAGGCCGCTCGATGCGCGACCTGCGCTGGTATACGACGCTGGCGCTGTGGAAGAGTGCGGTGTTCATGGAGGGCAACTACAAGCGCGCGGTGGCAGGCACCACTGATGACCCCTACCTGAAGCAGTTCGGGGAGGGCGTGGTGGAGCTGGCGCGCCAGGCCGAGGGGGTGGCGTATGGCGGCTGAGACTGAGAACGGCGCGCGCAAGGGCCTGTTGATCGACTGGGGCGGGGTGCTGACGACCAACCTATTCGCCTCATTCCACAGCTACTGCGTGGCGAGCGAGATCGACCCGGAGGCGCTGGTGAAGAGCTTCCGCGAGAACCCAGAGTTCCGCGAGGAGTTGATCGCGCTAGAGAAGGGAACGCTCGATGAGGAGGCGTTCGAGCAGCGCTTCGCGGTGATGCTGGGAGTCTCACCAGAGGGCCTAGTCGACGGCCTGTTCGCGGGCGTGGGCCCAGATGAGGCAATGATCGCGGCAGTGCGCAAGGCACGCGAAGCAGGCATTCGCACAGGACTGATCAGCAACTCATGGGGCACGCACCGCTACCCGCACGAGTTGTTCGCGGAGCTGTTCGATGGCCTCGTGATAAGCGGTCGGGAGGGAATGCGCAAGCCCTCAACGCGGATGTACGAACTCGGCGCAGAGCGCGCAGGCATCGAGCCAGGCCTATGCGTGTATGTGGACGACTTGCCGTTCAACCTGCCACCGGCGGAGAAGCTGGGAATGGCCACGGTGCACCACACGAGCTCCGACACGACGGTGCCGGAGCTTGAGCGGTTGCTGGGCCTCTCGTTGGCCTAACTCTTGGGCTCGTCGATCCCCTTGCCGCGCCCGTACATGAACTTGAAGAAGCGCGAAAGCAGCTTCGTGGTACGCGGCTTGTAGGGGAACGTGTGCACCTCGCGCTTGAGCGCCAGGCGCGGCGTGATGACGATCGACTGCGGCTCGCAGAACTTGCGGATGCCACCGGCGCCGTGGCGCTGGCCGATGCCCGATTCCTTGCTGCCACCCATGGGCAGCTCAAGCGCGGTGTAGTTGACCATCGCATCGTTGACGTTGGCCGCACCGGACTGCATCCGCCGGGCGAAGTCCTCGCCACGGGCGGTGTCGCGCGTGAAGACCGAGGCACCAAGGCCATAGGGCGAGTCGTTGGCCAGCCGCAAGGCCTCCTCGGCATCGGCGACCTTCATGACGGGCAGCGTCGGACCGAAGGTCTCCTCGGTCATGATCTTCATGGTGTGATCGACATCCACGAGCAAGGTGGGCTCATAGAAGCGCCCGCCGCCATCCTGCTTGACGTGACCACCGACGAGTGTGCGCGCGCCCTTGTCGACAGCGTCCTTGACGTGAGCTTCGATCGTCTCCAACTGCGGCGGGAAGGTGATGGCACCGACCTCGACCGAACCGGGACCATGCGGAGCGCCGACGCGCAGTGCTTTCATCTTCTCGGTGACCTTGCCGACGAACTCGTCGTAGATGGGCGCCTCGACATAGACGCGCTCGATCGAGATGCAGGTCTGGCCGGCGTTCTGCATGGAGTAGTAGACGGCCGTATTGGCGGCGCGCTCCACATCGGCATCAGCAAGCACGACCATCGGGTCCTTGCCGCCGAGCTCAAGCGAGCAGGGAATGAGACGCCGCGCGGCCGCTTCGGCGACCTTGCGTCCGGTGCGGGTGGAGCCGGTGAACATGATCATGTCGACCTGCTCGATCAGCGCCGCACCGGTCTCACCGCGGCCGGTGGCGACCTGGAAGACGCCCTCGGGCAGGCCGGACTCGCGCAGTCCTTCAGCCATGAGCAGCGACGTCAGCGGCGTGACCTCAGAAGGCTTGAGGATGACGCTGTTGCCGGCGGCGAGCGCGGGGATGCAATCGCCGAAAGAGTTCGTGAGGGGATAGTTCCAAGGCCCGATGACGCCAATCAGACCCAAGGGGCGGTAGCGCACGATCAGCTTCTTGCCCTTGACGAGCATCTGGCTGGAGCGCACTTTCTCATCGGCCAGGTACTTGGGGGCGTTGTCAGCCCAGAAGCCGAAGGCGTTGGCGGCGTAGCCGATCTCAGCGAAGACGGCGTCCTCGTAGGTCTTGCCGGTCTCGGACATGATCGTGTCGATCACGCGCTGGTTGTTGTCCATGAGCCACTTCTGCGCACGCCTGAGCACCTGCGTGCGAGCCTCAAAACCAAAGGCCTCCCAGCGCGGCTGCACTTCACGCCCCTTGCGCGCCAGTTCAGCAACAGCGCCAGCATCGAGGTCGGGCACCGAGGCGACGATCTGACCCGTAGCAGGGTTCTCGACAGGAATGTCCGCGACGCCATGCGAGGCGCCGTTCTGGATGTGCAGTGCGTGCTGCTCGGTGGTAGCCATAGGGCGGCCTCCCCAATCTCGTTTCGCTATTGAGGAGACAGGCTACACCCGTTTGGCCGGCGGGCCAGGAAATTAGGCAGACAGCTCAATGGTGGCGATGCCGACAGGCTCCTCAGGGCGGTCGCCCCCACCCGTCTTGACGCCCTCAAGACTGTCGACAACGTCCATGCCCTCGGTGACCTGACCGAAGACCGTGTGCTTACCATCCAGCCACGGGCAGGCATCGGCGGTGACGATGAAGAACTGCGAGCCGTTGGTGTTAGGGCCGGCGTTGGCCATGGCCAAGGCGCCGCGCACGATCTTGTGGGAGTTGAACTCGTCCTCGAAGGTGTAGCCGGGACCACCGGTGCCGGTGCCCTGCGGGCAGCCGCCCTGGATCATGAAGTCCTTGATGATGCGATGAAAGAGAAGCCCGTCGTAGAAGCCCTCGGAGGCCAGCTTGGTGAAGTTCTCGACCGTCTTGGGGGCATCGGCGTCGAAAAGCTCAAACGTGATGTCGCCCTCAGTGGTTTTCATTTTTGCTATGGACATGCTGGCCCTTCCCTCGTTCGCGGTCGGCGGTGGAAAGGGCACGATAGCGGCACCTATCGCACGCTTGCTCGGCGCCCTTTCGAGTCGGGCAGGGCGGCAGTAGCGATACCCTCGCTCGCGGCGACGGTCAGCAAGGGGCCGTCAGAGCTTGCGATGCGCCCACCCGCTGGAGCGCTCGCCACGAGCACAGCATCGGCGAGCGAGATCGGGCAGCGGGAGCGGTGATAGTGAGCAGCACGAATTTCACCCGCGCGCCAGGCTTGCGCAGGTCCGAGCGGGAGCAGCAAAAGGCTCTTTGCCAGAAGACCCTCGATCACCGGTCGTGTTCGCTCGATCTGAAGGTCATAACGCCGCTTCAGTCGATCTATCGCCTCAGCCAGATTGAGGGTGGTCATCGCTGCGCCGCGGTTCAGCATCTCCTGCACCTCACCGGCCGCGGGCTCAGCCCCAAGAAGCGCGATCAGCGCCGAGGCGTCGATCAGAGTGCTCGCCGAGGACTCAGCCGCGTCAGTGGCCGTCGCGCTCTTGGACATCCAGTTCCTCTGCGCGATCCAAGCGCTTGGCCTCCTCGGAGCCAAGCACGCCGATCTGCGTCGCGAATGCTCCTACAGCAGCGGCCACTGGATCATCTGGAACCGGGCGCAGCACAACGTGGTCGCCGCGATCTTCAGCAAGGACGGTTCTGGTGCGCCATCGTTTGCGCACTGCCGCAGGGACGGATACCTGCCCCCCACTGGATATCACAAGCCGCTTTGCCATGGCCATGAGAATATACCATGCCCCTACCCTACCTTCTCCAACTTCAGCGAGCGCCCTCGCACGCTGTGCCCATCCAGCGCGCCGATCACACGGTCGGCCTCGGCGGCAGGCACAGAGACGAAAGAGAAGCGATCGAGCACCATGACGTCGCGCACGGCCTCGCCATCCAAGCCGGCGGCCGAGGTGAGCGCGCCGACGATGTCAGCAACGCGCAAGCCGGCGGCCTTGCCACCGCCGACCATGAGCTTCACGTAAGGCTCCTCGCCATTGCGTGAGATCTGCGGCTTGGAATGCCGGCGTGGGCGCTCAAGCACAGGCGTGGGCGCAGCCACGGCGCCCTCCTGCCAGGCAGCGATGGAGGTGCCGATGTGACGCTCGATGGCCTCAAGCTCGCGCTTCTGGCGCGGCTCGACGAAGGTGATGGCCCGTCCGGAGCGCCCAACCCGGCCGGTGCGCCCGATGCGGTGCACATAGGTATCCGGCGAAGTGGGCACGTCGTAGTTGACGACATGCGTAACGGTCGAGATGTCAAGCCCACGAGCTGCCACGTCGGTGGCGACAAGAATCGGCACGCGCCCCCCTTTGAAGGCCAGCATGACGCCATCGCGCGAGCCCTGACTCATATCGCCGTGCAGCGCGCGGACGTTCATGCCGCGGTCGCGCAAGGTGCGGAAGAGCTGGTCACAGCGAATCTTGGTGCGCACAAAGACGATCGCCTGGTCAGGCGCCTCGGCTTTCAGCACTTCCACCAATTTGTCGGGCTTCTCGCGGATGTCGGCGGGAAGCTGGAACTGGGCGACGGTGTCAATCGTGAGCGTGGCGGCCTTGACCTTGATGGTCGTCGGTTCGTACAGGTAAGCGTCGGCCAGTTTGCGAATAGGCGGCGGCATGGTGGCGGAGAAGAGCGCCGTCTGCCGACCGGAAGGCGTCATCGAGAGAATCCGCTCGACATCCTCAAGAAAGCCGAGGTCAAGCATCTCATCGGCCTCATCGAGAACCACGAAGCGGGTGTCGTGCAGCACGAGCGAGTGACGCGAGATGAGATCGAGCACCCTGCCGACAGTCCCGACGACGACGTGCCCACCGGCCCGCAGCTGCGCCTGCTGGGTGCGGATAGGAGCGCCACCGAAGACGGCGACGACATCGATGCCGCTGTGCTCGCCGTAGGTGCGCAGCGCCTGGGTGACCTGGATGCAGAGCTCGCGCGTAGGCGTCAAGACAAGCGCCTGCACCTCGCGCTCCTCGGGGTCGACGTACTCCACGATGGGCAGACCAAATGCGGCGGTCTTACCAGTGCCGGTCTGCGCCTGGCCGATGACGTCGCGGCCTTCGAGCAGCGGCGGGATAGCCTGTTCCTGAATCGGGCTAGGCGACTCATAGCCGACGTCGCGCAGCGCATGGAGGGTGGACTCGGAGAGGCCGAGGTCGGCGAAGGACTTACTCATGAACGGACAGGAGCTTACGCGGTACGCGCTCTCAAGCCGAGGGATCGAGCAGCAGCTTGCCCGTGGTGCGCCGCTCGCGCAGGTCGATCTGAGCCTGGGCGGCGTCTGAGAGCGCATAGGTGTGTCCAACCGTCGCCTGCAATTCGCCGCTCACGGCGCGCGCAAAGAGCTCGGCGAGGGGCTCGGCCCACATACCGGGGCGACCAAGGCAATGAAAAAGATAGAAGCCGACTACTGAGCGGGAGTGGCGCAAGAGCGAGCCGGTGGACACCTGATTCGGTTCCTGCGAGGCGATGCCACAGATCACAACGCGACCGAAGTGGGCCAAGGCGCGGTAGGAGGCATCGAATACCGCACCACCAGCCATCTCGAAGACGACATCGACCTCGCGACCTTCGTTGGCCTCGATCAAACGCTCCGTCAAACCCTCGGCAGACTCAGAATCGATCGCCACATCCGCCCCCAACTCCAGTGCAAACTGGCGCTTCTCCTCGCTGGAGGCCACAGCGATGACCCGCCCCGCACCAAGCGGCTTACCAAGCTGGACCGCGAGCGAGCCCACGCCACCCGCGGCGGCGTGCACGACGACGCTCTCCCCCTGCGCGACACGCCCCGCCGTACGGTAGAGGTGCCAGGCAGTGAGGCCCTGAATCATCAGCGCCAAGGCGGCCCCCTCATCAAGACCGTCGGGGATCGGGAACACAACGTTGCCGGGCGCCGTGGCGTACTGCGCATAGCCGCCGCTGGGCACGAGCGCGATGACGCGCTCGCCGGTGTCCTCGCGTATCCCCGCGACCTCCCTCCCCGGTATGAGCGGCAAGGTGGCCTTCTGCACATAGGAGTTAGTGCGCGTGTGAACGTCGGCGAAGTTCATGCCCGCCCGCGAAACACGGATCAAGACCTCTCCAGGCCCGGGCTCAGGGGTTGGCAACTCCACCAACTGGAGCACCTCAGGGCCTCCGAACTCGGTCATCTGGATCGCGCGCACGGTCGCTGAGGCTATCGCTGAAGGCGGCCAGGCTGTAGGGTCCGCGCCGATGTCCATCACGGTGGTCGGATCAATCGCGTATGACACGGTGACGACGCCTTTCGGCGAGCGCGACCGGATGCTAGGCGGCGCCGCGGTGCACTTCGCGCTGGCGGCCTCGTTCTTCGAGGAAGTGCGCGTGGTCGGCCCCGTCGGTGAGGACTTCGGCGAGCACGAGCTCGACGTGATGCGTAATCGCGGCGTGGACGTATCGGACGTGGAGCGCATACCCGGCGGCAAGACCTTCTTCTGGCGCGGCAAGTACGGCTGGGATCTGAACTCGCGCGAGACGCTCGACACGCAGCTAGGCGTGTTCGAGGGCTTCCAGCCCAAGCTCTCACAGGCCTCGCTCGACAGCGACGTGCTGTTCCTGGCGAACATCCAGCCTGACCTGCAGCGCGATGTGCGCGCGCAGCTGCCCAACGCACGCTTCGTGGCGCTGGACTCGATGAACCTGTGGATCGAAGCGGCCAGAGATTCGCTGGTGAAGGCGATCAAGGAGTGCGACTGCCTGATCCTCAACGACAGCGAGCTGCGCCAGCTGACGGGCAAGGCCAGCATCTACGCGGCGGCCCGCGAGATCCTTGAGTGGAGCCCCCCACACCCGCGGGTGATCGTGGCCAAGCAAGGCGAGTACGGCGCTGCGCTGGTGACGAATGAGGGCTTCTTCTCGCTACCGGCCTTCCCGCTTGAGCGCGTGGTGGACCCCACCGGGGCGGGCGACACCTTCGCGGGCGGCTTCGTGGGCTATCTGGCCGCTCACTCAGATCAGGAGTACTCCGAGGAGCTGCTGCGACAGGCGATGGCGCACGGCACGGCACTGGCCTCCTTCAACGTCGAAGAGTTCGGCACCGACCGCATCGAGAAGCTATCCGGCGGCGAGATCGTGGCGCGGGTAAGGCAGTTGCGCGAGTTCACGCAGTTCTCGGCGGCAGCAATGCCGCTGCGCGACTGACCCACCCTTCCGCAGCGGGCCGCAATCACTCCCCGCCCTTGGCAGGGCAGCAAAATGGTTATACGATCGATGGGGAGTGGATGCTTGGACCTTCATCTGGCTGATGGTGATCCTGAAGATTCCCGTTGTGGCGATGTTCCTGCTGGTGCGATGGGCGGTCAAGCAGGAGCCTGAAGACCCGCTGGGCGAAGACGACGGCGGCATCTCGTTCGATCCCGGTCAGCGCTACCCCAGTCATCCGCGTCCGCGCCTGCCGCGCAGCCCTCGAAGGGGCCCGCACCATGGCGCCCCGTCACCACTGTCGCCCCCGCGCGTGCGCGGCGTTGTGGCTCATACGCGGCTGACCACGCGGCTGAAGCAGCACTGACACCGCGGCCGTTAGTACTGTCCGCCGTATGAGTCAACCTCGCTGCCCGACCCTGCCCGCGATATGAGCCAACCCCCCTGCTCGGTCCTGTCCGACGCCACGATCATGCGCATGGTGGCCGCGGGGCGCATCAAGCTCGACCCGTGGGACGAGGGCATGGTGCAGCCGGCGAGCGTGGACCTGCGCTTGGGCGGCTCCTTCCGCGTGTTCAGCAACCACCGCATCACGGCGATCGACCTGCGCGAGCCGCCGACGGAGTTGACCGAGCAGGTGGTCCCCCCGGATGGCGAGCCGTTCGTGATCCATCCGGGCGAGTTCTGCCTGGGCAGGACGCTGGAGCATGTAGAGCTTCCAGATGACATCGTGGCGAGGATCGAGGGCAAGAGCTCACTCGGCCGCCTCGGCCTGATCGTGCACGCCACCGCCGGCTTCTGCGACCCCGGCTGGAAAGGCACGCTGACGCTGGAGCTCAACAACCTGACGCGCGTACCGATCAAGCTGTACCCCGGTTTGCCGATCGCGCAGCTGTCGTTCATGACGCTCGACGCGCCCGCTCAGCGCCCCTATGGGCACAAGGAGCTCGGCAGCCACTACCAGGGTCAGGTGGAGGCGACGGAGAGCCGCTACGGTGTAACTCAGACCACGTGACAGGAGGACAGATGAGTACCGAGACGCAGGCTGGCGCACATGGGGAGGTCATCGGTCAGGCATCTGGCAACGGCGCGAGCGCCTCAGAGGAGCGCCTGACCGTCACCGACAGCCGCACCGGCCGCACGTATGAGCTGCCGATCGCCGACGGCACGGTCAGAGCGATGGACCTGCGCCAGATCAAGGTGGATGAGTCGGACTTCGGCCTGATGGCGTATGACCCGGCGTACACGAACACGGCCTCGTGCCGCAGCTCGATCACCTACATCGACGGCGACGCGGGCATCCTGCAGCACCGGGGCTACTCGATCGAGCAGCTGTGCGAGCACTCGACCTACCTGGAGGTCGCCTATCTGCTGATCCACGACGCGCTGCCCACGCAGGCGCAGCTAGACGAGTGGGTGCACCAGATCACGATCCACACGTTCGTGCACGAGAACGTCAAGGACTTCATGCAGGGCTTCCGCTATGACGCCAACCCGATGGGCATGCTGGTGGCCTCGGTGGGCGCGCTGTCGACCTTCTACCCCGACGCCAATCAGATCCACGACGACGACATCCGCGCGATCCAGATCATCCGCCTGCTGGCGAAGATGCCGACGCTGGCGGCGTTCGCGTTCCGTCACAACATGGGCCAGCCTTATGTGTACCCCGACAACGACCTCGGCTACGCGGGCAACTTCCTCGGGATGATGTACAAGATGACGGAGCTCAAGTACGAGCCCGATCCACGCCTTGAGCGAGCGCTAGACGTGCTCTTTATCCTGCACGCCGACCACGAGCAGAACGCCTCCACGAGCGCGGTGCGCGCGGTGGGCTCCACGCAGGTGGACCCCTATTCGGCGGTGGCGGCAGGGGTGGCGGCGCTGTATGGGCCGCTGCATGGGGGCGCCAATGAGCAGGCGCTGAAGATGCTGCGGCGGATCGAGTCGGTGGACAATATCCCCGCTTTCCTGGAAGGCGTGAAGGACGGCAAAGAGCGCCTGATGGGCTTCGGCCATCGGGTCTACAAGAACTACGACCCCCGCGCGCGCATCATCCGCGAGCATCTGGATGCGGTCTTTGAGGTGCGCGGCAAGAGCCCACTACTGGAGATCGCCACGGAGCTTGAGAAGCGCGCGCTGGACGACGATTACTTCACCTCGCGCAAGCTCTACCCCAATGTGGACTTCTACTCGGGATTGATCTACGAGGCGCTGGGACTGCCGGTGGCGATGTTCCCGGTGATGTTTGCGATCGGCCGCACCAGCGGCTGGATCGCGCAGTGGCTTGAGATGGTCAAAGACAGCGAGCAGAAGATCGCCCGCCCCCGCCAGATCTACACCGGCGAGCGCGATCGCGATTACGTGCCGGTAGCGCAGCGCGGGTAATCCGCGCAAGCTCCCACAGAGTCGCCACACGGCCACTCCGAGTGGCCTACCCGGTCGTGGCTGTCACCCTCTGGCCCGCGCTGCCATCATCCGCGCATGAACGGCAAGTGGACCCTGACGGTGCGCGATGGCCCGCGCGTGGGCCATCGGCGCTTCGAGACGCCAGGCGAGGCGATCGACGCGATGGAGCGCGAGCTCGACGAACTGGCCCCCACCGCTAGACGCCGAGCGATCCAGGTCCCGGGCAAACGCTTCGAAGCCACCCGCCAGGTCGCGGTGCGAGCTGAGATCGCCGGCCCGGGCGGCTGGCTGAGCGGCCCTCGCGGCGGCGTGGACATGCGCGGCGACGGCTCGACCGAGGCCTACACCGGGCGCCTGCGCCGCAAGCTGGTGGAGCTGCAGGCGGGGGAGACGCCCTATGACGGGCTGCGCCGGGCCTTGGCGAGCATCGCTGGATAGCGATCAAAGCACCAGCGTTGCCCCATGCCGGCGCAGCCAGTCGCGGTCCTGGCGATAGCGCGGCCAATGATGCTCAAGCAAGGCCCAAAAACGAGGCGAATGATCAAGCACCTGGAGGTGACAGACCTCGTGCCAGACGACGTAATCGAGCACGCTCTCCGGCGCCAGCAAGAGGCGCCAGTTGAAGCTCATGCGACCTGTTGCCGAGCAGGAGGCCCAGCGGGTGCGCTGGGCGCGAATCACAAGATCGCGGTAAGGCGTACCGGCAACCGCAGTGGCGCAATCAAGCCGCTCGGTGACCTCAAGGCGAGCCATGCGCCGGTAGTAACGCTCAAGCGCGGGCCGCGGATCGCCCGGCGGCACAAGCAAGCTCTGCTCACGGCGGTGCACGCGCTGGCGCCCGGGCTGGGGTTGCAGCCGCAAGGTACTCCCGAGATAGGGCACGGTGGCACCGCGCTGCGCGATCTGCGCGAGGACGCCTTGCACGTCCTCCAGGCGCCGCTCGATCCAAGGTCTCAGCTCGACAATGGCGGCAGCGGCGGCCCGCTCAGGAGCACCGGCAGGCAGCACGACCTCGACACCTGAGTGGGCGTGCACGTTGACACGGACCCGCCTGGCCCGCGAGGAGCGGCGGATGGTGTAGGCGATGTCGGGCACAGACTCGGCCATGTGACTCGTGAGGGTACGCGCCAAGCCGGGCGCAAGGCGCGGGTGCATAATCAGCGGGCTATGACGCGATCCAAGGTGAGACTCCCGCGCGATGTGCGCCCCCCGTATGCGGTGTACCTCAACGGCGTCCCCCAGGAGCTAGGCAAGGACTACTCAATCAGCGAAGGCGCGCTGCTCTTCGAGCAGGAACTGCGCAAGGACAAGATCAGCGGGTGGCGCTGGCTGCTGGGCGCATGGGGCGTGGGCACCTACCGCCAGAACGACTCGATCGACGTGCGCTACGAGGCGGCGGACGGCTCGCCGCGCGTGGCAGAGGGGCTTGAGATCGAGCCGGCGTAGATGGCGTTCTGCCAAGGCTTGGCGAGCTTCAAAGCGCTCAAGATGGCGCGCGTGGCAGGCGAGCGATTCAAGGTGTAGAAGTGGATCCCAGGCGCCCCGGCCGCCAGCAACTCGGCGCACTGGAGCGTGGCGTAGGCGACACCAAAATCTCGCACGGCCTCCTCCTGCCCCTCACGCGCCTGCAGCTCACGGCGCAGACCGTCAGGAATCGAGGCCCCGCACATCTGCGTCATGCGCTGAAGCTGACCGATGTGCGTGATCGGCAAGATGCCGGGAATGATCGGCACCTCGATCCCCACCGCACGCGCCCGTGAGAGGAAGTCGAAGTAGAGAGCGTTGTCAAAGAAGAGCTGCGTGATGAGGAAATCAACGCCCGCGCGAACCTTCTCTGCCAGATGCTCAAGATCCTCCTGCGGACTGACGGCATGAATGTGCGTCTCAGGGAAGCAGGCGGCACCGATGGCGAAGGGGTAGTCGGCTTTGATGAGCGCGACAAGTTCGCTTGAGTACTCAAGCCCCCCCTCGGTCTTGGTCCAGATGTGCTCCCCCTTGGGCGGGTCACCGCGCAGTGCAAGCACGTTGTCGATGCCACAGGCACGCATCTCATCAAGCGTGGAACGCAGCTCATCGACGGTGGCCGAGACGCAGGTGAAGTGCGCCATGGCCTCCAGGCCGAAGTCGCGTTTGATGCGAGAGACGATCTCGATCGTCTTGGCACGCGTGGAGCCACCGGCGCCGTAGGTGACGGACACGAAGGAGGGCTCAAGCTCGCGCAGCTCAGCGAGCGCCTCATAGAGGTTGCGCTCGCCCTGCTCGGTCTTGGGCGGAAAGAACTCGAACGAGAAGACGGGACGAGAACTCGCCAGCAACTGGTCGATGCGCATCTCTAGATGGTACGTCAGGCCGGTTCCCAGCGCTCAGGCTCACCGGGGATCTTGATGGCACGGCCGGTGACCTGGAGGTGCAGCAGAAAGGACAGCGTCTCCATCAACAGCCAGGCGGCGGTGGCGGGAGAGAAGGGGATGTCATCGTAAATGCGCGGCACCATCTCAAAGGCCGTTGCGGGCTCAGGCGTCATCGCGGCAAGCACACGCTCAGAGCGTTCGGCGACGAGCTTGCGGTTGCCCTCGATGTGGGCATGGACATCGGTAAAGGTGCGCCCGTGACCAGGCAGGCAGAGGCGCGCGCCAAGCCGCTCGACGACATCGAGCGAATTGACGAATTCCCCGACGGGGTCGGGCGAGAAGCCATAGTCGAAGAAGAGCGAGATGCGTCCGAGCAGGTGATCGCCGGAGATCAGCAGGCGCCGCTCGGGCTGGAAGAGACAGACGTGCGAAGGAGCGTGGCCGGGCGTCTCGTGCACGGTCCAGGTCCCCAGGTCGGTGGCGATCGTGACCCCGGGCAACAGCGCGCGATCGGGCTCGATGACGGCGGCAATACCGGAGTCGTGACCCTTGCTGCGCTCGGCGTAGCGGCGCAGCGGCTCCTCGGGCACGCCGCTCTGGCGCGCCACCTCCAGGCGCCGCGCAACGGCCGCGTCGGTGTCCTGCGCCCACTGAGACATGTGCTGGTAGTTGGGGTGCATCCACAGCTCACAGCCGGCGCGCTCGACGATCGTGGCGGCCTGCCCGTAGTGGTCGGAGTGGGCGTGCGTGCAGACGACAAGATTGATGTCCTCAACGCGCAGGTGGCACATCTCAAGAGCCCGTTCGAGGTGCGCCATGGAGCCGGGCTGGTGCATGCCGGTATCGAACAGCACCACGCCGTCCCCGGCAGCGACGGCCCAGGCGTTGCAATGAGGCACGCCCGGCCAGGGCAAGGGCAGGCGCAGGCGGTAGACGCCGGCCATCACGCTTTCGCCGCGTCCCAACTCACGCTTGGTGTTCGTCTCCGACACGAGTGCGGAGCCTAGTAGGTAGCCGCTGGCTGGCGTGGATTCATGCAAGGGCCTAGACTGGAGTCATCCCCAAGCGCAGGTGAGGAGGCAGATCATGGCCGAGGAAACGGGTTCCCCCAGTAGTGCCGCCTCCAAGGTGCAGGAGGCAGCCGCGAACATCCACCAACCGGCACGCAAGCGCATCACGCGCACGGGCAGCAGCGAGGTAGAGAAGGTCGCGCGCGAGTATTTCGAGGCGATCAGCGCGCGCGAGCTGGAGGCGGCGCTGGCGATGTGGGTGCCGCAGGGGTATGAGAACGTGCACGGCCAGGGCGAGTTCAGCGGCCGCGAGGGCCTGCGCGAATTCATCGGCGGCCTGCTGGAGGCGGTGCCAGATCTGCGCTTTGAGATCGTGAGCACGACAACCGAGGGCGAGCGTTGCGGCGTGCAGTGGCGCCTGACTGGCACCTTTGCGGGACCGGGGATGCTGAACGGCGTGGCGCCGACGGGTCATCCGCTGACACTTGAAGGCGTAGATCTGTTGACGGTCAAGGACGGGCTGATCGAAAGCAATGAGGTGTTCCTGGACACGATGGCGGTGCCGCGGCAGATCGGCATGATGCCACCGCTGGGCTCAGGCGCCGAGAAGCGCATGATGGGCGCGTTCAACTTCAAGACACGCCTCACAGGCCCAGGCGAGGCCAAGCTGGTGGCCGAGGGCGTGTGGGTGGTGCAGGGTCAGCCGGGACGCTGCAACGTGTATTTGATCGAGGAGCAGGATGGGGTGACGGTGTTCGACGCCGGCGCGCGCACGATGGTGCGGGCAGTGGCCAGCGCCGGCGCCAAACTCGGCGGCATCAAGCGACTGGTACTAGGTCACGGCCACACCGACCACCGCGGCACGGCCCCTTCACTGGGCGTGCCGGTGCTGTGCCACCCAGACGAAGTACAGGACGCCGAAGGCAGCGGCGGCTGGCGCTACTGGGACCCGACGCTCGCTGGGCTGCCCGTCCCCCAGCGCCAGATCCACCGCGCGATGCACCGCCTGGCATGGGATGGCGGCCCGGTGAAGATCGCGGGCACCGTCACGGAGGGCGAGGAGATAGCGGGCTTCAGCGTGGTGCACATCCCCGGACACGCGCCCGGGCAGATCGCGCTGTGGCGTGAGTCCGACCGGCTGGCACTGGTCACCGATTGCTTCTACACGCTGGAAATGTGGGGCCGCGACTGCCCGCCACACCTGCCGAACGCGGTCTACAACTACGACACCGAGCAGGCGCGCCAGAGTATGCTGAAGCTGGCCGCGCTGGAGCCAGCAGCGGCCTGGCCGGGACATGCCAAGCCGGTGACCGGCGACGTGCGCAGTCAGCTGGAGCGCGGCGCCGCGACGAGCTGAAGACGGAACGGGCGTTGAGCAAGCGCGAGCGGCTGGTCGCTCCGAGCAGCGACTACAAGGACGCGGAAGGCAACGTGCTGACCCTGCGCGGCTCGCTCACCCCGGCCACGCGACAGGAGTACGCCAGTGTCCTGGCTGGTAATCCGCTGTCCCGCGAGGATGCCTGGCACCGAGCGGTCGAGTTCCTGTTCGAGCGCCTGGCCGTCCGCTGGGAGATCTCCGGCGTGCCGATCAAGCGCCAGCGCGAGCTGCTGCAGCGCTTTCGCGTGTCCTCACCCGAGGAGCGCGACTGGATCAGGGGAGTGCTGCGAGAGCACTGTGCCGAGAATTTCCCCGACGTACAAGCCCCCTGACTCGCTCAGTCGAGCAGCTCTAAGCGCGCCACCTCCGGGCGCGCGGCCCGCTTGACATACGATCCAATCAATATGCGCCGCACGAAGATTGTCGCCACCATCGGCCCCGCCTCGCGCGAGCCGGACACGCTGCTGCGAATGGTGCAGGCCGGCATGGACGTGGCACGACTCAACTACTCCCATGGCAGCCTTGAAGAGCACGCGGAGACGGTGCTGCGCGTGCGCGATGCGGCCGGCCGCGCGGGGCGCCCAGTGGCGATCCTGCAGGACCTGCCCGGCCCCAAGCTGCGCATCGGTCCCCTGCGCGAGGACATCGTCGAGCTGAAGCCAGGCGACGGCGTGACGTTCGTGTGCGGCAACGAAGAGGACGAAGGCGATGCCAAGCGCATGAACATCTCCTGGGCGGGGCTACCCGACGCGCTGGAGGAGGGTGCGGTGCTGTACCTGGCCGACGGCTCGGTGCGTCTGCGCGTCGCGGCGATACGCGCAGGAGCGCACGAGGTGGACGCCGAGGTGGAGGTAGGCGGCGCGGTGGCCTCGCGCCAGGGCGTCAATATCCCCGGCCCCGCCGATGGGCTGCCGGCGGTGGGCGAGGAGGACCTGGAGCTGCTGCGCCACGGCGAGTCGATCGGCGTGGACATGGTGGCGCTGTCCTTCGTGCGGCGCCCCCAGGACGTGGAAGACGTACGCGAGCACACGCGCCTGCCGCTGATCGCCAAGATGGAGAAGCCCCAGGCGGTTGAATGCGCCGAAGACATCCTCAAGGCGGCCGACTGCGTGATGGTGGCGCGCGGAGACCTCGGCATCGAGCTACCGATCGAGCGTGTGCCGATCGTGCAGAAGGAGCTGCTGCGCCTGGCGGGCCGTCTGGCGCGCCCCTCGATCACGGCGACGCAGATGCTCGACTCGATGGTGACCTCCTCGCGACCCACGCGCGCGGAGGTGGCCGACGTGGCCAATGCGATCCTCGACGGCACCGACGCGGTGATGCTCTCTCAGGAGACGGCCGTGGGCGCCTATCCGGTGGAGGCGATCGAAATGATGGCTGCCGTTGCCAAGCAGGCCGAGGCGGTGGCCCCTTATGAGGACTGGAATGCCTCGCGCGTGATGCGCAAGAACAGCGACCCCGCCTACACGCTGGCACATAGCCTGTGCGTGGCAGCGCGCGAGCTGCGCCTGGACGCCCTGGTGGTCCCCACTCTCTCCGGTCGCTCCGCGCGCATCGTCTCCGCGCACCGCCCCACGGTTCCGATCTACGCTCTCTCGCCCGGCCGCGAGACGGTGCGTCGCTGCGGCCTGATGTGGGGCGTGCGCGCTGCCTCAATTCCGCGCCACGAGACAACGGAGGCCCTGATTGCCGACTCCGCGCGGCGCGTGGTGGAGCTGGGGTGGTGCAAGCCAGGGCAGCGCGTGGGGATCACCGCGGGGCTGCCAAGTGGGCGGCCGGGGACGACCAGTTTGGTGCAGATACAGGTCGTCTAGCACGTCGCCGTGAGGCTACGCAGGACGCAACCCACACAGGACCCCCTCCGGGGGTCCTCCTCAAAACTCTTCCTTACGAGGTGGCTACCGCGCCGCCCTGTGTGTAGAAATCGGCCTCCTGGCGCCCGAGCTCGGTGACGGGCTCATCGCCATACATCCACTCGCGCGCGATGCGATGCCAGTTGTTGCGAGCGCGCAGCTGGGAGAGGACGGCCAAAGTCAGCATCTCCATGCGTCGGCCGAAGAGATGCTCGGGACGCATATCCTGATGGCGCATCTCGCGGAAGTGCGAGGAACGCGGGTCGGAGCTTTCGATCATCACCTGAGTGGCGATCTCGGGGGTCAGCTCAACCACTTCATCGGCGGTGGTGTACCACCAGATGGCGTCTTCGATGAAGGCCAGCAGATTGTCGGGGTCCACCCGCTCGGGCTCAGGCAGAAAGCCTGACTCGGCCAGCAGCCGGTGCAGAGTCTGAGCGTCGCCCTCGCTGACGGCGCGCTGAGCGGCCAACTCGAGCTCCACCGGCTCGGCATCCATGCGCTTGAAGAGGCCGAAATCCAAGAAGGCCATGCGGCCGTCGGCGAGCAGCAGGAAGTTGCCCGGATGAGGGTCGCCGGAGAACTGGCGGTGGCGGTAGAGGCAGCCGAGGAAGAAGCGGAACACGATCTCGCCCACGCGATCGCGCTGCTCCTGGGGGTATTCCTTGATCTCCTCGAAGCCGACACCGCTGACGAACTCACTCACCAAGACACGCTCGCGCGAGAGGCTTGTGATCACATCGGGCACGACGATGAAAGGGTGGCCCCGATAGATACGGGCCAGCGAGCGCTGGTTCTGGGCCTCAAGCTCATAGTCGAGCTCCTCGGCGATGCGCTCCTGGATCTCCTTCGTCAGCGCCTTGACATCCATCCCCGGCGTCATGCGCTTGAGCAGGCGCATGATCATGTCGAGGTTCTGCATGTCCGCGCGTACGGCCGCGGCCACGCCCGGGTACTGCACCTTCACCGCCACCTCGCGACCATCGTCCTTTAGGCGCGCGCGGTAGACCTGCCCGATAGAGGCCGCCGCGATCGGCTCCTCATCAAACTCGGCGAACACATCCTTGATCGGTTCTTCCAGATCGTCCTCGATGACCTTGCGCATCTGCTTGAAGGAGACCGTCGGCGCCGCGTCCCTGAGCTTGGCCAGCTCGCGCTGGAACTCCTCGCGGTGCTCCTCCCCCACGAGGCCCACGTCAAGGAAGCTCATCACCTGCCCGAGCTTCATCGCCGCGCCCTTCATCGTCCCCAGCGCCGCCACGATCTGCTTGGCGGTCTCCAGCTGGCGCCGGGCCATCGCTTCTTCGGCCTCCTGCTCGCCGCGCGTCACATTCGCGGCGCGCGTGCCGAACTGCTTCACGGCCTCTTTGGCCGCCAGCCTCCCCACGGTCGCCGTGCGCCGCACCCTGGAGGTGGGGATGCTGTCGCTTTCCTTCTTGTTCTTGCCTTCGCGGGCCACTCCAGTGATCTTACGGCGACCCTGGAAGCTCAGGCGGTTGCCTTGACCTGAGAGCCGGGCACGATGTCATCCGTGCCGTCGCCCCAGCGCACCCAGGCCTTCTTGCCGCCGTCGTAATCCTCGCCCAGCAGCACCAGCGTGGCCGGTTCGCCCAGCGCGATGCAAGGCGCCACGCCTTCCGGATCGAGTCCCCGCCAAACGCGGATGAACTCGTTCTCCTCCCACTCCCGCGCCACCGTCGTCGCATCGGCGTGCCCCGGCTGGATGATGGTCTGCGGCGGCAGCTCCATCAGCGTGCCCATGATCGAGTCTCTGAGGTCGGTGTAGGTGGTGTGCCCGGGCGCCCTGACCCCGCCCACGGAGCCGCGGAACAGCGTGTCGCCCGTGAACACCATCGCATCGCCACCGGTGAACCCACCGGGCGCCGTGGTCGTCGCATGCCTGCCCCCGCCCGTGGGCATGCCCACGAGGAAGGACAACATCCCCGCCGTGTGCCCCGGGGTGCGCAGCGGGCGCACCTCAAGCGCGCCCATCTGCAGCGTCTCACCGGCCTCGACCGTCCCGGTCGCCACGCCGCCCTCCGCCCCATCGTCAAGCAGCTCGCGCTCCAGCGGATGGATCAGCACCTCAAGGCCAGGCCACTTCTTGAGCAGCGTCCCCACCTCGCTGACGTGATCGAAGTGGTGGTGCGTCAGCAGCACATGCGTCGGGGTCAGCTCCAGGCGCCCCGCGGCCTCCACCAAACCCCCCACCGGACCCCCGGCATCCACGAAGAAGGCCGGCCCACCTTCCCCGTCCGCTACCAGGTAGGTGTTCGAGAGGAACTGCGGATGCATCGCTCGCTCCACGATCATGCGCGCCATACTTGCATGACTGACGCCTTGGCGGGTGCCCGTGCCACCATCGTTGCCCTCGCGTCCGCCCCTCACAACCACGCTGGAGGATCGATGGCCCTTATCCACACCTGCTACCGCATCACCGACATCGACCGCTCGGTGGCCTTCTACGAGGCGTTGGGCTTCAAGGAGGTCGGCCGCGTACCGATCCGCGACGAGGCCGTGAACGTCTTCATGAACCAGCCCGGGGACGGCGAGATGCCCCGCCTAGAGCTGACCTACAACTTCGGCGTGGAATCCTATGAGATAGGGACGGCATACGGGCATATTGCCATCACCGCCCCCGACCTGGATGACATGCTGGCGCAGCTTGCAGCCCTGGGCATCGAGCCCGAGAAGCCGCCTTACACGATCCGCGAGGGTGGCTCCCGCCTCTGCTTCGTGCGGGACCCGGATGGGTACCGGATTGAGATCCTTGAGATGGCAATCTAAGAACCCGAATCCGGAGCGTGCGGTGAGGTATGCTCGCGCCATGTCGGCTCTCACTTGGAGACTCCTCACGGCGAGTGCAGGGGGCATCCTGAGCCTGGCACTGTCGGCCATCGCGCTGGCAGCAACGGTGTCCGTACACGTGCAGCACAAGCCGGCCGTCCGCCAGAACGTCCACCTCACTTTCCGGGCGAAGCAACTTCCCGAAGGCGGCTACTACTACGGGGTGATCGTGCTAAAGCCGTACAAGAAGTACACGCGGGCCTCGCCGCCGCCGTGCTCGACGTTCGAGCAACATGCAACGCACCGACTACGGCTATCCGCAGGCCAACGGACAGGTGGCGCTTGCCCTTACTCCGGCGAAAACCTCGACCGGACATTGGTGCCCGAGCGGCTCCTACGAAGGCGCGATCTATGCCGTCCCTCATGCGCCGCCTTGCGAAAGCGCCTACCCCTGCCCTAGCGAACGGTACAAAGAACCGTGCGAGGGCGCCGGACCCGGGTGCGTGCATGGCATCGTCGTGAGACCAAAGCAATACGCATACCCCGACGGCCTGCCGACGCCACATGCGACCGGCACAACGATAGTGGCGCGTTTCTCCGTCAAGTTTCCCAGCTAGCCCTTGCCGGAACCCCGCACCCGAGACATGTGCTACATTGTGACGCACAATGGCTGCCGTCCAACCCGGATCCACGGCCAACACGGTGGGCGTACGTGAATTGCGCCAGAACCTGAGCCGCTACTTGGCCCGGGTGAAGGACGGCGAGACGTTGGCCGTTACCGAGCGTGGTCGGGAGGTCGCCCGTCTCATCCCGTCCCACCCCGACGTGGATCCGTTCTATCTGGAGCTCGCGGAGAAGTATGGCGCCACCCTCCCTGACGGCGACCTGCTCGAAGCAAGCCGGAACCTGCCCTCGCTGGAGAGGCCCGTGCCGGAGGGAACGACAGATGCCTTCCTCGACGAGAGTCGCTGGGGAGAGTTTGGACTTCGGTGAGTCTCCTATATGTCGACACGAGCGCGCTCGGGCGCTTGTTGCTCGACGAAGCCGGGAAACCGTTGATCGAGCAGGCGCTCGAAGCCTTCACGAGACGCGCCGCGAGTAGCCTGCTGCGCGTCGAGCTGCGACGCCTTGGGCTTCGTCACAATATGCTCGACCGAGTGGACCCGCTCCTGGCTGGCGTCCTGTTGGTCCCGCTTGGCAGACGCATCATCATGACCGCGGAGACGCTCGCACCATCAGCCGTCGCCACCCTCGACGCGATCCACCTCGCGACCGCCGTACGCCTGTCGCAGGCTGGCGAGCTGGACGCACTGATGACCTATGACAAGCGATTGGCCAGCGGCGCAGAAGAGCACGGCATAGCGGTGCTGTCACCCGGCTGACGCGCTGTCAGTCTGCACTTAAAGCACGCGGCACTACCCGCCGATGGATAGGCATGCGTCGAGTGACGTTCTTCCTTGGGGTCCTGTTCATAGTCCTCGGAGTGGTTGGCACGCTGATCGAACTTACGCACGGGGAAGACATCTGGCGACGCCACAGCAGCCTCGCGTCCGTAGCGGCAGGCGTTTTCCTGACGCGCGCATGGCGTCTCACGCTGAACTGGCGAAACTCGGACGACTGAAGATGCGAAAGGCGTAGAGTTCGCAGGCATCCCAACCCTTGAGGAGGCGAAGATGAACACGTATGTGATCCTGCGACGCAGCGGATGGCGATCACCGCAAGACTTGCAGGAGGCAGCCGGGCGCTCGAAACAGGTCGGCGACGAGGAGATGTCCGAGGACATCCGCTGGATTCGCAGCTATGTCCTGGAGGAGAACGGAGGATCGGTCGGGACGGTCTGCATCTATCAGGCGAGCAGCCCCGAGGCGATCCGCGAGCATGCCTCCCGTGCCGACCTGCCCGTTGACGAGATTATTCCCGTGGCAGACACGGTGATTGTCCGTCCCGATCCAGAGGCAGCCTCCGTTTAGGGAAACCGACGAGAGAGCCGGCCCACCCAAATAAGCACGAGGCGCCAACACCTATAGTGGCGCCTCGTGGAACTGGGCCTTTGCACATTCGCCGATCTCGCCCCCGGCGCGGGAGCAGAGCGCACCGCCGAGCGCCTACGCGAGCTGCTGAAGGAGATCGAGCTGGCAGACGAGCTGGGGCTGGAAGTCTTCGGCCTCGGCGAGCACCACCGCACTGACTATGCGGTGTCCTCACCGCCGGTGGCACTGGCAGCCGCGGCGGCCCGCACGAAGAACATCCGCCTGAGCAGCGCCGTGACGGTCCTCAGCTCGGCGGACCCAGTGAAGGTGTTCGAGGACTTCTCAACGCTCGACCTGATCTCCGGCGGCCGCGCTGAGATCATGGCGGGCCGCGGCTCATTCACCGAGTCCTTCCCGCTGTTCGGATATGACCTCGAAGATTACGACGAGCTGTTCTCCGAGAAGCTGGAACTACTGCTGGCCCTGCGCAAGTCCGAGCGAGTTACGTGGTCAGGCAAGCATCGCGCAGCGCTGCAGAACGTAGGCGTCTACCCCCGCCCATTGCAGAACCCGCTGCCGGTGTGGATCGCGGTAGGCGGCTCACCCGGATCGATCATGCGCGCAGGCGCGCTGGGCCTCCCCTTGATGCTGGCAATAATCGGCGGGTCCCCGGCGCGTTTCAAACCGCTGATCGACCTGTACCGAGAGGCCGTCAAGCAGGCGGTGACCAAGCCCGCCGAGGTAGCAGTGGGCATCAACTCCCACACGTACGTGGCAGCCACCTCACAGCAGGCGCGAGACGAGTACTTCCCGGCCTACGCGCCAATGATGAACCGGATCGGCCGCGAGCGCGGCTGGCAGCCACTGACGCGCGAGCAGTTCGACCGCTCATGCGGCCCGGAGGGCCACCTGCTGGTGGGAAGTCCCCAGCAGGTGGCAGAGAAGATTCTGGCCGAGCACGAGCTGTTCAACCACGACCGCTTCCTGGCGCAGCTCAGCGTGGGCACGCTGGCCCACGACAAGGTGATGCGAGCGACGGAGCTGTTCGCGAACGAGGTGGCGCCGATCGTGCGAGCGGCGCTCACGCCGTAGCTAGAGCAGCGCCGCTTACGCCGTAACCAGCCGGCGCTCCTCAACGCCGTCAAGCAGCGTCCAATTCCCCTGCAGCGCAGCCTCGGCGCGAGCAAGCATCCGCTCGGCGTCTGAGTCCTCGGCCAGCTCGGAGATCAACTCGCGCGCCTGGCGCGCGTGCTCGACATCGAGCGTGGCATGCAGCTTGAAGTAATCGAGCCCGGCGGAGTCCTCGGCAACCCCGTAGTGAGTCCTCAGGCCGTGCAGCTTGGTCGTGGAGATGGCCGGCTGGGAAGCCTCGACGGTGTAGAGCACGGCAAGGTGCTCAAGCAAATCCGCGCCGGCGGTCCAAGACACGGCGCACTCGCGCGTCTGCGCCAACGGCTCCCGGCCCACTCCTTCAGGTCCGAGTCCCTCAACTCCAAGCCCCTCGGCCCCGACGGCCCGAGCGAAGTCGTCCCAAAGCTCGATGTGACTGACCTCCTCGGCGGCGTGCCTGTTGAGCGTTGCGCCATGCTCAGGGCCAGCCTTGGCAGCGGCCAGCTGGGAGGCATCGGCGAGCGCGACAACAGCATGTCGATACTCGCCGGCGTAGAAGCTGAGCTCCTGCGGCGCCAGCTCCCCCGCGTTCCAGCGCTGATAAAACGGATGCTCAAGCACGTTGGTGCGTATGCGTGCCGCATCGAGAAGATCAAAGATGTCCATCGCGGTTTCCCCCTAGGTCGCCGTAGGTCGTGTGGTGGTCTCGGCATGGTACGCCCGAGGCCGGCTGACAGCTAACCTCCAATGGAGATGGCGGACACAGGCAAGATCGCCAAGAACCTGGAGCGCTTCGCGCAGGCCGTGGCGTCACACGACCGCGAGAACCCGACTCACAATGCGCACGGAATCGGCCTGGCGCACTTCGACATGGAGCGCCTGGGATTCGAGGAGGGCGAGGAGATCCTGCCCGGTATCACGATCCATGCCGACAGCGGCGTGACGGGCAACTTCCGCGTGCTGTGCGACGGCCAGCACGATGAGGAGCTGACGGAGGCAGAGGAACAGGCGGTAGAGGCAATCGCCACCGAAGCGATTCCGGCCGGTGCACCTGTGGTGTCTCCGTTTCCGCCCTACGAGCGCTAGCCCGACTCAGCCCGCGAGGACCGGCAAAGGCACGCCTGCACGCGCCGCGATCATCGCCACGAGGCGCTCGATCGTGGGGCACTCCACGCCATGACGAGCCCCGGCACGCAGGACGGCCCCGGGGATGGCATCGAGCTCAGGGGTACGACCGGCGGCGATGTCGCGCTGCATGGAGCTGCCGAGCGTGACATGCGCCTGATTAAGTTCCTCCAGAGGATCGCCGGAGTCCATGGCCGCCCCTTCGGCAAGCGCGACAGCACAGCCCTCCTCGATGGCGCCAACGAGCTGGTCGCGCAACTCGGGCGTATCGCGGATCTCTCCGAGCAGCTTGTCGAAGGCGCTGGTGGTGCAGGCAAGAGCGTTGAGGCGCACCAGCTTGGACCACATGACCTGCGGCTCAGAGTCTCCGACGCGCGCGGGTATGCCGGCGTCAGTGAGGATCTGCGCAAGCACCCGCATACCCTCGCCGGCGCTGGCATAGCGACTTGCCATGTCCACGCGCAGAAAGGGGCTTGTGTGCACCACGACCCCCGGCTCAGGGCGGTCAGCCTCAACGCGGATGGTGCCGGCAATGACGGTCTCCTCACCGAAGCGCGCACGCAGCAGAGGCAGGTGGTCGAGACCGTTGAGCAGCGGCAAGACCAGTGCAGGCGCAGCGGCGATGCGATCCAAGGCAGCATCGAGCCCGATCGCCTTAGTCGCCACAACGAGCACATCAACCGGCTCCTCCAGACGACCGACCGCGCGGGGATGAGCGAGGAGCTCACCAAGGCGCACACTGCTGACGCACAGCCCGACGTCATCGATGACAGCCGCGGTGGAGTCCCTGGCGACGATCGTCACGGGCACACCGGCGCAGTCGAGCGCGGCCGCGATGAGCCCCCCGACGCCGCCGGGTCCGAGCACTGCGATCGACGCGGTCACGACGGGGAACCCAACGCGCCGGGCGGATCGGGAAGCGGATCAATGAGCACGCCAGGATTCATGATGCCGTGCGGATCGACGGCAGCCTTGGCCCCGCGCAGAGCGGCGGCGAAAGGCTCAGGCCGCTGGCGGTCATACCAAGGCCGGTGATCGCGCCCAACGGCATGATGGTGGGTGATGGTGCCACCGGCATCGATGATGGCATCGGAGACGGCGCGCTTGATCGCCCACCACTGCTCGACCTCCTCACCACGCGAGGCCGGCGCGATTACCGTGAAATAGGCGGCAGGGCCGTCGGGGTAGACATGGGTGAAGCGACAGGAGATCTGCCCGTTCTCAGGCAGGATCTCCCGGGCGGCGCCGATGACGCGCTCGTGAAAGACGGGAAAGCGCTCCCAGGTGATGGCGGTCTCGAAGGTTTCGCTGAGAACGCCAGTGGCCACGAAGAGATCCCGCATGTAGGGAGCGCCAAGAAATGCCTGGCGCCAGGAGCCAACGGCATCCGCCCCGTCGCCGCTGGCGCCCTCGCCGCCGCCCTCCCGGCGCCGCTCTGATCGCTCCGACACCTCCCCCCCATGCGCGCGGCACAATTCAAGCGCGCGATCCATGTGATGGTCAACGGGATGATCGGCGGACTCGAAGCCGAGAATAAGCAACGCGCGGGAGCCATCGCCAGCCATCGTGAGCCGCGCCTCGCGCGGGTCGATGAGGCGGCAGTTGGCAGGATGCAGACCAGACTGAGAAAGCGCACGTACGCAATCGACACCGAGTGAGAAACGCTCAAAGGCAACCGCGGCGGAGCGCTTGTGCAAAGGCCGAGGCAGGACACGCAGCCAGGCGTCGGCGATCACCCCGAGCGTCCCCTCCGAGCCGCAGAGCATGCGATCGGGGCTGATACCGGCGCCGGAGCCGGGCAGCCGCCGGGACTCCCAGACACCAAGCGGAGTCAAGGCGCGGACAGACTCGGTCATGTCCTCGATGTGAGTCCAGAGCGTGGCGAAATGCCCGGCGGCCCGAGTGGCAAGCCAGCCACCAAGCGTGGCGTACTCAAAAGACTGAGGAAAGTGACGCAAGGTGAAACCGTGCTGCGCCAGCTGCTCCTCCAGGCGAGGCCCGCAGGCACCGGCCTGGATGCGCGCGGAGCGAGAGACAGGGTCAAGCTCAAGCAGGCGATCGAGCCGGCGCAGGTCAAGCGAGATGGCGCCATTGCAATACGAAGGCACTTCCGGGCGAACACCACCGACGACACTGGTGCCACCGCCAAAAGGAATCACGGCGACGCGCTCAGCCGAGCACCACTCAAGCACGCGCTCGATCTCAGCATCCGAGCGTGGATAGGCGACGAAGTCAGGCGGATGGTCGAAATGCCCACGAAATCCAAGCACGACCTCGGGGTAGGACTTACCCAAGGCGTGCGAGGCGCGAGCATGAACATCAGCGGCACAGAACTCGGCAAGCGCAGCAGGAATCGGCAGCCGCACAGGCGCAAGGCGCACATCGGCAAGCGGCAAAGGGTCCTCAACCTCAAGCGCCCCAAAGCCGAGATGCGCGGCCACACCGGAGGCCGCGGCACGCAACTCCAAAGGCCCAGGCTGCTGGTCGGCAAAACCCCAGCCCCAATGCTTGTGCGCACGGTTGGTCACGAATTCCGAGTCTATGCCCAATGACTTAGAAATAGAGGGGCCCGACCGAAGCCGGGAGACACGCGCCTGCGGCGCGAGTCCCCGTTTCGGCCAGCCGGCTCCCGCCGGCTGCGCCACCCTCTAGCCTTATGACCTCAATGTCCACCACCCCCCGCCCCACCGAGACAACAGAGCAGCCAGAGATCCTGGCGCGCGGCCCGTGGCCGCTGGAGCAGGTGCAGGTGAACTGGCTGGACGAGCGCTTCGAGCCCCCGCAAGCCCACGCGGAGGCGGCAGACGCCGCGATCGCGGCGCTGCGCGAGCGTGGCAGCCCGAGCCACGACGGCGTGAGCGCCCGCCTGGTGGATTACAGAGAGGGCCCGGATGGCATCGAGATGGACCTGCAGCCACTGCGCTGGGCACTGCGGCTGGTGGAAGGCGACGCGTCGTACAGCGTGGCGGCCCTATGCGTGACGCGCAGTGCGGACGGCCGCTGGCTGGCAGGCCGCCGCGCGCCGTGGCTGAGCTCGTGGGCAGGGCGATGGGCGTTAGGCGCAGGCGGCGCGGTGGACCTGGGGGAGAATCCAGCGGACACGCTCACGCGCGAGCTGTGGGAGGAGTGGTCGGTGACGCCGCAGCGCGTGCAGGGCGAGGCGCTGATCAGGCTGCCCCACGGCATGGTGATGTTTGTGGGCCAGGCGTGGCTGCCACCGGGCGCAGAGGTAGTGCGCGACCCCGAGCACGACGAACACGCATGGTGGCCAAGCGAGATCGAGGAATGGCCCGAGGAGGCCGAGGAAAGCCTGCGCCGGATGGCGCGCTGGCTGGCGGAGTGAGCCCAGCGTTCGGCGTCCTGAAGTGGACGTCGTTCACGCACTCGTGCATCTATCTGGCCCTGTTGGTGTGCGCGTTCGCGATCGGCAAGCCGGAGCCGACGACGACGGTGCTCGGCTTCACGCACGGCATCCTGTGGATCGCGATGTCGCTGGCGTGCATAGCGGCGGCACGCGCGCGCATCGTGTCGCTGCGCCTGGCGGTGGCGGTGGCGGTGCTGGGCGGGATCGGACCATTCTTCGGCAGCTACGAGTTCACGCGCGAAGAGCGCACGCGGGAGGGCCTGCAGAAGACACTCTGAATGCAGGGATGAGGGGAACTTCAGCGAAGGCGAAGAGCAATTAATGGAATGGTGAGCCGACCGCGACGGTCCGCCCACCGGGAGCGCTAGAGTGAAGGGAAGAGATGGCCACGGGCACAACGACCTCGGAAACGATAGATGTCGTAACGCCGGCCGCGGGGGAGTCGGTCACCGAGGGTACGGTGCTCGAATGGCACGTGAAGGTGGGCGACTTCATCAAGGTCGACGAGACGATCGTCGAGATCTCGACCGATAAGGTCGATGTAGAGCTGCCTTCGCCGGCAAGCGGGACAGTCGTTGAGATCCTGGCGGAGGAGGGCGATACGGTGACGGTAGGCCAGGTGATCGCGCGGCTGTCAGCCAACGGCGCGGCGCCCACGCAGGCGCCCTCGGGCGACGCGCCCGAAGCCACCGAAGGTACACAGGAGCCCACCTCCGGCAATGGCACGAGCACGGCGGATACAGACGGCAAGCGCGTATCGCCGGTGGCAGCGCGAGTGGCAGCGGTTGAGGGCGTGGATCTGAGCGGCGTGGCCGGGAGCGGTCCGGCAGGACGGATCGTGAAGGCCGACGTGCTGGAGGCAGCCGGCAACGGCACCAAGGCAGGCGCGAGCAACGGCAAGGCAGCAGCTGCCGCCGAGCAGCCCGGAGCACAGCAGATGAAGGGCGGGGCGGCTGCACTGGCACGGTACATGGAGCAGTCGCTGCAGGTGCCGACGGCGACGAGCTTCAGGACGCTGACGGTGACCTTCCTGGATGCCCGGCGCCAGGAGCTGAAGGCCGCCGAAAAGAAGGTCTCCTTCACACACCTGATCGCCTACGCGATCGCGCGTGCGGCAGATGACATGCAGGTGATGGCCCACCACTACGAGGCGATCGAAGGCAAGCCCCACCGCATCGACGACGGTCAGGTGAACCTGGGTCTGGCTGTGGATGTGGAGAAGAAGGACGGGAGCAGAACGCTGATGGTGCCGGTGATCCGCAACGCGGGGCGACTGCCGTTCAAAGAGTTTTTGAGCGCGTACAACGCGCTGGTGGAGAAGGCACGCACGAACACGCTGACGGCCGAGGACCTGACAGGCGGCAACATCACGCTGACGAACCCGGGCGGCCTGGGCACGATCGCATCGGTGCCGAGGCTGATGGCAGGCCAGGGCACGATCGTGGCGACAGGCTCGATCGCCTACCCACCGGGCCTGGGCAACGTAGGTTCGATGATCGGCGCGGAGAAGGTGATGACGATGACGTCCACGTATGACCATCGCATCATCCAGGGCGCAGAGTCGGGCCGGTTCCTGGCGCGCATAGAGGAATATCTGCAGGGCGAGCGAGGCTTCTACGACGGCGTGTTCGCCTCACTTGGAGTTGAGCTCGGGCCCACACCTGCCGTTCCCGCCCCGGCCGCAGCCGCGCAGGCAGCGCGCGAGGCGCCGAAGGGCGCGGTGGACGAGGAGCTGCTGCAGGCGGTGCAGGCGGCGACGGCGCTGCTGAAAGCCTTCCGCACGCATGGCCACCTGGCAGCGCGCCTGGACCCACTGGGCGTGGAGCCCGAAGGCGACCCGACGCTCGACCCCGAGCCGCTCGGACTGACGCCGGAGCTGATGGCGCAGATACCGGCAAAAATCCTGCGGATGTACGTGCCGGGCGCGACGCTGGCGGATGCGCTGCCGCACCTGCGCGAAACGTACTGCGGCACGATCGCATATGAGATCGAGCACATCTCAAGCCACCGCCAGCGCGTATGGCTGCGCGAGCAGATCGAGTCGGGCACGTTCCGCCAGCCATTGACCAAAGACGAGCAGCAGACGCTGCTGAAGCGGCTGATCGAGGTGGACGCGCTGGAGCGCTTCATGCACAAGGCCTACCTCGGCCAGCACCAGTTCTCGATTGAGGGCCTGGACATGACGGTGCCGATGCTCGATGAGCTGATCCAGCTCTCGGCGGTGCACGGCGGGCGCGAGGTGGTGATCGGGATGGCCCATCGCGGCCGCTTGAACGTGCTGGCACACAACCTCGGCCGCAGCTACGACACGATTTTCGCGGAGTTCGAGGGAGCCTCAACGCTCGAGGCAGTGACAACGATCCCGCAGGGCGGTACAGGCGATGTGAAGTACCACCACGGCACGTTCGGCGAGTATGCGCTGCCCGACGGCAACACGATCAAGGTCAACCTGGAGAGCAACCCGAGCCACCTGGAGTACGTCTCAGCGGTAGTGGTCGGGGCAACGCGCGCGGCGCAGACGACGCGCCAGGGCCCGCACGCCCACCAGGACACGAACGCGGCGGTACCGATCGCGATCCACGGCGATGCGGCGTTCCCGGCACAGGGCGTGGTGGCAGAGACGCTGAACCTACAGGCCCTGGACGGCTACAAGGTCGGCGGCACGGTGCACCTGATCACGAACAACCAGATCGGCTTTACGACAGACCCCGATGACGCGCGCAGCACACGCTGGGCCTCGGATCTGGCGAAGGGCTTCGACGTGCCGATCATCCACGTGAACGCGGACGACGTGGAAGCGTGCATGAGCGCGGTAAGACTGGCGTTCGCATTCCGCCTGGAGTTCGGCCACGACGTGCTGATCGACCTGATCGGCTACCGCCGCTTCGGCCATAACGAGAGCGATGAGCCGGCGTATACGCAGCCGGAGATGTATGCGACGGTGAAAGGCAAGAAGCGTGTGGCGGAGCTGTGGGCAGAGCGCCTGACGGCGGATGGCGTGGTGAGCAAGGAGCAGACCGACCAGTTGGCGCAGGGCGTGTGGGACAACCTGACGCTGCTGCATCAGCGCCTGAAGAGCAAGATCGCAGAGGCCGCGGAGCACGAGCACGACCAGAGCACAGGCGAACACCAGCTAGACCGCAGGCAGAGCCCAGATGTGAGCACGGCGGTGCCAGCGGCGCAGCTGCGCGAGCTAGGCGAGCAGCTGCTGCGAGTACCAGAGGGCTTCACGGTGCATCCCAAGCTGGTGAAGCAGCTGGAGCGCAGGCGCGCTGCTTTGGCGGCGGTAGACGCAAGCACGAACGGCTCCGCGGGAGGCACATCCGCCGCTGCCGGCGCCAATGGCGCTGCGAGCGCGGACACCCCCAACGCAAGCGTCGACTGGGCACACGCGGAGGCGCTGGCCTTCGCCTCGCTGCTGACCGAGGGCACGCCGATCCGCCTGACGGGCCAGGACACCGAGCGCGGCACGTTCAGCCAGCGCCATATGGTGCTGCACGATGCGAAGACGGGCCAGACGGTGTGCCCGATCCAGAGCCTGCCGGAGGCGCTGGCGCCACTGGAGCTGCACAACAGCCCGCTGTCCGAGCTGGCCTGCATGGGCTTCGAGTATGGCTACAGCCAGGAAGCCCCGGAGACGCTGGTGCTGTGGGAGGCGCAGTTCGGCGACTTCGTGAACAGCGCGCAGGTGATCGTGGACCAGTTCATCGTCTCGGGCCTCGCAAAGTGGGGCCAGACCTCAAGGCTGACACTGCTGCTGCCCCACGGCTACGAGGGCTCGGGCCCCGAGCACTCAAGCGCCCGGCTGGAGCGCTTCCTGGCACTGGCAGCGGAGGGCAACATCCGCGTGGCGAACCTGACGACGCCGGCGCAGTACTTCCACATGCTGCGCCGCCAGGCGCGGATCGCGAAGGAGCGCCCGCTGATCATCATGACGCCGAAGTCGCTGCTGCGCCTGCCGCAGGCGGCAAGCACGGTGGAGGAGATGGCGGAGGACACGCGCTTTCAGCCGGTGCTGGCGGAGCCGGGCGTGGACCCGGAGAAGGTCACAAGACTGGTGCTGTGCACGGGCAAGATCTACTACGACCTGGTAGGCCACCCGGCACGCCCGGAGAACCCAGGGCTGGCGGTCGGCAGGATCGAGCTGCTGTACCCCTTCCCGGAGGGCCAGGTGCTGAAGCTGATGAATAGCTATCCGAACCTGCAGGAGGTCGTGTGGGTGCAGGAGGAGCCGCGCAATATGGGCGCGCGCGCCCATATGTTCCCGCGCCTGATGCAGATCATGCCCGAGGAGATGCACTTCGGCTATATCGGCCGCCCCGAGCGCGCAAGCCCGGGCGAGGGCTATCCGGCAGCACACATCAGCGAACAGAGCCGCATCGTGAGCACGGCGATCAACGTGCAGGTGCCCACGAGCCAGTACCCCCGCAAGACTCCCGGAGAGCGCTGAGCGATGCTGTGGCGACGCTTCAAGCTGATCTGGCGCCAGCGCCGTCGCAGACGCCGCGCGCGGCGAGGCTAGCCCACCCGCACCGAGGCGGTGCTCGTTGCACCGCCCTGCAAGGTCAGGATGAGCTTGCAGGCGAAAGGATGGCGCTGGCTGACATGGGCCAGCCGCTTACGACCGGTGGAGGTGAGACGCAGCTTGACGTTCGCGCTCGTGCCCAGCGTGAGGTTGTAGGCCCCCTTGGCGAGCACAAGAGTCTCGTGCCGTGAGGTCGTCCTGTGTCCCCTGTGGTGCTTGATCACAAGCTGCAAGGTCAACTCGATGGTCCCCCGGCAGGTGGCGTTGGTGCACGCGATATGCACCGGCAGAGTCTTGCCGGAGAGGACCAGCTTGGACCCGAGGATCTTCACGAGTGGACTGGGAGGCGGCGGAGGCGGAGGCGGCGGTGGCGCGGGAACGGCGAGGCCGGCACTGGTGGCGCTCTTTCCTCCACTGGGATTCTTGGCGGTGACTTCGCAGGCGAGGGTATGCCCTTCGTCGGCGCTCTGAATCTTGTAGGAGCTTTCGGTGGCACCCGGAATCGGCGTGCCGTCACGCAGCCACCTGTAGGTGAAGCTCGGTGGAGGAGTCGCCGTCCAGAGGCCGTTGGCACAGGCAAGCGTGGCACCCACGGCAGGGGCTCCGGAGATAGCGGGAGGCGTGACGTTGACAGGAGGCGCGGGAACGATGGCGGGCTGCAAGGCAGCGTTGATACCAGTAGTGGTGTTAGGCACGGTCACCAACACCGGATTGGCTTCGTTGAGCGTAGAGTGGCCGTTGTAGACCTGAGAGATGTAGTTGCGGCCGGCGAAGAATTCGACGCGATATTCCCCGCCCGCAAGCGGAGGCGAGATGTATTCCCCGTTGGCGCCGGCTTCCCCACAGCCGACAAACATTTCATTCAGCGTGAGAAAGCACACGAAGGCGCTTATGCCGGCGCCCGTGCTGGCATCGGTGACCCTGCCGCTGATGCGCCCGCCTTCGCTGAGTTCCGCGTTGATGCCGGTGGTGGCGCCGGGCGAGACGACAGATACCAGATTGGATTCAGTGAAATTGGCCTTGCCGTTGTAGTACTGAGTGACGTAGTTGAGCGCGCTTTCGAAGGGAGAGAGGAATTCCACTTCGTATTCATCGCTGGCCAATCCTTCGATGGTGTATTCACCATTGGCGTGAGTCTTGGCACATTCAAAGCTCCCATTTCCCGAACTCTGCGGGAAGGCACAGACTTCAATGCCCTTGATCGGGGACTTGCTGAGCGCATCGATGACGGTGCCTGAGATTTCTCCGCTGCCGCTCGCGGCCAGCGCACTCGCGGCCAAGCCGAGCGAGAGGGCGACGGCTAGGAGCGAAGCAAATGGCAACGCCAACCGCACTCGGGGGCGAGCTTTGCGGCGGCGGCGTGGAAGATGGCGACCCAAGGCGAGATCCAGACTAGGCGAGCTGTTCAATAGGTCGCAAGCCTTGTCTCTGAATATTCAGGCAAGGCGCAGTCGATACCCGCAAGGCCAATGCCACGGCGTGTCGTACCTAGCGTCCCTGCCAGACCGGCGGGCGCTTCTCCTTGAAAGCGGAGGCACCCTCCTTGGCGTCCTCGGAGGCAAATACGGGCCCGGAGATGGCGCCCTGACGTTCCCACATCTCCTGCGCTGACCAGTCGTGCTGCTCCTGCAGAATGCGCTTGGAGGCGATCAGCGCCAGCGGGCCGTTGGCGGCCAGGCGCGCAGCCAACTCAAGCGCGCCCTGAACGGCCTCACCAGGCTCGGCCAAGCTGTTGACCACCCCAAACTCGTGAAAACGCTCAGCGGGCAGCAGGTCGCCAGTGAGCGCCAGCTCCATGACGACGTGGTAAGGCATGCGACGCGGCAGGCGCAAGAGTGCACCGCCAGCAGCAACGAGCGAGCGCTTGGCCTCAGGGATGCCCATCTTGGCGCCCTTGGCGGCGACGATGAGATCACAGGCCAGCGCGATCTCCATGCCGCCGGCCACGGCAAAACCCTCGATGGCGGCGATCAGCGGCTTGCGCGAGGCGCGCTGGGCGATACCGGCGAAACCACGGTCGCCGAACCAAGGCGACTCCCCCTTGACGAACGCTCCGAGGTCCATGCCCGCGCAGAAGAAGCCGCCAGCGCCGGTGAGCACGCCGACAGAGAGAGCATCGTCCCCATCGAGTTCCTCAAGCGCCCCCGCGATGCCGGCGGCGACGGCGGCATTGACGGCGTTGCGAACCTCGGGACGATCGATGGTGATGAGCAGAACGTTCTCGCGGCGCTCGGTGCGAACCGCGGGGCTATCAGCGGCGGCAGGAGCAGCGGCCGCGTCAGGGGAGGCAGCGGTGTCATTGGTCATGCGCGCAGACTACTAGGCCGCAAACAGCGTCAGCTCAGGCTCGCGCTCGCCACGCAACACTTCGAGATCGACCTCGACGCAGTCAATCCCGCGCGCCTGGGCGAGCACGCGCGCCTGCGGCTTGATGCGCTGCGCGGCAAGCACGCCGCGGCAGGAGCCAAGCGCGGGATCGAGGCGGATGCGCTCCAGGTAGCGCGTGAGCTGCTCGACCGCGTCGATGTTGCCGATGCGCTTGATCTCCACGGCAATCCACTCGTCCTCGACATCGCGGCACATGAGATCGACAGGCCCGATGTCAGTGGGCCACTCGCGCCGCACGAGCCGAAAGCCCTCGCCGCACCACTGCGGCGCGGCCGCAAGCAGCTCCTGCAGTTCGCGCTCAAGCCCCTCCTTCTCAAGCGAGACCAGCACGTCGAGCTCGTGCTCGATGTCCGAAAGCACCTCAGCAAGCACGATCTCGACGCGATCCTCCTGGCGCTGCTTGCGCACCACAAGCCGCGTGAGCACGCCGTCCCCGTCCTGCTCCTCTTCAAGCACGGTGGGCGGCGTCATCCAGTTGAGCGGCTTGACGTTCGGCCCACCGCCATCGGCCCACACCATGAATGTGCCATCGGCCTTGAGCATCAGCAGCCGCACGGCCTCGGGCAGCACGGTGCTGACACGACCGATATAGGAGACCTCGCAGCGAGCAACGATGAGACGCACCGGAGCAAGGTACAGCCAGCACCGGATCGCTCGGCAGAACGATCCCCCCGATGCGGCGTTAGAGTTTCGGACGATGCCTGCCACCGTGATCCGCAGCTACCGCGCCATCGGCGCAGGGGCGATCCTGACGGCGATCGTCTACCAGCAGGTCAAGGGCCTGGAAGGAGGCGGCTGGCACACGACGAACTACTTCAGCTACTTCACGATCCTGAGCAACCTGTTCGCGGCCGGCATCCTGCTGGCAGGCGCGCTGCGCGGCCCCGGCCCGCGATCGAGAACCACCGATCTGCTGCGCGGCGCGGCAGTGATGTACATGCTGACGACAGGCATCGTCTACGCGGTACTGCTCTCAGGCAACAAGGTGTCCATCCCATGGACCAACGCGATCGTCCACAAGATCATGCCGCTGGTGATGATCGCGGACTGGCTGATAGACCCGCCACGGACAGAGCTGCCGCTGCGCGAGACGCTGCGGTGGCTGAGCTTCCCGCTGCTGTACATCGCCTACACGCTGACCCGCGGGGCGATCGTGAACTGGTACCCCTACTTCTTCGTCAACCCCCACCACGCGGGCGGGTACCTGGCGGTGATCGTCGGGGTCCTGGCAATCGGGGTGGGGATGATCGCCTTGATCGGGCTGGTCACCTGGATGGGCAACCGCCGCCGGCAGACCCGGGCGGTCTCGCAAGCGGCTGTGGCCTAACTGCCTCCCGGCGGCCCGAGCTCCTCCGACTCGTCCTTGCTCTCGCCGCTCATGGCCTGACGAAACTCGCGCATGCCCTTGCCGAGCGCTCGGGCCATCTCGGGCAGGCGCTTGGGGCCGAGCACAAGGAGCGCAACGACAGCAAGGAAGACGAGGTGGACAGGGTTCTCAATTCCCACTGTCCTTCAGGCTAGCGCCAAGCACCGCCGGAGCGGTCCTTACGCTCTTGGTGTGGACCAGGAATTCGCGGCCCAGCCTGGCCGGCCCTACCCACCCCCGCCCGAGCCCGAGGCGTTCTGGCCAGCACAGGCAACGATCCTGGCCGCGATCGCGCTGCAGTTCGCGCTGCCCTCGCGGCTGGTGGTAGGTCCGTTCTGGCTGATCCCCTCGCTTGAGGCGCTGCTGCTGCTCGGCATGTTCCTGGCCACACCGAACCAGCTTGAGCACGAGCATCCGCGCCGCCGGCGCGTGGCACTCAGCCTGACGGCGTTCGTGAGCGCCGCGAACATCTACTCGCTGGGCGCCCTTACGCACTACCTGCTACACAGCCACGCCTACAACGGACGCGAGCTGATCGTCAGCGGCGTGCTGATCTGGCTGACGAACTTCCTGATCTTCGGCCTGTGGTACTGGGAGGTCGATCGCGGCGGCCCGGGACGACGCGCCGCCGGGCACGACGGCCAACCCGACTTTCTGTTCCCGCAGATGAGCGACGATCGCATCGAGCCGCGCAATTGGCGGCCGAAGTTCATTGACTACCTGTATGTATCGCTGACCAATGCGACGGCGTTCTCCCCCACGGACACGATGCCGCTAACGTCGATGGCCAAGATGGTGATGGGGGTGCAGTCGCTGGTGTCGCTGGTGACGATCGGCCTGATCGTCTCGCGCGCCGTGAACATCCTGAACTGACTCAGGCGCAAGAGTCAGACACGTGGCCTGCGCCAAAGAGCGTGGCAATCCCCACGCCACGGCACAGGCGTGCCATCGCACGTAGAACGCGCAACCATGCGGACCGTGAATCAGCGGCCGTACACACAGGCACGTTCTTACGCTGCCCGAGCCTTGAGCATCGCGGCACCGCTATGCCTGATAGGGGCGCTGGCGTGGCCGCTGCTGTTTGCCGATGCGACGTTCAATGAAGACTGGCTGAATCACCTGTGGTACATGTGGCACCAGAGCCTGGCGATCCGTGACAATCACTCGCCGAGCCTGTTCCTCAACTATTCACACGGCGTTTTCTATCCGCTGTATGCCTTTTATGGCGGAACGATCTATACGTTGACGGGAGTCCTGTCGCTGGCGCTGGGCGATGCCCCGCTGGATGCCTATGTGCTGACGTATGTGCTGAGCTTCATCGCCGCATACGCAGGCTGGTATTGGACGGCGCGCATCTTCGACCTGGGCGGCTGGCTGGCGCACGTTCCCGGGATCATCTTCGTCACCTCGGCCTCATATCTGACGATCGTCTATGCGCTAGGTGACTGGCCGGAGTTTGTGGCAGTTTCGGTGATGCCGTTGATGATCGCCTCGGGGCTGGAGGTGATACGAGCAAAACAGCTGCGCCTACTTCCCGCGGCGGCCCTGGCAGGAAGCAGCATCGTTTTCTTTGGCAGCCACCTGCTGACGGTGATCTGGGGCTCGACGATACTGCTGATCGTGGGTTTGGCGCTGCTGGCGTGCGTACCGGAGGCGCGCGAGAACATCGGCCGGCCAAATATCCTGCGCGTTGCAGGCATCGTGATTCCGGCGCTGTTGGTGAGTGCCTGGTTTCTGCTGCCGACGGCAGCATATGAGTCAAAGACCGTTATCGCACAGTCGTATCCCCACTTTCGGCAGCTGCTGAAGGAAAGCGTATATCCGATCGCCGCACGGCATCTGTTTACGTTATCGCGCAAGCAGGCGTCAGGCACGATACTGACCACATCGCTGCCGATACTGGCGATTGTGTGGATTTTCGCGGGCATCGCAATTTCGCTGCGAGCCCGCGGGAGCGGCACATGGATGAGAATCCTGTTGGTCATCTGCGCAGCCACAGCGCTGCTGCTGATCGTGATGACGCACGTGGGAATCATTCTTGCGCTGCCGCGCGTGTATTCGACATTGCAGTTCAGCTTTCGCCTTGAGAGCTATGTGCTGCTCGGAATAAGCGGCGCGGTGCTCGCGGTTCTGGTGGCGAATCGTGACGGGGGCAGCGAGAGCAGATATTGGGCCTGGGCTGTTGTGCCGATTCTCGCGATAGCAGTTATCGGAGCGGTACAGCAGACGGGCGCCCATCCGCAGGGACGAAGCCGCGGCATCGCACTGAGCTCTTATCTGAACCCGATATACGAGCAGGAAGGGCTGTTGAACTATGTTTATGACCCGGTGCGTCCGATCAGCACGCGGCTGCCTCGCGTGACCTTTGCACCGGAATCGGTGCACAACGATCGTGCGTCAGTGGTGGTCCATGAGGCACCGGGACAGCGCGTGGACACCAACATCAGGAGTCGCTCGGAATTCGTACATATCAGCGGCGCGAAGATCGTCGGGACCGATGAGGAAGCCAATGATGTGCTCGAAATCACACCCCATGCCCATACGGCGAGCACCGCCGTGAAGATTTCCGTCAGCCCCGCGAATCACCCGGCGATCGTGGCCGGCCGCCTGCTCACAGGGCTTGCGCTGGCGATTCTGGCTGTTGAGTTCCTGCTGCTGGCCACGGCGAAGCGCCGCCGAACGCGCTGAGACTCAAACCACAGGCACTGCGCGCGGCTCAAGCGCCAAGGCCTGCACGAGCAACGTCTTCACATCCCCACCCGCCCCCAGGCCGAGCGCGCGCTCAAGCGCCTCCAAGGCTCCCTCGCGGTCAAGCAACTGCAAGCGCAGACGGCCCAGACGCTCCCAGGCGCCGGCATCCGTGGGACCGCGCTCGGCAGCACGATGAGCGGCTTCCTCGGCGAGATCCAGGGCACCGACGTCTTCATATATGCGCGCGGCAAAGCGATGCGCCGCAGGCCGCTCGCCATCCACACGCGCCCAGTCACGCACGGAGCGGGCGGCAGCCTCCAGGTTGCCGGCCTGCCAGAAGGCCAAGGTCATCAGGCGCAGCACGCCGACGTTCTTGGGCTCAGCATCGCGCGCATACACCAGCCGCTGCGCCGCAAGGGCGTAGTCACCTTCGGCCATGGCGCGCTGCGCGGCGGTCATGAAGCGCGCGACGCGGGCCCCGGCAGGATCGGGCTTGGAGAAGTCCACAAAGCTCATGCTGCCGGCCGGCACGGTGCGCACGCCATGACTGAAGCGCACACGGGCCCACTGCTGCACCTCATCATCGCCGGTGGGATCGCCGGTGAAATAGATGCCCGCGACGGTGCCGACCCCCCACTCGGGATAGGACTCGCAGCGCGCATAGCGATGCACGACGGAGTGATCAGGCACGCGGCTGCCGAAGGGATCGTGCACGGCCTGCTCGTGGGCGTGCTCGCGGGCGCGCTGCTCCTCTTCGTAGGCGCGGCGACCGGCCTCCTCGCGCGCGCGACGCGCAGCGGCGGCGCTGACCTTGACGGCGTTGCGCGAGACCTTGCCGCCACGACTGCCCTCGGCAAGACGCTCAAGCTGGTCGGCGGCCTCGTTGATGGCCTTGAGGTGGCGCTCGTGCTCATACTGCCGCCCGGCAGGCGCGACGTTGGGGTGCCAGCGCTTGGCCATGCGCCGGCGCGCGAGCTGCACCTCGCGCTTGTCGAACGGAGGCTCCAGCTCCAACAGCAGCAGCTGCTGCTCGATGTCGAGGATGGCCGCGGGCATACCCCGCTTACGTTATCGCCCTATCCTGCCTTTCATGTCCTCTCAGTACATCTTCACGATGCACCGCCTGTCCAAGCTGCATCCGCCGGACAAGACGGTGCTGAGCGACATCACGCTGGCCTTCTATCCAGGCGCGAAGATCGGCGTACTCGGCTACAACGGCGCGGGCAAGTCGACGCTGCTGAAGATCATGGCCGGCATCGATCAGGACTACCGCGGCGAGGCGATGCTGGCACCAGGGGCCACAGTCGGGATGCTCGCCCAGGAGCCCCAGCTGAATGAGAGCAAAGACGTGCGCGGCAACGTCGAGGAAGGTGTTTCCGAGACCAAGGCGCTGCTCGACCGCTTCAATGAGCTGGCGGCGAACTACTCCGATGAGACAGCGCAGGAGTTCGGCGACATCCAGGCCAAGATCGACGCGGCCGACGCATGGAATCTCGACACGCGCCTTGACCAGGCGATGGACGCCCTGCGCTTGCCCCCGCCGGAGGCAGACGTTCTCCAGCCTCTCGGGCGGCGAGCGCCGCCGCGTGGCGCTCTGCCGCCTGCTACTGAGCGCGCCTAATCTGCTGCTGCTGGACGAGCCCACGAACCATCTCGACGCGGAGTCGGTGGCATGGCTGGAGCAACATCTGGCGGAGTACGCAGGCACGATCGTGGCGGTCACGCACGATCGCTACTTCCTCGACAACGTGGCAGGCTGGATCTTGGAGCTCGACCGCGGCCGAGGCATCCCCTACGAGGGCAACTACTCCTCGTGGCTGGAGCAGAAGCAGGCGCGCCTGGCACAGGAAGAGCGCAGCGAGAAAGGACGCCAGCGCACGATCGCGGCGGAGCTCGAATGGGTGCGCACGAACCCGAAGGGCAGGCGCACCAAGTCAAAGGCACGCCTGGCACGCTATGAGGAGCTGGTGGCACAGGAGCGCCAGGTCAAGCTGGAGGACGTGCAGATCCACATCCCACCCGGCCCACGCCTAGGCTCGCAGGTGCTGACGGTGTCGCATCTGCGCAAGGGCTTCGGCGAGCGCCTGCTGATCGAGGATCTCTCCTTCGATCTGCCGCGCGCGGGCATCGTGGGCGTGATCGGCGCCAATGGCGCCGGCAAGACAACCCTCTTCCGCATGATCACCGGCCAGGACACCCCCGATGAAGGCAGCCTGGAGCTAGGCGACACGGTGCAGCTGGCCTACGTGGACCAGTCGCGCGATGCACTAGACCCGGAGAAGACGGTGTGGGAGGAGATCAGCGACGGCCTGGATCACCTGGAAGTGGGAGAGCGCGTAGTCAACAGCCGCCAGTACACGGCAGGCTTCAACTTCAAGGGCACCTCCCAGCAGCAGCGCATCGGCAAGCTCTCAGGCGGCGAGCGCAACCGGGTGCACCTGGCGAAGCTGCTGCGCAGCGGCGGCAATCTGCTGCTGCTGGACGAGCCTACAAACGATCTCGACGTGGATACGCTGCGGGCGTTGGAGGACGCGTTGCTGGGCTTCCCGGGGTGCGCGGTGATTATCTCCCACGATCGCTGGTTCCTGGACCGGATATGCACGCACGTGCTGGCCTTCGAGGGCGACTCGCAGGTGACGTGGTTCGAGGGCAACTTCGACGCTTATGAGGAGAATCGCCACACGCGCCTAGGCGCCGCGGCGGACCGCCCGCACCGCATCACCTACAAGCGCCTCGTGCGCAGCTGAGTACCACAAGCCTCGCGTCGCACAAGCGCACTGGTGCCCGGCTGAGCGCCCGCTTGCGCAACTGGGCAGACCCGACTGGCCGCCCAGCCAGTATGCTCGCGCCGGATATGGAAACACGCTTCGACCGCGATACGGCGGTGCACCGCATCGATCCACCCCTGAGAGACGGCGCAAAGCCGGCAGCAAGCGCTTCGTTCGCGGCCGACATAGCACCAGGCTGGCGGGCGGGTCGCGGACCCCACGGGGGCTACCTGGCAGCAATGCTGCTGCGGGCGCTGACAGAAGCAGTCGCGGACCCCAGGCGCTCGCCGCGCTCGCTGACGATCCACTACGCCTCGGCACCCGAAGCGGGCCCGGCTGTGATCCACACGACGATCGAGCGCCAAGGCAACTCGCTGAGCACGCTGTCAGCGCGCCTGGAGCAGGAAGGCGCTGTCAAGGCACTGGCGCTCGCAGCCTTCTCCGTCCCCTGGCAGGCGCCGCAGGCAGGGGAGCTGCCACCGCCGGACGTGGCGCCGCCAGACCTGGAGCAGCGCTCCACACCGCCGCTATTCAAAGGCGCACCGGAGTTCACGAAGCAGCTTGTGATGCAGGTAAGAGTCGGCGCAATGCCATTCGTAGGCGCGGATCATCCGATGGAAATCGGCGGCTGGACGGCATTGCCCGAGCCACGGCCGCTGGATGCGCTGTCGCTGGCGCTGTTCGCGGACGCTTGGTTTCCGCCATCTTTCATCGGCCTGTCCGAGCCGGCGATCAGCCCAACGGTCGACTTGACGATCCACTTCCGCCAGCCTGCTCCACCAGCGGAAGGCGAGCTCGATGGCATGTGCCTAGGCATTTTCACCACACGCCTGCTGCGCGAAGGCTTCTTCGAGGAGGACGGCGTCATCTGGGCACCGGATGGAACGGTCCTGGTGAACTCGCGCCAGCTAGGCCTGATTCTGCCCACGGACAACCCGGTGCTCAAGCCCGAGGCACTAGGCGCGCGCGAGGCCGCGCCCGCCCGCGAACCTGCCCCTGCCGACGCTTCTTAGTAGTCGCTAAGATATCTCTCCGCAGCTCCCCTTTCAGACGACGAGAGAGATGAGGATTGCCATGGCTGACTACACCTCGAAGCGCATTGATGACATGGAGGGCGCCTTCGGCGGCGGCCTGAAGAAGTGCCGGGCCGAAGTGGGCGCGAGCTCCTTCGGCATGCAGATCGTGGATCTGCCCCCGAACTACACGGACTACCCCGAACACGACCATGCAGAGGAGTCCCAGGAGGAGGTCTTCGCGGCCCTACGCGGCTCGGGACACTTCGACGTGGAAGGTGAGCGCGTGGAGATCAACCCAGACGTGGTTGTGCGCATCGGCGCAGCCGCCAAACGCAAGGTCTACGCCGGCCCAGAAGGCCTACGCCTAATCGCCCTAGGCGGCACCCCCGGGGCCGCCTACGAGGTGAAGCCCTTCACCGAGCTAGACGCAGCGACGGCTTAGCCGGTACGGCTAGTCCCCAGGCGGGCCTTATTGGCCTTGTGGCCCTTGGCTCGCCTGGGCTTGGCGCTCTTCTTGGCCTTGGGGCAACCAGTGACAGCGATCTTGGTGCTCTGCTTGATCTGCGCGCCATTCTGGCCGGTAATCGTGGTGGGCATCGCGAGCTTCTGACCGCAGAGCGCCCTGACGTTGGAGGTCAACGCACTATGAGGCCCTCGGGGAAGCTGCAGCTCGAAAGTTTCGATGGGTGCATCGGGAACGCTCGCGAAGGTGCTGCTGGTGATGCCCTTGGTGATGTTGGTGTTCCCCGTGAGGTTGATCCGTACACCGTCACCCTGCAAGACGACGACGAGGTCAGGGAAGGCGGCGCCACCATGAGAGACAAGATAGGCAGGGCCGATCAGCTGGACGGGAAGAACAGGGGTGCTCGCGTGCACGACACCCACAAGCGACTGCGGATCGCACAAGGCGGGGTTGCGAGCGAAGACTTCCGCCAGACAGGCATGCTGCAAGGTGCTCAGGCGCGCGGGCAACTGCTTGGGCAGCTTGACGGCGACGGCCGCGATGTTGGCCTGACCAGCAGCGGAGGTGACCTTCACGTCAAGGCTGGCACCAAGCGCCTTAGAGGTGGCGGCACCGGTGGAGGCCTTGAAGCCAGGCTTGAAAGGCAGTCCGCTGCAACCTTCCAATGAGACCGGTGAGCTCAAGCTCGCCAGAGCCCCCTGTGCCGATTCGGCAGTAGCGGAGATCTGCAGACCCGAGCAATGCGTGGGATTGAAAGTGAATTCATTGCGCGTGACCGCGACATTGAGCGTCTGGATTCGCAAGGGAATCCCATCGCGGGACTGAGGCAGAGGATCGCTCGTGATGATCACGGCGCTGGTGGTCGGATCGATGTCGATGCGCGAGCGCACGATGACATTCCCCAGATTGAAGGGACCGGCAACCGCCGGCACAACAATGGAGAGCCCAAAAGGAGCACCGCCATAAGGCCCAGTGAGGAAGACCCTGCCCGTAACCCACAAGGGATGCGAACCAGAGCCCGCGGCAACGTTGACGCTCCCGATGCTGCTCGCTTCTCCGCATTCACCAAGCGACGCAGCAGGTTCGCCGCAGAGCGGCACCTTGGAAAGCATCCCCAGGAGCCCGGTAGGCATCCTGACCTGAAGCCGTGAAAGATCCTGCTGGCGATCGCCACGATTGAGGGTGAGCGTAAAGGGACTGAAATGCCCCGCCGCCACCTTCGTCGGCCCCGCCGAAAGGCTCGGCGTAAAAGGCGTCGCGGGACACGGCGCCCCATTGCCATCCCAATCGACCCCAAACGGCGGGCTCTTCACAAAAGCATCAGGCGTGACAGGCGAACTCCAAGGCGAAAGGTCCGCTTCGGCAGAAGCACCACCGCACTGCCTGGGATTGGCCAAAGGCGCCCTCGCCCCACCATTGAGCTGAATATCGACTTCGCTCACAGGCAGCTGCGGATTTTCCGTGAACCTGGCCGTCACGCGACCCGTCACAGGATCGATAGACACGCTGCCGGCCAGCTTCACCACGGCAGCGGCTTCTTCGCTGCCAGCTTCCAGATACAAGCCAAAGAGATTCCCATTGGTGGCATCCGCCGCAGTACACACCGGCTGCCCCGCGCCGCCGCACTTGGGCTGGGCTATGTAGAGATGACCCGTGAGAGGCTTCTTCAGCACTGGAGTCACGATCCGTACGGTGCCGACCTGCGAACCCGCAGGACAATGCCCCGCAACAAGCTGCGTCATACCTTCCTGGCCGAGTTCTTCACCCCGTTCACCCGGAGCACCCGCGCCAACATCAAAGGGATTGCTGCCCCCTGTAGGCATGTCGATCCCATGCGGACCAGTCGCTTCACAGCCAGCCAGGCCATCTCCCCCGCCAGGAGAAATCGCCATACCCTCCGGAAGGGTCATGGCCACATCCTTCAACTGCGGCGTCGCGAGCACGGGGAAGCGCTCAGGGCTCTGCGGAACCTTAATATTGATGTCATACCCCGAGGGCGCTTCGGCCTGCGTAACTTCCGGCTGCATTTCGACCGTCGGTTCGAACTGCAGTAGGTTGCAGCCGGTGACGTCGGGATACGCGACCGATTCGTCCGTGACCCACTGACCAGGGTGAACCCAGGAATCTGCCTGGACCTTAGCCATCAGCGGGCCGGCGCTACAGTTCCCAGGGTTCGTGAAGAAGGCCTGTGAGACATTCGGTTCACCGTTGGCCGCCTTAGGATCGCCGAAGAAGGTCAACGCAGCACCCTCGACGCGAAGCGTCGTGGGCAAGCCGGGGGTGGCAACACGCAACCCATACCCGGCTGAGGTGTGCACCACGCTTGCATACAGCGGCACCGAGAGGCCGGACACCTTAAAGCCGAACTGCGCCGGATAACCGTGCTGAGGAACCATGTTGTAGACCGCTGACTCCGCGCCTCCTTCGCTCAGGGGCACAAGCGTGCCTGAGACCACGTCCTCCTCGAAAAATATGAACGTCCCCACGCGACTTGTCGGCGGGCATTCGGAGCTGAGATTCCCCCCGCCTCTCAGCTCTGGTTCGGTGCACTGCGCCGCAGCTGTTGGGTCGCCGAGAAAGCCCAGCGGAAGATAGACAGCCAGGTTCTTGGGAGGCTCGACGCTCGCGGGAACAAGCGTTCCCGAGACCTCAGTCGTTATTGCGGTGTTGAAGTTCACCGTGCTCGTCACCCCATACGGATGGTCACTAGCCTGGGTATCCAACAAGCCGCGTTCATCGTGCGCGTCAAAGCCGAAGGCCGAGATCCCAAACGCCGCCGGCAGCAGGTTCACAGTATTTGGCAACGTCAGCGGCTCGCTGGTAGTGAGTGGCGGAGCACCTCCACCAGAAACCCGGGCTACGTTTGTGACCGTGCCGCTTGCCGAGATAACCTCCACTTCCAGGTAGACCACCAGCGTGGTGCCGGGGTCCGCCTTCCCCGTGTACGTGCAGGTGGTGACAGCCAAGCTGCACGTTGTGTGGGGGCCAGTGCTTTCCAACCGCAGACCTTCCTCCATATTGTAACCGGCCATACCGACTGCCTTGAGGCCTAGCGGCAACGTGTCGGCGATGACAACGGGCCCCGTGGTCGGTCCAGCTCCAACATTTGTGAGCGTCACGACGTACTGATCGCAGAGGAAGAGCTGCGACCTGGTGCACAGGGCGGTATCGGCGGTGGAGAAGTTCGTCGGCTGAGCAACTGAAGAGATCACCCAACCTGGAGAAGATGAAGCGGCCGACGCAGTAGACAGAGACACCGCGCTAGCCATAATCGTGAGGACAACAGCGGCGGTCGTCGTCACGACTTTCGCGATTCCAAGAACCCGACGATCGGATAACAGCCATAGTTTGGATAACGGCCGTAATCTAGACTCCACGGCCATAATCACTTTCTCCTCCCGGTCATCCGGGCGCCCCTGCCTCGTTTGTGCTTCCGCGTGCTCCGACCGCGCTTCTTGGGCTTTTTGGGCTTCTTAGATTTCTTCGTGACCGTGGCTTTCTGCGTGACCTGCGCCGGTAATGCTTCCTGCACGCCAGAAGATACTCCAGGCATCAGCAGCGACGGAGCGGTGCCCCCGGCGTCATGGCAGGCATCGCCCGAGCACGGCGCCGATTCCACCGGCTGCGTGAATCCACCTTCTATGCGCGCGTCATATACGTCGGGTGAAGTATCGCTATCCTGCGGCAACAGCCGATCCATGGTCGTGAAGAACACATCGCGCCCTGACGCGTCGGTACCGATCAGGCTCGTCGCGTGCACAGCGGAGACATCTTGGCCCCCGTGTATCAGCGACACTTCTCCGTGGAAGTATTCGTATACGCTGGAGAAGCCTTCCAGCGCCTGCGGTGTAAGAGCGGCTGCGCTTGTGAAGAAGACACGCGAGCCGTCGTCGGAAAGCGCCAGCCTAGTGAAGCGGGTGTCGGATCCGGCAATTCCGTAGAACTGTCGGGGAAGCGTGGCAGGATATGTGCTGGAGTTGCCGTCTTCACCGTAGCCGGCCTTACCGCGCGACACACGCACAAGCACTCCTGTCTGGGCATCGTACTCGAATACCTGGCCCGCCTCTGGCCGTCCTTCCTGATCGGGCGTCAGGTCGGCGACACTCTGAAACACCAAGAAGCGCCCATCGGTCGTCGCCTGCACAGGTCGTGAGTCTCCTGAACTCCAGTCTGCACCGTCGAGGCCGGACAGGGTCGCAATGAATAACGTCCGCTCCACAGGGCTCCCACAGGAGCTCCCCCCGCCAGGGCATTCGATTGCCGAGACGTACAGGTTGGGTGCGCCGGCCACAGGAGCCCTTCCTTCTCCGTTCGCCCCCGTCAGCGCGCCCTGTGCGACGAAGTAGACGTGCGAGCCATCCTCGGAGATCCGCGCCACACCTAGCACGTCGGCCCCTGTGCCCGGGGTGGGATCTTCTTCGCCGCCCTTCGAAACCTGGATCAATCTCGCCACCTTGCGTTCCCTGATTTCGGCCTCGTAGAGATCGACGCCGCTATCGGTATCGCCATCCACCAAAGGCTGACTCGTCAAGAAGAACACCCGCGACCCGTCCAGCGACGCGCCCACGAAGACTCCCGCCTGACGGTTTCCGGGGACGTTCTCGGCCGATACGCATTCAGTTGTGGCGCATTGCCTGCCAGGCACAGACAAGGGAGGCTCGGAGATCGCGATCGTCTCGGCCGTCTTTCCCCCATCAATCCGGGCGTACAGTTCATCTACCGGCGGTCCACCACCACACTGCTTGGACGTGAAGAAGACCGCCGCCCCGGTGGCCGACACCGCGTTGTACGCCTCGCTTTCAAGGTGACCGCCACCCAGAAACGTGCCGCAAGAGCTGATCAGATGGTATTCGGCCGAATTCACCGGCCTGCCTTCGTTACTGACACCCACCAGTGAGGGTCCGGAATTGCCCGTACCAACATATTCATAGAGCGAAGGCAGGCCTCCACTAAGGGTCGTATCCCCTGGCCAAAGTGAATTTTCTTCTCCGCCGTTTGGCGAGTAAACGTTGAAAAGCAGACGATGCAGGTCTTCGGACGCGCCGACGAAATGAAGCGCCCTTTCCCGTACGCCGGGGGGAGCCCCGGGTCCCACGCGCGTCACCGCGCCACCCGATAGGTCCAAATAGAGATCTTCAGACGACTGCCCTGGAGCACTGGCGAACCAAAGGCTGCTGTCGAAACCTGGACTAAGGCTTGACACTTCGTGAAGGTTGGGGAATCTCGAAAATGGGGCGTCCAGAGGAATCGACTGCCACCCAACTGGGGACCGCACAAGACGGTAGTAATGCCCAAGAGTGCCTGCGCCTTCGGGGATCGTGCCCTCAGGACTCAAGAAGTTGCCAAACGATTCGGCCAGCACCTGCAAGCCATCCGCGGACATGCCACTTTCGGCCTCAAACAAAAAACCCTCCTTATAGGGAGGAGTGACCATCTCATAGGCCCTGCAATCCGGAAGAGATGCCTGAAAGCCAGCGAGTGCTCGATTGGGGCATCCCAAAAATGCCTCCGCAGATGTGGTGATGCCGAGCATGCCGATGGCCAGCAACAGCAATGCAAGCATCACAACAGCGATACCATTTGCTCGTCTGGCCGCCAACTCCGATCCCTCCCCAGGCGGGCCCAATGAACCCACCTTTCGATACTATGTCCGGATGATGGCGCCGGCTACGCTGCGACCGGTACACAGTAGGCGATCTGCTTGACCCCTGCATGGGTGTCTCCAACCCATGGGATTTCCGTATGGATGATATCTCTGGCGTACGTCAATATCAGAATCAGGTTTCAAATACCCCGAACTTTTCGGGGAATGTTGCCAATCTTACACCGTAGACAGCACTGAAAGTTGAAACAACTCCTACAGTTTTCAGAGATGGAAGAGTTACTGCCGTTCCTTCATGTTTAACTTTGAGAATAGCCGTCGAGGGAAAGACCATTAGGCCTTCTTGCCCTTCTACTCCTGATGGTATCATTTCGGCAACAGCTGAGCCCGCAACCCCCAATTCTTTAAATGGGCATGTACCTCCCGGACCGTTTTCGAGTCTAAAGACTGAAAACGTGGACCCTTGTGTTGGTTCAAAGACATCCACAATCTTTGTTTGGGTTTCGGCTTCGGCCAGGTAGGATTTGGTTTGATTGGTTTTTATTTGGTCTCCGACTACCTTACATTTTTCTCCCGTCGGTACAGGTACCGCGCAGCTTGAATAGATGGTACGGCCTTTATCTTGACCTTGGGTTACAGTGCTACCTTCGATAGTCGCACCTTCGGAGATACTTCTTTGGCATACGATTTCCAGCGTGCCCGGTAGCTTGAGTGTTATAGGACCTTTATTTTGTAGTTTAAGTTGCTTCGTTTCGCCCGATGCCAACTTTTTCCCATTCACATGCCAGAACGGACCAGACGCCAAAGCCGCCGGCGCCATGACCCCGCTGGCAATTAAGCAAGCAAGAACACCAAGTCTTACCATCATAAAAAACCAACTCCTCTGTTTCGGATTGGTCGATATCGATGACCGTGTCTCTAGCGGCTCATACGCCGCTAGAGACACGTAAAATGTGGGCGCTCTAAGGTGAGTAGCCCTTGTATCAGCGATCTATCAGGTTTCGAACGCCCCAAACGTTTCGGGGAATGTCGCCAATCTTGCACCGTAGACGGCGCTGAAAGTCGAAACCGCTCCTACAGTTTTCAGAGATGGAAGAGTTACTGCCGTTCCTTCATGTTTGACTTTGAGGATAGCCGTCGGGGGGAAAACGATTAGACCTTCTTGCCCTTCCTGTCCCGAGGGTATAATTTCAGCAACAGCTGAGCCCGCGACTCCCACTTCATTGAACACGCATCCTCCGCCCGCACCGTTTTCAAGTCTAAAGACTGAAAACGTGGACCCTTGTGTTGGTTCAAAGACATCCACAATCTTTGTTTGGGTTTCGGCTTCGGCCAGGTAGGATTTGGTTTGATTGGTTTTTATTTGGTCTCCGACTACCTTACATTTTTCTCCTGCCGGTACAGGTACCGCGCAGCTTGAATAGATGGTACGGCCTTTATCTTGACCTTGGGTTACAGTGCTACCTTCGATAGTCGCACCTTCGGAGATACTTCTCTGGCATACGATTTCCAGCGTGCCCGGCGCCTTAAGTGTGATAGAACCTTTATTTTGTAGTTTAAGTTGCCTCGTTTCGCCTGAAACCAACTTGGTCCCATGCACATGCCAGAACGGACCAGACGCCGAAGCCACCGACGCCGAGATCCCACTGACGATGAAGAGAGCAAGCGCGCCGAGTACGGCGAGTCTTACCTTGAACATATGATCTGCATTCCTTTCCTCCGGCCTACGGCCGGGATGATGATTGGGTAGTCGCTTCTTGGATAAGACGACACCCCGGCCGACCTAAGCATGCAGGCCGCCCAACAGATGTCTTGCTGCGCCTCCGCGGTCTCCGCCAACTGGGCCGGTTCGCGAGGAGGCTCAGACAGAGTAGGCGACCCAAGTGGACTATCTCAAGCTATTCGAAAGATGTACAAAACATAATTCGAGTTTCCACCCCAAATCCCGTATTTCATCGGGTCCAACGCCCCCAAATCCGGCCGAAAAACGGAAACAAACGCCCAGATTTGTCTAGGAGAAAACTACTTACTACCCCCCACGAGACCCCCTCAGCGCGACAGCGAAGTCTCCCCGTCCAACCCCAACGCCACGGCCGCGATCAGCCGCGCGCAAGCATGCACGTCGCGCAGCTCCACGAGCTCGACGGGCGAGTGCATGTAGCGCAACGGGATCGAGACGAGCCCCGTGGCCACCCCGCCACGACTCAGGTGCACCGCATCCGCGTCCGTCCCAGTATTGCGCCCAGAAGCCTCGACGGTAAACGGAATGCTTTCCCGCTCAGCAGCCTCATGCAGCAGCTCGAAGAGCCGCGGATTGAGCGTGGAGCCCCGGCTGATAACGGGCCCCGAGCCCAGCTCGTGCTTGCCGGCCTCCTTCACATCGATCCCCGGAGCATCGGTGGCATGAGTCACGTCCACGACAATCGCCGCATGAGGCTCCAGCGAGAAGGCGCTGGTGCGCGAGCCGCCAAAGGTGGTCTCCTCCTGCGCCGCCGCAACAGCCACGAGCTCCCACTCCCCACCCCCGGCTTCGGCCACAATCCGAGCAGCCTCCAGCGCGACAAACGATCCAAGGCGATTATCCAACGCCCGCGAAGCCAGCCGGCCATTGGGCAACTCCAGCGGATCGCTGTCGATCACCGCCACATCGCCGACGCGCACAAGCTTGCGCGCCTCCTTGCCGTCCTTGGCGCCGATGTCGATATGCAGGTCGCGAACCTCGGCTACCTTCTTGCGATCATCGTCGCGCAGCAGGTGGATCGGCTTCTTGCCGATCACGCCCGGGAGATCGCCCTCGCGGGTCGCCAGGACCACGCGCTGCCCGACGAGGATCTGCGCATCCCAGCCGCCGACCTCGCGGAACCAGAGAAAGCCCTCGTCATCGATGTGCGTGACGATCAGGCCGATCTCATCGATATGCCCCATCACCATCAGACGCCGAGCCTGCCCCTTACCGCGCGCCGGCACAAGCGCCGAAGGCGTACCCACAACGTCGGTGCTGACCTGCGCACCAAAAGCCGCGGCGGCGTCACGCCAAACCGCCGCAGGCGCAGTCTCATACCCCGAGGGTCCACGCGCCGCCAGCAGCTCGCGCAGCACGACCGGGAAGCCGCTGTCCTTCCCCGCCGACCTGCCCCCGACGGCTACCTTGCCGCCCTTGCGCCCAGCAGGACTCATGACGCAAGCAGCCCGCGCAGCACGTACTGAAGAATCCCGCCGTGGCGGTAGTAGCGCTGCTCCTTGGGAGTGTCGATACGCACCGTCACGGCAAACTCCCGCCCATCGGCCTGCACGGTCACCTCACGCGGCACCTCCTCGCCGTCGGCAAGCCCGGCGATCGAAAACGTCTCATGCCCAGTCAACCCCAATGAGACCACAGAATCGCCGGCCTTGAACTGCAAAGGCAGCACGCCCATGCCCACGAGATTGGAGCGGTGAATGCGCTCAAAGCTCTCAGCGATCACAGCGCGCACGCCCAGCAGCTTGGTCCCCTTGGCGGCCCAGTCGCGCGAGGAGCCCGAGCCGTACTCCTTGCCGGCGAGCACCATCAGCGGCACCCCCTCCTGCGCGTAACGCATGGCGGCGTCATAAATCGACATCGACTCCCCGTCGGGGAGGTGCAGCGTAGCCCCACCTTCAGTCCCCGGCGCCAGCTGATTGCGCAGGCGAATGTTGGCAAAGGTCCCCCGCATCATCACCTCGTGATTGCCGCGCCGTGAGCCGTAGCTGTTGAAGTCGCGCGGCTGCACGCCGTGCTCCTGCAGGTAGAGCCCAGCAGGGCTATCGCGCTTGATGGACCCGGCCGGGGAGATGTGGTCGGTGGTGACGCTGTCCCCCAGCAGCGCAAGCACGCGAGCACCCTCGATGTCGCGCACCGCCTCCGGCTCGCGCGGCAGACCATGGAAGTAGGGCGGATTGCGCACGTAGGTCGACTCCGCGTCCCAGGCAAAGCTGTCGCCGCTAGGCACCGGCAGCGTGCGCCAGCGCTCGTCGCCGGCATAGACGCCGTCGTAGCTACGCCGGAACATGTCCGACTGCACCGCCTGCTCGATCGTCTCCGCAACCTCCCTGGCAGACGGCCAGATATCGCGTAGGAACACAGGCTCGCCCTCAGCGTCCTCGCCGAGCGGATCGCCGAGCAGGTCGATATCCATGGTCCCCGCCAAGGCATAGGCGACCACGAGCGGCGGCGAGGCGAGGTAATTCATCTTCACATCGGGGTTGATGCGCCCCTCGAAGTTGCGATTGCCCGAGAGCACCGAGCAGACCGCCAGATCGGCGTCGCTGACCGCCTTGGAGACCTCCTCCGGCAGCGGCCCGGAGTTGCCGATGCAGGTGGTGCAGCCATAGCCGACGAGGTTGAACCCCAGCGCCTCCAGCGGCTCGATGAGGTTGGCGCGTTCGTAGTACTCGGTCACGACCTTGGAGCCAGGCGCCAGCGAGGTCTTCACCCACGGCTTGCTCCGCAGGCCCTTCGCGACAGCATTGCGCGCCAGCAGACCGGCGCCCAGCATCACGGAGGGATTGGAGGTGTTGGTGCAGCTGGTAATGGCCGCGATCACCACGCGACCATGATCGAGCGACGTTCTGCGTGCCATCGGCGAGCGTCAAAGGCACCGCGGTGGCAACGGGCCCCGAGTGTCCAGGCGCACCGTTGGCGGGAGGATCCGAAGCCGGATACGAATCCGCGCCATTGCTCTGCACATAGTCTCCCAGCGTCCGGCGAAAGGAATGCTGGGAATCGCTCAGCGAAATGCGATCCTGCGGGCGCTTGGGACCGGCGATGCTCGGCACGACCTCCCCGAGATCAAGCGTAAGCGTCTCGCTGAAGCTGGGCTGCTCGCTGTGCTCGTCATGCCACAGGCCCTGGGCCTTGGCGTAGACCTCCACCAGCTCGATCTGCTCGGCAGGGCGCCCGGTGAACTCCAGGTAGCGCAAGGTCTCCGCATCGATCGGGAAGATCGCGCAGGTGGAGCCGAACTCCGGGGACATGTTGCCGATCGTGGCCCGATCAGCCAAGGGCAGCTTGGCGATGCCGGCCCCATAGAACTCGACGAACTTGCCCACCACGCCGTGCTCGCGCAGGCGCTCGGTGACGGTCAGCACGAGGTCGGTGGCCGTGGCGCCCTCGCGCAGCTCCCCGACGAGCTCAAAACCGAGCACCTGCGGGATGAGCATCGACATTGGCTGGCCCAGCATGGCGGCCTCAGCCTCAATGCCGCCGACGCCCCAGCCGAGCACGCCGAGCCCGTTGACCATCGTGGTGTGCGAGTCGGTGCCCACAAGCGTGTCGGGGTAGGCCCGCGGCAGGCCGGTACCCGCACCGGTAGCCGCTGCCCCCCCGTCACCCGCACCCGCAGCCGCACTCACGCCCGCACCGCCACTGTCCTGCACGAAGACGACGCGCGCAAGGTACTCAAGGTTGACCTGATGCACGATGCCGGTATCCGGCGGCACGACCTTGAAGTTGTCGAACCCCTGCTGCCCCCAGCGCAGAAAGGCATAGCGCTCGCGGTTGCGCTCGAACTCAAGCCGGGCGTTGGTATCGAAGGCGTAGCGCGTGCCGAACTCATCGACCTGCACGGAGTGATCGATCACCAGCTCGGCCGGCACCAGCGGATTGATCTTGGCGGGGTCCCCGCCCATGGCGGCCATGGCATCGCGCATCGCGGCCAGATCCACGATCGCGGGCACGCCGGTGAAGTCCTGCATGACCACGCGCGCCGGCGTGAAGGCGATCTCCTGGCTCGGCTGTGCCCCAGCATCCCAGCTGGCCAGCGCCTGCACATCCTGCGCGCGAATCCCCTCGCCGTCCTCATTGCGCAATAGGTTCTCCAGCAGAACCTTCAGCGAGAAGGGCAGCCGCGCAACGTCAAAGCGCGCCTGCAACGCATCGAGGCGGAAGATCTCATACTCGCGCCCGCCCACGGCGAGCGTGTTCTGTGCGCCAAAGCTGTTCTGCGACATGGGTCTCCTCGACGGTATCAGCGGCTGGACGGCGACTCGCCTTCCAGTCTCTCAAAGCCGTCGAGGAGACGGCCCTGTCAGCTCTTGATCAGCGGCCCAGCCTTGGCGAGCACCTGCTGCATCGTCTGCGGCGGGTCAAAGGCGCCGTCGGGCGTGGGGCTCTTGTTGATCAGGAGGTTGATGGCGGCGGCGTGACGCGCCTCGACCTGCACGATCGAGCCGGCAACGCCCAGCACGGCCTTGCTGTGCAACGAAGGCGCGGCCCCGTTGTAGGCGCCCACACCGGTGTTCTCCAGCACCGAGGCCAAAGCGAGGAACGTCTTTTCGTTGCTCACGGGGAACACGAATTCAGGCTTGGCCACCGGCGTGCCACCCATTTCCTTGATGGCGCCCATCAGCGCGGCCACATGCTGGGCCTCCTCTTCGGCGAACTGCGCGGCATAGGCCTTGGCCTGTCCGCTGAGCCCCACCTGCTTGGCCTTTTCCTTGTAGAAGGCCGTCTCCAGATACTCCAAGGTGAGCGCGAAGTTGAGGATTTCAACGTCGCCCGTAGAGCCCGATGCAGTGGTGCTGGAACTCCCCAGCGCCTGGGAGACGAACGGCGCGACCGCCGAAGCCCCATACACAGCACCGGCCGCCAGCGTGCCACGCACGAGGAAACTGCCGCGTGTCATGCCGTGCACCTCGATCGCGCCCATCTGCGCCTGCGCCGCGGTCAGCTCCGCATGTCCTGCGCCGAGCTCTGGATCGCTAGTTGTGTTGTTGAAAGACATAGTCAAGATTCCTTTCCGCGTCTAGCCCAGAAACGGCTTGACAGCCGTGAGGACGGTGGACATGTCGGCCGGGACCGCGAAGGCCCCGTTGGGGAGGATCGGCTTCTTCACGAGCGTTCCGAGCGTCGCGGCGTGACGCGCCTCGACGGAGTGGATCGCCAAAGCCGAGGCCAATACTTCGGGGCTCTGGATGTTGGCGGCCTGCCCGAGGTAGGCCGCGGCGCCAAGGTTCTCGACGGTGTAGGCCAGTTCGGCGACCTGCGTGGCGTTTTCGATCGGGAACTTACCTTCGGGCTTGGCCACCGGAGTACCGCCAAGCTTGCTGACGGCGCCCTTGAGCGCGGTGACATGCGCCTGCTCCTGCGCACCGAAATCCTTGATCACCGCCAGCACCTTGCCCTTGAACAGATTGGCGGCAAGCACCTTGCTGTAGAACTCGGTCTCCAGATACTCCAGTGTCAAGGCATAGTTGAGGATGCCCACGTCACCACCAGCAGGGGCCGCTGCCGATGTCGCTGTCGCGGCGGCACTGGTTGCGGCGGTGGAGCCGCTTTTGCTGCTGCTGCCACAGGCCGCCAATACGAACGCTCCAAAGCTGGCAGCGCCGGCGCCTCCGAGGAGCTTGAGAAATCGCTTGCGATCGGTGTCGTCGCGCACCAAGCGCTCGACGATCCCGGGGGGCTCGACTGACATCACACATACCTCCATTTTCGGGGGGCCGGTTCGTATTCGCGGATACTGCGCGCGAGCGGCGCGCGCGGATCACCGACCAATCAAGCGGCGTGTGTGATCGCCTGCGTGACGCGCCCCTTGCCCTCACGCTTGCCCTGCAGCAGCGCCGCGTCACAGGCATCGAGCAGCATGTCGGTGCTCATCGGCACCCGCCACTGGGCGACGCCGATGGAGGCGGCCACGCCAGGGTTCACATCGAAGGACGGGATCTCCAACATGCGCACACGCGCGCGTTCGGCGGCGATCGCGGCGCTCTCCAGATCGGCACCGGCAAGGATTACCACGAACTCATCGCCGCCATAGCGGGCGACGCGGTCAAACGCACGGAACTCCCCCATCAGCGCCTGCGCCACCTCGCGCAGCAGCGCATCGCCGGCGGAATGCCCGTGACGGTCGTTGACGAGCTTGAAGTTGTCGAGGTCGATCAGCAGACAGGCCAGCCGGCCGTCGGTGCGCATCGCACGGCCGATCTCTTCGTTCAGGCGCCAGCGCATGGCGCGATGGTTCATACAGCCCGTCACAGGATCCGTGCCAGCCTCAGCACGCGCGCGCAGGAGAGCCAAAGCGGTAGCAGCTTGATCGACCAGCGTTGCGGCGCTCTGCACGGCGCGCTCGTCAAAGGGCCTTGAGTCACCGTGCTCCTCAAAAGGCTCTACAGAACCTCCTCCAGCACGTACGTCGGCACGCTCGCGCGCGAGGATCACGACGGCCTCCACGTCGCCGCGCACAGCCAGAGGCAAGAGCAGCGCGCAGCCCACGCCCCCACTGGAGGCCATGCGCGGCACGGCAGCGGCCAGCTCGCGCGCCCCATCGGCCACCACATGCTTGCCCGAGTCCACAACCCAAGCCACCCCGTGAGGGCGATCGCCAGGAGGCGCTAGATAGCTGAGGCGCCCCTCGCCACCGAACATGTAGACGACGACGGTGTCCTCGCTGTCGCCGAGGTGATGCACCTGCACCTCGGCCACCCCCAGCTCGGCGAACAGCTCATCGGCCAGCGAACGAAAGATCTCGCGCGGCTCACCGGCGCTGTCCGCAACGTGGCTGAGGCGTCGCACGCCGGCCAGCAAGGTGTCCATACCCGCGCGTGCCATCCCCTGCAATGTAGGAGATGGCACGGCGCAAGTCCAGCCGCACAGACGCTAGTGGTTGAAGGTGACCGTCACGAACGTCTTGGAGGTGGGCCCCTTCTTGAGCGGGATAAAGCCCACCCGCAGCTTGATCTTCAGCTTGCCGCTGCGGTGCAGAGCCTTCACGCCACCGCTGGTGAGCGGCACCTTGAGCGTGATCTTCTGCGCCTTGGCGGTGTGCCGGTAGGTGGTGGTGAGGTTCGAGCCGCTGCCGCTCACGCGCCCCGCTTCGGGCGCGTTGACACTCAAGATCGCGGTATGCCCGCTGGTCTTGTGCGAGGCGACCTTCACGCCACAACCGGTAAGCGTGATCTTGGTGTTCTGCTTGATCACGGGGCCGCTCTGCGCGGTGAGCGTGGTTGGCATCGTCAGCGACTGGCCGCAGAGATTGACGCCATTGGCCGTGAGCGCCGAGTTGGGACCGAGGGGCAGGTTGAGTTCAAAGCTCGACACCGGCACATCGGGGATCGCGGCGAAGGTCGAGGTGGTGATGCCCTTGGTGATGTTGGTGTTGCCCACCAGGATCACCTCCACGCCGCCGTCGCTGAGCACGAGGTCGAGGTCGGGGAAGGCCGCGCCTCCGTGCGAGACGAAGAAGGCGGGGCCGGTCAGCTTCCCCGACAGGGCCGGCGTGAAGACGGTCGCCCCACCTACGCGCGAGTTAGACGGACAGGCGAAGGGATTGGCGTTGAAGGTCGCTTCAGGGCAGGCCTTCTGCAAGGTGGTCAGGCGCGAAGGCAGCTGCTTGGGCAGCTGCGCCACAACCGAGCGCAGGTTGGACTGCGGACCCTTCGGATAACCGATCTTCACCACCAGGCCAAAGCCATTCTTCTTGGAGGCACTGCCAGCATTGGAAGAGGCCGTGAACTTCGGCTTGAAGCCCAAGGCGCCGCAGTTACTCACCTGGAAGGGCGTCGAGAGACTCTGGCTGGCACCCATGCTGGAGCCGAGCGTGGTTTCGGTCGCCAATACACCGCAGTTGGTGGGATTCACGAGGAAGCCCTGGCGGTTGATGGCCATGCTCAACGAGCGCAGGCGCAGCGGGATGCCCTTGAAGATCGTGGGCACGTTGCCGCTGACGGTGATGCGTCCACTGAAAGGATCGACGTCGATGCCCGTGCGCACGACCACGGTGCCGAGCGCGAACGGCCCGGCGGTGGCGGGAATCGCCACAACCATGCCATAAGGCGAGCTGCCGACAGGACCGGTGAGATAGACAGGACCGGAGAACTGCGTAGGCGTGGGCCCTGAGCCGGCGGTCGTGGTGGCGGTGCCGATCTGGCTGGCCGCGGAGCAGGCGCCGGTGGCAGCCTGCGGTTCGCCGCACAGCGGCACCGTGGGGATCAGACCCACAAGGCCGGCGGGCAGCTTGGCCGAGACATGCGAGAGGTACTGCTGCCCATCGGCACGCCCGAGGTTGAACGTGAAGGAGCTCTGTGAGCCGGCCGTGGCAGGGGCCACTTGCGTTGACTGGCTAAGCGAGAACGGCAGCGGTGAAGGACAGGCGCCACCCTGACCGTTGCTGTCCACCGTGAATGAGCTGAACGGCGTGGCGGCGGGCTGGCCGGTATAGGGGCTGAGCACGGTGCTGGTCGTTGCGCTGCCGCACACCAGCGGGTTCGCCAAAGGTGCCAGCGCGCCCGCAGTGAACTTCAGGATCAGATCGCTGAAGGGCTGTTCGGGGTTTTCGGGGAAGACGACCGTCAGGCGCCCGGTACTTTCATCGGGCTCCACCTGGCCAGCTAGACGCACAGAGATGCCATAGCGAGCAGACTCGACAACGAGGTAGACGACGTACGGGGGATCGGTGATCGGACCGCTCGCGGGACCGCCGAGGAAGAGGCTGCCCCGCAGGGAGCCCGCGGGCAGACCGGGCACGTTCAAGGTCGCGTCGGCCACCTTGGAGCCGGCGGGGCAGGCGACCGGTTCACGCGAGTGAATGGCGATCTGCGAGGAGGAGCAGGCTTCAAGCCCGTGCGCCGCCGAAGGATTGAGCGTCATGCCTTCGGGCAGCAGGACGGTGGCGCTCTGCAACTGCGCGGAGTCCAGGTTGGCGGGGTTGGGATCGTGCGGCAGCACCAGTTCGGTGGTGACACCGTCGGGCTGATCGGACTGCGTCGTTTCCGGCGCCAGCGAGAAGCTCGGCGCGAACGGAGCAAGCGCGAAAGGCGGCAGACCGTTGCAGCCTTCAGTGCCGATCGGCACCGTGTAAGAGCTGGTCGCCTTGGCTCCTTCGGCGGATTCGCCGCTCCAGGTCGTGGTGGTGGAGGGGCCGGGGCCCGCGCAGTTGCTGGGGTTGCTCAGGAAGGCGCCATTTTCAAGCGGGCCGTTGTTGCCGTTGAAGATCAGGCGCGACTCAAGCAGCCCGGGCGGGATGTTTTCGATAACAAAGTAATCGTGGTAGTCGCTGGCCCATTCGACGTGGCCCTGAATGAAGGTGTGAACGACGAGCGGCCCGGGCGGGGCGGGCGGCGTGGTGGCCCCTACCACGAGCGCGACGCCAAAGTAGGAGGACATGCCTTCGGGCTGTTCGAGGTTGTAGACCTTGCCGCTCAGCGGCACGTCGGCGAATACGCCAGGCGCCACTTCGAGCACCGTAGTCACCTTGTTTTCGCCGATGATCGTGTTTCCCGTGCCGCTTGAGGGGCAGTTGGGCGCGAGAAAGATGTGCTTCACAGGTTCCACTTCGACGGAGGTGAAGTTCGCGACCGAGCACTTCGCAACGGCCTCGGGGTTCGTGCTGACGCCGGGAGCCACATCGAGGCGCAGGCTCTTGAGGTTCTTGACAGGGAGAAAGAGGCCCGGCGAGGCTTCAAAGCGGTTGAGCTTAAAGTCGCTGACACCGAAGGGAGGGTGCCCAGCAGCCTGTGTATAGGCTTCAGCTTCGGCCTTGGCCTTTTCTTCGGCGGGCGTCGCGGCCTTGTTGCAGGTGGCGACCTTGCAGTTGGACGCGAAGAGACTTTCAAGCCCGAATTCCGGCGCGGCCAGCGCGGCCGATGCCGGGACAGCCAAGAGCGCACCGCTGAGCAGCAGCGCGAGGAGCGATACGCGAACGGGGAACCTCATCCCAAACCTCCCTATTAGACAGAAGGTCTATACCCCGATTCCGCTCCTTCTAACCTCCCGCGAGCGGCCTACCACTGCAGGAGCATCAGCCCGACGGTGATGCCGGGGCCGATGGTGATCATCAGCCCGTACTCGCCCACCTGAGGCTCGCGCTGCTCGATCGTCTTCTTCAGTACATAGAGGATCGAAGGAGTGCCGACGTTGCCGTGGTTGGCAAGCACCTCGTAGCTGATCTCGACCTGCTGACGCGACAGATCAAGCACCTCCTGCACGGTCTCAATGATGCGTCGCCCGCCAGGATGAACCACCCAGTGGTCGATCGCGGCGCGCGCGAGTCCGTGGGTGTCAAGGAAGTCCTCGACAAGCTCCTCAAGACCCTCACCTGCGCGGTCGGGCAGATCGCGGTCCAGATGCAGATAGCTGTCTTCGGCGGCCAACTCAAGCTTGACAGCCCCCAGCGAGCGGCCGATCTGGTGAACCTTGGAGGCCACGATCGTCGGACCGGCACCCGCGCCACCGCAGCCGACACCCGCACCCGAGTCCTCCTCGCCCTCCGGCAAGGGGTCCCCGTCGAGCAGCGCCGCGGCACAGCCATCGCCGAAGATCGAGGAGCCCACGACCTTGGCGCGAGAGTCATCCTCGGCGGAGCGCATGAGAATGCCAGCCATGCTCTCGGCGGCGACGACCAGCCCCTTCTTGCCGGGATGATCGCGCATCGACTGCGCCGTGAGGCGCATCAGCGGCACGGCGCTAGCGCAACCGACGCCCAGCACGTGGTACTTGTCGGTGGAAGGATCCATGTCGTAGTGATCGACAAGGCGATGGGCCAGCGTGGGCCCACCGAGCGAATAGAGCGTGGCCGTCACGACGGTGCCAATTTCACGCGGATCGACCCGCAGACGATCGACGGCCTGCACGGCAAAGCCAAACAGCTCCTCCTCGATCTGCGCGGTGCGGCCCTGGAGCGTAGTGGCCAGCGACTCCCCGGTGAGGTTGAGGTGACGGCGCTGCACGCCGCAGCGACTGAAGATGCGCTCGGCGAACTCGTCGCCCTTCATATCGAGCATCGTCAACACCTCCTCTTGCGAGAAGGACATCTCGGCGTCAGCCAACTCCAGAGCGGTGATGCGCGGCCCCCGCAAGACAGTGCGAGGCGAGTCAAGCTGCGGTGCGCCGGTAACCTTCAACTGCAAACGGTCCCCCTGAATCAGATGAGCAAAGCGTCAGGCCAAGGGCGAGACGATACCGGAGCAACCCCCGGAGAGCGCAAAAGGAGCGGTGGATGAGATTAATTGGCGCAGGGCTGCCCCGCACGGGCACGCTGACGCAGAAGGTGGCAGTCGAGATGCTGGGCCTAGGGCCTTGCTACCACTGGGTGGACGTGCTGGCCGACCTGCGCAGGGTGGATCAGTGGCAGCGCGCAATGGACGGCGAGGGACCGTGGCAGGAAATCTTCGCCGGCTTCAACTCCACCGTGGACTGGCCGGGGGGCTACTTCTACAAGGAGCTAATGGAGGCATATCCCGACGCCAAGGTGTTGCTGAGTGTGCGCGACGCAGAGAAGTGGGAGCCCAGCTTCCGCGAGACGATCTGGAATATGGGCCACGGCGAGTCACTGCTGCGACTGCTCTCAAGCGCCCGCGCGCAGGTGGACCCGCAGTGGCAGGATTATCTGGCGCTGGTGCAGCGGATGTTCTGGGGCCCGGAAGGCACCTTCGCCAACGGCCACGCGACCCCAGGCGAGTTGATGGCGGAGATGGAGCGCCATAACGAGGAGGTAAAGCGCACGGTGCCCGCGGAGCGCCTACTGGTGTGGCAGGTAACGGACGGCTGGGAGCCGCTGTGCGAGTTCATGAAAGTGGACGTGCCGCCAGAGCCGCTGCCCCATGTGAACGACCGCGAGACATTCCTGGGCAGAGTGGCCGACGGAGCGATCGCCACACTGGCAACATGGCGCGAGCGCCAGAGCAGTGGAGTCGCGGCCTAGATCAGCTCTTGACGGTAGGCGAGGTGCCCAGCACCGCACCGGAACCGTCAAGCGCCTGCACGGCCACATAAGGAGCGCTGCTTGAGATCTGAATGGAGGTCTCAAAACCCGCCCGAGGTGCGGCGCCAACCGGCGCCAGCGCCCCCGCGGAGGAACCGGCAAGCACGCGCCAAGAGGCAACAGCGGTGGCACCATTCCAACTGGCGGCAACACTGAGCTTGCCGGCACCGGCAGACTGCACAGCCAGCGCAGGCGCAGTGGTCGGCTGCCCGCTCCAAGGCGACAGGTAGGAGCGAAAATTCTGCACATTCTTGCCAAGCGAGGCGTCAAGCAGGACATGCCCGGAGGCGTCGTACTCGGTGAGGTTGGGCAAGCCGCCATAGCCCATCAGCCAGTCGCCGCCAGGCAGCGCCAAGGTATTGCCCTGACTTGAGGCCAGCAGTGTCTTGGCAGGATTGACGAAGGCCTTCTGCAAGCTGACGGTGTGACTTGAAAGGTTAGGGAGCAAAAGCAACCCGCGCGATTGGCGCTCCTTAGGCGGCGTGGAGCCATTATCAAATACGGAGATGAGCCCACCGGCCTGGAACTCGGCGTCGTGCTGCCAGTAGAAACGCACGCCGGAGCCGAGATGAAAATCACTGTGCACGCCGCCGAGGCGCCAGTTGATGGCACCGCTGCCCAGATCGACGTCATAGAGCGCCCAGGTGCTGCGCCCCGAAAGCAGCAGATCGTTGCCCGAGCCGGGATCGATGGAGTTGATGTGAATGTAATCCCAGGGATAGCTGTTGTGCGGCACGGGCAGGTCATAGGACTCACTCAAGGCGACATGGCCAAGCGCGTGCCACTCCCACATGACGAGCCCGGTCTTGATGTCGATCTGCTGGACGACGGAATCGGTGAGAACGCCGCCCGAAGCTCCGTGCACGGAGCTGAGGCTCATGTGAATCGGGTCGAAAGCATCGATCCAGGCGGTGCCCTGCGGAGTGAGGCGAATCTCGTGCAGGTCCGCGTGGTAGCCGTTGCCGGCGCGAACCGTGGCCAAGGGATGGTAGGAGGAGTCATAGATCTCATCTTCGCCCTCACCGAAGCCGACCTGCAGCACATGACCCTGCCACCAGGTGAGAGCGGGGCGCCCCTGGTAGCCCTGCACCTGAAAGTTGGTGGCAACCTGATGCGCGGGCAAAGGGTGAAACCAGACAAGCCGCCCCTGCTGGTCGACGATCTCAGGCCCCGGCGAACCCTGACCCTGATACGGGGCAAGAAAGAGATCCCCAGGCGCAGCGCCGGGACGGGCGGGCACGGTCAGCTTCAAACTGGAAGGCGCGAGCGTAGGCACCGAGCGGTAGTGCTGTACAGCATGAGGATCGCCAGGATTGGTGGGAAATTCACTGTGACTTACTGCCGCCTGGTGAGCGATGGTGAAAGTGGTTGTGGTGGCCTGCGTGGAGCCACCCGCCAACACCTGCGCACTAACGGTCACCTTCTCTCCAGCCAGAAAGGGATGTGCGGGCAGAAAACTTTCACCCGTACCGGTGGAGTAGGCCGCCAAGTGCCCACTGTGAGCGCCACTGCGCGAACCAGTGACAGTAATCGACTGCACATGAGTAGCGGCCGACCCGAGAAAGCTGATCTGCGTGGTCGGCGAAGCGTCGGGCGTGCCGGCAAAAGGCGAGACCGCGACGGGGTCAGACGGCGATGCCTTGGAAGCAGCCGGCGAGGAGCCCCCGCAGGCCGAGAGCAGCACGGCCAGAACGGCAGCGCCCAGGGGCAGCCCAGCCAGTCGCCCTCCCCCCCGCAAGCGCATCAGCCCCGCAGCCCTCCCGCGGTGAAGCAGCCGCCGGTAGGCCAAGACTGTCCACCCCCGAGGCGGAAGACGACAACCGCGGGCGGGACGTAAGTAGGGGTATGGGAAGGAGGGGTTGGGGTTGCGTGTTGCGCAGCCGGAGCCGGTGCCGGGAAGACCACGGGGGTCTCTGAAGCAGGCGCGGGCCGCGCGCTGGGAGCCGGCTGGCTCACAGGCAGAGGAAGCGGATGCACGGTTGCCTGCGAGGCGAGCGGAGCAGCAGCCTCAGGCGCGGCAGCAGCAGGAGCGGACGCCGGCACGGATGTGGGAGCCGCCGCCGGCACGGGTGCAGGACCCGCCGCAGGCGCCCCGGGACGCACGCGCGGAATCAGCCTGAAGGCGGCAATGGCGCCGATGAAGGCCAAGGCGCTGGCCAGCAGGAAGGCAAGGCGAAAGCCGTCGTCAAGCGCGATCAGCGGCGCGCGGTAGTCCGCCTTGACGAGGTGCGTGGTGTACTGAAAGGCCAGCGAGGTGAGCACGGCCAGCCCGAGCGCGCCGCCCATCTGGCGCGAGGTGTTGACAAGGCCCGAGGCCAGCCCGGCCTCGCGCGGGGCGACGCCGGCGGTGGCGGCGATCGTGGAAGGCACGACCGAATAGCCAAGCCCCACCGAGACGAGCAGGCCGGGCAGCAGCAGATCCGAGACGTAGCCGCCGTTGACGGCGACGCGCGCGCCGAAGATCGCAAGGCCAAAGGCCATCAGCGTGAGCCCACCCCCCAAGACGGGCCCGGCGCCGTAGCGCGCAACGAGCCGCCCGGAGCGCGCGGCGCAGGCCATGATCGTGAGCGCCATCGGCAGGAAGGCCAGACCGGCGCCGATCGGGGGCATCTTCAGCACCAACTGGAGATACAGCGAGAGGAAGTACCACATCGGAAAGAGCGCGGCGCTGAAGAGGAAGACGATCAGGTTGGCGGAGCGCAGCAGCTTGATCGAGAGCACGCGCAGCGGCACGAGCGGCGCGGAGGCAAAGCGCGCCTCGATCAGAAAGAAGGCGCTCAGCAGCGCAATACCGAGCAGGATCGGCCCGAGCGCTTCCGGGGAGCCCCAGCCAGCGACGCCGGCTCTGACGATGCCGAACACCAGCGCCAGGAGACCGCCGGTGATGGTCAGAGCGCCGCCCAGATCAAAGCCGCCCTGCTTGCTCTGTGGGCGCCGTTCAGGCACGGCGACGCGCGCGACGAGCGCGGCGGCGATGCCGATGGGGATGTTGATCAGCAGGATCCAGCGCCAGCCGAGGGTCTGCGTGATGATGCCGCCGAACAGCACGCCGGCAGCGCCACCGGCGCCGTTCATGGCCCCCCAGAGGCCGATCGCGCGCAGCCGTTCAGCGCCAGGGGCGAAGGAGGAGTTGATGATCGAGAGCGAGGCCGGCGCCATGATCGCCCCACCGAGACCCTGCAGGCCGCGGGCGCCGATCAGCATCTCCTGGCTGGCCGCGAGCCCCCCGAGCAGCGAGGCGAAGGCGAACAGCAGGAGACCGGAGGCAAACACGCGGCGCTGGCCGATCAGATCGGCGGCCCGCCCGCCCAGCATGAGGAAACCGGCAAAGACGATCGTGTAGGCGTTGACGATCCACTGCAGATCGTTTTCGGCGAAGCCGAGGCTGACGCGGATCGAAGGCAGCGCGACGTTGACGATGGAGACGTTGAGGATGACCATGAACTGCGCGGTGCAGCAGACGGCCAGCAGCAACGCATGGCGCGACGAAGGCGCGCTCGCTTTGTCCTCGCTGAGAGCGGTGGCGGCGGGGGCGCGGATGGTGGCGGTACTCACAACGCTGAGGGTAGTCAGGTCAGCCCGCGGGCTTGGCGGCAGGGGGCGGGAGCACGGCGAAGGTGGCGGAGGTGCTGAGCAGCTGCCCGGCAGGGCCAAGCGCCTGCACGGCGACATAACCGTTGTCCCCGGATTCACTCTTGCCGGGATGCGAGCCGTAGTTCTCAGGCAGCGTGACGGAGCTCTCAAAGCCACTGTCAGGCATCGTGGCGACGGGCTTGAGCGAGTCGAGATCGGCGCCCGCAAGCACGCGCCAGGAGGTTACGTCGGTGGCGCCATTCCAGCTGGCGAAGACAGCGGTGGAATCGCCGGTGGTCAGGATGCGCGCGCTCACCGCAGGCGTCGCCAGCGGATGCCCGTGCCAAGGGAAGCGAAAAGCGCGGTAGGAGGACATGCCAGGCGGCAGGTGAGCGTCAAACAGCAGATGCCCGTTCTGGGCGAACTCGGTGATCTCGGGCACGGCGCCCCAGCCGACGACGACGCTTTCATCGGCAAGCGTCTGCGAGTTACCCTGCGAGTCAGCCATCAGCGCGTTCGGGTGCGTGTAGACGCGCGCGAGCGTGGCGCGATGGTGGGGAATGTCGAGGGCCACGCGGACGCTGCGCGACTGGTAGTGAATGCGCGGGTTGGAGCCGTCATCGAAGAAGGTGACGGCGCCGTCGGAGTGCATACGCGCGTCGTGCTGCCAGGCAGTTTCGCTGCCAGGGCCCATGGCAAAGCTGCTCCTGGTGCCCCCCAGCCGCCACTGAATCGCGCCGGAGCCCTGCTGCAGCTGATAGGCAGCCCAGGTGGAGCGCCCGGAGATGAGCAGATTGCCGTCGGACTCAGGGTCGACGGAGTTCAGGTGGAAGTAGTCCCACGGCACGGGCTTTTCCTTGTCGGGCACCGGCGCGTGCGACTCGCCCACGCCGACGTGATCGAGGCTGTGCCATTCCCAGCGCACGAGGCCGGTCTTGACGTTGACCTCCTGCACGGCGGTGTCAACGATGGTGCCGTTGCGCGGCCCGTCGATCGGCGTGAGGTCGCAGCGCATCGGGTTGTAGACGGTGATGTAGGCGACCTGATCGCCCGCCAGCTGGAAGTCGTGCAGGTCGGCCTGAAAACCATTGCCGGCACGCACGCGGGCAACGGTCTGGTAGTTGTCGTCCATGACGATGTCTTCGCCCTCGCCGAAGCCGAGCGCGAGCACGCGACCCTGCCACCAAGTCAGATCCTGGCGGCCCTCGTAGCTCTGCAGGCTGAGGTTCTCCGCATTGGTGCCCCCGGAGAGCGGGTCGAACCAGACGATGCGCCCCTGGGGGGTGTAGATGAGCGGGCCGAACTGGCCAGGACCGGGGCCGACGGTGGTGAGGATGTCCCCCGCGGCAGGATCGCGGTCGGGCACGGTGACCGACATGACGGGCGGCTGCACACTGGGCTGGGAGACAAAGCTCTGGTAGGCAGAGGTTGGCGCGGGCGGATTGGGGAACTCGGGGATGCCGTCGGTCGGATACGGAGTGGCGACGCGGAAGCTGAAGCCGACGCGCTGCCCCGCGCCGGAGGCACCATCGAGCACGGCGCGCACCACGACGCGCTCGCCTTCATCGAAAGGTTCGTTAGGTACGAAGCTGCCGCCGTCGCCCTGAAAGTAGCCGTAGACGTGGCCGTAGTGGTAACCCGAGCGCGAGCCGGTGACGGAGACGTCCTGGATGTTGGTGACGGAGGTGCCGAGGAAGCTGATCTGCGTCTTGGGGTTGGCGGTATCGGTGTCGGGCGCGGGTGAGACCGAGACCTTGCTGCCGGGCAACGTGGCGTTGTGATCGAGCGTGGCCGGCAGACACACAGGCGAAGGCCCACTGGGCCCGACGTTGGCGTGGGCGCCGGAGAAGGAGCCGGTGCCGAGCACGATGGCAACGACCACCCAGGCGAGGCCCGCGAGCGGCAGGATCAGCAGACCAAACTTCAGCTTGCCGCGCACGGTGCGCTCCTTAGACCGCCACTACTGCGTCGGCGAGCGGGCCGAGATTGGGTTGGCGGCCATGCAGCTTGTGCGCGAGAAAGCGGCTGAAGAGCCGATGCGCCGGCCCGTGGAAATCTGAGGAGCCCGTTGTGAGCAGCCCCAGCTCCTCGCAGCGATCGGCCAAGAGCTGCGTCTGCGGGGCGTCGTAGGTCACGTAGAAGCACTCCACGCCATCGATGCCCAAGGCCACGAAGCGATCGATCGACTCAAGCACCTCTGTGGGGGAATCGATGTCCCAGAAGGGGTGCGCCCATACCGCGGTGCCGCCGGCCTCGTGGATCCAATCGATCGCCTCCCCCACCGTGGGCTCGGTGCGCCCCGAGTAGGCGGGGGTGCCGGGGATCAGATAGGCGGGCAAGAAGGAGGCGACATCGTCGTGGCCTTCCTGCGCCAGCCGGGCGGCGTTGGCGGGATGCGACAGCACCGCCGCTGAGAGGTGCGGACGCCCAAGCGGCTTGCCCGCGTCAAGCCGCGCCTGCAAGGGAGCCTGATCGACCTCGAAGCCCAGCTCTTCGAGCTTCTGGGTCATGCGCCCCGCGCGCGCCTCGCGATCCCCGCGCGCACCGGCGAGGCGGTCGCGCAGCACGGGATCGTCGTGGCGGATGCCGTAGCCCAGCAGGTGCAGGTCCTCGTATGAGCCATCGACCGCGGAGATCTCGGTGGCGGGCAGCAGCGCGATGCCGTGCGAGGCCGCCGCGGTGAGCGCCTCGGAGACGCCGTCGACGGTGTCGTGGTCGGTGAGCGCCAGCAGCTCGACGCCCGCCCGCGCGGCGTGCTCGATAACCCCGGCGACAGGCAGTTCGCCGTCGGAGTACAGCGAGTGAGACTGCAGTTCAAATGCCGGCCAGGGATTACTCATACAAAGGTGAGGAGCGATCTTATCGGCCAGCCCTCCTCGGCAGGCCCACTGTGGGACCCACGGAGGCGCTCGCCGCCTTCGTCACCGACAGCGCGCCAGGCGTGCCCCGCTCCACGTCCCAGGCGTTCCCGCCGCGCTTGACCGCGCTCGCGGATCGCCGGGACGTGGGGTGGAGTTGGCGTCAATCGTCTACTGGTAGGTCACAGCGGGACCAGGACCGCCACCCGGGTAGGAGCCCGAATGCGAACCTGAGCCCGAGCCGGAACCGGAGCCCGAACCCGAACCGGAGCCCATATGCGGGCATTTGCCATTCGGCATCGGAGAGTTCGGTGAGGGGGTCGATGGGTTGGTGTTCGTGTTGGGAGCAGTACTCGTGCTGGGAGTGCTGCTCGTGCTAGGGGGCGTGCTCGCCCCGCTGCCCGATCCGCTCGGCGCGGCCGCAGCACCGGCAATGCCGGCCGCCGCACCTCCCGCGCCCAGCGCGGCGGTGACAAGCACCGCCTTGAGCATGTTCGATCGCTTCATTGAGACCTCCTGGGTTGAGGGGGATTGATGTGGGTCATAGCCCCTCGCATTGCAGAAACCATCCTGAGCCGGACGGCTAAGTCAGGCCCTTGGCTTGTGTAGGAACTGTGTAGGAGCCGAAGCTGACGCACAGCAGCGCCCCACCCCCGGGAGCATTGCCGGCCTTGGCGTAGCCGCCGCCATCGAGCGCGGTCTGGCGCACGATCGCGAGCCCAAGACCCGAGCCGGGCTGACCGCGAGCACCGTCGGCGCGGTAGAAGCGATCGAACACAAACGGCAGGTCGGCCTCCGCAAAGCCGGGGCCATGATCGCGCACGGTCAACTCACCATCCTTCAGCTCGACCTCAACCAGCCCCTGAGGCGGAGTGAACTTCAGAGCGTTGTCCAACAGGTTCGAGACGGCGCGATCGATGCGCTGGCCCTGGCCGCGCAGGAGCGTGGGCTGCAACTCGCTCTGGAAGCGCACCTCACCGCGGCGGCGCGCACGCGTGAGGGCATGTTCCACGATGTGATCGAGGCGCAGATCGTCAAGCGGCTCATCCCCGGCGCCGTGTTCGCCGCCGCGAGCCAGCTCCACGACATCAGCCACGAGCGCCGTCAGCTCATCCAACTCCGCCAGCACGTCCTGGCGCAGGTTCTCAAGCTCGTGGGGCGGCAGACGATCGGCGTCCTGGAGCACCTGGATGTTGGCGCGCAGGCTGGCGATAGGAGTGCGCAGCTCGTGGCCGGCGTCGGCAATCAGATGGCGCTGAGCCAGCACGGAGTGCTCAAGCGCATCGAGCGTGGCGTTGAAGCTCTGCGCCAGCCGCGCGAGCTCATCGCGGCCATTGACCTCAAGGCGCTGGGAGAGATCAAGGCCGTCGCTCAGACTCTCGGTACGCCGGGTGAAGCGCGCGATCGGCGCGAGCGCGGTGCGCGCCACCAGCGCCCCAAGCAACACCGCCAGTGCGCTTCCCGCCGCGCCGATCACCAGCAGCAGGAGGAGGAGCCTGCTGAGCTCGTGGTCGACCTCGGTGAGCGGCCGCGCCACCATCACCGCGCCACGAGCGCCAGTGCCGAGCGTGAGGATGCGCAGTCGGATGCCTCTTACGGTGCGATCGGTGAATGAGCTGCCGCTGCCGCGCTTGGCAATCAGCGCCTCCTGTGTGGTGGGAGCGATGCGCGCGGGGGAACGCTGACCGCCGGGCACCACCAGCGCCCCCTGAGGCGAGATGAACTGCACGTAGCCCTGGGCAGCGCCGAAAGGAGCCGGCAGGACATTGGCGGGAAAACCACCGCCGCCATCGGGGTCCCCATCGGGCGGAGGCGGCCCACCCCTGCCGCGCCTGGGGGGAGGGCCTGGACCGGATGGCCCCCCGAAGGCAGGTGTCGAGAGGATGCTCGCCCGCGCGCGCAGCGACTTGTCGATTTCCCCGCGCAGGTCCGAGCGCACGCCGAGATACAGCCCCAGCGCGGCCACGAGCACGGCAAGCGCAACGGATACGCCCGCGGTCGCGGCGATGCGCGCACGCATGCTCATAATCAAGGCTCGCGCAAGACGTAGCCGAGACCGCGCACGGTGTGAATCAGATGAGGAGCCCCGGCATCCTCCAGCTTGCGACGCAGATATCCGATGTAGACACGCAAGGCGTTGGAGGTGGGCCCGAAGTCATAACCCCAGACGCGCTCGTAGATGACGTTGTGCGGCAGCACGCGCTGGGGATTGCGCATGAAGAGCTCAAGCAGCTGGTACTCGGTGCGCGTCAGCTCGACAAGCTTGTCCCCCACCACGGCGCCGTGGCGGATGCCATCCAGGCGCACGCCGGCAAACACCGGCACGTCCTCCTCGCCCTCACCGTTGCCTTCTTCACCAGACCCCTGGTCCGAGCGGCGCAGCAGCGCACGCAGGCGAGCCTTCAACTCGCCCACGTCAAACGGCTTAGTCATGTAGTCATCGGCACCGGCATCCAGGCCGTCGATGCGATCCTCCACGGCGTCAAGCGCGGTCAGCATCAGGATCGGCACGCGGTTGCGCAGACGACGCAGGCGGCGGCACACCTCAAGACCATCCATGCCCGGCAGACCCACATCCAGCACGACGGCGTCAGGGAGGTCGGTGGCGATCGCGTCCAGCGCCCGCGTGCCGTCCTCAGCACCCTGCACCTCATAGCCGGCCAGCTGCAACGCACGCCTGAGCGCCTCACGCACGGCGCGGTCGTCATCCACCACGAGGATCTTCACGTGCGGATTGTTGCGCGAAGCTCGCTATCGTCCAGCCGCCAATGCTCTCGACGGGGCCAGCAGGCAGGCTGGGCAAGGCGCTGGAGGCGGTTGGCTACAGCACGGTAGGACTGTCCGAGCGCTTTGGCGTGCCGGCAAGTGCAGTGGACAGGCTGAACAATGCCGTGGTGCGTTCGCTGCTCGTGAGCGCCGAGGATCCCGTGGCCGATCTGCTGCGAATGTTCCTGCTGGGCGAGACCGTGGACGCAGAGGGAGTGGGGCTTGCACTGGCACCGGTGAGCATCGAGGAGCTGATCGACGCCGGCGTCCTGCAGTGGGCGCAGGCGGACGCGAAGACAGTGACCTCCCTCGTGCACCTGACCCCCGTCGAAGGGCTGCTACTGGCCAGCGACCCCAATGGCACCGAGGACCGCGACTACGTCGCCGGCGTGGGCCCGGCTTCGCTGACGTTGGCCTACCTGACGGTACGCGAGCAGGGCCAGGAGTCGATGCTCGACCTTGGCACGGGCTGTGGCGTGCAGACGCTGCTGGCGGCGCGCCACTGCCGCGGATGCCTGGCGGTAGACGTGAACGACCGAGCGATCGCGCTGGCCGAGTTCAACGCGGCGCTGAATGGCGCGGACAACGTCGCCACGCGGCAGGGCAGCTGGCTTGAGCCGGTTGGGGAGCAGCGCTTTGACCTGATTGCCAGCAACCCCCCTTACGTGCTTTCACCAACGCTGGCCTATGTCTTCCGCGACAGCCCGCTGCCGGGAGATGGCGTATGTGAGCAGCTGGTGCGCGCCATACCCGAGCGCATGCGCGCAGGCGGATACGCAACGGTGTTATGTAACTGGGCTTTCACGCCAGGCGAGGACTGGTCGGCGCCGGTGCAGGCGTGGCTCACGGACCGCGGCTGTGATGCGCTGCTGCTGGGCTACGCGTTCGACACGCCGCAGCAGTATGCGGCGCGCTGGAACGAACACCTGCAGATGACCTACCCCGAGCGCTTCCTCCCCAAGGTGCGGGAATGGCTTGACTACTACGAGGGCCTGGGTATCGAGGCGATCGCCTCCGGCGCGGTGGTGCTGCGTAGACGCACAAGCCAGAGCAGCGGGGCCTGGGTGCGCGCGATCGAGGCACCGGCCGCTCCCGAAGGACCAGCGGGAGATCAACTGCTGCGCATGTTCGCCGCGCAGGATCTGCTCGCCCGCGGCTCTAGCGAGCAGGAGCTGCTGAAGCTGTCGTTCACGCCAGTCGAGGACCTGCGTCTGGAGCAGGCAGTGGGCTTCCGCGCCGGCGCTTTCGCGGCCGAGCCGGCGACTGCCCGTCTGGCCGGAGGCTTGGGTGTGGCGGCGCCTATTCCCCCGACCCTGCTGCAGGTGGTGATGAGCTGCGACGGAACACGCACATTGGGCGAGCTGCTGGAGGAAGCGTGCGGCGCGCAGGAGCCACAGCGCGCGGAGCTGACGCAGGCAGCGGTGGCGAGCATGGCACGGCTGCTGGAGCTGGGGCTGGTTACAGCCTGCGGCGAGCTGGCCAGCGACACCGCCCGGTAGTACACCAGCGACACCGCTGGGGAGTACAGTTAGGCCCGCATTGGGAAAGGCAAATCGACTCAATGGTGTGGCGGCGCTGTCGATCGGGGCGATCGCGGCAGCCAATGCGGCTGGCGCCGAGGCTACGCCCAGCCCGTCATCAGCCGCGCTCACCCCAGCCGCGCAGTCGCTGCTGAGCGGCGTGCAGGCGGGGCAGCAGGCGCTGTTCAAGAACTTCAACGAGGGCTTCTCCAAGGCTTTCGACAAGTACCGATCGCACGGCTTCCAGAAGGAGCAATCGTTCCTGAAGTCGGCCAATGCCTTCCTCAAGGGCGAGCAGAGCTTCTTGCCCGCCGTACAGGACGCGGGCGCCTCCTTCCTGAAGATCGACAGCGCCGCAGCTCTCGACAAAGGCATCAGTCACGCCGGCCAGGCTTGGCTGAAGCTGGGCAAGGCCTTCGACAAGTGGGCGCCGGGCGCAAGCGCATTCATCAAGGACACCATCGGCGGCGAGACGGCATTCTGGAAGAACGTCGGCGGCGGAGCCAATGCGTTCGACAAGGTCTCGCCCAACCCGGAGGCCTTCCAGAAGACGATCGACAGCGCCAACCAGTCTTTCCTGAAGAGCTTCCAGGGAGGAGTGAGCGTGCTGCTGAGAGGCTCCCACACAAGCCGCGCGGGCAGCGCGGCTTTCCTGAAGCTGCTGAGTGTGGGCGAGCAGAGCTTTGGCGGCGCCGTGGGCACAGGCGCCCAGGGATTCCTGAAGATCAAGTCGGCCTCCATGGGCGCACCGTTCGCACCCGCGGCGCCACCTCCGCCCGCGCCGCCACCACCCCCAGTGACGCCACCAAGCGAAGAACCGAGACAGCTGACCGCGCTCACGCTGACATGCCCTGCCAGCGTTGCCGCCACCGAACCGATCGTCATCTCCGGCACGCTCAGCCCGGTGCCGGATGGAGGGCTCGTGGAGGTCGTCTACCAGCCGCCGCTGCAGCCCGGCGCAAGCACCGCACCCGAACCGATCGTCAAGCATCTGAGCGTCGCGAATGGCAATTTCGGCGATGAGACGGTGATGGGTCAAGGACCCTTGGGCACACCGCCCTTGTATGGAAAGTGGATCGTCGCGGCAGCCTACGAAGGCAACCTCCCCTCGTTCCTGCCCTCGCTGCCACAGATCTGCGAAATCGAAGTACACCAGTAAGTCATCGCTGACAAGCGACAGCTGCCCGCTGGCGGGATGGTCGGATGTCCATAGAGGCATCGCCAAAATTCCAACCGCCGTCCATATGGCGTGGCGGCCCCTCGCGGCGACACTGAGGTACGCACTCAAGCCGCGCCAGCTCCGCGGCGACCCCGATGACCGTCAGCTAGAGAGGTGATGAACCACGCGACCCTCAACTCCTCAGATACTCGCCCTGGGTGGTGGCGGCTTCTCGATGGAGAAGGACGGCTCTTTACTTGATGACTACGTGCTCTCGCTGGCCGGCGTGGCGCGCCCGCGCGTGTGCTTCCTACCCACGGCCTCAGGCGACGCGGACCATTACGTGGTGCGCTTCTACCGCCGCTTCTCGGCCGAATGCGAGGCGAGCCATGTGTCGCTGTTCCGCCGCGACCAGGGCACGGGCGGGGTCGAGGAGGACGTGGCCTCGCACCTGCTCTCCCAGGATGTGATCTACGTGGGCGGCGGCAACGTGGTGAGCATGCTGGGCGTGTGGCGCGCGCACGGCCTGGATGAGGTGCTGCATCGCGCGTGGGAGCAGGGCATCGTGATGTGCGGTCCTTCCGCTGGCTCGCTGTGCTGGTTCAGCGAGGCCCTGAGCGCCTTTCATGGACCGCCGCGACGAGTACGGGGATTGGGACTGCTGCCGTATTCAAACTGCGTGCACTACGACGCCGAGCCTCAGCGGCGCGAGGAGTATCACCGCTTCGTCGGCGATGGTATGCGCGCGGGCTTCGCCGCCGACGACGGCGCGGCGCTGCATTTCTGCGGGCGGCGGCTGATGCGGGTGGTCAGCTCGCGTCCGCAGGCCAAGGCGTACAGGGTCGAGCCACGCGGACATAGCGTGGTGGAGGTTCCGCTGGAGGTCGCCTATCTGGGAGACGACTTCGAATCCTCCAGACCTTGCGCGTCAGTGGTCGCAGCGTGAGCGCAGCTGCCGATCCCGACGCGGCGGAAGATGATCAGCGAGTGATCTTCGCGATGGGCGGCGGAGGCTTCACGATGGAGCCGAGCAACCCACTGCTTGACGACTTCGTGCTCAGCCTCGCCCCCGCAGACATCACGGTGCCGCGGATCCTCTTCCTGCCCACGGCCTCAGGCGACCCCAATGCGCAGATCAACGCCTTCCAGTCACGCTTCGTGGGCCGCCCTTGTGTGCCGGAGCACCTGTCGCTGTTTCACCTGCGCGATATGCAGCGCTCGCTGGAGGAGACGGTGCTTGAACAGGACATCATCTACGTGGGCGGAGGCTCGATGCGCAACCTGCTGGCCATCTGGCAGGCCCACGGTCTGGCTGAGCTCTTGATCAGAGCCTGGCGTCAGGGCACCGTGCTCGCGGGTCTCAGCGCCGGAGCGATGTGCTGGTTTGAAGGCGGCATCACGTGCTCCAGCGGTCCACCGGAACCTTTTGCGGGACTGGGGCTGCTCGAAGGTTCGCTGACGGTGCACGCCGACGGCGAGCCCGAGCGCCTGCCGGTGTGGCTGGCGTCAGTGCGCAGCGGGAGCTTGCCCGGAGGCTGGGCGGTGGACGATGGCGTAGGATTGGTCTTTCGCGGCAAGCGCCTGCAGCGCATCGTCAGCTCGCGGCCCGGCGCGGGGGCGCAGCGCGTGGATGCGATCGCAGGCGAGCTCGTGCGCAAGCGCCTGGAGCCCGAGTTGCTCGGCGGCGGGGCGGGGCCGGTGGCGATCGATGAGGACGTGCAGGAGCTGCGCCAGGTGCAGCGCCTGCGCCATGGCATGCTCGGCACGGGCCCCTTCGGCGCCGGTGGGCACGGACTTCGCGGGCCGTAATCCGCCTCAGCCCCGGGCTTCGAGCAAGCAAGGCTCGCTCGGCGTAAATGCCGCTACGCACTGGCCCCTTCGGCGTGAGGGGGCATGGAGTTAACCGACCACAGCACGAAGGCCAGCACCGCCAGGCCCGCGATGGCATCGGTGAAAAGGGTGGCATAGAAGAAGCCAGGTATCTGCGGATTGCCGTAGAGAAAGTGGCCCATGGTGGCCAGGCCGGTGAAGGAGTAGACCACGAGGCATACGTGCGCCTCGCGATAGCGTCCTTCGCGGTAGCGGCGATAGCCCATCAGGCCGATCCAGGTGAGCAGTGGCCAGGCCACGACGATCGCCACACGCACGACTGTGTAGAAGCTGCCCTTGGGACCTGGGTACTGGTCGACGGCGATGAAGTTGTGGGTGTAGTGGATCGCGGTCGAAAGGATGCTGGCCGCGAGGATTGTCTTCAGCACAGTGAGCCTGCGCTGCTGGTCTGCGAGCACGGTGGCCTCCACGGAGTTGATAGATCGTTCTAGAGAGAGTACTCTGTCAGAAACCACAACGGCGCGCAAGCCAGCGCGCCGCTCCATTACCCGGCACCAGCCGCGGCACCTCAAAGCGAACGAGGAATCCCAACCCTCATGCCCAGCAGCACCAAGGAACGCATCCTCGACAGCACCGCCGAGCTGTTCCGCCGTCAGGGCTATACGGCCACGGGTATGAAACAGATCGCAGCCGACGCCTCAGCGCCTTTCGGCTCGGTCTACCACTTCTTCCCCGGCGGCAAGGAGGAGCTGGGCGCAGAGGTGATCCGCACGAGCGGGCGCCTCTACATGCAGATCTTCGCGGAGGTCATCACCGAGAACCCCGAGGTGCTCGAGGCGGTCGAGGCCTTCTTCAGCGGCGCCGGCGAGACGCTGCGCGAAACCGACTACGCCGACGCCTGCCCGATCGCCACGGTGGCGCTGGAGGTGGCCAGCACCAACGACACCCTGCGCCAGGCCACGGCCGATGTTTTTGAAGAGTGGATGGCCGGAGCCACCGAGTACTTCGTGTTTGCCGGCATCGCGCGCGCCCCCGCGCGTGAACTGGCCTTCTCGATGCTGTCGCTGCTGGAGGGCGCCTTCATCTTCTGCCGCGCGATGCGCAGCACCGAGTCGATGGCCGCCGCGGGCGCCGCGGCAGTGGCGCTTGTGCGCGCGGCGCTGGAGTCAAGCTGAGAACTGTGCCCCGCCGTCTCTTCAACCGCACGGCGACCCACTGCGCACTGGCGCTGGCCGCGTTGGTGGTCGGTCTGGAGCCGCTGCTGGTGAAGAGCCTGGGCAGAAGTGCGCCCGGATGGTCGCACTGGTGGTGCTCGGCGGCCAGCGCCTCAGGCGCGCATCACGCGACAGGCAGCGGCGCTCTCGGCGGAGCGCTGCACACGACGCTTGCGCTGCTGGCGGTCCACTGGCCGCACTTCCTGCCGATCCTGCTGGCGCTCGGCACGCTGGTCTATCTGTGGCGCGCCAACGAGGCCTGGCGTGCGCAAGCGCCGGGACCCGGCTCGGCGCGCACATCGCGCACGCTGAGCGGCTGAGCGCAGTCCGAGCAGATGCGGCGTTCACCGAGGATGCCGCCGCAGCCCTTGTGCCGGAGCAGGATCGGCGGCCCCGCGCTCGGCGCCGCGTAGCGATCGCCCCACTGCAATAGCTCGACCACCACCGGCCACAGATCCAGACCCTTGTCGGTCAGCAGGTACTCGTGGCGCAGCGGGCGCTCCTGATAGGGGACCTTCTCCAGGATGCCCTCCCCCACGAGGCGCTCCAAACGAGCGGCGAGCACATTGCGGGCCACCCCCAGATTGCGCTGCAGATCATCGAAGCGGCGCACGCCGAGGAAGATGTCGCGCAGCACGAGGATCGTCCAGCGCTCGCCTACCAGCTCCAGTGCACGCGCAATTGAGCAGTTCTGCTGTTTGTAGTCGTTGCCCAGCATCCCGAGCTCAATCTAGCAGAGATCAGTTGCTTGAAGCAACTCTCTCTGCTAGCGTGCGTCCCTTCACGCAACCGACAGGCGCAGCGGCGCGGAAGGAGTGCAGATCATGGAGCGCAGATGGAGAGTCCTCTTGGTCGTCGTGGTGGGGGTGTTCATGGCGGGCCTGGACGTGTTCATCGTCAACATCGCGTTCCCGCAGATCCAGCACGACTACCCCGGCACGAGCCTCAGCTCGTTGTCGTGGATCCTGAGCTCCTACACGATCGTCTTCGCGGCGTTTTTGATCGTCGCCGGGCGCTGGTCTGATGCCGTGGGACGCAAGCGCGCCTTCCTGCTGGGCATCGGCCTGTTCGTGGCGGCCTCAGCGGCCTGCGCCGCGGCCCCTTCGGTGTCCTTCCTCGTGGCCGCGCGCGCGGTGCAGGGCCTCGGCGCCGCGCTGCTGCTGCCTGCCTCACTAGGCCTGGTGCTGCCAGAGTTTCCACCCGAGCAGCGCCACGTGGCGATCGGGATATGGGCGGCAGTCGGGGGCATCGCAGCCGCCGCGGGGCCACCGCTGGGCGGCCTGCTGGTGGAGGCCGGCTGGCGCTGGGTGTTCGTCGTCAACGTGCCCGTCGGGCTCGCGGGCCTGGTGGCGGGATGGTTCGTGCTGCGCGAGATCCGCCACCCAGAGACCGCCCGCCCGGACTTCCTTGGCGCAGGCCTGCTGACGGCCGGCGTGGCAACGCTGGTAGTGGCGATCGTTCAGGGCAGCTCGTGGGGCTGGACGAGCGCGCGCATCCTGGGGCTGTTGGTGCTCTCAGCCGTACTCCTGTCCCTCGTGGCGCGGCGCATCGTGCGCCACCCTGCGCCGATCGTCGAGCCGGAGCTGCTGGCGGTGCGTGCCTTCAGCGCCGCCACGATCGGATCGCTGCTGTTCTTCGTGGCCTTCGCGGCGATGCTGCTGGCCAGCGTGCTGTTCTTGACGGGCATCTGGCACGAGCCGATCCTGACCGCGGGACTGATGATCTCCCCGGGTCCGGCGATGGCGGCGATCACCGCGGTACCCGCCGCACGCCTAGGCAGCCGCATCGGCCCCGGCCGCGTAGGCGCGCTCGGAACGGTGCTGTTCGCGCTCGGGGGCGTGTGGTGGATCGGGCACCTGGGCAGCGAGGCCAACTACGCCATGGACTACCTGCCGGGGATGCTGATCGGCGGGCTTGGCGTGGGGCTCGTGATCCCCTCACTGACGGGCGCGGTCGCGGCGACCCTCCCGCCAGATAGGCTCGCCACCGGCATCGCCGTGCAGACCACGGGGCGCCAGCTCGGCTCAGCGCTTGGATTCGCGATCCTGATCGCGGTCCTCGGCACACCGAGCACCGCGCAGGACTTCACCGACGCGTGGGGCTTCATGCTGATTGCCAGCCTGCTCGCGGGGATCGCACTGCTGGCCGTGGGAGGTCTGCCGGCAGTTGCGGCCAGAGAAGCGGAGCTAACCGTCCCAGCCATCTGAGGGATGCCCGAGCGCTTCATCGAGGGTGCGCTCGGGAGCCCCGCGCTGGCGGCGATAGCGATTCTGGGCGGCAAGCATCTGTGCGATATCGCTGCTCTGCAGCCGCGCTTCGGTCTCAGGGGAGCGGGTGGGCGTCCAATCAAGCAGCTCCTCATTACCACCGCGATAAAAGTGGGCACCCAAGATCGCGACGGCGATAAGCAACAGAGGCGTACCGAAGACAAGGATGACGAAGAACAGCTGCATGCCCATCAGGCTCCCGCCGGCGCCGGGCGAACCTTGCGCTTGGTCTTCGGCCTCGGAGGCTTGCTGCGAGGTGGCACCGCAGGACTCGCTGCGAGCCCGTCGATCGCGGCGTGCAGTGCGGCAAGGCGAGATATGAGCTGAGCCTGAACGCGTTCGAGCTCGCGGACATCCAGCAGGCGCGGGCGCGCGGCGCGGGCCTGGGCACCGCGAGCAGCGCCGGCGGCAGGCTGAGGTACCAGCGCGGGGTGCCTGGTTTCAAGCTCGCCGAGCGTGCGCTGCAGCGCAGCGATCTGGGTGCGAAGCTCGTGGCGTCGCGCCGCCTCGGCGTCCAGCGAATGCCCGGCACCGGCCGGCGCAACGTAGAGAGCGGCGGCAACAGCGCGCGGGTCCACCCCGGTGTCGTGAGCTTCGCGGGCGGCGTTGGCGGCAATGGTGTCAACGGCCGACGGCGTCTGTAAGGGCCGATCGGCAACGAACGTGCCGGACCCCTGGCGACTGAGAAGCACCCCCTCGTGCTCAAGGCGCTGGTAGACGGTGCGCACGGTGTTGGCGTTGATGTGCAGAGCCTCGGCGAGGTCGCGCAGTCCCGGCAGACGCTGCCCTGGCGCAAATCTGCCGTCGCCGATGCGCGCACGCAGGGCCCAGGCCAGCTGCACGCCAAGCGGAACCTCGGCATTGCGGTCGAGCACAAGCTCCTGAAGCAGCGCCTGGGAAGGCTCAGAGATAGGCGTCAGGGGGGCTGTGGACGAGGCCGTCGCGGGGGCCGTGGAAGAAGAGGGCGTCACACCGCCGAGATTAGCTCGATCGCGGATAGATTGACAGTGTTCTAGTGAACTAGTAGACTAGTAGACGATGAGAGGCCTGAGCATGGTCAGGGGCCCAGTGGAGGAGATCGGGGACATGATGCTGCTCACGGGCAGAACGATCTCCTCCGCGATCCGGCCTCCTTACCCCTACGGCGGAGAGTTGGTGTCGCAGTTCCTGTTCACACTGCGGCTGTGCTGGTTTCCGCTGCTGATCTCGGCCTTCGTGTTCGGCTATGAGGCGCCGGGGCTGCAGGCGGAGAACTTCCTATCGATCATCGGCGCGCCGGACCGCCTGGGGAGTTTCTTCGTGGTGGCAGCGATCCGGGAAACGGGGCCATTCATCGCTGGGGTGATCATCGTGGGGGTGGCGGGCACCGCCATCACGGCCGACCTCGGCGCGCGCAAGATCCGCGAGGAGCTCGATGCGCTGCAGGTGCTGGGTGTGGACCCGGTGAAGAACCTCGTGGTGCCGCGCTTTTTGGCGCTGATGCTGGCGACGGGGCTGATGGGGGTCTACGCGACGCTGTTCGAGATCTACGGCGGCGTGATGGCAGCGCTCGTGTATCACCAGCCTCTGGGGCCGTTCTGGGCGACGTTCCTCACCAACGCGACCGCCACCGACCTGTGGGGCTCGGAGTTGAAGACGACGATCGGCGGGGCGATAGTGGCGATCGTGTGCTGCTACAAGGGCATGAGCGCCAGCGGCGGCGCGGAGGGCGTCGGCAAGGCCGTCAACCAGGCGGTGGTGACGGCCTTGCTGGGGATGTTCTCGTTCTATTACGTCTTCACGCAGACGCTGCTGGCGACGCACCCACAGGTATTGGTGCCGAGATGAGAGGATGAACGCCCCTCAAGCGATTGGAGCGAGCGAATGATCATCACCACCATGAACGACCTGCCCGGGTATGAGATCGAAGAGGTATTGGGGGAGGTGTTCGGACTGACGGTGCGCGCACGCAATATCGGCTCGCAGATCGGCGCTTCGTTCAAGTCACTGGTGGGAGGCGAGCTGAAGGGCATGACGAAGATGCTGGCCGAAGGCCGCATGCACGCGCAGGAACGACTCGTGGAGGAGGCAGGGGCAAAAGGTGCCAATGCGGTGGTCGCCTTTCGCTTCGACACCAGCGAGCTGGGCACGACGTGGACGGAGATCTGCGCGTATGGGACAGCCGTGAAGGCCAACCGCCTCTAGGACCCAGGCCGGCGGCGGCCCACCGCGAGCCGCCGTCCACTCGGCAACTCAGCCCGCGAGTCAGTCGATCAAGCGTCGCCCGAGCAGGACGATGGCAAGGCGCCACATGAGCAAGGCGAAGCCAACGAGGACGGCGAGATGCCCGATGTCGGCAACACCGAGGGGGCCGAGAACGGCGTCGCGGACAAGCTGAACGCAGTGGTAGAGCGGGTTGAGCTCGGCGATGAGGTGCAGCAGCGGCGGAAAGGTGGAGATCGGGAAGAAGGTGCCGGCGACGAGGAACATGGGGGTGAGCACGGCGGAGGTGACGTAGTTGAAGTTGTCGATGGTCTTGGCGACGGCAGCGATGACGACGCCGAAGGAGGCAAAGCCGAAGCCGGTGATGAAGCCGATGAAGGGCACGAGCAGCATTCCCCAGGAAGGGGAGAGCCCAAAGGCGATGCCGACGAGCAAGGGCGCCATGCCGTAGACGCCGGCGCGCAGAGAGATCCAGAGCGTTTCGGCGGTGATCAGCTCCTCGACGTCCAAGGGAGTGGCAAGCATGGCGTCGTAGGTGCGCTGGAACTGCCAGCGCACGAAGGTGTTGAACATGCCGGGGAAGGCGGAGGCGAAGAGCACGGCAGTCGCTACGACACCGGTGGCGACGTACTGGACGTAGTCGACGTGGTTGACGTGGGAGACGAGCGAGCCGATGCCGAGCCCAAAGGCGAGCAGGTAGATGGTCGGCTGGACGATGGAGGAGAACGTGGTGGAGGGCCAATAGCGCCCGAAGATGACGATGTCGCGGCTCATGACGGCAGCAAGAGCGGCGGGTTCGAGACGGTGCACGCGCCGCGGGAGCGCAGCAGCGGGCACGGCATCCTCACTCATTCGATCAGCTCCCCGGTGAGCGCCACGAAGGCGTCCTCGAGATTGGCAGGACGAGTGACCCCGGAAGGCAGCTTGCCGTTGAGCGACTCGGCACGCAGGATGGCAACGGCCGGCCCGGAGCGCCGATGCGCCCAGCCGCGCTCGGTGGCCAACTCATCGATGCGGGCGAGCTCGGGCGGCGGCCCGTAGACTTCGAGCACCTCGCGCCCGGCATGGGCGAGCACGAGCTCGGCGGGCGAGCCTTGAGCGATGACGCGGCCGAAGGACATGACGGCGACGATATCGGCGAGGCGCTCGGCCTCCTCGATGTAGTGCGTGGACATCAGCACGGTGACGCCGCTGGCGCGCAAGGTGTCGATCAAGGACCAGAGCTCCTGGCGCACCTGCGGGTCAAGACCGACGGTGGGCTCGTCCAGCAGCACGAGGCGTGGGTTGTGGATCAGCCCGCGGGCAACGAGCAGCCGGCGGCGCATGCCGCCGGAGAGCTCGCGCACGATGGTGTCGGCGCGCGGCACGAGGTTGGCGATCTCAAGTGCGCGCTGCACTGCGGCAGGGCGCTCAGCGGAAGGCACGCGGTAGAGGCGAGCAAAGACCGTGAGGATCTGGCGGCAGGTGAGCTCGACGTCGAGATTGTCAAGCTGAGGCACGACTCCCATGGCCATACGCGCCTGCTTGGATTCGCCCGGCAGGCTGTGACCGAGCACCTCGATCTCACCCGAGTCGGCAAGCGCCTGGGCGGTGAGCAAGCGCATGGTGGTGGACTTGCCGGCGCCGTTGGGGCCGAGCAGGCCGAAGCAGATGCCGGTGGGCACCTCCAGGTCGAGCCCATCGACGGCGGTGATGTCGCCAAAGCGCTTGACGGCGCCGCGCAGAGAGATAGCCGAGGTAGTCATAGCGCTGCCAGATCCTGCCAGACGTGGGCAGGGCAGGCCGGGTAGGCTGCCCGACAAGCTATGCGATGAAGCGAAAGGGAGCGAGATGAAGCTGATAGGAGCTGGGTTGCCGCGCACGGCGACGCTGACACAGAAGACCGCGCTTGAGATGCTGGGGGTAGGCCCGTGCTACCACATGGTGAACGTGCTGGGAGACCTCGATCAGGTCGATCTGTGGATGGCGGCGTTGAACGGAGAACCGCAGTGGGAAAAGATCTTTGCGGGCTTTCAGTCGACGGTGGATTGGCCCGGAGGCTACTTCTACAAAGAGCTGATGGAGGTATACCCAGACGCGGTGGTGCTGCTGAGCGTGCGCGACCCGCAGGCGTGGGCGAAGAGCGCGCACGACACGGTGTGGAGCGTGCGCCACGGCGAGTCGCTGATGCGTCTGCTCTCAAGCGCGTGGGGCGAGGTGGACCCGAAGTGGCAAGGCTTCCTGGAAATGGTGGATGGGCTGCTGTGGAAGGACAAAGGCACGCTCGCGAACAGCCACGAAACGCTGGAGCAGTTGGAAGCAGGCATGGTGGCGTTCAACGAGGAGGTCAAGCGCACGGTGCCGGCGGAGCGGCTGCTGGTGTGGGAGCCCAAGGACGGCTGGGAGCCGCTGTGTACGGCCCTGGACGTGGCGATCCCGAGCGAGCCGGTGCCGCATGTCAATGACAGCGAGGAGTTCGTGGCACGGGTCATCGACGGTGCGCTCGCCGGATTGCAGGCCTGGCAGGCTGCGCGGGTGGGCGCCTAGACAGCGCGACTGCGCCCACCGGCTGCGCCGCCCACCGCCTGCGCCGCCAAGCGGCGCTGCCTAGCCGCCCGGCGCACCCAGGCAGCGACTACTTGAGAGGCACGGTGACGTCGCCCTGTTCTTCGAGCAGCGTGCTCCAGGTGTCCCAGCTCATGCAGAAGCGCCCGCCCTGCGCGTACTTGGTCCCCCAGCTGTTCCAGAACCACACAAGCTTGTTCTCGGCGTCGATCTCATCGGCGACGACCTCGTGGCCACCACGCACGGTGGCGCCGGGAGCGATCTGCACGAGGCCGCTTCGAGTCTGGGGCATCGAAGCTGGTGAACCACCTGATGCCGGTGATGACAGGCCGCAGGACGAGCGCCTGAAGCGCGTGCTCAACGCCGAAGGCGTGCCGGTAGGAGGTGATGAGTCCGAGCTGCTTGGCGGCCTTGCAGACCATCAGCCCGCTGCCTCCGGGATCGTTGGGAGGGTAGGGCTCGCCCTCCATTTTCGTCTCCAGTTCATAGAGCTGGACGGCGTCGTGCTCGGTGAGGGTGGTGCTGCCGGTGAAATCGGGCGCGGAATCAAGCGCGCCGCAGAGGGCATTGGCCGTACAGGATCCAATTTCTCCCTGGTCGAGCGGCAATCCGGTGGCCTCGTGTTTGACGCTGACAATCTTCGGAGCCCTTTTGGCCGTGAATTCGCGCGAGCGAGGATCGTGCTCGACGTGACGGCCCAGGCGCATGCCCGCCATCGGCTGCTCGTGCAGGCGAGCCTTGTGGACTTCGTGATCTGGAGCCATGAAATGGTCCTTTCGCCGGCGTGAGGTTGGCGGATATCCGCCGCAGAGGAGAGTTCTACATTCTGAGACTTCCTCTGTCAATCGATCATTTGTGGAGATCTGCTGAGGTTTTCACCTCGGCTGACAATCTCAGAGCTCGAAAGGCCTGCTTGTCCTCGCGCAAGAGGACGCTTATGCTTCTCTTCGTGCGTCCTTCGCGAGCGCCTTACGGTGGGTTTGCGCTGCTTGCACTCGTCTTCTTGCCCGTCCTCTCGACGCTCGCACCACAGGCGCTCGGCTCGACGCTCGCCGGCAGCTTGACAGGCGCACCGCTACCCCAGAGTGCCAGCGCCGGGCGCGCGACAGTGCGCGCGGTAGACATCGAAACTGACAAGGTGGTGACCTCGACGCCGGTCGGTGCGAATGGCGCCTACAGCTTGGCGCTGCCAAGCGGAAACTTCGCGCTTGAAACCTCGATCGTGAGTGGCACCGGGTCGCTGCTGCAGAACCTCGCGGCAGTGGTGCGCGTGCGGGGCGGCGCAGCGCGGCACCTGAACCTGACGGCACACAGGCGCAAGCGCGCCAAGCGCCACTCCCACCGCGGCCGGCGACATGGGCACGCCCACAAAGGCCGGAGCGCGAATACGAACCCGCGTGACGGACGTTCCTACCCCGGATTGGCGATCGGGTTCGAGCCCTTCACCGGCGGAGGCGGAGAATGGGACTACGTGAGGAACGCGCTGCCGGATCTGCTGACGACGGATCTGGTCGAAGACGCGACCCATGCAGCGGCGGCCGCATACAAGCCCGGCTGTGACTGGACGATCATCGACAACCTGCGCTATGCGGAGATCGAGCGGGAGCTCGCGCTGCAGCAGACTCCCTACATCGACCCGACGACGCGCGTGCAGCCGGGGCATCGGATCTCCCCGGACGCGTACCTGGACGGCGAAGTCACTCCCATCGCGGGTGAAAGCGCGATCATCACGGTCAACCTGCGCATGGCCAACAGCAGGACCGTGCTGCGCTCGACCAACGTCGTGTCCCTGCCAGATGGAATCCTCGCGGCCAACCAGGAGCTCGTAAAGCATCTCATCGAGTTCGTGCTGTGCCCAAAGGATGAACCAGCTACGAGCCCCGCTTCGGCGCCGAGCTCAAGCTCATCCTCCGGGCCCCCGCCACCCCCTTCTCCCCCAGCACCTCCACCTGCCGCTATCCGCTACAGCGGAGGCTTCTCGGGCCATGCCGAAGCGGGAGAACTGCACATGGAATGGTCTGGCTCGGCGACGCTGACGGCGCTGCAGGACGGAGTGGCGCCGCCAGTGGGCGCTCCCCCCGGTGAATATCGCCTGTACGAGATGACGGAAGGAAGCGCACAGATGCACATACGTGGTGGCAACGCATCCTGCGGCTATGAAGGGGAAGCCTCACTCCCACTCACGCCAGGAGGCACGAGCGGGACGCTGATAGTGCAGACGAACGTGAGCGAACCGGCCTATCAGATCAACCTGGCATTCGACCCGAGTCAGAGCGTGACGGTGCACAACTCCGGCTCGGAACCAGAGTGCACGGGGTCCTTCAGTCTCCCCCTGGCCGGCTACTACGCCACCTCGCAGTCGATCCTCACAAGCAGTTCGCTGGCACTTTCGGGCAACGGCGAATGGCCGCCGGGGGGCTATACGACGAGCACCATGTGGTCGCTGTCACCCTCATAGCACCCTGGTCCGCTCGTCGCAGTCGCCCCGATCGAACACACAGAGATCGGGGCGACCCGCAACAGCCTGGTTGCTTGCGGTTTACGCGGCCTGTGCTGCCAAGCGCTCGCCGTTCACTCCTTCCGGCGTCAGGTCGACCTCCTGCCGCTGGGAAGCCGGGGGGCGCAGCAACAGGAAGGCCGCGAGGATCCCCAGCGCAACGAACACCGAGGCGACCACATATGCCAAGTGGTATCCGCCGGTCAGCGCACTGATCAACGGGTTGCCATCGGCACTCAATGCCTGAGTTCGGTCGGTGGCGATCGTCCCCAGCGTGGCCAGACCAATCGCGCCGAACAGCTGCACGGAGACGTTGATGATCCCCGAGGCCAGACCCGCATCGCGCGGAGGGGCATCGGCCATGCCGATCATCAGCAGCGGCAGGAAGGATGCGCCCGCGCCGAGACCAAGTGCGAGGAAGGCAAAGAACAGGCCGGGGAAGTAGCTTGCGTGGACACCCTGAAGGGCCAGCAGCACCAGACCAACGACGATGCCGCCCAGCCCGACCGCCAGCGTCTGCACGGCCCCGAAGCGCGCCACCGCGCGGGCCGAGATGCCCAACGACATCGCCGCGATGGCGAGGGTCAGAGGCATGAACGCCAGTCCCGTGTCGATCGCGTCGTAGCCGAGCACGCGCTCGAGGTACAGCGCGCCGAGGAAGAACGCGGAGAACATACCCGTGACGAGCAGGCCGCGGACGAGGCTCGACCCCATCAGCGTGCGCAGGCGCAGGATGCGCAGGGGCATGATCGGGTTGGCCACGCGCGCCTCCAGCGCCAGGAAGGCGCCCAAAAGAGCCAGTGAGACCCCGCCCGCACCGAGCGTGCGCGCTGAGAGCAGGCCGTATTCGCTGGACTTGACGATCGCGAACGCCCCGAACATGGTCGCGAGCGTGATCAAGGCCGAGCCGAGAATATCGACGCCTCCCGCGAGGCCGATGCCCACGTTCTCCTCGATCAGCATCCAGCCGAGCAGCAGCGCAATCGCGCCGATGGGCACGTTGACGAAGAAGATCCAGTGCCAGCTGAGCGACTGTGTGAGCGCGCCGCCGGCAAGTAGACCGATGGAGCCGCCTCCGGCGGAGACGAACGCGTACAGGCCCATCGCCTTGGCCTGCTCGGCCTTCTGCGGAAACTCAGTAACGATGATCGCCAGGATCACGCTTGAGGCAATCGCACCGCCAATCCCCTGGACGAGGCGGGCGCCGATCAGCATCGCCTGACTGTCCGCCAGCCCGCACAGGATGGACGCCGCCACGAACAAGCCGAGCCCGCTGAGAAAGACCTTCTTGCGGCCCACCAGATCGCCAAACCTGCCAGCCAGCAGCAGGAAGCCACCAAACGTGATCAGGTAACCATCAATCACCCACGTGAGGTTCGCCTGCGTGAAGTGGAGGTCCCGCTGAATGGCGGGCAGGGCAACGTTGACGATCGTCGCATCCAGGACCATCATCAGCTGGCCGAGGCAGAGCACGGCAAGCGCTATCCAGCGGCGACGCTCGCGCTTCTTGCTGACAGTCTCGCCACTGGCAACCTCGCTGGGGCTTGGCTCCAGCACGGTGCTTGCCTGCGGTGCGGTACTCGGTTCCAGCGCGGCGCTCGACTCCAGCGTCTCGAGGGTCTCGAGGTGATCAGATGGGGTGGCAGTGGTGCTCATCGAATGCTCCTTCCGGGGTGCGCGAAGGGAACACCATAGCAGGGATCATCACTGAAACAGGTATCATCGATTTATACGTGATGATTGCTGCAAGATGGTATAATCGTGCCGTTATGACCGATGAGGCTCGTGCATGTGCCCCCACTTCGATGGTGCTGCTGACCCGGCTGGCCAAGCAGGTCTACAGGCGCAGCAGCGAGGAGCTGCTGGGCATCCATATGCGCCTGTTGATGGCGCTCAGCTACGTGCGAGACCATGACAATGCCCCCCAGCAGGAGCTGGCGGAGGCACTCTGCATGGATGCCAACAACGTCGTGCTGTTACTCAACGAGCTTGAGGACCTGGGGTATGTGGCTCGTCGTCGTGACCCGCACGATCGCAGGCGCCATCTGGTCGAGCTGACCGCGAAGGGATCCCATGCGCTCACCAGCGCCGAGCGCGCGCAGGAAACGATCGAGGACGATGTGCTGCGAGCGCTCGACCCGAGCGAACGCGCGATCCTGTGGCAGCTGCTCACTCGCGCGCTGCAGGGCGCCGAGCCGGACGTGCCCGGTCCAGGCAGCGCCGCGCCCGCTTCGCTTACGGGGTAGGCCCAAGTCGCCAGGAACCGGGGTGCCTGGTCACTACTTCCCCTGGATAAAAGCGGACAGGCTTGCTGGGCTAAGCGCCAGGTGGTCGATGCAGCGTTCCGCTTGCGGTGTGCCTAGGTTCGAGACCACAGCTTCTCAAAGAATCGGAAAGTCGCATGAGGCGAAGTTTTCGACTCCGTATGTATCATCCGCGACGTGCTTCAGACCGCTGATGTAACGTCCTTTGGGGCACCTCTTGAGTTGGTCGAAATGTGGAAGAAGCACATCCCCGAGTTGACCGACATTCAGGAGAAAGCGGTGCGTGCCGGCATTCTGGACGGGGTTGGGAACGTGCTGGCGGTTGCTCCCACTAGTTCAGGCAAGACCTTTATCGGCGAGATGGCAGCGGCGACGTCCGCTTATACGCATCGGCGGCACGCGATCTTCATCGTTCCGTTCCGCGCGCTCGCCGAGGAGCATTTCGAACTCTTCCGGGAGCGCTATGGCGAGCTTCTATCGGTTGTTATGTCGACATCAGATCACACCGAGTCCGATGTCGATATCCGCACAGGAGCCTTAACCTGGCCGTCATGACCTATGAGAAACTAATGGGGTTTCTCGTCCAGCGACCCGATCTAATTGAGCGTTGTACGGCTCTCGTCGTCGATGAGGTGCAGTCACTGTCCGGTGGGGCCCGAGGGGCAACTCTGGAGATGCTGCTCACCCAGGTGATGCTCGGCCAAAAGCCTCCACGGATCATCGCGCTTTCGGCTTCGCTCGATAACCTCGGCGAACTTGACACTTGGCTGAAAGCCCGGCCGGTAGTCTCAGTCGAACGGCCCGTCCCGTTGACCCAGAGCGTCTGCGAACTCTCGGGCACAGCGATCATCGTCGCTGACGGGAATTCGCATTCGACGCAGCAGCTCGTCGCGGCGCAATCTGACCGGGAGATGCTCGTGGTGGCGCTTGCGGAGAAGTTCATCGCTGAGGGGAAGCAGGTAATCGTCTTCCGCTCAACGATCAGGAACGTCGAAAATACTGCCCGCGACCTGCGCAGCAAGCTACCTGCTTCCGGCCTGCCCCGGTACATCGACGAGCGCGTGAACGAACTCGACGACTCCGAGGCCATCGCCGAACTGCGCCTCTGTCTTGCCGCCGGCATTGGCTTTCACACCGCCGATCTGAACTATCCGGAGCGCCGACTAGTCGAGGATGCCTTCCGCTCAGGCGATGCGCGGGCACTGATTGCCACGACGACGCTTTCCATGGGCGTCAACATGCCCTGCGATGTCGCCATCATCGCCGACTCGACGCGCTACACCCCAGGACTCGACGGCTGGCGACAGCAGGAAATCCCTGTGTCTGAGTACCGCAACGCCGCTGGACGGGCCGGGCGATTGGGCAAGCGCACCGCTGGCTTCTCCATCCTGCTTGCCGAGGACGCGGTCGAACAGCGCCAGCTCGTGAATGGTTACCTGCTCGGCCCAGTCGAGCCGGTCGAGTCGCAGATCCCTAAGCAGACATTCGCCGACATCGTCTTCCGCTTGATTGCGGGCAGCATCGCCGACCATGAGGACGCCGTTGTCGAGTTCATCGCCACCACCTTCGCCTACACAACGTTTTACGCGCGTGAAGGTGGTGGGCTGGAGGGGGTGCACAAGGGTGTGATCGACGCAGTGGCGACGTGTTTGGCAAGCGGGCTCGTTGTACTTGAGGAAGGACGCCTGCTTGCTACACAGATCGGACGCGTTCTTGCGGGGGCTGGGCTTTCGCTGGCCAGTTCAGCGCGCCTTGCCGGCGTCCTTGAGCAGGCGACCAGGAGCGAGCTATTACGCCAGGATCTAGTCTTCGAAATCGCTTGCTGCCCTGAGACGGGAAACCGCCCGTGGCCCCTCCGCGAGCGAGGCATCGAGACGGACCCACGCCCCGACCACGTTCCGGACGGCTCGGACTGTTCGCCCGGATCTCGTCTTGCCGTGACGCTCGCAAAGAGTTCGCTCACGACCGAGGAGCGCAAGGCCCTTGTCAAGGCGAGATGCCTGCTCGACTGGATGAGCGGCACGAGTCAGCGGACGATCGCAGCCAATTTCCGCGGTATGGGAGCCGCGAACGCGCGCGTTCGCGACCTCGGGAGGAACGCAGCCTGGATGTTAGAGACACTTGCCGGAGTGGCGCTCGCAAGCACTGCGCCATCGACGCTGATCCAGAAGCTCCGCACTTTCGCGCTGGAGGCGCGCTACGGTCTGCCTGCGCCCCTCGCGCCTCTCGCCCGCCTACAGGTACCCGGCGTCACGCGCGAGCATCTGCTTGGCCTTTACCGTAGCGAGCGAGGTGGTGAGCTGCATGAGCCTGAGCAGATCCTCGACGCCCCAGATGAGCAGTTCAATGGCTTGCTGACACCAACACAGCTTGCCCGCATCCGCCTGGCGATCCTCGCGGATATCAAGGAGTCGCTCAAACGCAAGCACGCCAGCCAGCTGATTCGCGCCGAGCAGGCAAACTTGCCGGCCAAACTCGTCGACGACCTCTACTCGGTCGCTGGCCATGATCTCGAGCAGGCGGTCGCCGACGCGCTCAAGTACGTAGGGCTGTCTGCAACGCGAGTTCTGTACCAACCCTCCGGGGAGGAGGATGTTCGCTTCGCTCATGCCGACGGCACCGTCGTTATATCGGTCACCGCGTCACAGAATGACGCTCGCACGATCAGGTGGAACAAGGCCAAGGCAATCCTTGGCACTGGCGCGGGACTCAACCCTGTGAACTACATCTGCATGGGACGACCGGGCTTCGGGTCGCTAGCAGAGCGTCACGCCAACGAGATCGCCCGCGAGGCCGGTCCCCGTTCAATCCTGCTTGTTCCAATCCCGGTCCTTGCGGAGGCGGTTGTGAGGATCTCCGAAGAGAAGATGACTGGGAAGCAGCTCGGCGACCTGCTCGCACGTGAGCGGGGCGTCGTCATGCTTGAGGATCTGCCCGAACAGGCAAGTCACGATCCAGCGGCGACGTTGCCGCTTGCGACGAACCCTGTCGCCACGAAGTAGACATCACGGGCATGGACGGCTGCTCGAGGCTTTGGGTCGAGCTGCTCACAGAACCGGCCGGTCGGCAAGCGCGCCGGCAGGCGGCCGAGGCAATCGGCAGGAGGCTTTCACGCGCAGCAACCGGCTCAAGTCATTCAGCCGCAGCTTGTTGCCGTGCCCAGCGCAGCGCAGACCGCAGCAACCTTCTCCGGTGAAAGCACCACGATACGCTCGACCAGGTATCCCTTGGCAACCGTGTCCGTGTGATCGGCGTTCAGAACGCAGTCGCGAGGCATGCCATCCTCACGCCCCAGCTCTACCTCCGTCGGGATTCCGCGGATGCGCGTGGTGGCGAACACCACGAAGACCTGGTTGAGGCTATCGATTGCCTCATCGCGCGTCATCACCAGGGCGGGCCGGCGGCCCCATTCTGGATGCTCTGCCCACCAGACCTCGCCACGGCTTACCACGGCTCGTGCCCAGTCGCGCGCTCCTCCTCGGCCAATCTCTTCATCGTCTCTCCAAAGGCAACCTCATGGACCTTGGAGAGCTCCCCCCACTCGTCGTCGTTGCCGCCAGCGTGCTCGCGCTGCACGGCTCGCAGCGCGATCTCCGCATCGTGCTCGCTCCAACTAGGCGCCTCTTGCAGAAGTTGCTCCTTCGCGGTCATAGCGTGTTCGATGATAGAGCCCGGCGCCGACCCGAACCTTGCATGGAAGCGCATTAGAGAACTGCACGCCGAGCGTTTCCGAACGCGCTCGGAATATCCGTGACGATGTAGCCCAGAGCGGCAGGCCGTGATGCTCACGGGGCGAGCTCCAAAGTCCGAGGACCGTTGCGCTCGAACCGGTCGGGGTGCTGACTCGGAGAGGCCAGCGAGTTCAGGCTGGACAGGATCTGCTCAGGGTTCTTTGGCTGACGCCGATGCTTGAATCCGAGCCGATACATGCGCTCCGCGATCACACGAACGTGCAGCGGACCACCGCCTTCCTCTTCAAGCACGTACTCCGCGAACCGAACCATGTCGTACGGGGACACCCCCTTAAGTGCGGTGGGCGTTGGCTCTACTTCAAGCGTTGATGTCGTAGCCCCCGTCTGCGGCTCGCTTTTCAGCTCGGAGACCCTCGGCTCGAAGAATGCCGCGAGCTCCTCGCGGACGATTCGCCGCACGGCCGCCGTCAGGGAATCGTCAGGAATCTCTAGATGCATTTTACCCTCTTAAGTCGCTTCTAGCTTCAGGGGAGGCTATCAGGCCTATTTCTAGCACTTCAAGCACCTGAAGATGATAGCAAACGTTAGAGTTGACTCGCTGCGCCAGCGCCTCGCGTAGCTCGGAATCGAGCTGCCGGAACTCCTGCACCTCCCCGAGGGTCTTACTTGCCGACCGGATATCCACGACGAGAATTGCAATACAAAGAAGCCGGACCGGTCCTTGGCCGAGACGGGGTTCGAGCAACCGCCGGCCAACCCTGGCGAAAACGGAGAGATCGGGACGGTTTGCAAAATCATCAAGACCAGGTTGCAGGGTTGGTGGGGCTTTTGATGGAGCCAGCCGGGAGGCAGGTACGCCGACGGGCAGCGGAGGCGCTCAGGCGACTTTGAGGTATTCGCGTAGCGCCTTGCGGATCACCGAGGAAGTGGTCTCGTGATCACGCTTGGCTCGATGAGCCAACGCTTGGCGTAACTCAGGCTCGAGCCGCACGGACTCGACGCTGGCAGCCGCTGAGCCGATCGGTGGGCGTCCCCCGCGTCGGCGAAGCACCTTCTCGACGTTATAGCCAGACTCGGCCTTCTCGGCAAGCTCGCTGATGAGCTCATCGGTAATCGGGGCACCGCTTGCTGTTCGTCCGTGTGTCTTCTTTGCCATGCTCAGCCTCCCGGTAACAGCCGCTGATATTTAGCTCTCATCAGCATTGCGTGGACCGCCAGTTCTGACCCGTCGTCCCGCCTGATCGTGACGACCTCTATCAATGCCGCGCTGCGCGCGGGGCCCAAGGTAGAGGCGGGTGTCGTCGTCCTGATCCTCGATCGTCATTGCGTGCTCTACAGCGTGTTCGACGTCCTCGTCGGCAATGCCGTGCTTGCCCGCCGACGTATGAATCTCCACGGAGCAATTGTAGTACGAAACCAGCGAGCCAGGGACTCGTAGCTGCCCATATGGCGGGGACGGAGAGGGCGGGATTCGAACCCGCGATGGAGTTTAACCCCCATACTCGCTTAGCAGGCGAGTGCCTTCAGCCACTCGGCCACCTCTCCCCAAGGGTCGGGGCACCAGTGTAAAGCCTCCCGCGAGTCTGTGCCCCACGCGACTGGCTCGCAGCAGTCGCGAGCAGACCGTCGAGCCCCGGTGAGACTCGGGGCCAGCGCCTGCGGACGCTTACCGAGGCTCGCTCCGCCAGCGCGGCGCTGCCGATCGACGAGCGCAACGGAGGGGGAGGGATTCGAACCCTCGGGACGGGGGTTGCCCGTCCAACAGTTTTCAAGACTGCCGCATTCAACCGCTCTGCCACCCCTCCAGGATGACGCCCCAAAGGCTAGTGGATCAACGCCAACCTGAAGATCGCCGGCTCAAGCCAATCGCATAGCTTGGCGAGTCGTGCTCGGCAAGTCGTTCGTCGTGGCTCGGCCGTCCCCCCTCTCAGTAGGCTTGCGGCCATGGCAACAGAGGCAGCTGGCGCCCCCAGTCCCCAGAGCGAGACAATTCGCAATCATGCGGCCTTCATCTGGAGCGTCGCCGACCTGCTGCGGGGAGATTACAAACAGTCCGAATACGGCAAGGTGGTCCTGCCGTTGACCGTCATCCGCCGCCTTGACTGTGTACTTGAGCCGACCAAACAGGCCGTGCTGGCCAAGCACAAGGAGATCTCAAGCAAGATCGAGAATGTCGAGCCCGTGTTGCAGGCCGTCGCGAAGGAGCAGTTCTACAACGTCTCTCCCCTCACCTTCACGAAACTCCTCGATGACCCCAGCACAATCGCCGACTCGCTGAACCTCTACATCGGGGGCTTTTCTGAAGCGGCGAAGGACATCATCGAGAAGTTCGACTTCAGCGTCCAGATCGATCGGCTGCGCAGGGCCAACGTCCTCTACCAGGTCATTGGCAAGTTCGCCGAGATCGATCTGCATCCGAAGGTGGTCTCGAACATCGAGATGGGCTACCTCTACGAGGAGCTCATTCGCAGGTTCTCCGAGCTATCCAATGAGACCGCCGGCGAGCATTTCACACCGCGCGAGGTCATCCGCCTAATGGTCAACCTGCTCTTCATCGATGATGCCGACGACATCCTCACCAAGCCTGGAATCGTCAAGACGCTCTGTGACCCAGCATGTGGCACGGGCGGCATGCTCTCGGTCGCCGAGGATCATCTGCGCGCCCTGAACCCGCGCGCGCAGCTTGAGGTCTACGGACAAGAGCTCAACGCCGAAACCTACGCCGTCTGCCGCTCAGACATGATGCTGAAGGGCCAGAACGCCTCGCATATCGCCTACGGCAACTCCTTCTCCGAAGATCACCACGAGGGCGAGCGCTTCGACTACCTCCTCGTCAATCCGCCCTTCGGCGTGGAGTGGAAGAAGGTCGAAGACGAGGTGCGCAAGGAGGCCCAGACGCACGGTTTCACCGGCCGCTTCGGCGCCGGCCTGCCCCGCATCAACGACGGCTCCTTCCTCTTCCTCCAGCACATGATCTCCAAGATGCAGCGGCCCGAGGATGGCGGCTCGCGTGTGGGCATCGTCTTCAACGGCTCCCCCCTGTTCACCGGCGCCGCCGGCTCCGGTGAGTCTGAGATTCGCCGTTGGATCATCGAGAACGACTGGCTTGAGGCCGTCGTCGCCTTGCCCGACCAGCTCTTCTACAACACCGGTATCTCGACCTACTTCTGGATTGTCACCAACCGCAAGGCGCCCGAGCGGCAGGGGAAGGTGCAGCTCGTCGACGCGCGCGAGTATTTCATCAAAATGCGCAAGTCCCTCGGGGCCAAGCGCAAAGAGATCTCCGCCGCGCAGATCGAGGACATTACGCGGCTATACGGCGAGTTCGCCGAGGGCGATCAGGTCAAGATCTTTCCCAACGAGGCGTTTGGGTTTCTGCGGATCACGGTCGAGCGGCCGCTGCGGCTGCGTTGGGAGGTGACCGACGAGACCATCCCAGCCGTGCTGGCCACGAAGGCCATCCAGAAGACGCCAGAGGATGTGCAGATGGTCCTCCGTGAACTGCTCGCGGCAAATCGAGGGGCTCGGTTCGCGACACGAAAAGAGGCAATCAAGGCTTTCGGGTCTTCACTCACAGGCCTCGATCTCGCCGCGCCGGCGCAGAAGGCAGTCTGGGCGGCGCTTGCGGTGCGTGACGCGGAGGCGCCCGTCATCGCCGATCGCAAGGGGAATCCGGAGCCCGATCCGGAGCTGCGCGATAACGAGAACGTGCCTTTGCCTACCGTGCCCGTGTCGTTTGTCGAGGACCCCTCAGAGCGCTTTGACACATTGGCGTATCGGAGTGCGGTCGATGATTACATGCGCGAGGAGGTGCTGCCGTATGTGCCGGATGCCTGGGTCGATCATGAGAAGACCAAGATCGGGTACGAGATCCCGTTGACCCGGCACTTCTACAAGCATGTGCCGCCGCGGCCGTTGGCGGATATCGATGCTGAGATTACGGCTCTAGAGGATGAGATTCAGCGGTTATTGGCCGAGGCGACGGGGTGAGCTATCTTGCTATTCAGGCAGCACAGAGTGACTCCGGTGCCTGGCAATGGAAGCCATTGAGGCGCCTGACGCGCATACGGCGCGAAACCAATGCCGATAGGTCATCATCTCTCTTGGCCCTCTCATCCGATCGCGGTGTCGAGTATCGCCCAGACGACGGAGGGCGTCAGCTTCCAAATGATGGAACGATCACTGGATACTGGCGCGTTCACCCAGGCGATCTGGTGTTCAATCCAATGTGGGCCGTCGGTGGCGGTGTTGCGGTCAGCAAGCTAAGCGGGGCAGTCAGCACTGCCTACCGAGTATACGAGCCCATGCCGTCACTGTGGCCGCGTTTCCTACACTACTGGCTACGTAGTCAGACGGCGATTGAGCAATACAACCTGCTCGTCCGAGGGATCACTACTTTCGATCGATCGGTGACGCGTGAGGACTTGGATGGAATGCCTTCTCCGGTTCCACCATTCGAAATACAGCGTGCCATTGCCGAATACCTCGACTGCGAGACTGCGCGGATCGATGCTCTCATTGCAGCAAAGCGACGAATGGTTGATTTGCTGGAGGAGCGCTTCTCAACATGGCGAGACGCGCGACTTGAAGCTCAACCTGCACCAGGCGTACCGCTAGGGCGTCTTGTTGCGTCGATTGGGCAAGGGGTCAGCCCCGACGCGGAGAACAGAACAGCAGAGCCTGGGGAGTGGGCGGTGCTGAAGCTCAGCGCAGTCAAGTCAGGGTGCTATCTGCCCTCTGAGCATAAGGCACTGCCATCGACATTTCTAGAAAGGTCGGACTTGGTTCCGCGTATTGGCGATTTGCTGGTCACGCGATCCAATACGCCGCTCCTCGTCGGCGATGTGTGCGCAGTCACTGAGTATGCACCTCGGGTGATGTTATGCGACTTGATCTATGTACTACGTCTGCGGCATGGCCTTGATTACCAGTATGCAGCGCAAGCTCTTCTAACCAAGAAGTCCCGACTCCAGCTTGCCAGCGCTGCACGTGGCACCTCGCAATCAATGGTGAAGCTTCGCGGAGAGGACATTCGTGCAGTTGTGATACCGGTTCCCGACCTAAACAGACAGCGAGCCATAGTGATGGAACTAGCGAAGGAGAAACAACGGGTGGTACGCATGACCGACGCATTGGACAAGCAACTCATCCTTCTCAAAGAGCGCCGCGAAGCCCTAATCACAGCAGCCGTCACCGGCCAACTCGAAATCCCGGAGGCAGCATGAGCTCGGTCAGCGAGAAGCTGCTAGAGGACGAGATCACGGCCCACCTGGTCGCCCACGGTGGCTACCTCACCTGCAAAACCGGGACCGATCCAAAGTGGCGGAAGGACTTCGACGCAACGCTCGGCCTCGACACCCAAGAGCTGTTCGCGTTCATAGAGGAGACGCAACAGTCACAGTGGGAAAAACTAGTCAAAGCCCACGGCGGTGACGAGGCCCTAGCGCGGCAGCGGTTCGTGCAGCGCCTAGCGCGACAGATAGACGAACACGGCACGGTGGACGTGATCCGACACGGTGTCCGCGATCAGAACGTGGAGATCCGGCTGTCCTACCGCCAGCCGGCATTCGGCGTGGCCCCCGAGCTGGTTGCGCACTACGACGCAAACCGACTGACGGTCACGCGGCAGCTGCCGTTCGAGCCAGACTCGAATAAGACGCTCGACCTGTGCCTGTTCCTGAACGGGATCCCGGTGGCGACGGCGGAGCTGAAGAACCACTTGACGGGCCAGACGATCGAGCAGGCAATCAAGCAGTATCGCGAGGACCGCGACGCGAAGAACGTGACGCTGGCACGCCGCGCGATCGTGCACTTCGCGGTGGACCCCGACTCGGTGGCGATGACAACGCGACTGGAGGGCGAGTCGACACGCTTCCTGCCGTTCAACCTAGGCCACGACCTCGGCAGGGGAAACCCGCCCAACCCGGACGGCCACAAAACCTCTTACCTGTGGGAGCACGTTTGGAGCAAGGACGCATGGCTTGACATCCTGCACCGCTTCATCCATGTCGATCGCCCGGAGAAAGGCTCGCTGGCGGCACGACGCGCGGCGGAGAAAGTGATCTTCCCCCGCTACCACCAGTGGGACGCCGTGAAGAAGCTGGAGGCAGACGCGGCGGCAAATGGGGCCGGCCACTCCTACCTGATCCAGCACTCCGCGGGATCGGGCAAGTCGAACACGATCGCGTGGACGGCGCATCGCCTGTCGACGCTGCATACGGCGGAGGATCGTAAGGTGTTCGACAAGGTGGTGGTGATCACCGACCGGAAGATTCTCGACCGCCAGCTGCAGGACACGATCTTCCAATTCGAGCACGCGCGCGGGGTGGTGGTGAAGATCGACGAGGACTCCACCCAGCTGGCGGAGGCGCTGCGCGGCGAGCAGGCCCGCATCATCATCACGACGCTGCAGAAGTTCCCTTTCGTTATCGGCAAGATCGGCGAGGTCCCGGCCCGCAACTACGCAATCGTGATCGATGAGGCGCACTCATCACAGACGGGCGAGGCGGCCAAGGACCTGCGAGTGGCGCTCGGCGCAGAGGAAGAGCAGCAGTTGACAGCGGCGGAAGCCGAGGATGCGGGACTGCTAACGGTGGCGATCGAACCTGTCGAGGAGGCGCTGGCGAAGTCCGTAGGCGCGCGCAGTGGGCGCCAGCCGAACCTGTCCTACTTCGCCTTCACGGCCACACCCAAAGGGCGCACGCTTGAGATGTTTGGCCGCCTGAATCCCGAGACGCGCCTACATGAGCCCTTTCACCTCTACTCGATGCGCCAGGCCATCGAGGAGAACTTCATCATGGACGTGCTCGCCGGCTACACGACCTACCAGACCTTCTGGAAGATCGAGAAGCGCACGCTGGAGGACCCGGAGTACGACGCGAGGAAGGCGCGCGGAGCAATCGCGCGCTTTGTGAGCCTGCATCCCCATAACCTCGCCCAGAAGGCCGAGATCATCGTCGAGCATTTTCGCCAGCACACCACGAAGGAGATGGGCGGTCTGGCCAAGGCGATGGTCGTTACCTCCTCGCGCCTACATGCGGTGCGCTACAAGCAGAGCATCGACAAACACATCAAGGCAAAGGGCTACGAGGAAATCAACACCCTCGTCGCCTTCTCGGGCAAGATCGACGACGGCAGCGGCAGGCCCTTGACGGAGGCCAACATGAACGGCTTTCCCGAGTCGCGCACGGCCGAGGAATTCGAGGAACCCGACTACGGCGTGCTGATCGTCGCCGAGAAGTTCCAGACCGGTTACGACCAGCCACTGCTGCACACGATGTACGTCGACAAGCCGCTAACAGGGCTGGCAGCAGTGCAGACCCTCTCGCGCTTGAACCGCAACCATCCACTGAAGGAAAACACCTTCGTACTGGACTTTCGCAACGACACCGAGGACATCGTCGCGGCCTTCGAGCAGTTCCACGGCTGCACCGTGACACCTCCGACCGACCCCAACATCCTGTGGGACAGCCGGCGTCGCTTGGAGGAGTTCGATGTGCTGCGTCTGGAGGAGATTGAGGCAGCGATGCCGGCGCTGCTCGGTGGCGGCCCTTCCGATGAGCAGCGCTCGGCACGGACCTACGCCGCGCTCGCCCCGGCCAAGGCCCGCTTCGAGCAACTGAGTGATGAGCAGCACCTGGAGTTCCGCGACGCCTTGAACCGCTTCGTGCGCACCTACTCGTTCGTCTCGCAGATCGCGGCTTTCACCGATCCGTCGCTCGAGCGCGATTACGTCTACTGCCGAGCCCTCTCGCTCTACCTGCGCGATACGGGCACCGTCGAGCGCCTTGACCTGGGCACAGAGGTTGAGCTGACCCATTTGCGTCACCAGATCACCTTCAACGGAACGCTCTCCCTGACCTCGCAGGTCGGCGAGGTGCATACCTTCCTGGGGGAGGGCACAGGAGGCAAGCAGGAGCTGGAAGTGGAGCACCTCTCAAGCATCGTGGCGGTCCTCAACGACCGCTTTGGGATGAACCTGACCGACGTCGATGAGCTGCTGTTCGATCAGCTGGAGGAGAGCTGGATCGCTGATGGCGAGCTCTCAGATCAGGCCCGCAACAACACGATCGAGAACTTCCGCCTGGTCTTCGACCGCAAGTTTCTGCAGACCGTCATCACCCGCGCCGGCGGCAATGAAGAGATCTACAAGAAGATCCTCGACGACGAAGATTTCCGCATCGCGCTCGGCGAATTCTATCTGCGCAAGGTCTATGCGCGACTACGAGAAGACCTCTGAGCTGCTGCGCTAAGCCCCCGGCCTAAGCAGCCTCCTAACACAAGGCGCGAACCAACCCAGAAGGCATTGGGAAGGCTTCCCATCCCCGCAAGCCGCCGTTCAAAGCTCCCCCCAATCCGCCCCAAAGCTGCAAGAAACGCCGAATTGGACCCCCGGCTATCAAGCCAAGGCCCGCGAGATCCGATGATCGGGACGGATGCCCCCCGCCTTGCTATCCAAATCGCCCCAGACCGGAGGTCGCTGGATCGACCACTGGCTGGACAGCGTGCGCGATATCGAGTCGCTGCGCGCGGCGCACCCGATGATGGACGCGGTCATCGAGGAGATCGATGGACGCATGATCCGCGTCGGCGATCAGTGGCTGGCGGACTTTGCATCGTGCAACTACCTGGGCTTCGACCTGGACCGCGAGATCATCCAGGCAATCCCCGAGTACCTGGAGACCTGGGGCACGCACCCGAGCTGGTCGCGCCTGCTGGGCAGCCCGGTGCTCTACGAGCAGATCGAGTCGCGCCTGACGGAGCTCCTAGGCAGCGAGGACTCGCTGGTGCTGCCCACGATCACCCACATCCACGCCTCGGTGATCCCGGTGCTGGCGGCCTCGGGCACGATCTTCCTCGACGCCCGGGCGCACAAGACGATGTACGACGGCTGCCAGGTGGCGCGCGGACGCGGCGCGGCTGTGAGACGCTTCCGCTTCGAGGACCCTGAACACCTGGATGAACTGCTGAGCGCCGACCACGATCGCGCACGGCTGGTGTGCATGGACGGGGTCAACAGCATGACCGGCAACCCGCCCGACCTGCGCGCCTTCGCAGAGGTGACGCGCCGTCACGGAGCGCTGCTGTATGTCGACGATGCCCATGGGTTCGGCGTGATCGGCGAGCGCTCCGCCACAGACTCCACCCCCTACGGCAGCCGCGGCAACAGCATCGTGCGCCATGCCGGGGAGAGCTACGAGGACATCGTGCTGGTGGGCGGCTTCTCCAAGGCCTACTCCTCGCTGCTGGCCTTCATCGCGTGCCCCACGGAGATCAAGAACCTATTGAAGGTCGCGGCTCCCCCCTACCTCTACTCAGGCCCTTCGCCGGTGGCGTCGCTGGCGACGGTACTGGCGGGCTTCGATGCCAACGAGCGGCGTGGCGATGAGCTACGCGGAACGCTGCACCGTCACACGCTGCGCGTGCTTCAGACGCTCAAGGAGCTGGGCGTGCACACCCCCAACCGCTCGGAGCTGCCGATCGTGGAGGTGCCGCTACGCGACCATGAGCGCATCGACGCGGTAGGCAGGCTGTTGTTCGAACGCGGCGTGTATGTGACGCTGGCGGCCTATCCGCTGGTGCCCAAGGCCGAGGTGGGCTTCCGCGTGCAGCTGACCGCGGTCAATACGGACGCCGAAGTAGACACGCTGATCGCTGCGCTCACCGAGCTGGCGCAGCGCGGCGAGTTGCAACCGGCGGGCAACCCACCCGATGCCGTGCGGGCCAAGGCAGAGGCAGCCCTCAAGACGGAGGCCACCCTATCGCCCAAGGCAGAGGCCGCTCTATCGCCCAAGGAAGAGGCCGCCCTATCGCTCAAGGCGGAGGCCGCCCTATCCCTCAAGGCGGAGGCAGCCCTATGAGCCTCATCGCCGCGGACACCGGGGAAGCCGCGCAGGGGGGCAAGTCCGCTTCACCAAAGCGCCTGCACGCCTGGCAGATCTACCTGGCGCTGGGCGCCCTGGGCGCGTTCCTGTACGAGCTGGTGCCCCCTTTCAAGGGCTATGCGCCGCTGCTGAACCTGATGGGCCTGAGCGCGGTGATTGCAGTGGTCGTGGGCATCCGCCGCAACCGCCCCAGCTACTCGCTGCCATGGTGGCTGTTCGCGATCGGCCTGGGGCTGTATTGGCTGGGCGACGTTTACACCTACAGCTACCCCAAGCTGCTGAACGCCGAAGTCCCCTTCCCCTCCGCGGGCGACGCGATCTACCTGACGGTCTACCCGGCACTGATGCTGGGCCTGTTGCTGCTGGTGCGCCGGCGCAACCCACGCGGGGATCGCAACGGCCTGATCGACAGCGCGATCCTGACCCTCGGCCTGTCGCTGCTCTCGTGGGTGCTGCTGATCGCCCCTTATCTGCACGACCCCACCCTGAGCCTGCTGCCCAAGCTCGTGTCGGTGGCGTATCCGCTGGGCGACGTCATCCTGCTGGCCGCGGCCATCCGGCTGGCGCTCGACAACGGTAAGCACCAGCCCTCCTTCTATCTGCTGAGCGGCAGCATCGTTTCCCTGCTGGTGACCGACTTCGTGTACGGGGTGATGACCCTGCACGGGACCTACCACCATCAGCTGCTGCTGGACCTGGGCTGGCTGACCTATCAGCTGCTGTGGGGCGCCGCGGCGCTGCACCCCTCGATGGCGGCGCTGGACGAGCCCGCGGAGGAGCGCGAGGTCCAGCTGACGCCGCTGCGTCTGACGCTGCTCACGGGCGCCTCGCTGATCGCGCCGATCTGCGTGCTGCTGAAGGAGTTGCGCCGCGGCGATCTCGATCTGATCGTGATCCTGGTGGCCTCGATCGTGCTGTTCGGCTTCGTGGTGATGCGCATGGTCGACCTCGTACGCCAGCAGGAGCGCTCGGCGGCGCGCGAGCGTCTGTTGAGCTCATGCGGCGCGGCGCTGGTGGGCTGCGCAACGCGCGAGGAGATGCAGAAGGCGGCGTTTGAGGTGATGGCGCCGCTGCTTGAGGGCGCCGGTGTGGGCGTGCTGTGCCTGCTGGACCCAAGCGCTGACTCGACCAGGCCGGACCCATCCCCCTCCTCCTTCCAACCCGTCCGCACGCTGAGCGCGGTGGCGCGCAGCGATCAGAGCAGCACCGTGTGGCCGGCCCGTCAGCTGAGTAAAGAGATGAGTGCCAAGCTGCTGGAGCTTGCGGGCGGCAAGGCGTCGCGCGAGGTGCAGCTGGAGCCGGGGCTGCTTTCGACGCTCGACGTGTGGCAGGAGTGGAGCAGCGGGCTGGTGTTGCCGCTGCCGGTGCGCGGCGGCGTCTCAGGTCTGTTGCTGGTGGTTCGTCCGCGCTCGACACCGCGTCAGGTCAAGACGGCGCTTGAGGCGCTGACGACACAGTTGGCGCTGGCGCTGGAGGGCGCGCGGCTGGCCGAGGAAATCCACACGCAGAGCAGCGAGGCGCGCTTTGCCTCACTCGTGCAGCACTCCAGCGACCTGATCACGGTGGTGGGCTCGGATGCGACGATCACCTACCAGAGCCCTTCCAGCGAACACGTGCTGGGGTATAAGCCCCAGGAGCTGCTGGGCACGCGCTTTGATCGTCTGGTGGCGCCCGATGACGCCGGGCACCTGCTGCGGCTGCTGGCCGACGGCGCGGGCTATGCGCGTAAGGACGGCGAGGTGATCGAGTGCACGCTGCGCCATCGCGATGGGGACATGCGCCAGTTCGAGATCCTGCACACGAATCTGCTCGACGACGAGCACGTGCGCGGGATCGTGCTGAATGCGCGCGACATCAGCGAGCGCAAGGCCTTTGAGGATCAGCTGGCCCATCAGGCCTTCCACGACCCCGTCACCAACCTGCCCAACAGGGCGCTGTTCGTGGAGCGTGTGCGCCACGCGATCAGCCGCGCGCGGCGCGAGAGCAGCGAGCTGGGCGTGATCTTCCTGGACATCGATGACTTCAAGACGATCAATGACAGCCTCGGGCACGGCGCCGGGGATGCCGCGCTGATCGATGTGGCCAAGCGCCTGTCAACGAGCATTCGCTCAAGCGACACGGCCGCGCGCTTCGGCGGCGATGAGTTTGTGGTGCTGCTGGAGGATCTCGAGGGCACGGCGACGGCGGTGGAGGTAGCCGAAAGGGTGCTTGAGGATCTGCGCGCGCCGCTGATGGTGGCGGGCAAGGAGCTGGTGCTGCGAGCCAGCATCGGCATCTCGATCCTCGAGGGCGATTCCTCGGCGAGCGCCGATGAGCTGATCCGCGATGCGGACGCGGCGATGTATATCGCCAAGCGCGACGGCAAAGGCGGCTATCGCATGTTCGAGCCGGAGATGCACGCGGGCGTGCTGGCCCGCCTGGAGTTGCGCGCCGACCTGCAGCGGGCGCTTGAGAGCGGCCAGTTCGAGCTGTACTACCAGCCGATCGTGAGGCTGGCGGACAGTCGCGTGGCGGGCATGGAGGCGCTGTTGCGCTGGCGCCACCCCGAGCGCGGCCTGGTGGTGCCGGGCGACTTCATTCCCTTCGCCGAGGAGACCGGCCTGATCGTGCCGATCGGCCGCTGGGTACTGCAGGAGGCCTGTCGTCAGGCGGTGGCGGTGCAGCGACTGTGGAACGAGGACACGCCGCTTTACATGTGCGTGAACCTGTCGGTGAAGCAGCTGCAGCACAGCGATGTGATCGCCGACGTGCGCGACGCGCTCGTCGAGTCTCAGCTCGATCCGGGCCTGCTGACGCTGGAGATCACGGAGTCGATGCTGATCGATGACCCGGAGATCGCGGTGGTGACGCTCAATGAGCTGCGCGAGCTGGGGGTGCGCATCGCGATGGACGACTTCGGCACGGGCTACAGCTCGCTCAGCTACCTCAGCCGCTTCCCCGTGGACGTGATCAAGATGGATCGCTCCTTCTTGCGCCCCGAGTCAACGCCGGAGGCCTTGGACCTGTCAAGCGCGGTGGTGGCGCTAGGCAGCTCGCTGGCACTTGAGGTGGTGGCGGAGGGCATCGAACTTGACGAGCAGCTCAGCCGCCTGCGCGACCTGGGCTGCGAGCTCGGCCAGGGCTTCCACTTCGCGCACCCGATGGAGTCCGAGCGGATGCTCGACTACCTGGCAGACAGCTCAGCCTTGGGGACGGGCGCGGCAGCGGCAGGCGCAGCTACGGTCAGTGCGCCCGCAGCCGGCGCGGCCCCGGCAGGTTCGACCCCGGAGCAGAAGTCCGGCGAGCCGGCGCCGGCATCGCCCGATGCTGCGTAACAACCGCGACTTTCGCCTGCTGTTCATCGGCAGGTGCGTATCGCTGCTGGGCGACGGCGCCTTTCTGGTGGCGGTGGCGTGGCAGGCGTATACGCTCAGCGACGCCCCCACGGCGCTGTCGCTGATCGGCATCTCGATGACGATGCCGCTGATCGCGCTGCTGCTCTTGGGAGGCGTCGTCAGCGACCGCCACGACCGCCGCAAGGTGATGCTGATCGCCGACGCGGTACGCGCCGCGCTGCTCGTGCTGATGGGAGCACTGGCGTTGAGCGGGATGCTGCGCCTGTGGCAGATGATGGCGATCGTCGCGGTATACGGAGCGGCGCAGGCGTTCTTCGATCCGGCCAGCGACGCGATCGTGCCCGAGCTGCTGCCGAGCCCGCAGCTGGGCGAAGCCAATGCGCTTGAGCAGCTCGTGCGCCCGCTGGCCCTGCGCCTCGCCGGGCCAGCGCTGGGCGGAGTGCTGATTGGCGCCATCGGCCCAGGCGCGGCGTTCCTGGCAGATGGGACCACCTTCATGATCTCGGCGCTGGCCTTGTTGGCGATGTCCACGCACACCCCGGCGCGTATGCGACCGGCAACCGCATCGACAACGCCACCCCCTACCGCCACGCAGGAGCTGCGCGAGGGCTGGAGCTACGTGCGCAGGCACGTCTGGCTGTGGGGCACATTCGCAAGCGCGGGCCTGGCTTATCTGCTGTTCATGGGCCCCGCGGAGGTGCTGCTGCCATACATGGTGAAGAACGTCCTGGGAGGCAGTGGCGTGCAGCTCGGCCTGGTGCTGGGCGCGGGCGGACTGGGCTCGGTGGCATGCGCGCTGGCGATGACCCGCAGCGGACTGCCGAGTCGAGGAATGACTTTCATCTACGTCGTGTGGGCCCTGGCAACGCTGGCCGTAGCGGGCTATGGCCTGGCCACAGCGATATGGCAGTTGATGGTGGCCAGCCTCGCGTTCAATCTGCTGGAGACGGCCGGCACGATCGTGTGGGCGACGATGAAGCAGCGCCACGTGCCGGGCGAACTGCTGGGGCGAGTGTCGAGCCTCGATTGGCTGATATCGATCGGCCTGCTGCCGCTGTCACTGGCGCTGACGGGGCCGCTGAGCGCAGCGCTAGGCGTCAGAACGACACTGATCGCCGCCGGCATCCTGGGCGCGGCCGCGACGCTCGGGGGCCTGCTGCTGCCGGGGATGCGGCGAGTGGACTACGCCTGGCGCGGCGGCTCTTCGGCGCTGACGGCAAACACGATGTGAGCGCGCGCCACCACCAGGAAGGAGTGGCTCTCAACGGGCCCACCGTCGAGCGGCTGCAAGCTGACGCTGGTGAGCGTCAGAAAGTCCCGCTCGGAGGCGTTGAGCACATCGGAGACGCGACTGCGGTAGCCGTCGCGGGCAAGCGTCATGGAACCTTCGATGCGGTGGCGAGGAGTCTCTAGGCGGATGCGCTCCTGGCGATGGTCCAGATTCTCAGAGCCATCGCCAGAGGCGGCCGGGGGTGTGGGTGCGGCGGAGCTCACGCGGTCATTATGGCCTGACCGCATGAGCTCCTGCTTACAGCCTGCTAAGGCACCACGATCGTGAAGGCATACCCACCCTTGGGTGTGCTTTCGCCCTGCTTGTAGGTGTCGACCTCGAAAGCCGTCGGGGAGGACGTGCAGTGAGGGTGCTGCGCGTTGACGGCAATCACACCGGGGGGGGTGCCCGAGGGGGTGTAGGAGATCTCGGGCGAGACCGCAACGGTCTCCTTGGAAGCATCGATGGGAGCCGCGGGAGTGATGCAGTAGATCCCTTCGCCGGCGAAGCTGACGCTCGTGATGTTGGAGCTCTGTCCGGCTATGAGCTTGATTTCGGGGGTGGTCTGCACGACCGCGTAGGCGCGCGCCGTTCCGGGCACTCCCTGCGGGCCCTGCGGCCCCGTGGCCCCTGTGGCTCCCTTGGCGCCGGTGGAGCCCCTGGCGCCGGTAGCGCCCTTGGCCCCCGTGAAGCCGCGCGGTCCGGGCCCGCCGGTGAAGCCGCGCGGTCCGCGAGCGCCGGCGATGAGGCACTCACGCACACGGCGATGCCCAACGATGGCGGTGATGCAGTGCGAGCTGCTGGCCTTGTGAGCCGTGGTCGCACCGAGCAGATTGGTGCCGGCAAGCGCCGGCATGGCGACGGTCATGGCCCCGATGACAGCGGGGGTGGCGAGCAGGGCAAGTGTGCGGGGATGGAGCTGAGGCGAGCGTGGCATGCGTAGTTAGTCCCTTTCCTTGTGAGGTGCCATCAAAAGAAACACAGCAGAAGCCCGAGCGGAGCGGTGCCACATCCAGCAACGTCAACGCGGTGGAGCCCTCAAGCAAGGTGCTCTCAAGCAACGCGTGCCCTCAAGCAACGTGGTCCGGCACGCGCGCGGGCAGTCCGGCGCGCTCGATGGGCCCCACAGGAAGACCGAGATGATTCTCCTGAGGCCGGTTGCGCTCCTCGCGCACGATGTAGAGCGGCCGATGCTTGACCTCGTCATAGATGCGCCCGACGTACTCGCCGATGACACCCAGAGCAATCAACTGGATGCCCCCGAGCAGCAGAATCGCGATGGTGATGGAGCCAAAGCCGGGCAGGTAGGAATCGACGAGGCGCAGCCCGATGACGACGGGGATGGCGATGAAGGCAACGCCGGCGGAGATGAGGCCAACGTAGGTGGCGAGCTGCAGCGGCAGATGCGAGAAGGAGGCAATGGCATCGAGCGAGAAGCGCAGCATTTTGCGCAGCGTGTACTTGGTCTCACCGGCATGGCGCGCGTCGCGCTCATAGGAGACGGCGGTCTGGGTGAAGCCGACCCAGACGGTCATGCCGCGCAGGAAGCGCGAGCGCTCGGTCATGGCCAAGAGCGCGTTCAAGGCAGCACGGTCGAGCAGCCGGAAGTCACCGGAGTTGGGCTCGAGGTCGACCTGGGCGAGCTTGTCAAAGAGCTTGTAGAACCAGGAGGCGGTGGCGAGCTTGAAGGCGGTCTCCCCCTCGCGCTGCTTGCGCACGGCGTAGACGACGTCGGAGCCCTGCTGCCACTGCTCGATCATGGTGGGGATCAGCTCGGGCGGGTCCTGCAGGTCGGCGTCGATCATGGCGACGACATCGCCGACGGCATGCTCGAGCCCGGCGGTGAGCGCGGCCTGATGACCGAAGTTGCGCGAGAGATGGATGACGCGCACGCGGGGGTCCTGGTCAGCAAGACGGTCGAGCAGCTCGGGGGTGGCGTCGCTTGAGCCATCGTCGACGAGCACCAGCTCGAAGGTGTAGTCCCCGAGCGCGGCGCAGGTGCGCTTGACGAACAGCTCGATGAGCTGTTCCTCGTTGTAGACAGGCGCCACGACGCTGAGCAGCGAGAGCGAGCGGAGGGCGTGGGGTTGGCTGACAGTGGCGGACATGGGGCTGAGGGGAGCGAAGCTGGTTAAGTGTCCCTTGTGAGAAGAGTAGAGAACCAACCTGTAAGCAGGCTGAGAATGCCGCTGATGGTGCAGTTCGTCAAGTTCGGCATCGTCGGTGTCAGCAACACGCTGCTATTCCTGGCGGTCTATACCTTGCTGCTGAAGGGCTTCGACGTGTGGTACCTGGCGGCCTCCGCGATCGGCTTCATCGTCGGCGCCGTGAACGGCTTTCTGCTCAACCGCCGCTGGACCTTTCGCGGCCACGTAGGCGACTCATTGACACCCGTGCGCTGGGGCGTGGTGCAGAGTTGCGGCCTGCTGCTGAACCTGGGCCTCGTGGCGCTGTGCGTGAGCGGCCTGGGGATGGACGAGCTGGTGGGGCAGGCGGTGGCGATCGTGGTCGTGGTAGTGGTGACCTTCGTGGCAAATCGCGCCTGGACTTTTCGCACGCAGCCCGCGTAACGCACAGCCCGTGTCAGCGCACGCAGCCCGCGTAATCGCACGCAGCCGGCGTAATCGCACGCAGCCGGCGTAAGGCGGCTCAGGCGAAGAGCGCAAGCAGCGAGAGCCCCGCGGGGATACGAACGCCGCGCCCGATCAAGCCGGCCTCCAGGTTCAGCGGCTGCTGCAGCCCCCAGTTGAGCGGGGCTGGAGGTATCCAGAGATCGAGGCTCGCCCCCTTCTTACCGCGATCCAGCGGCTCAAGCGCGCGCATGCCGGCGGCGAGCGGCAGGAGGAGGAAGTTGAAGTGGGTGGTGCGCTGCGCCTTCCAGCCGGCGCTCTCGGCGGCCCCCACAAGCGTGCGGCGGCTGTAGCGGCGGTGATGGTGGTTGACGACGTCGTGGCGGGACCAGAGCCACTGATAGGCCGGCACAGTGACCAGCAGCCGGCCGCCCGGAGCGACGACGCGACGCAGCTCGCGCAGCGCGCTGATGTCGTCCTCGAGATGCTCGATGACATCGAGACTGACGGCCAGCTCGAAGCTGTCGTCCGCGAAAGGCATCTCCAGCACGGACCCTTCAACGACCTCCCCTACATGGCGCGCGCGAGCAGCCTGAACGCTCGGCGGCGAGAGCTCGATGCCGGTGACGTCGCCGTAGTGCTGCAGATCGACCATGTTGCGCCCGGAGCCGCAGCCGGCATCCAGCATGCGCGCGGCCGGCGGCAAGGCGAGGTCGCGCAGCACCACATCAAGGACGCGACGGCGCCCGCTGTACCACCAGTGGCGGTCCTCGGCGCGGTGGGTCTGGAGCTCGAAGTCACGATCCACTGAGGATGCATCTTTTACAAAAGGGCGGACGCGCGCGTTGCGACCCCTGCGGGGCAAGCGCTGCGGGAATGAGCCCAAGCGTTTATCACCCCATGCCTTGACAAAAATCTTGGCATGGCTAAACTTCTTTTTATGGCAGCACGTGACATCACGCGAACACAGGCGGTGGAGGACTACTGCAAGGCGATCTTCACCCTGGAATCGCGCCACGAAGAGCCGGTTTCCACGAATGCGCTCGCGGAGCGGCTAGAGATCACGGCGGGATCGGTATCGGCGATGCTGAAGAAACTAGGCGAACTGGATCTGATCGTGCACGTGCCCTACCGCGGCGTGACGCTGACGGCGAAGGGACGCAAGGTGGCGCTGGAGGTGATCCGCCATCACCGCCTGCTGGAGCTGTTCCTGGCGGAGACACTGCAGATGCCCTGGGACCGGGTGCACGCCGAGGCGGAGGTGCTGGAGCACGTGATCAGCGAGGAGCTGGAGGAGCTGATCGCGGCGAAGCTGGGGAACCCGACGGCAGACCCCCACGGCGATCCGATCCCCACGGCGGAGCTGGAGCTGGCGGAGACCCCCACGCGCGCGCTCGACAGCCTCGCGGCAGGCGAGCGCGGGGTGTTCGTGCGAGTGTCAGATGCGGACCCTGAGATGCTGCGCTACCTGGCCGGGCTGGGCATCTCGCCAGGCGACGCGTTTGAGGTGCTGGAGCACCAGCCCTTCGGAGGGCCCCTGCTGGTGAGCTTCGGCGCAAGCGGCGCCGAGCACGCGCTCGGCGGCCAGCTGGCACAGGCGATGCGCGTGGAGATGGGCCCGAATCAGCTGGGACAGGAACGAGCCCATATCGCCTCGCCCCCATCCCGGACCCCGACCCGCGAAGGTGTTGCATGACGCCGATTCCGCCGCGGAGCACGGCGCCTGTTTTGGAAGGAGTGGGAGGGGCCGCGCTGCCCGCACCCGGCGCGGCGGCCGGCGGCGCTACCGCTGGCATCGCGCCTAGCGCGCTGGAAACGCTGTTCGCGCGCGGGCGGCTGCGGGCGATGCTGAGCATGCTGGGACCATCGTTCGTGGCGGCGATCGCCTACGTGGACCCAGGCAACTTCGCGACGAACATCCAGGGCGGCGCGAAGTTCGGGTACCTGCTGCTGTGGGTGGTGCTGGTGGCGAATCTGATGGCGATGCTGATCCAGTACCTGTCGGCGAAGCTCGGGATCGTGACGGACGCGAGCCTGCCGGAGCTGTTCCGCCGGCGCTACCCGCGCGAGGCTTCGTGGGCGATGTGGGTGCAGGCGGAGATCATGGCGATGGCCACCGATGTGGCGGAGTTCGTCGGCGCCGCACTAGGGCTGAATCTGCTGTTCGGCGTACCGATGCTGCCGGCGGGGCTGATGACGGGAGTGATCGCATTCGCGATCCTGCACCTGCAGAGCCGCGGCTATCGCCGCTTTGAGCTGGCGGTGTCGGCACTGCTCGGCATCGTCTTCATGGGCTTTCTGTATGAGGCCCTGAAGATCGGCCCCTCGGCGCGGGAGTCGCTGGACGGCCTGTCCCCCCATCTGGCGGGCACCTCCAGCCTGTATCTGGCAGTGGGGATCATTGGCGCAACGGTGATGCCGCACGTGATCTACCTGCACTCGGCACTGACGAACGGGCGCACGCCGGTGCGCGATGACCGCGAGCGCGCGAAGGTTCTGCGCTATGAGCGCGTGGACGTGATCGTGGCGCTGGGGCTGGCGGGCCTGGTGAACATGGCGATGCTGGCGGTCGCAGCGAAGCTCTTCCACGGCACGGGTCATACGGAAGTGAGCACGCTCGAGCGAGGCCCATGCGGGCTTCGCTGAACTGGTAGGCGGCGGCGCGGCACTGGCGTTCGCGGTGGCGTTGTTGGCCTCGGGAGCGTCGTCATCTTCGGTGGGCACCTATGCGGGGCAGCTGGTGATGCGCGGCTTCGTGGGCTTCAACATGCCGCTGTTCCTGCGGCGACTGCTGACGATGCTGCCGGCGATCCTCGTGCTGGCGCTCGGCTTCGGACCCACGGAAGTGCTGGTGTTCAGCCAGGTGGTGCTGTCGTTCGGCATTCCGCTGGCACTGATCCCGCTGGTGCTGCTGACCAGCAGGCGCAGCGTGATGGGCGTGCACGTGAATCGCCTGCCCACGACAATCGCGGCCGGTGGGCTGGCCGCTCTGATAACGGCCCTGAACGTCTTTTTGATCTACCAGCAGGTCTAGGGCGTACTCTGAAGAAAGTCCTCTTGCATGGGGACTGAAACGTTCAATGCGAGGGTAGACTGGGACGATCGAGTCGCGTCTCGCGCAGGGACGGGTGCGTCGAGGCTCGGCCAGTGGTCTGGAGTCCCCCGCCTCGTGGAGGGTCGTCTCGCACGTGGAGCCAGCCTAAGCAGCCGATGAGCACCACCGCCCTGAGAAGCCGATGAGCACCGCTCGCCGAACTCCAACGTTCCTGATCGCCGGCGTGCTGGGCGTGCTGGTGGTGGCGCTGCTGGCGATGTACGCCTATGACCACTCACGCCGCGAGAACATCGCCCACGGCGTAACGATCGGCGGCGTGCCCGTAGGCGGCCTGAGCGCCTCGGCGGCGACGACGAAGCTGCGCGACGAACTGGCGACGCGCACGCAGCAGCCGGTGACGGTGCACTACGGCACGCGCACATGGCACATCACAGGCCGCGACGCCGGCCTGACGATCGACGCGGCAAGCCTGGTGGAACAGGCCGTGAGCGCGAGCCGCGAAGGATCGATCTTCGCGCGCACGGCGCGCGGACTGTTCGGCGGCAGCGTGCACCGCAACATCCCGCTGCACGCCCACTACTCGCACGTGGCGGTGCGCGAATTCGCCGAACGGGTGAGCTCAGACGTGGACCACCCGGCGGTAAACGCCTCGGTGCACCCGAGCGTCACGGGCCTGAGCGAGGTGCAGGGCCACAGCGGCGTGATGGTCGACGCCAAGCTGCTGCGCTCGCGCGTGGGACGCGCCATTACTGGAGCCCTCGTGACAGGCACGGTGCAGGCGCCCACACACATCGTGCACCCCACGGTGACGACGGCGCAGCTGGCGGCCAAGTACCCGGCCTACATCGTCGTCGACCGCAACGACTTCAGGCTGCGCTTCTACGAACACCTGAAACTCGCGAAGACCTACGAAATCGCGGTCGGCATGGAAGGCCTCGAAACCCCCGCCGGGCCTGCACCACATCGAATGGAAGCAGGTCGACCCGCCCTGGTACGTGCCCAACAAAGCCTGGGCAGGCTCGCTGGCGGGAACAGTCGTCCCGCCCGGCCCGGAGGACCCGCTGAAGGCGCGCTTCATGTCCTTCGAAGGCGGCGCCGGAATCCACGGGATCGACCCCAGCGAGTACTCCTCGATCGGCCACGACGCCTCGCACGGCTGCGTGCGCATGCGCATCCCGGACGTGATCGCGCTCTACGCCGCACGCCCGTGGGCACGCCCGTCTACATCATCTGAGCGCCGCGCGCGGCGCGGCCGCGAGCGGCGTCAGACGCTCGGGCGGCTGGCGGCGCTGCGAGCGTATTCCTGGTTCTGCTGGCGCTCGCCGCGGACCTGGACGGCGATGTAGACGACGATGATGTTGACGATGATGCCGATCCCGATGAAGGTGACGAGCAGGCCGATGTCCTTGCTGAGCGGCTGCGCTGGCGGCGAGGAGCATGGCGCGGAGCCTAGCAACGGCGCAGCGCGCCGGTGTCGTAGCCTTCAGCGCCGCCGCCGCGAGCCGGGCATCGCCGCGGCCCAAGCGCCTGGAGAGGTGCCGGAGCGGTTGAACGGGCGCGACTGGAAATCGCGTAACGGGGGAAACCTCGTTCGAGGGTTCGAATCCCTCCCTCTCCGCCATTTGCACTAATTGCGAACCGCTGCCCCGAAAAACGGGGCTGCGGTCGTCCTGGGGCTGGCTCCCTGGGCTTTGGCCGTCCCGTGGCCGTTTCTGGCGTTCCTGGGCGACCTCCTTGGCCAGCTGGCGGGCGAGGGTCACCAGTTGCGCGTAGAAAGCGTTCGGCTTGGCCTGGATGGTGTCGGGGTAGGACACGAGCAGCATGAGGTAGATCGCCAGGTTGATGAGGCGCCGCTCGACTGGGTTGGCGATGAGGTAGGGCGCGGTGGCGAGGTCGATCAGCGCGAGGGCGTCCTTGAGGGCTTGGTCGACCTCCTCGACTTCCAGCCGTGCGGCCTCTGACCAGCGTTCGGTGGCGGCGCGCTCGCCTTCGATACGCTCTTGCTCGGCTTGCATGACCTCCTCGGACACGCCGCCCTTGTAGTAGAGCTGGACGAGCTTCTGCTGTTGGGCGGTGAGTTCGCGTAGGTGGCGCTCGTGGCGGTCGGCCTCCGTGCGGGCGACCTCGGCGTTGCCCTGGACGTGCGTGAGCAGCGCCTCGCGGATGATGGCCTGCTCGTCGGGCTTGAGCAGGAGGGTCTTGTACTTACGCTCGATCGCGCGCTCGATCAGGTGTAGGCGGAAGTAGGGCGCTTCGCAGCGCCCGGTCTTGGCGACGCGGCTGAGGCAGGAGTAGTACTCGTAGTACTCGCCGGTGCGGTTGCGGTGGCGTCCGTATCCGAGGCGCTTGCCGCAGACCCCGCAGAACAGGGAGCGCGTGAGGTAGTGGGTGTGCTTGTGGGAGCGGTCGCCGCTGGCGCGGTGGGCGTCGAGGACGACCTGGACTTGCTCGAAGGTCTGCCGGTCGATGATCGCGTCATGGCGCCCTCGCGCTTGACGCCGTTGCGGGTGACGACCCCGATGTAGTAGTCATCTCGGAGTATCCGGTGAACCATGCTGCGCGAGAGCGGCTGGCTCGGCCGCTTGTGGGTGCCGCGCGTGCGTAGCCCGGCCTCCTCAAGCGTCTCGGTGATGGTGGTGATGGTGTGCCCGCCGGTCGCGGCGAGGTCGAAGGCGAGCCGGATGAAGAGGATGCGCTCGGGGTCAGTGGCGATCGCGGCGACCTCGCGCCCTTCGATCTTTTCGCGGACGTTGAGGTAGCCGATGCGGGCGGGACCGTGGCTGCCGCCGTCGGCGAACTTGCGCTCGCAGCCGAGCTTGACCTTCTCGGCATCCCCGCGTGAGCGGAAGGCGTTCACCCCGGCCATCACCGCGAACAACAGGAGTCCCTGTGGGCTGTCGTCGATGCGCTCAAGCGTGGACTCCAGTTCGCGCCGCAGCGCTTGATCTCACCGAGGAGCCAGAAGGCGTCGAACTCCTCCCGCGCGACCCGTGAGAGGTCGTAGAAGATGACGTAGGTCGGTTTGAGCTTCGGCAGCTCGGCGAGCATCCTCTGGAGTGCCGGGCGGCGTAGGTTCGTTCCCGTGCGCCCCGGCTCCACGAACTCGGCGATCTGCTCGGCGCCGAGCATCTGTGCGTGTCGCTGGCAAGCCTCGCGTTGGCCGGGGATGGAGTAGCCCTCGGGGTTGTGCGCCTTGTTGACCTGACCCGAACTTGAGACACGCAAGTAGATCACCGCTGTCGCCTTGGCGATCTCGATGGGGGTTGGTTCACTTATAATATCTGGGGTCGCTACCGGCAAATGTCTCTCCTTTCTTGTGGGGGTGTCGTGGCGGTAAGCAGCGTCGCGCCGGTACGGTCGATCTGGTTCTGGAGCGACTGCGACAGGCGCTCGTCGCGCGCCAGCCTGGCGAGGTCTGCGGTGATGACAAAGTCAGCCCCGCCGCGCGATAGGTCACGCATCATGCCGGTGAGTCCCGGCCGGTCTGCGTCCATGCCGGAGACGCCACAGTCGATGTAGGCGCGGGACAGACGCATATCCAACTCGCGTGCCAGCGCCAGACACAGCCCCAGCTGACGTTCGATGCTCCGCCTGCTTTTTGTGCCAAAGCTTGTCGGCAAGCCCGGTCAAGCTGACGAGGTTATCGAGTTCCTCAAATCCGATTCCGACATCACACAGTCGGTAAATCGTGATTATGTGGCGTTCAAGGAGGTTGAGCGGCCAAAGTTCCTGCCTGGACAGATTGTGAACATGATGCGAGGGCGCGGCTACCCCGGCTTTTCAATGCACTGGCACACCGAGCTATGGAAGTCGCTCGACGCCAAGAATCCCAGCAAGGGATTTGGGGTCGAGGTGGCAGGCTACTGGTACCAAAGCTGGGTGGACACGGTCGCCCAGCACTGCGATCAGCATGCCGCCAACTACCACTAAACGAGCGCCATCGACCAACGCCGTTTGTGCGAGGCGGCTTCCACCCCGGATGCGCGCACTGCGTGAAGTCTACGTGTCGTCGGTATCAATCGAGCCGACTTCATCATCGTGCAGGTAGAACTCTACTTTGGCCTGGGTAACGATCTCGTTAAGAACCGAATTAAATTTCCCATGAGTAACCACGTCGCGTAGACGATCTTTTAACGTCGATATATTTATGATCTCCTCGACCGCGCTCATGTATGCTTCAACTACAGCATGTGCCGTAAACGCCCTCTCCGCATATTGCCGGATGCTGGCCTCAAGTTCACTTGTCGCCAAATCCGATTTCACAACAAAAGTTATAGGAAATCTCTGCACCTTATCGATATCGAGGAAATATTTTCGGACATCAAGCGTCTCCGTAACCTGATAAAAGCGGCCCAGCGGTCGCATGACATAGTCGATTCCACCATCGTTAGCATTTGTTCGACCAGTCTTATACAGAATAAGCGGCTGCTCTTCGACCTCTTCTCTCGTCTGGCCAATCCAGATAGATTGGGCAGCATAATAGGAGCGTAGAATCGCAAAGCTAACAATCTCAAAGATGCGTGCATCCACATTGGGAGCGAGAAGGGACTCGACAAATTGACTTCCTTTATCCAAATCCTGATCTTGGATCTCGGCGAGTTGACGGCATGAGTCGAGAAACTGCTGAAAGGAATCACGTTTCGCCGCCACGTAAGCATCAATGATGGTAATTACCACGCCTGCTATATTGATATCTGGCTTACTAGGTACAGTGATTCGCAAAAGCCCCTCGTTGATCCAATATCGTCCGGTCTCAAGATTCCGCAAAATAGGGACATACTCAGACGTTGGGAAATATTTCCGGAACTCCTCGTTGAGACGACTGTTGAGTGCATGATTTTGTAGACGCTCGCCAAATGGCAGCTGCCGTTGCCGTGTAAATAGCTGTGTAAATCGCGCACCTTCGTACTCGGCATAGGTGCCTGTTGAGGCAAAGCCACCCTGTAGATAATCCTCGACTAGGACATAGATCGCATAAAGGTTGGCAAATGAACCGCGTGCCTTCGACCCTCGATTTGCAGATCGTGTCTTTATCTCGATGTACTGCAAGAGTGGGCTTTGCTGGAGAACAAATTGCCCGCGTTCGGCACCAAACTCCCCGTTCAGTATATCGGCTATGGTCTGTTTAAAACTTTGGGCGCTCACCTTGCATCTGCCATCTCGGGCAATGCCATTTGTGGCTTTATGGCGATAGGGCTGCGCCGACTAGTATTCTTGATTGGTGCCTGAAGGTCCACGCCGTCAAGTTCGCTCGCTAAACCTAGACGCCGAAGGCCGATAGCTATGAACTCGCGTTCGGCCTCAATGCCTATCGATCGACGATTCAGTCGCTGTGCGACAGCACTTGTTGTAAACGTGCCCGAGAAAGGATCTAGTATGAGATCACCTGGGTTTGAACTAGCAGCGATAATCCGCTCCAGCAAGGCTTCAGGTTTTTGCGTCGGATGATTCTCGTACTCATTCATGCGATACCGAACGCGCGGGAAATACCAAACGTTTCCAGGCACCTTAGTTGTCGAGTACGGCGTAGGAACATCCTTGCGATAATCAATTAGCTTACGCTTGGCACCCGTTTTCGCCTCAACACGGATAGCATCAGCATTAAACGTATACTGCTTGCGATCGCTTACGGCGTGTAGCATCGGCTCATATAGAGAGCCGTAGAACTGTTTGGCTTGAACACCTGAGCTATCATAATGCCAGACAATTCTTGACAAGACGGTTAAGCGAGAGCGCAGGTGCAAGTCAAGATATGGCATGCTTTGGGTGCTGGCCATGACGTAGATTGAACCAGTAGCGGATAGCTTTGCAATGCACAGGTCAAGCCAACGCTTTGACCACGCAGCATAGGCTTCATCGGACTGCCAAACGTCGCGGAAGGCTCCAAATTGCTTACCGATGTTGTATGGCGGGTCAGCGAAGATAAGATCGACGCTATGGTCTGGAAGCGTTGCAAGCACCTCCAGCGCATCTCCGTGAACAATTTTGTGGGCAGCAGTGCCAAATTGCTCCATAAAATCAGATTAACATGTGCGAGTGGTGGAAAACTAGTGCCAAACTGTATAGGTGCGTACTACACCATAGCTGCTCATGTGAAGATCATTGTCGGGTTGCAGACGCTAGCAGTAGCTGCGGACAGATGTGGCCGGCCGAGTCTCGGTGCGGTAGTACGGCTTGCGGGAGTGCTTCCTGACAGAGTCGCCAGCATGGCGACCCTGGCCTCCAGCGACGGACATGCTGGCCTGGACGGCGTCGATTGTGGCGTTACGCTCAAGAGCCGATCGCTACACGAGGTCGCGGATAGCCTCGACTGCCCGCCGCCGCGCCGCTCGTCCGGTCGGCTCCATCAGTAGCTCCACCAAACCCTCAACCTGGCCTTGAGGATTTGCAAACCGTCCCGATCTCTCCGCCATTTGCTCGAAGCACGAACCCTCGCTCTGAGAACCAGGGTTGGGGTTCGCACGTTGTCCCGATCTCCCCGTTTCGCCGGATCTGGCTTTGCGAAGCCAATAACGAGCGAACGACGGGACAGGAGCACTTGGTGGGTCATGTCCGAACCCGAGGCGCTTCTCCAGTGGCATGGCCGTCGAGTGGCTCTACTGCGGTTGTTCTTGCTGGGGTTGCGGTGGCCGTACGGCCTTGATCTCTTTCTCGGCCCACGTCCTCACCTGCCCGACCAGCGCGAGGGCAGCGGACCGGTCGAGAGCCGGCGGCTCGTCGCCCTCGTAGCGGAACTCGACTGCCCAGGGGGAGAGCACGTCAGCCTCGGTAAGCTCGTCCGGAGCCTCGATCTCGTTTTCTTCGACCAGACCGATCAGGTAGCTCAGCGCGTGGCTCTTCATGAATGCCACACCACGGGCGGCCAAGACGGCCTTCATCAGCTTCTCGACAGCCTGCTGTGCATGGAAGCCAACGATCGCGTCGGCGATGTCCGTGTCCGGGGAGACCTTTCGTACGAGTGTCTCGTCCTCTATCGCCCTAGCGAGCAGCACGCGCGCCAAGTCAAGCCGGTCATGTGGCGGCATGCAGCACTCGACCCTCGGTGAGAGCGGCGTGCACCATCGAGCCCTCCACGTCTCCCCAATCATCGGCGTAGCGCTCACTGACGACAACGACGTCGAACGGCATCCCAAGCGGGCGGAGCGCTCTACCGAGGCGCACCATCTCGGTGTGGCGATCCTGAGGGTCGCGCTCGACCACGAGGAAGTCGAAGTCGCTGTCCGGGCCTGCGTCACCGCGGGCACGCGAGCCGAAGAGCACGATCTTGACGGGATCGGCAGCAACGGCCGCCAACGTCTTGCCTGCCGCCTCGATGACCTCCTGCGCAACCATGATGACACCGTAGCGAAGCTGCCGGGCAGGCTTGCCCCTGGCGGCGGGGGTCCCCGTGCCTGGGCGCCTCACCGGGCCGCGTAGACCGGTCTGCCTCGCCGCTCTTCGCCAACGGACGCGCTCAGCGCCAGACGATAGACGCCGGCACGGTGAGCGACAGACCGAGACCGTGCAGGTCAGCTGGGAGGCCGGACAATGCATCCGGTCTCTTGTTCGGGCCGTATCGGCCCAGGCGGCCTGACTGGTGTCAGCACGCAAGAGCGTCCACGATCGTGATGTCATTTCTCCCCATGACGGACGTTGAACGCGAAGAGGAGATGGTCCTGGGGCGTCTGGTGGCAATACGAGAACTTCGGCAGGCGACTCACCGACTCGAAAGCAGAGCAGCGGTGTACCAGCGTCAGATGTCATGCTCCCGGCAGGCTGGCTGCATCCGCTGGACAGGGGCTTGCGATGGCGATCAAAGATGCCGAGGAAGGATGCGCTGAAGGCGAGCCCAGCGACGACGAAAACCATGAGCGCGCGGAGCGTGCACGTGGGTTCACGATCGAATCGGCGACGGGGGATCGATCCCCCGGCCCCCTGCCCGGAAACAGCTCGCCGTCTACAGCGGCCTAGGCATGGACGCCACAGCCTTGCTGCCAGGACCGACGGACCCAAGTGATCCCGGGATTACTAAAGCGGGGGCACTCCAGGTCGGTTGCAGTGCCAACGATCCACGCCGTCGGCACGGGTCCCCAGAAGCGGCTGTCGTCGGACTCCCCACGATTGTCCCCCATCAAAAACCAGTACCCGGCTGGAATCTTGATCGGGACCGGTAAATCGCACTCTGGGCTGATGCCGCACGCGCGGATGTAGGAATCACTCTCACGTACGAACTCGCCTGAACCATTGGCTTTCCGATAAACGTGGCCCCGTCGAACATAGATTTCGTCATCAGGCCCGGCGACGACGCGCTTGATGAACTCGACTTTGGACTCCTCAGGAATGGGCGCATCACAAGCGGCCTCGCCGAGTCTGATGAGTGGGGGCCTGGGCCCACACTCCTCCCGTTCGGCGCCTTCTGGTGGGTGGAAGACCACAATAGCCCCCACACTTGGCCGCCCCTCCTTCACGACGACCCTCGTACCGATAGGGAGCGTCGGTTCCATCGACCCTGACGGCACCCGGTAAACCTGCGACTGGCTGAGCCCGCTAGTCGAGCCGATGCTGATAGGCCCACTGGCGTCGCCGGTAGCATCAACGCTGCTCGTCCCGCACCCAGTCGCTAGCAGGGCGGCTACCAATCCGAGCGCAACCAGACGCGCAGCGCGAGCGACAAGACTCACCTCGTTCACGAATTCGGAGCCTACCAAAGCCCCCAGTTCTACTTGTTCGAACCTCGACGGGCCGTCCGGTCGGCCTTGGAACCTAATCGCTCTTCATGGAGCTTTTGGATCAGGGGCCACGGAGATTTCGAGGACTTTCCTGCGATCCTCGTCTTCGCCAGATGGGCGTCACGGCAACGCCGGTCTACGGTGTGCCCGTTGCGTTGGGAGATGATCTTGAGCTCTGAAGCTGCTCTATGGGCTGACTCTCGCTTGAGGCCAGCACGGGGACATCATTCGGTACCTTAGGGCTCGTGGTCAACGACGCGGTGATTGTGGATGCGGGGCGACGGTTGGCAGCAGCCGCATGTTCTCCTGCGCGGGTCGTGCTTTCGGCTCGCGGGCACGTGGAGATGCGCGTGAGGACAGCGATCTGGACTTCCTCGTGATCGAGGAGCGTTTGGATGCAAGCTGAGGAGATGGTGCATCTGCGCGACGCGCAGATCGATGGTGGCGTGCAGTTGGACTGAACATCGCCGCAGTGATGCATCTTTGCTCCAGGGCTGCGTCGCATACGACACCGCTTCAAACTGGACGTTTCAAAACTATGACAAAAGAGCCATCGTGATCGATAGTCTGGCGATTGCTGCAGGCACTGCCTTCGTAACGATCATCGGTACGCGCTGGGTTGACACTAGACGCCATCTGGCGCAGGAACGCGGCTTGCTGGCAGCCGAGCTGCGCGTGCAGCTCGCAGAGGCTCACCGCCGCGCCAACGTATGCGTGCAAGCACTGAGCACTGCAATGGACGCGTCGGCGTCATTCACAGGCGATGAGCCGGCCGGGAAGTTCCTCGACGCCATCAACGAGTTCAAGCAGGCGCTCGATCACCTCCGCCTGCAGACCTCGGAGCTGCTGGTGCGTACTGACCCGAGCGCGCAGCGCGGACTGAGTGAGCCGATGACGAGGATGCTCTGAGTCTGGGGAGCGGCTATTACGCTGGATGCGCTACGGGGAGGTTCCGCGTGATTGGGACAACTACGAAGAAGACTTCTTGCAGCGAGAAGTCGAAATTGTGCAGATCCAGCCGTGGCTGCTCATCCAGGTTGGGGCGCCACAAGCCTCGCCTGCGGCCCTAAGTCCTTGGCTTGAGGCTGTTCTCCGCAGGGGAACTCGGCGTGAGCGCCACGAGCTGCGCCGCCAGAACTTGCGCATCCTGCTAGGAAGATTCACCGGCAGGAACCGCAAAGAAATGCAAGCAGCCAAAGAACGAATGGAAGCCGCGCAAGCCGGGGTCGAGCTAAGCCGCGCCGAAGGCGCCGACGCTAAGCTTGCGGTAATGAAGTTCGAGGAGAAGACCTTCTATGACGCCTGCATCCTCACAGTCCGCGTGGAAACGAACGTGCCGCAGGGAGGCGATGCGGGCCATGGCGGTATGACCAGGCTGGTGCTCAGGGACGAGGGAAGCTTTGCGTTTGGCGAGCACCACGAAGACTCGCTCTCCGATGGAACCGCGACAATCGAAGTGCTTGGCGACATCGAGGCTGATGTTCTCGCTGACGCGCTGTTGTGGGCCGGCGAGCGCCTTAAGGTAATAACTGCGGCAGCCCACAACTGACCGGCGATCGAAGTCCACCACGCCCAACCGAGCAGCAGCGATCACCTTTAGCACCCGCGGAGCCGACATTTTGGACTGAAGGCCAAAGCCTCGCGGGGCATCAAGCGCCAAGATACTCGGCTATGAGCCCATCATTCTCAAGCCACGACGATCAGCCCCAGCGGCGCTTCCTGCTGCTGCCGGAGCAGACCGGGCAGGAGGGCGGACGGCAGCAGCCGATCCGTCGCTACCGTCTGGCGAGCATCGCGCGAGGCGGGCACGCCGAAGGAGCCGACGTCACAGCGTCGCGGCACCCGGGCGAGCGCCTGCGTCAGCGCAACGGCTGAGCAGTCAGAAACGCCTGCTTGTAGGCCCCTCGGCCCCGGCGAATTGCGAGCCGGGGCCGTGACTTGAGCCTTACGGAGCGCTGTCCGCTGCCATCAACTGGGCCCGTCCGAGCCAACTGCCACGCTTGCCCTATGTAGCCGATACGCTACAAAGGGCGGAGGCACGACCGGGTCACCCCGGCCGCAGACAAAAGGCTTCTATGAGATGATAGGGACAGTATGAGTTTGTGGAAACATGTTGGCAGCCTAACTGTGGTCATGCTGCTTTTGGCGCTGCCCGCTACGACGGCGCTGGGGGCATCACCGCAAGCGCACGTGGCGAAGACGCTCCAGGTGAGCGACAAGGGCCAGTTGCGTCTGGCCAATCCCAACAGTGCGAGCAGCACGCTGATCGAGGAAGGCAAGGTCACGGGGACGCTACCCGGGAGCGTGCGGGCGAGCCTCACGATTGGCGCCAGCACAGTGCAGGTGGGGTTCACGATCTACCTGCACGGCGGCACGATCACAGGCCGCGGGACGGCGAAGTTCAACGCTGGGCAGGGCGAATTTGCAAGCTTCGGCGGGTCGATCAACGTCAGCCACGGCAGCGGCCACTATGCACATGCCAAAGGCACTGGACAGGTATATGGCACGATCAACCGCAACACCGACAACGCCACCGTGCAGGTTATCGGGCAGTTGCACGTCTAAAGGTGTCCAAGGACGCCTGACAATGCGGCGAGGAATAACGGCCCTTGCGCTGCTGGCGCTCTGTGCGAGCCTGACGCTGGCGGCGAGCGGGCAGGCGGCGCAGAAGGTCAATCTGTTCGCCAGCTTCAGCCCCAACCGGCCCGCCACGAGCACGACCATAACCTTCGGCTTTGACGTTTCGAGCACCGATGGACAGGTCCCTTCACCGCTGCAAGGTGTCGATCTGCACCTGCCCGCCGGCATCGGCCTGGCGCGCAATACGCTCGGCACCGCCATATGCGAACCGATCTACCTCTACGCGCATGGCCCCCGCGGCTGTCCGGCCAACTCGCAGGTCGGCTTTGGCACGGCGCTCGCGGAGGTCCCCTACGGCCCGCGGACAGTGCAGGAGCAGGCCAGCATACACGCCTTCAGAGGCGCCTCTGAAGGCGAACACCTGACGATCCTGTTCTTCGCCGAAGGCTTGACGCCGGTGTTCGCCAGCCTCGTCTTCCCCGGTCAGCTGCTGGAAGACAATATGCCTTTCAGCGGCCGCATCAATACGCAGGTGCCGCTCGTGCCGAGCCTACCTGGCGGCCCCAACGTGTCGGTGGTGCAGTTCCAGTCGACCTTCGGGCCGAAGGACCTGCTCTATGAACGGGAAGTGAATGGCGAAATCGAACACTTCCGCCCGCGCGGCGTCACCACCCCCGCGAGGTGCCCGCGCGGCGGCTACCCCTTCGCGGGTGACTTCAGCTTCGAAGACGGCACCCACGTCACCGTGCACACAACCGTGCCCTGCGCAGCGAGCGCCAAGAGCCGCCGCCGACTGCAGCACCGAGCCCCGCACAGGTAGGTCGCGCGCGCGGCACCACGAGCACCTGGCAAGGCGCGTGGAACTGGAGGTACTCGGAGGTGCTGGCCCGCATATGCGGGTGGCGTGCACCGCTGTGGCTGCCCAGCCCGACCACCAACAGATCGACTTCCTCACCAAAGGCGGCCAGCTCGTCTACGGCGATGCCATAGACCGCACAGCTATCGACGCCATCGAGTTTCGCTAGGCGCTCGCGCGCTTGATTCAGCAGCTGATCCACGCAGACGCCCAACTCGACCACGGCATCGACAGCAGAGCGCGGTGCGTAGACGGCGCGAGGTGGGCAGACCACCTCCATGACGCGAATGCGGGCCCCGTGGGCAGCCGCCAGCTCGCGGCCAACGGCAAGCGCCTGGGCGCTGCGGCTGGAGCCGTTGTAGCCAACGCCGATCGTGGCGATCAGCGAGGGCGCTGGGCTGTTGGTGTGGATCTGGGCATTTGAAAGCATCGCAACCTCCTGAAGATCACCCCTCAAGCTACCCACGCCTGCGGACGGACCTATCCGGGGGATCTGCTTACTGCTCTGCACAGTTCTACGGAGCGGGAAGCCGCTTGGATCACCCCTTGATGGTGCGCGAGGTGCCAAGCACGGCACCGGAGGCATCAAGCGCCTGCACGGCAACGTAGGCCTGCGCCCCTGGCGTCGGGATCGCGGTCTCAAAACCACCGCGCGGGGCCGCCGCGACAGCAACCAGCGCATGCGAGGAAGCCCCCGCGAGCACGCGCCAGGAGGTCACCTGTGTGGCCCCATTCCAGCTGGCATAGACGGTGGTGAGCGCACCGGAAGCCCCGGCCTGGTTGGTGGCGGAGGTGGTGGCCGCGGCGACCGCGGGCGCTTCGGTGGGCGTGCCCACCCACGGGAAGCGATAGCCGCGATAGGACTGGTCGGGACTAGGCATGTGGACGTCAAACAGCAGCTGCCCCGAAGGCGAGAACTCCGAGAAGTAGGACTCGGGCCCCCAGCCGACGAAGTAGTCGCCGCCTGCAAGCCCCTGGATGTTGCCCTGCGAGCCGGAGGAAAGCGGATGGGGATGGGTGAACTGGGCAACGAGCGTGTCGGTGCCGCTCTGCGGATTGACGGCCAGGAGAATGCCGCGCGACTGCGGGTGCACCTTGGGCACGGCGCCGTTGTCAAACACGCTGATGTCCCCATTGGGCTGCAGCGTGGCGTCATGCTGATAGGCGGTTTCGGCGCCGTGGCCGAGCTTGACGGTGCTGTGCTTGCCGCCGATGCGCTCGACGATCTGGCCGCTGTGACCATCAAGCTCATAGAGCGTGGAGGTGTTGCGGGCGCTGATGAGGACGCCGCCATCGGCGTGCAGATCGATCGAGTTGATGTGGAAGTAGTCAAAAGGCCATTCATAGGAGGAGGAATGGGCCGAGGCATAAGAGTCGCTCATGGCGACGTGATCGATCGAGTGCCACTCGCGCCGCACGAGCCCCGTGGCAAGATCCACTTCCTGCAGCACGCCATCGGTGACGGCGGCCGAGCGCGACCCCCCAGCGGAGGAGAGGTCGCAGCGGATCGGATCGAAAACGGTCATCAAGGCCGTCCCCTGCGAGGTGAGACGAAAGTCGTGCAGATCGGCCCAATAGCCGTTGCCCGCGTTGACCTGCGAGACGTGGTAGGAGCTGTCGGCGATCTTCTCGACCCCCTCGCCGAAGCCCTGCGGCGGGATGTAGCCCTGCCACCAGGTGAGCACGGGCTTGCTGCCGAGCTGCTGCACCTGCAGGTTGGTCGCCTCAGCCCCGTGCGGCATGGGATCGAACCAGACGACCTGGCCGGAATTGTCGAAGATCAACGGCCCGTCCTGGCCGGGGCCGGAGTAAGGCGTAGACATGATGTAGCCCGGGGCCGTGGCAGGCGAAGCGGGCGTGGTGACAGCCAACGCGGGCGGCAGCAGTTCAGGGCGCGAGTGATAGCGCTGCACTTCGCTGGGCTTGCCCGCGGCGGTGGCGACGGGAGCGACGTACCTGATGGGGTCGGGCTGAGCGACCGTGAAGCGGTAGGAAACCGCGTGCCCCGCAACGGTCACATGCACGGTGACGGTCTCGCCAGCCGTGAACGGCTTGGCAGGCACGAAACTGGCGCCGTCGCCCTGCGTATAGGAGAGCAGGCGCCCAGAGTGCGAGCCGGAGCTCGAACCCGAGACCTGCACGTGACTGAGCTGCGCGCGCGAGGCGCCGAGCAGGCTGATCTGCGCCCGCGGCGAAGCATCGAGCGATTCGGGCAGCGGCGAGACCTGTAGGCCAGTGCCGGGCAAGATGTCCGAGCGATTGAGCGTCGAAGGCATGCAGCGCGGGCTGGAGGCAGGCGCCGAGGAGGCATGGCTGACAACGATCGGCGAGCCACCAAAGCCGGCAGCCGCGAGCGCCGCGGACAGCGCAAGGGCGTTCCACCAGGTGAAGAACCGGCGCATGCGTGAGAAAACATTCATGATCGGAGGAAGTTGCGAGGGTAGCGAGGCGCGCGGTGGAATGAGGCGATTATTTTTGGAGGGGCTGGACATCGTGCCGCGGCAGAAGGCTAGGCGGCAGGAGGCAACAGGCCGTGGGGTGCCGACGCGGCGGGCCGCGAACCCTAGAAGACGGGCGTCTCGGTGTAGTCACCGAAGACGCGCTGAAGCGACTCGACGATCTCGCCCTCGGAGGCGTGCGCGCGGGCGCAGTCGAGCAGCGGCTCCATCAGATTGGCGTCCTCCTTGGCGGCCTCATCGCGCAGCCTCGCCAAGGCTCGCTCGACCTGAGCGCCGTCGCGCAGCGCGCGCACGCCCTGCAGACGGTCGAGCTGCTGCGCTCTAGCGCGGGATCGACGCGCAGCGTGGGAATCGGCACCTCGTCCTGCTGCTGAAAGCGATTGACGCCGACGACGATGCGCTCACCGGCGTCGATCTCCAGCTGCAACTCAAAGGCGGCATCGGCGATCTCGCGCTGGGGGAAGTTGCGCTTGACGGCCTCCACCATCCCCCCTAGCTCGTCGATCTTGGCGAAGTACTCGTAGCAGCGCTGCTCCATCTGATCGGTCAGCGCCTCGACGAAGTAGCTGCCGCCGAGCGGATCGACGGTGTTGGTGACGCCGGTCTCGTGCGCGATCACCTGCTGCGTGCGCAAGGCGACCGTGACGGCCTGCTCCGAAGGCAGCGCGAGCGCCTCGTCATAACTGTTGGTGTGCAGCGACTGTGCCCCGCCGAGCACGCCGGCAAGCGCCTCGATGGCGGTGCGCACGATGTTGTTGAGCGGCTGCTGTGCGGTGAGCGAAACACCGGCAGTCTGGCAGTGGAAGCGCATCAGCCAGGAGCGGGGGTCTTGGCGCGTAGGTCTCTTTCGATCTCGCGCGCCCAGATGCGTCGCGCGGCACGGTACTTGGCGATCTCCTCGAAGAAGTCGACGTGGGCGTTGAAGAAGAAGGAGAGGCGCGGGGCGAAGTCGTCGACGTCCAGGCCGCGCTCTAGGCCTGCTCCACGTAGGGGAAGCCGTCGCTTGAGCGTGAAGGCCAGCTCCTGCTGCGCGGTCGAGCCGGCCTCGCGGATGTGGTAGCCGGAGATCGAGATCGGGTTCCAGCGCGGCATGCGCCGGGTGCAGAACTCGATCACGTCGCCGCAGAGGCGCATCGCGGGGCTCGGTCGGGAAGCACCACTCCTTCTGGGCGATGTACTCCTTGAGGATGTCGGCCTGGATCGTGCCGCGCAAGGCGCTCGGGCTCGATGCCGTTGGCCTCGGCAGCGGCGACGTAGAAGGCCAGCATGATCGCGGCAGGAGCGTTGATGGTCATCGACACCGAGACCTCCCCCAGGTCGATGCCACCAAACAGCGTGAGCATGTCATCGAGCGTGTCGATCGCGACGCCCTCGCGCCCGACCTCACCCTCGGAACGGGCGTGATCGGAGTCGTGACCCATCAGCGAAGGCATGTCAAAAGCGGTGGAGAGGCCGGTCTGCCCATGATCGAGCAGATAGCGGAAGCGCTCGTTGGTCTCCTCGCGGGTGCCAAAGCCGGCGAACTGGCGCATCGTCCAGAGGCGCCCGCGGTACATCGACTCGTAGACGCCGCGCGTGAAGGGGTACTCACCGGGGCGCCCTATGGTCTCCTCGGGCGGTAGGTCGGCGGCGGTGTAGAGCTCGCGCACAGGTTCGCCTGACAGCGTTCGATGCTGCTGCTCGCTGCCCGCGGCGGCGGGAGTTGTGGCCATTGCAGGAGTCTACTCGCGCCTATCGCGGGCTTTTCCGCAAAGTTTCCTCTTGTCTGCGACGGCTGCCGACGTATAGTAAGCTCAACCCACATGGCAACCATGGGAGGTTGATGCCATGACGGATCTAACCCAGCAGGTGGCCTACGCCGCGCGCTTGATAGCCAGCGCCGGCCTGGTAGAGGCATTTGGTCACGTCTCTACACGCAGACCCGAGGGCGGTTTCCTTTTGACGCCCTCAACGCCGCTGTTGCAAGTTAAGCCCAAAGACATCATCCATCTCGACCTGGCCGGTCGGGTGATGGGCGGCGAGAAGGCGCTGTGCCCGCCGGAGGCCCCGCTGCACGCGGCGATCTACAGCGCCTGCCACGACGTAGGCGCGATCTGCCGCACGCATTCGCAGGCAGCGGAGGTGTGGGCGAGTCGCGGCGAGGTGCCTCCGCTGGTCCATGGCCTAGGCGGCCTGAGCGGCGTGGTGACCTTTCACCACGAGCCCCAGCTGGTGGCGTCGACCGAGGCCGGACGCGCAGCCGCGGGCGACCTAGGCGCGTATGACTGCCTGCTGCTGCACGCCAACGGCGCAGTGTGCACTGCCGCGGAGCTGCCCGAAGCGGTGGTGCGGGCGTGGTACCTGGAGGAGCGCTGCCGCGTGTCCGAGCACGCCCGCCGCGCACGCGCGCTGACGGACAGCGAGGCGGTGCTGCGCGCACGCCACTACGAGGCCGAGACACAGCACGCCTGGGAGTGGCTGAGACTGCGCTTCGGAGACAGCAACTGATATTCACCCCGCATGCACAACCTCCACACGCGCCGCGCGCGCCGGGTGCGGGCCGCGATGGCCTGCGCGCTAGCACTGCTCTGCGCGCTACTGCTCGCAGCTTGCGGCGGGAGCGCACCGCGCGACCCATCCCCCTCCCCCAAAAAAACAACCCAGGCGACGCTGGTGCTCGATTTCGTGCCCAACGCGGTGCATGCGGGGATCTATCGCGCGCTGGCCGCGGGCTACTATCGCGCGCACGGGATCAACCTGCATGTGGTGACACCGGGAGCCACGCAGGACCCGCTCAGCCTGGTGGACGGCGGGCGGGCGCAGTTTGGGCTGGCGGACGGCAGCGATGTGGCGACGCAGATCGATCGCGGCGGCGATGCGCAGGCGGTGATGGCGATCGCGCAGCGGCCCCTGGGCGGCCTCATAGCGCTGCGCTCGGAGGGTCTGCACTCACCGACACAACTGCAAGGGCGCACGGTGGGGATCACCGGCGTGCCCTCCGATCGCGTAGTGCTCGAAACCGAGGTGCGCGCGGCCGGCGGCGATCCGCGCAAGGTGCACGTGGTGACGGTCGGCTTCGACGGCGCGCAGGCGCTGCTGTCAGGGCGCATCGCGGCGTTCACGGGGTTCGTGCCGGCGGACGGCGTGCAGTTGCAGGTGCAAGGCCACCCGATCACGCCTTTCCGGCTCGACGAATACGGCGGGCCGGGCTATCCGGGGCTGGTGGCCTTCGCCACACAGCGGCTGATCGCCTCCAATCCCGCATTGGTCAAGGCTTTCGTGGCAGCCACGAAGCAAGGCTACGAAGACACCTTGCGCGCGCCGGCGCAGAGCGCGGAAGACCTCTTGCGCCTCAATCCAGGGCTGGATCGCAGGTTCACGAACGCGTCGCTGGCGGCATACATGCCGCTGTTTAGCGAACAGGGCAAGGTGCCGTTCGGCACGCTGCGCGCGGCTCGGATCGAAGGACTTTCGGCCTGGATGCTGCACAACGGCCTGATCCACGCGCCGATCACCCCGGCGCGCTACGGCACCGGTTAGCCGGTACGGCGTTCTTCCCAGCTGTCTATGTGACAATATGTACTTCGTTGTTTACGAAGTCGTCAAGCGTGGTACGCTTGATAGCTAGATTCACATGCGACTTCTCATCACTGGCGTAAGTGGACTGGTCGGCTCCAACCTCGCGGCCGCCGCTGTACAGCAGAGCTGGGAGGTGTTGGGCACATGGCGCGACACCCCCGTAGACATCACTGGCGCCCAGACACAAGGACTAGATATGGCCGATCGCCACGCTTGCGTGGAGGCGGCGATGGCCTTCGAGCCGGACGTGGTCGTGCACGCCGCAGGCAGCGTGCAGCCCACGCGCCTTGAGCGCGAGCCCTACGCGGCGCAGATGGCGCAGGTCGGAACGGTGCACACGCTGGCCGCCGCGCGCACGGTACGCGCGCACTACGTGCTGGTGTCCTGCGATTGGGTCTTCAGCGGCATGCTGCCGCCGCATCAGCGCTGGAGCGAGGAGGACCCGCCGGAACCGATCAACGCCTGGGGCCGCTCACGACAGGCGTGCGAGCTGGCGGCGCAGGACTACAACGGCACGTGGCTGATCACGCGCCCCGCGGGGATCTACGGCGTGAACCTGGCGCGCCCGCAGGACTCGGGGAAGCTCTCCGAGCACGTGTGGACGCACAGCAGCCTGCCGCTGCGCCTAGTGGACCGTATGCGCCACGAGCAGTCGCTGCCGGCGCCGGCCGACGGCTACCGCTCGCCGACGTATGTGTGGGACTACGCGCAGCGCGTGTGCGAGCTGATCGCCCAGGACTGCGCCGGCGTCTACAACACAGCGGGGCCAGACTCGCTGAACCGCCGCGAGTATCTGCGGCTGCTGGCGCGCTCCTTTGACTGCGATCCGGCGCTGGTGCGCGACGGCACCACGGCAGGCTTCTTGGAGGCCTGCGGCGAGGACCCGCACCTGGCGATGCCTTCTAATACGGCGCTCAGCGATGACAAGTCGAGCTTCGTTCTAGGCCGCCATGCGGTGGATGCGCGCACGGGCCATCACCTGATGCGCAGCCAGCTGCGCGGCGTGCTTTCGGGCGCCGATCCGGCTCAGGCCGTAACGATCTGATTGAGGATCGAGGGGCCCGGCTCGGCAGTCTTCGTTGACTGGGAAGACATCGAGGGGCCCGGCTCGGCGGTCTTCGACCGCCTGCGCCACCCTCTGGTGCGCCACCCTCTTATGAGAACCCCTATCGCGCTCAGACAAGCGGTCTTTCCGACAATCGCGCTAGTCTGCGCGCTCGCCTCACCCTCTCTACTGAAAGGAAGCATCGATGAACAAGAGCGAACTGGTCGACGCAGTCGCCGCCGAGAGCGGCCTCACGCGGGCCGACGCAGGACGGGCCGTCGATTCATACGTCCTCGTCATCAACAAGACCCTGAAGAAGGGCGACGAGGTCGCCATTACGGGCTTTGGCAAGTTCTCCGTCGTCAAGCGCGCAGCACGCGTGGGTGTCAATCCGCGCACGGGCGAAAAGGTCAAGATCAAGGCTTCAAAGGCCCCCAAGTTCACGGCCGGCGCGAGCCTGAAGCAGAGCGTAAGCCCGAAGAAGAAATAGCTGAGTCCCCCCTTTGGGGGGGCGCAGTATTTACGGCCCTCCAGAGTGGGGGCCGTGGCAAATGGGAGGATTCGGGGGCAGGAAGGGCGGGTAGTTCTTCATCACAGGCAGTGCAATAGCGCACCGCCATCACATGGAGGAGACCCATGATTGCCCTGATTGCCCTCGTACTCATCCTGGCCCTACTCGGCGGCCTCGGCTTCGCCGCACATGTGCTCTGGTATGTGCTGATCTTGGCGATCCTGCTGTGGCTGATCGGCTTCTTCGTCGGAGGCGCTCCCACTGCCGGTGGCAGGCGGGGCTGGTACGGCCGCTGAGGAGGCCGGCAAGCCGGCTGACGCACTCCCACGAGGCCGGCAAGGCCCCTGGCGCACTGATAGCGTCGCCCCCGGGATGACGCTGGTCAGCGAACTGGAGCTGCCGAACCTCGACTACAACGATCCGCAGCTGCGCGGGCCGCGCTTTCACGCGGCCCTGCGCGAGCTGCGTGAGCAGAGCTGGCTGGCCACAGGCCCCTTTGGCTACGTAGTGCTGGACCGCGAGGCAAGCGAGCTGTTCCTGCGCACGCGCGCGGCGATCTTCCCCGGCATGAAGATCGCCGAGATCTTCGGCGTCACCGAAGGCCCGCTGTATGAGGAGATGCGGCGCAACATCCTGCACATCAACGGCACCGACCACACGCGGTTGCGCTCGCTGGTGAACCCAGCGCTGGCGCCGCGCGCCGTGGAGCGCTATCGACCGCTGGCGCGAGGACTGCTGGAAGAGCTGTTCGCGGCTAGCGCCGCGCGCGCGGGCAGGTGCGAGTTCGTGGAGGACTTCGCCAAGCCCTACCCCTCGCAGATGATCGCGGCGGTAATGGGCGCACCGCTAACAGACGCCCCTCGCCTGCACCATTGGTCGAACTGGATCCAGCGCCAGTTCGACGCAGCCTCGATGATGGAAGAGCGCGAAGGGATCGAGCAGGCGGTGGTGGAGTTCTATGAGTACGCAGGCGAGCTGGTGCGCACGCGCCGCGAGGACCCGGGCGATGACCTGATATCGAAGCTGATAGCCGCCGAAGAGGAGAGCGAGAAGGGCGAGAACGGAAAGCTCTCAGACGTGGAGTGCGTGAACCTGATCCTCAATGTGCTGATCGGCGGCGTGGATACGACGCAGAGCCAGCTGGCACACGCGGTGCGGCTGTTCGCCGAACATCCCGAGCAGTGGCAGCTGCTGGCAGAACGCCCGGAGCTGGCGGCAGCGGCGGTCGAGGAGGTACTGCGAGTGGAGCCGATAACGCCCTTCACGGCGCGCATCACCACGGAGGAGCTGACCTTCCGCGATGTGACCTTCCCGGTCGACACCGTAGTGATGGTCTGCGCCTTCACCGGCAATCGCGATCTCGAAGATGGCGCAGGCACGAGCGGCTGGGATGACTTCGACATCACGGCCGAGCGCGGCAAGACGCGGGCTCTGACGTTCGGCGCCGGCGTGCACTACTGCCTCGGCGCCAACCTCGCGCGTGTAGAGCTGCAGGAGGCGCTGGCCTACCTGCCGTCCCGGATGTCGGAATTGACATTGGACGGAGAGCCTGTTTACGAGAGCATCATGGGCATCTACGGTTTATCTGAGCTGCCCGTGCGCTTCACCGCTCAGTAGAAAATTGGGAGGGGGGCCTAGGGACGCCGTGCACCGACATGAGGGTGCAAGCAATGTCACGGACGACGAAAGGGCCTCTCATGAAACTGAGCCGGAGCTGGTGGATCGCATTGGTGGTAGGGGGCGTCATCTGCCCGAGCGCGCAGGCGGGGCAGTATCACGTGTACTCATGCCGGACTCCGGATGGGCAGGTGGCTCCGGTGGATGGGTGGAGCGAATCGGTGTCGCAGGCCAATGACCACACGGCTGATACCTGCGCCAGCGAAGGCGGTCTCGTGGCAGCGCTGAATGCGGGGCATAGCCATGCGGCGGATACAGATTTGGCGACGTGGGCTTTCAACGCGCCGGCGGGGGAGACTTTGGGGGCGGCAACGGTTTGGCGGGCTGGGGACACCGCGGGTGGCGGAGATGCAAACGACTCCTACTTCTTCTGGCTGGCCGGCGTCGCCAACAGTGGCGAAAGCACAGTTCTCTTTGACAAATGCAACGCCTTCAAGGGGTGCCCTAGCGAGGGCAGTAGCCAGAATCCGCTCGCAGCAAATAATCGTGTTGAAGTACCAGACAAGGCACTACATAGTCCATATCTCTCGTTGAACGCATCTTGCGGATCACTGATCTCAGGATCGGAATGCTCAGCCAGTCCTGGCGACGAACACGGATATGCCGCGACCGTCGAGCTCTTCGCCGCCGACCTAATCCTCAACGACGAAAGCCCACCGACGGTCCAAGAAGTGGCAGGCCCACTAGCCGAAGCACCCACGGTACGCGGCACAACTGACGTGTCCTTCACAGCCAGCGATAGCGGCTCCGGCGTATACGAGGCGGTGTTCCAGGTGGACGGCGAAACAGTCCAAAAATCAGTGCTCGACACGAACGGCGGCAAGTGCCACGACGTAGGCCAGACAACCGACGGCCTGCCAGCCTTCCTCTACACACGCCCGTGCCCGCCCTCGGCAAGCGTTGACGTCCCCTTCGACACAACGGCCATACCCGACGGCACCCATCACCTGCTGGTGAGCGTGACGGACGCGGCAGGCAATACAACGCCCGTAATGGACAAGCAGGTCACAGTGACCAACCAGGCAACCCCACCAAACAGCACCCAGACCCCCACAAGCTCAGCGCCCGGCACGGCCAATGCCGCCGCCATACCGGCCCAGCCCCAAGACCGAGGCGCAGCGAATGGCAGCGGCGCCTCCGATCAGGCAATGCTGAGCGCACGCTGGAAAGGCGCAGGCGTGCGCCTGACGAGCACCTACGGCAAGGCCCACACCCTGGAAGGCCGCCTGACGGCCCCCGGCGGTGCGGCGATTGCAGGCGCGAGCATCGACGTGAGCGACATGCCAGCGTCGGTAGGGGCGCACGCTGCAGCACTGGCCGCCGCACACACCAACACCACAGGCCACTTCACACTGAGCGTCCCCCGCGGCCTGACCTCGGCAACGCTGCACCTCGGTTACCGCAGTCACTTGGCCGACACCACCCCGGTGGCAACCAGAACGTTGACACTGGCGGTGAAGGTTGCCGCACAGTTGCACGTGACCCCCAAGGTGAGCGCGGCAGGCCACACGATCCGCTTCAAAGGCCGCCTGCTAGGCGGCGCGATCCCGCGCGGCGGCAAGCAGCTCGTGCTGGAGGCGCGCTCACCCGGCAACCACTGGATCCAGTTCAACGTGATCCGCACCAACGCGCAAGGCGCCTTCACCGCCTCCTACCGCTTCCGCCTCCCCGGCCCCGTCCCCTACCGCTTCCGCGTGGTGAGCAGGTTCGAGGCGGACTACCCCTTCCTGGCGGGCTCCTCAAACGTCGTGGCGGTGCTGGAGCGATGAGCAGCGCCCAATCAACACCCGCCTTCGCTTCATACCCCAGCCCCGACCGACCTTTACGCTATGGTAAAGGAATGCCCAAAATATCCAGTAAGCACCAGGTCACGCTGCCCGTTGCGGCATTGGAGCGTGCCGGCCTGCAAGGTGGGGACGAGGTCACGATCGAAGCGGAGGGAGCGGACCGCATCGTTGTCCGCCGCGTCGCCCAGGATGCCAAAGCAGCCCTAGGCGTGTTCGATGGCCTGTACGAGCCCGGCTACCTGGAACAGCTGCGCTCCGGGGAGCGCGCGTGAGCGGCTGTGTGCTTGACACCGACGTTGCGATCGCGGCTTTGGACCGCCGCGACGCTCACCACGCGCAGGCCGCTACGGCGATCACGGCGATGATCGAGAGCGAGACGCCCTTGCTGCTCTCGCTTGTCAACTACGCCGAGACGCTCGTCAAGCCGGCCGAGGAGAAGGGCTCACTGCGAGCCGCCATCGACGCCCTGAGTGCTTTGGGGATCCAGCTGATCGCCCCTACTCCCTCGATCGCGCGCGACGCCGCCCGCTATCGCGCGTTGAACATCAGCCTTGCCGATGGATTCGCCCTCGCCACAGCCCAGGCCGAACGCGCCACGCTCGCCACATTCGATCGCCGAGTTCGTCGAGCGCTGCCAAAAACAGGGCTCGCGCTGGCATCACAACTGGGCTGAGCATCCATGCCCTTGCGGCAACCGGTCATAGAGCGGCGCACCAGACGATCCACTTCAAGAGGCGCTGGAGCGGTGGGCAGCCACGCGACACAAGCAGACGATATGGAAGGGAGGCTTGACTGACAGCGTCAGCACCTCCAGATCGGCGGCGCGGCAGACCTCGACGATCGAGCGGGAGTCGAATACGTGGTGGTGCAAGGCGCGATGCTCGAGGTTCTCGTGACAGCGCCGCTCAAAGGACTCGCGACTGCCCGCTCCCGGATCGCGCCCCAGGTCGTGCAGTTGCAGGATCTCAGGCAGGTGGGTGAGATCATCCTCGCCGGTGTCGCGCAGGGCGTCCTCGCGCAGGTGCTCGAGCGTCGTGACGGGACGCCGGTGGTCGAAGGTCCCCTCGCGCTGAGGCACGATCAGCAGGATGTGACCGTCCTGACCCACCACCCGCCGCCACTCCGCGAGCGCCCCGAGCGGGTTGGCGAGGTGCTCCAAGCACATGCGAGGCCAGCACCGCGTCGTAGGCCCCGTCGGCGACCTCGTCCAACCGCCCAGCCTCCGCGATGAGCCGGCGGCGAGGCTCGATCTCGCGGTTGGCGGCGTGTGACCAGAGCGTGCGCTCGGCGTAATCGAGCGTGTCGAGTGCCGCCAGTCGCGGGTAGATGGGTATCAGCCCGCGCCCACCGAAGAGTCCGCTGGGTCCCCCGGGGCTCGAGCGCCACGGCATCCTGCAGCGTGGCCGCAGCCGCCCGCAGCGCGGGGTCCCGGCGAGCGGATGCAAGGCGCGCGCGTTCTCTCGCGGCGGGCACGATTCGACGGATGGCGACTGGCATGTCGGTCCTGTTCATAGCATTCCCTCGATGATCGGCCTTGTTCACCTCGTCTGGGCGCCGCTGGGACCTGCGCCGCTGCGAGCGTTCCTACGCTCCTACCAGGCACATCCGGCGCAAGCCGATCACGAGCTTGTGATCGTGCTGAACGGCGCCGATGCGCACTCGCGCGAGGAGCTGCTCGCCGAGCTGCAGGACCAGCCACACCGGCTGATCGTCCTGGAGCGAGCGCTGACCGATCTGGCCGCCTACGGCGAGGCCGCCAGGCAGCTGGAGCACGAGTGGCTGTGCTTCGTGAACTCCTACGCGGTGATCCTCGCAGCTGGCTGGCTGGGACATCTGGAGCGCGCCGCCAAGGTGCCCGGAGTGGGGATCGCCAGGGCAACCGGCAGTTGGGAGAGCCAGGCGCAGTGGATGCGCGGAGAGCCCAGAGGCTGGTTGCGTCAGCTCTCCGCGGTGCGCTCCGCTCGGCGCGACTATCCCGGCTTTCCCAACCCCCATATCCGCACCACGGCCTTCATGCTGCGCCGGCAGGTCACGCTCGAATTGGGGCTGGACGGGGCGATCGACAAGCGTGCGGCATATCTGCTGGAGAGCGGTCGCAAGGGGATCGTCCGACAGCTTGCCGAGCGTGGACAGCGGGCCGTGGTGGTGGGCCGCGACGGTCACGCCTACGAGCTGGAGCAGTGGCCGCACAGCGGCACCTACCGCAGCGGTGCTCAGCAGAACCTGCTGGTCGCCGACAACCGCACCGAAGATTGGCAGCGAGCCGCGCCACGCCTGCGCCGACAGCTCTCGCGCGACGCCTGGGGCAAGTCCACAGACCCCTCGATGCCCGCTGACCATCCGCGAGCCGATGAGGACCAGTCGCTCTACGACGCAGCCGTGGTGATCGTCAACTACCGCACCCCCGAACTGGTCGAACGTTGCCTTGCTTCGGTGCGCGCGGCGGCCCCCGAGCTGCGTTTGGAAGCGGTGGTCGTGGACAATGCCTCGCAAGACGGCAGCGTGGAGCGGCTGCGAGCAGCCATGCCATCGGCGCAGGTCGTGGCGATGGAGGAGAACCGAGGCTTCGCGGCGGGGGTCAATGCCGGCTTTCGCCACACCGAGGCCGAGTTGGTGGTCGTGCTCAACCCCGATATAGAGGTGCGCACGGGCGCCCTGCAAGCGCTCTTGGAGCACCTGCGCAGATACCCCGGCACCGGGGTTGTGGCGCCTTTGCTGGAGGATGCCGAGGGACGACTGTCACCCAACGGCTACCGGCATTTCCCGGGTCTCTTCACGCTCGGCCTGGACCTGTGCCTTCCGCTCGGCTACGCGCTGGCCTACGCTCCATCCCTGCATCCTTATGCGCTCTCTCCTGCCGCACTCCGGGCAGGCGCCCGCCCCGCCCATGTGTGCGGCGCCGCCATGGCGATCAGGCGCAGTGCCTATACCCAGGCGGGACCACTGGATGAGAGCTTCTTCCTGTATCTGGAGGAGACCGAGTGGCAACGCCGCGTGGCCCAGCAGGGCTGGGCGATCGAAGTTCTGCCCGCGGCACGCGTCTGCCACCTAGAGCGCGGCGGCGGCGAGGGAGCACTGGCACCCTCCCCCCATTTCGTCGCCGGCGCCTTGAACTACCTGCGTCTGCAAGGAGTCCCCGCGTTCGCGTCGCGGGGCGTGCTGGCGTTGGCTCTGGCCTCCTCGTTGATCACCTTGCGCCTGATCGCCTTCCTGCCAACTAAACGTGAAGCGGCGACGCGCCAGGCGCGGGCCTACCGCGCGCTGCTGAGGCGGGCGCTGCGGGGCGGAACGCCGCGATGAGCGAGGGCCTGCCGCGCCGCATCGGGATCAACGCCCTTTTCCTGGAGCCCCGCATGGGAGGGCTTGACACCTATGTGCGCGCGCTACTGCCCGAGCTGATGCGTCTGGCACCACAGGTGCGCTTCAGTGTCTTCTGCAGTGCGGGAGGACGAGAGTACATAGAACGTGAGCGATGGAGCCAAGAGGTTGACCTCATCACACATCCGTTGCTCGGCCGCCGTGGGCTGAAGGCTGTAGGCGAGCTGACCGTGCTCGGTGCGATCGCTGGCCGGCGCGTGGACCTGCTGCACAGCGTGGCGATGACAGCGCCGCTGCGCACCAGCGCCGTGAACGTCGTCACACTGGCCGATGTGACCTGGATCGTGGCCCCGGACCCGGGCGAGATGGGCACGGTGCGCGTATGGCGCGCATTGGTGCCACCCGTGGCACGTCGCGCCGACCGTCTGATCGCCCTCTCCCAGGCAGGTGCCGCGCACATAGTTGAGCACCTGCGAGTGCCCGCCGAGCGCATCGACGTGATCCCCCTGGCGGCTGGCAGGCACGTCGGCTCCATCCCCACACCCGCACAGGAGCTGCGCACTCGCTTAGAGCTCGGCCAAGGCCCGGTGATCCTCAGTGTGTCAGCCAAGAAGGTGCACAAGAACCTATCGAGGCTGGTGCAGGCGATGGCGGCCGTCGTGCAGCGCCATCCCGACGCCATGCTCGTGTTGCCCGGCAATCCCACCGCCCACGAGGAGGAGCTGCGCGAGATGGCGCGAGGATTGGGGATCGCCGCCAACGTGGCCTTCCCCGCCTACGTCGACGCCGAGGACCTGGAGGGCCTGTATGCGCTGGCGGAGTGCTTCGTGTTCGCCTCCATCAATGAGGGCTTCGGCATTCCCATCCTCGAGGCCATGCGCCGTGGCGTGCCTGTGGCCTGCTCCAATGCCTCGGCACTGCCGGAGGTTGCAGGCAACGCGGCGCGCTATTTCGATCCCCACAGCATCCCCGACATCGCCCAAGCGCTCAACGAGCTGCTGGAGGATCCGGCGCTGGCAAAGCGTCTTGCCGCGCTCGGCGCACAGCGCGAGGCGACCTTCACCTGGGAGGCCACTGCAAAGGCGACGCTCGAGAGCTACGCCCGCGCCTGGGCCGCCAGGCGATGAGCCCCGACGTGCTTGACGGCGCGCCAGCAGACGGCGACAGTGACGTCCTCGACAGCGCCGCGGCCGGCGGCATGATCATCCGCGGGGGCGTCCTGCGGATCGCCGGTTACGCCGGCGTGGTGGCTCTCTCGATCATCTCCTTCATCCTGCTAGCCCGCCACCTCGGCGTGGAACGCTTTGGCGAATACACCACGGTCATCTCGCTCGTCAGCGTCGTGGCGCTGGTCACCGATGCCGGCATGTCCAGCCTGGGCACCCGCGAGTACGCCGTCAGTCAGGGCGCGCAGCGCGAGCGCCTGATGCGCGACCTGCTCGGGCTGCGTGTGGCGCTGACGCTCGTGGGCGTGGCGCTGGCAACCGTCTTCGCGCTCGCCGCCGGCTATGACTCCGCACTACTCGCGGGCACGGTCGTCGCCGGCCTGGCCACCGTCGCGCTGGTGCTTGTGCACACGCTCTCGATCCCCCTGTCCGCCGAACTGCGCCTCGGCACCATTTCACTGCTCGATCTGGCCCGTCAGGCGCTCACCGTGGCCGCCATCGCCGTGCTTGTGGCGCTCGGCGCCGGGGTCTTCCCGCTGCTGGCCGTCACGCTCGTCGTCTACCTGCTGCTGATTCCCGTCACCGCGGTGCTTGTGCGCGGGAAGATCTCCATGCGCATGGAGCTGCGCCCGCGCCAGTGGGCCTCGCTGCTGCGCGTGACGGTCGCCTTCTCGCTTGCCACGGCCGTCGGGACGGTCTACGTCTACGCGGCCCAGATCCTTACCAGCCTCGTGGCCAGCAGTCATCAGAGCGGGCTCTTCGCGGCCTCCTTCAGAGTGTTCATGGTGCTCGCCACAGTGCCCGGACTGCTCGTCAACGGCGCTCTGCCACTGCTGGCGCGCGCCGCGCGCGATGATCGAGAGCGCCTGGTCTATGCGCTGCAAAAGATCTTCGAGGTCTCGCTGATCCTCGGCGTCGCCACCGCGCTGGGGCTGTTAGCAGGGGCGCAGTTCATCATTCACCTCGTCGCCGGCCCGCCCTTCGCGGGCTCCGCGGCGGTGCTGCGCATCCAGGGTCTCGCCATGATCCCCTCCTTCCTGATTGCCGCCTGGGGTTTCGGCCTGATCTCCATCAAGCGCTACCGCAGCCTGCTCGGAGCCAACGCCGGCGCGCTCGCGGTCAGCTGCATCCTCACCCTCTCCCTGGCAGCCTCGGATGGCGCGCAGGGCGCGGCGATCGCCACGGTCTGCGGCGAGACCGCGCTGGCCGCCGGCCTGCTCGTGGCGCTCGTGCATGGTCACCCGGCATTCCTGCCCCGCCTAGCCGTCGTCCCCAAAGTGGTCCTCGCCGCCGTTCCCGCCCTCGCCGTCGCGCTGGCGGCCGACGTCTCCTCGCTCGTGAGCGCACTGCTCACACTTGTTGTCTTCGGGTTGCTGATCGCGGTGACTCGCGCTGTGCCTGAGGAGATCACCGAGCTGATCCCCCGCCCGCGCCTGCCTCGCCGAGCGCCCAGTGCCTGAGCGGCCCTTACGTGTTGGTCTCAATCTGATCTTTCTCGGCGAGCGCGCCGGTGGCGTGGGGCGCTACGCGCGGCAACTGCCCGGCGCGCTGCTCGCCGCGGAGCCCGCCACGGAGCTGCACCTGTTCGTCTCTCGTGACGCCCCCGCCGATCTGCGCCGGGAGCCCTGGGCCGGCGAGGTGCGCTGGACGACGCTGCCCGTGCGCCTGCAAGGGCCGCCCCTGCATGTGCCCGCGGAGTACCTGGCGCTGCCCGCCCTGGCGGCCGCGCGCAAGCTGGACGTGCTGCACAGCCCTGCCAACACGGGACCCGCGATCGCTCCGGGGGTAGCCACCGTGGTGTCGCTGATGGACCTCATCTGGCTGCATCGACCAGAGGAATGGGAGGCCAGCCCCCGCGTGCACAGCACCATGCGCCGCCGCGTCGGCGCGGCAGTGAGCCATGCCGATCGCATCCTCGCTATCTCACAAGCCACCGCGCACGACATCGAGCAAACGCTCGCCGTGCCCAGTGAGCGCATCGGCGTCACGCCGCTCGCCGCCGACCCGCCACAGGCGCAGCCCACGCCCGAGCGGACGCTGCGCGCTCAGCTTGACCTTGGCGACGCCCGCATCCTGCTGTGCGTCGCCCAGAAGCGTCCCTACAAAAACCTGCACATGCTCATCCGTGCGCTGCCCACGCTGCCCTCCGACGTCACTCTGGTGCTGCCCGGCGCCCCCACGGCCTATGAGGCGCAACTGCACGCCCTCGTGGACGAGCTAGGAGTCACCGCGCGCGTGCGCTTCCCTGACTGGCTCTCCGAGCCACAGCTTGAGGGCCTCTATGCGTTGAGTGCCGCCTTTGTATTGCCTTCTCTGATCGAGGGCTTCGGCTTGCCCATCCTTGAGGCCATGCAGCGAGGACTGCCGGTCGCGTGCTCCAACACCTCCGCCCTGCCCGAGGTGGCCGGCGATGCCGCGCTGCTCTTCGATCCTCATCACCAGCAAGCGATCGACGCCGCCCTTCGGCGGCTGCTGCTAGACCCTGGCCTGGCCCAGGACCTGCGCGCGCGCGGCTATGAGCGCGCCGCGCACTTCACCTGGCAACGCACCGGTGCCGCCACCCTCGCGGGCTACCGCGATGCCCTCTGCCAACGTCAATCGCGCCCTCGGCGCTAACCTGCGCCGCCGTGCCTCAAGTGCTGATCGTGCGCGGCCACCAGGCCACGCCCTGGGAGCTGCGTCCTTGGCAAGAGCTGCCAGAGCGCTTCGGGGTCTCCTACCTGCTCACCCGCTCCAACCGCTTCGACTCGCTTGAGGGTTTGCGGCCGGTAAGCGTTCGGGCGCTGCGCGATCTGCTGCCGCGGGGGATGGCGGGCGAGGTCGGGGCGGTGGCGCTGGGCGACCGCTACCTCTCGGGCGATGACAGCTTCGCCGCCGCTGACATCGTGCACGCCGAGGAGCTCTCGTACTGGTTTTCCGCCGAGGCCGCCAAGCGCAAGGCCCGCCACGGCTTCAAGCTCGTGCAGACAGTGTGGGAGACCCTGCCGCACATGAATGCCTACCGCAACCGTCATGCCCGCAACAACCGCCAGCAGGTGCTTGCGCATACCGATCTGTTCCTGCCCGCCACCGAACGCGCGGCCCTGGCACTGCGTCTGGAGGGCGTACCCGCGGAGCGCATCCTGCTCTGTCCCCCCGGGATCGATACCGAGCGCTTCGCCGTTCCCCCACCCCAAACGCCACCGGCCGAGCACACGATCGTCTCCCCCGGGCGGCTCGTGTGGGAGAAAGGTCACCACGACGTGCTGCGCGCCGTTGCGGCACTGCATCAGGGCATCGTCACTTTCCCGGGAGGTGAGATCAGCAAGCCTCGTCTGCTGCTTGTCGGCTCAGGTCCCGAGGAGGCGCGGCTGCGCGCGCACGCCAGGGAGCTAGGCCTCGCCGAGTACCTGGATATCCGCGCGGTGCCCTACGAGCAGATGCCTTCGGTGTTCGCCAATGCCTCGGCGATGGTGCTGGCCAGCCAGTCTTCGGCGAGTGCCGCCTACCACCCCTTCGACATCCCCCGAGCCTTCTGGGAGGAGCAGTTCGGCTACGTCCTCGCCGAGGCCATGGGAGCGGGGCTGGCGATCGTGACCACCACCAATGGGGCCATCCCGGAGGTCCTCGCGGGCGTGGGGATGCCGGCGGATACCGAGAACGTCCAGGGTGGGGGCGACTTCAGTGGGCACCGCTTCAGTTGGGACGGCAGGAGCCCCGACGACAGCCGCCCCGATGGCAGGAGCCCCCGTGAACCTGGTGGCCCCAGGCGACTGGCTGGCGATAGCGCGCGCGCTCGCCGCCGGCCCACTCAGTCGCCCTCCTGCCACACGGGTCTCCCACCCCGCGGGTGTCATACGGCAATACTCGACCAGCGCAGCCGCTGAGCGTCTGGCCGGCGCCTATGACCGCGTGCTGGCGAACTGAGCAGTGACCGCGTGCCGGCTATCTGAGCAGACAACCACCGTGTGTCCCACACGTCACTGGCCCACACGTTACGGTACCCCCCGATGCTAGGCGCCCTCAAGGAACAGACCGATCCGCACCGCTTCGACCTGCACCCGACCGGACCGGGGAACATCCTTGACATCGGCTGTGGCGCGGAGAAGACGCCCGGCTCGGTGGGCCTTGATATCTCATCCGACACGGCCGCTGACATCGTGCATGACCTCAACGTTTTCCCCTACCCCATTGAGGATTCAAGCTTCGACCAGATCCTCTTGCAGGACGTCATCGAGCATGTCCAACAGCCGATCGGCGTGTTCGAGGAACTGCACCGCATCGCCCGCCCGGGAGGGCGCGTGCAACTGCGCACACCCCACTTCTCCTCGGTGCTGGCCTACGGCGATCCCACCCATCGCCATTACTTCTCCTCGCTGGCCATTCGCTCACTCGCGGAGCCGCGTTTTGCGCACTACACCGACATCCGCTTTCGTGTGGTGCATATAACGCTCGACCTCTGGCTGCCTTGGCGACTGCTCGGCGTAGGCGCGCTCGCCAACCGTTACCCCGAGCCTTATGAGAAGTACCTCGCCTTTAGCTTCTCGGCGATGAACATACGCGCCGAGTTTGAGGTTCTCAAGTAGCACCCGCACAGCTGCCTTCGCGGGGCGGGTCGCAGGGGCGTCCTAGGCGGCCGCCTCGATGGCAAAGTGACGATCCAGCTCGTTGGCGTAGGAGCGCCCGACCGACGTCCTGTTTTCCTTGAGCCACTGGCTGAAGGCGATGTGGCCGAGTGGAGCATCGTGTGAGACGAGCAGGCCCGCCGTGAGACCCTTGATCTCATCCGGGGTGAGCACGACGTCACGCACGAACAGGCCAAGCGCACGCGCCGCCGTGGCCATCAAAGACGGCGGCATGTGAATGATTGGCGAGCGCGCGTTCACGGCCTCGCGGACCAGCGCGACGAGCTCGCCGAAGGGCATCGTCTCGGGTCCCGCCGCGTCGAGCACCACGTCCTCCGCCGTGCCAGCGGCCTCGATGCAGATCCGCGCCAGGTCCTCGACGTGAACCGGCTGCACGGGGTAGGCGCCATCGCCAGGCAGCGCGAAGGCAGGCATGCGGCGCAGGATCCAGGCGATGTTGTTGGCCAGCACATCACGCTCGCCACCGTAGATCCAGGTGGGCCTGACGATCGAGTAGCGCAAGCCCGACTGCGCCAGGGCGTACTCAACGAGCGCCTTGCCGCGGAAGTACGGCAGCGGCGACTCGATAAGGGGTTGGTGATGCTGACGTGCACGACACGCTTGACCCCGGCGCGCTTGGCGGCATAGAACAGCATGCGCGAGTTCTCGATCGCGTTGGCGAAGCTCGTCTGGCCATGATCGAAGCGGACCCAGAAGGTGTTGTAGAGCGTGTCGACGCCCTCGCAGGCTGCGCGTCAGCGCGGCAGGGTCATCGAATCGATAAGTGAATGTCTCAACGCGCTCTTGCAGCGGGTGCGAGCGGTCAGGGTGAAAGGTCAGCGTTCTCACACGATGTCCGCGGTCCAGCAGCTCGCTGGGCGATGTGGCTCCCGGAATAGCTGAATGCTCCGGTGACGAGATCGATAGGCGTGTGGTCGCTCATGGCGTTTCCTCTCGTGGTGATGGCAGGACCGCGTCCACAAGCCCCGAGAGGCGCGTGGCAAGGTCGAGTAGTGACTGAGCGCGTGACTGGTCGCGCTGCAGGTGGCTGAGCATGTCGACGCCGAAATACAGCGAGACAAGCCCGAACGCCAGATCTCGCGGCGATGCCAGCGCCTGAAAGGGCGTGCCGTTCAGCAGCTGCACAATCTTGCGCTCGACCATCTCGATCCACGGCTCGATGCGCGCGGCCACCTCGGCCCCGAGGCTGGCATCGGTGACGCCGCCGCTCGACCATCTCACCGAGCACCGTGATGTATCCGCGCTCGAGGTCCTCGGCGTAGATCGTGCGCGCCAGGTCGGCGAGTTCGGGGGCAGTGCGGGCACGCTCGAACGCCGGCCCGTAGTCCTTCATGCGGCGCTCGCTGATCAGATCGAGCACCGCGAGCAGCAGATTTCGCACGCTGCCGAAGTGGTAGAAGATCAGCGCCTGGTTGAAGCTCCCCTCGCTGGCGATTGCGCGTGCACTGGCGCCGGCAAAGCCTTTCGTCTTCAGTGTCTGCAAGGCGGCTTCGACAATCTGCAGCTTTGTGCCGCCTAGTCCCGTCTCCTCATCTGATGCATCGCTCGATGTGCGTCCGTTCATGGTTGCTTACTTTAGCAGACGCTCAAAGCGATCGCTCAATTTTTCCCGAGAAGACCATATCCTTGTACTTTTGGCGGCTTTTTTAGGTTGAAATTTCTGGTAGATTTCCTTTCTCAATCTCTTTACCAAGGAGCCATGCCCCGTGATTGCCCTAACCCCCGGAGACACGATTCGCCGCACCGAACTGCATGCCGGGTACGGCGGCCGTCGCCAGGGCGGTATCAGCCCGTCAAAAGTCAGCGCCAACGTCTTCCTCATCACCGCCCCGGACATAGGCGAGCGGCACGGCTACCTATATGACGGCCCGCGCGAAGACGGCTACTACCACTACACCGGCGAGGGGCAGTACGGCGACCAGCTGATGGCGCAGGGCAACCGCGCGATCCGTGACCACATGGCCGAAGGCCGTGACTTGCAGTTGTTTAGCGCCCGCAACACGGAGCTCACCTACATCGGCCAGTACGCCTACGAGGACCACTATTTTGCAGATGCTCCCGAGACCAACCACGGCGTGCTTCGCAGCGTCATCGTCTTCCGCCTCAAACAGGTCAACGGCATCTCACCAGGCCCTAACCGCTCAAAGCTCGATCGCCTGCCTGACGATCCAGTGACGGAGATCCCCGTGGAGCAGGCCACCACCGAGTCAACCCTGATCGAGGGCGATCGCGAGCCCTATACAGCCGAACGACGAGAGCAGAAACTAGTCCGGACCTTCCTCGCTTGGCTTGAGAGCCAAGGGCACGAGATCTGTCGGCTACAGCTCCGCCCTCCGCTTGAGCCCGCGCCCCTCTTCTGCGACCTCTTCGACAAGACATCAAACACGCTGTATGAGGCAAAGGGAACCGTCGCGCGCCATGCCATCCGCATGGCGATCGGACAGCTCGCTGACTACACCCGTCTCATCAAGCCCACGCCGCGTAAGGCGCTCTTGCTGCCGCAGGAGCCCCGCGCCGACTTACTCGACCTTCTTGCCCAGGAGGGTATCGCGGTGGTCTGGCGCAGTGAGGAGGGGTTCGAGAGCCCCTAAAATCGAGCCTCGCAGAAAACTCGCAAGAAACGTGTTACTGCGTGCCTCGCACCTACCGCCCAGCGGGGGCTACTACTACGCTGTCGTCGTGCTGACCAAGTATTACGCGATCCTGGTTTTCAACCAGAGCAGTCCACGGTGGTACTTACTCTCGTCCTGCTCATGCCACGATTATGCCGCGTTGATGCCACGGGACGCGACAACGACTGAGTGAGCGGTACGAGTCAGCCCCCGGGGGGCGGGCTTCTAGCGAAGAAGAAGAACCAGATCTCCAGCGCAATGATCGCGGTGACAGTATTCGCGACCACGATTATCTCCAGGGCCGTGGTGCCGCGCTTCTTGCGCAACAGTTCGGCCTCTTCGGCGCGCATGCTGCGCAACCATGGCAGCGTTCTGCGTTCGCCGCTAGGACGCCCGATGAGCTCGTCATAGCGCGCGTTGAGCCATGTCAGGGCAAACGCCATTGCACCGAGCAACACGGCGAGGGATACGACGACGACGAACACAGCGGTCATGCTGAGCGCGCGCTGTCCGACGACCCGCGAGCCGACCCACAGCGCCGCAATCGGAGCGCCTGTCCATATGTTGATCGCGATAAGCGTCGTCGCGATCAGTATCAAGGTCCGCCGCAGCCCGAGAAACCGGACTGGCGGCTTGCCCCGGCTGGGGTTCGACGGTGACTCCTGGGGGCCCTGTCCTCCAGCAGCGCAAACGTCCGATCTCACGATGAGTCCTCGCTGGCGGCGATAAAAGGGGCGCTGAGCTGGATGATGTGACGGCGCGTGATCGGCCATGCTTGCTCTGCTTGGTCCTCGTCGAGGACCGCGAGCAGTGCGAGGCCGCGTATCGCTGCCTGTGCTGTGTCGATCACCTGCATAAAGCCGGACTGGTCGCTCACCTCGGGGAACAGGACGGCGGCGGCTGTCCTGTTGAGACTGGCCAGTTCGTGCTGCACCTCCACAAGTACCGCGCGGAGCTCTGGGTCTGTGCGAGCCGCGAGGAGCAGCTCTGCCTGCGCCTGGAACAGCTGGCCGGTGCGCATCGCCCAGATCCGGTCCAGGAGCTGCTCCAGTCGCTCCTTGAGCGATGGGGCATCAGGTGGTCCCTGCGAGAGCATCTCTTGGACGATCTGTGCCCTGAGATGACGCACCGCCTCGCTGAGGAGCTCGGACATCCCTGCGAAGTGATGATGCAAAGCACCCGCAGTCAGGCCCGCTCGCTCGAGGATCTTCCGCCTCGTTGTGTTTGCGTATCCCTCATCCACGAGACAGGCGATCGATGCGTCGAGCAGAGCCGTGCGGGTCGCCGCGCGACGCTCGGCCTGGGTGCGGCGGGGCCGCTGTGTCCCCGTATCCGTCGACGCCATGGCCCCATCATACATACCGGCCGGCCGGTATGTATGATGGGCCAAGCGGGGGCGCACGTGAGCCGCCGACAGAGCCGAGACAGCCTCGGCGTCATTGGGAAGTAGCGCGCCTTGCTTATTGTCACTTCCGTTGCTACCCCGCGCATTTGAAGCGGATGGACCGCCCACTAGAACGGCAAAACCCCGCCGTAGCAGGGGTTTGGCACAACGCGCCAGGAGAGATTCGAACTCCCGACCTTCGGTTCCGTAGACCGTCCCGGCCTTTCGAATCCTTTGCGACTAGACCACCTCTTCCTGCGAATCGGGCACTTTTGCGGGATCTGCGGCTTCGGCTTTGCGGCTGTTTTCGTGCCTTGGCTTGGTTTTTTCTTGACCCGGACCGGCCCTAAGGGCAGCGCTCGAGGTACCAGCCCACAATGCGTCAAGAGCGCCACCGCTCCTCCGCGTAAGCCGCGCATCAGAGGAGGCGCGGAGATCTCCCGCGCGATCTCGGGGGCCGAGGCGGCGAGTTGTTGGGCCTTTTCAGATCCGCCCTGGGGGAAGCGGCTGGACAGGGGAGGGCGACGCCACGGTCAGGCGCTCCCACCAACTCGACTGGCGAGCCCTGACCGAGCTCGTGCCGCACGATCTCAATCCAAGATGACGAGATCCTTGTGGCCGGGGCGACGATGCTTCATCCGCCCACTAGTTGGCCACAGTAATCTCCGGCGGGGGAGGTTGTAGCGAGTTTTGCATGGTTTACGGTTTCTTGCTAAACCCTGTATAGGTCTCTATAGTCGCGTGATCGACCCGATCCGCAATCCATACACGCCCGGAGCCGGATCGCGGCCTCCCGCGCTCACCGGTCGCGACGAGCAGATCGAGGACTTCAGAGTGCTCCTTGCCCGCCTGCGCATCGGACGACCGGAGAAGAGCATGCTGGTCACCGGCTTGAGGGGCGTGGGCAAGACGGTGCTGCTGAACACCTTTGAAGCGATCGCCGAGGACGCCGGGTTCCGTACCGCAAAGAGCGAGATCACCCACGAGACGGAGTTCCGGGCGCTCATTGCCAGGCTTGCACGACGAGCGCTGCTCTCGATCAGTCCCGCCAACCGCATGCGCGAACGCACTCGACGGGCCGCTGCGATCTTCAAGGCGTTCACGCTGCGCCTGCCGGAAGGCATCGAGATCGGCGTGGACGTCGAGGCGCTGCTCGGCCGTGGGGACTCCGGCGACTTGGCCGAGGATCTCTCCGACCTGTTCGTCGCGCTCGGTGAGGCCGCCGCCGAGCACAAGACCGGTGTCGTGTTCTTGCTGGATGAGGTGCAGTTCCTCGCCCGCCCCGATCTCGAGGCGCTGATCGCCGCGCTGCATCAGGTCGCTCAGCGTGAGTTGCCGCTGACCGTGGCCGGGGCTGGTCTGCCTCAGTTGCCGGCTCTCACCGGTGCAGCCAAGTCCTACTCCGAGCGGCTGTTTCGCTTTCCCATGATCGACCGGCTCCCAGACCGTGACGCGCGGGATGCCATCGAGCTCCCTGCCAAGGCCGAGGGCGTCAGCTACCAGCGCCGAGCGACCGATCGCATCCTTGAGCTGACCGATGGCTACCCTTACTTCCTGCAGGAGTACGGCAAGCATGTCTGGAACCTCGCCACCGGCCCCACAGTCAAGCTGGCCGACGTTGAGCGCTCGCACAACCTCGTTCAGCTGGATCTCGACGAGAGCTTCTTCCAGGTGCGCATCGGCCGAACGACCAAGGCGGAGCTCGCATACCTATCAGCGATGGCGCACCTCGGCGCTGGACCACACCGCTCCGGAGAGATCGCAGCCACGCTCGGCCGCACGGGTCCAGAGAGCATTGCGCCAACCCGCGCGCGACTGATCGAGAAAGGACTCATCTACAGCCCCTCATACGGCCTGACCGAGTTCACCGTCCCGCACTTCTACACATTCATCAGACGACGCTTCCCGCTCGCAAAAGCGAACTGAGCCGACCGGCGCTCTCTTGCAGGCGCGAATCCGTCACATCGGTTGGCCCCCCGACGTCACATGTCGCAACGCGGCGGCGGTAGGTAACGAGGAGCCGGGGATCGCATGGCGCAGTGGCCGGGCGCCTCTGTGCGGTAGAGGCACCAGCGCACGCCTTCTACACCCGTACACGTATGCAGAAGCCAGCGCAACGCCGCCAGCGGCTTCCGCGGCTCGTCCAGACCGGGAGTGCGACAGGCGTCGTGGGGTCCGACCGCTTTCGCGAGGAGGCAGTCGTCTTCGCGCCCGCAGCGAGTGCGTGCTCGTCACGATCGCTCGCTCAAGCGAGCGAGATGATCGGCAGCACGCGCTTTCTCGCGTTGCGCCCGGAGCATCGTGGTCTGGAGATCGGCGCGACCTGGCTCGTGCCCTCGATGTGGCACACGGGTGCCAACCCGGAGGCGAAGCTGCTGATGTTGGGGCACGCCTTCGAGCGGCTGGGGTGCATGCGGGTGGAGTTCAAGACCGACGCTCGCAACGAGCGCTCGCGCGCCGCGCTCGCGGCGCTGCCCGCCCACTTCGAGGGGATCCTCCGCAGGCACATGCTCACGCCGAACGTGGGTGTGCGCGACTCCGCGTACTACAGCGTGACCAACGAGGAGTGGCCGGAGGTTCGTGCCAATCTAGAACGCCGGATCGCCGCAGCGCGAGCGCGTCCCAGGTTGAACAGCCCAACGCTGGTGCGTCGGCGAGGAAGATCAACGCGTTCTACACGGGCACTTCGGGAAGGATCGTGGCCGTGCGAGTGGGGGCGCTGCGCGCCGGTGAGGGCCATCTCACCAGTGGGCTCGCCCAGGCGCTGTTTGAGATTTCCTATGTCCTGGGCTACAACGCTGCCGGGGTAGGCATCGGCATCTTGCTGCTCGCGAGCGCTGTGGTCGCGTTGCGCGCGCGGGCGCTCCTGCCTCGCTGGCTCGCGCTCATATTGCTTCCCGTCGGCGTCGCGTTCATTACCCCACTCTCCCGGTTTCTGATCGGGCCAGCTGTGCTGCTGGCCACTTCCACAACCTCCTGACAAGTCCACAGGCCGAGGCGCGAACGTCTGTCAGCTTGAGACCAGGGGCCTGTGCGCCGATGAATGGAGCATGGCTGATGCTCACCACACGTCTACTAAGGCGCTCTTCCAGGATCGACGCTGGCTGAGCATCGCGCGCCTCCAATACGGCCTGCTCGCCTATCCACTCTGGCTCCTGGGCATCGGCGGAAGCCCATCGATCGGAAAGCTGGTCAACGTGCTCGTCGTTTTCGGGCTTTTCACGGTTCCGATTGCGATCTGCGAGTGGCGTCTGCGCAAGATGGGGTTCGCGGTCGAGGAGAACGCGTTGGTTCTCCTGCGGCCGCTGAACCGAACTCGGATTACATGAGAGGACATAGACTCATTCCAGCTCGTCCGACCGTTCGCGCTCATCGACTACGGCAATCGCTGGATAAGCGTCAGGCGCCGCACCCGTCGCGTCATTCCCCGAGCGACGATCCGGGTCCCGACCGTTTGGGTCTCGATCAAAAGCCGGAAACGCTGGGTTCCGCCGAGAGGCCCCTCGGGGCTGAAGTGCGAAGGTCGCGAAGTCGCAGACGTGATCGGCTTCCTCGAAGCCCAGCTCGATCAACACCAGAGCGGGGACGACGTGCGTAACCATCAAGATCGAGAGCAGGCGTCGCCGGGAATGCCGTCGCAGGGCGATGGGATCTAGGTCGATGTTCACGACCTCGACGGCAGCAATCCTGGCGTCTCTCACGCCGCTCGTTGTGCTCCTTCCGCTCGCTGGGTGCGGATCATCTGCGCAGACACACACCGACCCTACGCGCGAACTGCTCGCTCATGCGAAAGTCCCACCCCACACTTCACCACGCCTCTGGGCTCGGAGAAAGAGAGAACTTAGTCGCTTCATCGCTAACCGGCAGCATGAGACTCGGCTCGTCGCCGAAGTACCTGGAGGCGTCCGGGAGGTGGTGTATGTCAGCGCGAGTAATGGTGGCGTTTGTATCGGCATACAAGCCTCTGTACCTGGAACACCGTTGGCTGAAACCCCACAGGGAAGTGACACATGCGGAACAGCTCAACAGCAGAAAGATGTCTTCGTCGTAACGGGGGCGGGAGCTGCTGGCGGCAATATTCTCAACATCGCTGGCTATAGCAATTGTGGCCAGACTGTAGTTCTCGATCTTCGGGTTCGAGAAGGGCACGTGTGTGTGGCTCAGCCATTCCCATTTAGACTGGTCGTGTTACCCCTCGTTTCGACGGTAAAGCTTCATAACGCGGGCTGGCTACACACAATCAGACCAAAGAGCTTCCGCTGCTCGCCCAACTCGGGTACTTGTTTTGTAGACATCATGCCAAATGGCGCCGCACACAACCCTTAAAGCTCGGAGGCTCCCAGCATGTTTGTCTTATCTCTAGTCGCGTGTCTCATGGGATTCGGCGTCGGCGTTTATTTGACATATCGCTTTGTTCCGACGCTTGCGGCTACACGTGAGGGATCAATTGTGTCGTGGATCGTGCGTGGGCTCACAGGAGCGGCTCTCAGTTGGATGGCCCTTCAGGTGTACTTTGGCATCTATGCGTTTGTAAATTACAACGGTGAACCTGGCGGACTGCCACGACCAGTGCCAAATGGTGGGCGTACCGCGATCTTGGCAGAGACGTTGGAGTCAATCTTTCTGCTCAGCGGTTTGCTGATAGCCGCTGCCACTGTCGTGCACCTTCTTGGCCCAATGGAAGATAGTTCTCGCAAGAGCCACGAGTAGGACACCGATAGCGTGTGCTCGCCTTCGGCGCCCGAGCGGGTTAGGCTCTGATGTGGAGCGGGGGCTTGTATGTTTAGCGCGAGTTGGCCGTCCGTCGCTGCTGAATGCCCCGGCGGATTGCCAGAACACCTGCGACCGCGAAGAATAGGGCGATAGGAATGGCCACTAGCTGTCCCGCGTTATACCCGCTGCCATACGCGCCACCGTGATGGATGCCTTCGCTGCCCCGGTCCGGGATGCAAGCGAAGTCGTTGCGGCGGTCGGTATCGCCGCCTATGGGTCTGTGATCTCAGTACAGGAGATGGCAGACAGTCTCAGCCACCATCTGCTTACGTGCGCTGACCGGATTTCAGCGCGTCTTGGCTACCGCCGCCGCGACGAGCACCCTCGTCTCTGGATCGAAGAGAGCGGTGCCCGATGACGCGCAAGCTCGTGTACGCGCGACGAGGTGCAGCACCGCGCCACGCAGGCTCTCGCGATCGGTGAAGCACCGACCGACCGGGACGACCACGGCGGCGAGCATCATCTGCCAGCCCACGAAGAACGCCATCGCAAGCAGGTGCAGCCAGCGGACGACGACCAAACGTGGCTCACCGGAGCTCCTACGTGGTGGCGGTCTGGCTTGGGTGCCCCGGGCCGGGCCACGGGGCCAGGCACAGGACGAGCTGGCACTCGCCGATCGCGCGCACTTCGTGGCGCTCGGCTGGGTCGAAGTGGATCAGGCTCGGCGCCGAGAGAGACCGCTCACTGGGCTCCAGCGCTGACCAGTAGCTCGCCGCGCAGGACGAACACGAGCGCGTGCTCGTGGAATTGGTGCTCCTGCAGGCACTCGCCCTGGGGCAGGAGCAGCGCGATCACGCGGTTGGCGCCCTCATCGGAGCGAAGGATCTGCGGATGGTGCGCCGCGACACGCAGACGGTCTAGCTCCCAGATTTGCATTCCGCCCGATTCTAAGCTCACCCAGGCAGGGATAGCGTGTACGACTACGTGGGTGATGTCCATGTCATTCTCGGCGCGGCGCTCCCGGCGCTCCCACTTGGCGTTTACTTTGCTGTGCTGGACTGTGTGAGCGTCTGCCCGGAAGCCTGGCTGGTGCTCAACGGCACCGTGATGATCGGCACGGGCGAGGTCTTTAGCAGCTCGGTCGTGACTGTTCCCAGCGCCTCATGCAGCCGGGAGTGGTGCTTGGCGCCGATCACGATCGCGAGCGCCTCGTGGCGGCGCGCGGCGTCGGTCAGTGCGGTCACGGGGTCCTCGTCGGCGATCTCGGTCGCGAAATTGATGTCCAGCAGTTCCTCATCGCCGTCGAGCATCAGCTCATCCAGTAGCGCCCGGCCGAGCTCGTGGCGCTCGCTCGCTGTGCTGAGCGGAGCGGGCAGGGCGTGCAGTGGCCGGCAGGCATACACGATGATGAGCTTGCCACCCGAGAGCAGCTGATTCGTCACCCAGCTCGCGGCGTGGCGGGCGCTCTCGCTGCGGTCATAGCCGAGGATCATGCAGGGCCCGCCAGTGTCGCGGCCCGTTCGCTCCTGCTCGCTGGATGAGGTTGTGCGCGTCATGTCGAGGTCGTCTCGCGGTCGTGTGCGTCGAGATATGGGGAGAGGTACTTCGCGGCGATCTTGCTGGGTGGCTCCCAGGTGGGCGTGTTGGTGATCTCCGAGCTGAACCCGTGTCCGCCGGTGATGCGTGCGGTCAGGTAGAGCGGCTCCTCGGCGGTCAAGAGCATCCCGTGGATCACGGGATGAAATGGCTCGGCGGTGACCGGCGCACCGGCGAGTGCCGCGATCGCCTGCGCCACCGCGTCGGCCTGCTGGGAGCCTACGCCGCCGTGCTTGACCGGGAACTCGGTGGCATCGCCGGCCGCGTAGACGTGCTCGACGTCAAGCACATTCCCGTGTGTGTCCACGCGCAGGAAGCCGTGTTCGCTGAGCGGGATGCCGCGCACGCTCGGGCCGTAGAGCTCTGGCAGGGCGATCACGCGGTCCACGTGCAGGCGCCGGCCGCCGGGGTTGATGATGACTTCACCGGAGCTGGGGACTTCGGCGTAGGCGGAGTGGATCGTCTGGATCTGCGAGCGCTCGAGCAGTTCCGCCACGGCGCTGCTCGCGTTCTGGCCGAAGATCGCCAGGGGGCTGTCCTCTGGTGTGACGAGCGTGACGGCGAGCTCGATGTTCATGTCATAGGCGCGCCCGGCGGTCATCAGCGCCAGCTCATACAGCGGCAGCGGCCATGCCATTCGGCCCGGCGCCACGAACGCGAGGCTCTTGAGGTAGCCACCCTCGATGTCTTGGATGACGCCGTGCAGGATCTCGTCCATGCGGCGGTCGTCGATCGTGATCGCGTGCCGGTAGCGGGGGGTTGCTCTGGCGCCGAGCGCGAGCACGAGCGCGTCGTATTCGACCTCCGAGCCGGACTCGGTGTGGGCGATCCGCTTGCCGGGGTCCACCCAGGCAAGCTTGTCGACCAGCAGCTCCGCACCGGCGTCGCGCATGATCGGCGCGAGCGGGTAGCGCTTTGCCAGGCCGTAGGCGAAGGGCTCGCGGACGCTCATCGGGCGGTAGAAGAACTCCTCGTTGGGAGCGATCACGGTCACGCTGGTCTGCTCGGGCGCGAGCTCGCTCAAGGCGAGCGTCGTCTCAAGCGCTGCCACGCCGCCGCCGACGACGACCACGCGGCGCTTCTCTGGATGAAAGGTGTCTGCAGTCATGGCTCTGAGGTTATGGTCGTGTGCTGGTCTTGCCAGTCGAGGAAATCCCTGGTCGCGAACGGATAACTACGTAGCCGATACCGAGCTTGACGGTCGTGGGCCCCACACGAGGGCTCGTGCCACGTCAAGGCTCGAGACGACGCCAAGCGGGCGACCCGAGTCCGGCTCGATCACGATCAGGTGCGAGCAGTCGTGCTCGCCCATCACCTGCGCGGCGTGCTGGATGTCCTCGTGTGGATTGATCGTGACGATCTCGGTCGCCGCGATCTCGCCGGCCTCGCCCTCCATGCGTCCGGCACCAGCGGCGCGCATGAAGTCGACATCGGAGATGACGCCCCACACCAGCCGCTCGGTGTGATGGGAACCACGCGCGAGCCCGTCCACCACCACGCAGTGAACGCTGTTCTCTGCCATCAGCGACGCGACCTCGTGCAACGGCGTCTGCGGCGGACAGTCGATGATCCCGGGGTGCATCACTTCGTGGATCTTCAGGGAGCTGTGGCTGGAGGGCAGCGGCATGATCTTCTCCTCGCGACGAATCGGTTTCTCAAGTTGAGCGCTACCGGACGCTCGACATGACGGAGGTTCCCACGAGCAGGGCAAGGCGCCATCCGTTGTAGACCAGCCCAAGGATCTCGGGTTTCCTCGGACTCCCCAGAGCTACTCGGCCAGCGGCTCGCCGCGTTCGAGCACGTAACAAGCGTGGTGGTAGTCCTCGGAGGCAAGCCGACCCGCGCGGATCTCCAAGGTCCTCGAAGTCCGGCGGGCTCGTCCGTCATCGACCGTGACCATCGGCTCATACGCGCCGATCGGCTCGCGGCAGTGAGCGCAGCACCACCGCTCGGGTCCCTGTATATCCAGACCATTACCCGTCAAGAGCTCACCAATAGGAAGGTCGTTTGTCGCAAAAGACCTCGGTCCCCAGACTGCTCGACGTTCGCGCAGCGAGCATGGGTGGCATGCCCCGGCTTTCTGTCGTGGAAACCCCGCAATCCGTGACGATGAGGCGCCCACGGTCGCGAATCCGATCATCCACCGCGCGGATCACCTCATTCGCCTGCGCGTCGGTGCTCTGCTCCGCGTCGAGTGAGAGCACGCTGGCCGCGGGCAACTCATCCAGTGCCTGGAAGCGGTGAAACTGTGCGGCGGCGACCTCTGGGGTGGCGTCGGAGATCCGGCCAGCGCTACGCGTACGGGCCGAAGCCCTGGCTAGCGCCGTCTCGAGCGTCACCTGGCAGCGCATGACCATGAACGTCAGCTCGCCCCGGTTGAGAAGGTGAAATAGCCCTGCGCGCTCGCTGCGTCTGTGGCAGGTCGCATCCACGATCACGCCGCCTGTGCGTTCCAGCTGGGCGAGCGTCTCGCGGCTCAGCAGGTCATAGACGGTGCGGGTGAACTGGCTGGTGTAGTGCTCCGGGCCGGCGCGCTCGGTGGGCTCCAATCCCGCGCGGCGCTTGCGGATCGCATCGGAGGAGACGACCGGCAGCCGCGAGCGGCTCGCGAGCTCCGCGGCGAGCGTCGACTTGCCGCTCCCCGCCGTCCCGCACACGACGATCGCGACCGGCTGACGCGCGCGCCAGCAGAAACGCTGCGCAAGCATCCACAGCCGCCCGGCTCGTGCGCGTTCGCGGTGGCGCGGGCGACCATGCTGGGTCCCAGCGGCGATCACGGCGACCTTCGCCCGCACCAGCGCCCAATAGGCGCAGTAGAAGCTGCGCAGCTGCTCGCGCGCGGGGCTCCCGCCAGCACGACGGTAAGCGCCGACCAGCTCCCGTGCAGCCCGCCGGCGGCCGTGCGCCTCAAGGTCCATCACCAGGAACGCAAGATCCTGGGCGACGTCCATCTGGCGCAGCTTCGGGTCGAACTCGATCCGGTCAACGACGCGCACCTCAGCGCCAAGCAGCACGTGCTCGCAGCGCAGGTCGCCGTGTCCATCGCGCACCTCGCCGGCGCGTACGCGCCGCTCGATCTCGCCGCGGTGAGCGCTCACGAACGCCTCGGCGAAGCCGCGCATCTCCTGCAACCGCCAGTCGCGGGGGTGATCCAAGCGCTCCAGCTCCCGAAGATTTGCCTCCCACGCCGCCAGCAGCCGCCCCGGTTCACCGCCAACACAACGAGTGCTGTCTCGGTGAAAATCGGCGAGGCGGCGCGCGACCTTCTCCACCTGCACGCTGGTCAGCGAGTGCGTGTCGATCGTGCCCTGCAGCGTGTCCGCATCATCGAAACGGCGCATGTGCACGGCGTACTCGACGGCCCCCGGTGTGTCCTTGGGCGCGAAGCGAAACCCGCCCTCCGTAGGGACGATCGCGCGCACCCCGAGGTAGATGCCGGGCGCGAGCTCGCCGTTGACACGGACCTCCTCCTGGCACGCGGCGAGCCGTCGCGCGAGCGTGCTGTAGTCAAGGAACGCAAGCCGCACGGGCTTCTTCACCTTGTAGGCGAACCGGCCGGCGAGGAACACCCAGGAGGCGTGCGTCTCGTGCGCCTGCACCGCCGGATGCCCCCGGTGCATACCGGGGGCGGCGAGCGCCCTCAAAGCAGGTGAGTCGGTCGCTGCGCCAGAGGAATGCGCGAGGGGTCCTGCCGCGCTCGCCGGCGCGTCCCATTCGGCTCGTGCCAGCGCTTGCTCAGGGCCGATCACTCGTTAGCTCCGCTGGCGAGGGCGCTCAGCCGGCGCCTGCGCTCACCGCGCCGCGCTCGCCCTCGGCATCGCTCTCATCCGGTTGCGATCCGCGCGGCACCACCAACACCGGGCAGCGTGCCTCGCGCATCACCGGCGCCGAGACGCTCCCCAACAGGACGTGACGCAACGGGCCGTAGGCCCGCGAGCCGAGCACCAGCAGATCCAGCCTGGCGGACTGCTCGACCAGCACCTCGCAGGGCTCGCCCTTGATCGTCTGTATGTGAACCGGCGTACCAGGGTCAAGCTCGGCCACGGCACGCTCGACGCTGGCGCTGGTCTGCGCATACGTTTCATCGTCAAGCGTTGACACGGCGACTGCCTGCCCCGCATAGCTTCGGATCACGGTGCTCAGCCATGAGGCGGCGAGCACGTTCAGCTCGCCATCAAGGACGCCGGCGAGCTCGTGACCAAACCGTAAGGCCGTCCCGCCCTCGGTGGAGTCCGCGAAGCCCACGCCGACGCGCCGCCATGCCCCAACGTCACGGTCGGCGTAACCGGCGGGCGCCACCAGCACCGCGCACGGGGCGCCGTGCACCATGCGCTCCATCAGGCTGACGTGCAGATGACCCGTGATCCCTTTGCGGGCCGCACCGATCACGATCAGCCCAGCGTCTTCGTAAGCGGCCATGCTGTGCAGGGCATGGATCGGCCAGGACAAGCTGCTGCCGCTCCAGTGGTATGTTGCCCGGGCGAACTCCTGGCTGTCTGGCAAAAGCGCGGCCAGCTCTTCGCGGATGCCCTGCTCGGCTGCATCAGCAGGCACAGCAGACAACAGTGGGCTGTAGGGGTAGACGACCGTCACGCTGGCGCTCAGCGCGGCGGCGAGCGCCCCAGCGAGCTTTACAGCGTCACGTCCTGCCTCATCACCTGCGTAGCCGACCACGATCCTCTCGAACACTGGAGCACCTTCTTGCTGTTGGGGCCCCCGAGCTTGGGGACTGCGGCCAGTATCAGATGCGCCGTGTCTCGCGGCGAGCGTAGTTTGACCCGATTGCACATGGGACCCTCCCGCACGACGGGCCACTCAGCGTGGCTGGCGCTCGCGCTGCAGCAGCAGCGCGAAGGTGGGGCACGCCGCCGCGGCGCGGCGAGCATGATCGACCAGGGCCGGGTCAAGCGGCTCCTCGCCAAGCAAGGGGTAGCCCCACTCATCCATTGAGATTCGCTCCGGCAGCAGCTCGGCGCACATGCCATGAGCCTCACAGGCGATCGGGTTCACGCGCAGCCGATAGCTCAAGGTCGCCTCGCTGTGCCGAGGTTCGAGCGGCGTGTGCTCAGGCGCCGTGTCGGTTTGGGCTCCACCAGAGGAAGCTCCGGTGGAGCGAGACAACGCTCGCATACGCCGTAGCGCGCGTGCTCGGCGAAACTCACCCTCGAACGTGACGATCGCGCTCTGGATCAGACGCGCGGCGCCGTCGGGATGCGCGCACGCCCCGGACGATGCACGAGAGCAAGCAGCCGCTCGATCCGCTCGCGCGTCGGGGCATGCGCGTCCTGGCCGGCGATCATCTGGAGGCTTGTGGCGAGCGCCTCCAGGCCATGTAGGCAGGGGCCGCACTGGCCGGCGCTCTCACCGGCAAGCCAGCGCGCCAAGCGCGCGTTCGTCGCCGACGCCTCACACGAGCTGCGCACACCGCTGACCGTGATCGCCGGTCAGATCGAAGTGCTCGCAGAGCAAGAGAACCTTTCGAGCGAAGAAGTGCGCCGCGTACAGAAACTCGTCCAGGCAGAGATCGCAAGGACCAGCCGCCTCCTCGACGATCTGCTGCTGCTCGCCAAGGCCGAGCAGGACCACTTCCTGCGCGTCGCGCCGATCGCACTGCAAGCCTTCATCGCCGAGATGTGGGAGAGCCTCACCACGCTCGCGGACCGCCATTTCGAGCTCGACCGCATACCGGCGGGCACACTGATAGCCGACCCTGACCGTCTGACCCAAGCGCTTCGCAACATGCTCACCAACGCGATCACGCACACCACCCCGACAGAAGGGCTCGTGCAGCTATCTGCCAAACCCGCACCGGGCGGGCAGATCAAGCTCGTCGTGCAGGACGACGGGCCGGGCATACCAGCCGTTGAGCGCGAGCACGTCTTCGACCGCTTCCACCGCACAGACACGGCACGCAACCGCGCCTTGGGCGGCACTGGGCTCGGACTCGCGATCGTGCGCGCGATCGCCCTGGCACACGAAGGGCACGTCGCCGCCACGCAAGCCCCCACCGGCGGCACACGCATAGAGCTGCAACTACCCGGTTTCACGCCGCTGCCCCAACCGGACCTGTCCAGCGACATGCCGGCGCGAGCATCGAGTGGCTGACCACTGTGGGCATCCCCCGATCCCGTCGGTGAAAACACCGGATGCTCGGCGACGGTGAACACCAGATCCTTGACCGATGAGCATGACCGTGTCACGTCCTCCCGCGCCCATACTCAAACCAGCTAGCGGCCCCCGTGGCGAGGCGATTCGTGCGCAGGGGCTCACCAAGCGCTACGGGGAGACGCTCGCGCTCGACCGGCTCGATCTGGCGGTAGCGCCCGGCGAGGTGTACGGGTACCTCGGCCCCAACGGCGCCGGCAAGACGACGACGATCCGGCTGCTGCTCGGACTGCACCGTCCGAGCGGCCGGGCGCGCGGAGCTGTTCGGGATCGATGCGTGGCGCGATCCGGTTCGCCGCACACCGGCGGGTCGCCTACGTCGCCGGCGAGCCGTTCCTGTGGCCCTCGATGACGAGCGCGGAGACGTTCGAGTTCCTCGCGCGGCTGCACGGCGGCACCGACGTGTGCCTACCGCGACGTGCTCGTCGAGCGCTTCCAGCTCGACACCGACAAGAAGATCCGGGCGCTGTCGAAGGGCAACCGGCAGAAGGTGCAGCTGATCGCGGCGCTCGCCACGCGCGCCGACCTGCTGCTGCTCGACGAGCCGACCAGCGGCCTTGACCCGCTGATGGAGGTCGCCTTCCGCGAGTGCGTCAACGAGGCCAAGGAGCGCGGGCAGACCGTCTTCCTCTCCTCGCACATCCTCAGCGAGGTCGAGGCGCTCTGCGACCGCGTCGGCATCCTCAGAGGCGGAAGGCTCGTCGACGAGGGCACGCTGGCGGAGCTGCGCCACCTCGCGCGCGCAGACGGTCGAGGTCACGTTCGCGGGCCCGGCACCGGACGCTCCCGTCGCTTCCGGGTGTGCCGGGTGCAGAGCGCCGGACCCAACGCGCTGCGGTTCGAGGTCACAGGCAGCGTCGGCCCGCTGATCGCGGCGCTCGCCGAGCATCCGGTCGCGACGCTCACCAGCCGCGAGCCCTCGCTCGAGGAGATCTTCCTCCACCACTACGACGGCTCCGACGGACGTGTCCGCGGCTAGCGGAACGCTGCCCTGGCAAGCACTCCGCAGTCGCACAGCCGGTGCGGGCTCGCGGCACCGCGCTCGCGCTGGCGCGGCGGGCATTCCGCGACGCGCGGGTTCGCACGATCGCCTTCGCCTACCTGTTCGCGCTCTATCGCCTACATCCAGCCGGTCGGCTACCGCCACACCTACCCGACGCTCGCCGAGCGGCTCGCCTTCGCCCGCAGCTTCGGTCGACAACAAGGCGCTGCGCCTGTTCTACGGCGAGCCCCACGATCTGCTCACCGTCAGCGGCTACACCGCCTGGCGCGTCGGCGGGACGCTCGCGATCTTCGCCGCTGTGTTCGGGCTGCTCGCCGCGGTGCGCGCGCTGCGCACCGAGGAGGACACCGGCCGCATGGAGCTCGTGCTCGCCGGGATCGTCGGCGCGGCGCACGACGTACGTCTACGGCGATGACGGCGATCGCGGCGGGAGTCGCTGCTCCTGTGGCTCGGCGGAGTTCGCCGGCTTCGTCGTCGGCGGCCTCCCGGCGGGCGGCGTCGGCCTATCTCGCGCTCGCGACCGTCTCGGTCGTGCCCGTGTTCGTCGGGGTTGGCGCTCTGAGCCAGCCAGCTCGCGCCGACCCGCCGCCTTGCGCTTGAGCTCGGCGGCGCGGTCGTCGGCACTGATGCTTCCTGCTGCGCGTGATCGCCGACACCGCCGCCGGCGCCGGCTGGCTGCGCTGGATGACGCCACTCGGCTGGGCCGAGGAGCTGCGCCCGTTCACGGGCGCCCAGCCGCTCGCGCTGCTGCTTCCGGCCGCCGCGAGCGTGCTGCTGCTGGCGGTCGGCGCACGGATCGCCGCCGCGGCGCGACATCGGCACCGGCATGCTGCCCGCGCGCGACAGCGCTGAGCCGCGCCTAGGGCTGCTCTCCTCGCCGACCGCGCAGGCGCTGCGCGTCGAGCGAGCAAGCCTGCTCGTGTGGACGAGCAGGGTCGGCGTGTTCGCGCTCATCCTCGGGGTGGTCTCCAAGAGCGTCTCCTCGGCCGGCATCTCCGCCGAGCGTGCAGCACGAGCTGGCCAAGCTCGGCTCCGGGCTCGATCGTGACACCGACCGGCTATCTCGCGTTCGTGTTCATGTTCTTCGTCCTCGCTGTCAGCCTGTTCGCGTGCGCGCAGGTCGGCGCCGCCCGACACGAGGAAGCCGACGAGCGGTCTGGAGACGCTGCTCGCGCTGCCCGTCAGCCGCACGCCGCTGGCTCGGCGGGCGCCTGGCGCTCGCGCGGCGCCGGCGCCTGTGCACTCTCGCTCACCGCCGGCGTGCTGACCTGGGTCGGCGCCGACCTCAGGGGCATCCATATCGTCGCTGCCGCGGATGCTCGAGGCCGGCGCGAACTGCCTGCCGGTCGCGCTCTTGTTCCTCGGCATCGCCGCGCTCGCCTATGCGATCGTGCCGCGCGCAAGCACCGGGATCGCCTACGGGCTCGTCACCGTCGCGTTCCTGTGGCAGCTGGTCGGCTCGCTGCTCGGCGTCCCGCAGTGGCTCGTGGACGTGACGCCGTTCGCGCACGTCGGGCTTGTGCCCACCCAGCCATTTCGCACCGGCGCCGCCGCCCTGATGCTCGCCGCGGCAGCGGGGTGTGCCCTCGCTGCGATATGGGTCTTCAGGCGACGCGACCTGACAGGGCAGTAGGGGAGCGCGTCGTGCTTCAGAAGGTGGCGGTCGGCCGCTGGGCACTTGATTCCTACGACGGGATCGCACCACCGGCGGTGATGGCCGAGCTGCGCGAGCACGCCCAGGCACTCCAGGGCGCGCGCATCCTGCACGTCAACGCAACCGCCTACGGCGGCGGCGTCTCAGAGTTGTTGCGCTCAAGCGTCCCATTGCTGCGCGACCTCGGCCTCTCCGTGGACTGGAAGGTGATCGGCGGCAACCCCGACTTCTTCCACGCCACCAAGGCGCTGCACAACGCGCTGCAGGGCGCCCCACGATCGCTGAGCGATGCCGAGCAGGTGGCCTACCGCGAGTGCAACGAGGAGAACGCCGCGACGCTCGACGGCGCCTACGATTTCATCGTCATCCACGACCCTCAGCCGGTCGGGTTGCTGCAGGCGCACGGCAAGGGTGAGGCGCGTTGGGTGTGGCGCTGCCACATCGACACGAGCGAGCCGAACCCCGATGCCTGGCATTTTCTCGCCCCGTGCCTTGAGGGTTTCGACGCGGCCGTGTTCACGATGGGAGAGTTCGTGCCCCCCGGCCTGCCCGTGCAGCGCGTCGAGGCGATCGCTCCCGCGATCGACCCGCTGAGCCCCAAGAACATCGACCTCGACCCAGCCGTGGCGAGCCAGATCCTCGACTGGATCGGCGTGGAGATCCCCGGACGGCTCGTCACGCAGGTCTCGCGCTTTGATGCTTGGAAGGACCCGCTCGGCGTGATCGACGCCTACCGGCTGGTGCGCGAGGAGATCGGTGAGCTGCAGCTCGCCTTGGTCGGCTCGATGGCGCTCGATGACCCCGAGGGCTGGGAGGTCTACCAGCAGGTATCGGATGCCGCCGAGCGCGACCCCATGATTCACATCTACACCAACCTCACGGGTGTCGGCAACGTCGAGGTCAACGCCTTCCAGCGCCTCTCAGAGGTAATCGTGCAGAAGTCGATCCGCGAGGGTTTCGGCCTCGTCGTCTCCGAGTCCTTGTGGAAGGGAACACCCGTCGTCGCCGGGCGCGCCGGAGGCATCCCCCTGCAGATGCCCGCCGGCGTGGGAGGCCGACTCGTGCAGAGCACCGAGCAGTGCGCCACGGCGATGCTCGAGCTGCTGCAGAACCGGCAGCTGGCGGCAGAGCTCGGGCAGCGCGGGCGCGAGCACGTGCGCGAGCACTTCCTGCTGCCGCGCCTGTTGATGCAGGAGCTGCGACTGCTCCGCTCGCTCACGGGCAGCGAGTCCGCGCCAGGCCCTGCGTCGCCTGCTCGGACATGAGCGAGCCTGCGCTGAGGAGCGAGGTTGACGCAGAGCAGGCCGTCGATCTGCTGCTGCGCGATCTGCGCAGCTCCCGCGAGGGGCTCTCCACACGCGAGGCGCAGCGGCGCCTCGCGCAGTACGGTCCGAACGAGCTGCGCCAGCGCGGCGGCTGGCGCTGGCCGGGGGAGCTCGCCCGGCAGTTGACGCATCCGCTCGCGCTGCTGCTGTGGCTCGCGGCGGGGCTGTCGCTGGCGGTCGGCAGTCAGACCGTCGCGATCGCTGTGCTGCTCGTGATCGTCCTCAACGCCGCGTTCGCGTTCGTGCAGGAGCTCCAGGCCGGGCGCGCGGTGCAGGCGCTCGCCCGCTACATGCCCCAGCACGCCACTGTGCTGCGCGACGGCGCCCCGCAGGTCATCGAGGCCACCGGACTCATACCCGGAGACATCGTGGTGATCGAGGAGGGAGATCGCATCGCCGCCGACATGCGGCTGCTCTCCGGTGCGCTCGAGGTCGATCTCTCCACGCTGACGGGCGAGTCGGTGCCCGCGCTGCGCTCCGCCGAGCTGCAGGACTCAGACGTGCCACGCCTGGCCGCACGCGACCTCATCTTCAGCGGCACCAGCGCTACCGGAGGCGAGGCGCACGCGGTCGTGTTCGCGACCGGGATGCACACCGAGCTCGGACGGATCGCTGCTCTCTCCGAGCGCGTCAAGGCTCAGCCCAGCCCGCTTGAGGGCCAGGTGCGCCGCGTCGCGTGGCTGATCGCCGCGATCGCCGTCGGGATGGCCGTAGCGTTCGTGCCACTCGCGATCTTCGGCGCCGGCCTCTCGCTGAAGGACAGCGTCGTGTTCGCCGTCGGTCTGCTCGCGGGAAACGTGCCCGAGGGTCTTTTGCCGGTGATCACGCTCGCGCTCGCGGTCGCCGTGAGCCTGCTCGCACGCCGCGGCGCGCTCGTCAAGCGCCTGAGCGCCGTGGAGACCCTCGGCTCGACAGACGCGATCTGCACCGACAAGACCGGGACGCTGACCGAGAATCGCATGCGCCCGATCGCGGCCTGGACACTCGCCGGCGAGCGAACCCTCGAGGAGAACGCCACGCCGTCCGGTGAGGCGCAGACGCACGCACTGCGAGCGCTCGCCGACGCGGCCTCGACATGCAACGACGCGCGTCTCGAACCCGACGGCCAGTCCGCCGGGGATCCGACCGAGATCGCCCTGCTGTTCGGCGCCCGCGCGCTCGGCGCCGACATCCAGCCCGCCACCCGCGAGCGCTGCCGCCGCCACCGCTACAACTTCGATCCGCAGCTGAAGCTGATGAGCACGCTGGACAGCGGGAGCGAGGACGAGCGGATACACACCAAGGGCGCTCCCGAGTCGGTTCTGCCCCGCTGCACGAGCACGCTCGGCGAGGACGGACGCGAGAGGCCCCTCGATCCGGAGAGGAGCGATCGGATTATCCGGCAGGTGGAGAGCTACGCCCAGCAAGGGCTGCGCGTCCTCGCGCTCGCCGAGAAGTCGCTGTCCGCCGCCAGCGAGGCTCCCGTCCGCGAGCAGGCCGAGCGCGAGCTGTGCTTTCTCGGCCTGATGACGATGCTCGACCCGCCGCGGGCGGAGGTCGCGGACGCCGTGGCCCGCTGCCACGCCGCGGGCATCCGCATCATCGTCATCACCGGCGATCACCCACTGACCGCCGCCGCGATCGCCAGGCAGGTCGGGATCGGCGGTGAGGACTCGAAGGTCGTTCTCGCCGAGCGCTTCGACCACACCCACGAGCGTGAGATCGAACAGCTGCTCGCCGACGGAGGCGAGGTCATCTTCGCGCGCGCCTCGCCAGAGGCCAAGCTGCACATCGCCGAGGCACTGCGCGCGCAGGGACACGTCGTCGCGATGACCGGCGATGGCGTCAACGACGCGCCCGCGCTGCGCCGCGCGGACATCGGCGTCGCGATGGGCCGCTCGGGCACCGACGTCGCACGAGAGGCCGCGACGATGATTCTCACCGACGATGACTTCGCCACGATCGTCACCGCGATCGAGGCCGGGCGACAGGTCTATGACAACGTCCGCAAGTTCATCGTCTACATCTTCGCCCACGCCACACCCGAGGTCCTACCGTTCGTCGTGTTCGCGCTCGCCGGCGGCGCGATCCCGCTCCCGCTGCCCGTGCTGCTGCTGCTCACCTTCGACGTCGCCACCGAGACGCTGCCCTCGCTCGCGCTCGGCCGCGACCCCGCCGAACCCGGAATCATGGGTCGCCCGCCCAGGCCCCGCTCGGAGGGCGTGATCCGCGGGCCGATGCTCGTGCGCGCCTGGCTGTTCCTCGGCCTGCTCGTCGCGCTGCTCTCACTCGGCGGCTTCTTCCTCGTGCTCGGAGGAGCCGGCTGGCATCCGGGTGACGCGACCGGCGCCGGGACGCCCCTTCACCACGCCTACCTGCAGGCCACCACGATGACCTTCCTCGGCATGATCGCCGGACAGATCGGGACGGCGTTCGCCGTGCGTACCCAGCGCGCCTCGCTGCGCTCGATCGGCGCGTTCAGCAACCCCTACCTACTCTTCGGCATCGCCGCCGAGATACTCGTCGCCGCGCTCGTCGTCTACGCACCCCCGCTGCAGTCGCTGCTCGCGACCGCCGGCCCGCCACCCAAGGACCTGCTCCTGCTGCTCGCCTTCCCGCTGATCGTGTGGGGCTCGGACGAGCTGCGCCGCTACCTGCTGCGCCGCCGCGAGCACGCGCTCGCAGACGCCGCTCACCTGACGCCAAGCAGTATCTGAGCAGGGCATAGGAGGCGAAGTCACTCCCGTGGCGAAGGATGGCCTCCCAGCACAGCCCTGACTTGCCGTGCGATCTCGATGTCCTCCCGGGCGGTAAGGACCAGCGTGCGGACGCGCGCGCCCTGGGCTCCAATCTCACGGTCGGTTTGTGACTGCGCGTTGCGAGTGCTATCGACTGTCACGCCGAGAAACGTGAGCCCAGCCGCCGCCCGCGCGCGTATCTCCATCGAGTGCTCGCCGACGCCGCCGGTGAACACGAGCGCGTCCAGGCCATCGAGCGCGGCAGCCATCGAGGCGATCCCCGCGCGCAGCCGATGGACATACACATCCAAGGCCAGGCGCGGCGCGGGCTCACCTACACAAGCACCCGCGAGGATCTCACGCATGTCAGCGCTGCCCGCCAAGCCGAGCATCCCGGAGCGGTGCTCGAGCGCGTCCGCCAATTCCGCTGCGGTCAGCCGCTCATGCTCTGCCAGCCACAACAGTATCCCCGGATCGACGCTGCCCGATCGGGTGGCCATCACGAGCCCCTCGAGCGGCGTGAAGCCCATCGTCGTGTCGAGCGAGCGGCCGTCTTTGATCGCGCACAGCGACGCTCCAGCACCGAGATGGCAGCTGACGATCCGCAGCCCCGCGGCGTCCCGTTCGAGCAGCGCAGGCGTGCGCCGCGCGACCCACGAGTGCGAGAGGCCGTGAAAGCCGTAGCGGCGCAGCCCCCAGCGTTCCCGCCACTGTGCGGGCAAGGCGTAGGTCGAAGCGGCCGGCGGCAGCGTCGCATGGAAAGCCGTGTCAAAGCAAGCGACCGCGGGCAGCTTCGGCAGCTCCGCCGTGACGGCATCTAGCGCGGCGAGCGACTTGGCTTGATGAAGCGGAGCGAGGTCGCCCAGCTCGCGCATCGCCGCCTTCACATCGGCGTCGATCCTCACCGCCTTGCGGAAGCGCTCGCCTCCGTGAACAATGCGGTGTCCAACCGCATCCGCTTCGCGCATCACCGTGTCGAGCGCGGCTCGGAGCTCGTCCTGGTTCACCTGCGCGCGAGGAGCATCGAGCTCCCGCGCGGCGAGCGTCTTGTCTCCTCCGTCACCCTCACGGGCCAGGCGAGCAGCGTCAGCTTCAGGCTGCTTGAGCCGGCGTTGACGACCAGGACCCGCATCGCCGAGCCTATGTTGATCGAGCCTCGTTCGAGCCGGGCCAGCACCAGTCTGTGACATCGGGCGGGTCCTGTCCGTGCTCGCGTGTGTAAGCCCTGTGGCGTAGCCGCTCGTCGACCATCTCCTGACGTATGTGCGCCGCGTGCTCAGCCAGGCCGGGAACCCGGTCGATCACATCCATCACGAGATGAAAGCGGTCCAGGTCATTGAGCATCACCATGTCAAACGGCGTCGTGGTGGTGCCCTCCTCCTTGTAGCCACGGACATGGAAGTTGGCGTGGTTGGTGCGCTTGTAGGTGAGACGGTGGATCAGCCACGGGTAGCCGTGGTAGGCAAAGATCACCGGTCGGGTGGTCGTAAACAGCGCGTCGAACTCGGCGTCGGGCAGTCCGTGGGGATGCTCGGTGTCGGGCTCCAGGCGCATCAGATCGACAACGTTCACAAGCCTCACCTTCAACTCAGGTAGACGCTCGCGGAGGATCGCCACTGCCGCGACGCTCTCAAGGGTCGGGATGTCCCCGGCGCAGCCAAGCACCACGTCGGGCTCCTGCTCACCGTCGCTGCAAGCCCAATCCCAGATGCCGACCCCACGCGTGCAGTGCGCGATCGCCTCGTCCATCGTCAGGTAGTTGAGCGCCGGCTGCTTGCCGGCGATGATCACGTTCACATAGTCGCGGCTACGCAGGCAGTGATCGGCAACCGACAGCAGACAGTTCGCATCCGGCGGCAGGTACACACGCACGACCTCCGCCTTCTTGTTGACCACGTGGTCAATGAACCCTGGGTCCTGGTGGGAGAACCCGTTGTGGTCCTGACGCCACACGTGCGAAGAGAGCAGATAGTTCAGCGAAGCGATCGGCGCGCGCCACGGGATGCCGCGTGTCACCTTCAACCACTTCGCGTGCTGGTTGAACATCGAGTCCACGATGTGAATGAACGCCTCGTAGCTGTTCAGCAGACCATGCCGACCTGTCAGCAGGTAGCCCTCCAGCCAGCCCTGGCAGAGATGCTCGCTCAAGACCTCCATAACACGCCCATCGGGCGCGAGATGGTCGTCGCTCGGGAGCCGTTCAGCGTCCCACGCGCGGTTGGTGACCTCGAACACGGCGCCCAGGCGGTTGGATGCCGTCTCGTCAGGACCCATGATGCGGAGGTTCGCCGGGTTGGCAACGATCGCATCGCGCAGGAACGCGCCGAGCACCCGTGTGGGCTCGCTGATGCTCGCCGTCGGCGCCGGCACCTCGACGGCGTAGTCACGGAAGTCAGGCAGCTCGAGATCGCGCAGCAGCGCACCGCCGTTGGCGTGTGGGTTCGCGCCCATGCACCGTTTACCTTCGGGCGCGAGCGCGGCCAGCTCCGCCCGGAGCGCGCCATCCTCGTCAAACAGCTCCTCGGGACGGTAGGAGCGCAGCCACTCCTCGAGCTGACGCAGGTGCTCGGGATTCCCAGCGAGGTCGGCGAGCGGAACCTGATGGGAGCGAAACGATCCCTCCGCCGGCAGCCCGTCGACCACCTTCGGGCCGGTCCAACCCTTGGGGGTGCGGAGCACGATCATCGGCCAGCACGGACGCTCGGACGGGTGGGCGGGGTCTTCATTGCGGGCGCGACGCTGGATCTCCGCGATCTCCGCCGTGACCTCATCCAAGGTCGCGGCCATCATCTGGTGCATCACTTGCGGGTCATCGCCCTCGACGAAGCGCGGCGCGTACCCGTAGCCCTCCATCAGAGACCGCAGCTCTGTTGGCGGGATGCGCGCGAGCACCGTCGGGTTGGCGATCTTGTAGCCGTTCAGATGCAGGACCGGGAGTACCGCGCCGTCGCGGGCCGGGTTCAGGAACTTGTTGGAGTGCCAGCTCGTGGCCAGCGGGCCTGTCTCTGCCTCGCCGTCGCCGACGACGCAGCAGACGAGCAGGTCGGGGTTATCGAACGCGGCCCCGTAGGCGTGCGCGAGGGAGTAGCCGAGCTCGCCGCCCTCGTGGATCGACCCCGGTGTCTCCGGTGCCACGTGGCTTGGGATACCGCCAGGGAAGGAGAACTGGCGAAACAGCCTGCGCAGGCCCTCCTCATCACGACCGATGTGGGGGTAGACCTCGCTGTAAGTGCCCTCCAGGTAGACGTTCGCGAGAACCCCCGGGCCACCGTGGCCAGGACCCACGACATAGAGGGCATTCAGGTCCCGCTCCCGGATCACCCGGTTCATGTGCACATAGAGGAAGTTCAAGCCAGGGGTCGTGCCCCAATGCCCGAGCAGACGCGGCTTCACGTGCTGAATCGCAAGCGGCTCGCGCAGCAGCGGATTGTCGAGCAGGTATATCTGGCCGACCGACAGATAGTTCGCGGCCCGCCAGTAGGCGTCCAATGCGCGCAGCTCAGTGTCCGACAGCACGTCCGCGCTACAAGCTCTGCTGGGAGCGGTAGTGCTCTTTCCAGATCAGCTTGTAGACGGGGATGCGGCGCGGGAGGCTGCGCACCCCGGGAATGAACGGGATGCAGACGAACGCGAGGCTCAGTACACCCATCATGAGCATCACAAGGATGTCTGCGTTTTCAGATGACTTAAAGGGTTCGACCTGGTACCAGAGGGTGTAGAGCCACAGCCACACCTGGCCGGGGTAGCTGCCGGTCTCGTTCATCATGCCCCACTGCTCGCCGAGCAGGTGCTGGGCTTCAGCGCGTTCAGAGAGCAGGCCGCCATCGGCCATGAACAGCAGCGGCTTGGTGTAGTCGGTCTGAAAGAACTGGCTACTGGTCAACAATGCACCATCCAATCCGCCGCTCTTGGCCTGACTCAGAAGGCTCGCCATCATCAGCGGCACGGGACCTGCGCCGCTGGCGTTGACAATCACGGTGCCCGTTGTCGGATTAACCGTTACCGCGTTGTTGGGTGTCTGCTTTTCTTCAAGTGCCGTTTCGCGTTCTTCAAGCGGCTTGGCGTACGCTTCGCCCCACGCCTTGCGTGTCTGCTCCGGTGCGGCCTGGTATTCAGCGGTCGCGCTCTGCAACGAGGAATCGTTGGGGATCGCCCGCAAAGGGCCGATCACGAAATCCTGCGCAGTATCGATCGGGTGGCTGACGCCTAGCCACTTCTGCAGGTGGATGAAGGCGGCGTGCTGACCTTCTCCGTTGTGGTTATACGGGGGGCCGTATTCGGCGGTGGGGCTCGTGCCGTTCAGCTCCTTTGCCGCCGCGGTAATGAAGTTCACGGGCTGCTGGCGCGACCACTGCGCGATCGTGCTCGGCTTGTCATCAGGCGAGGAGAACAGCACGGTCAACAGGACCGCGAGCAGTGTGATCACACCGATTGCGATACACAGCTCCTTGACGAGATCGTAGGGGGCATAAGCACCCCGCCAAGGACCCGTATCATCACGGGAGCGCAGCCGGTCGCGCACACTCACGACGCCACTCCATCGCTGCTGGGGCGCGAGCCCCGCACTGCAGAGCTCGGAGTGTCACTCCCAGCGGTCGTTGCGGTCTGTGAGGCTTCGTGGTCCTTGAGCTCGAATGGCGGCACGACGCCGTGGCGGCGCACCAGCAGCACATGCGCGACGACCAGCGCGACTACGGCCGCCGGCAGCAGCAGCACGTGGTAGCTGTACATTTGCCCGAAGTTCGTGACGTTAAAGAAAGCTCCGACGCCGACGGAGTTCAATCCGTCCTTGGCCTGTGTCGAGATCCACTGCGCGTCGAAGTTCTGCTGGGAGACATACCCGGTCAATGCGGTCGGCACCGCGACGAGGAAGATAATCGCCCCGGTGATCCAAACACGGGTGCGTCCCCCGCGCCACGCCGCCATCCAATACTTACCCCAAAGGTGGACGACCATCACGAAGAAGAACAGCTCAACCGCCCACAGGTGAATGCTGTTGAAGAAGTGCCCGAGGCCGGTGTAGTGCCACCACGCGGGACCCTTCAGCGTAAGGATGCAGCCGGAGGCGATGATCACCACCAGCGAGGCGATGCTTGCGACCCCGAACACGTAGATCCAGGAGGCCACGTAGGTCGGCTGCTCCTCGGGCAGCAGCTTCTCTGGTGGCAGCGCCTCGACGGCGGCCTCACGGACACGACCTGTCCAAGAGGAGGCGGGGGTCTCGGTGGCGCTCACGATGATGCTCCGCTGCGCCGTCGCGCTGCGCCGGGGAATGGCAGCACGATTGCCAGGACGAACACGAGGATCATCAGGCCGATCGCGACGATGTTCGCGACCGACAGCTGGATGAAGTGCCATTCCACGATGTGCGCGGGATGGTTCAGGTTGAAGATCGCGCCCATAACGCTCACAGGATTCACGATGAGCCTCCTCGGATTGGCCTGCCCAACATCTCGCCAGGCAAGCTACCGTCCCCCGGGGGTTCCGGGTATCCGTACTTTCTTCGGAGGGTGTCGGCTGGCGAGCTCACGCCGGCGCCGCGCTCCGGCTCGTCTCCGTATGCGTCTGCGTCGTCTGGCGGGTGCCGTTCGTGCCCTGCAGGACGACCTTCAGGGCATTGGTGTTCGCGGCGTCGGCGAACGTGTCGTAGGCGGCCATCGTCTCGCCGAGCGCGAAGCGGTGCGTAGCGAACAGTGACGGGTCCAGGCGACCGCTTGCGATCAGCCTCATCAGCTGCGGGATGCTGAACGTGTCCACCAGTCCCGTCGTGATCGTGACGTCACGAATCCACAGCTTCTCCAAATGCAGGCTGGCGGGCTTACCGTGAACACCGATGTTCGCCACGCGCCCGCCGGGCCGGATCAGATCGGCGGCCAGTTCGAAGGTCTCGGGAACACCGACAGCCTCGAAGGCGACATCGGCGCCGAGCCCATCGGTCAACTCCATGACAATCGCCACGGCGTCCTGGCTTGAGTTGTTGATCGTCGTATCCGCACCGAAGCGCCGCGCGCTCTGGAGACGACTGTCGGCGAGGTCCATCGCCACGATCCGTCCAGGGGTGTAAAGGCGAGCGGTGAGGATCGCTGCCAGACCGATCGGTCCGGCCCCGACGATCGCCACGACATCGCCCGGTGAGACCATGCCGTTGAGTACGCCCACCTCAAAGGAGGTCGGGAGGATGTCGGCCAGGAACAGCACCTGCTCGTCGCTGAGCTGCTCGGGGACCTCATAGACGGAGTTATCGGCGAACGGTACGCGCGCGTATTCGGCCTGCAGCCCGTTGATGAGATGACCGAAGATCCATCCGCCACCGCCGAGGCACTGTCCGTAACGGCGCTCCTTGCAGAAGCGGCAGCGCCCGCAGGAGCTGACGCACGACATCAGCACCCGGTCGCCGGGTGCGACGGTGGTGACACTCGCGCCGACCTCCTGGACGGTGCCGACGGCCTCGTGGCCGAGCACGGTGCCCGGCGTGGTCTCGGGCACGTCTCCCTTGAGGATGTGCAGATCGGTGCCGCAGATCGTAGAGGTGTCGATCCGCACGACCGCATCGGTTGGGTCGAGGATCGTGGGATCGTCGATCGTGTCCCAGCCTCGCTGGCCGGGGCCGTGATAAACGAGGGCCTTCATCTCAGGCTCCTTTCGGCTCGCGTCTGATCGGGATTGCATCTTCGCGCCGGCCACCATGCCGCTTTATCCGATGGGTCCACCAGGACCGCTCAGTGCTCACTACGGAGCATCACGGTGGTCAGCCCCGATGCCCAGGACTGTGCCCCATCTCCGCTTTGCCTCATCTCCGGCTTTCCATGTGCTCGCGCGAAATCGAGCAACACGCGCCGCTCGGCAGAGGCCACCAGCGCCCGCGTGCGCTCAACGGCGTCCACGTTGACGGAGATCGCGTCGATCCCCGCGCGTACCAAAAGCTCGGCGTACTCGGGGTGAACCGACGGCGCCTGCCCACAGATCGAGGTGCGCAACCCCAGCGCGTGAGCGCGCGGGATCAGCTCGCGCAGATAGGCCGTGACCGCCGGGTCGCGCTCGTCGAAGGTATCGGCCAGCACCTCGTTGTCACGGTCGGCCCCCAGCACTAGCTGCGTGAGGTCGTTCGAGCCGATCGAGATGCCGGCGACCCCCAATGCGGCATAGTCGGCGAGATTGAACAGCACCGAGGGGACCTCGGCCATCACCCACAGCTCGAAGCCGCGCCGCGCGAGCAGCCCCGACTGGCCGACCAGCTCGCGGCAGCGCCGGAGCTCTTCGGTCGTGCGAACGAACGGCAGCATCACGTGCAGGTTGCGATGACCCTGATCCCACACCTGCCGCACTGCCGTCAGCTCCAGCGCGAGCACGGCGGGCTCCCGCGTATAGCGCAGCGCGCCGCGGTAGCCGATCATCGGGTTTGACTCCTGGGGCTCGAAGCTCTCACCGCCACGCAGGCCGCGAAACTCGTTCGTGCGGAAGTCGATCGTTCGGTAGGTGATCGGTCGCGGCGCAAAAGCGCTCGCGAACGCGCTTAGCCCGTCAGCCATCGAGGAGACGAGCTCCTCGCCGCGACCCTCCTGGAGCAGCGTGTGGGGATGATCGCCACCGAGCGCCTCGAGCACCATCAGCTCGGCACGCAAAAGCCCCACGCCGTCGAACGTCAAGCGCGACAGCCCGCTGCACCTGCGAGGGCTCAGACAGGTTCACGAGGATCTGCGTGCCCGTCACGACCCGCGCCGGGGCGGGCACAGGTGCGGATGGCGCCTTGGCCTGTGTCCCCACGGCGGCCACGGGGCCGCGTTCGCCCTCGAGCACCGCGCCGTTGGTGGCGTCGACCGTGACGATCTCACCGTCGCGCAGCTTGCTTGTGGCATCGCCGGTACCGACGACGGCGGGAATGCCAAGCTCCCGCGAGACGATCGCGGCGTGGCAGGTCATGCCGCCGGAGTCGGTGACGCCATTTCCTCCTTCAATCCAATCCATACAAATATCGGCTCCATTGGGCCATTTTACGCCGCCGAATCTGTCGACCTCAACTTGATCGAAAAGAGTCTTTTCCTTCAGTTGTTCAAACAAGAAATGCTCCAGGAACGGCTTCACGTCAATCAGCCCTTTCCGGCCGCCCACCAGTTCGACCTCCAGGCAATAATTCTGTTTCGGAACCACTTTGACTACTTCACTCAAGACATGGGCCTCTTATCTCATGATGGGTATATGATGCCGTAAATCCATGATTTCCTCATCATTCTATTTCATCCCACGCCACATTACTTCTACCAAAAAAGAAAAAACGGAGGGGTTACCTCCGTTTTTCTACTCAGCTATGTGCGCCGGCGATTAGAATTCGCCGATTATCTTGAACTCAAGGCCGAATATCGGGTCGATAGGTCTGACTGGATTAACACCGAACAGGGAATGTTCCAGCGGCCTGAGTGCTCTGGACATCCAGGCTGCTATCGACTTGTCGATACAAGCGTACAATTGAACCATTCGCCGGGCTGCCAGTAAGCGGTGGTAAGGCTGGCGGTCAAACCTTCCAAGAGCTTCCAGTCAAAGCCTGCGTCAACTTCCCATCCGAGGTTGTTGTCAGGGATGGTGGGTCTTCTTGTGGCGAAGGAGGCGCCGCCTCTATACATTCCCGTAAACTGAGGTGCCTGTAACGTTCGTCGGCGCAGCGCCGACCTGATTGATCGGGCTCAAATATCCCCAACCATAGGCGTTGCCGACTCTGTCAGCCCACATATTCCGCTGATGTAAACGTTCAAGTTGGCGGCTACGGCGTAGTCCAAACGAGCTGCCAAAATAGAAGCGTCATCAGCGTATCCGGAACATGTGTCGGCGTTAAAGAATGCGCCCAAACCGTAGTTGTAAACCATCAGGTAGCTGTAAGGTCTAAACAGACCGGTATTGGAAGCCGACTGGGACTGCAACATGGGGTTCGGGGTCCCTGTAGACGGCGTGCAAGGATTAGGGATGTGCCCTGGTTTATACCAACCATACCGGTGTTGGCATTGGGGGTTGTTCCCGAACCAACAGGCGGCGTTCCAAACCCTCTTCTATCCGTTCCACCGAGCCACGCATACAGGAAGGCCAGCTTTGTCGGTCCGCAAAGCACTCCTGTTTCAGCCATGAGCCTGTAGCCTTCGAGATAAGTCGGGGCAAGGCTCCATCTGAATGCGGAGCTTGTCGGAATCAAACCGGAATATCTATCGATTCTCTCATAAAAGTCAAATTCAGTGTTGAAGAAGAACCGGCCGTTATTGTCCTTCAAGTACGCGCCGCCGTAGAAGTCGTCGGTATTTCATCTGACACGCTGACGTGCTGGTTATTCTGTCAAAGCCGATAAATCTCTCGCTGCCCCTATGGACCGAAACAAAGTTGAGCTGAAAGCCCATATCAAGAGGTCCGCTTCTATAGGTGACGTTGGGGAACGTGAAATCGTAAACTCTCTTGTTATTCTTGTCAAAATCGAGATTGAAGTAATCGTTTGTATCGTTGGTTTCGCCGGATCCTCTGCGTGACAGATACAGACCCATGCCGATGCTCAGCGGGCCATAGTTGGCGAACAACGCTGCCTGCTCGCTCGAGCGGCTGTCTGTTCCGTTCCAGCTCAAACCCGTGCCCCAGATGGACGGTCTCTTACCGATGGTGAAAGTCCCCCAAGGCAACTGAGCGGTTAGCCACAGGGTATTCCAATAACCTGGGGACATTGATCTTTGGATACCGGAATAGCGATACTGCTGGTACTCGGAAGCTACCAGATTGCCTGAGCCAAAGGCCGCAGCAGGGGGTAGCAATAACA
>CAVUOP010000007.1:0-101256 GCA_963743165.1 uncultured Solirubrobacterales bacterium
CGGGGTCCAGCGGGAGAAGCTGGGCTCCGGCCGCGGCCAGCAGGTCGGCCCACAGGACGACGCCCTCGTCGAAGATGGCGTCGATCTCGCCGCGCTCCAGCCGCCCGATGCGGGACGGGTGGTTGGGCATCGGCTGGTCGTGGCTGATCTCGCCGCCCCAGGCGCGGATGTCGTCGAGGCTGAACCCGTAGGACCGCAGGACGACGTCCACCATGATCGGCGTGCACGCGTCGATGGACCCGCGGGTGGACACCCGCAGCGGGTACTTGACGGCCGCGACGTCGGCCAGGCTGGTGAACCCCAGCCGGCCGGCCACCGCGAACCCCAGCTGGTCATAGTGGGGGAGCACGGCGATCGTGGCCACGTCCCGCGGGCGGCCGAACGCGCCGGTGCCGCGGTGCGCCATGGTCAGCAGCGCCGCCGGGTTGAGGATCGACATGTCGACGCGGCGCGCGTGGACCTCCTCGATCATGTCCGGGTGATTGGCGCCGTAGAAGGAGAAGCGCCCGGGCCCGGTGTGGCTCTCCATCACGACGGACACGGCGCGGTGGGACCAGTCCTCGCTCAGCATGATCTGGCGGGCCACATCCAGGAACAGCATCGGCCGCAGGTTCGTCGGATCGACCGGGGCTACCGGACGGAATGGCTCTCCCAGTGCTCTCCTTTTCGGCTGGACTCGTGCCGTGCGCGCTGCTCCCGCCTCAGACGGCGGCGTTGGCCCGCACGACTTCCCCGGCCAGGCCCTTGGCGTCCCCGCCGCCGCCCACCTCCACCTTGAAGGACGTGCCCAGGACGGTGAGCGTCACGACCGGGGCCGCGCGATGAACGCGGCGAGGACGTGCTCACCAGGCACCAGGAAGGGCTGGGCTTGTTCCATGATCTTGTCCTCGTACGACACGCGGCTGCTCCCTCCAGTGGATGACCGCACAATTCAGGCGATGACGCCCGCACCCCGGCCTGCGGCGTCGTTATTTTCGCAAGAAATGCGGATAAATTGCCATGGGAAACGTGCCTTTGGGAGAAACCGCAGCCGGTTGGCGGTGAGCGTTCCCCCCGTACCGCCGCCCAGGATCACGATTTTCTTCACATGATCATCCTGCGGCTGGGGTGCTGCCTGGCAGCAGGGGCGGTTGTCCTGCGCCTGGGTGACCATCGACCGGCGGCCGGGCCAGGTCGCGTCCGGATAGCCTCGGGCACAGGATGCGCTTTCCCGGGTGACGACGAGGAGGCTGCCGATGGACCAGATGCGGGCGGCTGGCCTGCCGCAGGTAATGACCGTAGGCGGGACGGCGCTGCCGCTGGCGGGCCGGGCCCGCGTGTACGCCTGCGGCATCACCCCCTACGACGTCACCCACCTGGGACACGCCGCGACCTTCGTCTGGATCGACACCCTCGCGCGCGTGCTGCAAACGGACGGCACTGAAGTGATCGTGTGCCGCAACGTCACCGACGTCAACGATGTGCTGCTGGCCGCTGCGAACCGGGACGGCTCCCCCTACAGCCGGTTCGCTGTCATCCAGCAGTTCTACTTCGACCGGGACATCGCCGCCCTAGGCGTCCGGCCGCCGTCCCTGCAGCCCCGGGCGCACGCCTACGTCGGTCAGGTGATCGGGCTGGCCGCAGGCCTGCTGGCCCGGGATGCGGCCTACCAGCGGGACGGTCAGGTCTACTTCCGCGGCGCCGGCGCCGCCCGGCGGGCCGGGCTGGACCGCCAGGTCGCGCTGCGGCTGGCCGCGGAATACGGTGACCACCCGGATGATGCCCACAAGGACGACCCGTTCGACGTGGCGGTGTGGCAGGCATCCGACGGGGACCAGCCGGCCTGGGAGAGCCCGTGGGGCCCCGGCCGCCCGGGCTGGCATGCCGAGTGCGCGGCCATGGCACTGCACACTTTCGGCCCGGCAGTAGACGTCCACGCCGGCGGCGGCGACCTGCGCTTCCCGCACCACGCCTACCAGGCAGCCCTCGCTGAGACGTTCACCGGAGTCACACCGTTCGCCCGCGCGCGGCTGAACGTCGGCGTGGTCCGGGTGGCCGGAGCCAAGATGGCCAAATCCGCCGGCAACCTTGTCCTGGTCAGCGAGCTTCTCAACGACTACGCCCCGGGGGCCGTCCGGTTGCTGATCCTGGGCCGCCGGTGGGACCAGGACTGGGACTACGATCGCGCCAGCCTGGATCAGGCGGCAGTACTGCTGGAGCGGCTGCATGCCGCGGCCGGACGCCCCGACGGCGCGGCGGCGACGACCAGCGCCGCGGTGGGCGCCGTCCGGGCCGCACTGGCCAGCGACCTTGACGTGCCCGCCGCGCTCCGCATCGCTGAGGATGGCGGGGGCCAGGCCGCTCGCGTCCTCGGCTCCCTCCTGGGACTGTGGTGAGCGGGCACCGCCGGGCGTTATGGCAGGTTGGCCATCAGGCGCCGCAGGTCGCCGGCCGTCCGTGCGCTCAGCGCTGTGGTGAGCCGTTCGTCCAGCTCCGCGCGCGTGAGCCGGCCCTCGGCGAAGTGGTCGCGGAGGCTGGCCACGGCCTGTTCCCGGCCGGCGTTCGAGGCCCGGATCTGGTCAGCCGGGGGCTGGCTGGGGGCGCGGGCGGCGGGGCCCGGGCCGAGCAGGCCCTCGGCAGCATCCAGCCACCGGATAACCGAGTCCAGCCGGAACATCTCGGCGTAGCTGGCCAGGGCGCGGCCCGGATTCTGCCCGGCCCCGTCTCGCCTGGCCCAGGTCCGCCGCTGCATCAGCCCGATGAGGTGCCGGCGGTGCGCCTGGATCACCTCGTGCACGTCGGTACCGGGCACCTGCCCGGCCAGCTGGATCTTCAGTATCAGCTCATCGCCGGGCAGGGCGCCCGGAGACGGCGTGGTGCGCAGCCATCCGGCGAGCTCCCGCTGGCCACCGGCGGTGATCCGGAACTCTTGCTGGGGCTCGTCTGCCCCGGCGGGGCCGGCGCATTCCACCAGCCCAGCCCGCTTGAGCCGGGTTATTCACGCCGCCGATTTCAACCTCGGGACGAAAGCTGGCGGCACGAGCCGACGTGGACGTTGGCGCAACCAGCCAGGTCGACAGAGGCAGTTGATCTGACTGAACGACGACGGCGTAGCGGGAACCGGACTGTTCGTGACCGCGGCTCCCCCGCGGGGCATGGAACTGAAAGACCTCACCACGCACGCAGCGTCTCCATATCGCGCAGCACCTGCATGGCCTCAGCGCGGTCGGACTCGTCTTCGGCAAGGCTTTCCGCCTCGGCGCGAATCGCCGCGCTGGCCTTCCGTCGTGCGGCATCGATCAGAGCAGATCGAACGGCTGCGGATACAGCCGTGCCGTCTTTGGTCAAGACCTCCAGCGCCTTCGATGTGTCGTCGTCCGGCCGGAAGGTAATGGTGTCAGCCATAGCGACAGTGTACGACGTTTTGTAAGACAGTCACTCGGCTCTCCGTCGGCGCTGTCAGCATGTTCGCGCCAGGCGTCGAACATAGTGTTGCATTCTGCTACGCTATGTTGCGGATTGCTACATTACGGGAGAAACCATGCCGGGTACGGCAGATCGAGTGACCCGCTTCGCTGCGGACCTCTTCGACAGCGCCGCGGCCGAGGGCGCCCGGCAGAGCCGCTCGGCCAAACAGCAGCTCGACCACTGGGCACGGGTCGGTCGCGCAGTGTCGAGCGCAACACACCGCCTCGCGGCGCCGCGTCGAGGCCGCGCTGGCCGGTGACCTCGAACTGCGCGAACTGACCGTCGAGGAAGGTGTGGTGTTCAACGCCGAGATCGCCGCTGCGATCGAGGAGAGCCTGGCGCGCATCGACTACGGCGCGGTGCTCGCCCCCGCGGCATCACGATGGTGGCTCTCAACGAGGCGGGCGAGATCGTCGAGTACCGGCCCGACGGCACCTCAGTCCGTGGTCCGCCGAGCGCCGTCGTCGCGCCGCGGAAAGTATCGCCGCGGCCCCCGGTGAAGCGGCTCGATCTCGTCGTCGGACCGAACGGCGCCGGCAAGTCGACGTTCGTCGAGCTGACGCTCGCTCCGCTGCTGCCCCGCAGCGTCGTTCGTCAACGCCGACGAGATCGCCAAGCAACGCTGGCCCGACGATCCGGCGGCGCATGCCTACGACGCCGCACGCGTCGCCGCCGACACCCGGGCACCGGCTGATCGAGCTGGGCCGGTCGTTCATCGCCGAGACGGTGTTCTCCCACCCGTCCAAGCTCGAGCTGATCGACACCGCCCACGCGGCGGGCTACACCGTCGTCGTGCACGTGGTGCTGATCCCCGAGGAGCTGGCCGTGCAACGCGTCAGCCACCGGGTCAGCGCCGGCGGACACGACGTGCCCGAAGGACAAGATTCGGGAACGCTACCAACGACTGTGGGCACTCGTCGCCACTGCGATCACCCGAGCCGACTCGGCGACCGTCTACGACAACAGCACTCTGCAGGGCCCACGCATCGTGGCCCAGATGAGCTCTGGCCTCATCGTCGGCTCCCCTCGTTGGCCGGCATGGGGACCCGAACCATTGGTGTCACGCTGGCCGGCGTAGCTCCGTCACTACCCCAGCGCGGCAACTTTTCACTGTGGGTTGAAATGATATCGTTCACACGTGTCGCCACCTGGGGAAATGATGAAGCGGCGCGGCAGACGCCAAGGCGAGCCGGTATCGCGCGACGCGGTCCTTCGCGCGGCAAAGCGGCAGTTCGCTGTGCGCGGCTATGACAAGACGACGCTTCGAGCGATTGCCGACGATGCGCGAGTAGATCCGGCGATGGTCCTCTATCTCTTCGGCTCGAAGGCGGCATTGTTTCGCGAGTCGATGAAGTTGGTGCTGCCGGCTGACCTGCTGACGACTGAACTGGGCCGGAAAGACGACGACTTAGGCTGCCGCGTGGTACGGGCCTACCTCGGTATCTGGGAGCAGCCCGATACGGCCGCGAGCATGGCCTCGATGGTGCAGTCGGCGACGTCGAACAGCGATGCCAACGATGCGTTTCGCGAGTTTCCTGCACGACTATCTGCTCACCGCGGTGTCCAGCGCCTTGGGCGGTGGCGACGAAGCGCGACTGCGGGCGATGCTGGCCGCGACCAACCTCGTCGGCACCGCGATGCTGCGGTACATCATGCGCGTGCCGCCCCTGTCGTCGCTCGGGGTTGATGAGGTGGTCGCGTTGGTTGGGCCCGCAGTGCACCGGTTCTTGACCGCTCCCGCCGACGAGCTGGGACTGGACCTGCCGTCGCAATAACCCCGTGCTGCGCTCTCCCGCGTGGGCTGATCCGCGATCCCCTCGCCCGTGAGCATTCGCCACGATGTCCTGATCGGTCCGGCCAGCCGCGCCGAAATGGAGGTGGCCTCGGCTACACCGCGGTCGCCTCGACGATGCTGAGCGGCGACACGGTGTCGACGACGCGGTTCAACCGGAAACCGGCTTGGTCGAACAGTCGGCCGTACTCGTCCGCGGTGCGTTCGCGCGCGCCGGCGACGACCAGCATCTCGATGTCCACCCACTTGCCGTGGAAGTCGCGGTCGTGGTCGGGAATGACGAACTCGCAGAGCAACAGTCGCGCGCCGGTGCGGGCCGCGGTGCGGACGTTCTTCAGGATGCGAACCGCGTCTTCCTCGGGCCAGTCGTGGATGACGTTCTTGAGTACATAGGCGTCGCCGCCGTCCGGTGCGGAATCGAAGAACGAGCCCTCTTCGATCCGCACACGGTCGTCGACACCGTACTTGCGAAACAACTCCGGGGCGCCCGCGACGACCTCCGGAAGATCGAACAGCACGCCGCGCGAATTCGGAGCCGTCTCCAGGATCGCCGCCAACAGCCGACCGCGCCCCCCACCGACATCGACGATCGGTGTCGAACGCATTGAAGTCGTAGGCCGCGATCAAGGGCACGGTCGCGAACTCGGACAGGTTGGTCATGGCAGAGTTGAAAATCGCACCTAGCTCCGCTTCGTCGGTCAGGTACTCGAAAATCGGTTTGCCGCGAAGCTCTGGAATTACCGGATGACCGGTGCGGATCGCGTCGGTCAGGCGGCTCCAGTGCTCGCGATGCTGAGGCGACCCGACCCACCGCGCCATCCCGGCCATTGACACGGGCGCGTCGGTGCGCAGTGTTTCCGCGAGCGGGGTGAGTGCGTAACGCCCGTCGCTGCGCTGGCGGAAAATCCCGATGCCGATCAACGCGCGCATGAGTCGCCTCAGAGGCGTCGGCGTCGGCGCCGACTCTGTCCGCCAGCTGCTCGCCGGACAGAGGGCCATCTGCCAGGGCGTCTGCCACGCCAAGATCCGCCGCGGACGTGATCGCCTGAGCGACCCATGCGTTCAGGATCAATTCCATCATCACCGCCGCAGGCGGAGCGGAGCGTTGGCGCAGCCGCGACAGGTGGTGGCGGACCCGTTCAACGGCTCGCGCGACCTTGGCTGGCGGAACCTTAGACGTCAAGTGACTACCCTCTCGTTCCGTATTCGTCACGATCGACGCGTTCCGCGGCTGAGTTCTCTCAGGCGCTCGGACAGGAACGACAGAGCCGCCGATCTTGGTCCCCTGGAACTATGCCTTTAAACCAGCGGTATTTCAATAGCTATTGAAATAATCACCCGCTCTGTGGTCGTGCCCGATTTGTCTTTGTCTCGGCATCGAGCTCACCCGTCGCGGCGTCGTCGTAATGCTGCTTGCAGGATCTTCCAGGGGGAAGTCACATTGCATGAACGCGGCTTCGGGTGCGGTGAGTCCAAATCACTCAGGCCGACTTGACTCCACTGCCCGCCGCGGACGTAACGTGCGCTAACTACTCTCGATTATCAAGCGGCGCAATATATGTCGTTACACCCTATCCGTATTGCTAACTATTGCTGGACACTCGCGAGGGATGGTTCGCGGGTTTCATGGGTGGAAACCAGGGTGCGCCCCGCAGAGGGCGGTAGTCGGCGACGGCGAAAGCGATTGCAGCTGCTGAGATCAGCGCGCCGAAGACGCCGGTCTGTCTGGTGGCGTGCACGGGAAAGGCGAAAGGAATCAGCCAGGCGAGCAGCAACATTGCGGTGGTGTTGAGTAAATCGGTTGCGGCGATAACCGATAGGTCAGGACGCCCCGCGCCGTATTGACCGCCAGTGATCGCCGTGACGATCCCGAAAAGGCCAGCGATCAGGAACAGCACGGCAGCCACTGCATTGAACTCCCAACCGGTGCGGTTGATGCCATCAACGCGCGCCCACGGTAGAAAGAGCGTCACTATCAAGGACACGCCGCCGACGCCGGGGATGAGCCGTCGGTATACCGGAGTTCTAACAGCCATGTCGGTCCTCCAAGCGACGAGGAGCGGGCTGGCGCACCAAGTCATAACGATTGTTATTCCTAGTCACGAACATAACGTCCGTTATGGCATCATGTCAACGATGACTTCTACCGAACCCTCGTTGAGCACCCGGGACCGCCTCGTGGCCGCTGCTTTGGCCGTACTGGAAAGAGACGGACCGGCGGCGATTCAAGCGCGAACATTAGCTGGCGAGATCGGTGCGTCCACGATGGCGGTCTACACGCACTTCGGAGGTATGCCCAACCTCATTGAAGCGGTCATGCGCGAAGGGCTTTCGCGCTTCGCCGAGCACACTCGCGGAGTGCCCGAGACCGACGACCCGATGGCCGATCTCATCGCTGGCGGGCTGGCCTACGGCGAGTTCGCGATGCAAAACCCGCAGCTGTACCGGTTGTTGTTCGGTCTTAGCGATCTCGGCGGAGCTCAAAAGGCCTTATCCGATGGAGCAACACCGTGGGATCTCGCCGAAGGGGTAGATGCGCTGTCGGTGCTCGTCACTGCCGTCGAGCGCGTCATCGAAGCGGGGCGGATCCGACCGCAGGAGCCGATCCCTGCGGCCACCCAGATCTTAAGCGCCACCCACGGATTCGTGCTGCTGGCGATGGGCGGATTCATCGACTCCCGAGCGCTGGAAGATGTAATGGCCCCAATGGCGATCAACTTGATGGTGGGTCTCGGCGACCGACGTCAGCGCGCCGAACGCTCTTTGGCCGCCGCGATCAACGCGCGCGTCATAGCCAACCCCTCAGAGCTGCTGCCATGACGGGTCGCGGCCGAGGCGGGCCAGCAGCCTTGACTGAACGTCGGCTTGGTCGTTGACGGCAACTGGAGTCGCGAACATTCCGGACACGCTCAGGGCGTCCGGTTCGGCCGGTAGATCATCGAGGAAAATCGCACACCACTTGGGATCCAACCGATCATCTGCCCCCACGGCGCGGGCCAAGTCCCAGGTGTGCACCAACACGTCCTGAGTCAGACGTGGCACCAGCTTTCGGGCATCCAGCGACGTCGCCGGGTTCTTCCCCACCGCCGGCACCCGTACGACCCGCTCGAACAAACCTTTCCGCCCCAACGCCTCGCGGAGTGCTTGGAAAGTCAACTCCCAGCGTTGCTGTGGGGCGTCACGCGGCCGCTCCGGCTTCAATCCAAGGGGGCGCAGCAACAGCACGTCATGAAAGCCGATCACGTGCTCCAAGACGGCCCGCGCGTCCCAGGATTCGCAGGGAGACAAGCGATCCCATTGTCCGGCAGCAGACTGAACGGTGTCGCCGAACCGTCGGCACACCGCCAAATGGAACTCGCCCGCATCCGAATTCATCTCAGCCATGATGCCCGGCGATCGATATCGCGAGTTATCCACCCCTTCGGGCGGCAGCCGCACCGACCCAACCGTGATAGGCGTCGACATCGACATTGCTACCGCAGACGATGGTGACTCCGTATCGGCCGGCGAAACGGTCGCGGTCTTCGAGGATCGCCGCGATGCCGAGCGCGGCAGACGGTTGAGCGATCGGGCCGGCGTGGTGGAGGAGCATCCGCATCCGGGCGATGATCGATGCCTCCTGGACCGAGACGGCGTCGTCAGCGACCAGTAGAAGACGGTTCAGCACGGCGGGGATGGGACGGCGGCCGGCGACGCCGTCAGCGATGATGTTGGTTGACTCAGTGGTGATCACGCGCCGTACAACGGCAGCGTAGCGACGCGGGTTCGTCCCCTCCCTGCTTTCGCTCGGCACGATGAATTTGACTACGAGTTGCCGTTTCATGTGATGAAGCGGGCGTGCCACCACCGCCACCAGATCGACGGGTGTCGGAGGAGCGTGGGCAGGATCGTGAGTGGATCGAAGTAGGTGACGCGTTCGATCGCTTTGCCGTCGTGCAGCACGAGTCGGTTCACGTTGGGCCATTCGATGACCTTGCCCCCGATACGGCCGTAAAGCCGGAACTCGATGAATACTAGGTCCCCCGCTCCGCACCAACGATCGACATGAGCGCGCAGGTCCGGAAGACAGTGCCAGATGCGTTGGAACTCCGCTTGTGCCGCCTCGATTCCGTTCATGCGAGCTGCGAGTGGCTGAACCAGGACCACATCGGCGTGCAGCAGTTCCGGCAACCGCTGCGGCGACGGATGTTCCCAAAAGTCGGCGAACTTGGCGACGAACTGTTCAGGATCGGAGCGTGTGTTCACTCCCCCATGTTGCCCATCGACGCGCTGCCGACTCGACGTATGACACTGCCAAATACTGCCAGCGATGAGCAAACTCGGCCGTCGGCTGGCTGTATTTGGCAGTGCATCGTGTCAATCTGGCCGCGATCCTGAGCTTCGATTTCGAGCCGACGAGGCCCTGCATGGTCACCAGCCCCTCCCGGCCCGAAATTCTGACCGGATGCTGCAGGCTGATAATCGATGTCGCGTGGCGTGACGGCAGACCACGGTGCACCTACGGGGTGACATCGTTCTGCTCGTATCTCAACGCCATGACCAGCCAATAACGCTGTGGTGGAACCGGTTCCGCAACCGACGTCGATGACTGCTGGTTTACCCCTTTGCGATCAGCCCAGCGAATGCCGTCAACACCGCAAGCTCAATGGGCTTGTCATCGAGATAATGATGGAACCGCTCGGCGTACATCGCCGCGGTGCGTCCTAACCATCACGCGTCAAGGCCAAAAATTCTGCAGATTCACGGCTGGCTCGGCCGCGGTGACAGTACCTCCTCATTGATCGCTTCGTGCGTGGTAATCCGGTTGCCGTTGACCGCCGTAACGGTCACGTCCGCGTTGTAGCGTTTGCCGTTATCGGAAATCGAGCACCGCTCGAATTCGCCGACCCTGCCGGCCAGATCACCGGGACAGTCGACATGTTCGGGCGCGTGGCCGATTTGGTCTTGGAAGTCGCCGGAGACCGTGGCCACCACGTCGGCCAGCGGAAGGAATGTCCCTGTGGTTCCCGAACCCAGGGTGCCGGCCCGCGCCGGAGCTGGGGGGCCCGGCGATGGGCTTGAACCGCTGGGCCTCAAAACAAGGAAGCCGAGAATGCCGAGACCAACGACGGCAGCCACGCCCCCGCCGGCGATGGCCGCCACGATCCACTTCCGGCTCGGCGTGGCCGGGACCGCCATCGCCGGCTGCTGCACAAATGCGGGCGGCCGTGCCTGCAGATCGCGAAGTCAAGTCGAGAAGCTGACTGCGCGTCTTGGCCGACATCGCCGAGGAACATCGTTGTCGGTGTTCTTCGAGATCGAGTTCGCCATCCGCGTAGGCATTGTCGAGAATTGCGCAGACGTCGGCGCGATCGGCATCGTTGGCGCGCGTCGGAACTCCGTACGGCGGACCCGGCTGCATCATGGCGCACTCCGATCTCAGGGCCCGATAATCGTAATCCGCGGCGGCGGGCGCCGAAGCGCAACCAACTGGAGGGCAACACGGGAACAACCCGGCCGACCCGTGCATCGGGCTGCTGCCGAACGACACTGTCCGACTGTTCGTGCGGGGCATGGATCAGTACGACCCCCGCTTCGGCGCCGCGTTCCACGAGGCAGGCGGAACGCCGGCCGCATCACGGTCGATGCCACCCGCGTCGTCCATGTCGACAAGCCCGATCTTTCGTCGATATCCTCCAGGACTTCTTCCTAGGCTCCGAGCAACGACGGCAATAACTGGCTGTAGCGTGACGGCCGTGAAACTCTCCCGGGTGTATTCCGCCGCGCTCGCGGCCTCCGTCGCGGCAACCGTTCTGACGCTGGCCGCCTCGGGCACGGCAACCGCCGCCGGCTCATGCCCCACCGCAGCACCGCCGAATGGCGGGACGCCGGACTGGACGCTGTCCGGAACCACCGGCAGCGCCGCGGTCACCGGATCCACCGATACGACGGCACCGCTGGTGACCGTGACGACGCCGTTCAGCGTGACCCAGACGCAGGTGCACACGCTGCACGCCGGTGATGGCCCGGTGGTCCCGGGCACGGCCCGGGTTTCGGTCTGCTACATGGGTGTCAACGGACGCGACGGGTCCGTGTTCGACAGCAGCTACCAACGCGGCGCCCCGGTTGCCTTCTCGCTTGACGGAGTCGTGCCGGGCTTCCAGAAGGCCATCACCGGACAAAAAGTCGGGTCGACGGTCGCCGTCGCAATGACCTCCGCCGACGGCTACCCCGACGGCCAGGCCAGCGCAGGAATCCGGCCGGGCGACTCGCTCATCTTCGCGATCAAGATCCTCAACGCCTCGAGCTGAGCCTGGCACCAAGACGCTGCGGGGGACCCTCCGGCCGGATAACGTACCCCGGGTGGAGGGGTGGGCATTGACCGTAGTGGGTCGGCGCGCGGCGGCCGGACTGGCCGTTCTCGGTATCGCGATGACCCTGCCCGGATGCGGCTCGTCGAGCACACCCGCGTCGTCGTCTTCCAGCCACGGGACGGTGACCACGGTCGCCGGCGGTGACACCTGCCAGCGGCGGGGCGGTCCAAATGACGGGACACCCGACTTCTATCGCCAGCAGTACGCGGACGGCTTGGCGGATCCGCTCGAAGCGAGACTCCAAGACGTATGGCTCGGCGACCGTGTCCGGTGATCCGCACCGCATCGGCGACGTGGCAGCCGCGCTCGACACCGACATCCGGGCAGACGCTCGCCTGGTGAACGTCCCGCGGCTGTACGGCTGTTACGACCAGGCCGTGTTGAGTCGGCTGCAGGACGCGACAGAAACGTTCGCGACCACGCTCGATGCCCTGTCCTGCGCGGCGGCCAACATGTGCAACAGAAAGCAGACCGAGGTTGCGGACCTAGTCGCGCAGGCAGCGCCGCAGGAACGCCGCTACGTCGAGGCCCTCGATGCCTATGCCGCCCAGTTCGGAGGCGAGCAGCTCCCGGTACCGGGCGCCACGGCCGGGTCTAGGTCCCGGCGGATGTAGTCGGAGCGGTAGGCACACCGAGCGCGTCGCGCACCCGTCCCCGCGCTTGCTCGAGCCGAACCGCGGCCTCGGCCGCGTCAACTCCCGCGAGCAGCGCGACGATCGCAGTCTTGGCGTGACCGCCCGCTTTGGCGAGAGCGGCGGTTGCGGTTTGCTCGTCGACGCCGGCCGCGTCGCGGACGATCCGTACCGCCCGCCGGCGCACCTTGGCGTTGGTGACGCGCACGTCGACCATCCGCGGTCCGTAGGCCCTGCCGAGGGCGATCATCACGCTCGTCGAGAGGGCGTTGAGCACAACCTTCTGCGCGGTGCCCGCGGTCAGCCGGGTGGAGCCGGCGAGCACCTCGGGCCCGGTCAGCAGTTCGATGACCACGTCGCCGGACGCCTCGCTGCACGCGTTGTTGACGATCGCGACAGTCAGCGCGCCGGCCGCGTGTGCGTGCTCGAGCGCCCCGAGCACGTACGGCGTGCGGCCCGACGCCGTGATCCCGACGACGGCGTCGGCCGCGGTCAGGTCGACGAGATCGGCGGGGTCGAACGTGTCCTCGGCGCCCTCGACCGCCGTGGTCAGGGCCGCCGGTCCCCCGGCGATCACGCCGCGCACGACGTCGGTGCCGAACGTCGGGGCGCACTCGGCCGCGTCGAGCACCCCGAGCCGCCCGGGCGTCCCGGCGCCGGCGTAGATCAGGCGCCCGCCGCGCTGTAGCCGTGCGGCGATCGCCTCGGCCGCCTCCGCGATGCGCGGGACCGCCGCGACCACCGCGGCGTGCGCGTCGCCCTCGGCGGCGATCAGCAGCGCGACGATCTCGCCGATGGGCCGCGCGTCAAGGTCGTCCAGGTTTGGTCGGGCGGCCTCGGTGGCGAGCCGGTCGAGCCCGTGCGAAGTGCCGTCCGCCTGCACCCGGATCACGTGCGGCTCGTGGATCGCGCCCAGCCGCAGCGCGCCGTCGAGCGCGTCACCGGCGGCCGGCACCAGGTCGAGTTGCGCGCGCAGCGCCGCATAGCCGGCCAGCCCGCCGACCATCACGACCGGGCCATCCCCCACCGCACGCGACGCTCGCCGCGAGCGCCGCGGCCGCGGCGCTGACGATCGCCATGGCCGCGGCGTCGTCCTGCGCGGCAAGCACGTCGGGCGCAAAGGACGCGACGGCGGCAGCACCCGTGAATTGCCTCGGCCAGGTCTCCGGAGCGCCGAAGCGGGCCCGGGCGGCGTCGAGCAGCGTGGTGGACGGGCCGCGACCGTCGTGGGCGGACAGCGCCGCGCGTAGGCCGGCGGCGCCGATCCACGCGCCGCCACCCTCGTCGCCCAGCCATGGGCCCCAGCCGTCGGCGGTACGCAGCGTGCCGTCTGCGCCGATCGCGAGCGCCACGACCCCGGTGCCCGCGATCAGTACGACCCCGGGCTTCCCGTTCAGTGCACCCGCGTGCGCGAGCACCGCGTCACTCGTCACCGCGACGCGCTTGGGCCGCAGCGACGCCAGCAGCGCATCGCCCAGCGAGCGGGCCGCCTCCGGCGCAGCCAGCGCCCCGGCGGCGCCTACGATCACCTCGTCGACCGGGTCGAACTCACGCGCGACAGCCAGGATCGCGGCCAGGGCGGCCCGCATGCCGCCGGGCGCAGCCAGCCCCGGCGCGCCCGGCCCTTCGGACCTGCGGCCGTGCGCGGCGGCCCGGCATGACGTCTTGCCCAGGTCGACGGCGAGGATCACTGCACCCATCTTTCATGGACCGCAGAGAACGGGCACCGATTTCCGCCAACCACGTTCTTCGCGGGATCGCCGGATAAAGGCCAGACGAGACCGTAAGCTCGGAACCCGGATTTCACGCGATGATCGAAGGGAATCGGTAGTGAATGAGCCGGCCACCGCGGCAATAGAGCCTCGCACCGAGTCGGTTGCGAGCCCGGTTGTGGGTGGGTGGCTCCCGGGTACAGCGCCTGCGGCATTCGCGCCCGAAGACATCGCTCACATCCTTCAATACGTGCGCCATCCGGTTCACGTGGTCCGCGAGGCGGCGACCGGACACCTGGGGCTTGCCATGGGGGGCCATCTCGTCGACGCGGGCGCATCCGATGTTTCCGTCGTGGGGACGTTGCCCCCGGTATACCCGGAGTGGTTGGGCGACCGTGAGTTCTGCGAAGCGCACGGGACCCGCTTTCCTTATGTCACCGGAGCCATGGCGAATGGCATCGCGACGCCCGCCCTCGTCGCGACGATGGCCGAGGCCGGGATGCTGGGCTTCTTCGGCGCGGGCGGCCTTTCGTACGCCGCCGTGGAGGCGGGCCTGGCCGACATTCAGGCGAGGCTGGCGGGCCGGACCGGCCTGGCCTGGGGCGCAAACCTGATCCACTCCCCCAACGAAGTTGCGCTCGAGACGCGTGTCGCCGAGCTCTTCATCGCGAGGGAAGTCCACACCGTCGAGGCGTCGGCCTTCCTGAAGCTCACCCCCGCGGTCGTCCACTACGCGCTGTCGGGCCTGTCGACCGATCCGGCCGGTGCAATCATCCGCAAGAACCATGTGATGGCGAAGATCTCGCGTCCCGAGACCGCTCGCCTGTTCATGGAGCCTGCCCCCGCGGCGTTGGTCTCGGCGCTCGAAGCGTCCGGCAAGCTCACCGCGCGTGAAGCCGAACTTTCCCGACACGTGCCACTGGCGGAAGACATCACCGTTGAGGCCGACAGCGGAGGGCACACCGACAACCGCCCGCTGCAGGCGATCCTCTCCGAGGTCGTGCTGCTGCGCGACAAGCTGGCGCAACAGCACAGCCTGAACAGCCGGGTGCGTGTGGGTGCCGGCGGCGGGATGAGTACGCCTGCGTCTGTTGCCGGCGCGTTCGCAATGGGGGCGGCCTATGTGGTCACGGGCTCGGTGAACCAGGCCTGCGTCGAGTCGGGGTTGTCCCCCCAGGCGCGCGAAATGCTCGCCAAAGCAGGAGTGGCCGACGTGATGATGGCCCCGGCTTCCGACATGTTCGAGATGGGCGTGAACCTGCAGGTACTTAAGCGCGGCTCCATGTTCGGGCCACGGGCGAGAAAGCTGTACGAGTGGTACGCCGGGAACCCGGACCTGGCCACCGTGGTGGGCAAGCACGGCGCGGAACTTGAAAAGATCCTTGGCAAAAGTGTCGACGAGGTCTGGGCGGAGACCCAGCTGTTCTGGCAAGAGCGCGACCCCGCCGTGCTCGAACTCGCGACGCGGGACCCGAAGTATCAGATGGGATTGGTGTTCCGCTGGTACCTCGGCCTCTCGAGCCGTTGGGCGATCGACGGCCACTCCGATCGGGTCATGGACTACCAAATCTGGTGTGGTCCGTCGATGGGAGCCTTCAACAGTTGGGTGGCGGGTAGTTATCTCGAACAGCCCGAGCACCGCAACGTCGACCAGGTGGCCCTTAATTTGCTCGAAGGCGCCGCTCAGATCAGCCGCGCCCAGCAGGCGCGCACCTGCGGTGTGCCCGTCCCGGCGAGCGCATTCCGCTACGTTCCTCGCCCGTTGTCGTTGTAGGCATTTACGCAAGCGTCATTGGCAGAGCGCGCACGTTTTCTGCGCACACTTGGCCCGTGCCGGTTATTACGACCCACGCACTGCGTTGATATTGCAGCACACAGCTGCGTCATGACGCAGGCCCGAGCCCGATGATACGGGCGGCGAGACGGCCAGACCGGCTGCCGACGCGCCGCACGACGACCTCGGCGTTTACCGTCAGTCTGCTGGATATTGATCTCGGCCGAGCGAACTTGGCCGCGAAGTTATCTTTATGGTATGTTGGAAAAGTTTGAATATGCTTTCTCAATTATAATTGTGTGCGGAGGTAATTAACAAAATGACGCAATTCGCAACTGAGATAACACGTGATTCGCCTCCGCTTGCCCGAGATGCGGCAGGCTTTCGCCACGGCTTAACCACTCATCGACGCCGTCCACAGCCCACTGACGTGCGGTTACCGGCCAGTAAACTGGCCAGTAAACCAGCAGGTCATGAGAAGGCCCTAAAACCGACAGTCGGTATTGACAAACCGTCAGTAAGGAACCTGCAGCTCTGATATCGTCCGTTCCGTCGAGCGTTAGACCCGTCTCGCGGCTGATCAATGCGGTATTACATCGGCGGTCAGTCTTTGGCGTGACGCAGGTTTGACGCCCGACGTTGTTCGCCTATGCCACGCAGAGGAGACCGATGGTATCCAAGCTTCCGCCTGTTGCCGTCGTCGGCGTAAGCGCGCTATTTCCCGGGTCCCCCGAAGCCGAGCGCTTCTGGCGCAACATCATCGATGGCGTTGACCTGTTCTCCGAGGTTCCCGCGTCGCACTGGGGCATTGACGACTACTACCACCCCTCTCCGTCCGCACAGGACGTCAAGGTCTACGCAACCCGCGGCGGATTCTTGCCGGCTATCGACTTCGCGCCGATGGATTTCGGAATCCCGCCGAACGTCGTGCCCGCGACCGACACCGCCCAATTGCTCGGGTTGCGAGTCGCCCAGCAAGTGTTGGAGGACGCCGCAGGCGGCGATATTTCTCGAATCGATCGCGAGCGGATCAGCGTGATTCTGGGTGCGTCCGGCGGGACCGAAATGACCAACTACATGGCCGGGCAGCCTGCACCAGCCGGTCTGGGAGCGGGGGCTGCGCGCGGCCGGTCTTTCCGAACCTGAGATGGCGGCCTTCAGTGAGACCGTTGCTGCCGGCTACACGCCGTGGCAGGAAAACACCTTTCCCGGACTTCTCGGCAACGTCATCGCCGGACGAATCGCCAACCGGTTCGATCTCGGCGGCACCAACTGTGTCATCGACGCGGCGTGTGCAAGCTCCCTGGCCGCTCTCGAGGCCGGGCTCAACGAGCTGTACCTCGGTAAGTCAGACATGGTGATCGCCGGTGGCGTCGATGCGTTCAACGACATCTTGATGTTCATGTGCTTCGCCAAGGTCACCGCGCTATCGCCGACCGGTGACTGCCGTCCCTTCTCCGACCGGTCGGACGGCACCATGCTGGGGGAAGGGCTCGCGATGCTGGCGCTGAAGCGTCTCGATGACGCCGAACGCGACGGTGACCGGATCTACGCGGTGATCCGCGGCATCGGGACGTCTTCGGATGGCCGGGCCAAGAGCATCTACGCGCCAAGCCCGGTCGGCCAGGCCAAAGCCCTTCGTCGCGCGTATGAGGCTGCCGGCTACGGTCCGGAAACGGTTGGGCTCGTGGAAGCGCACGGCACCGGGACCAAAGCCGGTGATGTCGCCGAGTTCACCGCGCTGCGCGACGTCTTTGACGAATCGGGGCGTGCGGATCGGCAGTGGTGTGCGCTCGGCTCGGTCAAGTCTCAGGTCGGGCACACCAAGGGAGCGGCGGGCGCCTGCGGTCTGTTCAAGGCCGTGATGGCGCTGCACCACAAGGCGTTGCCGCCCACGATCAAAGTCGATCGACCGAACCCCGCGCTCGAAATCGAGAAGACGCCGTTCTACCTGTCGACCGAGGCCAAGCCGTGGATCGCCGACAGCGGAGTCCCGAGGCGGGCGTCGGTCAGTTCGTTCGGTTTCGGCGGCACCAATTTCCACGTCACCGTCGAGGAGTACACCGGAGCCGGCAAGCGCGCGTGGCGATACCGTTCCTGGGATTCCGAGCTGGTAGTGCTGTGGTGCGTCGTCGGCTTCCGAGCTCTCCGATCAAGCCGCGCGTCTGTCGGCGTCGCTGGTCGACAGTCCGGACATGCTCAGCTACATCGCGCGTAGCACGCAATCCGCCTACGACGCGGCTCAGCCGCATCGCCTCGCTATCGTCGCCGACAGCGTTTCGAATTTGCGTGCGGCCCTCGACGAACTCGCGGCGCAACTCGCACAACCCGGCGTCGCGGCGTCAATCAGCTCGCCCAAGGGCTATTACTACTCGGCACAACAATCCGGACCGGTCGCACTGCTGTTTCCCGGTCAGGGCAGCCAGTACGTCGGCATGGGCTCGGACATCCCCCAGCTTTACGAGGCCGCGTTGTCGCCCTGGGAAACTGCTCGGGCCGAGCACTTGAACGCCGATCGCGACCTGCACCAGGTGGTCTGGCCGAAAACGGCATTCACGGATGACGAGCGTGCGCAGCAGACGGCCGAACTGACCCAGACCGAGTGGGCGCAACCAGGGATCGGCGCGCACAGCCTGAGCCTGCTGTCGGTGATCCGCGCGCTGGGCATTGCGCCGGTCGCCGTCGGTGGGCACAGCTTCGGAGAGGTCAGCGCGCTGTGTGCCGCCGGCGTTTTCAGCGACGAGGCCGCGCTGCTGATCGCGCGGGCGCGTGGTGCGCTGATGGCCCAAGCGGCAACCAGCGGCGACGGGGCGATGTGTGCTGTGACTGCGCCTGTCGACTGGGTCCGCAAGGGGATCGCCGATTGGGGGCTTTCGGTGGTGATCGCCAACCACAATGCTCCCGATCAGTTTGTGCTGTCAGGCGAGAGCGCGGCCATAGAAGAGGCCCTACAACGATTCGGCGCGGCGGGCGTGAATGCGCGCCGCCTTGACGTCGCTACTGCTTTTCATTCCGAGATCGTCAGCTCGGCAGCAGTCCCCTTTGCCGAGTTCCTCGCCGGTATTCCGTTCGATACGCCAAAGGTGCCGGTCTACGCCAATGCCACGGCCGCGCCCTACGTGGGCGGCGCTCACGAAATGCAGACGACGCTTGCCAACCAGATCGCTGAGCCGGTGCGCTTCGTCGAACAAATTCAGGCGATGTGGGAGGCCGGTGCACGTACCTTCGTCGAGGTCGGCCCTGGCGGTGTGCTGACAAATCTCGTCCGCAAATGCCTTGCCGGCCAGGAGCATTCAGCGGTGTCGCTGGACGCCAAGGGCCGCAACGGTATTCGGTCGCTTTGGCTCGGACTGGCTCAGCTCGTGGCCGCCGGCGTCCCGATGAATTTCGAGGGTCTTTGGTCTGACTACCGCCCCGGCGACGACCCGCGCAACCGTGAGAAGCCGAAGCTGATTCTGAAGATCAATGGATCCAATTATGGACGGCCGCAACTCAACGACGAGCCCGTGCTCAGGCCTACGGAAACCAACACCAATCTCGACCGCAGTGGCCACGACAACGGACACAGGACTGCATCGGAGACCAAATTGACGCCAGCAGAACCAATCGCGCCTCTCCCCCGCGTAAACGGGACGGCATCGCCGGTCGCCTCTACCCCGCCGGTTTCGGCACCGGCGCCCGCCGCATTCAACGGCAATGGCGCTCATCCGGCCGCGCCTGCCGCGACGCTCAACATCAGCGCCGACGTGGTGACCGAGATGGTCGCCGCGCTGGGAACTCTGCAGGATGCGATCGGCCATTTACAAGGACACCTGCAAGGTCTCATGTCCGGGGCTGCTGGGGCCGCTGGGGCTTCGGTGGCCCGACGGGTCACCGCCCGCCGCACCTGCGGCGATTCGCAACGGAACACCCGCGATGCCTGCACCGCCGGTAGTCCCGGCCGCCTCCAACGGCGCGGCCAAGCTGCCCGCACCGCCGGCGGCTCCGATCGTCACTAACAGCAGACCGACGGTGCCGGCCGCGCCGGCTGTCACCAACGGTGCGTCGGCGGCGCCGGTGGCTGTGGCGGTGGGTGCGGATTTGGTTGCGCCGATGCTTGAGGTGGTTGCTGAGAAGACGGGTTATCCCGTTGAGATGTTGGATCTTTCGATGGCGCTTGAGGCGGATCTGGGTATTGATTCGATTAAGCGGGTGGAGATTTTGTCGGCGGTGCAGGATCGGGTTCCGGGGTTGCCTGATGTGGAGACGGCGACGATGGCGGCGTTGGTGACGTTGCAGGAGATCGTCGATTATTTGCAGTCGCTGGTTGGTCCTGTGGTGTCTTCGAATGGTGCGGCGTCGGCGGTGACTATGGGGCGTCGGCGGTGGCGGTGGGTGCGGATTTGGTTGCGCCGATGCTTGAGGTGGTTGCTGAGAAGACGGGTTATCCCGTTGAGATGTTGGATCTTTCGATGGCGCTTGAGGCGGATCTGGGTATTGATTCGATTAAGCGGGTGGAGATTTTGTCGGCGGTGCAGGATCGGGTTCCGGGGTTGCCTGATGTGGAGACGGCGACGATGGCGGCGTTGGTGACGTTGCAGGAGATCGTCGATTATTTGCAGTCGCTGGTTGGTCCTGTGGTGTCTTCGAATGGTGCGGCGCCGGTGGTGTCAGGGCGTCGGCGGTGGCGGTGGGTGCGGATTTGGTTGCGCCGATGCTTGAGGTGGTTGCTGAGAAGACGGGTTATCCCGTTGAGATGTTGGATCTTTCGATGGCGCTTGAGGCGGATCTGGGTATTGATTCGATTAAGCGGGTGGAGATTTTGTCGGCGGTGCAGGATCGGGTTCCGGGGTTGCCTGATGTGGAGACGGCGACGATGGCGGCGTTGGTGACGTTGCAGGAGATCGTCGATTATTTGCAGTCGCTGATCGGTCCGACCGCAAACGGCGCGCCGCCGACGCCACAGCCCCCACCGTCCGCGGCCAACTCCAACGGCACGCCGGTAGGTGACTGCGTCCCTTTTGAGTTAGCCGGAGCAGCGATTGCCCGCCACACGATGCGCGCGGTAGCTGCTCCGGCGAGCGGGATGGGGATGCCGGGTCTGCACACCGCTGCCGATGTGCAGATTGTGGGAACCCAGGACGCCGAGAACAACGTCGCTGATGCGCTGGCCGCAATCCTGCGCACCCACGGCATCGGCGCCACGGTCGTGGCCGAGCCCAGCGCGGACGCCGAGGCGGTGATCCATCTCGGCGGTCTGAACCGAACAACCAGCCGCGAAGACACGTTGGCGCTCAACCGGATCGTTTTTGCCGACGCCCAACGCCTGGCCGCCAAATTCCAGGAACGCGGCGGGGTTTTCATCACCGTCCAGGACACCGGTGGCACCTTCGGACTGCTCACCGAACCCGGTGAGCGCGCCTGGGCGGGCGGCATCGCGGCCCTCGCCAAGACGGCCGCACAGGAGTGGCCGGCGGCAGAGGTCAAAGCGATCGATATCGCGGTCGGCCAGCAGTCCCCCATCGCCGTCGCGGAAAACCTCGCCCAGGAGATATTGGCCGGCGGGGTGGAACTGGAAGTCGGTGTGGGCAGCACGCACGGTCGGGTCACGGTCGTGGCCGACGCGGGCCAGGTGGCGACGCGCAGGCGTCGCATCGACCAGCGCGACGTGATCGTCGTGTCAGGCGGAGGTCGTGGCGTCACGGCCGCGTCGGTGATCGCCCTGGCCAAGGAAACACAGGCCAGTTTCGTCCTGATGGGGCGCACGGAACTCGGCGACGAGCCGGCCGAGGCGCACGGGCTGACGACCGATGCCGAGCTCAAGCGGGTCCCTGCTCGCCGCTGCCGCGGCGCAAGGCCTCAAGCTCACACCCAAAGAGCTGGAACAGCAGGTGCAGCGCATCCTGGCCGATCGGGAGGTGCGCGCCACCCTCGCCGCCCTGACTGACGCCGGCTCCCGCGTCCGGTACGCGGCAGCCGACGTGCGCAACGCCTCGCAACTCGGGGTTCTGCTGGACAGCGTGCGAGCCGAGTTCGGGCCCATCACGGGACTGGTGCACGGCGCCGGCGTGTTGGCCGACGCGCCGTTGCACAAGAAGACACTGGAGGGATTTGACCGCGTCTTCGAGACAAAGGTCGGCGGTCTGTGTGTCCTGCTGGACGCGACCGCCGCGGATCCGCTGAAGCTGGTCTGCCTGTTCTCGTCGGTGGCCGAAGTCGGCGTCAGTCGCCGCTTCGAGGCCGCGAGCGCGAGCGTTTCGCGCAGGCGACCTCGAAGCTCGATCGGGCCACGGCGGGCGATCATCAGGACCGCCGCACACAGCGCCAAGCGCAGGACTCGAGCGTCGAGCTTTGTATCTGCACAGCTCTCTGAGGTGCTGCTCAGCGCGTGGAGGAGACGCAGCGCGGGATGGTCTTTCAGGAGGCCGACCTGTCGGTGCGCGTGGTCGCGACATCTTCAGCGGCACTTCGAGCGGGCGATCGTCGTGGCGAGCTCCAGCACCACCGCCTGGTGTCGTTCTTCTCGCGCACGGCCCCGACTGGTGGAGCACGTGGAGCTGCAGGAGCCCACGCCGCTGTTTGAGGCATATGGCGTGGAGGAGGCGATCGAAGGCGTGCTCTCGCGCCGCGTGGACCTCCCGAGCGGCGGCTATCTGATGATCGACTACGCCGAGGCGCTGACGGTGATCGATGTCAACAGCGGCAGCTTCATCGGTCGCGGCAAGGGCGCGGCGCTGGAGGACACGATCACCAAGACCAACCTGGAGGCGGCCGAGGAGGTCGTCAACCAGCTGCGCCTGCGCGATATCGGCGGGATCATCGTGATCGACTTCATCGACATGGCGCGCGCGCGTAACCGCGACGCGGTGATGAAGGTGCTGCGCAAGTCGCTGGATGAAGACCGCACGAAGACCTCACGGCCGAGATCAGCCGCCTGGGCCTGGTGGAGATGACGCGCCAGAATGTCACCGAGGGCGTGCGCGAGATCATGAGCCGCCCCTGCCCGGTGTGCGACGGCGAGGGCGTGATCCGCAGCGAGGAGACGATCGCGATCGACTTCGAGCGCAGGCTGCGCGAAGTCGCGGCGGAGAACCCCGAGGCGGAGGCGTTCTTAGTGCAGATCAACCCGCGCGTGACCGCCCAGTTCACGGGCCAGAGCTCGCGCGCGCTGCATGCGCTTGAGGCCCATTCGGGCAAGTCTTTCCACTTCGAGGGCTCAGAAGGCCTGGCACTGAATCACTTCGCGATCACCTTCCAGGGCACGCGCGAAGAGGTCGAGGAGCGGGCGCTGCCCTTCCACGAGGGCGATGAGGTGCTGGTGGACATCGTCGAGCCGCATATGTTCGACGTCGATGACGCGGTGGCCAAGATCGACGGCTACATCATCTCGATCTCCGGGGCCGCCCCACACGTGGGCGAAAAAAGGATGGTGCGCATCGAGCAGGTGGGGCGTACCGCCGCCACAGCGCTGCTGCTGGATGAGTCCGGCGAGGTTGTGCGCCCGGCGCCACGACCCACGGCCGCTCCGGCGAAACGCCGCACGCGCAGGCCACGGGCCAAGGCGCCGGCAGCCAAGGTGAAGGGACGCCCGAGCGCGAGGCCGTAGTTGTGGCGATGGCTGAGCGCGATGCCGTTGCCGTGGCAGTCGCGGAGCCCGATGAGCCCTCGGCTGCGAAAGGCGAGGAGGATGGCGTATCATCCAAGCCTCGGCGTCGTGGCCGCAGGGGCGGGCGACGCCGTTCGGCTGCCAAAGCAGACGCAAGCCCGGAGTAAGGATCGAGGATCGATGTACGCAATTGTGAAGACAGGTGGCAAGCAGTACCGCGTGGAGCGAGGTCAGTACCTGCTCGTCGAGCGCCTGCCTGCCAAGGAGGGTTCAAGCGTCGCGCTTGAGCCGATCCTCTACCGCTCCGATGAGGCCGTGTTCGACGCGGAGGGCCTGAAGAAGGTCAAGGTCACCGCCAAGGTGCTGGCCCACGAGCGCGGCGAGAAGCTGCGCGTGTTCAAGTTCAAGCCTAAGCGCGGCTACAAGCGACGCACTGGCCACCGCCAGGAGCTGACGCGCATCGAAGTCACGGAGATCAAGCATGGCTCATAAGAAGGGACTTGGCTCAAGCCGCAACGGCCGCGATTCAAATGCCCAGCGCCTTGGCGTGAAGACGTTCGCCGGCCAGGCAGTTACCGGCGGCGAGATCATCGTGCGCCAGCGCGGCACCGTCTTCAAGCCGGGACCCGGCGTGGGGATCGGCAAGGACGACACGCTTTACGCGCGTGCCGCGGGCACGGTGGTGTTCGCTACGGGTCGCCGCGGGCGCGTTGTGAGCGTCGTCGGCGACGTGTCGGACTCCTAGGCCTCGATGTCGCGAGGGTTTGTCCTCGCGACCTTGGCCGCCTTGGCGGCACTCACGTTGCCGCCCGCATCGGCACAGGCCGGGCAGTGGCTGGACGTGCCCTCATCGGCATCGATATCCGAACCATCCAGCTCGCCACGCGGACCGTCGGTGGCGATGAACGCCGGCGGCGCGGAGGTTGTCGCATGGGTCGAAGGTCAGGACGTGATGGCCACGGTGCGCCAGCCCGGCGGGGGCGCGTTTGCTCCACCTGCGAGGATCAACACGCCCGCGTCGGCTATGGCCAGCGCCAACGCGCCGAGCGTTGCGATCGACGCGGCGGGCAACGTGCTGGTGGCGTGGAGCGAAGTGGATGGCAGCGGCAGCTACAGCGTGCAACTCGCCACGGCCGCCCCCGGACAGGTGCCGGTGCCAGGAGCCGCGATTCCCGGCACCGCCAGCGCCGTCAGCAAGGTCGGGCCCCAGGTGACGTTTCTCGATGACGGCACGGCGCTCGTAGTGTGGGCCTCCTTCAGTGGGGCGGTCGAATCGACCGTGCGCCCGCCGGGTGGCAGTTTCAGCGCACCCGCGTCCCTGGCCAACAGCGACGTGCAGGAACTGGTGCTCGCGCCTGAGTCGGGCAACAGGGCACTTTTGAGCTGGAGAGAGACGAAGGACGAAGAAATCGAAACGTTCATCGTGGCCGTCTCCAGGATCAAGACCGTCGACCTTTCAGCGGCAGGCACAGCCTCGGGACTGCAGACGATCGGCTCATCCGAGTCACACGTAAATGCCCTGAGCGCCGCGGCCAATCCTGCCGGGGACGGACTGGTGTCCTACGCGGAATGGGGCGAAGAAATGTTCTTCACAAAGAGCGTCGTCAGGTCCGCCTACCGTGCGGCCGGTGGTGCCTTCCAGACCCCGGCGACGTCGTTCCCGACGGTCATCAGCTTCAGCTCCGCGACGCCGAACAGCGGCCTGCTGGCGGACGGCACGGCGCTCGTGTCGTGGGATGAAGGGCTCGGCAAGGGCGCGATCCAGTATGCGCAGCGCTCGCGCGGGGGCTCTTTCCCAGCCACTGCGCAGACCCTCGTCCCAGAAGGACCCACAAGCCAGAACTACTCCCCGAGGATTGTCGCGCTCGGGGAAGGAGCCATGCTCACATACGTCCACAACCGAGACATCGTTGCCCAGCCATTTTCCAGCGGCGGCCCGGAAGGCGCGCCGGTGACGCTGTCCTCCGGCGGCACCGTCGAAGAATACGTGCTGGCCGGCGACGGGGAAGGCGATGCCGTGGCGGTGTGGAATGGCATGGGCTCCGAAGGGCACACGTTGGTGAGCGCCGGCTACGATGCCGGTCCGCGCCTGTCAGCTCTGGCGGTGCCGGCGAGCGGCGTCACGGGCGCCTCCTTGCCGTTCAGCGTCGTGGCAGTTGATCCGCTCTCGCCGCTGTCGGTCGACTGGACGTTCGGCGATGGCGCGAAGGCAACCGGCGCGAGCGTCACTCACGCCTACTCCGCGCCGGGCGCGCAGAGCACGAGCGTGGTGGCCATCGACGCGGCTGGCCTGGCTTCGGCGCCACTTGCGGGGGTGACCCAGGTCGGCCTGGCGCCGGCGTCCCCACCTGGGACGGGCACGTTCACGGGCCACGGCGTGCGCTCGGGCAGTGGACCACCCTCACGCCACCGCGTTTCGCTGAAGATCTCAAAGCAGCGCCTGCGCGACATGCTGCGCAAGGGGCTGGCGGTGACGGTGGGCTGCCCAGGGCCGTGCAAGCTGGGGTTGGCGCTGCAGGTGCCGGCTGCCGCCGCCAAGGCGCTGGGCCTTCTCGCCAAAGCCAAGCATCCAGGCCATCCCAAGCTGGCGTCGCTGATCGGGCGCCTGAGCGTCACGCTCAAGGCGGCAGGCACGAAGACGGTGTACGTGAGGCTCACCAAAGCCGCCAAGGCCCGGCTGCGCCACACGCGCAAGCTGACGCTGAGCGTGATCGAGACGGTGGGCGGCGCAGGCGTCTCCATGCCGCTCGTGCGGCAGGTGACGCTGCGCTAGCCTTGCCTCCGTGAACCCCGTCAAGGGCGCCAAGGGACTGGCCATCGGGCGCATGGCCTTCGGAGCGACGATCATGGTGTCACCCAGCGTGACCTCGAGCTGGCTCGGCGCCCACGCGCAGCGCCCGGCCGTGCAGTCACTGGCACGTATGCTCGGCGCACGCGACTTCGTGCTCGGCATGATCGCGCTGCACACCGCTGAGCATCCCGAGGTCGGTCCGCGCTGGCAGGCGACGTGCGCGGCCGTCGACGGCGTGGATCTGCTTGCCACGCTCGCGGCGCGCTCGGATCTGCCGAAGGCAGGCGTGGTGGGCACTGTGCTGCTGGCGGGGGGCGCCTCCGCGACGTGCTTCTACTTCGCGCAGGCGCTCAAGCAGCGCCAGGGCGCGACGCTCGCCAGCGCGTAAAAGCCCATCAAGGCTGCTGCGCCGTAGGGCGCACTAGCACCTCGTTGACGTTGACGTGAGGAGGCTGTGCGACGGCGTACATGACCGCACGTGCGATGTCATCGGCCTCCAGCGGATCGCTGGGGCGGTTATCGAAGAAGGGCGTGTCGGTCATGCCCGGCTCGATGGTGGTGACACGGATGCCGGTGCCGTGCAGATCCTGGCGCACGGCCTCGCCCATGGCGGTGACGGCGTGCTTGGTACAGGAGTACATCGAACCCGGTATGACGCGCCTGCCGGCGACGCTTGAGGTCAGCAGCAGATGCCCGCGCGAGTCCTTCAGCGCCGGGATCGTGGCGCGCAGCGTGAGAGCGGCGCCGTAGACGTTGGTGAGGACCATCTCGCGCCAATGCTCGGGGGTGTCGTTGAGGAACCCGCGCGCACCCCCGAAGCCGGCGTTGGCGAAGGACACGTCGATCTGCCCAAAGGCGTCGATGGCCGCGTTCACCATGCGCTGCTGGTCATCCCACTCACGGACGTCACAGGTGACCGCCAAGGCACGCTCGGGGCCTCCCAGTTCCGCTGCTAGGGCGTCCAGGCGCTCGCGTGAGCGGGCAGCCAGCACGAGGCGATAGCCCTCGGCTGCCGCGTGGCGAGCGGTCGCGGCGCCGATGCCGGTGGAGGCGCCGGTGATCAGGAAGACGCGGTCGGAGGGGGCGGGGGTCTCGTCGGTCATGTCTGCGGGCTCCTTTGGTGTCACGATGGCACCCTATGTTGCACGACCGCGCACGAATCCACGTCGAGGCCGGGGCCGGCGGCGATGGCTGCTCGAGCTTTCGCCGTGAGGCGCACGTGCCGCGAGGCGGGCCCGACGGGGGTGACGGCGGGCGCGGGGGAGACGTTGTGCTCGTCTGTGACCACTCGCTGCGGGACCTGCAGGGCTTCACGCGCAAGGCCCACCACAGCGCGCGACGCGGGGGCAACGGCGAAGGCTCACAGCGCCACGGGGCGGACGGCCTGGTGCTGCAGATCAGGGTGCCGCCGGGCACGCAGGCGCACGGCGAGGAGAGCGATCTGGAGGGGCGGCGCTGGGAGCTGCTGCGCGATGGCCAGCGCGCCGTCATCGCCCATGGAGGCAGCGGCGGGCGCGGTAACAAGCAGTTCGCGACGGCCACGCGCCAGGCCCCGCGCTTCGCCGAGCGAGGACTGCCGGGCGAGGAAGGCTGGCTCCAGCTACGCCTGAAGCTGCTCGCCGACGTTGGCCTGGTGGGCCTGCCCAATGCCGGCAAGTCCTCGCTGCTGAGCCGTCTCACACGCGCCGCCCCCAAGGTCGCCAGCTATCCCTTCACGACGCTTGAGCCGATCCTGGGGGTTCTCGAAAGCGACGAACGTCAGTTGATCATCGCCGACATCCCCGGGCTGATCGAGGGTGCCAGCGAGGGGGCCGGCCTCGGCCACGAGTTCCTTGCCCATATTGAGCGCACGCGCCTGCTGGTGCACGTGCTCGATCTGGCCCCCGAGCTGTCGGGCGATGAGGGCGCGGACGCCGTTGCCAACCACGCCACGATCGAGCAGGAGCTGCTCGCCCACGACCCGCGGCTGGCGGGCCTCCCGCGCGTGCTGGTGCTCTCCAAGGCCGATCTGGTCCTGCCCGAGCTGGTCGAGGAGGCCGTCGCCCGGTGGTCCGAGCGTCTGGAGGTGGATGGGGAGAGGGTCCCCGTCATCGCCACCTCGGCCGCCACGGGCCAAGGTCTGCAGGAGTTGGCCGGCGAGCTGCTGCGCCTTGTGCCCGCCGCGGCCACCGCGCCGGCTGGCGCGGGTCTGGAGGACGAGGCCCCTGTCTCTGACGGCGCGGACCCCGACCCGGGCGATGAGCTTGCCGAGCACATGGTCTACCGTCCGGCCGCGAAGGATGGCTTCTCTGTCGAGCAGACTGGCCCCGGCGCGTACGCTGTGCGCGGAAGGGGAGTCGAGCGCCTGCTCCAGCGCTTCGATGTCGAGAACGAAGAGGCGATGGCCTACGTCGAGGCCCGCCTGCGCCGCCTTGGCGTCATCCAGGCGCTGGAGGCGCAGGGGTTCAAGCCGGGCGATGACATCGAGATCGCCGGCATGGTGTTGGAGCTGGATCCGACAAGCTAAGCGAGTCAGCTGTTGTGCGCGGCACGACTGAAGCGAGCGCGCAACCAGGCCACTGAGGGATTCCAGAGCTGGCGCAATCCGAAGGGCCGCGGCAGGGTGGCCGACTCAACGCGGGGAAACGGCTGATGAACCTCGGCACCCTCGGTCTCAAGAGGTCGTGCAGGCACAGTGGAAGAATCAGTTTGTAAGTTCTCCATGGCCTCAGTATAAGCTTCCAATTAGGACTAGCTGGGCTGCAAGTACAAGCAGGATGATGCAAACGCCAAACGTCGTGCCGCGCGAGCAAGCATGCGTTCATTTGCCTTTACATCAGCAGCAACGCTCTGAAGGATGGTCTCTTCCAGCGCGTGATCATCGTAGAGCTCACGTAAGGTGAGCAGACGCGCTACAAACGGTCCGATCCTCTCGTCGTTTTCGAAGAAGATCAGCCGTCCGGCCAGGCCGGCGGACAAGAGGAGGATAGACATGGTGGCTATCCGCAGAAGGCTTGAGAACCTGGCGGATGCGATGATGGCGGCAAGGGCAGCGTCGATACCCATGATGCCGATCGCCCGAGCGTCCATCGTCGCAGCAAGAGCAACCTGGGCCTGCAACTGCATCTCCGCCAGGGATCGCAAGGCGGATCCGTCTCTGGGCAGGGTGTCGTGGGCGCTCATCGCTCTTCCGCTATTGAAGGCATCCGTGGTAACGCTACGCACATCCGGGGATGCTTCAGTCAAATCGGCCCTGCGATGCGGGATTACGGGGTCGTCCCAACCCGTCGAGATCGCCCTTTGTTCAAAGGGGGTTGACGCCGCTCTGATTTGTGTCTATGATGGGCAATGTCCGGTTGGCTCTTAGGACTGCCGGGTGTTTTCATGACATAGGATCGGGTTTGGGTCTGGCCTCTGCGGCCGGCTTTGAATCGTAGGCAGGGTTTCCTTGGGAGAGGGACGTGATCGCACGTTTTACGAGGGAGATGAGGTTCGCGTGAGTTCGCTCAGAACAGACGTGGCAGGGATCGTTGTGGCTCCGCTTGCGGGTCTATACTAGATGCGTCAGCATCACTGACGCATCTCTCTCTCTCTCTCTCTCTCTTGGCCGGCCCGGCTAGTTTCTAGGGCCTATCGCCGCCGTTCCTCGGCGGCTCGCTCCGGCCACGTGGGCCGGGTTGGTCTCTCGCGCGTGCGTGTTGGGTGCGCTTGGTTTTTCTGCCCGGGCTTGGTGCCCGGGGCGGTTTTGTGCTGCCCGGGCCTCCCGGGCGGTCGTGTTCTCGATTGCTCCGGGAGGGGATGTTAATGGGTGTTCGTGGGTTGGGTGTTGGTGTGTTGTGCGCTGTGGCTGGATTGGTCGTGTTCTCGGGGTCGGTGGCGGTGGCGGGTTCGTGTCCGAACGAAGCGCTGCGGACGGGTGCGTCGGCGGGGCTGCCGGATTGTCGGGCGTTTGAGCAGGTCTCGCCGGTGGATAAGGGTGGGTTCTCGGCGTATCCCTATCCGCTTGCTGCGCAGGCTTCGCCGAGTGGAGATGCGGTCTCCTATCAGAGCTTTTCGGTTTTCCCGGGGGCCGTGGGCAACACGGCTTTCGATGCGGGGCATTTGGGTGTCCGGGCGGCTGGTGGGTGGCAGGCGACCGAGGTGACGCCGCCCGTCCCGAAGGGTTCGGCGCCGGGCTTCTTGGAAGCCGCATACACGTTTTCTGAAGATCTTTCGCAGGTGGTGCTGCGGGTGCCGCTCGTACCGTTGACGCCGGGAGCGACCCCCGATATGGAGAATCTGTTTCTGCGTCACCCGGATGGCTCGTATTCGCTGGTGAACTCGGCTCCACCCAAGGATCTGCCCGAAGCTCTGTGTGGAGAAGAAGAATTGTCTCTCTGCGCCAAGTATGCCGATTATTCGGCGTTTGCGGGTGGGTCTGGTGACTTCGGCCATATCCTGTTTGAGTCGATAGCGCAGTTCACGCCGCAGGCGCCGGGACCGCGCGTCGCAAGCTTGTATGAAGAGGCGGGTGGTCTGGTTCGGCTCGTGGGGTATCTACCGGATGGTCTGCCGGCCGCGACCTCGACGGCGGGCGGCGGCAGCATCGCCGGCGGCGGCGAATATGGAGATGGGCGTTTGGAACGTGCGATATCGCGGGATGGGTCGCGGGTGGTGTTCGGAGCCCCGGCCGACGAAGGGGGACCCGATGCGACGCAGAACGGGCAGACGGAGGTGTATGACCGTTTGGAAGGCCGTGAAACGATCGAGCTGTCCGCGCCGGCGCCGGGGGCGTCGCCGGCGGTGAGCACGGCGGAGCCCGCGACGTTCTGGGCGGCTTCGGCCGATGGGTCGCATGTGTTCTTCACGAGCAGCGCGGAGCTGACCAGCGAATCGAACACGGGTCCGGCCAACAACAGCGAAGACCTCTACGAATACAACGTCGATACACGGTCGTTGCGTGACCTGTCGGTCGATACGAACGCGGCCGATGTCGCGAGTGGCGCGATGGTGCAGGGCGTTGTCGATGCCTCGAGCGATGGTGCGTTTGTGTATTTCGTCGCGGATGGTCAGCTCGTGGAAGGTCAGGGTGTGGACGGCCAGCCGAACATGTATGTGGTGCATGACGGTGGGGCGCCGGTGTTCGTCGCGACGCTGGGCGGCCCCGGCGGATGCAATTTCAACAACAGAGAAAACGGGGATCCGTGTGACTGGACGCAGCGTCCCCCTTTGTTGGAGGCGTATGTGACGCCCGATGGGCGACATCTGGCGTTCATGTCGACGATGAGCCTCCCGGCGGCCAACTTCCCTCAGGGCGTAAACAACACCGACCTCACCACTGGTCAGCCCGACAGCGAGGTGTATGAGTACACGGCGCCCGTCGGGGGTGAAGCGGGGCGGCTGGTGTGCGCGTCGTGCACCCCGAGCGACTTGCCCCCGACCGGCCCCGCGTTGCTCGGCGGCATCAGCGTGCTCGACACGCACTTCTCTGGGGTCAGTACGCCGTTCAGTCGTGTGCGTGCGTTGAGTGACGATGGGTCGCGGTTGTTCTACGCGGCGCCGTCGGACCCGTTCAACAAGGTGTATGAGTACGAGATGGCGGGCACACACAGTTGTGTCAAGGCGGTTGGCTGCCAGTATGCGATCTCCGGCCCGACGGGTGGCAGTACGGAAGGGGACCGGTTCCTTGGTGCGAGTGCGGACGGGAACGATGTGTTCTTCGCGTCGCCGGTTCGGTTGTGGGCTGGGGATCAAGACAACCTGATCGATGTGTATGACGCGCGTGTGGACGGCGGGTTCTCGCCGCCCGCGGCGGAGGCGTCGTGTGAAAGCGAATGCGCCCAAACCGGCAGCAGCCCGCCTGGCGTTCTGGTGCTGGCGAGTGGTTTCACGGGCCCGTCGGGCAATGTCGCGCCAGCAACGACGGAATCCGGGCCGCCGGTGGGCGCGCGAGCGAAGGGTGTCTCGCGTGCGCAGCAACGCGCGCGGGCACTGAAAGCGTGCCGCGCAAAGCACGGTAAGCACAGGCGCGCGGTTTGTGAAGCGTCGGCGCGAAAGCGATACGGCGTGGGCGTGAAGAGCGGTTCTGCGAGCAAGCGGGGGGGTAAGTGATGAGTCTGCACGAGAGCGGTCACCTGCGGGCGACAGGCACACAACCCGTCCGGTGCCCCCGTGGGCGTGTCCGGGGGGCGTTCGCCGCGGCCGTGGCGGTGGTGTTGTTGTTGATGGTGCCTGCTGTGGGTTGGGGGGCCCCTTCGTCGCCGCACTGGGTGTTGTTGACGCAGGCCGCACCGACGGACTTCCACCCGGGTGACACCAGCGACTTCTACGAAGTCGTCGCGGTCAATGACGGTGGTGTGGGGACGACTTCGGAACCGATCACGGTCACAGACACCCTCCCCGCGGGCGTCGTCGTGAACAGTATCTCGGCGATCGCCGAAACCGGTGGCGTCCGGAATACGGCCTCTGAATTTTTCAACCTGGGTTGTGAACAGGCCGGCAATGAAGGTGTCGTGACGGTCACCTGCACAACGCAAAGCGGCGTGCCGTCGGGCCGGGCGGTCTACGTGAACATCAACGTGCAGGTCCCGGTGGGGGCGCCGGCGAGCCTCGTGAACTCGGCGGCGATCATTGGCGGTGGTGCGCCGCGGGCGAGTGAGGCAAGTTCCACACCGGTGACGGATGCCTCGCGGCTGGTGCCCTACGGTGCGAGCATCGTGGGTGACCTCACGGATGGGAGCGGTATCGCTACGCAGGCCGGGTCGCATCCGTTCGCGGTCACGACCCTGGTGGACTGGAACGTGGGGTCGATCGGCCCCAACGAACACTGCAACGAAAACTCTACGCCGGTTTGTGCTCGTCTGGCGGCGCATGCGAAGGATGTCGAAGTGGCGTTGCCGCCGGGTCTGGTCGGTAACCCGACGGCTGTGCCGTACTGCCCCCAGATCGTCTTCGAATCGACCGGGTTCTACAACTGTCCCGCGTCGACGCAGGTCGGCGGTATCTACCTGTTTTTCTACCGCGAAGGGACGCAGGAGCAGTACGCGCCGTTGTATAACATCGAACCGCCGCCGGGGCACCCTGCGGAGCTCGGCTTCTCGGTCAGCACAGTCGCGCATGTCCCGGTGTTCTTCCATGTCCGCAGCGACGGCGACTACGGGCTGAGCACCGACATCTCGAACATCAACGAGCTCACCCCGGTGCGGATGGCGCTCGTGTCGGTCTGGGGGAACCCCTCTGATGAAGCCCACCACTCGCTGCGCCTCTCCACCTTTGGGAATTGCGGGACCGGTTCGGGTGGCTGTCCGAGCGGTGTCGCCTCACCGAAGCCGTTCCTGAGGTTGCCGACGAGCTGCACGGGTGGCCCGTTGTCGTTCTCGATTGCGGGCGATTCGTGGCAGGAACCGTTGGCGGCGCCGTTCCCGGTGTCGGGGACCTCGAGTGTCGCGGCGATGACGGGTTGCGAAGCGCTGCGGTTCGAACCGTCTTTGACGGCGGCGGTGCCTTCGACGCGTCAGGCTGGTGCTCCGACGGGCTACAACGTCGATCTGCGCGTGCCGCAGAACGAAGAACTCGAAGAGCTCGCGACGCCGGATCTGCACAGGGCGGAAGTGTCGTTCCCGGAAGGGACGGCGCTGTCTCCGTCGGCGGCGAATGGTCTCCTGTCGTGCAGTGATGCGCAGTTCGGGGTGAAGGTGCTGGGTGCGGGTGCTTGTCCGGCTGCGTCGAGGGTGGGGAGTGTGAGCGTGAGGACCCCGGCGTTGGCTGTGCCGTTGACGGGCAGTTTGTACGTTGGGGAACCGGAATGCTCGCCGTGCAGTGCGGGTCAGGCGCAGGAAGGCAAGCTCGTGCGGGTGTTCTTTGAAGCTGAGGCCTCGGGTGTCAGGGTCAAGCGTGTGGGTTACACGCGGATCAGTCCGACTGGACGGTTGACGGCCGTGTTCGACGAAATCCCCGAGCAGCCCGTGAGCGACATCGAATTCACCCTGAAAGGTGGTCCGAACGCGGCGCTCGTGAACCCAAGTGGGTGCGGCCCGGCGGTCACAGCCGCGCGGTTGACGCCTTGGAGCACGAGTACCCCCACAGAAGTGTTGGCGCCCGCTATCCCGATCACAGGGTGCTCCCCAGCAGGGTTCCAGCCTGCGTTCGCGTCGGGGATGACGAGTTCGGCGCAGGCCGGGGGGTTCAGCCCGTTCAGCGTGTCGTTCTCCCGCCAGGACGGCGAACAGGCGCTGGGCGGCCTGAAGGTCACGACGCCCCCGGGCCTGTTGGGGATCCTGAAAGGTGTGGAGCGCTGCAGCGAACCACAGGCCGCGCAGGGGACGTGCGGTGCGGCGAGCCTGATCGGGCACACCACCGCCACGGCTGGTCCGGGCCCCGATCCCGTGAGCGTGCAGGGTGGCCAGGTGTTCCTGACGGGCCCGTATAAGGGTGCCCCGTTCGGCCTGTCGGTCATTGTGCCCGCGGTCGCGGGGCCGTTCAACCTCGGCAACGTGATCGTTCGTGCGGCGATTCAGATCGACCCGCATACCGCGCAGATCACGGTCGTGAGCGACCCGCTGCCGACGGTCCTCGATGGGATCCCGCTGCAGTTGAGGTCGGTGAACGTCACCATTGACCGGCCGGGGTTCATGTTCAACCCGACCAACTGCGATCCGCTCACTGTCGGTGGGACGCTCACGAGCACCCAGGGCACCACTGCGAGCGTGTCGAGTGATTTCCAGGCGGTGAACTGCGCGACCCTCCCGTTCAAGCCGGTGTTCTCGGTGTCCACGCAAGCGGGGACGAGCAAGAAGAACGGGGCGAGCCTGACCGTGAAGGGCACATTCCCCACGGGAGCCCAGGCGAACATCAGGTCGGTCGGTGTGGTGCTACCCAAGCAGCTGCCCGCACGGTTGACGACGATCCAGCAGGCTTGTCCGGAGGCGACGTTCAACGCGAACCCCGCGTCGTGCCCTGTGGGGTCGAACATCGGCGTCGCCAGCGCTACCACGCCGATCCTCTCAAGCCCGTTGACGGGCCCGGCGTACCTGGTGTCTCATGGTGGCGCGGCGTTCCCCGATGTCGTGATCGTATTCCAGAGCGAAGGCGTCACGTTCGACCTCGTCGGGAGCGTGAATATCAAGCACGGCATCACCAGCAGCACATTCGCGACGGTGCCCGACGCGCCGATCTCGAGCTTCGAGCTGAGTCTCCCCGAGGGCCCGCACTCCGGCCTCGCGGCCGTCGTACCCGCGAAAGCCAAGGGCAACCTCTGTGGCCAGAAGCTCACGATGCCATTCACCACCACCGGGCAGAACGGCGCGGTGCTCAAGCAGAACACCAGGATCCAGGTCACTGGCTGCCTCAAGACCAAAACCAAGGCCAAGAAAACGATCAAGCAGCACAAGAAGGGCAAGAAGCAGGGGAAGTGACGGCCATGGCCATGACCTCCCGCAACTCCCGGGCCGGGGCGCAGAGGCGCCCCGGCAGCCCGGACACGGCGGCGCTTGCGCTCGCGCGCCTGCGGCCTGGGCGCGATTCGCACTCGCGTGACAAGGTCGATGGGATTCAGCGCGCTCGCATCCTGAGTGCGATGGCTGAGGTCGTCACCGAACGGGGGCTGCCTGCTGCCACGGTGGCCAACGTTGTCGCCCGCGCGGGGGTGTCCCGGCGTACGTTCTATGAACTGTTCGCCGACCGCGAGGAGTGCTTCCTGGTTGCGTTCGACCATGCCGCCGGACTTGCGTCCGCGGCGGTGTTGGCGGAGTACGAGCGGTCCGGGGCGTGGCGGGAGCGGATACGCGCAGGGCTTGCTGCGCTGCTGGAGTTCCTGGACGACGAGCCCAACTTGGGCGCGCTGTGTTTCGTGCATTCCCTCGGCGCCGGGCCTGTGGCGTTGGAGCGCCGTGCGCGGATCGTGGATGCGCTGATCGCGGCCGTCGATGAGGGCAGCGGGACGCCGAGGGGGCGCAAGGGTGCGACGACCGCGCCGCTCACCGCGGAGGGCGTCGTGGGCGCTGTGCTCGCTGTCATCCACGCGCGCCTCGTGCAGCCCACGGGGCAGGCGATGATCGCGCTGCTGGGGCCGCTGATGAACATGATCGTGTTGCCCTACCAGGGTGCCGTCGCTGCCAACAAGGAGCTGACGCGACCGACGCCCAAGGCGCGCGCAAAGCCGCGGCGTCCCGCCGGGGATCCGCTGAAGGACCTGGACATGCGTCTTACCTACCGTACGGTTCGTGTGCTGATCGCGATCGCCACCAACCCCGGTACCAGCAACAGACAGGTGGGAGGGGCCGCGGGGATCGCGGACCAGGGGCAGATATCGAAGCTGCTGCAGCGCCTGTCGAGCCTCGGCCTGATCGAGAACACCGGAGCCGGGCACAGCAGGGGGGAAGCCAACGCGTGGCAGCTGACCGGCAAGGGGCTTGCGGTCGAGCGCACCATCCGCGCCGAGGCCACGCCAAGCACCGCCGGCTGACCACGGCCGTCAGGCCACGCCAGCCGCGGCCAACCCAGGACCCCGGAGGGGTCCTCCTCAAACCTCTCCCACCATTTACGCTGCATCTCGCATGACAAGGGTGGTCATCAAGCTCGGTTCGAGCATCGTCGCCGACGAGGGCGGCGAGCTGCGCGCGGACGTGCTGGCGCGCATCGCCGAGCGCGTGGCGGCGTTGCATGCGCGCGGGGACGAGGTGGTGCTCGTCTCCTCGGGGGCCATCGCGCGCGGGGTGCGCATCATGGGCCTGCCGGCACGGCCCGCGCTGATCCCCGAGCTGCAGGCGGCCTCCGCCGTGGGCCAGGGCGGGCTGTACGGTGCCTATGACGAGCTGCTGCGCGAGCACGGGCTGGCGAGCGCGCAGGTGCTGCTGACGATCGGCGACCTCTCCGCGCGCGCGGGCTACCTCAACGCGCGCCAGACCTTCGCGAAGCTGCTCGACTGGCGCGTGGTGGCGGTGGTGAACGAGAATGACACGACGGCCACCGATGAGATCTCCTTCGGCGACAACGACTTCCTCGCGGCTCACATCGCGCTGCTGGTCTCGGCCGATCTGCTGGTGCTGCTGACGGACATCGACGGGCTTTACAGCGCCGACCCGCGCCTGGACAGCACCGCGACGCTCGTGGAGGAGGTGCACGACTTCGAGGCGCTGCGCGAGCTCGAGATCGGCGTCACCACCTCGCCGCTCGGCTCCGGCGGCATGCGCTCGAAGGTGCTCGCCGCTGACATGGCCACGGCTGCCGGTATCGCGACCGTCGTCTGCAACGGCCTCGATCCGCGCGCGCTTGGCGAGGTGCTCGCGGGGCGCCAGGCGGGCACCCGCTTCGCGCCGCGCCACTCCGGACACTCGGCCTTCAAGCTGTGGCTCAAGTACGCCAAGCCGACGCTCGGCACGCTGCTCGTGGACGAGGGCGCGGCACGCGCGCTGCGCGAGCATCACTCGAGTCTGCTGCCGGTGGGCATCCTTGAGGTCCTGGGGGACTTCGACGCGGGCGACGCGGTTGAGATCGCCATGGCAACCAATGAGGGGACCAAAGGGGCCGGCGCGACGCTCGCCAAAGGCATCTGCAACTACTCCTCGAGCGAGCTGCGCCGCGTCAAAGGGCTCAAGTCAGAGGCGGTGCTGGAGATGCTTCCGCATGCCTCCGAGGAGGCCGTGCACCGCGATCGGCTCGTGATGGACTAGATGCTGTCGTACCCTTAGTGGTCATGGCCACGACGGTCTCACCGGTGGGGGAGCAGTGCCGCGCCGCGCGCGATGCCTCGCGGCAGATGGCGGTGCTCGACACGGCCACCAAGAACGAGGCGCTGCGCGCGATCGCGGCGGCGCTGATCGAGCGCACGCCGGAGATCCTGCTGGCCAACGCGCGCGACATGCAGGCAGGGCGCGAGAACGCGCTCAGCGGCGCTCTGCTGGACCGCCTGCTGCTGGACGTCTCGCGGATCGCGGCGATCGCCGAGGCGGTGGAGCGGATCGCAACGCTGCCCGACCCGGTGGGCGAGGTGGTGGATGGGCAGCGCCTGCCCAACGGACTCGACGTGCGGCGCGTGCGCGTCCCGCTCGGGGTCATCGCGGTCGTCTACGAGGCGCGCCCCAATGTCATCATTGATGCCACGGCGCTGTGCCTGAAGTCGGGCAACGCCATCGTGCTGCGGGGGTCCTCGGCCGCCGAGCACTCAAACGCGGTGCTTGCCTCCGTTGCATCTGAGGCCGCGCAGGAGGCCGGACTGCCGCGGGGGTGCGTCACGCTCGTCTCCGGTGGCGGGCGCGAGGAGCTGGCCGAGCTGGCCACGCAGACGGAGACAGTCGATCTGATCATCCCGCGCGGGGGAGAGGGGCTGAAGGCCGCCCTCAAGGCGGTCGCGACGGTGCCCGTGATCTATGCCGCCTCGGGCAACTGCCACATGTTCGTGGACGCCTCCGCCGACCTGGATGCCGCCGAGGCCATCGTGCTGAACGCCAAGACGCAGCGGCCCGGGGTCTGCAACGCCCTGGAGACGCTACTGGTGCACGGCGACGTGGCTGCCGAGTTCGTGCCCCGGATGCTTGCCGCCCTCGGCGAGGCGGGGGTGCTGGTGCGAGGCGACGCGCGCGTGCTTGCGCTCGGCGCCTCGGCCAATGGCGCAGGCGGTGGCGTCGTGCTGGAGCCGGCGAGCGAGGAGGACTGGGACACCGAGTACCTGGCGCTTACGCTCGCCGTGGGCGTAGTCGACTCGGTCGAGCAGGCCATAGATCACATCACCCTGCATGGCTCCGGGCACAGCGAGGCGATCCTCACACACGACACCGCCTCCGCACGCGCCTTTCAGCTGGGGGTCGACGCCGCCTGCGTGTATGTCAACGCCTCCACGCGCTTCACCGACGGCGGCGAGTTCGGCATGGGCGCGGAGATCGGCAACTCCACGCAGAAGCTGCACGCGCGCGGCCCGATCGGACTGCGCGAGCTGTGCGCCTTCAAGTACCTGATCGAGGGCGACGGACACGTCCGCGCCTGAGCTTCCCCCGACGGTGCCACCTCAAAGCCTCGGCATCCTCGGCGGGACCTTCAACCCGCCGCATCTCGGCCACATCGCTGTGGCCAGCCACGCGCGCACGCAGTTGGGCCTTGAGCGGGTCGCGCTGATGCCCTCGCATACGCCCCCGCACAAGCCTGTCCTGGGTGACAACATCGCCACCGACCCCGAGCAGCGGCTGCAGATGTGCGAGCTGGCCGCCGCTGGTCACGCGGGCCTCAGCGCATGCGCGCTCGAGGTCGAGCGAGGGGGTGCCTCCTACACGGTCGATACGCTGCTCTCGCTGCATGACATTTACCCCGACACCCAACTCACGCTGATCCTCGGCTCGGACATGGCCCGCACGCTGCCTTCCTGGCGGCGCCCGCAGGAGCTGCTTGCGCTGGCCGGCATCGCCGTTGCCGAGCGCCCGGGGGATGGACGCGAGCCGGTGCGCGCCGCGCTCACCGAGCTCGGGTCCACGGGAGCTGACACTGTTTTCCTGACGATGCCCCCGGTTGACATCTCCTCCTCGCAGGTGCGCGAGCGGGTGGCTCACGGAGGGAATATTGATGAGTTGGTGGGGTCGGTTGTCGCTGCTTACATCTCCGAGCGACGCCTATATGGGTCGATGCACACCGACGCGGGGTGAGTGGCTTGCCCGACGCCGACACCAGTGCCGCGGAGCTGACCACTGAGCAGCTTGCCGGGGAGATCGCCCGCCACGCGGCGGACAAGAAGGCAATCGAGATTCTGCGCCTGGACCTGCGGGGCATCGTCGGCTACACCGACTGGTTCATCATCTGCTCAGGCAATACCGAGCGTCAGACCAAGGCCATCCACGATGGCATCCTCGAAGGCGTCAAGCGAGAGCACGGACGCTTCCCGGGCCGCGTCGAAGGGGTAACACCGGGCTCGTGGATACTGATGGATTATCTCGATGTGGTCGTGCACATCTTCACTCCCGCAACGCGCGAGTACTACCGCCTGGAGCAGCTCTGGGGAGAGGCGCCGACACACGCCGTAGAGGTAGATGTAGAGTAAGCGCCGTGTCGGGGGGAGCAAAGCTCACCGCCTTGCTCGGCGCGGTGCTCGCGTTCGCGCTCGGTGTGCCTGCCTGCGCCGGGGCAGCGAACACGCTGGTGGGCTTTGACGATCTTTCCGCGGGTACGCTCGTCACTAGCCAGTATCAGGCGCAGGGGCTGCTGTTTGGCACCGCTGCCGGCTTCAGCCAGACCTCGCCAGGTGCGGGTGATTGCGGCTCGCCGACAATCACCGAAGAAACCGCCGTGACGCCAGCCCGCTCGCCGAAGCGCTTTGCGCTGCTTGCCAGGTGCGCGCCCTCGGTTGGCGCTCCGAAGTCCAGCGGCACCTACGGCGCGCTGACTCAGCACCCGTTGGGGTCGCTGTCGGTATACGTGCGCGACCTCGGAGATCCCGCGATGCCGACGAAGGTGGCGATGACGATGAGCGGCTACGACGCCGGCGGCGCTGTTGTTGCCAGCGGCAAAGGCGAAGCGTCGCGCGAAGGCTGGACGCACATCCTCGCTGCCCAGACGGGTGCGCAGGCCGTGCCCATCGCCTACTTCTTGATTCGTACCAGCGGCCCGTCCGAAGAGTCGATTGGGATCGATGACCTTGAATACGAAAAGGCCCCCGAAGAACCCGGCGGTGGGGGCGGTGGGGGCGGCACTGGCGGTGGAGGCTCAGGCGGGGGCGGGGGCGCGGGCGGGGGCTCGGGTGGCGGAGGGTCGGGCGGCTCCGGCTCCGGCTCTGGCTCCAGCTCAGGCACACAGGGCTCGCAGCCGCCCACCCCGGTGCTGACCCTGCAGAGCCCCAACCCCGGCCCCGGCCAGCAGATCACGCTCAGCGGCGCTGGCTCGCAGGGCGGCGGCGGGCAGATCATCTCCTACGACTGGGACCTCAACGGCGACGGGCACAACGACACCAGCACGGGCACCAACCCCATTGCGCATCTGATCCTGGCGCCGGGAGCGCACACGATCGGGCTGACGGTGACGAACTCCAATGGCCAGAGCTCGACCTCGCGCCTGGGGTTGACGATCCCAAGCATGGTCCAGATGGCCCCTCCCGCCGACGGGGGCCAGGGACCGTGCGAACCCACCTATGAACAGGGGGCGGTGCGGATCATCGCCGAATGCATACAGAAGGAAAGCGGCGGAGGTTTCGTGATCGCCACGCGCCAGCTGGCGCTCAACGGCATGGTGCTGATGCCCAAGGCCGGCGGTTTCGGGATCTTCAAGATCAAGACGCAGAAGGACTACGCGATCGACGGCACCGCCACGCTGCTCTCCGGGCCGGCAGTCAACGTGGAGCTGCTGAACACGCCGATCGGCGATGTCGTGATCGGCGGGCGCGACCTGACCGCCGAACCGATCCGCCTGGAATCGCACAGCGCCCTCGGCCAGCATGTGCTGAACATCAACCACTCCGCGCGGGTCGGCCACGGAGCGTTTGCCAGTGGCCACCGGGCGCGACGCCACGGGGCGCACAGCGCCGATGACGAAGAAAAGTCGCGCACGCTTTTGATGAGCATCGGCGTGGGCCACTCGTGCGCGGCTTCGGACAAGACCGTCGGCTGCTGCCCGCCCACCAGCGGCACGACTGCCTGCGCAACGCTGCCGGGCAGCTTCCCCTTGACGGGGCAGGTCAACGTGTATCTCAACAACAAGGGTCAGGCGCTCTTTGACGTGCAGGTGGGCCTGAACCTGAGCGCGGTCAACTTTCAGGCCACGGGGGCGCTTGAGATCGTCGCCGACCCTGAGATCGGGGTCGAGCTGAACTCGCTGAAGTTCACGATCCCCGAAGCGGGCCTGGCGTCGATCTTCAAGGTCAAGGATGCCGCCTTCTCCTACTACTTCCCCAGCGACCCCGATCCCTCCAAGCGCGACACGTGGCAGGCCAAGGGCAAGATCATCTTCGGTCCGCTGGAACAGCCGAGCCTCGAAGGCGAACTCGCGTTTCAGCACGGCCAGTTCCATTCGGCCTCGCTGGTGCTGACGCTGCCCCCGGGCGCAGGCGTGCCGATCTACCCCGGCATCATCCTCAACCAGCTGGGGGCCTCGGTCGGCGTTGAACCCTTCAGCTTCGGCGGCTCGCTGGGCGCGAGCATCGCCACGCAGTTGGAGCTGAGCCTCGGCTTCCGCTACGCCGAAGCCACCTCCACACAGCTGGGTTTCTTCGGCGGGCAGGGCAAGCTGACATTCAAAGGCGATGAAATAGCGACGCTCGCCGCCGACGTGTACTCCGACGGCTACGTCGATGCACAGCTGAAGATCGATCTGCACTTCCCCTTCGAATCGGATGATCCCGTCGTGCGCGCGGGCGGTGAAATCGGCTTCTGGGATGAACCCAACAGCGGCCTGTGGCAGGCCGAAGGCAGCGTCAACCTGAAGCTCTGGATCATCAGCGCGGAGGTGGCGGGCCTCGTCAACAACCAGTACGTAGCCGGCTGCGCTGACGTCAATGGCTTCGGCGCGCAGGGCCGCTTTCGCTTCTCCGACGGCAACATCGACGGTGGCTTGTTCGGCTTCAGCAACTGCAAAGACCAGCTCAAGCAGTACCAGGAGACCCCGCTGGTTCACCACAGCGGTGGCTTCGTCGGCGAAAGCGCCCTCTTCCGTGCCGCTGGCCTGCAGGCGTACGCTGCCGCTGCGCCGACAGCGGGTGCGGGCGACGGCTTCCGGCTGCCAGGGGGGACCCTTGGGCAGGAGCTGCGGATCTCCTCAGGATCGGGCACGCCGGTGGTGAGCATCAGCGGGCCAGGGGGAGAAACGTTCACCACTCCAGTGGCCCCTGGTGGCGTCGTTGACTCGCCGGGGCGCTACATCGCCGCGATCGCACCCGATACTCACCAGGTATTGGTGCTCCTGCGCCACCCCCGAGGCGGGGAATGGCACATCGCGCCCGTCCCCGGCTCCCCCGCCATCAACAAGCTTGAAAGCTCGCAGGACCTGCCGCCAGCGACGGTCAGCGCCCATGTCAGCCATCGCGGGCAGGGGCGCTCATGGGCACTGGCCTATCGCGTTGGAAACTTCGTCCCTGGCACGCATGTGCGCTTTGTCGAACGCGGTCGCGATAGCACCCACGTGCTTGGCACCGTCAGCGGCGCGCGCGGAACGCTGCGCTTCGTGCCCCAGGAAGCGCTTGGGCGCAGCCGCCGCGTACTGGCCTACTTGCTCGGCGCCGACGGGACCCCGCTGCATGTTTTGACCGTCACCCACTACTCGGCACCGGGCGCCTTCCGCGCAGGACGCCCGCGCGGGCTGCGCCTGCGGCGCCAGGGCTCAACAGCCTTGCTGACATGGGCGGCGGTGCCGGGGGCGCGCGTATACCGCATCAAGGTTCGCGGTAGCGATGGGCGTGTGCTGACGCTCACCGCAACCCCGCGGCGGCGTGGCATCGTAATCGCGCAGGTGCTCCCCTTCCAGAGCTTCACCGCCACGGTGAGCGCCGCGGGTGGGCTCAACCTGCTCTCCGGGCCCGCCGCCACGGTCAGGCTGGCGGCGCTCAAGGCCCCCAAGTCGCATAAGCCGCCCAAGGGGCGGACGAAGAAGCACCATCATTAGCAAGTGTTCATTTGATCTGACTTTTCCCGAGGAATAGGCTCGCGGTAAAGCGCCTCGCACGGGCGTGGCGCGCCTACACATGGGAGAGACAAACCGATGAACCCCTCATCGATCGCGCGCACGGGACGGGATGCCCCGCGCGCCGCGCTGATTGCTGCTGTTGCGCTGCTTCTGTCCTTCATCTACCTGCTGGGAGCGCTGGTCCCGGCGGCCCACGCGGAAGGCCCCGGCGAAGGCTCGCCCTGGGTCGCCAGCCTCGGCGATTCCTACATCTCCGGCGAGGCCGGGCGCTGGGCTGGAAACACCAACGAAAGTTCCTCGAAGATAGACGCGCTCGGGTCGACGGCCTACTTCGACAATGCCGGGCATACCGCCGAATTGATCCCTGGCTGCCATCGCTCGCAGTCCGCGGAGGTATACATCGGCGGCGGCGTCAGCGGCGAGAACCTTGCCTGCTCGGGCGCCAAGACATCGAGCTTCACGAGCGAAGGCAAGTTCAAGCCCGGCATCGACTTCTACAACTCGGGCGGCAACGAAGGCCAGGCGTTGATGCTCCAGCACTTCGCGGCGAGCCACAACGTCAAGTTGGTGGCGCTGTCGATCGGCGGCAATAACTTCAACTTCGCCTCGATCGTGCAGGACTGCGTCGAGGACTGGCTCACTTCGCCTTCATGGTGGCCCAACTACTGCTACGACGACTCGTCGGTGACGAGCAACTTCACCCCGGGCAACGTCGCCACCCAGCGGGCCGCGATCAAGGGCGCGATCCAGAACATCGCCACGGCGATGAGCAATGCCGGTTACTCAAGCTCGCAGTACACGATCGAGGTGCAGGACTACCCCTCGCCGATTCCGAACGGCTCGGGCTTCCGCTATCCGCAGAGCGGCTACACGCGCCAGACGGTCGGTGGCTGCGGTTTCTGGAATGAAGACGCCAACCGCGCCAACTCCGAAATGCTGCCGACGATCGATGGTGCGGTATTCGGTGCGGCGAGCGAAAGTGGCCTGTCGAATGTGAAGACGATGGATCTGGCCGGGGCCTTCAATGGGCGGCGCCTATGTGAGAACACCGTCGGATTGCTGGAGGAAAAGGGCCTGTCCTCGTGGACGTTGCCCGGCGCGGTCGACAAGACCGAGTGGATCAACCAGATCCGCACGGTCACCGCGATCTTCCCGCCGTATGAAATCCAGGAAGACCTGCACCCCAACTACTGGGCGCAGCTCGCACTACGCAATTGCCTCACTCAGGCATACAACGCGGGCACGCCCAAAGGCGGAGCCTGCACCATCTCCGGCACCGGTCTGAACGGGGCTGGGCAGCCGAACATGTCGCTGCACTGATCTAGGCGGCGCAATTCGCGCGGACGGGCGCCGGCTGGTTTGGCTGGCGCCCGCAGCGCTCGCACAAGCTGTTTTGGAAGAGTAATCTCGGTGGTCCTAATTCCGACAGGAAGGATTAGTTATGGCTGGCGACGCATTGTTCCTCGGCTGGGGCCCGGTTGTGCGCGGGCGTGAGCTCAAGAGTCTGGAGGTCTTTCAGGAAGCCATCGAATACTACGGTCAGCTACAGCAGCAGGGCCGCTTGGAAAGCTTCGAGCCGGTCTTGATAGCGCCGCATGGGGGCGACCTTGGTGGGTTCATCCTTGCCCGCGGGGAACGGAAGGTCTTGGATGAGATCGCGTCCAGCCCGGAGTTTCTGCGACTGACCGCGCGTGCCGCGGCGGTCGTCGACAACATCGGCACGATCAGCGCCTACACCGGCGAAGCGCTCGCTCAGCAGATGGCCATATTCCGCACGGCCTCCGAAGAGCTGGCCTGAGGTTCGGCCCGCCGCACCGCGCCTGGGACGAGCGCGGCGCGTGGGCTTGTCAAGATGGCGGGGTGAGCGCCACCGACTCCGCAGGTCGCACACCTCGCGTCAGCGCCACCTTGCGCCAGGACGAGCGGGTTACGCCACTCGAGTTGTTCTTCGATTTGGTGTTCGTGCTGGCTCTCACACAGTGCACCACGCTGATGGCTCACCCCACGCTGATGGGCCACGGCACGCCGGCATGGAAGGGCTTGGTGGAGGGGCTGCTGGTGTTGGGCATGCTGTGGTGGTCCTGGGTCGGCTACGCGTGGCTCACCAGCGTCGTTGACCCGGAGGAGGGGACGGTGCGCCTGGTCATGTTCGCCGCCATGGCCGCCTTCCTGATCGCGGCTCTATGTGTACCCGGCGCGTTCGGGTCTGAGGCACTTCTGTTCGCCTGTGCCTACGCGGCTGTGCGCACCGCGCACATCATGCTGTTCATGCTCGCCAGCCGGCAGGACGAGGCGCTGCGCCGCTCGGTTATCGGGTTGGCCGGCAGTACCGCGATTGGTGCCGGATTGCTGTTCGTCGCCGCCTTCACCGACGGCGGCGTGCAGCTTGGTCTGTGGGGTCTGGCGTTGGTGCTCGACGCCGGAGGGCCTTATCTGTTCGGGGCCGATGGCTGGCGTCTGGTCCCCGGTCATTTCGCCGAGCGCCACGGACTGATCGTGATCATCGCGCTCGGTGAGTCGATCGTGGCCATCGGCGTGGGGGCTCAGCACCAGATCGACGCGGGGATAGTTGTGGCTGCGGTGCTCGGGGTCGTGGTAGCCGCGGCGCTGTGGTGGGTCTACTTCGACGTCACGGCGATCGTGGCCGAGCGGCGTCTCTCGCAGGCCGAGCCGGGACGTGAGCGCAATGAGATCGCCCGCGACTCCTACTCCTATCTGCACTTTCTGATGGTCGCCGGCATCGCCCTGTTGGCGTTTGGGTTGAAGGTCACTCTCAACGATGTCGGCGAGCACCTGGCGCTGATACCCGCGGCGGCGCTGTTGGGCGGGGCGGCGTTGTATCTGCTTGCGCATGTGCTCTTTCGCCTACGCAACATGCACACGCTCTCGGTCCGGCGCCTCCTCTGCGCTGCAGTGCTGCTCGCGCTGGTGCCCGCCGCGGTCAGGTTGCCGGCGCTTGCCACGCTCGGGATCCTTGCTGCGCTACTGGCCCTGCTGATCGCCTACGAGGCGCTGCGTTATGCCGACATGCGCGACCGTGTGCGCCATCAGCTGGAGCCGCTGGCTCCGCGAGGGCCGTGAGCTAGACGCCGCGCAGCAGCGTTGCAGCGGGCATTTCCAGTGTCCAAGCCAGCTTCAGGATCGTGGACATCTTGGGTGCACGCATGCCCTGCTCCAGGGCACTGATTCCACCGCGATCCACGCGCGCTTCGCCGCCCAACTCCATCTGCGAGGTGCCCTCGCGCAGACGCGCCCACAGCAAGTTCGCGCCGAATCTCGCCAAGGGCTCATGCAGATCGTGGCGTCGTGGCGGAAGTCCTAGGCCGGCTTTGCTCGCGCCGACCCCTTTCAGCAGCGCTGCCGGGGTCACCTCCAACAGTCCGGCGATGCGAACCACAGTGGTCAGGCGCGGTGAGCGCTCTCCGAGCTCAAGTTGACTGACCATCGCTTTGTCGATCCCCAACTTATCCTGAGCCAGGCCGGTTCGTTTGCGCGCGCGGCGCAGGTTCTGCCCGAATATGCGCATCTGCGCTTCAATCGTCTCCGGGCTATCCATCGGACGCATGCCGGTATCGTGGATGCCCGCAATGGATACGCCAACAGTGTAAACACAAGAATTACTCTTGAGCGTAACGGAATTGCCTGCTGCCTGTTAGGGGTTTTCTAAAGCTTCGGGGTCGCGGTTGCCTCCGGCGTCGGCTCGGCTGCCGCCGCCGCGAGGTGTTCGCGGGCCTGAAAGAACTCGGCCCCCTCGATGCTCACATGGGGCAGCAGGCGGTCAAGCCAAGCCGGCATCCACCAGTTGACCTTGCCCATGAGAAGCATTAATGCCGGAACCAGCAGGCAACGCACGACGGTGGCGTCGAGGATGACCGCGACCGCAAGTCCCACCCCGAACTGCTTGATCGTCGGATCACCATTGAGCACAAAGCTGCCGAACACGAACACCATAATCAAGGCCGCTGCGGTGATGACGCGTGCGCTTGTCACCAACCCCGAGATCACGGAGCTGCGATTGTCCTCGCCGGCGTGCACGTGCTCCTCGATCTGACTTACCAGAAATACCTCATAGTCCATCGACAGGCCGAACAAGATCGCGAACATAAATAGTGGCACATAGGAGACGATCGGGACCGGCCCGCTGAGACCAATTAAGCCGCTCAGCCAGCCGTACTGGAAGATCGCCGTGAGTACGCCATAGGCAGCGCCGATTGACAATAGGTTCATGACTGCCGCCTGAACCGGGATCACCATGGTGCGGAAGGCCAAGATCAGCAGCACGAAGCTGAGCGCGATCACGACAAGGATCTGGAGTGGCAGCTTTTCCGAGATCCGCGAGGCCAGATCGACGTAGCCGGCGGTGCTGCCACCGATGTCGGCCTGCATGTCGGTGCCCTGCTCGGCACGCGGAATCACGCTCGAGCGCAGCTCTTCTACAAGGTCGGCCGTGGCTTTTTCGGCGGGTCCGGTGCTGGCGATCGCGTTGAAGTAGGCGGTGGTCCCTGTCGTGTCGATCTGGGTGGGGGTGATTGCCACAACTCCATGCGTGGAGGAGATGTCCTTCTGCAGCGTCTGCAGGCGGGGATCGCTGGTAGCTGGATTGCCTTTCGCCGCGGACCCCAGCGAGACCGCGACGATCAGCGGACCGTTGACGCCCGGCCCGAAGCTTTCGGAGATCAGGTCGTAGGCGCGGCGTGCGGTGGTTGAGGTGGAGAGCGCGGCGACATCCTGCTGTCCGAGATTCAACGACAGCAGCGGAATCATCAGCGGCACGAGGATCGCGAGCGCCGCCAAGCCCGCAAGCAGTGGACGCTTGGCAACGCCGTTGGCCCATCTCGCCCATAACCCTTCACTTATCTGCGCATCGGTGCTTGGGGAGCGCACGCGCAGAGAGTTGATGTGCACTCCGGTTATGGCGAGCATGGCCGGCAGCAGCGTGAGCGCGGCGATGACGGCGACAACCACCGAGACACCCGCCATCAGACCCATCGTCGTGACCAGCGGGATGCCGGCCACGGCGAGCGAGATGAGTGCGATCGTCACGGTGCCGCCGGCGAAGAACACTGCTCCGCCGGAGGTCGCGGCGGCCCGCGCGATCGACTCGTGCGGGTCGAGGCCGTCTTTGAGCCCGCGGAAATGGCGCGTGACGATGAACAGCGCGTAGTCGATGCCGACGCCCAGGCCGATCATTGTGGCCAGCGTTGGTGCCACCGTGGGCACCGTGATGAGGTGGCCGAGCATACGGATGATCGCGAGCGTCGCGAGCAGCGCAAGGATGGCGTTTAGGATCGGCAGCAGCATCGACACGACGGTGCCGAAGGTGAGCGTCAGGATCACCATCGCCGCGATGATCCCGATCAGCTCGCTGGACTCGGTCGAGGGCTTTGAGACCTTCTGACCCAGCTGGCCGCCGGTCTCCACCTGCAACCCGGCCGCCTTGGCGGGATTGGCGGCATCGATGATCGTCTGCGCCTCATCTTTCGAGAGTTCTCCTGGACTAACCGCCAGCGTCACCGACAGATATCCGGTGCTCTGATCCTTGCTCAGAGCCGCGGCCCCCTGGGGCGTGAGTGGATTGACCACCGAAGCGACATTCGGGGCTTTCGCCACGTCGGCTGCCGCCTGATTGACCGCCGTTGCGTACTTGGAGTCGGTCAGCTTGCCGCTTGCGGCATGCAGGACGATCGGGCTGGTTCCGTTGGCCTGATCGGGGAAGGACCTAGCGAGGGTGTCAGCCGCGCGCTGGCTGTCGGTGCCCGGCAAGGACAGGTTGTCGTTCGTGTTGTCGCCCAGTCGATGTGAGACGGCGACCAGCGCGATCGTAAGCACGAGCCAGACGCCCAGAACGACGAACCGACGTCGGATGCAGAACTTTGCGAGTCCGTGCAGTACGCCGGTCATCGCGCGGCTAGGCTTTGCATCCTGTTTGCGCGACGTGGCATCCGCCTGCACCCTATGCTACTTGCGCTTGCGTGCTGGCTGGCAGCGATGCCTGCCGCCGCGAGCGCCGCGCCTCCCGCTCTGAGCGCCGCGGTCGATGGTGCCTCAGCGTCTGCTTATCTGGCGCTCGCGGAAGCCGGCGCCGGGCGCGCCGAGCAGTTGTGGCGCAATCGGCGCTTGGGCTGGTATGACGAACGCCTCGGCGACCGCGACCCCTATCCGCTCGCCACGATCTGGGGCGTCACGCCGCTGTTCGAGACCCTTGACGCGATCGCTCTAGCTGCCCCGTCAGCCGCTCACCGCGCCGCGGTCAGCGCATTTGCGAACGGGGCTGAGCGCTACTTCGACCGAGGCTTACGGCCGATGGCGGGCTTCGCGCCATATCCAGGCGACCGGGGGCAGGTGCGCACTTGGTTCGATGACAACGGCTGGTGGGGTCTGGCCTTCTTCGATGCTTTCCGCGCGACCGGTCAGGCGGGTTATCTGCAGGAGGCCGAACGTGCCTTCGCGTTTATCGCCGCCCGTGGCTGGGATGCGCGAGATGGGGGAGGATTTTGGTGGAACACCTCCCATCCGTACATCGCCGGCGAGCCGCTGGCGGCAGGTGCGCTGCTGGGTGCATTGCTCTTCCAGTACAGCGGCCGGCAGGTCTATCGCGGTGAAGTGGTGAAGTTCTTGACCTGGGCTGACGCGAACTTTCTCACCGAAGACCGGCTGTACCGGCGCACGGGCTCCGATACGACGCCGACTCCATACATCGAGGGTCCACTGGTCGAGGCTCACCAGATCCTCTGCGAAACCGGTGTGCCGGCTGCCTGTGCACGAGCGCGTGAGCTCGCCGATGCGTGCTGGCAGCGCTTCCAGGACAGGCTGAACATGGGGCCGCAGTTCGACACCATCTATCTGCACTGGATGCTCGTCTACTCAACCCAGAGCGGCGATGAGCGCTGGCCGGCGTTGGCGCAGGAGATGGCGGCGCAGGCACAGGCGCACGCTCGCGAAGGCAACGGTCTCTACCTGCGAGCATGGGATGGCGGTCCGATCACCGCACATCAGGCGCGGCCAAACATGCTGCAGACCGATGCGGCGACGCTTGAGCTGTTCGCGTGGCTCGGGGGGCTGGGAAGCTGAAGCCATCTGGGCGAAGCCGCCGAGGACCGAGTCGCCGAGGATTGCGACAACTGATGGGCGGCGAGCTCCGTAATTGCTCCAACCGTCGAAGGTGAAGGCGCGCCTGAGCAGAGACAATCCCGCAGTGAATTCGCAGATGAAGACGCTGGCGATGGACGGATACCGCCCACGCGCGCCCTTCCTGGATGAGCTGTTTGAGCCCGATGGATCCCCGCGACCTGCCGCGGAGGCTCTGGTCGGAGATCTGAATCGCCTCGGGCGGGAAGGTCTGATTGAGGCCGGGCGGCGCCGCGATGCGATCTTCATGCAGCAGGGAATCACCTTCGAGACCAGCGGCGAGAGCGGTGCCTCGCACGAGCGACCGTTTCCGCTGGATCTGGTGCCGCGGGTGCTGAGTGGCGAGGAATGGCGCGACATAAAGCGGGGTCTGGCGCAGCGCATAAGGGCGCTCAACCACTTCGTCGACGATGTCTACCACGCTCGCGAGATAGTGCGGGAGGGACTTGTACCGTGGCGCCTGGTTGCCGGCTGTTCGCACTTCGCGCGTGCCGTGCACGGGATCCGCCCACCCGGAGGGGTCTACACCCATGTGGCCGGCTGCGATCTGGTGCGCCACAGCGATGGCAGCTGGAAGGTGATCGAGGACAACGTGCGCATCCCTTCGGGGATCTCCTATGTGCTGGAGAACCGCGCGGCCATGGCCCGCCTCGTGCCCGAGCTGTTCGCCTCCTACCGGGTGCGGCCGGTGGACCACTACCCGCAGCTGCTGTTGGGGGCGCTGCGCTCGGTGGCCCCCTCGGCTGAGAGCGAGGCCACTGTGGTGGTGTGGACCCCTGGGCCGGCCAATCCTGCCTACTTCGAGCATGCCTTCCTGGCGCGGCAGATGGGCGTGGAGCTGGTCGAGGCATCGGACCTGGTGGTGCGCGACGACGTGCTCTATATGCGCACCACCCGGGGCCTTGAGCGGGTCCACGCGGTCTACCGGCGATTGGATGACGATTTCGTCGACCCCTTGGAGTTTCGACCGGATTCGCTGTTGGGCGTGCCGGGTCTCGTGCGGGCTTACCGCGCTGGCAGCGTGGCGATCGCCAACGCCTTCGGCACCGGAGTGGCGGATGACAAGGCGGTCTACTGCTTCGTGCCCGAGATGATCCGCTTCTACCTCGGCGAGGAGCCGATTCTGGAGAACGTCCGCACCTACCTCCTGTCGGACCCTGAAGTGCTCGAGCACGTGCTTGAGCGACTGGGTGAGCTGGTGGTCAAGCCCACCGGCGAGTCCGGGGGCCGAGGCGTGATGATTGGCCCGCATGCGAGCGAGGCAGAGATCGCGCGAATGCGCGCGGTGATCCAGGCCCATCCCGAACGCTGGATAGCTCAGGATGTGGTGCGGCTTTCGACCGTGCCCACCGTTGGCCCTGAGGGGGAACTGAATCCCCGTCACGTCGATCTGCGTCCCTTCGCGGTTTTTGGTGAGCGCATCGACATCGTCCCCGGAGGTCTGACGCGGGTCGCTTTGGAAGAGGGCTCGCTGATCGTCAACTCCTCACGCGGGGGAGGATCCAAGGACACCTGGGTGCTGGAGGACGGCGACGATGCTGACCGCGCGGGCCCGCCGATTGCCGACACCTTGCCGCCTGCCCTTCCCGACCTGCGCTACGGGACCTGGAGTGGGCAGCAGCAGCAGCAGCAGCAGTGGAGGGCTGCCAGCGAGCAGGGCAGTGCAGAGCGGCGAGCCGGCTGATGTTGGCGCGGATCGCGCACGAGCTCTACTGGCTGGGGCGCAATCTGGCGCGGGCCGAGTTCACCGCACGCGCCGTGGAGGCGGTGTTTCAGTCCGAGCTCCAGGGCGCGTCCGATGCGATGCCAAGCGTCAGCTTCGGCTCAGGCGGGCTGCTGACGATGCTCGGTGTGGCTGAGGGCGAGCGCTCGGGGCGCAGCGAATCGCTCGGTCACCTCACCCTTGATGCGCGGCGCCCGGGCTCGATACTCGCCAGCGTCGAGCGCGCCCGCGAGGGAGCACGCACGGTGCGCGACGTGATCAGCGCCGAGATGTGGGAGGCGATTAACACCACGGCGCTGGGGCTGCGCGGCGGAGGGCAGCCGGGCTGGGCAGCCCCGGCTGGTCCCTATCTGACCTCCCAGTACGTCAAGCAGCGCACGGCGCTGATCTGGGGAGTGGCCGACCGCTCGATGCTGCGCGATGAAGCGAAGTGCTTTCTGGATGCTGGTGGCTTGATCGAGGTCTCCGACATGGTGTTGCGCATGCTGCGCATCGCACTGCCGCCCGGGGAGGACAGCGCGCCGGCGGATGGCCATGCGCTGATCCTGCTGCAGGCCGTCGGTGGCTTTCACGCCTATCTGCGTGCCGTCACGGCACCGCCCAATGCGCATCCGGTCGCACGCTTCCTGCTGTTCGAGCGCGCCTATCCGGATAGCGTGGCAGCGTGCGTGGATTCACTGCACGAAGTGTTCACCTCGGCCGACGCGGGCCCGCGCAACTCCAAGCCTGTGCTGCGCGTCAGCCGCTTGGCGGCCGATCTGGATTTTCAGCGTCGCGCGCTGCCCGATGGGGCCGAGCTGACGGGGATCTGCGAGCGCACGCAGCAGGAGCTGGCTCGCATCGACCAGGATGTGGCCGAGCGCTATTTCGCCGGGGCGGCCCCGGCGGGGGAGAGGAGGTGAGAGCGCCGTGCATTTCGCGATCCGCTATCTGACCGAGTACCGCTACGACGCTCCGGTCACCGACAACCTGAACGCGCTGCGCGTGCGCCCGGCCACGACCTCCTCGCAGCGCTGCGACGAGTTTCACACTCGCGTTGAGCCCGAGGCCCGTGCCAGCCGTCACCTCGACTACTTCGGCACCGAGGTGCTCGAGTTCGGCATTCCAACCGCTCACGAGCAGCTGACGATCGATGTACGAGCGCGGGTGGTGACATCCGAGCCGCCTGAGCCGCCCGACGGGTCTTGGGAAAGCCTCGGCAGCAGCTCCTATCTTGACGCGGCCGGCGAGTTCGCCCTGCCCTGGCAGGACCAGCCCACCCTCCTTGGGTTGGACGAACTGCATGAGGCCTTGGAGACCGACAGCCCACTTGAGACCTTGGAGCTGCTCTGCGAGCTGGTGCCCGATCGCTTCGAATATCGCCCCGGGGTCACTTATGTCGGCTCGACGATTGACGATCTGCTCAAAATGGGTGCGGGGGTATGTCAGGACTTCGTGCACCTCTCGCTGGTCTTGCTGCGTCGACGTGGGATCGCGGCTCGCTACGTCTCGGGCTACCTGTGGGCGGCGCCCGAGGATGGCGGCGCGGACTCGCTGGAGGTAGATACGCACGCGTGGCTTGAGGCATTGCTTCCCGGTACCGACGGATACGGGGAGCCGGTGTGGGTAGGTGCGGACCCAACCAACCGCAGGTTGGCCGGCGAGACCCATGTCAAGATCGGCCACGGTCGCTTCTATGCCGACGTTCCTCCGGTCAAGGGCCTGTATCTGGGCGGGGCCACCTCCGACTTGACGGCGGCGGTCACGATGTCACGCCTGGACCCTCAGGCGAGCGCCCGGGCCTGATTCCTACTCGACCGCGCTGACAGGACCCTGAGCGGTGACCAGCACCGCTGTGCCGGCTGCCAGCGCCTGCTCACCATGCACGCGGGCGATCAGCGCGGCGCCAGGTCGCTCCTGAGGACGGATGTGCAGCAAGGCGTCGTGTCCGTAGTAGCGACACTGCTCGACCGTGCCGGAAAGGCCTTTGTCGGGTGGGGACGGGCTTCCGGCAGTGCCGGGAAGGCTTCCAACGGGGCTGGTGCTCTCACCCCTTGCACGTACCTGCAACTGCTCGGGGCGCACGATCACAACCCCGTGCGTAAGACCTGGTGCGCGCGTGTGGTCGGGATGCAACTGCAACCTGCCAAGGACCGTCTGCGCCGCGCCGTCCTCGAATGTGGCCTCAAGCAGATTGGCCTCACCGAGGAAGCTCGCCAGCCGGGCGTCGACCGGCTTGCTGTAGAGCTCGGCAGGAGTGCCCTGCTGGACGATCACACCGTCACGCAATACCGCGACGGTGTCGGCCAACGACAACGCCTCCTCCTGGTCGTGGGTGACGAGCATCGTTGTCGCGCCCTGCCGGCGCAGCAGCGCGCTCACTTCCTCGCGCACCGTGCACTCGCAGCGAGGCGTCCAGCGAGGAGAAAGGCTCGTCCAGAAGCAGCACCTCAGGCCGGCGCGCGAGCGCCCGTGCGAGCGCGACCCGCTGCTGCTCGCCACCCGAGAGCTGGTGGGGAAAGCGTCGTGCCAGTGGCTCGATTCCGACCAGCTCCAGCAGCTCCTGAACGATCTGTGTGCGTCGCTCAGCGCGTGAGAGGCCAAAAGCCACGTTGGCCTGCACGGTGAGATTGGGGAATAGGGCACCTTCCTGGGGCACATAGCCGATCCCCCGGCGCTCCGGGGCCACGTAGACGTGTCCGTCATCGAGCGTTCGCGTACCGAGCGCGATGCGCCCGCGCTGGCTGCGCTCGAACCCCGCGATTGCTCGCAAGAGGGTCGTCTTGCCACAGCCTGAGAGGCCCAGCACGGCCACCTGCGTTCCCGCCGGCACACTCAGGTTCACGCCGCGCAGCACCGACTGCGCCGAGGCATAGCCCTTCCACAGGTCGAGTACCCAGAGGTCGCTATCCGAGCTCATGCCTGACCCCTGCGCGCGATCGCTGCCATACGTCGACTGAGCAGGTATGCCGGGATCGCCGATATGAGCACCATCAGTCCGGCGTAGGGCGCGGCTGCACCGTAGGAGAAATCAGTGGTGTAGACCCAGAACTGAGTAGCGAGTGTGTCCACTCCGGTGGGTCGTAAAAGCAACGTCGCCGTCAGCTCGGTGCTTGAGGAGATGAAGACCAGCAAGAACGCTACGCCGAGTCCCGGAGCGATCAGCGGCAGGGTCACGCGCAGCCAGACCGAGGCCGGGCGACGGCCGAGTGAGCGGCCCACCTCCTCCAGGCGGGGTGGAGCGTGTGCCAGTGCCGCCCGCACTCCCACCACCGCGAGCGGCAGAAATAGGATCGCGTAGGCAACGATCAGCTCCAGCGCGCTCTGATACAGAGGCAGCGCATAGTGCACTGAGAACGAGACGAAGCCCTAACGCCACCACCAGCCCGGGAAGTGCCTGGGGGAGGAGGGCCAGCCGCTCAATCAGCACCGTGAGTCTGTTGCGATGGCGCATCGCGGCCGCGGTGACTGGAATTGCGAGCGCCGTCGACAGCGCCGCCGCACCGGCGCTGAACTCGGCTGTATGCGCCGCATCGGTAAGGATCGACGCCGATGGCAGCGTAGTGGAACCGCCCCGAATCAGCCAGTAGACGAGCGAGCCGATCGGCACCCCGAGCGCCATAGCGCACAGTGTGAAAAGGCCGAGCAGCGCCGGGATCGTCCAGTGTCCAAGTTTCACTCGCGCGACAGCGCGACGGGCGCCCGCTCCGCTTCGGCTCCAGCGCCCGCGCCGAACCAGCGGCAGCTCGCCGGCCAGCGCCGCGACGCCGAGCGCCACCAATACCAGCGACAGTGCACAGGTCGCCGCGGTGTCGAAGCCGAGCTTGAACTCGGTGAAGATCGCTACCGTGAAAGTCTGATACTGGACGATCTCAAAGGCGCCGTACTCGGCCAGTAGGCCGAGCGTCACCAGCAGAGCAGCCGCCAAGCACCGCCGGCAGCATCTGGCGCAGCGTCACTCGCCAGAAGACCTGCCACGGTCCCAGCCCGAGGCTGCGCGCGACCTCCTCGAGGGCAGGGTCCACGCCCGCCAGGCCGGCCACCGCGGGCAGGTACACCAGCGGGTAGAGCGACAGCGTCATGATCATCACGGCCGCGAGGTAGCCATGCAGGCTGGGCTCCAGTGAGACCCAGCCGAAGCCGATGACGAAGTCGGGTATGCCCAGCGGCAGCACCAGCAGCACCGCCCAGACGCGACGGCCGGGAATCGTCGTGCGCTCGCACGCACCACGCGGCGCGCCACGCCGATCACAGCGCACAGCGCGGTGCTCACCACCACCAGGCGCAAGCGTGTTCCACAGCAGCACGGCGGTGTTGTGGCGCAGCAGCAGGCGCGATGTGGCGTCCCACCCCGCCTGCTGCGCCTGGATCACGAGGAATACAAGCGGCAGCAGGACGAGGGCGGCGGCGATCGTGGCGCCAAAGACCGTTACAAGTGGCCAGCGACGTCGCCGTGACCAGGCTCGCGCCCACCTGCCTTCAACCGCGGGGCTGGGAGACGCGAACGTGTTCATCGGCTGTGCATCGGTAACGACCGTTCAGTTCAGGTCGGAATCGCGGCTGGGACAATCAGCGCGGATCGCATCAGAGCAGGCCGAGTTTCTGCTCGAGTTCCAGCGGTGCGCTGCCGTCGCCCAGTTCCGACAGGGAGATCGAGACCGGCTGGAGCTGGTTGAAGGGACGCAGCGAGCTCGCTGGGCTCACCCCGGGACGTAGCGGGTACTCATAGCTGTGACTGTGGGCGATCACTTCCTGCCCTTCCTTGCTCACCAGGAACGCCACAAATGCCTGCGCGGCGGCTTGGTGGGAACTTGACTTCAGTACCGCTGACGCCCGATACGTTCAGCAGATCGCCGGGGTCACCTGCGGGCGTAGTAGTGAAGCGCGGAGTGCAGGCCGCTCTGGCCGACCTCGTCGCGCAGGCGGTACCAGTAGTAGTGGTTGATCAGCCCGACCTCGCTCTCGCCGTTGTTGACCTGGGTCACGACCGTCTCGTTGTCGGGGTAGATCTTGCTGTTGGCCTTCACGCCGTCGAGCCACTTTTCGGCGGCGGCGGCGCCCTTCAGCTTGGTGATCGCCGTGATCAGCGGCTGGAAGTCCGTCTCTGACGGAGCGATTCCCAGCTTGCCCTTCCACTGGGGCTGGGACAGCTCCATGATCGAGCTCGGCAAGCTCGCGGGGGAGACCTTGCCGGTGTTGTAGACGAGCACCGAGACGCGTGCGGAGACCCCGACCCAGTCTCCCTGCGCCGAGTTGAAGCGGGCAGGGATGACCGCGAGGGTGCTGGGTTGCAGCTGCGCGAGCAGGCTTTCCTCGCGTAGATGTTCCAGCACCGGGGTGTTCTCGGTGTAGAAGACGTCCGCGGGGGAGTTGGAGCCCTCCTGGACGATCTGGTTGCCCAACTCGACCTCGTCGTTGGAGCGCACCTTCACCTTCACGCCGGAGTGCTTTTCAAATGCGCTCACGAGCAACGAAGTGGTCTGTTCGTGCTGGCCGTTGTAGAGCGTGATCGTCTGCCCAGCAAGTGATGCAGGGGTCGACGGACTGCTCGAAGCGGTCGTGCCGGTGGAGGACCCGCTGGATCCGCCGCACGCAGCGAGCAACAGAGTCGCCGCCAGGGCAGTCACAGCGGCGATCGAGAGCTTGATGTTGCGCATGGATTGGGTCTCCTCAACTGCTGCGCTCGCCTGCGGCGGCGCAAGGTCATTGTCGATATCCGATCGATCTGATCGGGATTGCCACGGCAGAGTACCATAAGGAGTTAGGGTGCCCTAATAATCAGTCCTCGGCGGCCTCTGGCGGCCGCTGAGCTTGGCCCCACAAATCTAGATGGCTGTCGATTTCTGTGATCCTCGTTCGTCCTAGAGACGACCATCTACGTTCTCTATAAGGAGGAAGCGATGAAGTACATGCTGCTGATCCATCAGGGCACCACCCCGACACCACCCTCGGATGAGTGGGAGAGCCTCCCAGCGGACGAGAAAGGGGCCATTTACAGCGCGTACAAGGCGATCAGCGAGACTCCTGGCGTCAGCCCCGGCCTCCAGTTGCAGCCGCCCGAGACGGCGACCACGGTACAGGTGATGGACGGCAAGACGCTGACCACGGATGGCCCGTTCGTCGAGGTCAAGGAGGCCATCGGCGGCTACCTGCTGTTCGAGGCAGAGGACCTCGATGCCGCGATTGAGTTGGCCGCGCGGATTCCGGCGGCCCGCCTGGGTGGCGCGATCGAGGTGCGCCCGATCGTGGAGTGGTAGCGATCCTCGAGCAGACCTTCCGCGAGCAGTGGGGGCGTGTCCTTGCTGCGCTGATCGGCTTCCTCGGCGACTTCGACCTCGCCGAGGATGCTGCGCAGGAGGCCTTCGCAATTGCTGCGGAGCGCTGGCCGCGTGATGGTACCCCCGCCAACCCGACTGCCTGGCTGGTGACCACGGCACGTAACAGAGCCATCGACCGCATACGCCGAGATCGCACTCTGGCCGCGAAGACTCGCCTGCTGCAAGCGCCCCAGGCAGCGCAGGACACGACGGATGTGATGGATGTGATCGACACGACGACATTTCCAGATGAGCGACTGGAGCTGATCTTCACTTGCTGTCATCCGGCGCTGGCGACCGACGCGCAGGTTGCTCTCACTCTGCGCATGTTCGGTGGGCTGACTACCGCGGAGATCGCCAGTGCTTTCTTGGTCGGTGAGCCCACCATGGCCCAGCGTCTGGTGCGGGCGAAGCGCAAGATCAAAGCCGCCGGGATCCCGTTTCGAGTGCCCCCGGATCATCTGCTGCCAGATCGCCTGACGGCGGTCCTCGCGGTGCTCTATCTGATCTTCAACGCGGGCTACGACGGTCGTGGCGATCTAGCCGAAGAGGCGATCCGCCTTGGAGAGGCGCTCGTCGAACTGATGCCCGATGAGCCCGAGGTGTCCGGCCTACTCGCCTTGATGCTGCTGCACGACTCGCGTCGCGCGGCTCGCTTCCGCGACGGGGATCTGGTGCTGCTCACAGAGCAGGACAGGACGCTGTGGGATGGTGAGCAGATCGAGACCGGCCGGGCAGCGCTTGAGCGCGCGCGGGCACTAGGCGGCCGCGAGGCGAATGGCGTCTATGTCCTGCAGGCCGCGATCGCCGCGCTACATGTCGAGGATACGCGTGACTGGCCGCGGATCGCAGCGCTCTATGGTGAGCTCGCCCGCTTGACGCGCTCACCGGTGGTCGAGCTGAACCGTGCAGTGGCGTTGGCCGAAGCGGAGGGGTTGGAGGTCGGTCTGCAGGCAATCGAGCAGCTCCACGAGCTCGACAGCTACCACTACTTTCATGCTGCTCGCGCCGACTTCCTACGCCGCCTTGGCCGCCCGGTCGAGGCCCGCAGGGCATACGAGCAGGCGCTGGAGCTTGTGCGCTCCGATGCCGAGCGGCGATTTCTTGTGCGTCGCATCGCCGGGCTCTAGCCAGGTGGCCATGAGTGGGCATCTGGCCGGTGTATGGCCACGTATCAGCGTATTCCCAGATGGCACTGGCGCAGCTGCCCCCGGCGCGACATACTTCGTATACCCCCTAGCGCAAGGAGCACCAGCTCATGAAGACCAAGCTTCCCCCCGGCCCGCGGATGCCGGCCCTGCTGCAGACACTCGGCACATGGACTCGTCCGATCGCCAGTCTGGAGCGCGGACGAGCGCGCTACGGCAAGCGTTTCACCGTACGCGCACTGGGCCAGCCGCCGTTTGTGGTCCTCTCCGACCCAGAGGACATCAGGGAAGTGTTCATGAGCCCACCCGAGGTGCTGCATCCCGGCGAGGGTGCCAGGATCCTCGAACCGATTGTGGGCCGCAACTCGGTGATCCTGCTCGATGAGTCACCCCACCTGGAACAGCGCAAGCTGATGCTGCCGGCATTCCACGGGGAGCGTATGGAGCGCCTGGCGGATCTGATGATGGAGCTGGCTGAGCGCGAGGTGGAGATGTGGCCGACAAACGAGGAGATCGAACTGCACCCGCGCCTGCAGAACCTGACACTCGAGATCGTGCTGCGCGCCGTCTTTGGACTTGAGCAGGGGGCAAGGCTGGATGCGTTGCGCGAGGTCCTCACAAAATTACTGCGCTTCAGCGAGAACCCATTGTCGCTGATCCCTCTTCCCGAAGGCCTGATGGCCGGGCGTGGGCCGGTGGGGGAGATGGAAGCGGTTACCGCGGAGGCTGACGGAATGATCTTTGCGCTGATCGAGGAGCGTCGCAAGATGGGCGCGCAGGGAGCCGAGGACGTACTGGCTCTGTTGCTTGCGGCCGAGCACGAGGACGGCTCGCCAATGAGTGATGCGGAGCTGCGCGACGAGCTGATGACGGCGCTGGTGGCAGGTCACGAGACGACCGCCTCGCAGTTGGCGTGGGCATTCACGCTGCTCGTGCACCAGCCGCGGGAGCTGGCGCGTCTGGTGGCAGAGATTGATGCCGGTGAGGAGGAGGCTTATCTGACGGCGAGCATCCAGGAGGTCATGCGTTGCCGCCCGGTGCTCATCAATGCCGAGCCGCGCCTTGTCAAGCAGCCTGTGCGGATCGGCGGCGTGGACTATCCACCTGGCGTGGTCCTGCTCTGCAACGCGTACCTGGTTCACCACGACCCTGAGGTCTACCCACAGCCCTACGCCTTTCGTCCCGAGCGCTTCCTGGAGCGCGCCCCCGGCACCTACACGTGGCTGCCTTTTGGTGGCGGCCGCCGCCGCTGCCTAGGTGCGAGCTTTGCGATGTTGGAGATGAAGCTGGTGCTCAGAGCGGTGCTTCAGCGCTACGAACTGCTTCCGGTGGGAGAGCGTCCCGAGACGGCGCGCAGACGCAGCATCACGATCAGTCCTGCGCAGGGAGCGCGGGTGATTCTCCGTGCCCGTGAGGGAACACATCGCGATGCGCAGATTGCGCGGGGGCGGGCTGGAGTGCCGGCTGCTGCCTGACGGGCACGGTGGGGTGTAAGTCTCACCTGGCATGACTCGCTTGGCATGACTCACCTAGCATGAGCGCAATGGCTCCGCGACAAGCCGGCCCTCCTCAGATCGGGGCCACGCAGACTCCCGACTTCACCTCCGATCAGCTGGAGGGCATTGAGGTCAATGGACTCGATGCACAGTTCGGACTGGAAGATGTTCGTGTCTGCTCGGTCTCTCTGCCTAAGACAGATGCCGGCTCCGGACGCTTCAGGCGGGCGCATCTCAAGGACATTGATTTCGGAGAGTCCAAGCTGCGGGCTGTTCAGTTCATCGAACGTCGCAGCTGAGCGCATCGATGCAGCCAACGGCGACTGGGGAGGCGCGCAGTTTCGGCGTGCGCAGTTCAAGGACGCTCGGCTGACCGGTTTGAACCTTGCCGAGGCGCAGGTCGAGCAGGTGAGCTTCAAAGGTTGCAAGCTTGACTATGCCAACTTCCGTCACAGTGCCATTAAGCAAGTGTCCTTTGAAGACTGCGTGCTCACCGGCGCTGACTTCCAGGGAGCGAGCCTCAATGCCACGCTTTTCTCCCGCTGCCAGCTAGCGGAAGCCGATTTCTCGAAGGCCGAGATGTCACTCGTCGATCTACGAGGTTCAGAGCTTGCGCTCGCGGGATCTGTGCTCGGCTTGCGTGGCGCAATCATTGACCCACTGCAGCTCATGGAACTCGCTCGAACGCTTGCGCAGGAGCTCGGGATCGCTGTCGAGGATATCTAGATGACCAAACGCCAAATCCAGCGATGAGTACCGACGCGCAGACCGCAATCCTGCGGCGGGTTCAGGCGATTCCGCCGGGCTACGTACGTACCTATGGCGATGTCTCCCCGGGCGCTCCACGACTGGCGGGCTATGTGCTGAACAACGCTGGCGCACACGATGTCCCATGGCATCGCGTGGTGCGTGCCGACGGGTCGCTTGCAAAGGGAGCCCGTCAGCGGCGCCTGCTCGAAGCAGAGTCGGTCCCCTTCCATGGCGAGCGGGTGGTGCTGTCGAAGGCGCGACTCGACGATTTCGATGTCATGTGATGAGCGCCGGAGGGCTCGGTCCTGGATTTGGTGCAGGGTTCCGCATGTTGATCGGGAACAATGATGGCCAGGGAAGATGATGGCCTAGCTAATCATGTCGGCTACAGATCGCTACCTTCGCCAGCCAGCCGTAGACCCTTCCGGCCTGCAAGATCCGGACTCACTGGCGTATCCCCTGCCTTACAACTTGCGCCCGAAAGACGCGATCCGGATGGTCGAGGATCTCTATGAGCTGTTGCACGACCTCAATTCACAGCTGGACAGCAAGGGCTACGATCGACTCGAGGAGCTTCTGGATGCTGCGGGCTTTTCGGGGCTTATCAGTCGAGCAGTATGCGATGGCCTCGCAAAGTTCAGCCGTGAGCTGGTGACGAATCGATATCCGGGCGGATACCCCGATCTACTGCCTAAGGGCGTCTACCCCCGGGACAAGGTACAGCGCAGTGAGAAGGGTGGCCTTGAGGTCAAGGCCAGTCGTCAGGAGTCGAGTTGGCAGTCACACAGCCCACGCGGAGGCTGGTTCTGCGTCGTTCAGTTCGCGATAGATCGAGACGAAGACAAGGCCATCAGGGACCGTGAGCCAACCACAGTGCAAGCTGTGATGATCGCCCCCTTGGCGGAGAAGGATTGGTCTTGGCAGCCTGCTGGTGAGGGTAAGAAGCGGACGGGTACAGCGTCAATCGTGCCTAGCGGCCGTAGCCGTTTGCGGTCGAATGCTGTTTGGGTGGACCCAATCTACGCTGATCGCCACCAAGAACGTGTGTTTGCTGAGCGCAAGTTGACCTTCTCCAAAGAAGCGACTGATCGAGTTCTGGCGGTCCTGCGCGGCGTTGGCGCTCCGATGACGGCCATGGCTGTCGCGGAAGCCCTCAGCGAGAGTGTTGGTCTGCCGCCGGAGGCCTTGAAGTCGAAGGTCGGATCGGTCCTTTCGGGCCTAGCCAAGAGCCGCTATGCGATCAGGACCCGACCTGGCATTTACACGTCGCTCGGAAGCTAGATCGCTCTCTGAGAGAGCAGCCAGCTTCGGGATTGCATCGGCTGCGACGGTCGCATAGCCGCTGACAAGCTCAACTCCGATTGCTCGGTAGCCAGTTGCCTCCGCGGCAGCGAGCGTACTGCCACTCCCCGCAAAAGGGTCGAGAACAACCCCTTGCCCCAGGGGCAGAGAAGCGCGGACAACTTGGCGGAGGAACGCTTGTGGCTTGAGGCTCGGGTGCTCGGCGATTGCGCGCTCTCGCCGTGGTGTACGACCACTTTTGATCAAATCTGTGAAAGGAGAATCGGCACTTGGCCTACGCAGGCCCCCAGTCTGCCATTTACGCAGGCTGTCAGCGACAGTGCCTTCGAGCGGCCTTCTAAAAAGTAGCCATGGCTCCCAGGAGCCTCTGGGTATGGTGCTGACTTCCGCAAATTCCTCCTCTGCACCCTTGGGCCGATCTCCGCCGCGAAAGGTCTGGACCAGACGAATGATCTCGCCACGCCTTTCAAGGCCGGCATATGCCAGAGCGTGGCTGAGTATGTGGGAGACAATTGGCATTGAGGCAACGATGACGTTGCCTCCTGGTGTGAGCTTCGGTAGGAGTGCTTTCGCCCAGCGCCTGAAGAACTTTCCGAGATCTTGGGTCTGCTGCTCCGATAGTGCCGTAAACCGTGGCAGGGGCGCGCGATTGGAGCCATCGAAACCAGGGGGTATGCGCCAAATGCCTCCCTGACCAGAGCTGCGCTTGGCCAAGTGGGGCTCGCTGTACTCGACGAGGCCATAAGGCGGGTCGGTCACGACCGCATGTATTGAGCAGTCTGGCTGGCTCTTAAGCCAGCGTATGCAGTCGCCCTCATAGAGTCGGACGAGCGCTGATTCATACCGCAGCACCATCAGCTGGTCTTGGCTTGCGCAGCGAGTCTGTATGTGCCGTGGCCGACACGTACGAAGGTGTTCGACCGGACGCCGATCTGGAGATAGGACCGCACTGAGGATGCCGGCACTCGACCAATGGAGCGTTCCACATCGGTATGGATCTCCTTGACGGTTGCGGCGCTGCCTCGCTTGCGTAGGCTCTTGATGACGGCGTCTCGCACTTCCCCCGGCGGTCGACGGCTTTCTGGCACAAGACTCCTATTCAGCATCGCTGACGTCTGGACGTCAGCGTAGCTGCCGCGTCGGACAAGGTCTGCCCGATACGACCGCAGACGCGTCCAGCGAGCAGCTGTTGTCAACGCAGGTGCGCTTGAGTCGGCCTGCGGTGATGGTCTGGATCAGCCCTGCGAGCCAGCACATGGGGCAGCCGCGAAGCGCGACCATGCCGAGGGGCGCGAGAAGGAGCGCGGCGGGACCAACGCTGGAGATCAGTGCAAGCGCCGTGCCGATCAGTCCGAAACCGATCGCACCGCGAGTGAGATGGCTGGCAAGGGAGGTGCTGGCAGGAGTCGAAGGAGCTGAGGTGCTGGCAGGAGCGCTTCGGCCGTGGTCAGGCATTCTCGGCGCCTCCGTGGCTGGTCGTGTTGTCTTGTGTTCTGAGCTCTGAGCGGAGGGTTTCGCGTCCGCGATGCAGGCGTGACTTCATTGCGGCACGACTGAGTCCCAGTTCCTGGGCGGTCGCCGATCCCGAAAGACCTTGGATGTCGCGTAGCACGAGGACGGCGCGCTGCTCGGCGGGAAGCCCGGCGATCGAGTCGACGATCCGCTGCAGCTCCAGGCGAGCGAGGGCGGAGTCTTCGGCGGAGGGCTCGGCCGTCGCGGTGGAGATTGGCCTATGGAGCGTCAGCCGTGCTCTACGGATGCACTCGTTGCGCACGATTCTGAACATCCACGATGCGAGTGCCGCGGTGGCCCTGAGCGTCCCGATCTTGCGGTACAGCACGATCAGAGCCTCCTGCGCCGCGTCCTCGGCGTCCTCGGGTGTCGAGCAGAGCGTGCGGGCAAAGCGCTGCACATGTGCGTGGGAGCCGTGAAGGAGTGCCGCGATCGCACGGGAGTCGCCCTGCTTCGCGGCGCTGACGACCTGCTCGCTGGGCCAGGATCCGGTGTGTGTATCAGTCACGAGAGCGCGCTCTTGCCCGGTTGAAGAAGAACAGGCAGCCGCAGATAACGACCGCGGCTGCGATGAGAGAGATGATGGTCATGATGCTGTCCCCCTGCTGGTCGAGATGAGAGTCATGTTCTGTTACTTCCTGGGGCATGGCATTTTGTAGGATGCTTCTACAGTCGCGCCGCCGAGAAAGCTCAATTCCACCTTCACCGGCCAGCCACCCTTCGTGCACTTTTTCGGCACGGTTACATAGGAGATCGTCTGCCTACCCTGCTTGTAAGCGGCGCCGATCCTGACGGTGCCTTTCAGGATCGAGGCGTCGAGGGCTCCGGGCACCGTTTCGATCAGCGGCACTGCGCCGATGAACTCTAGGCTGAACGGCGGCGAAGATTTGACGACCTGGCCGGCGGCGAGGATTTCGAGTGAGACCGGCGTCGAGCCATCCAGGAAGAACTCCAGGCCACCGCCGGGGGCAAAGAATGGCTGCACTGACGCCGTCTCCTGCACGCGTTCGGCGCCAAAGCTCACGACGCCGGTTCCTGAGCCCTTCGGACCCGCGATCGACTTCTTCGGGCAGGATTCAGGTCCGTTGCTTTCGATCGCGGTCGGTGCGCAGGAGGCGAACCCCTGTGGGTGTAGCTTCGCGCCGGCCGGCGCGAAGTACCTGATCCCGGTCAGCGGCGGCGGGTAGCCGCCGTATTCGGTCCCCGAGATCTGGCCTTCGACCTGGATCACGGCGCCTGCGCCAAGGCTGTCGCCGGTGCCTGGGAAGCCCGGGATCGGCAGGGCCGCTGTTTTGAACGTAAACGTTGGCGCTGCCGAAGCTGGGACTGCCAGGCCAAGGGCGACAAGGCCAACCACAGCCAGACCGGCGGACATTCTGCGCAGATAGACAGCGATGGTCATGATGAGCCTCCCGTTCTGATCGACGGTGTGTCGACACGTAGATAAGAGGCGTGCTGGCGCGAAAAGGATTCCCGCTCATTGGGCAGGGCCGGCGTAAGGCATCAATGTTCCGTATGCCAACGGCTGGCGTTGACTGCGGTTACACGAGGGGCGGAAGTCGAATAGCGCGGCCGTTGGTTCGACCTTCATCCTGGAGATAGACCCTGGCGGGCCAAGACTAAACCGCCAAGCTCAGGCGGAGGCTTGCGGCGAGCTCTGGTCGACAGTCACCGTTTACTATGCGCGCCTCGCACGGTCACCCGATAGCTCTGGGTGCGTGTCTGGCTTTCCGCGGAGCGACTGCTCAGAAGCAGTCGTGCCTGGAAGGTCTGGTGGGCGGCGGCGAAGGCACGCGCGCGTGAACGCAACCGCAAATGCTCAGTCACGGTCTTGCCGGCGGGGATAGAGAAGGCGGCCTTGCCCAGGAGGCTCGCGTGGACCGGCCTACGACCTTTGCCGACCGCGGACGCGACGGCCGGCAAGACGCCTGCGGGCGAGAGCAGGTCCGCTCTCACACTACAAGGCGCTCCTCGCGGCGTGGTAGGGCACGACACCCGCAGCGAGACCGTAGCGCCGTGCGCGTCGAGGGTAAGCGCTCGCGCCAGGAGCGTGGAGCCGGCGAAGGAGACCGCCGGGAGTGGCAGTGGTCCCAATGTCGTGTTGGGAATGGGGGAGGTGAGGGTCGTGCTCACGCTTCCACCAGCAGGCGCAGGCGCCGGGGGCAGATACCGCGATAGCGCGCTCACCGAGCCTGGAGATTCGCTGGCGACGTACACCGCGGCGCCGCTCGGCAAGAGGGCGACACTCTCAGGGAGGTCCAAGCCGGCTGCCTGGCCGTGGGTTGCACCCGCGACCGCGTCGCACATGGTCCTGCCCACGTTCGCGACACAGCCATCGCTCGTCAGGCCGCCCAGCGAGTCGCGCTTGAGCACGCCCAAGGAATAGTCCCCGTCCCCGGTGACGTAGAGGTTCGTCCCGTCCGGGCTGATCGCGAGGCCGCTGCCGCCGATCGCGGGGGCCTGACCGTGCGTGTTGCCCGCGACCGTGTCGCAGGTGCTGAATCCAGCGATGGCCAGACATCCGTCGCTGGTCAGGCGCCCGAGCGCCGGCCCATTGGTGTCGCGCTTGAACGCCGCCAGCTCAGCCTGGCTGGTCACGTACACGTTGGCGCCGTCCGGGCTCACGACCGGCATTTGCGGGTTCCCGAGCCCGGGGGCCTGTCCGTGGGTGCTGCCGGTGACGGCGTCGCATGTAGCGTTCGCGGTCTCTGCGAGACACCCGTCGCTGATCAGCCGCCCAGGTGTCGCACCGCCTGTGTCCCGCTTCAGCACGGCGACCATTCCAAGGGCTGCGGACGCGTATACGTCAGCGCCGTCCGGGCTCACCGCCAGACCATCCGGTGCCTTGAGCCCCGGGGCTTCGCCGTGCGTGCCGCCCGCGACGGCGTTACAGGTGGAGACACCCTGATTCGCCAAGCACCCGTCGCTGCTCAGCCGCCCGGGCGTGAGGCCGCTCGTGTCCCGCTTGAGGACCGCCACCGTTTCCGAGCCGATGCCGGCCACGTAGAGGTCGCTTCCGTCCGGGCTGAGCGCAAGATCGTAAGGCCCTTCGATACCGGGGGCTTGACCACGCGTGCTGCCGGAGACCGCATCACACGTGGTCGTGCCCGTGTCGGCCAGACAGCCGTCGCTACTCAGCAGCCCGAGCGTCGGCCCGCTCGTTTCCCTGCGGAAGACAGCGACGGTGTTCGAGTGATAGCCGGACACGTACACATTGGCGCCATCTGGGCTCACAACCACCTGGCCCCCGCCACCTTCGCCCTCCTGGATGCCTGGCGCGGCCACCGGGCACGGGTTGGCACCGCCCAGGCTGGTGTCCCCGACGCAGGTGACGTAGGCGAGGCTGCCGTCGCTCTGCACGGCGAACTCCGCGAGCGTGCTCTTGCTGGCCACCACGTAGGCGCTGCGCCCGTCGGGGCTGACGGCTACTCCATCGGTCAGGCCACCCGCGCCTTCCAGACCCGGCTCAGAGAGACAGCCCGTCACCGAGGCCGAGGAAAAGCAGTTCAGGGGCGTCAGCATTCCGAGCGTGGCCGCCTGACCAGTCGTCGCAGACACGAGCGCCCCGACGCTTGCCACGACGAGAGCACAGAGCAGCGCCTGCCAGAGGCCGGCCAGAACCGGTGTCTTCGCGAACCGTTGAGCAAGGCTCGTCATTCAGACAACAGCCTATACATCCTGCAGGCGGGCGAGCGCGTGGTCTGAGAACTTCCCGCGAGCCATCAGACAGAAGCCGCTTTGAGTGCTCTGCGCAACGCGGATGTGAGCTGGCGGCTCGTTGGGGCGCTGTCTGGGTCTATTAGGGATTGCAGCATCAGGCCGTCGCTGACGCTCATGAGCAGTGATGCGATGTGTCGGGCGTCTTCTTGGTCGATGTTGTCGCTGAGCGAGTCGGTGATCATCGTGGTGACGGTGTCACGCTGCTTGCGGTAGTGCGCGATGAGTTGCTTGCGGGTTTCTGGCGAGCGTTCGCTGCCCGCGACGATTTGGATGAAGCCGAGAAAGTAGGGCCGCATCGCATCGAAGTCGTCGAGGATCATCTCGAGGGATCGTGCGAGGCGTAGGGCCGGCGGCGCGTCTGGGTCGGCGCTGATCGTGCGGGCGACGGTTTGGGCCCACTCCTCGAAGACGAACTTGGCGGCCTCGTCCAAGAGCGCGTCCTTGGAGCCGAAGTGGTAGCTGATGGACCCGAGATTGGTATTGGACGCCGCGACCAGATCGCGTGCGGTTATGTCGCCGCGGCCGGATTGGCGCATGAGTGTCCTTGCAGCGCTCAGCAGTGCATCGCGGTGGGTTTCGCGTACCGGCTTGGACAACTGCGGTCAGCGCGATCTTCTACGGGAGGTCAATCCGCTTGCCAAGAGCGTCGCCAGACTCGCGTAAATGGGCAACGGGCGGCGATAGCGCAGCAGTCGCGCGATCTGGCGTATGTGCACGAGGTGGGCCCCTAGGAATCCGCCGCGAAATGGGATCGCCGCGCGAGGACCAACGCGATCCGCGAGTATGCTCGCGGCGACAAAGAACGGCACTGTGGCGTGCGCTGTTACCCGCAGCGCACTGCTCTCCGGTGCACCGCAGCTCTCTGACTGCGACCGCGCCAGCACGCCGGCAAGGACCCCGACGCCGAGATCGGCTACCACCGGGCCGAGCTGCCCTGGCTCGTCCGTGAAGGCCCTCGGCTCGCCTGCCGGATCGATCCCGTTTGCCTCCTTGGCGGCGCTCATGTAGCTCGCGGCCAGGGCTCGGGTGGGCGCATCATCAGCCTGAGCGGTGGGCTGCCGGCGAAGCGCAGCACCTCTGTGCACTGGAAGCCGAGCCTTTCATACAGCGCAGCATTGCGCTCACTAGAGGCCTCCAGGTAGGCCGGCAGCCCCTCCTTGTCGCATTGATCGAGCGTGGGACGCATCAGCCTGCTTCCTAGTCCCTGGCCCTGCGCCTCGGGCGCGACGCCGATGTTCGCGAAGTAGTAGTGCGCGCCACGTAGGTGGCGGCGCTCGATGGCCGCTAGCAGCCCAATGGCGCGCGGGAGGCGTCCGCGGAAGACGCGCGTAAAGCGCGCGCCGTTGGCAATCATCAACCGCGGTGGTAGACGCCACTGGCCGGGCGGCATGCAAAGCGCGGCACCCTGCAGCCCCTCTGAGGTCCACACGCACCCGTCCGCGAGCGAATGGGCGAGCTGAATCGCGAAATATCGATCGAGGCGTGCCTGCCGGTTCGAGCTCTGGCCTATCAGCCAGCCAAAGATGGGGTCGTTGAAGAACGCGGCGCCAAGAGCCACCTTCAGCGAACCCGACTCGTGTGGCTGCGCAACGCGCACCGCGGGCGAGGGAGTATTCGCGGACACCCCGGGGACCGCCTCGAAGTGCTGCGCGGTCTGCGTTTTGCGGCCCATGGAGTGTGCGTTTATACTAGACCGTTATACAAATGTCTAACTTTGTGCCGCAGTGAGTTCACCGCGGCGAGTGGATGGCGAGAATCAGGGCAGCCGACATCGTGGGCGCAGCCTACTGCGGTGGCTTGCTCGCCAGCGGATGGCTCGGGCTGGTTGTGGATACAGCCCGAGCCTTTATCATCTGTGCGAACTAGTCCATGGGAGGGTGGGATGGATGTGAGCGTGCACAGGTCCAGCAGGCAACCGCCGGGACGGCGGCCATCGGCGCGACTCTTGTGCGTGGCAATCGTCGCTGGCGCGCTGGCCTGCGCAGCGCCGACCGTCGCCGGCGCCGAAGAACCGCGCCCTCCAACGGTCGGCGGGGGCAGCGGCGAGAACCTGTCGATCGGGATCTACTGGGGTCTTTATGAAGAACAGGGATCTCAGGCACAGGGCAGCATCGGCATCGTTGGGGCGCCGATGCCGTTCGTGATGACACTCATGGATAGCGGCGAAAATCGCCTGTTTATCTTCATCCAGCACCGGCTCCCCGGTGGTCCCTACTGCGCGGAAACGCCGGCCCAGCTGGAAGATATATCGGTCGATCTTACGGCAGCTACAGGCGACCTCACAACCCCGGGTCCCGAATACTCAAAGACCTACGTCTGGACGCCCACCGAAGCCGGCGAATACGTCCTCTGCGCATACCTGGACGCTACCGCGGCCGGCCATCCGGTGAAGATCAACTTCCTGAAACTGACCGCAGACCCAGCACCTGGGCAGCTCTTCCTGGCCGTTGCCCCGGAAGCTGACGACCAGCAGCGCAGCATTGTAGAGGCGGAAGGCACAGCGATCGTGCCCAGCGAGATGACCGCGAGCGTGCAGGAACAGGGGCTGCCGTGCACGCTCTCCGGAGGAGGGCTTGCCGGTCAGATCCTCGAACCGTCAGGCAGTGCGATCGCGGGCTCCCTCCCGGGCACGGTAGGGCTGGGTCCCTTCACAGTCTCCTACACCTTCGCCGCGACGAAGCCCGGGCCCTATGAGGTGTGCGCCTCCCTTACGCCGGCGCCGACCGAAAACATGTACTTCGGACGACCGTATGAGGTCGGCAGCGCCGATTTCTCCGTCCAGGCAGCACCGGCGGCACCTGTCTCCAACCAACAGGTGGCGCCCGAAGCGCCGCCGCCCCCAACGCTCAGCGGAGTCAGCATGAGCAACAGTCGCTTCCGTGTAGCGCGGAGCAGGGCGCACAGCGCCCGGCGCACGCCAGTCGGGACCAAGTTCCGCTTCACTGTTTCCACGCCCGCGACGGTCACGATTGCGATCACGCGGCTGCTCCCAGGCGTCCTGCGCGGGCGCAGCTGCGAACCTTTGCGAGCCGCTGTCGTCGCAGTTCACGTACGACGGTGCAACCGTAGTGTCGCGGTCGACTCGATCGTCCTCCCGCGAGCGGTCGGCGGAAGCGGTGTGATCCCGTTCAGCGGCGTCGTCGGGCACCGCAGACTCGCTGCCGGCCCGTACTCCGCCGCGGTCACCGCAAGCAACGCCAGCGGACGCACGGGGTTGGTCACCATGCGGTTCAGCGTCGTGTCGTAATGCGCGGGCGCGGGTCGGCGGCGGTACCGGTGCTTCGTATCACGGCTCTGAGCTCGTCAGACCCCCGGCCAGGCGGGATCGATACTCTCGCTACGAAATGGAGCTAGCCGGGATCGAACCGGCGACCTTCTGGCTGCCAGCCAGACGCTCTCCCAGCTGAGCTATAGCCCCAAGATCCTTGTGAGTTTAGCCAACCGAGGCAGGGTTGGCGTGCCGCGCCCGCTCAGCCGTCCCCCGGCAGGAACTCCGGCACCTCAAGCTCCTCCTCGCCTCGCTCGCGCAGCCCACTCCCAGGCGTGGCCTGGTCAAGGCGGGCGGTCATGCTGCCGTGGGCCAGACGTACATCGCGCAGGAGGCGCTCGGCGTTATTGCGCATCGAGACCGACAGGTCGTGCAGGTTGCGCGAGATCTCGCTGCCCTCGCGCTGGACATCGCGCGCGACAGCGTGCGCCTCACCGACGATCGCCCGAGCTTCCTCTCGCGCGCGGGCGCGCATCTCCTGGGTCTTCTCCTGCGCCTTGACGTGTTGCTGGGCCTGTTCCTCGGCACCTCGTGCAAGAAGCTCTCGCACCTGAGTCTGGGCCTGTGCAATTAGGCGCTCGGCCTCGCCGCGTGCGTCGGCCAAGATCTTCTCGCCCTGCTGACGGGCGGCCTGTGTGGCCTCCCCCTGGATCGCGCCAACCGTCGCGAGCGCGTCGTTGCGCGCGCCCTCAGCCTGGCTCTGTGCAGCCTGCACAATCTCGCGAGCTTCCTCCTCTGCCGCCTCGACGCGGTTGGCGGCTGCGCGCTCGGATTCGGCGATGCGTTCGCGTACGCGCTCCTCGGCTTGCTCGCGCAGCTCCTGCGCTGTGCGCTCGGCGGCGGCAACGATGCGCTCGACGCGCTTGGAGGTCTGATCGGACTCCACTGGGCCAATGGTAAGCGCGTGGTCCTCGCGCCGTCCGCGGCTTTGCAGGCCGTGGGACCGGTATGGCAGGAAAAGTGGGATATCGGTCCTTGCGGACAGACCAGGCTTAGGCGATGATCGTTGTCATGAGTCCTCCCCAGATACTGCGCGAGCTGATCCCTCCTCAGCGTGAGGTGGTCATCGTCGTCTATCCCGGGGTGCAGAGCCTTGATCTCGCCGGCCCCCTTGAGGTGTTCTGCGGTGCGCAGCTGCTGCTCGACCTGGAGAGCCGAGGTGAGCGCGGCTACCGGATCAGCATCCTCAGCCGCGATGGCGCGCCGTTGGTCACCTCCAGCGGCCTCACGATCACGCCGGACGCCAGCCTCAAAGGGGCGCCCACTGATATCGACACGCTAATTGTGGCGGGTGGCTACGGGAGCATTAAGGCCACTGAAGACATCGACCTGATCGACTGGCTAAGAGCGGCCTCCGCAGGAGCCAGGCGCACAGCCTCGGTCTGCACGGGCGCCTTCCTGCTGGCCGAGGCGGGTCTGCTGGATGGGCGCCGCGCCACCACCCACTGGGCCTCCGCGCAGGATCTGGCCCGGCGCTACCCGGCGGTTGAGGTCGATCCTGAGCCGATCTTTCTGCGCGATGGTGAGCTGTGGACCTCGGCGGGCGTCACCGCGGGGATGGATCTGGCGCTGGCGCTGGTGGAGGAGGACCTCGACCGCGAGCTGGCGCTGACGATTGCCCGCCACCTCGTGCTGTTCCTGCGCCGGCCCGGCAATCAGTCGCAGTTCAGCGCCACGCTCGCCACGCAGCAGCCGCATCGCGAGCCGCTGCGGGAGGCCCAGCGCTACGCCGTCGAGAATCCAGCGGCGGACCTGTCGGTGCAGGCCATGGCCGAGCGCGCGCACCTGAGCCCGCGCCACTTCGCGCGGAGCTTTCGCGCCGAGCTAGGGGTGACCCCGGCACGCTATGTGGAGCACGTGCGCCTGGAGGCCGCCCGGCGGCGGCTGGAGGACACCTCAGATCCGATAGGCGCGATCGCGGCGGGCTGCGGCTTCGGCACGCCCGAGACCATGCGCCGTGTTTTTCTGCGCGCCTTGAGGGTCGGCCCGGCGGAGTATCGGCGCCGTTTTCACACCGCGATAGGAACGGCCAGCGCGGTGGCCTGAGACGAACGCCCTAGCTGGCCAACCACCGGCCCCAACCCTCCCCATCCAATCCTTAACCCCTAACCCTGCGACCCATATTTCTTATTGACAAAGGAGACCAAGCCCCTATGGACATCGCCATTCTCATCTATGACCGCTTCACCGCGCTAGACGCAGTCGGCCCGTACGAGGTCCTGAGTCGTCTGCCCGACTCCACCACCACCTTCGTGGGGGAGACCGTCGGCCCCAAGCGCACCGATACCGGCGTGCTGGCCTTGACGGCCGACGCCTCGATTGCGGACGTGCCCACACCGGACATTGTGCTCGTCCCCGGTGGGCCTGGTCAGAGCGCTTTGATGGAGGACGGCCCGGTGCACGAGTGGCTGCGCAAGGCCCACGAGAGCACCACTTGGACCACGTCGGTCTGCACCGGCTCGCTGATCCTCGCCGCGGCCGGCCTACTGCAGGGCAAGCGTGCCACGAGCCACTGGACGGCGCTTGAGGAGTTGGGCGAGCTGGGCGCCGAGGCGACCGCCGAGCGGGTGGTGTTCGACGGCAAGATCGTGACGGCAGCCGGTGTCTCCGCGGGCATCGATATGGCCTTGACACTCGTGGCACGAATCGCCGGCGACGAGCTGGCGCAGGCCATCCAGTTGGGCATCGAGTACGACCCACAGCCGCCCTTCCAGGCCGGTTCGCCGCAGAAGGCGCCGACGGAGATCGTGGACGCGGTGCTCGCCTATTCGCGCTTTGAGGCCGCGTCTCGGTAACCCTTCGTGACTTTTCTCCGACGCTGCGCTCCGCTAACGTAACTCGCCATGATTGTTCGAATCAGGAGGAACGTAGATGTCGGCTGAGCCCACCTCAACCGGTTCAGCCTCTGCGCTGAGCGTCTTCGACGCCAATGCGGGGGCGCGCGCGGCTAGCTCCACGTTCATCCTCGGCCAGGTCATGTTCCTGGTCGCGATCGCTCTCGCCTTCGCGGCGGCCGGAACCTACATAGGGCGCAACCTCAGCTTTGGCGCTGCCCAGATCTGCTGGTTTGGGACCTTAGGGATGCTGATCGCCCAGATGTTCGTGCCCGTGCTGCGCGAGGGTCCGGTGGGGATGGTCTGGATGTTCGCGCTGGCCTTGCTGGTCGGCCTCGGCATGGGCCCGATGATCGCCCACTACGCCACTTACGACAGCACCGCGCTCTATCAGGCCGCGGGCGGCACGGCCCTCACCGTGGGCATCATGGGCAGCTACGGCTTCGCCACCTCGCACGATCTGATCCGTTGGATGCGACCGCTGTTCTTCGCGCTGCTCGCGGTGTTCGCGATCAGCCTGATCTTGATCCTCATCGGATCGGGCGAAAACCTAGTGCTCAACCTGGCGATCTACGTGATCGTCTCGGCCTATCTGGCGATCTACTTTCAGATCATCCGCCGGCAGGCCACCGAGCGTGACGTTGTCTGGATCGCCACCGGCGTCTTCATCAACATCATCAACATCTTCCTCACACTCTTGAGGATTTTTGGCAATAGCCGCTAAGTGCCTCGCTAATCTGCGCTCTGCGATGGACGATGAGCGACGCTACGACCCGCAGGAGATAGAGCCCCGCTGGCAGCAGGTCTGGGCCAATGAGCGCACCTGGGAGGTCTCCAACGACCCGGCGGAGACCCACGGGGCACCGAAGTCCTACGTGCTTGAGATGCTGCCTTACCCCAGTGGTGAGCCCCACATTGGGCACCTGAAGTGCTACGCGGTGGGAGACGCCATCGCGCACTTTCACCGTCGCCTCGGACACCGCGTGCTGCACCCGATGGGCTACGACGCCTTCGGACTGCCGGCGGAGAACCATGCGATCAAGACGGGGGTGCACCCGCGCGACTCGACCGCAGCCTCGATCGCCTCCTTCCAGCGTCAGTTCCGCGCCTGGGGCATCTCGATCGACTGGTCGCGCGAGCTGGGCACGCACGAACCGCGCTACTACCGCTGGACGCAGTGGATCTTCCTGCAGCTCCTGCAGGCGGGTCTGGCCTACCGCAAGGAGGCGGCCGTCAAGTGGTGCCCTCACGATCAGACGGTGCTGGCCAACGAGCAGGTGGTTGACGGCCACTGCGAGCGCTGCGGCGCCGAGGTCGAAGTGCGCCAGCTTGAGCAGTGGTTTTTGCGCATCACCGACTACGCCGAGCGGCTGCTGAGCGATCTGGGGGACATCGACTGGCCCGAGCACGTCAAGACCATGCAGCGCAACTGGATCGGACGCTCGGAGGGGGCGGAGGTGACCTTCCGTTGCGAGGAGATTGGAGTCGACTACCCCGTCTTCACCACGCGTCCCGACACGCTCTTTGGCGCGACCTTCTTCGTGATGGCGCCCGAGCACCCCGACCTGCTGCGCCTCGCGCAGGGCACTCCCTACGAGCAGCAGGTGAAGGACTACATCAACCACGCTCTCACCGAGTCAAGCGAGGAGCGCGGCTCGCTGGAGCAGACCAAGACAGGGGTGCCACTCGGGCGCACCGTCACCAACCCGGTCAACGGCGAGCAGATCCCGATGTATGTGGCGGACTACGTGCTGATGGAGTACGGCACCGGCGCGATCATGGCGGTGCCCGGCCACGATGAGCGCGACCACGCCTTCGCGCGCGCCTACGCGCTGCCGATCCGCCGCGTGATCGAGGGCGCCTCCGAGCCAGCGCCGCCGGACTTCGCTGCGGGCGATGACGGCGAGAGTTGGGAGCGCAGCGAGCAGAGCCTGCCCTACACGGGCGATGGGCAGCTCGTCAACTCACACGCCGACTTTGACGGCATGGGCAACCGCGAGGCGCTAGGCGCGATCGTGCAGTGGCTCGACCGCGAGGCCAAGGGCCACGCCTCGGTCAACTACCGCTTGCGTGACTGGCTGGTTTCCCGTCAGCGCTACTGGGGTTGTCCGATACCGATCGTCTACTGCGGGGACTGCGGCATGGTGCCGGTGCCCCAGGAGGATCTCCCCGTGGAGCTGCCCGACATCGAGGACTACGCGCCCCAGGGGCGCTCGCCGCTGGCGGCCGCCGAGGATTGGGTCAACACCAAGTGCCCGGCCTGCGGCGGCGATGCCCGCCGTGAGACTGACACGATGGACACCTTTGTGGATTCTTCTTGGTATTACCTGCGCTACTGCGACGCGGGTAACGATGAGGCTGCTTGGGACCCTGCGGCGCTGCACGAGTGGATGCCGGTGGATCAGTACATCGGTGGGGTGGAGCACGCCATCTTGCACCTGATGTATGCGCGCTTCTTCACCAAGGCACTCGCCGACCTCGGCCATCTGGACTTCCAGGAGCCTTTCCGGGCGCTGTTCACGCAGGGCATGGTCACCAAGGACGGCGCCAAGATGAGCAAGTCCAAGGGCAACGTCGTCTCGCCTGCCTCGATCGTTGAACGCAGCGGCGCGGACACCGCTCGCTGCTACATCCTCTTCGTTGGACCCCCCGACCAGGACGCCGACTGGTCGGATGACGGCGTTGAAGGCGTGCACCGCTTCCTGGGGCGTCTCTGGCGGTTGGCCGTCGAGACAGCCGAGCGTGCGGAAGCGCCTGCTGCCTCTGACGATGCGGACCTGGAGCTCTCGCGCAAGGCCCACTGGGCGATCGACAAGATCTCCACCGATATGCGCCGCTTTGCTTTCAACACGGCCATCGCCGCAGTGATGGAGTTGCTCAACGAATGCTCGCGCCTGCGCGATCAGGCTGCTGTGTCCACGCAGCGCTTCGCCTTGTCAACGGCTGCATCGCTGCTGTTCCCGTTCGCCCCGCATGTATGCGCGGACGTCTACGACATCCTCACGGGAGAGCGGGTGTGGGAGCAGCCTTGGCCGCAGGCCGAGCCGGCGATGCTGGAACGCGAGGTCTACGAGCTGGTGTGCCAGGTGAATGGCAAGCTGCGTGATCGCGTGCAGGCCCCTGCCGACGCTAGCCCCGAGGAGCTCAAGCAGCTGTGCTTAACGGCGCCCAACGTGCAGGCGCACCTGGATGGCAAGGAGATCGTCAAGGAGATCGTGGTGCCCGGCAAGCTCGTCAACCTCGTGGTGCGCTGAGGCGCGCCACGGACAGCTCGCCAAGCTCAGCCTGGACCTCGTAGGTCTCGCCGTCGGTCTCGGTCGATGAACCCTCGCCGCTGCCGCTTGACTGCGGCAGGCCCGCGTTGAGCCGCAGGGCCTCTACGCGATCCACCTGCTTGTCGAGCTGGCGCGTACGGACACCCGCCAATTCGTCGTAGGCCCTGCTGGAGCGCTCAAGCGCATTGCCGAGCTTGTCCATCTGCCCTTTGTACTTGCTCCACTCATTGTTGAAGCCGCCGAGGGCCTGGAGGATGGCGTTGGTCTGCTGCGTGAGCTTGAAGTTGTCGCTCGCCTGGCGAATCACGGCAAGGATGGCGAACAGCGTGAGCGGCGAGCACAGCACGACCTTGTTCGCGAGCGCCAGATCCAACAGCTCGGGGTCGTTCTCGTGGATAAAGCCATAGACCTGCTCGTTGGGGATGAAGGCGAGCGTGTAGTCGAGCGTGCCGCCCTCAGGATCGATGTAGTCACGCGTGGCCACCTCCTTGATGCGCAGGCGCACGTCGCGCTTGAAGGCCTTGGCGGCACCGTCGCGCTCGGTCTCGGTGTCACAGGTCAGGTAGCGCTGATATTCGGACATCGGCGTCTTGACGTCCATGTGCAGCAGCTGGTTGTGCACGAAGAAGGTGAAGTCCGGGCGCGAGGTTCCGCCGGCAAGCTGCTGCTGCTTGCTGTATTGCACGCCCTCGATGAAGCCCGCCACGCGCAGCACGTCCTCGGCCATGCGCTCGCCCCACTGTCCACGCGCCTGGGTGCCCGAGAGCATCTCATTGAGCCTGCCGGTGGAGGCGCGCAGTAGTTCTGTCTGCTGCTTGCTCTCGCGCGTGACGGTCTCGAGCTTGACGATGCTCTCGCCGCGCTTGGCATCGACCTCACGCACCCACTCGCCCAACTTGCCGAGCTCTCGGCGCATCTCCACAAGGGACTTGTCGATCTCGCCTTGGCGGGCCTTGAGCTGTTCCTCGCCGCGCGCGGTCTCGGCCTCCAGGATGCCCTTGTTCTGCGTCGCCAACTGCTCGGCGCCGACCTTCAGAAATTGACCTTGGACCTCGGCCTGGCGCTCGTGCAGGGCTGCCACGATTCGCTCCGTTTCGCTGGGGTCGAGCCTTGCCGGCTGTTCGACCCTGCTCGCGCGGGTCTGCTGGACCAGCAGCCAGCCGACGAGGGCGATGAGCACGAGCAGCAGAATGGCGAGCGCAAAAAGCATGGCCGACGATTATTGCTCTCGCATCGGCGGCCTTGTTCGCGCACCGAACCCCCGGGGTGATGCACGCTGAACGGCGCTGTCGTAGACGGCGCGTAGACTCGCCTTGTGCCCGAACTGAAGCCCGTCTATCTCATCCATGGTGACGACCACGGCGCGATCGCCGAGCGTCGCGCGCGTCTGCGCGCACTGGCGGAAGCGGATGGGGATGCGTCGAGCGTCGAGTTCCTGGAGGGCGAGCAGGGCACGCCCGCGGGCGTGGCGATGGCACTGTGCGCCATGACGATGGCGATGGGCCGGCGCGTGATCGTGGTTGACGGCATAGAGCGGTGGAAACCCACGGAGGTGGAGCGCGATCTGCTGGGCGCGCTGGCGCAGATGCCGCCCGAGACCACGCTGGCGATGTTCGCTCGCGAGGAGGGGCGCAGCAAGGCGCCGCCGGCGCTGCACAAGGCCGTCACGAAGGCCGGAGGGCAGGTGGTGCAGGAGGCGACCATCAAGCCGTGGGAGCTGCCCAAGTGGGTACGCCAGCAAGCCGCGGGCATGGGTCTGCAGCTCGACATGGCGGCCGCCAAGGCGCTGGTGGGCCAGGTGGGCGAGCGCCAGCAGCGGCTGCTGCGGGAGCTCAAGAAGCTTTCACTTGAAGTGGCCGATGCTTCTTCGGGCGAGGCACGCATCGGGGTTGAGGAGGTGGAAGCGAGAGTCGCGCGCTCCTCCGAGCGGCGCGCGTTCTCATTGGCCGACGCGCTCGTGGGGGCCGACGCGCAGGCGGCGACACGCATCTATCTGAGTCTGCGTCAGCAAGGCGAGCGTCTGCCGGGGCTCAGCTACCTGATGGCTTCGAGATTGCGCGAGGCGCTGGCTGTCTCACTGCGCCTGCAGGCCGGTGAGTCGGTGGCCGATGTCAAGCGCGGTCTGCGTATGCCCCCGCGTGCGGCCGAGCGCTTCGTGGCTGACGTGCAGCGCTCCGAGCCCGAGCGTCTGCGTGCCTCGCTGGCGGCACTGGCCGATCTGGAAGTGGACACGCGTGGCGGGGACCCCGTGAACGCCGATCGTTCAAGGCTCTCGGGCCTCGATGAAGACACGCTGGCGCTGCGCGTGATCGAAGCGATCGCCGCTTAGGGAGGGGCCCCAAGCGCGGGTCAGGAGACGAGGAGTTGCGGCTTAGGAGGCGCTGCTGCCGGCGCGAACGCGGGCTGCTCTGCTCTTCTTGTGTGCACCGTTGTTGCGGTGCAAAGCCCCACGCTTGACGGCCTTGTCGATCGTGCTGACCAGCTCGCGGTGCTCGCTGTCAGCAGTGCTGTCATCGCCGCCTTCCACGGCTGCCTCAAGGCGCCGGAAGTAGGTCTTGATCGCGGAGGTGTAGTTGCGGTTCTCCAAGCGCTCACGCTCGCTGCGCAGGATCCGCTTCTTCTGTGAATGAATGTTGGCCATCGGTGGAGCGCCGTACTATAGCGGCCTTGTCCGCCACCGGAGAAGCGACCGTGCCCTCACCGCAACAGCCCGCCGGGCGCAGGGTCGCCATCAATACCGCCATCTTCTCGATCGGCACTGGCATTTCGCGGGTCGTGGGCGTGGTGCGCGAAATCGTCGTCGCGGGCTTCTTCGGGACCACGCCGTCGATGTCGGCCTTCACGCTGGCCTTCCAGGTCCCCAACCTCGTGGCGAATCTGTTCGCCAACGCCGCGCTGTCCGCGGCTTTCGTGCCGGTCTTCACCGACCTGCTCGAGCAGGGGCGTCGCCGCGAGGCCTTGCGCCTGGCCTCGACGCTGTTCTGGATCATGCTGCTCGCGCTCAGCCTGATCACCGCCTTCTTCATCCTCGCCGCCGGGTTGATCATGCCGCTGTTCATTGGCCCCACCTTCGACAGCGCCACGGTCGCGCTCACCGTAGGCCTCTCGCAGGTGCTCTTTCCGGTCGTGCTGCTGCTCGGGCTGATGGGGTTGATCGTGGGGATATTGCAGTCCTACGACCACTTCACCGTCCAGGCGATCTCACCGGCGGTGTGGAACATCGTGATCATCGTGCTGCTCATCGTCCTGCATCCTCATTTCCACGGAGAAAACGGGGTCTACGCCCTGGCGATCGCGATTCTGCTGGCCACTGCGGTGCAGTTCTTGATGGTGCTCGGTGCGCTTGGGCGGATCGACTTCCGCCTGCAGTTCAACTTCGATTGGCGCGACCCCCGCATCAAGCGGGTTTTCCTGCTGATGCTGCCTGTGACGATCGGCTTGGGAATCGTCAACCTCGACCAGCTCATCAACTCCGCCTTCGGCACGCTGGTCACCGCTGAAGGGCCGGCCGCTATCAACACCGCGTTCCGCGTCTACATGCTCCCCCAGGGCATGTTCAGCGTGGCCGTCGCCACAGTGCTGTTCCCCGTGCTCAGCCGCCTCGCCTCGCGCCGCGATTCCGCGGGGATGCGGCGCACCGTCGGCGCGGGGATGCGTCAGATCAATCTCCTCCTGATCCCTGCCGCGGCGTTCATGCTCGTGCTCGCGACGCCGATCATTCGTCTGCTCTTCGAACATGGGGCCTTCGGTCCCAGGTCGACCGAACTGGCCTCGATCGCGCTGTTCTGGTTCGCGTTCAGTCTTCCATTCGGCGGTCTGAATCTGCTGCTCACGCGCACCTTCTTCGCCGTGCAGCGCCCCTGGATACCGATGCGCCTGGCGGCGGTGAACATCGTCGTGGACGTGATCGTCTCGGTCGGCCTCTACAAGCCATTGGGCATCGCCGGCCTTGTGATCGGCACGTTGGCCGCCAACGTTGTGATGACCGCCATGCAGTACACCCGTCTGCGCACAGGGCTGAACGGTCGCTTGGAAGGTGCGCAGACGACGATGATCACCGCCCGAATCCTTGTCGCCTCCGCGCTGCTCGCCGGCATCTCTTGGGTCGTCTGGTATGCGCTCAACGCCCTCTTCGGCACCTCCATCCCCGCGCAGATCATCAGCGTCGGCGGTGCCGCCGGGGCAGGCCTGCTGGTGTACACGCGCGCGGTGCTCGTGATGCACATCCCCGAGGCTCACCAGGTACGCACCCTGATCATGAGTCGCCTGGGCCGGGCCTGATCTGCGTTTGCGTGACCGCCAGCCCACGTCTGCCAGCGTAAGTACTCTGAGAAGATGCAGTCGGCGCCGGTGATATGGACGATTGGTCACTCCAATCACACATTCGAGCGGTTCGGCGAGCTCTTGGCGGTCGGCGAAATCGAGTGCCTTGTGGACGTACGTTCCTACCCGTACTCGCGCATCGCGCCGCAGTTCAACCGTGAGGAGCTTGCCGTGGCTCTACGCCCTGCCGGTAGGCGCTACCTCTTTCTTGGTCAGGCGCTGGGCGGGCGGCCTACACACGAGGAGCACTACGACGAGCAGGGTCACGCTCGCTATGACCGCATGGCCGAGCAGCCGGCGTTCTGTATAGCCGTGCAGCGTCTTCTGAGCGGCTGCCGGGAGCATAGGATCGCACTGCTCTGCAGCGAGGGCCAGCCGCGGGAATGTCATCGCCGCTTGCTCGTAGGCAAGGTACTGGCCGACCATGGGGTGCAGCTCCGGCATATTCTCCCCAGCGGAGTCATTCACCAGGAGGATGTCGTGACGCTGGGCTCCAAAGACGGGCAGGCAACCTTGTTCGAAGCGGAGGAGATAGAGGCTTGGAGATCTACACGATCGGTTTCACACAGACGACGGCTGAGCATTTCTTCGGCCGCCTGAAGTCCGCCGGCATCCAGCGCCTGCTCGACGTCCGCCTCAACAACTCATCCCAGCTCGCTGGTTTTGCCAAGGCTCAAGACCTGCCGTTCTTCCTCAGTGAGCTGGTCGGCGCAAGCTACGAGCACGATCCTCGCCTGGCGCCAACTCAACACTTGTTGGATGCCTACAAGAAACAAAGCGGCGATTGGCAGACATATGAAAGTGGCTTTCTGGAGCTGATGTCCCAACGTCGGATCGAGCAGGTGCTGTCGTTGGACGAGTTCAAAATTCCGACAGCTCTACTTTGCAGCGAGGCAACTGCCGATAACTGCCATCGCAGGCTTGTGTGCGAATACCTCGCAAATTACTGGCCCCAACTGAGGCCGGTGCACCTGTGATGGTCCCATATGCGCATAGTCATCAATCACATCACCCGCATGGAAGCGCCACGCATCTGCGTTGCTGGGATCGATCCAGGTGCCGGCCGGCACCTACGTCCCACGACCGGGCGTTCGCATCCACTCACGCGGGATCTGCTCGCTGAGGAGGGTGGACCATTCGCTCTCGGCGCTCTGATCGAGCTTGGCGAGGTCACTGCGGACTCCAAGCCACCGGAGACCGAGGACCATCGCTTCTGGCCGGCGCGAGCGCAGGTTCTGGGCCAGGTCAGCCCCAAACGCTACCTGGAGCTCCTGCACGAACATGCGCAGGAGCGTTTGGACACGATCTTCGGCGAGGAGCTGGTGCGCCATGAGTGGAGCTACGCGGTTGACAAGGATCGTGGAGCGGCGTCGCTCGGTGTCCTACGGCCTCGGCGCAAGCCCGACATCGAGGTCGACAAGTACGGGAAGCTGCGTCTTCGTCTGAACTACGGACGTAAGCCGGCCTTCCTGCCGGTCACCGACGTGCGCTTCGTGCAAGCCGACCACAAGACCATCAAGGCCGATGTCGTAGACGACGTCAAGGCGCGGATGCGGCGTGGTGTTGACGTGCTGCTGATGCTCGGCCTGGCCAGGGCATTCCAGCGCAGCGAGGACGACAGCGAGCGGCACTGGTTGCAGGTCAACGGGATCTGCATGGCCGATCGGCCGCTCGCGGACAGGCCGTAGCGCCCCTTAAAGCGGCCGGGCGGGCCAAAGGCCCGCCCGGATTTCCGCCCGGTCATAGATCGCCGCTTACTACTAACGTCCCAGGACTGCGTGTCTTTGCCTGGGCGGCCTGACACTCCCGACCACCGGGACTGGCCGCCGGCCCGAAGACCGGCGCGTTGCCTGGCTGAACCCTCGCGGGTCCCGGCCGAGTAGGCGATCCGCCGGACTACCAAGGCTAGCGCGCTGCGCAAGTGCCCACTCGCCCAAGGGCTAGGGCACCCACGACGCGGCCCTTCTAGTCTCTAGGAGCCTTTGACGAAACGCTTGGCGAAACCTCTTGCGCCCATCGCTGAAGCAGTCTAGCGTGGCCTGATCCCTACAGATTGGCCCCAGCGACAGCGTGAACTGCCCTGGGGCCGTGGCAAAGGAGCCGAAACTCCCATGCACGACCAGCCTATTGAAGACGAGCAGGACGAGGACCGTTTGAGCGAGGAGACCCGCGATAACGGGGTCTTGAACCGGATGTTGTTGGACTCCCCGTCGTACCCGTGGAGCTTGGGCGAGATCGCCCGTGAGCTTCAGAGTGTCTATCGGGCTGAAGACTCCATCAATCGGCTCGTAGTGGCTGGGCTGGTGCACAGCCATGACGGGTTCGTATGGCCTACGCGGGCGACCCGCAGAGCGAACGAGATTGGCATCGGCTCCGTCTGAGCACCGCAAGGAGCGCCACGTCGCAGGGTTGGGCGTGGCGCTTCTACATTTAGCTGTTCTGAAGCGCATGAGCGCCGTTCTCCAAGAGATAGGCCACCTTGTCGATTTCGTCGGGATGAATACGACTGAGCCGGACCATCTCTGCCAAATCCTCGGCCTTGACTAAGCCTCGGTCTTGCAGTGCTTCCAGAAGTCGCCGTGTATCGGCTCCGAAACGGTGGTTGAACGACCTTCCGCTCTCATGCCAAAACGCCATCTCTTCCTCTTCTTGCTTCTTTTGCTCTGCCAGAGGCAGGCTGTGTCGATGATGGTTGCGGGGGTCCTTCTCCTGACGGTCGAGCGAGAAGTCCTTGATGCGCTCAGCCAGCCGCAAGCAGGCATCGCCTAACTTCTTTGGGTCGGGTGATCTCCGTTGTGTCCGTCCCAACACGCCAAATGTCCACAACGAGCCCAGGAGACATAGGCCGCCAGCAACCAATAGAAGGACGGACGGGAGGCTGTCCCAGCCCAGGGTGTTCGTGCCGTCCGCAATCACCGTAGACACCCAACAGAGGCCCGCCAAGCCGAGCAACGCGCCCCCGACGTGATTACGACGCTCTCCCATGTAGAGAGCCTATGACATTCGTCTGTCCGGGCTTCCCGTCCGATGGCCTGTATATCTTTGTTGGTTCTACTAAAAGCGACCCCCGCGCGATTGGCGTCGCCGGGGGTCTGGATCAAGGAGATAGCGCTCCATGACCACGCAGAACGTAGCACGGCGATCTGTCGCCTCAGACCTGTCGGGCATCCTCGCCTCATCCGAGATTTCCAATCTCATTGAGGAGCTTCAAACGACCCGCTCCACTGGCCGTCCGGGCTACTCGCTGCGGACAATGGTCGGCATGGCGCTCGCCAAGTCGATGTACGCGATTCCTACGTGGACGCGCACAGTGGCGCTTGTCAGAGAGCACCGTGAGCTTGCGGCAGTCATCGCCCCTAATGGCGAGGTCCCCTCTCTCTGGAGTTGTTATCGCTTCGCTGGGAAGCTGCGCAAGCACTCTGACCTGCTCAATGGCTGCATTGCTGGAGTCCTCAAAGAACTGAAGAAACGAAACCCCCTGCTCGGCTGGGATGTGGCGATTGATGCCTCGGATATGCCCGCCTACGCCAACGGACAGCGATTCAAGTACAGGAACGGACCTGAACGCGAGACGTATTCCGATCCTGATGCGACGTGGGGCCATCGCTCGGCCGTGTCCACGCGCAAGGGTGGTGGCTTCTATGGATATCGAATCCATATGGCTGTTTGCGCCAAGACCGATCTGCCGCTGGCGTGGCGCATCGAGACAGCCAGCGCGCAGGAATCCCCGCTGGTTGGCTCGCTGTTGAACAAGCTGAATGGCCTCGGTTTCAATCCTGAGACATGCGCGCTGGATAAGGGCTATGACAATGGGCCGGTATATGAGGCGTGCGAGGATCGTGGCATCCGACCAATCATCTGCTTGAGGGAAACCCCAAGGGTAAAACGAGGTGAGCACAAGCCCCCGACTTGCCAGCACGGCGAGTGGAGATTCGCTGGAGGAGATTTCAAGCGCAAGGCAACCAAGTGGCGTTGTCCCACAGGGGAATGTGCCACAAAGTCTGTATGGGTCAAAGCCGACAGACTGCATCCCCTGATTCCGCGTGAGACTCTGCGCTGGAAGGCTCTGTATCGGGGGCGTGCATCCGTTGAGAGGGCATTCGGACGCCTGAAGAACGAATGGAGCTTGGCTCCGCTCCGCGTGCGCAGAATCGAGCGCGTGCGGCTTCACGCGGACCTCACGATCCTTTCCCAGTTGACGTGTGCTCTGAATAAGGAACGGGCCTTGGCGCTTGCTGCGTGAGGGAAGTAGGCTCAGGAGTATGGCTGGAAGCCTCAAAGGGCCACTCGCCAAGCAAGCGCGCGCTGATCGACAATTCGCAGACCTCAAGTGTGAGATTGAGACCATCTGGCCTGCCGATAAGACTTGGCCCGTTTGCACCAAAATATATAGGGGCGGTCTTGAGTATCGCTTCTATCTCGGTGAGATACCCGAGATTGATCCCGAATGGACGCTTGCGGTTGGAGAGATTCTTTTCGACCTTCGCTCCGCTCTCGATCATCTTGTCTACCAGCTTCATGCCCGACGGTTTTGTGGGAACGTCCCGAAAGATGTTGAGGGAACGACTCAATTCCCCATCTATATGTTCCCCGACAAGTGGAGAAAGAACTGTTACCGGATCAAGAACTTGAGTGAGCGTGACCGGGTTGCCCTCCATCATCTTCAGCCATACAACACTCGGCACGACCGCTGGGAGGACACTCGCCGGGCGCTTTCCGAGCTTTCGACGGTTCACAATATCGACAAGCATCGGAAGCTCCATGTCGTAGCGAGCGCACAGCGAGCCGCGATGAATGTGGCACGTATATGGGGACTTCAGCCAGAGTGGCAACCTTGCTGGGGCGCGCTGGAATCCCATTCGTGTGTAGATGTGTGGACTTTCCCCGAGTCTCCATCGAAAGTCCCAGACCACGGCGGAGCGAGCCTCCATATAGCCTTGGAGTATGGGAACAAGCGCGAAAGCCTCCTCCCATTCCTTCAGCGTCTCTCGACGGCCGTTCGGGTCGTCATTGAGCGGTTTAGCGACCGCTTTCCGCCGTCCTCCTGACCGAGAATCCCGCGCGGTCATGATCCGCCCCGATCATGGGCAGCACGACTCCCGCTATTTGCGGGCTTTGGGGTAAGATCGGCTCCGTGCTGGGGTATCGCCTTCGAGCAGGGGCTTACGATCCCAATGGGGGCGGCCTCTAATGCGTTTCGCCAAGCCCTCCTAGTGCTCCATGGACCAGGCACACATCCGCAACTTCTCGATCATCGCCCACATCGACCACGGCAAGTCGACGCTGGCAGATCGCATCCTGGAGCTGACCCACACGGTGGCGGCGCGCGAGATGCGCGCGCAGCTGCTCGACTCGATGGACCTGGAGCGTGAGCGAGGAATCACGATCAAGGCACAGGCGGTGCGGGTGTTCTTCACCTCGGCGCGCGACGGGGAGACCTATCAGCTGCACCTGATCGATACACCCGGTCACGTGGACTTCACGTACGAGGTCTCGCGCTCGCTGGCGGCGTGTGAGGGGGCGCTACTGGTAGTGGATGCCTCGCAGGGGGTGGAGGCGCAGACGGTGGCCAACACCTATCTGGCGGTGGAGTCAGGGCTGGAGCTGATCCCGTGTCTGAACAAGATCGACCTGCCCGGCGCGGAGCCCGAGCGCGTGGCGGGCGAAGTCTCGGAGCTGATCGGCGAGCCGCCCGAGGGGATTCTGATCATCTCGGGCAAGACCGGCGAGGGAGTTGGGGAGGTGCTGGAGGAGCTCGTCGCCCGGGTGCCGCCGCCCACAGGTGACCGCGAGGCGCCCCCGCGTGCATTGATCTTCGACTCGGAGTTCGATCAGTACCGCGGCGTGATCGCCTACATTCGGGTGGTCGATGGGGTCTTTCGCAAGGGCCAGGCGATCCATGCAATGGCGACGGGCACGCGGGCGGAGATCGACGACATCGGCTGCTTCTCGCCGCAGATGACCGCCACGGGCGAGCTGGCCGCGGGCGAGGTGGGATACCTAATTACGGGCATCAAGGACGTGACGCTGCTGCGTGTGGGAGACACTTTGACGGTCACCGCGAAGAGTGGCGCGGAGGAAGCCGGCGAAGCGCTGCCCGGCTATCGCGAGGTCAAGCCGATGGTGTTCTGTGGGCTCTTCCCGATCGACAGCGACAGCTACCCGGACCTGCGCGATGCGCTTGAGAAGCTGGTGCTGAACGACGCGGCGCTCTCGTGGGAGCCCGAGACCAGTGACGCGCTGGGCTTCGGCTTTCGCTGCGGTTTCCTGGGGCTATTGCACATGGACATCGTGCGCGAGCGCCTGGAGCGCGAGTACGACCTGGAGCTGCTCGCGACGATGCCCTCGGTGGAGTTCGACGTCACTCTCACCAATGGGCAGCAGCTGGAGGTGCACAACCCCTCGGACATGCCCGACCCGGGCACGATCGCGGAGATCCGCGAGCCGATGATCAAGGCCTCGATCATCGCGCCGCGCGAGTACGTCGGGGCGGTGATGGAGCTGTGTCAGGAACGCCGCGCGGAGCACGCGGGCATGCACTACCTCTCGCCTGAGCGGGTGCAGCTCGAATACAACCTGCCGCTGGCGGAAATCGTGCTGGACTTCTTCGATCAGCTGAAGTCGCGCACGCGCGGCTACGCGTCGCTTGACTACGAGCTGACCGACATGAAGCCCGCGGATCTGGTCAAGCTCGATGTGCTGCTGGCGGGTGACACGGTGGATGCACTGTCGATGGTGGTGCACCGTGAGAAGGCCTATGACGTGGGACGCCTGCTGACCGAAAAGCTGCGCAAGCGCATTCCGCGTCAGCAGTACGACGTGCCCATCCAGGCGGCGATCGGCTCGCACATAATCGCGCGCGAGACGGTGAAGGCATTCCGCAAGGACGTGATCGCGAAGTGCTACGGCGGCGACATCACGCGCAAGCGCAAGCTGCTGGAGAAGCAGAAGGAAGGCAAGAAGCGCATGAAGCAGGTCGGGCGCGTGGAGGTGCCCCAGGAGGCCTTCCTGGCCGTGCTGGAGTTGGGGGAGGAGGAGTAGGGTTGCCGCGCTCTGATGCCCCGTCTGGAGCTGCAGAGGAGCAGGCGCACAGCGTCGCGTTGCTGTTCGTTTGCTTGGGCAACATCTGCCGCTCGCCCACAGCGGAGGGGGTCATGCGCGAGCTTGTACGAGCAGAGGGGCTACAGGAGTTGATTACGCTGGACTCGGCGGGGACAGGCGGCTGGCACGTGGGCGATCCTCCCGACGCGCGCGCTACTTCCACCGCAGGTGCGCGCGGGATTGTCCTTGAGGGCGCCGCCCGGCAGGTGCGGGCAAGCGACTTCGAGGACTTTGATCTGCTGCTGGCGATGGACAGCTCCAACCTGCGCGACCTGCAGCGTCTGGCGCCCGATGAGGAGACCTCTGCTCGCGTGCGGCTATTGCGTGAGTTCGACCCCGCGTCGAATGGCGAGCTGGATGTGCCCGATCCCTACTACGGCGGCCCTGGGGGATTCGAGGAGGTGCTGGATCTGGTGCAGGCCGCGTGTGTTGGCCTGCTGGCGGACGTGCGCAAAGGAGCCGGTTTGTGAGTCTGCCGCCTGGGGCGCGCGATGTGCGGCGCAGCGGTGGCGGCGACATCAATGAGGGCTGGCATGTGACGCTGGCCGATGGCAGCGACGCCTTTGTGAAGACACGCGCGGGGGCGCATCCGGGCGAGTATGCCTCGGAGGCCTTCGGCCTTCAATGGCTGAGCGAGCCGCAGGCGCTGCGCGTGCCGCAGGTGTTGGAGGTGGGGGAGGACTACTTGGCGCTGGAGTGGATCGAGCCGGGCCGACTGGATGCGGCGGGGGCTGAGGAGCTGGGGCGAGGTCTGGCGGCGATTCATCAAGCTGGATCGCCTTGTTTCGGCGATCCGCGGGCCCAGGCAGGTGAGCCAACGCGCTTTGGTTCGCTGGCGCTCCCCAACGAGGCCACAGACGATTGGCCGAGCTTCTTTGCCGAGCGACGCCTACGCCCCTTGGCGAGGCTGGCGAGCGATCAAGGCTGGCTGACGAGCGCTGGCTCGGCGGCGATCGAGCGCGTGTGCGAGCTGGCCTACGAGCTTGCTGGCCCTCTGGAGCCCCCGGCGCGGCTGCATGGAGACCTGTGGAACGGCAATGTGATGGCTGACAGGCAAGGACGGCCGCTACTGATCGACCCCGCCGTGTACGGCGGACATCGCGAGATGGATCTGGCGATGCTGCGGCTCTTTGGCGCGCCTTCAGAGCGAGTGTTCGCTGCTTACGGAGAGGTCTTTGCACTGGCCGAAGGCTGGCAGCAGCGCGTGGAGCTATGGCAGCTGCCGCCGATGCTGGTGCACGGGGTGCTGTTTGGCGGCGGCTACCGCGATGCGGCCAAACGCATAGCGCTGAGCTACGCCGCCTGAAGGTGTATCAAGGGTAGGCCTGTGCATCCCTGTCGGGACGCGCTCACTGCACCGCTTGTCCCGGTGCGACGGTGCGGTCGGCTTAAGGGGATGTGCGTGCAAACACATTCCGCGAGCGACACCGCCTGTATCTGCTGGCACGGGTGGTGATTGCCCGCCAACATCGCCGCAGCGACCTCACGCTGGCCACTGTGGCGCGAGTGCTGTGCTGCTCTTCGCGCCAGCTGCAGCGCGCCTACGCTCAGTTCGGCGAGTGCAGCTTCCATGAGGAACTGGTGGCACGGCGCATGGATGCCGCGGCGCAGTTGCTTTGCGAGCGCGATCTGCCGATCGGCGAGATCATGCGACTGGTCGGCTACCGCCACTCGGCTCACTTTGCCGCGACCTTCCGTCGGCGTTATGGCCTGCCGCCGGCACGCTTCCGCGAGCGTGCCCGTCAAAGTCAGCGATTCTAGGGCCCGATCTAAGGCTTGGCGTCGCCCGCCATGGCGGGTTCGAGATCGCCGACCATCTCCCAAAAGCCGGCGCGCAGCGAGCGCTTGGTCTGTTGCTCAAGTTCCCCGCCCAGCATACGGCTGGCGTAGCGCAGCAGGCGTCTGTCGATCTCGCGTGGAAGTTCGGGGTAGCCGAGCGCCAGTTCGCGCAGCTCCTCCTTGTCGACCTCGGCTGCCAGCTCAGAGCCGAACTGCCTGCCGAGCTCTTTGCCGAAAGCGTCGGACATCATGTTCTGCGCACCGGCGGCGGAGGGGCTGGTGGTGCTCTTCACCAGCGGCGCCAGCTCCTCGGGGCTCAGCTGCAGCCAGCCGTCGACTTCGCGCTGCAACGCGGCGCTGAAATTGCGGTGCTCATCGGACTGCACCGTGATGAGGTGGACCAGCACGCCATGCTCCTGTGCCGCCACCACACCCTCGACGAGATCCTCGTCGCCGCTCACCAGGTAGATGGTGTCAACGGCCTTGTTCTGGGCCAGTGTGAGGAAGTCGCGCAACAACAACGCATCGACGCCCTTTTGCCCGCTCATGCCCAGGCGGCCGAGGCGGACCTTGACGTTGTCGTGTTCGGCGAGATTTTTGTGCATCGGTGTGAGGCGACGTTCGGTAGCGGCGTCATACCAGTAGAGCCGCAGGAGATCCAAGCCGCAGTGCTCTTTGGCACGCAGATGCAGCAGGTCGAGCATCTCGTCGATCTCGATGTCAAACGTGGCACGGTCACTTGAGCCCGTCGTGACGAAGCCCATCCCGGACAGGAGATAACCGGCGTCTACCAAGACTGCATAGCGGTCCATCTATTCCGAGTATACGCCTGCGAGGGAGTGATCTCTAGGGTGCAAGTCCGCTTGTTGAGGCCTCGATGGCTGCCGCGCTTTGGCAGGCATGTTCGGGCAGGTGGGACATCGTCCTGCGCAGAGGCTTGGAGCGAGGGCCGGTGAGACCGGGGCAGTAGACAGGCGCGGGAAGCGGGCCGATGGCAGAGCCCGGGGCGTTGAGGGGCCGCAGCCCTTCAGCGGCGCGCATGGCGTGGGCGAAGGTGTCGGAGAAGATGTCGATGGCTTGCCGGCCGCTGTAGAGCTCGATCGAGCGGCCTTCGTCGTAGATGACCGCCGGCACACCGCGGATCAAGGCGTTGCGCTGTGGACCAAGGGTGGCGTTGGAGTGCAGGCGATAGATGACGGTGGTCACCTGCAGCGGCAGCTGGCAGCTGCCGCCACCGAGGATGCCTTTATCGCGCACGCAATCGCCGTAGTAGACGCTGTCGCCGATCGCCGCCGAGTAGCCCTTCTTGCCGTCGGCGGCCGTCAGCGGATAGCTGCCGAAGTTGCGGCCCACCCAGTAGATGGGGTAGTAAGGGAAGGTCTCTGCCTCCTGCAGCGCCTGTGCGGAGAGGGGTGCGGGCTGGCCGGTGGAGCAGCCGCTCGCCAGCACCGCGCAAGCACAGAGGGCCCCAAGCAGCAGCGGTGCGAGGGTGCGACGTATAGGCGCGACGCGGCGCAAGGGGTGGATCATGGCGCGCATTATCGGGCAAGCTTCGGGCAAGACGCGGCGGACAGCGACTTTCACGAGGTTGACTTGTTGATATCGATACAGGCTTGCGGGTACAGATCGACTACAAAACCGCAAGTGTGTCGGAGTCCGGTGGGGTAGCACACCGGACTCCGCGTCTATGCTCTGCCTTCTCCGTGGGCGCTCGCTTAGAGAAGATGGCAGCGTCGCGAGCGCTGGCAGTGGCGGCCGCGCTGTTGGTGGTGTGGCTGCGGGTCGATCCGCGCACGCCCGACCTGGCGGCGCAGGTTTACCGCGTAGGCCTCTTCCATCAGCAGGGCTTTGCCATCTGGGACCTGCACTGGTACGCCGGTCACGCTCTACCGGGCTACAGTCTGCTCTTTCCGCCGCTGGCCGCTCTTATAGGGATACGCGTGGTGGCTGTGCTGGCGGTGCTTGCCACGACGCTGCTGGGCGAACGGCTGCTGGTAGCCATCTACGGCGAGGCGGGGCGCTCGGCGGCAGTGTGGTTGGCGGTGGCGGCAGTGGCGGATCTGTGGATCGGGCGGCTCACCTTTGCGGTGGGCGTAGCCTTTGCGGTGGGCTGCCTGCTGGCGTTCGTGCGAGGTCGCGTCGCCGTGGCAGTGCTCGCAAGCGTGCTGTGCGTGGCAGCAAGCCCTGTCGCCGGAGTACTGCTGGCGCTTGTGGCCCTCAGCTATGGCCTGGCGCGGCGCACTTCTCGCGTGCTGCTGATCGTGGCCTTGCCCGCGGGCGTCGTCGTGCTGGCGCTGGCGCTGCTCTTCCCCGAAGGGGGGTGGGAGCCTTTTCCAACCACCTCCTTTATTGCCACCGTGGCCGTGGTACTGGGTTTCCTGTGGGCGCTTCCATCCGAGTGGCGAGAGCTACGTCTGGGGGCGTTGGTGTATCTCGGGGTGTGCGTGCTGTGCGTGGTTTTGCGCACGCCGATGGGGGCCAATGTGGAGCGTTACGGGGTGCTCTTGGCGGGCCCGTTGCTGCTGGGCGCTCTGCTGTGCTCTCCCGCGCAAGAGGGAGCCATGGGGGCGTTGCGTTTTAGGCCGGTCGCGGTGGTCGTCTTGTGTGGGATGGCCTTGTGGACGGTGTGGGGCCCGGTGCGGGAGACGATGGCGGTTGCCGGTGATGCCTCTACTAAGGCTGCCTACTACACGCCGGTGGAGCGCTACTTAGCGGCACACGCGGGAGGGCCCGTGCGCGTGGAGGTGCCTTTCACGCGCTCCCATTGGGAGGCTGCCTGGCTGGCCCCGACGGTGTCACTGGCCCGAGGCTGGGAGAAGCAGCTGGACACTCGCTATGACGACGTGCTCTTACGGCCGGGGTTGAGCGCGGCGAGCTACCAGGGGTGGCTGCGCCAGCAGGCAGTCAGCTATGTGGCGCTGCCGGATGCGCCGCTTGACCCCTCAAGTGCACAAGAGGGAAGGCTGATCGAAGGCGGGTTGCCGTACTTACGTGAAGTCTTCGCCAGCCCTCACTGGCGGGTCTACAAGGTGCTCGACCCCACGCCGCTCGTGCAAGGCCCAGGTCGCTTGAGCGCATTGGGCCATGACTCCTTTGCGCTGTACGCGAGCGCTTCGGGTCGCTTGCTGGTGAGGGTCCACTACACCCGCTATTGGACCATCAGCCGAGGTGCGGGAAGGGTGGGACCGGCAGCGGGGGGCTGGAACGTCGGTGGTTGCTAAGCATGCTGGCCCCATCAATGTCGCCGCACGCTTCTCGCTTGCGCGTGCACTGGGATGAACGACCCTTCGCCCTGGCGTCACCCGCGCGGGGTGAGCCCGAAGATGCCGGTGTATCCCGTCAGGTAGAGGTTGGTGCCATCGGTTATGACGGGGTCAAAGGAACCGCTGTTCATCGTGAAGACGACGCGCCCGGTGGAAACGCCGAGGCCGATGGTGGTGTGGGTGCCGAGGTCGGCGAAGTAGACGACGTTCCCCACGATGGTGGGCGAACCCGAGATGCGCCCGTGTGCGTTGTAGCTCCACTGCACATGGCCGGTGCGAGCACTGAGAGCATAAAAACGCCCGTCGTAGGAACCTACGTAAATGGTGGGCCCTAGACCCGGCGCGTTGGTGACGGCCGGAGAGGAGTAGACGTAGGCGCCTGTCTGATAGGCCCAATCGAGCTTGCCGCTGGAGGCATCGTAGGCATAGACACGCCCATCGGTGTTGCCCAGAAATATGCGGCCGTAGATGGCGGCAGCGGTGGAATAGAAAGTGCCACTGCCCAGCAAGGCGCCTTCGGAGCCGCTGCGCCAAAAGCGCCGTCCCGTCTGCTCGCTGATGGCCTGCACCTGACCGGAGTAGTCGCCGAAGTAGAGCACGCCATTCTTGAGCGTGGGACTGGCCTTGACCGCGCCTGCGGCGTGGTAGGTCCAGATGACATTGCCGTTCTGGGCATTCAGTGCGTAGACGGTGCCATTCTGGGCGCCGAAGTAGAGCCGGCCGCGATCGAGCAACGGCGAGGACTCGCTTTCGCTGGGCAGGTTGCGCGACCATTTGATCTTGCCGGTGACGTAGTTCACGGCCACAACCTTGCCGCCATGGACGTAGTGCCCGCGCTGCAAGACGGTGGCGTAGACAGTCTTGCCCGCGACGGCAGGGGATGAGGCCGAGAGCACCCCCAGCGGTGTGCGCCAGAGGACATGGCCGTTGTGTTTGTTCAGCGCATAGAGCGCGCCGTCATCGGAGAGCTGAAAGAGGCGTTCGCCCGAGAGCGCCGGTGGGAACTCCAACAGCGCGCCGACGTAATGGGACCAGAGCTTCTTGAACGGAGGGCGCAGCGCGGAGGAACCAGGGAAGAAGCGCGTATGTTCCTTGGTGTAGCCATACATCGGCCAGGCGGAACGATCGATCGGCTTGGGCGGCAGCGGAGTTGGGGCTTCGGGCACGAAGCGCGCCTGGGGGTGGTAGATGCTGCCGGTGCGGTGGCGCTCATAGAGATAGCCCCCGACACCCACCGCCAGTGCCACGATGAGCAAGGTGGCGGCTAGAACAAGCCAGCGGCGCCTCACGCGGCGAGCTTAGACGACGAGGAAGCCGGTTGCTCCCGGTTCCCTCCCGCTTGCGACTGGCCCGGCTGTGGCTGGGGTTGCTGCGCCATTCGCTGTGGCGACGTTGTTCTGCGCGATTGCTGCTTAGGCGCACGCGCGACCCGCGCGAGCAGCCGCGCGGCGTTGAGCCCCAAGAGCCACATCAGCGCGATTGCCAATGGCGGCAGCGTGAGCCCAGAAATCAGTGCGAGCACGTCATGGCTGCCCTGCAAGGACCAGTTCCACAACAGATAGTCGCCGCCGGCGAGCACGGAAACAAGGGCCAAGGGCCGATGGTGCACGGCAGAAACCCTAACGGCCGCCGGGGACGAATGGTGATTGGGGACGTGGCAGGGAGGTGGCAGAGGCCACATGGATCATCTGCCGCCCTATGATCGCCCGGCGATGAGTATCAACGAGAGCGCCCAGAGACTCGGGGTATCGCCGTCTGAGGTCTTCGCTCCTGGGCTGCTGGATGGCCAGGTAGCGCTCATCACCGGCGGAGGCACTGGTCTGGGCCGTGGCACCGCCATCGAGCTGGCGCGCTGTGGTGCGACGGTCGTGGTGAGCGGACGTCGCGAGGAGCTGTTGCGGCGAACCGTGGGAGAAATCAACGACCTGGGGGGCGCGGCAGAGTGGGTTGTCGGGGATGTGCGCGAGGCGAATGGGTCCGAGCGGTTGCTCACAACTGTGCTCGAACGCTGCGGGCGTCTGGATGTGTTGGTCAACAATGCCGGTGGCCAGTACTTCACGCCTGCCGAGGCCATCGCCGCCAAGGGCTGGCGCGCCGTATGGCGGCTCAATGTGGACGGCACCATCAACATGGCTCGCGCTGCTTACGAGCAGGCCATGCGGGCCGCGGGCCGGGGCACGATTATCAACGTCACGCTCTCACCCCATCACGGCATGCCAGGCATGGCGCATTCTGGCGCCGCTCGCGCCGCGGTCGAGGCGCTCACCCGCGAACTGGCCTCGCGGTGGGGCGGCGATGGGATATCGGTCGTAGCTGCTGCGGCGGGGCACTTCGATACGGAGGCGTTGGATAAGTATCCCGAGGCGATCCGCGCCGGCACCGCGCGCTCGATCCCCGCCCAGCGGTTGGGGACCGTGCAGGAGCACGCTTGGCTCATGGCGCTGATGGCGTCGCCGCTTGGGCGGCGCTTCAGCGGGTCCGTGGTGACGCTGGATGGCGCGCGCGATAACTGGTTCGGACCTTGGCCGCCGCCGGGGATGGCCGGGGAGACGGGGGAGGTGCCCGCCGAGGCCCGTAAGGGGGTCGGGTAGGGGTACGCGGCGGCGTGACTGGGCCGGGTGGTGTCGAGGTCGGTGGCGTGAAGGCCCAAGCCCGCTGCGGGCCGTCGCCAGTAAGATGGATACTTGCCGGCGGGCGAAGTGTTGTGGTTGCACAGAAGCCTTCCAAGCTTCTAGGGCGGGTTCGATTCCCGTCGCCCGCTTGTGCAAGCCACGGGGAGTGGCGCAGTCTGGTAGCGCACCCGGCTGGGGGCCGGGCGGTCGCAGGTTCAAATCCTGTCTCCCCGATCGTAGGAAATGCCTGCAAATGGGCCAGTTTTGAGGTTGAGAACGTAGTTAGCACGGAGTCCATTTGGGGTCCATTTTTTGCGGTTTTGGAGCGGTCGTTATGTTCGGTCCTCTGGGTTACACTCAGGTGCGCTGAGCACGGGACGGTCGCATGGAGGCGTCTTGAGTTTGCTTCTGATCGGGGCTTGGTTGGTGTCTTGTCAGTCATATGACGAGAGCGCATTCCGGTTCTTTGCTGCTCCCTTTCGTCGTGGGTGTCGCGCAAAGGTTTGGCCTGGTAGCAATCGTGTGAAGTGGTTGCGCGCGGTTCGCGCTAGCCGTCGATGCGGCGGTATACCGATCGTGGGCCCGGCTCAAATTGGTGGACGGCGATCACGAGAACCTGTTCGCACCGGAAGCTGCCGCCCAGTCCGTTGTTGGATGGCAGCGAGACGGTGATGGGTGCGGGGGAGGCCGCCGGCGGCGGTAGACGCTCGAGGACGAGGTCATCGAGAACGTTCTGGGGACCGAACCCGTCCAGTTCGACAGCCTCGATTCCCTCGAACCGGAGTGTGACCAAGGTATGGAGCAGAAAGTTCAGGCGTCCATCGGCTTGCTTGCCGTCGACTCCGAAGACATGGATGTCGAGCTCAAGGCTCGGCTGGGTCGCCCGAAGCTGGCCTGAGTCGAGCCTCACCGCGTAGACCTCCGCGTCATGAAACGAGGGCCAGTTCCCGAAGCGCTCTTCAAGGGTCTCTCGATTGACGATGCGAAGCACAGCTAAATCATGGCGCAGCCGAGCGCGCTGCGTAAACATACCCCTTCCAGGCTGAGTGCTCACCACTGCTCCCGGTGCAGCAGGTGTCGGTCAAAACCTGGCTCCGTCTGAGTGGTTTAAGACTATTCTGGTCATGCCCCAGAACTTCATTGCCGTCGATCGTGAGCAGGTGTTTTTGATGCCGCCGGACCCGCGGGATTGGCTGCCGGAGGGTCATTTGGCGTGGTTTGTGTTGGAGTCGGTGGAGGAAATGGATTTGTCGGCGTTCTATGCGTCCTATCGGCTGGATGGTTGGGGTCGGGCCGCGTTCGAGCCGACCATGATGGTCGCGTTGCTGCTTTACGCCTACGCGCGAGGTGAGCGCTCTTCGCGGGGGATCGAGCGCCGGTGTGTGGAGGACGTTGCCTACCGGGTGATCGCTTGCCAGCAGACCCCGGATCACGCGACGATCGCGCGCTTCCGTGTCCGCCACGAGGAGTCGCTGGCCGCCCTGTTCACGGAGGTGCTCTCGCTGTGCAAGGAGGCTGGCTTGGTGAAGGTCGGGCTGATCGCGATCGACGGCACGAAGGTCCACGCCAACGCCTCGCATCACTGCAACCTTGATTACGAGCAGCTCGCGCGTGAGATCCTCAAGGAGGCCGAGGCACTCGACGCGGCCGAGGACGAGCTTTACGGGGATGCGCGTGGCGATGAGCTGCCCGAGCAGCTACAGACCCGTGAGGGGCGTCGTGCGGCGTTGCGTGAGGCAAAGCAAAGGCTCGAGAGCGACCGTGCGAAGAATGGGAGCGCGAAGACCGAGGTGGCCGCTGAGGCGGGCTCTTCCAGAGTGAAGATCGAGCTTGATGCTGGGGTGATCGTCGCGCGGGTTCAGGGTCGCGATGGATGGTTGCTCGAGGCTCGCCGTCAGCTCGATGAGCACCGCCGGCGTGAGGCCATGCCGATCCCACGCTCGCGTGCCGGGCGGCTGTTGGAGGCAGAGCGACGGTTGCAGCAGAACCTCGCGGTCGAGCGCGAAGCGAACGAGGCATATGAGCACTACCGGGCGCATGGGCGCGACACGCAAGGCCGACGACTCAGTCGCCCACCGAAGCCATATGAGCCGCCCGAGATCCCAGCCGGGGAAGATCAACACAACGGATCTTGATTCACGGAACGTGAAGACGCCGCGCAGCTACACCCAGGGCTACAACACGCAGGCCGCGGTGAACGAGCATCAGATCGTGCTCGCAGCCGAGGTGACTGCCAGCTCCCCGGACTTCGGTCACCTACAGCCGATGATCGAAGCCACCAGACAGGAACTGGAGAAGGTGCGTGTTACCGAGACGCCCGGGGTCGCGGTGGCTGACAGCGGCTATTGGAACGAGGAGCAGATCGATAACGTCGTGAGCGACGGCATCCAGGTACTGATCCCGCCCGATGCCGGCAAGCGCGACACTCCCCGCCGGGGCTGGGATGGCGGCCGCTACGCCTTCATGCGCACCGTGCTGGCCGGTGACTACGGCGGTGGGCTCTACCGAAAACGCAAGGCGATGGTCGAGCCCGTGTTCGCTCAAACCAAGCACAACCGGCGCATCAACCAGTTCCAGCGACGAGGCAGATCCGCCGCACGCTCCGAATGGCGGCTAATCACCGCGACACACAACCTGCTCAAGCTCCACAAGCACCAAATAGCCGCCGCGGAAGCCTGAGAAGGCCCGGACGGGGATCAACCCTGCCAGCGAGACCAAGCGCGAGCCCCGATCGCGGCTGCCACTGGGCGCCCGTCGCCCCTTTGCGCGACACCCACCGTCCGGTGCAGTAGCGCGACCGAATCTGCCGCAGTGTTCTGTCAACGTAGCGAAGCGGCACGTCCGTTTCGAGCGCGGACCTTCGAGCGTCGGCTTCCGGCGGTCGCTTGAGTTGTAACGGGGCAGACTTGCGGTCAGCGACAGACGAGGGTCGAGAGCGGCGAGATCGCGCCGTGACGCCCGCTTCGCGCCCGTGCTGCGTGCCAGACGCGGGCGGGATCGGCTACCTCACGGTCGTCCTGAATTGCGTGACTCGCGGCGACTCCCGCAGGATGGCGCGTCCTCGCAGCTTTCGACGCGGCTCTTGTGGGCGGTGAGACGCCGTGGCGCGGCTGCTACAGCAAGCTCACAACCCAGCGCCCAGTCGTCGTGCGTAGGCGTTTAGTTACGCTTCAGCGCGTGGAGCTGCAGCGGCGCATTGCCGAGGGGACGGGTGAGTTCTTGCTGTTCGCGCTGACCCCACCGCGCCTGACGACCGAACCGGAGCAAGCCAGTCAGATCGCCGCGAAAACGCTCGAGCGCCTGCGCCCTGTGGGCCTCGACGGCCTCGTGCTCTACGACATTGATGACGAGAGCGACCGCAATCCCGAGGAACGCCCCTTTCCGTTCCTACCCACGATGGACCCAGCCGACTACCTCGCTCGCGATCTCGTCGGCTTGGAAGTGCCGGCCATCGTGTACCGCGCTGTCAGCAAGTACCCAGAGCAACGTCTTCGCTCGTGGCTCAGCGAACAAGCCCCAACCCACGCGCTGTCGGTGTTCGTCGGTGCGTCCTCTCGTGAGACGGCGGTAGCAACGTCCCTGTCGCGCGCCTACGAACTCAGGACCGAGGTGCGCCCGGATCTCCTCCTCGGAGGTGTCGCGATCCCAGAGCGGCACACGCGCGGGCGCAGGGAGCACGTCCGTCTGCTGGCGAAGCAGGCGGCAGGTTGCTCGTTCTTTGTCACCCAGATCATCTATGACGTCAATGCCGCGAAGAACTTGGTCTCCGACTATCACTACGAGTGCGCCGCTCGTGACCTCAAGCCGGCGCCGATCGTCTTCACGTTCTCGGTCTGCGGCTCGCTGAAGACACTGGAGTTCGTTCAGTGGCTCGGTGTCGATGTGCCGCACTGGATCGAGAACGAGCTACGCCACGCGGACGACACCCTCGACGCGTCCTACGATCAAGCCGTCGCTACGGCCGTCGAGCTGATCGCATTCTGCCGGCGCGTCGGTGTTCCATTTGGGCTCAGCGTCGAGAGCGTCTCGATCCGCCAAGTCGAGATCGAGGCCTCCGTCCGCCTCGCAACCCGGCTACAAGCAGAGCTACGCCGCT
>CAVUOP010000008.1:0-161052 GCA_963743165.1 uncultured Solirubrobacterales bacterium
ACGAGCTACCCGCGAAGATCGACCACGAGGAACACGCCGCGCTCCTGGAGAAGTACGGAGTCGACCCTGGCCAACTCGCAGAGAAAGCAGCTAAAGCAGGGATCGAACATCTCTAAGTTCAGGTCGAGCATAGGCTGGGACCTAATGGCTGAAGAGGGATTAGCGCTCGACCGCGTCGATCGGCAAGCTGATCGGCGGGCTGGGGGTGTGCCGGCGCTGGCGGAACATCCGTCCCGGCCCGCTTGAGTTTCTGCGCGCCCTAAGAGCGCTCGTTTAGCCGCTTCTGAAGCTCAGCCGCTTTTCAGCATCCTCCTTCGACGTCTCCTCCGTCTCGCGCTCCTGCTGGTGGCGGAGGACAGCCCGCTTTTCGTTCGTGAAGCCGATCCGCTCATCGACGAAATCGCGAACGCGCTCTACGAGAACCAGGCTGCACTGACAGGCGATGACTGGCATCCCGTCGAGAGCTTCGAACTCGAACTGCACCTTTCCTCCGGGCTCTGGCGGGGACCGGTATTCGTTCTGCAAGAAGAGGTCTTGCCAGTCCGCATCGGGTTCTTGCGTCAGTGCGAGTGTCACCCGAGCTCGGTCTTGACCAGGCACTGCCTTGACCTTCGTGCCGCCCTGAACGAGGCGAACATCGGTTGTCGGTTTCCTCTCATCACCCATGCGCCCAAGGTACATCGCCGTTACATCTCATGGCTGGGTTCGAGTTCGCGCCAGGGCAACGACTGACCACCTCCAGGCAGCCGCTGCGGAGGTGGTCAGTCCCGGTTTCCCTAGCCGTGCGGGCGTGATCACTCCTCGGCGCGCCTGCGTATTTCGTCGAGCAGTTCGAGCGCGTCACCGCGCATCTGGGTGTACCGCGCGCGGATATCCGCCGCGCCGCGCTCGACGGCGCTGACGTTGCCGAGGATTGCGCTGGCTTCCTCGATGATCTCGCAGAGGCGGTTGCACTCACTGCGGACCCAGGCCTTTTCGAGTTGCCCTTCGGGGCGAACGCTTGCGATCGCGGTGAGCCGTGCTTGGCGACATGCAACCTCGAAGGCGAGGGGGGCTTCGTTTTCGAGATCCAGAACTGCGGTGAAGCGTCCGTCCCCGTGCGGCATGTAGGTGCGACCCCCGAGTGGCGCGTCAGCGATAGCGTCGAAGACGAGTACTCCGGCCGCCGCCGCGCGGTTGGTGATCGCGGCCTCGAGCTCGCGCTTCGCCTCGGCTGCGCGGAGGGGTCCTGTCTTGACCTCGACGATGTAGGTGACCTCCCGGCCGCGGGTTTGGTCGGGGTTGACGACGACGAGGTAGTCGCCGGCCTTCGCGCCCTTGCCGGTTCTCGGCAGCAGCCCCAAGTCGGAGCGCACGCATCGGACTGTGTCGCCGAGCGGGCCGTGGATGGCCTCCAGTTCTGCCTGGACGATCTCCTCGAACGGCCGCCCCTTGTGAACGCTGCGCTCGACCTGGTCGTCGAGTTGGAGTTTCTGCTCGATCCGGTTCAGGATCGTGTTCACACGGGTGAGCGTGTCGGTGTTGGAGCTGGAGAACTGCTTGAGCTGTGTTCCGACAGCGCCGCTCTCCCCCATCAGTTCAAGGACGCTTTCGCGGTTGGTCCCCGTCGCTTCGCCAACGATGGTCGGGAGTTGGCGCTGAAGCGAGCGTGCCCGCTTCGGGTCGAAGTGGTCGGCGAGCAGGTCGGAGAGCTCTTCGAAGCACGTGACCAGCGGCTCCTTGAGCGCGTCGGGGAGCTTTTCGGCTTCGTCGCTGGTGGTCGCGATCAGTCTGTCGTCGAGTCCCAACGGACTCGACCAGAGCGACGTTCTGGCCGTTGCGGAAAATGGTCGCGCCGACCTCGACCGTATCGAGAAGGAGCCGAGTTAGTGCCTGCGGCTGGCCCTCGAGCCCGCGGTGGCGTGCGACCTCGACGACAGTGCCGCCGAAGCTGATCGCGTGAGCGTGGAGTTCGTCGTCGATCAGCGCGACTTGCGCCTCCGGCTCTGGGGTTATGGCGATGAGTGTCATGGTTGCCTCCTCTTGCCCGCCGCCTCGGCGGGCTTGCGTGAACGAGTCGGCAGCTACGCTACGGCAGTGCGTGACAGATTTCCTTCTCAGATAGATGTCACTACATGGCCGGGAATCCGGCTACCGATCCCGGAGAGCGCGCGCGTCGAGTGCAGGCTGGACGTTGCAGAAGGAGTAATAGTCCCCTGCCCGCGCGGCCGGTTCGGCTACGACTGGCATGAACAGATGGTCGCTCTCGACGGCGAGACGTACCTGCGGCTTGCCGCCGTCGATCTCGATGATCCCGAAGCGATCTTTGCCTTCGTGGCGAAATACGGCCCGCTCGGCGGTGAAGAGCTCTACCGCACCTTCATGGACGCGGTCGTGGGCCAGTGGGTGTTCATGAACCTGTACGGACCGCAACTCAACCCAAGAGTCGAGGAAGGCAGGAAAGTGCGGGCGCTTCTCCGCGAGGAAGCGGCGCAGATGACAAACGTCGCAGAGCGCGACATCGACTCCAAGCTCAGAGCAAACTTCCCGAGCTACGCCCTCAGACTCGTCTACACCGAGACTCTCGACGAGTTCCGTTTTGCCGCACGTTGTCTACGCGACCTGACTTCGGCGTGGCGCATGTTCAGGGAAGGAACTGCAGTCAGCGAGATGCACTGGGTTTCGCCACTGCAGCCCGAACCGGGGGTCTCGAGGGGTTTCTCAGCGACGACGGATTCCCGCTCTACTTGCTCGATCGGTTGCTACCCGACTTCTTCATGAACCACTTCAGCCCACGTCTGACCTTTCGCTGGACGCCAGACGACCAACCACCCGGACCGGCGTACAGCAACCTCCCGCTGCGCCAATCGGGAGCCCGAGTCGAGCCGTCACGCCGCCCACGCGGCGGTCCTCTTTACGCGCTTTGCGCCCTCGAGCTCTTCAACCACATCGTGGAAGACGCGGAGTACCGGATCTGTGGCAACGAGAACTGCCAGCAGAAGAACTTCGTCCACCAACAAGGCGGCCCGAAGAAGCACTGGCACCGGAGCCGCGGCGTTCTGTACTGCTCACCCTCGTGCGCTCACGCTGTCGCTCAGCGTGAATACCGGAGACGCCGCAAGGCGGGTTCCTGAGTTGGGTCGAGACGTCAGTCGAGACCAAGTCGAGACGTCCTAACGGGACTCCGGTCAAGTCGAGACAGAGTCGAGACGTCCTAACGGGACTCCGGTCCGTCGCGGGCGACACCTCCTGACCCCCTGGGGGTCGAGACGTCCTAACGGGACTCCGGTCCGTCGCGGGCGACACCGGCGGTCACTGACAGGGAGCGCGTGATCCTGCCTGACTTAGCCTCGGGCCTCCCGTGCCCCCTATGGGACGTGGAGCCCCTCATCTGCTCATGGGCTACCGACGAGTAGCGAGACGCGTGACTGGGGGCTAAGCGCTTGACGACGCGCCGCGTGGGTGTTCAGATGTCGTGTGGCCCCGATCGCGCGAGTGTCACGAAACGACCTCAGCAATCCACCCCGCTCTGGGTTTTCGGAGAACTTCCTTGGCGTGGCGATGCCGCTCCCGAGCCTGTCGCCTGCAGTTCTTGCCGATGCGTTGAGCATCGAGCTGGGCGGCGCCTCGACCATGGTGATCCCGTACGAGCACTTCAGCCTCGTGATCAGCGCGTCGCGGAAACTCGCGATTTACTCGGCCGTCAACATCGACCAAACAAGGAAGGTGACGCTCGCACCGCGTGGCGACGATGTCTGGGAGCACGACACCCGGATCCCACACGACGCACAAACCGCGGGCGCCATCTATCACAAGACGGGTTTCGACAAGGGCCATCTGACGCGAAGGCTTGACCCTGTGTGGGGCGACACCATCGAGGAAGCCGAGCGAGCTGACCTCGACACCTTCCACTACACCAACTGCGCGCCGCAGAACAAGCTCTTCAACCGCGGCCGCGAGCTCTGGGCAGGCCTCGAGGACTACATCCTCACCAACGCAGACCTCTTCGACCTCAAGGTGTCGGTCATCAATGGCCCAGTCCTCGACCCCCACGATCCAGTCCAGGACACCGTCGCGGTGCCGCTCCTCTTCTGGAAGGTCGTCGCGACCCGAAAAGCCGACGGGACACTGTCGGCGACCGCGTACCTCCTAACCCAAGAGCTCCCAAAGCCCGAAGACGGCGGCGGGGTTGGCGCCACCCTCGACGAATTCATGTTCGGCCCCTACCGGGCCTTTCAGACAACGGTGGCAGATGTTCAGCAGAAGACCGGGCTCACGTTCGGTAACGCGGCAGCCTCCGACCCCTACGCAGAACAACTACCGACTGGTGGCGACGCGGGAGGCCCGAGCGCCGTACCCGAAGCCGGCGGAGGGCCTGGCACCGAATCCGAACCAAGCGCCGAGCGGATCATGGAACTCACCGACCTTTCCCAGATCGTGCTCTAACTCAGGAACACGGAGGTATCTGTGCGTCACACCGTTCTGCGCGCGATATTGCTGCTCCTGATCGTCGTCGCGTGCGTTGCGTGCGGAAACAGCGGCAACGCCGGTGATGGTTCCGGTGACAGCGCCAACCCCTGCCGTCTCAACCCAAACGCGAGCGGGTGCCAACAGGGTGGCGGCAACGACCACTCCGAGGATCTTCTCCGTCAACAAGAACTGGAAAGAGAGAAGCAGAAGCAGGAGGAAGAGAACCGGCTGAAGTACTAGCGAGCAGGGCGGGACGTTTCGGCCTGTCCGTTCCGGGCGTGTGCCTGGCGCTGGCGGGGATCAGCCGCCCGGCCCGCGCTAGCCTCTTTAACTTTCGTCATGGCCGCCGCATGATGAGTCCAGGCGACGAGCGAGGGCAAGTAGCTCGTCGGGGTCACGACCGAGGTGCCGGCGCCTGCGTTCGCTCGGCCCAGGCTATGAGAGGATCCCGTTGATGGCCCTCGTGCGGGCGCTCGGGGTGGCTGCGGCGATTCTCGTCACGATCTGGCTTGCCCTGCCTGCCGGCGCGACCCAAGGTCGCAGCCAATGCGGGGTGGAACGCTGGACCGTGAAGACGTTGCAGGATCGGCCGGCCCTCCTCCCGTAGAACCACATCTCCGACTTCGTGCTCGACTCGCGCGTGCAGCGCCACGCGCGGGCGCTGGCGGAGCGCGGAGACGAGGTGCACCTGATCTGCATCGGCGAGCGCCAGCAGCTGCGTGTAGGCGCGGGCTCGATCCACGTACACCCCGTCAATGCGCGCAAGGCTCGCGGCAACGCCGGAACCTATGTGCGCTCATATCCCAGTTTTCTGGCCCGAGCGCTAGCACGTATCAGCGCGCTTGACCTGCGTCACCACTTCGACCTCGTCGAGGGGCACAACATGCCCGATCTGGTGGTCGCCGCGGCGCTCGTTCCGCGCCTGCGCGGCGCGCCGGTGGTGCTCGATGTCCACGACACCTTCCCCGAGCTGTTCGCCACCAAGTTCTCCGCTTCCGGGCGCGGCTTGGCTGAGCGCTTGCTGCGATGGGAGGAGTGGGGCTGCGCGGCGTTCTCATCACATGTGGTTGTGGTGACAGAGCAGGCGCGCAGACGCTTGAACTCTCGCGGCGTGGGTGTCAATAAGACCACTGTTGTCATGAACTCACCTGACGAACGCGTCTTTGGCCCGCCCCGCCCGCCGGTGCGCTGGCCATTGCAGGGACCGCTGCGCATCCTCTACCACGGCGGCCTGGCTCCGCGCTTTGGCGTAGAGACGCTGATCCGCGCCGTGGGGCAGGTGCCCCAGGTTGAACTGCGCGTCTGCGGCTCGGGGGAGGAGCGCGAGCGCCTTGCCGCGCTCGCCCATCAGCTGGCGCCAGGGCGCGTGGATGTCGCGCGCGAGCCGGTGCCCTTCGCGCAGATCCCCGCTGAGCTCGAACGCGCGCACATCGGCGTGGTGCCAACGCTGCACGATTCCTTCACCGAGCTGCTGCTGCCGGTCAAGCTCCTGGAGTACGTGCACATGGGCCTGCCCGTGATCGCCTCGCGGCTGCCCTGCATAGGCGATTACTTCACAGAGGGGCAGGAGCTGCGCATGTTCACACCGGGCGATCCACAGGACCTCGCGGCAGCCCTGCGCGAGCTGAGCCTCGACCCTAGCGCGGCGCGGGAGCGCGCTGTGCGGGCGCGGGGTCGCCTGGAGTCGATCGGCTGGGAGCACCAGCGTGAGCGCTATCTGGCGCTGGTGGACGAACTCGTTCGAGCGCCTGCGCCGCGACGCGCTCGGCCAGTTCCACTATCGACTCCCCATTGAGCAGCCGCGGGTAAACCTGGCTGGCCGACGCCAGACCCAGACCTTCCACGCCCGGCCACAGCGGCGCCGTGCGGGGGTGGTGTCCCGAGCGCGTGCACCGGCTCCACCAGCGGCGCGCGCTGAACGGTCCAGGCCACCACGTCGTCGTGTGTGAATCCCGGCGCCAAGCGCGCGAGCATGGCGGTGAAGCGGCGATAAATTGACTCGTCGTCCTCGCTGAACTCGGGCGCGCCGGGGACGCAGTTGCTCCGGCAGGTATGCCAGACGCAGACCGTCGGTGTGCGCGGTTCCCACCACGTGCGAGGTCTCGACCACGGTCGTCATCGGGGTCTCATCGCAGATGTTGACCGAGTAGTAAGGCAGCAGCGAGCAACGCAGCTTCAAGATCAAGCAGACCACGCCGAGGTAGCGACTCGGATAGGCGTCGAGCAGGTTGTGCAACGCCGGCGGCAGCAGGCGGCGCAGCGCCGGGGGCTGCAGCGTCGGGATCGTCAGGTCAAAGCGCTCCTCCGCGCCATCCACGCGCACGCCGGCCACACCCTCTCCCTCCAATACCAGTCCTTCAACGCCGGCGCCCAAACGGATCTGCACGCCCAGTTCGCGTGCCTTGCGCGCCGCGGCCAGCACCAGGCGTTCGTGACCGCCGCCGGCAATCGCCCCCATGCGCTCGCCTCCGCCACCGCCGCCGCGCGCGCTGCGCATGCGATTGGTGCGCGCCCATAGATAGGTGGCCGGCAACTCCGCGTGTTTACTGTCAAAGCGCGAGTCCAGCAGCGGACGCCAGATGCGCCGCACCACCTCATCCCCGCAGTGGCGCTTGAGCCACTGTTCAAGTGGCAGCTGCTCAAGCGAGGTGTAGTCCTTAAGCAACTGACACCGGAGCACGAACCAGGCCAGCCGCGCACGCCCCGCAGGCGACAGCGGCGGGAAGCGCAAGAAGTCGCCCAACCCGTTGAAAGGGTGCATCTGGCCGTCAACGAAAAAACCCACCCCAACGGGGGTGAAGTGCAACTCCGCCGCCAACCCCAACTCCTGCGCGAGCGCGATCATGCGCTCATCGGAAGGCACCACCACGTGGTAGAAGCGATCGACGCGATGCCCCTCGAAGTCCATCGAGCCCGCCAGCCCGCCAGGGGAGGGCGCCCGCTCAAGCAGTGTCACCTTCGCGCCACCCTGGGCCAGACGCAGAGCTAACACGGTGCCGAGAATGCCGGCACCGACGACGCCAATGCGCGGAGCGCCGTCTTGCGCAGCGCTCATCGGCCGCCGGCTACCGCATGCAAAGGGGGGCTCGTGTGAGTCTCCCCACGCTCCCCCCACTCCTCGCTGCCGAGCGGCGAGATCGGCGGCGGCTGGATGCGCCCGACGAGGTGCGCGGCCATGAGGCGCCCATAGGCGAGCACCGTGGGGCGCAGGCTCATCTTCGAAGCGCCCAGGCGCCGCGACCAATCATTGACGGTCGGCACCTCGGCGACGCTGGCGCCAGCGTTGTAGAGCTTCAGCAGCAGCTCCACATTGGCCGCGAAGCCGGGCTCGCGCACGAGCAGATAGCCGTAGGTCTCGGCGGCGCGACGCAAGGTGCCCGCGCGGTAGAGCGCGATAGAGCGAAGAGAGCGTGTGAATCTCACGCAGGCCACCCGCCACGCGAAAGGCATTTGAGACCGAACGACTGGCCGCGAGCCGCCACGGAGCCACACCAAGGATGCGCCCGCCGGGGGCGTAGACGGACGCCAGCACGACATCGTGGCCCTGGCCGAAGAGCTCCAGCATCCGTGGCAGATCCTCCAGGTCGGAGGTGTTATCCGCCTCAAGTGTCACCACTGCATCGCCATCCGAGGACTCGCCCAGCGCGGCGCGCAGACCGGAGTTAATTGCTGTCCCCAAGCCCCGGTTGACGCTATGTCGCACAATTGCCAGATGCAGGCCGTCACCGTGCTCGGCGATCGCCTCGGCGGTGCCATCGCTTGAGCCGTCGTCGACGAAAATCACCCGGGCACCCAACTCCCGTGCGACGGGTCCAAGGTCGGCAAGCAGACGCGGGATATTCTCGCGCTCGTTGTAGGCGGGGATGACGAAGCGAATCATCAGGCGGCCACCGGCACAGGCGGCAGGTCATCGACACGGCGCATAGGCGTATCGAGCAAAGTCACCGGCCGCGAGTGCGCGGCGGAGTCGCGCACGGCCAGTGCGGCCGCCAGCGCGCGACAGCCCTCCTGCGCACTCACGGGCTCAGGCGTGTCATCGAGCACGCAGCGCGCGAACGCTTCAAGCTCGGCCTGCAAAGGCTCGACGCGCCCCAGTGCAAAACGCACGGCGGCGCCCTCAGCATCGCCACGCACGCGCGCCAACTCACTCCAGGCGGTAGGCGCGCCAGTTGACTCGGTAAGCCACACATCCTGGGTCAGATAAGAGGCACGTAACATGCCGCCCTCACCGATCACCGTCAGCTCGCGGCGCTTTTCCGGGGTGAGCCAGTTGACATCCAGCAGACCCCACGGACCGCTGTCACCAAAACGCAAGAGGCAGGCAATCATGTCCTCCTGCGTGGGGTGCACACAGCGGCTCCCCTGGGCGTAAATCGAAGTGATGTCAAGGCCGAGGACGAACTGCATGATGTCCAGATCGTGCGTGGCCAGATCGATTGCCACGCCAGTGTCACGAATACGCGCCGGCAGCGGCCCGACACGCGTGGCATGCGCGCGAAAGACGCGCCCGATCGAGCCTCGCGCGATCAGCTCGGCGAGCTTGCCCACAGCGGGGTTAAGCCCTCGACATGACCCACCATCAGCTTCACCCCCGCCAGGCGCGCCGCCGAGGTCATGCGCAGGCCGTCCTCCAGCGCGGTCGCGATCGGCTTCTCCACCAGCACGTGCATCCCAGCGGCAATCGCATCGAGCGCGATCGGCGCGTGCTGCTCGCTAGGCGCGCAGATGCAGACAGCATCCACGTCGGGGCGCTCCAGCAGCTGGCGATAGTCGGCGTGCCAGCCATCGGCCGCCGCGCGATGCGCCGCCGCGCGGTCTGTTCATCGGGGTCGGCCACGGCGATCAGCCGCGCGTCCTCGATGCGCTCCCAGCTCTCGATGTGAAAGGCGCCCATGCGCCCGGCGCCGATCAGGCCAATGCCCAGCGGGGTCACACGACCACCTCCTCAGAAAAAAGAAGCAAGAGGCCGCCGGGGGGCGGCCAGTGGTGGCCGGTGAAAGCGAGGCCTGGCGGTGGATGAAGTCCGCGACGATCGCCGCGATACGCGGCGCGGCGCGGCCGTCGCCAAAAATCGGCGGGCGCTTGCTGGGAGTCGGGCGGCCGACTGCCTCCTGAAAGGCATCGGCATCGACGCCCACGAGCGTGTTCCAGCCCGTGCTGACCGTATCCGTCCACTCGGTCTCCTCGCGCAAAGTGAGGAGACAAGGCACGCCCCACATGTATGCCTCGCGCTGCACGCCCCCGGAGTCCGTGGCGATCGCATTGGCGCCGCGCTCCAAGCGCGAGCATACGCGAATAGGACACCGGCGCCAGCAGCCTGACCCACGGCGAGATCTGCAGGTCCCACTCGGCGATGCGTGCGCGCGTGCGCGGATGCAGCGGCATCAGCACCGGCCAAGGCGAGCGCGCCAGACACGCCAGCACCTCCTGCAGGCGCTCGGGATGATCGGTGTTGTAGTTGCGATGCACCGTGGCCAGCAGGTAGTCGCCGCCGGCGGGCTGAATGCGCGCGCGCCACTGCTCAAGCGTGTCGCACAGCGGATCGCCGGTCACGTGGATCTCGCCGGCAAGTTCCTCATCAAGCAGGTTGCGCCGTGCGCCGGCCGTGGGCGCCAGCAGCAGCTGGGCGAGGCGGTCGGTCTGCACGCGATTGCTCTCCTCGGGCATGTCCTTGCGGCGTGAGCGCAGGCCCGCCTCGACGTGCACCAGCGGCACACCCGCCGCAGCTGCCGCGCGGGCACCGGAGAGGGTGGCGTTGGTGTCGCCGCGCACCAGCACTACATCGGGGCGCTCCTGGTCGATCACCTCCGCCAGACGCTTCTGCGCGAGGCCCAGCTGCTGGGCGCGGGTGCGCGAGCCCACGCCGAGGTTGTAGTGCGGATTTTAGGGCAGGCCCGTGTCGGCGATCTGACCGTCGGACATGGCCTCGTCGTAGTGCTGACCGGTATGCACCAAGATCTCCTCGCCGACGGCTGCCAGCGCGGCGGACACGGGGGCGGCCTGGATGATCTCCGGGCGCGCGCCGATGACCGACAGCACCCTCATGCCGCCGCCCGATCCACGAGCGGCGCGAGCGCCAGCGGCGTGCCGCCTTCGCGCAGCGAGGCCTCGGCCACCTCCACGATGGCGACGATCTCAAGGCCCAAGGCGAGGTTCGAGCGGGGGTTCCTCGCCAGTGCGAATGGCATGCGCGAAATCTTCGAGCTCAAGGCGCAGCGGCTCCTGCGGCTCGACGCGCGGGATCGGAACGTCGCCCGCGCGATACGTCAGCTTGTACTCCCCGAAGCTCGACGGACTCTCGAACTCCATGCCGCGGTCGTACACGCGCACCACGTCGTCGGCGGCAGTGTCGTCGAAGTGGACCATTCGACGGCTGCCCACGACGACCATCTGCCTCACCTTCCGCGGCGCCAGCCACGAGATCTGAATGTTGGCGGTGGCGTGGTTGGCGAAGGTCAGGGTCAGGAATGCCGTCTCGTGGATGCCGTCCTGGAAGACCGACTGCGCGGAGGCCGAGACCGATGCGACTCGACTGTCGAGCCAGTAGAGCAGGATCGAGAAGTCGTGCGGGGCGAGATCCTGGATGACGCCGCCGCTGGCTGGTACATCCCGAGGTTCATGCGCGAGGACGGTGATGAAGTGACGTCGCCCACGAGCGCCCGACTGGATCAACTCGCGCACCTTGTTCACGGCGGGCTGTAGACGAACGTGTGCCCAGGCATGAGCAGCCGCTCGGACTGGCGCGCGATGTGCGCGAGCTCGTGCGCGTCGCTGAGACAGGTGGCCAGCGGCTTCTCCACCAGCACATGACGCCCCGCTTCGAGCACCTGCCGCGCGAGCGCATGGTGGGTCTGCGGCGGCGTCGCCAGGATCACCGCCTCGATCTCGGGGTCCGCCAGCGGCTGCCAAGCTCGGCCACCGCGCGCGCCTCGGGGTGGCGCTGCGTGAACGCCTGCAGCCGCGCGGGGTCCGCATCGCACAGCGCGCGCAGCGCCAGGCCCGGGCACTCGCGCGACGTTGCGCGCCAGATTGGGGCCCCAATAGCCGTAGCCGACGACGGCCGTGCCGATCTCCGCTGCCGCCGTGCCGGGCTCGCCAGCCGCGGCCGTGCCGATCTCCTGCGTCATGGTCAGGCCACCCCCTGCCGGCCAAAGACAACGGGCACCGTCTTGGCCAGAATGCGCAGATCGAGCAGCAGCGAAGCCCGGCGCGCGTACTCGATGTCAAAGCGCACCATCTCCTCGTAGGTGCGCTCATTGCGACCCGACACCTGCCACAGACCCGTCAGTCCCGGCTTCACGGTGAAGCGCGGGAGATAGCGCTCGGGGTAGCGCTCCACCTCGTAGGGAATCACCGGGCGAGGACCCACCAAGGCCATCTCGCCGCGCAGCACATTCACCAGCTGCGGCAACTCATCGAGGCTCCACGAGCGTAGAAAGCGTCCTACGCGGGTAATGCGTCCATCGACCGACAGCTTGTATAGCTGCCCGCGCTCCGCTGCCTCAGGCCGCGCAATCAGCGAGTGCACATAGTCGCGATGCACGGCCGCGTCGGCTTCGTGGCGCATCGTGCGGAACTTCAAGACCGTAAAGGGTCTGAGACCTTGCCCCAAGCGCCGCTGGCGAAAAATCACCGGCCCGCGAGACTCCGCGCGAATCGCCAGCGCAATGATCGCCATCACAGGCGCGAGCACCAACAGCACAGTGGTGGCGACGACCAGGTCAAGCAGGCGTCTAGCTGTCCTCTGTGCAGTCACTGATCGACTAACGGGAATTATGCGGCCGCGCTTGCGCGAAAATCGAGCACGGCCGCGGCGACACGCTCCTACTCCCCTTCGCTCATGCCCGGAAACAGCGGCAGCGAGCAGATACGCGAAGCTAATTCCTCACTCACCGGCAGGCTGCCGGTGGGCTGACCCAGGTGCGCATAGGCCTCGGTGAGGTGAATTGGCGTGGGGTAGTGCACGGCACTCGCCACGCCCTTGCGCGCCAAATGCTCGCGCAGCGCCTCGCGCGAGGATGAGCGCACCACGAATAGGTGATGCACGTGGTCGGCCTCCGCGCGAGGTGAGGAGGGAAGCTCGATCGCGGCCTCGGCGGGAAGGCCTGAGCGGGAGTCTCCCGCAAGCGGCGCCAGCAGCTCGCGCAGCGCCGCTCCCAGCCGCCGCCGCTCGGCGTTCCAGCCATCCAGCCGCGTCAGCTTGCGCCGCAGCACCGCTGCCTGCAAGGCATCCCGGCGTGCCGTCGTGCCGATCTGCCGGTGGCGATAGCGTGGGCGCTCGCCGTGACTGCGCAGCAGTTCCACCCGCTGCGCCAGCGCCGCGTCGGAGGTGACCACCGCCCCACCGTCCCCCCACGCACCGAGGTTCTTGGCCGGATAGAAGTGAAGCACCCCAGCGCTCCCAGCGTCCCTACACGCTGGCCGCGATAGCGCGCACCGTGCGCCTGGCAGGCGTCCTCAACCACGGGCACGCCCGCCTGTGCCGTCACTTCCAGGATCGGCCGCAGATCGACCGTGGCGCCGTAAAGGTGAACCGGAATGACGCAGCGCACCGTCGGCTTCAGCGCGGCCGCAACGATCTCTGCCGTCAGGAGCCCCGACGCGGGATCGACGTCCACGAGCAGTGCTCGCGCGCCGACCGCGCTCACCGCCTCGGCCGTGGCGATGAACGAGTTGGCCGGCACCATCACTTCGTCACCGGGCCCGATCTCCAACGCCCGTAAGGCCAGCGCCAAGAACCTCGGTGCCCGAGGACACCCCTACGGCGAACGGCGCCTCACAGTAAGCGGCGAAGTCGCGCTCGAACGCCTGCACGTGCTTGCCCAGTGTGAAAGCTCCTTCGCGCGCCACCTCGGCGACGATTTCGAGCAACTCACTCAATAACCGCGGCTCAGCGTTATCGAGCCGAGTTAGCGGGATCTCCTCGCCCACCTCCTCCAACAACGGCATCGCAGTCATCTCTTCACCAACCGGCCATCACAAGACCCCCCAAGGGGTCTTCTTTTAAGAAAGCGACTCTCACGTGGCAGCAGTCGCGGGGGCTGATTCCAGCCGTCGCAGCTCTTCCTGCAACGCGCGCCGCCCACGATGGTGCAGCCCGTGGATCGAGCTCTCCGAGCGTCCCATCTGCGAGGCGATCTCCGGGGGCGTCAGTCCCACCAGATGGCGCATCACGATTACCTTGCGCTGCTCGTAAGGCAGTGACACCAAGGCCGTGCGTAGGCTGCTCGCGCGGTGCAGCGCCACGTCGTCGGCCTGCGTATCGGCGCCGAACACCTCTTCCGCGGGCGTCGGGCGGCGCTTGCGCAGGTGGTCGAGTGCCACATTGCGCGCCAGTCGCAGCAGCCAGCCCGAGAACGGCACGCCTTGATCGTCGTACTTCGTTATCGCCGTTATCAGCTTCAGGAACACGTGCTGCGTGAGGTCTTCCGCCTCCTTGTCATCGCGCACGATGCTGCGGATGTATCCGTAGACGTTCCCTGCATAGCGCTCATACAACAGGCGCAGCGCGTCGCGGTCACCCTTCTTGCACCGCCCTATCGCGCGCCGCACTTCGCGTGCTGCCTGCGGCGACTCTTCAAGTGAGCTGCGTGGACTCGGACCCATGTGGCCAGCGATACTCGGCTAGCGCACCGCTCACCACAATCCTCCGAATGTCTCTACCTCCGTTCATTTATCTGAACGGCCCCATCCCCCATTTGGGGGAGTCTGAATGCCTCCGGCGACGCTCTGCACTGATTTCGATACCCGCGTCCGTTCCAATTCAATCAGCCACTTCGGCGGATGCTTTTATGCCGCGGGCCTTACTCTCTCTGCTATGTCCCGCGCGCTCTACTTCAGCCATCCTGCCTGCCACCAGCACGATCCGCGCGCCCACATGCCGGGGCATCCCGAGACGCCTGCGCGGTTGGTGGCCATCGAGGCAGCGCTTGCCGAGCGCGACTGGCTGGGCTGGGAGCGCACGGAGGCGCCGGCCGCCCAGGAGGCATGGTTGGAGCTGGTGCACGACGCGCGCCTGGTGCGCGACATCCGCGCCATGAGCCTCGCGGGCGGCGCTGCCATCGACGGCGATACATATGTGAGTGAGGGCTCCTATCACGCCGCACTGCACGCCGCCGGCGGCGCCTGCGCGATGGCGCGGGAACTGCTCAATGGCGATGCCCAGTTTGGGTTCTGCGGCGTGCGGCCGCCGGGGCATCACGCCGAGCCGGCGCGCGCGATGGGCTTCTGTCTCTTCAACAACATCGCCATCGCCGCTGCCTATGCGCTGCGCGAGCTGGGAGCTCAGCGCGTGTTCATCTTCGACTGGGACGTGCATCATGGCAATGGCACCGCCGAGGCTTTTCGCTACAGCCCCGAGGTGCTCTTCGCCTCCATTCACCAGCAGGGCATCTACCCCGGCACAGGGCAGCTAGGCGACATCGGCTCCGGTCCCGGTGAGGGCTACACGCTCAACCTGCCCGTGCCCGCCGGCTCCGAAGAGGACCTTTGGCTCTCTTTGCTGGAGCACATCGCGCTCCCTGCCGCGGCGGCCTTCAAGCCGGATCTCGTGCTCGTCTCGGCCGGCTTCGATGCCCACCGCGACGATCCTCTCGCGGGCTGTCGCCTGCACACCGACTCCTTCGCCCGCATGACGCGGCAGCTGCGCGACTTCGCCGCCGCCGCTGGTGCCCCGCTCGGGCTCGTGCTGGAGGGCGGTTACAACATCCCGATCCTCGCCGAATGCGTTCCTGCGACTCTCGCCGCGCTTACCGATGACATCCCGGCAGAATCGGTGGCCCGCCACCCTGCACTGCACCTTGGCTGAGCTTCACGTCCGCCTAGCTTCACTTTGGCTGAGCGACGCAATCTCTAAGACACAATCGTTGATAACTACTTAGATCGATCCGTGACGATTGCGGTTGTCGGCGGTCGTCTTCGTCGGTTTGACTTTGCCAGGGCGCCCGCCAGCCCGGCGCGCCCCAGCCTCCGCGTCCCTCTTGGTGACGACCCCTGCTGGGGGAAGGCGTGGGGACCTGCGAATGCCGCGGCGCCCACCCCCTCTCCTGGCGTCGCGGTGTCGCAGGGCCGAATTTCGGCAGCGCTCCCGGTCTCGGCAGGCGCTCCCGGGCGAGACCGCCGCCGGGAAGAGGGAGATCGTGACGACGGCCCCGCGCCGGATGGCGCCAGCGCCCGGAGAGGGGGAGGACGCCAGCTGCCGTTCTTTAGCTGCCGTTCTTTGCGATGCCGCTGCTCGTAGGCAAGCCACTACTCGCTTCGAGTCTCTGCAGGCGGTCCTTCAGCCTGCCATTCTCGACACGCAGCTTGGCAGCCTCACGGCGGGCCGTTGCCAACTCCTGCCCGAGGGCCGGCAACACCAACCGCAAGCGGGCCAGGCGATCGAGGATGTCCGCTGTATGCGGTGATCTCCCAGAAACATGCGGAGCGCTCCGGGAGGCGGGGGTAGTCTGTTCAATCGCCTGGCTCATGCCGATGCCTGCAAGAGGATCTTCCCGCAGCGGCTCACTCGAAACATCCCGGAAGATCCGCTCAACTGCTCGCGGGTTTTCCACGTACGCGCTTCTACGTATCCGCATCGCCGCTGATCAAACCGCGTTTCAGCGCATAGCCCACCAGCTCCGCGCGCGAGCTGAGCCGCAGCTTCTGCTGAATGTGAGCGCGATGGGTCTCCACCGTGCGCACCGACAGGAACAGCTGCTGCGCGATCTCCGCATTGGTATGGCCCAAGGCGATCAGGCGCAGCACATCCACCTCACGCTCGCTCAGATCGTCAGGCGGCCCCGGAGGCGGCTCAGAAGCAAGCCTTGCGCCCAGCCGCGGGTTCAGATAGCTCTCCCCTACCGCGGCCCTGCGCACGGCCTCCACCAGCTCCTCATCGGCGGCCTCCTTCAGCACATAGCCGATCGCCCCCGCGCTCAGCGCGTGGCGCGCGAAGACCGGTTCCTGCTGCATCGTCAAGACCACTATCTGTGTCTCTGGAGACTCCGCGCGAATCAGCGGGATCGCCTCAAGGCTTGAGCCACCAGGCATATTCAGGTCGAGCACCAGCACTTGGGGATGGTGGCCCCGCACATAGCGCCGCGCGTCCTCCACGTCCCCGGCCTCCGCCACCACCTCCAGTCCCGCTTCGCTATCCAGCAGCATACGCAAGCCGCTGCGCACCACCGCATGATCGTCCGCGAGCACGATCTGGATGGGCTCGTCCTGGGCCGGTGATCCCTCCTCACTCACCACATCTGGAAGCTAGCGCTTACTGGCCACGTCTGCTTTGCAGAAAAATACTTAGGCCACCCGGCACTCCAACGCCCGGGAGCTGCCTTTCAGCGCTCAAACAAGGCATTATGAGATTCTGAGGAGGTTATTCAGATGACAGGAAATCGTGGGGTAGCTAAACAGTGCGCGTATTGGTTGTAAATTCGGGTTCCAGCACGCTCAAGCTGACCCTGCTAAGTGGCGAGGACAACGTTCTCGGCCACCGTGAGCTGGAGACCCCCCACGGTACGGTCGAGGCGCGTGCCTTGGAGGCCGCTCTAGGCGCGGCACTGCTTGGCGACCTGGCCGGAGCGCAGGCCGTGGGGCACCGCATCATGCACGGTGGCGAACGCTTCGACAAGGCCGTGCGCATCGATGGCCGGGTGCGCAGCGCACTGCATGGCCTGACGAAGCTGGCCCCGCTGCATCAGCCGCGCGGGCTGAGCGCCTTGGAGTCGATCGGCGATGCGCTGCCCGAACTGCCCGCCGTCGCCTGCTTTGACAGCGCCTTCCACGCCACCGTGCCCTCGGTCGCGAGCACCTACCCGCTGCCCCAGCGCTGGCGCAAACGCTGGGGCGTGCGGCGCTACGGCTTCCACGGTCTCTCTCACGCCTGGGTCGCCCAGCGCGCGCCGGAAATCCTCGGACTCGCCGAGGGCACCGAGCCGCGCATCGTCAGCTGCCACCTCGGCGCCGGCTCCTCCATCTGCGCCATCCGCGGCGGCTGCTCGCTGGACACCACCATGGGCTTCACTCCGCTCGACGGCCTCGTCATGGCCACCCGCTCGGGCAGCCTCGATCCGGCGCTCGTGCTCTGGCTGCTGGAGCGTCCCGGCATCGACGCCCGTGAGCTGGCGCGTACGCTTGAGCACGGTTCCGGACTATTGGCCCTTGGCGGCAGCGCCGATATGCGCCTGCTGCTGGAGCGCGCCGAGGAGGGCAACGTCGATGCCCGCTTTGCGCTTGAACGTCTACACCCACCGCCTGCGGGCCGGCATCGCCGCGATGACAGCCTCCCTCGGTGGCCTCGACGTATTGGCCTTCACCGGCGGCATCGGGCAGAACTCCTGCGCGATCCGCCGCATGGCCACCGCCGAGCTCGGTTTCCTCGGTGTCAGCATCGATCAGCAGCTAAACGAGCGCGCCGAGGGCGATCGTGACATCTCCGCTGCCGGCGCCCGCGTGAGCACGCTCGTTATCGACTCCCGCGAGGACCTGGAGATGGCCCGCCAGGTCCGCGCCACGCTCGAGCATGAGGGCTGACCCCACCTGGTCGCGCCGCGCTCGCTCACGAGTGCCGACCTGGTCGCGCCCCGCGCATGAAGGGCTGACCTACGACGGTCGCCTGTAGCGGTAGCCGAAGCCTCTGACGGTCTCGATTGGCGTGGTCTCCGCAGCCAGCGGATCGAGCTTGTGACGCAGGTAGCCTACGTACAACTTGACCTGCTCAGGTGAGACGCCATCGGGGTCGCCCCACACCAGCTCCAGCAGCTGATCGCGACTGAGCACATTGTTGGGGTGGCGCACCAGCACCGCCAGTAGCTTGAACTCCTGCGGGGTCAGACGAACTTCCTGGCCGCCATAGGTGACCACTCGCTGCGCGAAGTCGATCGTCACCAACTGATCGGCATAGGTGCGCTGCTCATCCTCACGTGGCCCGGCGCGGCGTAGCAGCGCCTGTACGCGCGCCGTCAGCTCTTGGTGACCGCAGGGCTTGATCACGTAATCGTCGGCGCCGCCGCGCAGGCCCCGTACACACTCAAGCTCGCTCTCGCATGCCGTCAGCATCAGCACCGGCACATCGCTCAGGTCACGGATTCGCTCAAGTGTCGCCCAGCCATCCAATTCGGGAATCGTCACGTCGAGGATCACGAGGTCCGGTGGCTTTGCGTACAGCTCACGTAGCCCCGCACGGCCGCCTTCGGCTTCGCGTACCTCGTGACCGGCTCGCTCCAGCACGCCCCGCAGCAGCTCCCGCGCCGCCACATCCTCGTCAACAACCAGCACTCGCGATCGGCTCATGCGTGCCACCTCCCCAGCTCCTGCCGGGAGTCCTCCCGCTGCGACCAAGCCTGCGATCGCGTTCGGGGCGGTCCGAACAGCGCTCCAGGTTGGAGTTCCAAACTCCAGATTTTGTCTAAGAATGAGGCATCTTAGCGCTAAATCTCCCAATTTGCGAGGAATTTACTTGAAACCTCACCCATCCCCGCTGTCGAGCCCGGAGTGCTCGATCTACTTCGATCAGCCCCCGAAGCTCCCGACCTCCCCGAGCCACCCACGAGCGCTCGGTCAGCCGCCGAGTGAGGCCATCCTCCGTGTTACGGGGTGCTCGGGGCCGACCATGCCCTCCAGCCACGCCACCGCCTTGGCAATGTCCATGGCGTCTGCCTCGACCACGGCCTCGATGTCCGCCCAGTCCTTGGTGCGATCAAACAACGCCTTGAATACAGCCAGGCCCGTACAGTCCAGTACAGGGATGGTGCGATCCATAAAGGGCACCTCGCGCACCCCACGCGCCACCTCCTCGTGAAAGTGGTGGACATCAAGAAAGACATCGATCGGCGTGTCCTCCCACCACACCCGCACCTGGCCTTCCCGTTCAGCCGCCTCCACGTCAGCGCTTGTCACAGTCACGCGTGCAGGGAGAGCAGAAAAGACCTCTTTGGCGCGGGTGGGCTCAGTGAATACGTTCACATCCAGGTCGCGTGTGCCACGAGGCTCTTCGGTGCAGTAAGCAAGTGCGATCGCCCCGCCAAACGCATGGGGCAATTCGGCGTCGGAGAGCGCATCGTGGACCGCAAGCAGTCGCTTCGCAAGCAGGCTCATGGAGCCGGGATCTCTGGACCAAAGGTCCTGAGCGACGGGTAGACGAGGGCACCGCGCCGGCGGCTGGGGAACGCCTCCGCGAGATCCAGTACCTGCAGGAGAATCTGACCGGCGCGGGCAAGATCAATTCGATCCGCGGGTCGACCCATTCGCACTTCCAGGCCGGCTGCGTGGGCGATACGAGCCAGCGCGTCCACCCCGGGCTGGCGATGGTGGCGCTCATACGCATTGAGTACAGACCGGGGCATTCCCGCCCGGCGGGCGAGCTCCGCCTGGCTGAGACCACTTTCTCGGCGAGCCTGGTGGATCAGATTGCCAGCCAGCTGGCGCGTGTCTATGTCCATCATCTTCACTATGTTAGCTTATATACTAACTTTTCCCGAATTGTTAGCTGAAACGCTAACGACGAGGCTCATAGTCAGCGTGGTTGAGATTTCTCAACTTCCAATCTCGTATGGCCCGCTTCAGGCGTGACGCTCGAGCAGCAAGGCGAACGTTGGGCATGCCTGCGCGGCGCGCTTGGCGTGCGAGACCAGCTCGGGCTCAAGCGGGCGCTCATCGAGAATCGGATAGCCCCACTCGTCGAGCGTGATCCGCTCGGGTAGAAGCTCCGCGCACATGCCATGCGCCTCGCAGGTGATCGGATTGACGCGTAGGCGATGGCTCATGATGAGGTTCGGCCACTGAGCAATGGCAGCTCGCCGGGACGGCGACAGGCATCACAGATGCCGTGCTTGGCGTGGTCGGCGAAGTCCGCCGCGAATACTTCCAAGGCACTCGCGATCAGGCGTACCGTGCCGTCTGGGTGGCTGCACGCGCCACGCCCTCGGGCCAGCGAGGCGAAGTAAGCGATGCGCTGGCGGGCCTTGCCGCGGGCCGCGCCCGCCGCGACCTCTTCGATCGATGTCGCCAAAGCATCCAAGCCGTGCACACAAGGGCCACACTGACGGGCGCTCTGCTCGGCAAGCCAACGGCTCACACGTGCCGTCTCGGCCACGCCGCATGCGTCCTTTGAGAGCAGCAGCACCACGCCGGCGCCCAGCGACGCGCCGTGGGGGGCCAGGTGCTCGTCTGACAGCGTCAGGCCCCGCAACAGATCTCCGTCCACCCAGGAGCCTGCGTAGCCGCCGAACAGCACCGCGCGCGGTGGCGCGATGACGCCGCCGGCCGCATCGATCAGCGAGCTCAGCGAGGATCCCTGCTCGATCTCATACACCCCCGGGTAGGCAACCGGGCCGCACAGCGTCACGAGCGCCGAGCCTGGATCGGCCGCCGTTCCCAGTTCGCGGAACCACTCCGCACCGTGGCGCGCGATCAATGCGACGTGCGCCAGTGTCTCCGCGTTGCTCACCAATGTCGGGCGCTTTCCCACCCCGCGCTGAAAGGGCAGCGGCGGCGTGAACGTCGGCAACGCCAAGCCGCCGTTGAGATGGCTCACAAGCGCCGACTCCTGCCCCGCCACGTAGCGGTCGGGGACGGTCGCCAGACGCATCCGCGGCGATTCCCCGCCTAGCACCTCTTCGCGTTCGGCGATCGCCTGCTCCGGGCCCTCAAGCGCGATCGACTCCGGTACGCACAGGATCACCTCCTCCGCGCCCACCGCCTGTGCCGCCAACGCTCCGCCGTCCAACACCAGATGAGGCAACGCCTGCAGCAGCGTGCGGTCCTTCAGGCTCGCCGGCTCGCCCTCCGCTGCATTGATGACCACGACCGCGCGACCGCGCTGTGAGGCCACCGCGCGCATCTTCACCGCCGTGGGGAAGGACGCCCCGCCATGCCCTCGCAAGCCAGCGCGCTCAATACTCTCGATCAACGCCGCCGCCGACCGCCGCTCGCGGCGATTGCGCGCCAACGGCGGATGGCCATGCACATCGAGGTGGTCGGCGAGGCTCATCGCCCCCTGCGCGGGGATCGCATTCAGCAGCCTCGGCAGACCCGCGGGACCGGCGGGTCTAGTCGCGCTTCGTGCCGCTGGCTCGGCCAGGTGAGTCGGGGGTTCCAGATGCGTGCTCATCGCGGGCCCCTCGCGAAGCGCGTTTCGCGGATGCAGGTTCTCATCGCGTAGCCAGCCTCCGCGCCGCGCGAGCCGGAAGCACCCTCACGAGCACCGCCACCAACACCGTCGCGATGCAGCCGATGCTGATCGCCAACAGCCATGCCTTGCTTGCATCGCTGCCCGTTCCGAGCGTGTGCGCAAGCGCGATCGGCCAGCACGCATAGGAGCACCAGTGCACCGCCCGCCACGTTCCGTAGCCGATGCGCTGGCGCAACATGCTCGTGATCAGCACCGCCAGCATCAAGTCAAAGGCCACCGCTCCCAGACCCAGCCAGAACGTCTTGTAGCCATTGTTGAAGGGGATAATCGCCGCGCTCAGCGGAATCGATACGAAGCTATCCAGCACCGTCGTGACGATGTGCACCGCCAGGAACACCAGCGCCAGGAGCGACGCGTTGCGGTGCAGCCCGTCGATCACGAAGCGCGGCCAGCGCGTCGTATTGAAGCGGCGCGCATCCATCACGCCCAGTGCCAGCGACATTGTCAGCAGCACCAGCGCCACCGCGCCCGTCGCCCGCGTCAGATACCAGTAGATGCTCGGGCCTTTCGTGACAGCCAGCAACAGGCTCACAGCGAGGCCTTCGACATCATCCCCGGCTCCGCTGGCCAGTCACCCAAGGTTCGCACGCGGCCGCTCGGATCGACCAGCCGCGCCGGCAGGCCCAGTTCCTCAAGCCATGCGGGCGCGTCCTTCGCGCGTACCAGCGCCGCTGTGCTCGCGATGTTCGCATCGACACAATCCGCTGCCGCTACGCTCGCCGTGCGCCATGTGTGGGTCACGGGCTCTTGGGTATGCGGGTCGATGATGTGATGATGCGTCGCGCCCTTTTGGCTCCAACGTCGCACCGCCGTGCTGGAGGTCGCCAGACCGCCATCGGCGATCGCGATCGTCTGGCCCGGCGCGCTGTGATGGCTACGGTGATCGTCGGTTACGCGCACCCGCCAACCTCCCTCAGGGGCATCGCCAGAGATCGAGATGTCGCCACCGAGGCTCACCAGCACACCTACGCCCGTGGCCCGCGCCACTGCTCTTGCCGCGCGATCCGCCGCCAATGCCTTCGCGGTCGCGCCCAGGTCCAGCTTGATCGGCGCGGGCACCCGGATCGTCAGGCCTTCGCTGTCAAGCTCCACCGTTCGCCATCCCGAGCGTACTCGCGCGCGTATGCGGGGCGCCGCAAGGGGTGCCGCGAGGAGGGGCGCCGCGCGGGGTGCCGCGCTCGGCGAGGGCGATGGCGCGCCCAACGGGCTTGCCTGCGTTGGGGGTGGAGCCAGCAGATTCCAATCGCGGTCATAGCCCGCCAGTTCCAGCGCCGTGCCGATCGTGGGGTCGACATCGCCGTCCGTCAACTCCGCCGCGCGCAGCGCCACGCTGAGTGCCTCGATCAGCAGCGGGTTCACACGCACCGACCTGCCGCCCGCGGCGTTCACGCGCATCAGGTCAGAGTCCGTGCGGAAGCGACTGCACGCCCGGTCGATCTCTGCCAGCTCGCGCTCCACCAGCACTCGCGCCGGCCCCAGCGCGGCAGGGTCGCTCACCTGCAGAACCACGCTCGTACCCAATGCCTCCCAGGTGGCTCTGCTGGCTTCCTTCAGCATCATCCTCCTCACGATCCCCCCGAGACGACGGGGCCTTCCGGTGCCGGGGCCCGTTCCGGGGTCGGTTCCGAGTGCACTTCGGGAGCGGGTTCGGAATGCGCTTCTGGGGCCGGTTCAGAATGTGTTTCGGGGGCCGGTTCAGAGTGCACTTCGGGCGACCGTTCGGAATGCGCTTCTGGGGCCGGTTCGGAAGATCGTTCCGGAGCGGGTTCCGCCGGCTGTGCTGGAGCCGTTTCCGGGTGGGTTTCCGCCGCCTGTGGCGCCTGCGCGGGGGGCTGCAGCGAGCTTGCCGAACCCTGTGAGCTGTGATGGACGTGACGTTTGGCGGCGCGCTTCCCACCATGCGCCCCGACCTTCACCGTCTTACCCGGGAAGGCATGCGCCGCCACCTCTGACAGCGCGCCTGTCAGCGCCACCGAGCCCGCGATCAGCCAGCGCGTGGAGAGCGATAGACGGCGCAGCGCCGAGTCACGTGAGCTCGTCGAATGGGGAGATTTGAGAGAGTCACGGCGGGAACGCAAAGACATGCTCATCTACCTCCCAGCAGGTGGTGATGGGCGTTCAGCCATGGGCCGTACTGGGGCAGTAGAGCCACCGCCAGCGCCACGCCGCTCAGGAGCGCGGCCGACAGAGACAGCGTGCGCCCCGCGCCACCCTCCCTGAGAGGGGTCCTGTGCCAGCCTGTGCTGCCGCCATCCAGATGCGCAAGGCTTTCTCTTCTCACGCCGAGGCTTTCGTACCTCACACCCAACGCCCTTGGCAACTCCAGCAGGTGCCCAAGCACATGCAAGGAGATGACCGCCGCCCACACGATGAAGCTGATCTTGTGGACCGGCAACAGTGCATTACGCGACGAGGGACCGATCAGTAACAGCGCCACCCCACTGGCAAACACCACCACCGTCGAGATCACAACCAGTGGCGCCAGCGCACGCATGATCGCCTCCGGCGGACCCTTGCGGCGGTAGCTGGGGTCGTGGGTGTAATAGCGCGCGAAGCGATAGCCCGTACTCGCCATCTTCAGCAGCACCGGCGGTATCAGCAGCATGCCCACGAACAGATGCACCGACAGAAGCCCTCGCAGACGCAGTAGCGTCAAGCCGATCACGGCCAACAGCACCAGCAGCAGAACACCCGTTGCCGCCGTCAGGCGCTCGTTGCCCGCTGTGCCCCCGCCCACCAGCCGGCCACCACCACTCGTGCACTCGCGGCCAGCCGCGCCATGCGCGCGTTCATCCTCGGCAGTCGCTTCGGTCCCCTCGCCGGGCACCCCTGACTCAATTGCCATGAGATGAGTGTGGCGAGATTCACTAAGGATCCGGTAACTGCAACATGAGAATACTCATCGAATTTCGCGCTCGAAACGAACGGAATGCACCATGAGCGCGATCTATCATGCGACTGACATGTCGCTCACCGCCGACCCCAGCGGGGATGGGGGCCCAGCAGTCCTCGTTATCGAGGACGAGCCCGGCATCGTGGATTTCCTGCAGCGCGGTCTCACAGCCGAGGGCTTCGCCGTGCAGTCGGCCACCGACGGCGCCGAAGGTGAGCGCCGGGCTTTGGCCGAGAGCTTTGACGCGATCGTGCTCGACCTCATGCTGCCCGGACGCAGCGGCATGGAGATCCTGACCAGTTTGCGTCACGCCAAGCCAGGTGTACCGGTAATCGTCTTGACCGCCCGCGGCGACGTCAGCGATCGCGTGGCCGGCCTGGAGGCTGGTGCCGTCGACTACCTCGTCAAGCCTTTCTCGCTCGCCGAGCTCATCGCCCGCGTGCGCGCACAGCTGCGTGTCGCCGCCCAGACCTCCTCCCCCACCACGCTGCGCTGCGCTGACATCGAGGTGGATCTGCTCAGTCGCCGCGTGCGCCGCGACGGCGCCACCGTGCTGCTCTCCACCACCGAGTTCGAGCTGCTCGTGTACCTCATTCGCCATGCCGGTCATGTGCTCTCGCGTGAGCAGATCCTCAGCGCCGTCTGGGGCTACCAGCATGACCCCACTACCAACGTCGTCGACGTCTACATCGGCTACCTGCGTCGCAAGCTGCGCCGCCCCGACGGTCCCGCGCCGATCTTCACGGTGCGCGCCGTCGGCTATCGCCTCGGTCATGCGGCTTCCTGAGCGCCGCTTGCTGCCCACCAGTCTGCGCTGGCGACTCGCGGCGTGGGTAGCAGTAGTTGTGCTCATCTGCACCGCCATCAGCTTCCTCGCGGTGTATCGCGGCACCGGCACGCAGTTGCGCCGCCAGGTTGACAGCGAGATCGCGGGGGACTCCACCGCACTCTCTCGGGCGCTCAGCGCCGCCGACGGCAAGCCCGGAGGCGTGGCCCTCGCAGCGCGGCGCTATGTGCTCGGGCAGCCCTTCAGCGCCAGCTCCAGCCTGCAGTTCGCAATCCTCACCAGCGCGCGCAAGGGGGTTGGGACTGTGACGATCGCCAATCGGCCCGAGGTTTTCGGGACCCCGCGCCCAGACAATGGCGAGAGTGCCGCCGAGCAGGCTGAGGAGAACCGTCTATCGCGGCAGTTGTTGACCGTGCACGATGGCTACTCCACCCTCAGCCTTGCCGACGTTCGGCAACCTGCGCCTGCTCAAGCGCACCCTGTCCCTGCCCGACGGTCTGCGCGTGACTGTGGGTGTCGGCGAGCCCTTGGCAGGCGTGGCACACGCCCAGCGCGGCGTCGCGCGCGCCTTCATTCTTGCCGGCTTGCTCGCTTTGGTAGGCGCACTCGGCGCCTCTTATCTCATCGGCGCCCGCTTCACCTTGCCTCTGCGGCGCATGGCCGCCGTTGCAGCCAAGGTCGATGCCGGCGATTTGCATCCCCGCATCCCCGATGTCGGCCGCCAAGGCGACGAGGTGCGTGTGCTCGCCGAGACCTTCAACCACATGCTCGATCGGCTCACCGATGCCTTCGCCGGCCAACGTGCCTTCGTCGCCGACGCCTCTCACGAGCTGCGCACGCCGCTCACCGTCATTCGCGGCCAGCTCGAAGCGCTCGTCGCCCAGCCCAACCGCTCCGACGCCGAGGTCCGCCGCGTCGAGCGTCTTGTGCAGGCTGAGATCGCCCGCACCGCCCGTCTCGTGGACGATCTCCTGCTGCTCGCCAAGGCCGAGCAGACCGAGTTCCTGCGCCCTGAGCCGATCGAGCTGGTGCCCTATGTGCGCGAGCTCTGGGACGGCATGACACTCCTCGCCCCTCGCCGCTTCGAGCTTGGGGCGGTGCCCGAGGGCGTCCTCACCGCCGATCCCGACCGCCTCGCTCAGGCGCTGCGCAACCTCGTTGCCAACGCCATCGAGCACACCGCCTCCTCGCAAGAGCTCGCGCACACCTCCAAGCAGGGGCTCGTGCGCATGCAGCTCGAACGCAGCGGAGCGGATCGACTTCGTTTCATCGTCACCGACGATGGCCCCGGCATCCCATCCGCCGAGCGCGACCGGATCTTCGACCGTTTTCACCGCACCGATTCAGCCCGCGACCGAACCTCAGGTGGTACCGGCCTGGGCCTGGCAATCGTCCGCGCCATCGCCGACGCCCATGGCGGGCGTGTCGTTGCCGGGGCTGCTGCTGAGGGTGGGGCTCGCATCGAGCTGGAACTGCCGCGCTTTGCGCCCGACGCTCGCGCGCCCCAGCAGGACGTTGATAATGTCGAACTGTTCAGCCACCAGTGAACATTCAGCCGCTCAGCCACCGATGAGCATTCACTACGACAGCGACGGCCCGCTCGCGATCGTCACGATCGACCGTCCCGCCGTTGCCAATGCCATCGACGCGCCCGCGGCGCAGGCGTTGGCCGATGCCTTCCGGCGCTTTGATGCGGATGAGTCCGTACACGTAGCCGTGCTCACCGGCGCGCATGGCACCTTCTGCGCCGGCGCCGATCTCAAGGCGATGCGCTCGGGGGAACCCGAGCGGGTCACTCGTCTGAGCCCCGATGGCGACGGGCCCGTTGGGCCTACTCGCATGCTCCTCTCTAAGCCTGTGATCGCGGCCGTCGAAGGACACGCGGTTGCGGGCGGGCTCGAGCTGGCCGCCTGGTGCGATCTGCGCGTGGCCTCGCAGAGTGCGGTTTTTGGCGTCTACTGCCGCCGCTGGGGCATTCCACTGATGGACGGTGGCACCATTCGCCTCGCGCGCCTGCTTGGACACAGCCACGCGCTCGATCTCATCCTCACCGGCCGCGGCGTCTCGCGGCGAGGAGGCGCTGCGCATGGGTCTCGCCAACCGCCTCGCCCCCGAGGGGGAGGCACTGGCGGGTGCGCTCGCACTAGCCCGCGAAATCGCCGCCAAGCCTCAGATCGCGTTGCGCAGCGATCGCCTCTCTTCCTATCAGCAGTGGTCACTCAGCCTCGACGCTGCGCTCGCTGGCGAGTACCGCCACGGCATGGCCACACTCCAGAGCGGCGAGATGCTTGGCGGGTTGGACGACTACGCCTCAGGGGGATGGCGCGCCAAGCGAGATGATGTCGGAGAGATCGGGGGACAAGCGAGATGAGTTCGGAGAGATGGCGCGCCAAGCTCAATCAGTAATTCTCGCGTAGGCAACTGTATCCGTGATTTGCCGCACCGATTAGGGCGTTTCACCCATGCTTGGCAGATAACAGTTGCAATAGCCTGAAACTATCCCAAGCAATCTGCATCTTGCGCCCACCAGCCCCGAGCTCGATGAGGAGTCCGCGGAGCAGTCGGCAATCCGCATCATCCTCGCCGACGACCATGCACTCATGCGTCGCAGTCTGCGGCTGCTGCTGGACACCGAAGCCGACCTGGAGGTGATCGCCGAGGCCGACGATCTCGGGCTCGTAGTACGCCACGTTCACGGCCAGCGCCCGCACGTGCTCGTGCTCGATCTGGGTATGCCCGGCGGCTCCAGCATCGATGCCATCATGCGGCTGCGCAATCAGGTCCCTGAGACAAACGTGGTGGTGCTCACGATGGATGACAACCCCGTTTTTGCTGAGCAGGCGCTGCGGGCGGGGGCTGTCGGCTTTGTGCTCAAGGACTCAGCCGATGAGGATCTGCCAGCAGCGGTGCGCGCGGCGGCCAAAGGCGAAGAGTACGTAAGCCCGCGTATCCTCACGCACCTGGGGGGCGTGCGGGAATCACACAGCGCCGACAAGCTCAGCCAGCGTGAGACCGAGGTACTGCGCATGATCGCTTTCGGCCATACCAGTGTGGAGATCGCGCACAAGCTGCACCTCAGCCCGCGTACCATCGAGACCCACCGTACGCGCATCCACCGCAAGCTGGGCATCGCCACCCGTTCTGAACTCGTTCGCTATGCGCTCAGCCAGGGGTTGTTGAAGGTCTGAGGGCTTGCCGGCCGGGTGAGAAATTCAGGCGCCGGCAACGGCGACGTTCGACAAGCGCTGTACCGGCAGCGTCGCGCGCACCGTCGTGCCATCGCCCGGCGCGGACTCGATCTGCAGCGTGCCGTCCAATAGCTGCACCCGCTCGCGCATACCCAGCAGGCCGAAGCCTTTCGTCTCGGCCGTCTCCGGATCGAAGCCCTCGCCATCGTCACGCACCGTCAGGTGGATGGCGTTTGCGTGCTCCTGAACTTCAACCACCGCACGTGCCGCGCGCCCGTGCTTGGCCGCATTGCTCAACGCCTCCTGCGCTATCCGATACAACGCCACCTCCAGCTCCGGCGTGTGGCGCGCCGCGGCGCGCCCTTGCTCATAAGCCAGATCGATGCTCGTATCCACCTCGATGCCGCGATGCTTCGTGCGATCTGCCAACGCATGCAGGGCCGCTTCAACACCTAGCTCATCCAGCGCCGCCGGGCGCAGGTCGGTGATCAGTGCGCGCAGATCGGCGATACCCGCCTGCAGGTACTCGACCGCATCGTCCATCGCCTGCGCCAGCACCTGCGGCTTGCCCACCCGCCGCGCGTTGGAGAGGCGGATCTGAAGCGCGCTGAGGCTCTGCAAGGTCTCATCGTGTAGATCCCTCGCCCAGCGCCCCCGCTCAGCCTCCGCCGCTGTCAGGCGCTGACGATGCTGCTGGGAAGCCACCGACTGGGCCGTCGCCACCGCCGTCGCCGCACTCGTCGCGAAAGCCTCCAACAGAAGCTGGTCCTCGTTGCTGAAACGCGGCCCATCGTTCAGCCGATCGAGCGCCATCAGCACGCCGTATGTGCGTCCCTGAAAGACCAACGGCACCACCAGACCGCCCTCCGCCCTCACGCCCAGCCGGCCCAGGTCATGCTCGTCAAAACGCGCGCGATTGAGGTCATCCTCCAGGTGCTGCGTGCGGCGCGTGCGCAGCGCATGACTGGCCACCGTGTCCTTCAACGGTACGTTCCGGCCGATCAGCTCGCGCGGCAGTTCCCCGGCGCCCGCCGCCACCAGCAGCCCCTCGGGCCGGCACAGCTCGATCAGCAGCGCCCGCGCCGACACCAGTGCCCGCCCGCGTTTGGCCACCAGCTCGAGGATCACCTCGAGATCTGTCTCGGCCCCGATCGCCCGCGCGAACTGCGTCGTGGCATCCAGCGCCGCCACTGTGCGCTCCAGCTCATCACGGCGGTCGCGCGCACCCACATAGCGACGCGCATGATCGATCGCCACTCCGGCCATCTCCGCCAGCATCGTCACGGCCTCCTCGTCGGCCTCCGTGAACTCCTCCCCGCCGACTTTCTCCGTCAAGTAGAGGTTGCCAAAGGGAGTCCCCTCGATCAGGATCGGTACGCCGAGGAAGGCGTGCATCGGCGGATGGCCCACCGGCAAGCCGAACGAGCGGGGGTGTGTACCCACGTCTGCCAAGCGCAGCGGCACCGGGCGGTTGATCAGCTCGCCCAAAACGCCCTGGCCGCGTGGCAGGGCCCCGATCTCCATGCGCACCTTCTCATCGATGCCCACCGTCACGAACCGCGCCAACTCGGTGCGCGAGTCGTTCAGCACGCCCAGCGCGGCATAGCGCGCGCCTGTCAGCTCGCGCGCGGAGTCCAGCACGCGGTCGAGTATCACGTCCAGGTCGAGCTCAGACAGCAGCCCGCGCACGAGGCCCAACAGGCTGCGCGCCGTGCGGTCCTTGATGGCTCCTTCGGCCGGCGGCGCACTTCCGATCCGCATAGGTCCGTTGGGTGTCATCTGCCTACGCACGCCTTCCCGCGACCCTCTCATCATTGCTTGTGCGAGTCCAAAGCCTACAGCGAAATACACGCAACGCGTGAAAATCCGGTTCAGCTAAATGAACTTAGCCGTTTAGCACAACTCGCCCTTGGGCGTGCGCCGTTCCGGTCAAGCCACGCCTCAGCCCGTCAAGCCACGCCTCATCCCGTCAAGTTGCGCCTCAGCCCATCAAGCCACGCCTCATCCCATCAAACCGCGCCTCAGCGTGTGTTCTAGGTGCCGAGTGCTCAGGCAGCCCTCAGCAGCACTTGGCTCAGGCAGCCCTCAGCTGCACTTGGAGCTGGTGGCGCTCGCCAGCTGACTCACAGCCGAGCCCACCGCCACGACCTGCGCGGAAATCGTGGCGATTGCCGTGGCGCTTGAGGAGCTTGAGAGCCCCTGCACCGACTTCGACAGTTCCGTGATCGAGGAGTCAAGCGCCTGCGTCTGTGTCGGGAATTCGCTCTTCGCCGCTTCCACCAGACCCTTGGCGCTGGTTTCGACCTTCTGCAGGGCCGTCGTGATCGAGTTCGTGCCGCCCTGCACCACGTTCACTTCGCCCAGCGCCTTTACGTTCTTCTTCAGTTCTTCCTGCTGTGCGCAATAGCTGGGCTTGCTGGAAGAAGATGAGCCGCAACCCAGCAGGGGCATCGCCACTGCAAATCCCAGCGAGGCCAAGCCCGCCATCAGCATTCTGCGCATGAGCATCACGGTGGCACCCGGGCTACTTATAGACAAGGGTGCTGGCCTCTCTATCGATGGTGGTGCCATCCCCTCCAATTTAGCTGCGGGTTTCCACGGATACAAGTGGCCTTTGCCCCGCTTAGGGTGCCCGAGCCACAGCATTACTCCCTGCGCGCATGGCCACCACTCTCTCGACCCCCCCAACTCCGCGGCTTCACCGTTTCTCTGGTCGCACTCTCAGCACCGGCGCCGTGCAGCGGCTGCTTGCGCGCGTCGGCGATCACGCCGCTGGCAACCTCGCCGATCTCAATGCTCGCCTGGAAGCTGACCGCCGCGCCACGCTGCGTGAGCTCAGAGCCTCGCGTCAGCGCACCGTGCAAGCCGTCGAGGAGGAGCGCCGTCGGCTCGAGCGTGATCTGCACGACGGTGCGCAGCAGCGCCTCATCGCACTACGCATCCACCTCGGCCTCGCGGCCGAACGCGTCGCCCAGGAGCCCCACGCTGGGCCTCACGTGCTGAATCAGCTTGCCCAGGAGGCACAGCAAGCACTCGATGAGCTGCGCCGGCTCGTCCAGCACCCCTATCCGCATCTGCTTAAGCAGCAGGGGCTGGCGAGCGCTTTGCGGGCTACCGTCGCCGAGACTTCCCCTCGCACACGCTTGCACACGGAGGCTCTCCCCCGCTATCACCCCGACCTTGAGGCCGCTGTCTACTTCACCTGCCTGGAGGCTCTTCAGAACGCCTCCAAGCACGCCGGCCCGCAGACCGCTGTCGCGATCCGCCTCTATACGCGGCCGGGACAGCTGTGCTTTGAAATCAGCGACAGCGGCCCTGGTTTTCAGCTTGCGCTCACGCACAACTCGCGCGGCGGCCTCGCCAATATGCGCGACCGCATCGGCGCCGTCGAAGGCGATATTTCGATCCTCTCCACACCAGCACACGGCACGACCGTCCTCGGATCCGTACCCTCCGCTCAGATAACTGTATGAGCGCATCTGACTCCACCCCGCCCGACGACGAGCAAGCACCACCCGCACCCCTCGATCCGCAGGCGCACCAAGACACCGCTGCGCAGCCGGTTGCGCCTCAGCCTCCCGCACCTGCAGGCCCGAGTGGGGCAGGCGCGGGTCTCGCTCCCCATGTCTGGCTCGTGCGCACCCTGATCGGCATCGCCACGGTGCTCGGCGTCGTCGCGATCTTCGCCGTCTGGGCCAACCGCCAGCTGCTAGATACCCACTACTGGACCAACACCAGTACCAAGATGCTCGAAAATGGCCCGATCCGCGAACAGCTCTCGGGCTACCTCACCGATCAGCTCTATGCCAATGTCGATGTGGCCGGTGAATTGCGCGGCGAGCTTCCCTCCGAACTCAAGCCGCTCGCCGCTCCAGCCGCCGGCGCCTTGCGCGGCCTGGTTGAAAAGGGCGTCAACTTCGCCTTAGAACGCCCGCGTGTGCAGGCGCTCTGGCGTACGGCCAACGAAGCCGCCCACGCGCAGTTCGTGAAGCTGATCGAGGATCGCTCTGAAGTCGTGCGTCTGCCGGGAGGTGGCCAGGTTGTCATCGACCTGCGGCCGCTGCTGCGAGAAGCCGCCTCGCGCGTCGGCGCGCCCACTTCGGTCGTCGAAAAGATTCCACCCAACGTCGCCGAACTGCACGTCGTCAAGTCCAACAACCTGCGCACGGCGCAGAGCGCCGTCAATCTGCTGCGCTCGCTGGCCATCATTTTGCCGCTGCTCGTCTATCTGCTCTTCGGTCTCGCCGTCTATCTCGCCCGCGGGCGGCGGCGGCAGACCCTCATCTCCGTCGGCGCCGCCTTCATTGGCGCGGCCTTGGCGGTGCTTGTCGTGCGCGGCGTAGCCAAGCATGCCGTCGTCAACTCGCTGGCCACCACGGCCTCCGTCAAGCCTGCCATCGAAGCCGCCTACACGATCGGCACCTCCGTGCTCAGCGACATCGCCTGGTCCACCATCCTGGCCGGCATCGTCATCATCTTTGCCGGTCTCTTGGCCGGCCCGACGCACGCCGCCACCAGCGTGCGGCGCTTCCTGGCGCCTTACCTGCGCGAGCGCCCCGACCTCTCCTATGGGGCCGCCGCTCTGCTGCTCGCGCTGCTGTTCCTCTGGGGCCCGATCGTCGCCACGCGCACCTTCACAGGCGTGATCATCATCACGGCGCTCGGCTTCTTTGGTCTCTACATGCTGCGTCGTCAGACGACCCTCGAATTTCCTAACGAGCAGGCGCACTTCCCGCTGCGGCCGACAGGTAGATAAGCGTCGCCATCACCCGCCGGCTCACTTCCTGAGCCTCCGGCAGGTCCAGCTTGAGCAGTATCGAGTTGATGTGCTTCTCCACCGCGCGCTTGCTCAGATACAGCTCCTCGCCGATCTTGCCGTTGCTCTTGCCCTGTGCGATCAGGCCCAGGATCTCAAGCTCGCGCGGGGTCAGCTCTGACAGCGGCGAGCGCTCCGCCTTGCCGCGCTCCTTGATCATCGCCTCCACCACTCGTGCGTCCATGAACGAGCCTCCATGCGCCACCGCCTCGATCGCCGCCACCAGCTGGCCTTCATCGCCCACGCGCTCCTTGAGCATGTAAGCCCGGCCATCGCTGCCCGCTTCCAGCAGCGCCAGGCCGTAGCGCGGCTCGGCGTACTGGCTCAGCACCACTACGCCCACATCTGGGTGACTGTCGCGCAGGCGGGAGGCGATTTCGATGCCCTCTTCATCGCGCTGCGGCGGCATGCGGATATCGGTCACCACCACGCCGGGGCGCTCGCTCTCCACGGCCGCTAGCAGCGAGTCGCGGTCCTCGCAGACGGCCACCAGATCAATGCGCGGGTGGCGCGCCAGAATCTGGCTCACCGCCTCGCGCACCAGATAGCTGTCGTCGGCAAGCGCGACCTTTATGCGCTCCCCTTGAGGCCTCACGGATGACATGCGCTCACACCAGCCTCGCACGCGCGAGCGCTCGGCGCAAGGCAAAAGCGCGCGTGCCCCGGAACGGCGCGAGACAGGAGCGCGCATGCCCCGGAAAGCACTCGCACCCTCGACGTACACTGGCATGCCCTACCCTCATAGGCGTGCCAACCTCCTTGGCGCCCGGGTGTCCGGGTGCCAGCCTTTGATCTATGACACCTGCACCCGCCCGCCGCTCTACCGCTCAGGCCCGTCCTAAGGGCGCCACCGCGCGGCCTGTCAAGTCGGGCTCCGCAGGCACGGGAGGCGCAGGGGGGGCGGGAAACGATGCCGGTCTCGCTGCCGATGCCACCCCCACCGAACGCCTCGCCGCCGGCAAGGCGCTGCGCGAAGAGGCGCCGCGCTCAAGCCACGCCGACTGGCAGCCCGCGGCAGACCGTGAGGACCCGGTCGCCCAGCTGGAAGCGCAGGCACTCAGCCGCGTGCCGGAGTTGGTGCCGATCCGCTACGGGCGCATGTCGCTCTCCGCCTTCGCTTTCTTCCGCGGCGCCGCCGCGATCATGGCCGCCGACATCGCGCCCGCGCCCGTGTCGGGCTTGCGCGCGCAGCTCTGCGGCGATGCGCATCTCTCCAACTTCGGCGGCTTCGCCTCGCCTGAGCGCGACATGCTGTTTGACATCAACGACTTCGACGAGACCCTGCCCGGGCCTTGGGAGTGGGACGTTCAGCGCCTCGCCGCCAGCCTGCAGATCGCCGGCGAGGATCGCAAGCTCGATACCATCCACTGCCGCGAGGCCGTCGTCTGGGGCGTGCGCAGCTACCGCGAAGCGATGCGCCGCTTTGCCGGGGAGACCAATCTCAAGGTCTGGTACGAGCGCCTAGAGGCCGGTCAGATCATCGAGCTTGCGCAGCAGGAAGGGATCGGCACCAAGCGCGTGAAGCAGATCGAAAAGGGGATCGCCAAGGGGCGCGCCAAGGATTCGGAGCGAGCCGTTGGCAAGCTCACCGAAAGGGTTAACGGCGAACTTCGCTTCATCAGCGCTCCACCTTTGATCGTGCCGATCGAGGAGCTCCTGCCCAGCGCCGCGCAGCGCCGGCTGCGCGAGGGGGTGACGGAACTGCTCGGTGACTACCGCAACAGCCTGCCCGCTTCCCGGCAGCGTCTGTTTGACAGCTACCGCTTTCAGGCCATCGCCCGCAAGGTCGTCGGGGTTGGCAGCGTCGGCACCCGCGCCTGGATCGTGCTGATGGTCGGGCGCGATCAGGACGACGCCTTGATCTTGCAGTGCAAGGAAGCGCAGGCCTCAGTGCTGGAGCCTTATGCCGGGGCCTCGGAGTATGAGAACAGCGGCCAGCGGGTCGTTGAGGGGCAGCACCTGATGCAGGCCGCCTCGGACATCTTCCTCGGCTGGCTGCCCGCCATCGGCGTGGACGACCAGCCGCGTGACTTCTACGTCCGCCAGCTGTGGGACGGCAAGCTGTCAGTTGACATCGAAGCCATGGGGCACGAACAGTTGCGCAACTATGCGCGCCTCTGTGGCTGGACGCTCGCGCGTGCACATGCCCGCTCGGGCGATCGCGTCGCGATTGCCGGCTATCTCGGGAAGAGCGGCGTGTTCGATGAGGCGCTCGCGGACTTCGCCGCTACCTATTCCGCGCAGAACCAGCTCGACTACCAGGCGCTGCTTGACGCCATCGATTCGGGGCGCTTGCAGGCCGAGAGCGCCTGACCAGACCGAGTGGGCTTACGCAGCCTCTGCATGACCGTTCAAGCGGTCAATCGCATCCAAGTCTAGGTCAAACTTGTCACTTTCCATTGCAACGAACAACGCTTCGGTCGCCGCCAGGTGGCCATGCTCACGCGATACCTCCAGGGCAGCCGCCACGATGTCTCTCACAGGTTTACTTGGCATCGCGATTGCAGGATAGCCGCAACCCCGTATCTCGAATGTCAGGCAAGCCTGACGCCACCGTCCTGCGTCAGCGTCCAGTGAGGATTGTGGGCAATCTCCCAAGGGTGCCCGTCGGGGTCCACAAGGACCGCGCTATAGCCGCCCCAGAATGTCTCGCCCGGCTCGCGTCCGATCGTTGCACCCGCCGCGCGAGCTTCCTCGATGACCGCGTCCACATCCTCAGGGGAGTCCAGGTTCAACGCCAAAGTCACGCCACCCCAGCCTTGGCCGTCCTCCACGCAGCTGTCCTGCGCCAAGCGCGAGCGATCCCATAGCGACAGCACCATGTCGCCGGCCTGGAAGAACACCACGTCGTCTGCCGGCGCGGCACCGGTCTTCCAACCTAGGGCCTCGTAGAATGCGCGGGCGCGCGCTAGGTCGTGGACGCCGAGAGTGATGACGGTGACTCGCTGTCGCATATCTGACAGTGTTGCAGCCATGACTGTCACAGCGACGCCGACGACCTTCTACTTCGACCTCGGCTCGCCTTTCGCATACCTGACGGCCGAGCGCCTGCATCGGGGGGCCTTGCCCGAGCCGGTTGCGTGGCAGCCGATCTCCCTCGGTGGGATCTTCAAGCTCAACGGTCGCTCCTCTTGGGCGCTCAGCGGTGAAGAGGAGCGCCGGCAGGGGATGGCCGAGGTCGAGCGGCGGGCGCTGGAGTACGGGCTGGCGCCTCTGCGCTGGCCCGAGCCATGGCCGGGCAACTACCTGATGGCGATGCGCGCCGCCACCTTTGCCTTGCGCGCCGGACGCGGATGCGAGTTCACGCTGCAGGCCTTGCGCAATGCCTTTCAGCAGGGGGCTGATCTGAGCATTCCCGAGCAGGTGCTGCGCGCCGCCGGCGAAGCCGGGCTGAAGCCGCAGGAAGTACAGGAGGCCACGCAATCAGACGAGATCAAGCTCGCCTTGCGTGAAGCCACCGAGGCCGCCCACCAGCTAGGCGTGTTCGGCGTCCCCACGATCTATGCCGCAGAAGAGCTGTTCTGGGGCGATGACCGCCTCAGGGACGCCGCCGCCTGTCTTTAGGCCCCGTTCTTGGGGTGCTTCATCGCGGGGTGCTTCATGGCGTGATGCTTCATCGCGTGATGATGCTTCATGGCATGGTGCTTCATGGCATGGCTAGAGGCGACCGCGCTTACGGGGGTAACCGCCACGGCGAGCACTGTGCCACCGAGGGCCAGCAGTCGCAGGCTACGTGCATTGATCTTCATTGAGGCTCCTTTGAGTTGCGGCGATTTGAACACCTGAGGTTGCCCTAGACCTCTTACGAGTTCCTTACCGATGGGTGGTTACCGATGGGTGGCCGGGGGACATCCCGGGCGCCCTGCGCAGAGGCGTAAGGAACGTGCAACATCTCCCCTGCATAGTGGCCTGATGGTCCTGCTGATCGCCTTCGCCTTCGTGGCCGGAGCTGCCACCGCGCTGTCCCCGTGCGTGTTGCCGGTACTGCCGGTAGCGCTCGCCGCAGGCGTCACGGGAGGGCGGCGGCGCCCACTCGGGGTCGTGACCGGCCTGGCCCTGTCGTTCACCTTCGCAACCGTGACGCTCGTCTATCTGATCTCCGCCCTGGGGCTGCCCGACGAACTGCTGCGCACGCTCTCGATCATTGCCCTGATCGGCTTTGGCATCACGCTGCTCGTCCCCGCGCTGGGCGACCGACTGGAGGCGCGGCTGAGCCGCATCGGCCCTCGTCTGGGTATCGGCACTGGGGGGCGCGGCGGCGGCGATGGCTTCTGGTCGGGCATGCTCGTCGGCGGCGGACTGGGGTTCCTCTATGCGCCGTGCGCCGGCCCCATCTTGGCTGGCGTCATCACCGTCTCCGCCTCGCAGAGCTTCACCGCCGGTCGCCTGGGGGTGGCTTTCGCCTATGGCATCGGCTCCGCCGTGGTGCTCTATGCGCTGATGCTCGGCGGGCGGCGTGTCACCAGTCGCCTCGCGCGGCGCAGCGCCGGCTTTCAGATGTCGATGGGAGCCATCATGGTCATCATCGCCTTGCTGATGCTCGGCAACTACGACACGCGCTTTGAGACCTCCATCGCCAGCAGTCTGCCGTCCTTCCTGGTCGATCCCACGAAGGGGCTTGAGACCAGTCATGCCGCCGCCGCGCAGCTGACGGCGCTGCGCGGGCACAAGGCGCGTCAGGCGGCGGGCCTGAAGGAGGCCGACGCCGGACTGAAGCTGCCGGTGCTCGGTCCCGCCCCGGCGCTGGTGGGAACACAGGCGTGGTTCAACACCCCCGGCGAGCGACCGCTGAGCCTCGCCGGGCTGCGCGGGCATGTGGTGCTGGTGGACTTCTGGACCTACAGCTGCATCAACTGCATCCGCACGCTGCCTTATCTGAACGCGTGGTATGCCAAGTACGCCGGCAAGGGACTGACGATAATCGGCGTGCACACGCCTGAGTTTCCCTTTGAGCACTCTGCCTCCAACGTCGCCCAGGCAATCCAGCAGAACGGCATTCACTATCCGGTGGTGCAGGACAACAACTACAAGACGTGGGACGCCTACAACAACGAATATTGGCCGGCCGAGTATCTGATCGACGCTCATGGCAACATCCGCTTGGCCGATTTCGGCGAGGGTGAATACGCCGCCAAGGAGCGCGCCATTCGCAGCTTGCTGATCGAAGCCGGCGCCACGGGCTTGGGCGGGGCCACCCATACTCACGCCCAGGGGGTCTCCGAAGCAGAAATCACGCCCGAGACCTACCTAGGCGCCGAAAAGGCAGAGCGTTTCCAGAACGGTCACCTCGCTGCCGGGGTGCACAACTTTGGTTCGGCCGCACCCGCGCCCGCACCGCCGGCGCCTGCCCCTGAACACCTGCGCTACTCGGGGCTGTGGCGTATAACCAACCCCTCCGCCACGGCCGTCAGCGGCGCGCGCCTGCAGCTGAGCTTCTACGCCCGTCGCGTCTTTCTGGTCGCCGGCGCCAGCGCGGGGCCGCGTCCGCTGCGGGTGCTGCTCGACGGACATCCCATCGCTCCGGCGGCGGCAGGAGCCGACGTGCATAACGCAAGCGCCAGCATCTCCTTCCAGCGGCTCTATCGCCTCGTCGAACTGCCGCGCGTGGAGCATCACCTGCTGACGCTCGAATTCGCGCCCGGCGTAAGCGGCTACTCCTTTACCTTCGGCTGAGCCTCGCCCGTGAGACTGCGATGATCGAACCGAGCATGTCCGTCGAGCCGAGCATGTCCGTACTGGTAGTCGATGACGAGCCGACGATCGGCGACATCGTGGCCCGCTATCTGGAGCGCGCCGGTTTCGAGGCGCATGTGGCCCTGGATGGGCCGCAGGCAATTGCGATGAGCGCAGAGCACAGCCCGGATCTGGTGGTGCTCGACATCATGCTTCCGGGCATCGACGGGCTTGAGGTCATGCGTCGCCTGCACGAAGGGGACAGCCCGCGACCTGCCGTAATCTTGCTGACGGCCAAGGGCGAGGAGTCAGATCGCATCGTCGGGCTGCGGCGCGGCGCCGATGACTATGTGGTCAAGCCTTTCTCACCCGGCGAGCTCGTCGCGAGGGTTCAGGCCGTCTTGCGCCGAGGCGCGGCCAAGGGAGAGGCTACGCAGCCGCTTGAGATCGGCGGCCTGCGAATCGATCCTGCCGCGCGCACGGTGCTGCTTGAGAATCGCCAGGAGGTATTGCTCACCCAGCGCGAGTTCGACTTGCTGCTTTTTCTGGCCCGCAATCCTGGGCAGGTCTTCTCGCGCGATCAGCTGATGGAACACGTGTGGCGCTTTTCTTTTTACAGCGACAGCTCAACGGTGACAGTTCACATTCGTCGCCTGCGCGCCAAGATCGAGAAAGAGCCTGAGAATCCTTGCTTCATCCAGACCGTCTGGGGTGTTGGCTACCGCTTCAGGTCCGCATGAGACGCTCGTTGCTAGTTCTCTTTCTGGCGCTCGCCCTCGCCTGCATGGTGATGGCACTGATCGGCGGATCGCACGCTGTCGTCGTCTCGCTTGAGATCCTCTTGCCGCTAGGTTTGCTGGCGCTGCTCATTGCTCAGGCGGTGGACAGTGGGCGGCTGCGACTGGGCACGCTGCGCCACCGTTTTCAGCTCGGCCTGGCGCTCGCCCTGGGGCAGTTGCTGGCCGCCGTGGCCATTGGCGCCGCCGTGATGTTCGTCTCGCCCCACGATGCGTGGGCCACGATCGGCATTCTGCTTTTCGCGGCGCTCATCGCCGCACAGGCCGCGCAGGTTCTGCTGCGAGGCGTGCTCGCCGACGTGCGCGCCATCCGCGATGGCCTGCAGGCGGTCGAGCAGGGCGAGCGCGATGTGCGGATCAACGCCGAGTCCAGCAGCGAGCTCGCCGATTTGGCCAGCGCCGCCAATCGCATGATCGAGGCGCTGCGCAGCGAGGAACGCTCGCGCGACGCCGCCGAGGCCACGCGCCGCCAGGTCATCGCGGCGGTCTCGCACGACCTGCGCACACCGCTCACTTCCTTGCGGCTGCTCACGGAGGCACTGGATGACGAGTTGGTCGACCCGGAGACCGCTCGCCGGTATGTGCAGACGATGGGGGTGAACGTGCGCGCGCTAGGCACGCTGATCGATGACCTCTTTGAGCTCTCGCGCCTGAACGCCGGTGATTTTTCCTGGAGCACCGAAGCGGTGCCGCTCGCGGAGTTCGTGCACGAAACCGTCAAGGCGATGCGCGCGCAGGCCGACGCGCAAGGGGTCATCGTGAATGCTCAGATCGCCAGCGATCTTGCGCCTGTGCGCGCCAACCCCGAGAAGCTTGAGCGGGTGCTCGCCAATCTGCTGCAGAACGCCATTCACCACACGCCTCCGGACGGCAGCGTGCTTATCAGCGCCCAGCGCTCCAACGGCAACCTGGAGATCGAAGTGTCCGATACCGGCAACGGCATCGCAGCGGCCGACCGGCCGCGCGTCTTCGAGCCTTTTTACCGCGGCGGCAGCGAGGCCGCCCGCACGCGCGCCGGCAGCGGGCTGGGCCTGGCGATTGCCCGCGCCATAGTCGAGGCGCACGGTGGGCGCATCTGGCTCGCCGATGCCGCACAGGGTACGTGCGTCAGGCTTGCGCTGCCCGTGGCCGAGTAACGAACGCTCAGTCGTAGTCGCATAGGAGGCGACGCGGCCGCGGTAAGGCAAACTGTGGGCAGCCGATGGACTCGCTCTTCGATCCCACCGAGGCGCAGGAGACCGCGCGCGTCTCTGCCGACGCGCCACTGGCCGCGCGCCTGCGCCCGGTGACGCTTGCGGACTTCGTCGGCCAGGAGCACTTGCTAGGCCCCGGCTCGGCCCTGCGTCAGGCGATCGAGCAAGGCCATCCGCACTCGATGCTCCTGCATGGGCCTCCAGGCAGCGGCAAGACGACGCTCGCGCGCATCATTGCCGCCAGCGCCAATGCCTCCTTTGAGGAGCTGAGCGCGGTGGAGGTCGGGCGCGCGGATGTGCGTGCGGTGATCGCGCGGGCACAGGAACGCCAGCGCGCGGGGCGCGGAACGATCTTCTTCCTCGATGAGATTCATCGATTTAATAAGGCCCAGCAGGACGCCCTGCTGCCGGCGGTAGAGGAAGGGCTGCTGACGCTGATCGGCGCGACCACCGAGAACCCGTCCTTCGAGATCAACGGCGCGCTCCTGTCGCGCACACGGCTATACGAGCTGACAGAGCTAAGCGAGGAGAACGTGCGCACGCTGCTCACGCGCGCGCTAGAGCGCGGAGAGTGCGGTGAGGTGCACGTCGAGCAGGAGGCCATCGCGATGCTCGCGGCGCGGGCCGGCGGCGATGCGCGCACGGCCCTGAGCGCGCTTGAGCTGGCATGCGAGACGGCGCCTGAGGGTGGGGTAACCGCGGCCCACGCCGAAGACGCGCTGCAGCGACGCATCCTGCACTACGACCGCGCGGCCGATAATCACTACGACACCATCTCGGCCTGGATCAAGGCCACGCGCGGCTCGGACCCCGATGCCTCGCTCTACTACCTGGCGGTGATGCTGGAGGGCGGCGAGGACCCTCGCTTCATCGCGCGGCGCTTGGTGATCCTCGCCAGCGAGGATGTCGGCAATGCCGATCCGAACGCTCTCTCCGTGGCCACCGCGGCCGCGGCCGCCGTCGAGCATGTGGGGTTGCCTGAGTGTCAGTTCGCGCTGGCGCAGGCAGCCATCTATCTGTCGCTGGCGCCCAAGTCCGATGCCGCCAAGCGCTCGATCGGCGCGGCGCGCGGGTTCATCCGCGACAACGGCGCTGCGCCGCCGCCGGTGCAGTTGCGCAGTGGCGGGCGCGGCGAGGGCTATGACAGCCCACACGGGCACCCCGGCCATATCTCCGCGCAGGAGCTGCTGCCCGACCAGGCCGTGGGGGCCAGCTTCTACAGGCCCGACGATGCGGAGGCCGAGCTCGCCGCGCGACTTGCGCAGATCCGCCGGGCGCGCGGGCGCGCGACCTGAGTGCAGACACGAGCCCATGCGGCAGCGCGGAAGGCCACTGAATTTGAACATGCTCGCCTTGTGCGAGCAGGCAGGATGACGTACCGTCCCCTGCGATGCCAACGAAGCAGCTCGTAAAGATCCTTGCCATTGATGGCGGCGGGATCAGGGGGATCATTCCGGCGATGGTGCTCGCCAAGATCGAGGCCCTCTGCGGACGCCCAGCTTGCGAGCTGTTCGATCTGATCGCGGGGACCTCGACGGGAGGGATCATCGCGCTCGGAGTCACCGTGCCGACGCCCGGCGCAGAGAAGCGCCCGCGCTGGAGTGCCATGCAGCTGGTCGAAATGTATGAAAGCGAGGGGCCGCGGATCTTCCACCACTCGCTGCTGCACACGATCGAGAGCGTCGATGGCCTGGTCGAGGAGAAGTATTCCGCCAGCGGCCTGGAAGCGGCCCTGGCGAAGTACATGGGCGAGGCGCGGCTGTCACAGGCACTTACCGACGTGCTTGTCACCTCCTATGACATCCAGAGCCACGAACCATTCTTCTTCAAGAGCTTCAAGCCCCGCCCGCGTGCCCCGCATAGCCCGCGCGACCGCGCCGTGAAGTCCGCCAGCGCAAGCTCATCTCCTCAGCCACTCGCGGACTATCCGGTGAAGGTGGTGGGGCGAGCGACCTCCGCGGCCCCTACCTACTTCGAGCCCGAGTACGTGTCCGGCGCTGCATCCGCAGGCGAGGACTCCTCCACGAGCCTCGCCTGCGTCGACGGCGGCACGTTTGCCAACAACCCCGCGCTGTGTGCCTATGCCGAGGCGCTGCGCAACAACCCCGGCGCCGAAGTGCTGGTGGTCTCACTTGGCACCGGTCGCCTCACTGAGTCGATCTCCTTCGAGCAGGCCAAGCACTGGGGGCTCGTGCAGTGGGCGCGTCCACTGCTAGGCGTGATCATGGACGGCTCAAGCGCCGCGATCGACTACCAGCTCGACGAGCTGCTCGGGTCCGACGAAGGCCACTACCGTTTCCAGTCGGTGCTCGAAGGCGTCAGCGATAGGCTCGACGACGCCGACCCCGCCAACATCGCGGGCCTGCGTAGGCTCGCCGAAGCATCGATCGAGAGCAATGCCGAGCGACTCGCCGAGGTGTGCGCGCGGCTGACTGGATAGTGCCTGCGCGGGAGCGAGATACCATCGCACAGTAATGCGCGCACGCTCGACCATCATCATCGCCGTGCTGGCCTTTGGCTTACTGCCCGCACAGGCTCTGGCGGCATCTTCGAACAGCGCCTCGACCCACGCATACATACAGGCCAACTTCGCGCTTGCCCGCCAGGCCGTGTCAAGGATCGGGGCATCGCAGGCGAGCGTCGTCAGCTATCGGCAGCGCCTGAGCCACGAATGCGGCCGGGTGGGCGCGGGCTCTCCGCAGAACGAAGCTGCCCAGAAGCTCAGCCTGGAGGCGGCAGGTGCGCTGTGGTCGCTCACCTTTGGACGCGACGCCAAGGCTATCCACGCCTTCGTAGCAGCAGTGAAGCCGTTGCGATGGAGCAACTCCAAGCTGACAGCCATCGCACACGGCTATGCGAGGAGCCTCGGGGAACTGGCGGCGCTGCCAACCCCCAACCTCTGCGGCGACGTGCGCGCGTGGAGCGCGAGTGGCTTTCAGACGGTCCCCGCCAGCACGCTCGCCTTCGATCGGCGTGTGGAAGCGACCGAAGGGCACAGCAGCATCCCAGCGCGCCTGCTTGCTCCCTACGTGCAGCCAGCGGACAGGAGTGTCCTCGAACAGACCAAGCAGCTGGAAGCCAAGCTGGAACACACCGAATTCGAAACCGGATTCGACGATTGGGCCTCGCTGCTCGACGCGCTCGCGCTGCCCCAGTAGCGCCTTGCTTCGGCTAGGCCTGCAGGCCCTGGCCCGATCCAACCCAGCGATCAAGGCGAGGCAACCCGGCAGCCCTAGCCCGACCCACCCGCGATCAAGGTCAGCTTCTCAGCACGCCCGAGTTGCTTGATGCGGGCCTCCTCGCGGCGCGCCGCGCTGCGGTCGGGCATCTCCCGCGACCACGCTAGGCGCACGGGTAGGCGACTTGCGGTGTAGCGGCTCGCCGTGCCTGCCTGGTGGCGCGCCAAGCGACGCTCCATGTCGATCGTCCAGCCTGTATACAGCGAGCCGTCGGCGCAGCGCAGCATGTAGACCCAGGCCTCAGCCATCGGCCTTGGGATACGCCAATCCTCGGCCCATGCCTGCCTCGCCTCAGCTCATCTGAGCACGAGGCCGCAGGTGACGTTCGTCATCGACCCCGTCATGCCCGCGGCTCGATCACTGGCAAGAAAGGTGGCCACCTCGGCGACGTCGGCCAACCTGGGCGTGCGACGCAGCGCGGCCATCCCCGCGATCATTTCTTCGGCGCTGCGAGGCGCCGGCGCGCCGGGACCCCCGACAGCGGTGAGCTTTTCCGGCGACAGCGTCTCGGCGACACCGGCGGTCCAGATGCCACAAACGCGCACGCCGTGCGGTCCTAGCTCAGCCGCCAGGTAGCGCATGAACGTCTCCGTCGCGGCATCGGCGGGGCCTGTGCTGCCCATGCCGGGCATCGCCGCGACCCCCGAGGCGCTATTGAGGTGCAAGATCACACCGGACCCCTGCTCGATCATGTGTCGCCCCGCGGCGCGCGCCGTGATGAAGTTGCCCTGCAGGCCGTTGACCACCGCCCGCAGCAGATCGTCCGTCGCCATCTCGACCAGCGGAGTCCCCTGCGAGTCTCCGCGATTGATGAGGTTTAGCGAGACATCGACGCTGCCAGCTTTGGCGATCACGCCTCGCAGATGCTCGTCAACGGCCTGCTCGTCCAACGCGTCTAGCACCGCGATCTCAGCCAGGCCATCGGCGTCCGCGATGTCGCTGGCGACCACTTCGAGCTTCTCACGCGTGCGACCGGCCAGGAAGACCTGCGCGCCTTCGCGGGCGAAGACCCGGGCCACGCCGCCGCCGATTCCGCCTCCGCCGCCATAGATGATCGCGTTCTTACCTTCCAGCAGCTTGCTCATTTTTGCCTCCGATCATTGCTTCGATGTCTGGCCTAATCAAGGAATACAGCGATGTCCTCGACCGGGGCCCGCTCGGGAACGCTCTGCTCCTGCACGGGGTGGCCGAGGTGCAGCAGGCCAATCGGCTGCTCCCCCTCGGGAATCGCGAGCCCTGCGCGCACCGAGGGTTTCTCCAGCACCGGCACGGTACGCCAATAGCCGGCAAGTCCCCGCGCGTGTGCCGCGAGCAGCACGATGTAGGCGGCGATCGCGGTGGCAAGCAGATCCTCGTGCTGCTGGGCGCCATCGCCTTCCTGCTTGACGCTGGCGACGATCAAGGTAGGAGCGCGCTCAAGCTTCTTCGCCGCGCCGGGCTTGTCCAACTCCGCCTCGCGCGCCAGCAGCGCACGCGCTTGCGGGCCCAGCACGCGAAAGCGCCACGGGTTAGTGAGGTGGTGGTTGGGCGCCCAGCGGGCGAGCTCAAAGAGCTCTCGCAGCGTGCCGTGATCGACCGGCTCGGGGCCGTACGCCTTATGCGTACGGCGCGTGCGGATCGTGGTCTCGAGGTCCGGCAAGTTCAGTCCGTCCACCAGTCCGCCACGGGGACACCGTCGCCCTCCTCGGGCCTGGAACCGCCGACGGCTACGAACTCAAGGCCCTCGGGGCCGCCTTCGAAAGCCCGCACGACCTCAGGCGCCACGCGCAGCACATCCCACTGACGCAACTCCAGGATCTCCTCATCGAGCTTCACGCGGCCTGAGCCCGCGGTGACCACGTAGACCTCCTCCTGCTCCCGGTGGGAGTGACCCATCTTCGAGCGGTAGTCCGGTGCATAGCGGAAGTAGCTGACGCCGAGCTCGCGTGAGTCGAGGTGCTTGCGCGCGAAGCGCGCCTCCACGTCCGAGGATCCCCTTGCGACGGCGGCGTCCTCAACGTCCTTGAGGTTCTTGACGGTATAGCTGGACATTGGGGTTCTCTCCTGCAGTTTGGTGTTTTCAGGCCACCTTAGCTGCCGCAAGACACCAAATTCGTGAATACAAGCGCCAAGGGTGGGTATAGGAGTAGCAACCTGGCTTCATATGTAGGAGGGGAATATGTTGCTCCACGCTCGCCTTTCGCCGTCGGCGTTCCTGACAGGCGCCATAGCCGCCATCTCAGTAAGCGCTCTAGTTGTCATAATGCCGCCTGCCGCGGGGGCAGCCTTCGGCGTGCAGGAAGGCAACTTCGAAGCCGGCACCTGCATGACCTCCTCCTGCACCTACGCCAGCGTCGAGAACAATCACGGCGAAGCCTTCACGCAGGCCGCCGGGCATCCTCCGGTAGGTCTCACCGCCTTTGAATTCAACCACTCAAGCGGCGCCTTTGGTAAGGAACCGGAAGGTGCCGTGAAGAACATTCGTGTCGACCTGCCGCCCGGCTTGGCCGGCAATCCGCAAGCGTTGCCACAGTGCTCCGTGGCGGCTTTTCAGAAAGACGAATGCGCTGCTGATACACAGGTCGGCACCAACGAACTGACCGTCTTTGACGGCGTCAGCGACCTCACCGTCTCGGGCACCGTCTACAACCTTGAGCAGCCGCCGGGGCTCGCCTTGGACTTTGGCATCCATGTGGCCGTCGAACCGCTCCTCAGCGTGCACATCTATCTCGAAGGCCACGTCAGCTGGAACAGCGACTATCACGAGTATTTTCAGATTGACAACGTACCCAAGGAAGGTGAACTGCTCGGGCAGAAGGTTCCCCTGTCGGTTTTGAAGTCCAAGCTGATCTTCAATGGCCGCGCTGGGCAAGGCAACTTCCTCACGCTGCCCAGCGCCTGCTCAAGCACCACCACCACATATCTTGAAGTGCAGTCTTGGGAAGGGCAGGTGTCGCGAACCCTCACACATACGCCCGTCGGCGTTGAAGGCTGCGGCGCGGTGCCTTTCAAGCCGACCGCCGAAGTGCAACCCGAAACCGCGCAATCCGATGAACCTGACGGCATCCGCACCGAAGTGAAAGTTCCTCAGCATGTCGGCGCCGGGGAGATCAACACTGCCGATATCCAAGACGCTCATGTGACGCTGCCCGAAGGACTGACGCTCAACCCGGCGGCGGCGCGCGGCCTGCAGGCCTGTACGGCCGCCCAGATCGCTATCGGCAGCACCAGTCCCGTCAGCTGCCCAGCTGCCTCCCAGGTGGGCACCGTCTTGCTTGAAACCGACCTGCCCCCAGGCTCGCTTGCGGGCAACGTCTATCTGGGCAGTCCCAGCGGCGGCCCCATCACCGAACCGCCTTACACAATCTATCTCGACGCCGAGAGCGTCTACGGAGTATCCGTGCGGCTCAAGGGCTCCATTGCTCCCAACCCCAGCACGGGCAGGCTGGAAGTGACATTCGCGGAAAATCCCCAGCTGCCCTTCAGCGAGCTCGTGCTGAAGCTCAAAGGCGGTGCGCAGGCGCCGCTTGCCAACCCGCTCGTTTGCGGCAACGCGGCAGTTGACGCGCTTTTCACTCCCTACACCGGCACTGCCCCCGCCGCCAGCTCAACGTCTTTCCTCACCGCTGGCTGCCCTTCGTCGGTGCCGTTTTCGCTCACACAGAGCACGGCTGACTCTTCGCCCAATGCCGGCGCCTACACCTCCTACACGCTCAACCTCGCTCGCAACGATGGGCAGCAGTACCTCTCACACCTGGAGACCGTGCTGCCTCCCGGTCTGCTCGGCGCGATCCCCTCCGTCACGCTCTGCAGCGAGCCACAGGCCAGCGCAGGCACCTGCGCTGCGACCAGCCAGATCGGCACCGCCACCGTCAACGCCGGCTCCGGTCCTGAACCGTATGCCTTCTCGGGCCCTGTCTTCCTCACGGGGCCCTACAACGGGGCGCCTTATGGGCTCTCCATCGCGGTGCCTGCGAGCGCCGGGCCGTTCGATCTCGGCACTGGGGCTTGCAACTGTGTGGTTACGCGTGCCGCGCTCACCGTGGACCCTTACACCGGCCGTGTGACTGCCACCAGCACGCTCCCCACCGTCATCAAGGGTGTCCCCCTGCGGCTGCGTGGCCTCAATGTCGCAATCAACCGGCCCAACTTTCTCTTTAACCCCACCAATTGTGGGGGTCTCGCGACCGACTCGATGCTGAACTCCACATTCAACGCTACCCAAAACGTATCCAGCTCCTTCCAGGTGGCCAACTGCGGGGCGCTTGAGTTCAAGCCGTCCTTCAGCGCCTCCACCAGCGCGCACAGCTCCAAGGCGAATGGCGCGAGCCTAAGAGTGAACCTTGCGCAGGGAGCTCATCAGGCCAATATCCACTCGGTGTCAGTGCAGCTTCCCGTGCAGCTCTCCGCGCGGCTGACGACCTTGCGGCAGGCTTGCCTTGAAGCGACCTTTGCCGCCAATCCCATCAATTGTCCGGGCGGCTCGAAAGTCGGTAACGCCACCGTGCTCACACCTGTGCTGCCGGGCAAGCTCAGCGGGACCGCCTATCTGGTCTCCCACGGCGGCGCGGCTTTCCCCGACCTTGATCTCGTGCTGGAAGACGGCGGTGTGCGCTTGATCCTCGTTGGTAACACGAACATCACCAAGAGCGTCACGACTTCCACCTTCGCCGCGATTCCCGACGCCCCAGTTTCGAGCTTTGTGCTGGATCTGCCGATGGGGCCGAACTCAGCGCTCACCGCAAATGGGAATCTCTGCAAGCAGGCTCTGCTGATGCCCACCACGATCACTGCCCAGAACGGCATCCAGATCAAGCAGAGCACCCGGATCGCCGTGTCCGGTTGTGCTGCCAAGACCCGCGCTCGCCCGCGCGTCAGGATTCTCTCGCGCCGCATCGTCGGCCACACGCTCATTCTCAAGGTCCACGCGCCCGCCGCGGGGCGTGTCAAAGCCAGTGGCAAGAACCTGCGTACTGTCACTCACCGTTTTCGTAAGGCAGCCACCGCGACGCTTAAGCTGAAGCTTTCACGGGGTGGTCTGCGAGCGTTGCATAAACACCATCGACTGAAGACGCGCGTGCGCGTGCGTTTCGTGCCGAGCCATCGGGGTGCATCCAGCGCGAGCGCTTCGGCCGCGGTTACCTTCCGGCGCTAGGGGACCTCAGCACCGGGCTCCAGTGCTCGGGGTCACGTTCCGCCTGCTCCCGCGCCCAGCGGAAGTGGTGCACAGCCGAGCGACGCAGAGGCTCACCGAGCAGCAGGCCTAGCAGCGCCCATCTGCGAGCGTCTTTTGGCGTCTCAAGCGTGACGGCCAGCAGGCCCGCCAGCGTCCATAGGTGAAGCACCTTGTTGTAAGGGCCTAGCTGCTCGGCCGTCATGCCCTCCGCTTCCGTCAGATAGGGAATGCCGTGGCGGCGCTCCCACGGCCACTCGACGAAGTGAACGATGCCTCCTGCCAGCCCGGCCCCGTTGTTCAGGGCCATCCACTGCTCCATCCGCTCGCCTTCAGCCATCCAGCCTGCCAGCGCCCACGCCGGCAGCGCTCCGGCCCACAGCGCGACCGCGGCGCGCCTGCCGATGAACGGCTCGAAGACGAGACCGACGCCCGCGCGCACCTCGAAGGCGTGGTGGGCCGCGGTGCCGAGCGCCGTCAGGACCGTGAAAGGCTTACGGGGACGTAAGGTCACTGTGTCATCCAGGTGGCTTCATCGAACAGGGATCTGGTCACTGTGTCATCCAAGTGGCTTCATCGAGCAGCGGCGCGTGCTTGATCGCCTCGGGGCCTTGCAGTATCAGCGCGGCTGCCTCGTCCATGCGCATCGCCTTCAGGGACCCCGCGGCTGCGAGGCTTGCGGTTTCACCGAGCACCGAGTCGAGCGCTTCCCACCCGGGGTCGCCGGTGAAGGCGACGGAGAATGGATGGAACAGCAGTGTCAAGTGACCTTGCTGCCCGGCATGCGTCTTCAGTGCGGCGATCATCTCTCTCTGCATCTGCTCGGGCGTTTGGAGCTCGGGGCCGTCGCCGTAGCGTTCGCGCAGACCCGCGAACTGGGGCAGGTAGGAGTAGGCGTCCACCAGCGGCCAGCGAAACGGCAGCACCGCCAGACCTTCGAGCACGCCCGCGCGCTCGCCTGCGGGGGAGACATAGCGGTAGCCCTGCTCGCCGAGCAGCCTCAGGGTGTGTTTTGTCAAGCCGCCTCCCGGCGGCCGAAAGCCGCTCGGCTCGATACCGATCGCACGCATCGCATTGGTGGCGCGCTCCAGCAGCGCGAGCTCGGACTCGGCATCGAGCGCCGCCCATTCCTCGTGGCGCCAGGCGTGCACGGCAACCTCGTGGCCCTCCGCCACGATCCTCTGCAGCGCCTGCGGATACATCTGTGCGTTCAGACCCTCGATGAAGAACGTTGCCTTCACCTGCCGCGCCGCCAGCAGATCGAGCAACCGCGGCAGCACATCCACGACCGTGAAGTGCTGCCCTTCGGGCACCTCTGCCGGCCACATGCCCAGCTCTAGCTGGGCAGCCTCCCCGAGGTTGTCGAACGTCACCGAAACGACTGACTCGGGCACGGCGCCATGATATTGCAGCCCTGCGGCAAGTAGGCTCATGGCTGCTTCAGCGATGCGTCTCGTGAGCTTTCATACCAATGACGGACCTGCCGCCGCGGTGCTGCTCGGCGATGAGCTGGTCCCAGCCTCCGCGCTGCACGCGCCCGCCACGAGCGTGCGCGGCCTCTTGACGGCGCTTGACGCCGAGGGGTTGCGCGAGTTGGGGAAACGCGCCGAGCAGGCGCAGGAGCGCCTACCGCTCGCCGAGGTGGGTCTGCGCGCGCCAGTCGGCGACCCGCAGAAGATCATCTGTCTCGGACTCAACTACCGCGACCACGCCGAGGAGACCGGCCAGGACATCCCGACCGCCCCGATGTGGTTCGCTAAGTTCGCCAACTCGCTGATCGGCAGCGGTCAGGACATCGTGCTCCCGGCCGCGCACGCCGATTACGTCGACTACGAGGCCGAGCTCGCGCTGGTCATCGGGCGATCTGCGCGCAACGTCGCTGCTGAGGATGCACTCGGCTACATAGCGGGGGCGATGCCCTTCAACGATGTGAGCGCCCGCGACCTTCAGCTGCAGAACCCGCTCTGGACCAGCGGCAAGGCGATCGACACCTTCGCCCCTTGTGGTCCTGCGCTCGTCACACTGGACGAGATCGATGACCTGCAGACGCTTGGGCTGCGCACGCGTATTAATGGTGAGCTGCTGCAGCAGGGGACGACCGCCAACCTCGTCTTTGGTCCAGCCGAGGTCGTCGCCTGGCTCTCTCGCACGATGACGCTGCTGCCCGGTGACATCATCGCCACGGGAACTCCGGCGGGTGTCGGCGCCGCGCAGGGGCGCTTTCTGCATCACGGCGACATCGTCGAGGTCGAGGTCGATGGCCTTGGGACGGTGCGCAACACCGTGCACGCGGGCTGACCCGGGCGGGCTGACCGAGTCCTCTAGCGGCCTCGGAAAGCTGTATGCAATCTGAGCGCGTCCGCGGCGCGTGGCACAACCGAGCGGCTCAGCCGCCATCATCGACGGTGTGATCTATGCACGTATCGGCCTCTGCGAGGACGATGCCGATCTGCGATCGGTTCTGACGCGGGCCTTGCGGGGCGAGGACTTCGAGGTGCGCGCCACGATGACCGGGCATGAGGCGGTGGAGGTCTTCAGCGCCTCGGCGCCCGACCTGCTCGTGCTCGACATCGGCCTACCCGATGCCGATGGACGCGAACGTCTGTCAGGCGCTGCGTACGCACGGCGTCATGGCGCCGGTCCTTTTTCTGACCGCCCGTGACGCGCTCACCGACCGCCTCGCGGGCTTTCACGCCGGTGGCGATGACTACCTCACCAAGCCTTTCGCCCTCAGCGAGTTGATCGTGCGCGTGCATGCGCTGCTGCGACGCGCGACTCCTTTGCAGACGCAGGAGTCCGCCGAGCTCGGCCTGCGACTCGATCCCGCCGCGCATGCCGTGCGCCTTGGCCAGCAGCTCGCATCGCTGACCCCCACCGAGTTTCGCATCCTCGCCGCGCTCAGCTCCCGCCCTGGCGAGGTCCTGCGGCGCGGAGCGCTCACCGCGGCTGCCTGGCCAGATGGCGCGATCGTGCACGCGAACACCCTCGATACCTACATCGCGCGGCTGCGCCGCAAGCTCGAAGCGCTCGGCAGTGAGCAGCGCATCGATACGGTCCGCGGTGTGGGCTACGCGCTCAGATGAGGCGTCTCGGACTGCGCGGCATGGGCTACGCGCTCAGATGAGGCGCCTCGGACTGCGCGGCCGCGTGACGCTGGCCACCGCGCTCGTACTCGCGGTGGGCCTGGCCTTGCTGACGCTCGGCATCAATCTGCTGCTTTCCCACGAGCTCGACAAGGATCTCTCATCGGTGCTGCGCGAACGCGCCGACGTGCAGCTGGCAGCCACCACCGTCAAGCAGGGAGGTCTCGTCGTACGCGATGTCCCCGACGATGAGGCGCTGGATGAACTGGCCTGGGTCTACCGGGGCTCGCTCAACGTTCATCGCTCCACCGCCCGGCCGGCGGTACAGCAAGCGGCCGACAAGCTCGCCGTCTCGCACGCCCCCGCTGAGGTGAGCGTCGACGACGCGGTGCGCCTGCGCTCTGAGCCGATCTTGGGTGACGACGGGACGGGGCGCGTCGGCGTCGTTGTCGTGGGTGCTTCGCTCGTGCCTTACGCGCACACCGAGAATCTTGCCCTTGCCGCCACGATCCTGCTCGACTGCTTCCTGCTTGCGGCCGGCATCTTGCTGGTCCGCCGCGCGGTGGGCAAGGCGCTGCAACCTGTCGCCGAGATGACCTTGCGCGCGGCCGACTGGAGCGAGCACGACCTCGATCGGCGCTTCGACCTCGGCCCACCTCATGATGAGCTCACCGCGCTCTCGGCAACGCTCGACCGTCTGCTCGCCCGCATCGCCTCCAGCCTGCGTCACGAGCAGCGCTTCTCCGCCGAGATGGCCCATGAGCTGCGCACGCCCCTCAGCGGCATACGCGGCGAGGCCGAGCTCGCGCTGCGCGGTCAGCTCGATGACGACGTGCGCCAAGCGCTTGAGCAGATTCTGCACGGCACCGAACGCATGCAGACAGTCATTGACACGCTTCTCAGCGCTGCCCGCGGCGACACCCGGGGGGCCCGTGGCAGCGCGCCCGCGCGCGAGGCCGCCGTGCTCGCGATCGATGCCCTACGACCGCTCAGCGAGCGCACGGGGGTGCAACTGAGACTGGCTGCTGACAGCGGAGAGTTGCGTGTCGGCGCCGACCGCGATGTTGTCGCGCAAGCGCTGCAGCCGCTGCTTGAGAACGCCTTGCGTCACGCGCATGCGACCGTCAGTCTTGGGCTCTCCCGCGAGCAGAGCAAGATCATCTTTGACGTGCAAGACGACGGCGCCGGACCGCAGGCGCTCGACCCGGACTCACTGTTCGAGCCGGGCGCCAGCACCGTCGGCAGCGCTGGTCTCGGGCTCGCGCTCGCCCGCCGTCTCGCCCGCTCCTGCGGCGGCGAGGTGACAGTCGACCTCTCCGCGCGCGGAGGGCGCTTCATCCTGCGCCTGCCTGCCGTTGCCTATTGACCGCCTACTGACCGCACTCAGAGCTCAAAGCGTCGCAGCCCGCGATAGCCGCGGACGGGTTTGCTGTGGTTGTAAGCCCAGCGCTCGTTTGTCAGGCAGTGTTGACCGCTGCGACAACCATGCGTGGCGAAGTAGAAATGAACCTGTCCGGCTCGGATCAGAGATGCGAGGGTCGGGGGGCGCACCTGCGGGCCATCGACCGTATTGAGGACCAGCACCGGCAGTCCATCCTGGGCAACCAGGCCGGTGACTTCGAACACTGCCGCGCTAGCCACCTCAAAGTGTGCTCCTGCACGGTGAGCTTGCAGGTAGCGCCCCATCGCCCGGCTGATCGGGTCTTGCAGCACCGAGTCTGTGCGCTTGCTGTGAATCAGATCGATGTCGGTCGCCAGCTGGGCGCCTAGCAGTGCGAGCGTCACCGCGGCGGTCGCCAGCATGAAGGCGGTTCGCGTGAGGGGATTCCGTGTGAGGGGGTTTCGGGTGAAAGCGGTTCTCTGCCGTGCAAGCAGTGAGCCGATCGCGATGCCCAGCGTGGCGCAGACGGCCGGCGCGAGAACTTCTAGATAGCGCGTCTGCAAGTGGGGGATCGCACTGAAGAGGATGAGACCACATGCCAGCCATACCCCAAGCGCGACCGCCATCCGCTCGGCAGGCGTGAGGGCTGCGCCTTGCGGCCTGCTGCGCAGCGCAAGCGCCACGGCGAGGGCCCCGAGCAGGACGGCGCCCAGTGCGGCCAGTCCGATTTGTGCAGCGTTCTGCGCAACGCCACTACCGAGCAGACGCAGCAGACCGGGTCCTTCGCCGAGCCGACTGTTTGTCGCTCCCCCCGCACTTTTTGCGCCGAGACGTTCCACGCCGTTGTAGAGGAACACCAGTCGCCAGATGCTGCCCGTATGCGATCCCACCGGGAAGGGACGCCGTGAGAGAGGGGTCAGCGAGGCGATTGCCGCCCACGAGAGCGAAGCCACGACCAGAACCGCGCCCGCGGCAGCCAACGTGCGCGCCCGTGCGCGCGGCTCATGCGGGCTGGCCCACCACCACAGCAGCGCCAGCGCCGGCAGCGGCAGCAGCGCCTCGTTCAGCTTGACATTGAAGGCAACGCCCATTAGCAGCGCGGCGAGCAGTATCCAGCGCACGCGTCGCCGCTCAAGCGCCAGCCACGAGCACCACAGCGCCGCGATGCAGAGCGCCGCGAGAACCGAGTCCATTGTGTCGCTGCGAGCCGTCAGCACGGCGCTCGGCAGAACCGCCAGCATCAATGCGCTGAGCAGTGCGGATGGCGCACCGAACGGGCGGCGCAGAGCCCCGAACAGCAGCAGGCTCGCCGCCACGCCCGCCAGTGCCTCGGGCAGGTGCAGAGCGCTCAGGTTGAAACCGAGCAACTGCGTGCTCGCCACCTGCAGCCACAGATCCAGGGGCGGCTTGTCGATCGCCAAACTGCCGCCGGGCTCCAGCGCTCCGAAGAAGAAGTTATGCCACGAGCGGCCCATGCTGCGCACTGCCGCGTCGTAGAACGTATTGCCCGTGACACTTTCGATCGCCCACAGCCGCAGCACCGCGGCGAGTACGACAATCGACAGCAATGCCAGCAGTACCACTCCTCTGGTCTTTGCCTCGGGAGCTCTTGCCTTCACCTCAGGATGCCGGTGTGCCCAATGGAGTAACGCCCCGGCTGGGGCCACACGCACAGTCCGTGCGGGCCATTGCCGACCTTGATGCGGTGCAGCAGGCGGCCCGTGACGGTCGAGATGGCGTAGACCTCGGCGTTGTAGCGGCCCGACAGCCACAGGATCTTGCCGTCCGCCGATACGCCGCCCATGTCCGGCGAGCCTCCGCCCGGCAGGCGCCACTTGTGGATCGGCCGTCGCGTGGCGAAGGACAGCACGGTGATCGAGCCTTCCATGCGGTTTGACACGTACAGCACCTTCGCGTCGCGGCTCGGGTAGAGACCATGCGCGCCCACCCCCGTCGCTACGAATCCGATCTTGCTCATCCTCTGCGCGTCGATCAGCCAGACGCCGCCGTGCGCCATATCGGCCACGTAGAACGTGGCCCCATCGGGTGAGAGCTTCACGTCCTGGGGCATCGCACCGGGTGCGAGTTCGATCGTCTTGAGGACCCGCTCGGCGTTGAGGTCCACCACGATCATGCGTCCGGCGAACTCGCACGACACCAACGCGTAGCGCCCGTCGGCGGTGAAATCCATGTGATCCACCCCGGCGCACTGGGGCGTTACGAGCGCATGGTGAAGCGCCATCGTGTGCGCGTCGCGGAAGTCCAGCTCATGGTGAGCCTCGGCGACGATGATTGCCCAGCGCCCATCCGCGGTGAAGTACATGTTGTACGGGTCGAGCACCGGGATCGGCTTGCCGGGCATCCCGTTGCGGGGGTCGATCGGGGTGAGACTGTTGCCCGCGTCGTTTGTCACATACAGCGTGCGCAGGTCCCAGGAGGGCGTGACGTGCTGCGGGAGTGCGCCCACTGGGAACTGCCTAATGACCCTGAAGGTGCGTTGCGAGATGACATCGACCGTGTTCGACTGGCTATTAGGCACGTATACGAGTGCCGGGTCTGCTTGCACCGTTGGGCTCAGCAGCCCCGGGCGCTCCGCGGCGTAGACGTTGTGTGGGTCCAGCGGTGGCGGGATGCTCCCCGGCAGTGGCGGCTGGAACGGCGGCGAGATGCTGCCTTGCAGCGACCCGCCGCGCCCCGACGACGACGCGGCACTCCCCGCGAGCGGCGCGTTGCGCCCCGACGGGGGACCAGAGACGGCGACCATGGTCAAAACCTGGTCCTGTGCGCGCCCGGCTGAATCGCGGCCGCCAACGAGCAAAATACGCCCCGGCAGTGAGGCGGCACCAAGATCCGACACCGCCTGCGGTAGGCGCCCCGCAGCGCTGATCCTCCCCGTGGCCGGATCGACCGCCAGGATTGCAGCCGTCTGCGCCGTGAGGTTTTCGCCGCGACCGCCGATCACATAGAAGCGCCCATTCAGTGAAGCGCCCGCGGCATGTGTCAAGACATGCGGCAGCTCGCCGAGGTGACGCACCACGCCGCTTGCCGGATCGAAGGACAGGATCGCTCGTTGTGCGCTCGTGCCCGAGGTGCCCCCGGCGATCAGCAGCCGTCCGCCAACTGCCGCCACTGCCGCATAGCGCAGCGGCCGCGGCAGCATCGCCACGACACGTGCGCCAGACCCGGGGGTGTAGGCAACGATCGTGCGCAGCGGCACCGTCTCGGTGAAGCCTCCGACGATGTAGGCGGTGTGTCCGATCGTCGCCGCCGCCACATCGGAGGCGCCTACCGGAAGGTTCCCCACCACGCTTGCGCTGGCACCTCCTACACGCATGATTGCCGCGCTGGCGCTGCCGGCATTGCCACCGCCGAACAGATAGACGTGACCGTCGATGTTCGCCGCCGCCGCATCGTGCAAGGCGAGCGGCAGCGATCCCGCGCTGTGTGCGCCGGCGGCATCGATGCGCACCATGTTCGCCACCGACGCGTCGAGAGCGTCCAGGCCACCAAGCGCCAACGCACCATCTGTTTGCGGGGCGACGGCCGGCAACTGCACCGGCGCGGGCAGCCTCCTGAGAGAGGCGACCCGCAGCAGCGGGGACTGAATGCTTGCCGTGCGCGCCGGGTCCCCGGCACCCGGGTGAGCCGTGGCTGAGCTGGCTGCCGTGCCATGCGTCGCCGTGCCAGCCGTCCCGCAACCGCAGGTCCACGAACCGACGAGCACAGCCAAGGCGAGCAAAGCGAGCTTCGTGGCAGGCATAGCGCAGGCTGGCATCTGCTGCCTGAACGGCACCTGAGCGTGTGGCGCCTTGTGTATGGCGCCCTATGCGTAGCGCCCTGCATTCGGCGCCTTGGCGCCCTGCCGTTCAGCTGTCGGCTGGGCTTGGCTGCAGCGCGCTACCGTCGATCGATGACGCGAGCTGTGGGTGTGCGAGTCGCGGGTGAGCTTGCTCATCCGCCGGCTGCTGGATGTCGCGCTTGGCAGCCGCGACATAGGAGACAAGGGCTATGAATACGACGAGAGCGATGACGCTGACGAGGCCATCGCCGAGGCCGAGACCGCTGCGCGCGGTCGGCTTGGCGAGCCAGTCCGCGATGGAGGCGCCGAGCGGCCGGGTGACGATATAGGCGGCCCAGAAGGCCACGATGGGATTCAAGTTAAAGCGCCACCACGCGATGGCAGGCACGGCGATGACGGCCGCGAAGAGCAGCGCCGAATCTAAGAACCCAAGGTTGAGCGAGATGGCCGTAAGGTCCCCCACCGCCGTGCCGAGCGCGAAGGTTGCCAAAACAGCGGCCCAGTAATAGAGCTCGCGGCGCCGCGTCGTGATGCTATGGATCGACAGCGTGCCCTCGCTGCGATACCAGAGGAAGAAAATCGCAGCGACGATGATCGCGTAGAGGGTCGTGCTCACGGCGTAGGGCGCGTGGGCTCCGCGATGCACGCCGTCGGCAGCCATGGTGCCGAAGATCGCGACCATCATCACCGCGAACCAGTAGACGGGAGCACGGTATTCGCGCGTGCGCAGCTGCAGCCACATCGCGTAGCCCCACCCAAAAAGGCCGATCGCGCCCGCGAGCGGCACGCTGACACTGCCGAGGTAGTCAGACATCGCCTCGCCCATGCCCGTGGTGAGGATCTTCAGGACCCAGAAGAGCGCAATGATCTCGGGGACCTTCGCTGCCAGCGGCTCCAGGCGCCCAGACGTGCGTGAATAGATCTGTGGCATCTTCGACTCACAAGCTAGGCGCAGCACGCGCCTTGCACAACGGCCCAGAGGATGATCTTTACTGGTGAGGATGTACTACTTCAGGCGTACATCGCAAGTACCCATAGACAGGCCGCTCAAGGACACCGAGAATGTCGAGCTCAATGGTTAGAACCGGTAAACGAGGCGGGCGAGCGTGAGCGGCGCCGAGATCGGTCTGGCCATCTCGGTCTTCCTGGCCTGCGCCGTGGAGGCGGTCGAGGCGCTGACGATCGTGCTCGCCGTCGGCACGACCCGCAGTTGGTCCTCGGCGCTGAGTGGAGTGGGAGTGGCCCTGCTGGCCCTCGCCGTGATCGTGGGCATCTTCGGCCCCGCGCTCGTGTCGCTGCCGATCGGCGTGCTGCGCGTACTGGTCGGGGGTCTGCTGTTGATCTTTGGTTTGCAGTGGCTGCGCAAGGCGATCCTGCGCGCCGGCGGAGTCAAGGCCAAGCACGACGAGCTGCTGATCTACGCGGAACAGGCCGGGGCCGCCAACACGGCGGGGGGGATTCGTGCGGGGTTCGACATCTACAGTTTCACCATTGCATTTAAGGGTGTACTGCTTGAGGGTTTGGAGGTCGCCTTCATCGTCCTGACCTTCGGCGCCAACCAGCACCACGTTGGCCTGGCCGTCGTTGCGGCCGCCATCGCCGTCCTGGCCGTCGCGCTCGCAGGCGTGGCGCTGCGTGCTCCGCTTTCACGCGTGCCGGAGAACACGATGAAGTTCGCGGTGGGAGTGATGCTCAGCTCCTTCGGGATGTTCTGGGCGGCAGAGGGCGCCGGGGCCAACTGGCCCGGTGGAGACGCCGCGCTGCTGGTGATCGTGCCGTGTGTTCTCCTCGCCGGCGTTGCCCTGGTGCTGATCGTGCAGGCTGAGTATGAACAGGCTTGAGGGTTTCGCAGTAGGCGTGTGGGAGTTCGTGGTCGGCGAGGATTGGCGCACGGCGCTCGGAGTGGTCGGGGCGATTGCGCTCACCGCACTGATCGCCACGACCGCCTTCGCCGCATGGTGGGTCATGCCAGTCGCCGTGCTGCTGCTGCTGGCGCTTTCCGTCTGGCGCGCCGTCCGTGGAAGCCTTTCACCGTCATGACGTTTATGCGCACCCTGGGCCGCAAGCGAGATCCCAACGCCCCAGGACACAAGCGAGATCCTGAGGCAACGTGGCCGGCGGCGCCCGAGATGGCATGGCCCACTGCACCGATCCAGCGCATCGCCGAGCAGGCCGAGCGATTCGTGGCGGAGCATCCACTGCTCAGCGATCTGGGCATCGCGCTGGCGATTGCTGTGGCCGCGATCGTCGGGCTGTGGTCTCAGAATCGACTCGATGCGCGGGAGCTGGTGTTCACGGCAGCGCTATGTCTGCCGCTGCTTTTGCGCCGCCGTCAGCCGATGCTCGTTTTCGCTGGCCTGGCAGCGATCGCCGCGGTGCAGTGGCTGATCGCCGACCCCCAGCTCGCGGATGCGGCGCTGCTCGTCGCGCTGTATGGCGTCGCCCTGCGCGGCAACCTCATCGAAGTCGCGCTCGCGGGAGTCGTCATGGCTGCCGGAGCGGTGATGGCAGCCGCGAAGTGGGCCCCGACGGACCCGGTGAAGGTATGGATCGGCCTATCCGGCCTGGTGGTAGCCGCCGGGGTCTTCGGTATCAGCATTCGCCAGCGGCGAGCCTTGCTGGCCTCGCTGCACGACCGGGCCGCGCGGCTTGAATTCGAGCGCGATCAGGAGGGTCGTCTGGCCGCGGCCGCGGAGCGCAACCGCATCGCGCGCGAGATGCACGACATCGTCGCGCACAACCTCAGCGTGATGATCGCCCTGGCGGACGGCGCGAGCTACACGATCGGCACCTCGCCCGAGCGTACCGTCAAGGCGACCGAGCAGATCTCGGCGACCGGTCGCGATGCGCTGCTTGAGATGCGGCGACTGCTCGGCATACTGCGCGACGAGCAGTCCCCGCAGTTGCTGGCGCCTCAGCCCGGACTAGGTGAGCTGGAGCCGCTCGTCGAGCGGATACGCACCGCGGGGGTGCCCGTGGAGTTGACGATCGAGGGCGATCCGCGGCGACTTTCCGAAGGCATCCAGCTGACGATCTTTCGCGTTGCCCAGGAGGCCCTGACGAATACCCTCAAGCATGCCGTGCGGCCGACCGAGGCCTGTCTGCGCGTGCGCTGCGGTCCCGATCGCGTGGAGCTTGAGGCGACCGACACGGGCCCGCAATCGTTGGGCGCGCCCGGAGATGGCCGGGGACTGCGCGGGATGCGTGAGCGTGCGCTCGCCTACGGAGGGGACCTCTACACGGGCCCTCGTGTGGACGGCGGCTGGCGCGTCCATATGTACCTGCGTCCCAGTGAGGATCGTCACTGATGAGCATCAGGATGCGCCTGCGTCATTGCCAGGGGCCCCGATGAGCATCAGGATTCTGCTGGCCGACGACCAGGAGCTGATGCGGATGGGGTTTCGCATGGTCATCGAGAGCCAGTCGGACCTGTCGATCGTGGGCGAGGCCGTGGATGGGCAGCAGGCAATCGCGGCTACCGCCGAGCTGGCCCCAGACATCGTCCTGATGGACGTGCGCATGCCGGAGCTCGACGGGATCGAGGCGACGCGGCGCATCGTCGAGGGAGGCAGCGCGGCACGCATCATCGTTCTCACGACCTTCGACGCGGACGAATACGCATACGCCGCGTTGAGGGCAGGGGCCAGTGGCTTCTTGCTCAAGGACGCCCAGCCGAGCGAACTGCTCGCCGCGATTCGTGCGGTTGCCAGCGGCGACGCGGTGATCGCGCCAAGCGTCACCCGCAGGCTGCTGTCGATCTTCGTGCAGCATCTTCCCGACCCATCCTCACTCGACTCCTCCTCACAGGACTCCTCCTCACCGGACCCCTCCTCGCCCGAGCCTGCGAGCCCGCCAAGGCTAGAGCTGTTGACCCCGCGCGAGCGCGAGGTCCTGATCGAGGTCGCGCGCAGTCACTCAAACGCAGAGATCGCCGAGCGCCTGGTGCTGTCCGAGGCGACCGTCAAGACCCACGTGGGACGCATCCTCGCCAAGCTCTCGCTGCGCGATCGCGTGCAGATCGTGGTGTTCGCTTATGAGAACCGGCTTATCCGGCCTTCGGTCGAGAGGCAACCGACGCCAGGGAAGAAGCGACCAACGTGGGCGGCGTAGGCGGCATATTGCTCGCCGTGAACCTTTGCGAGGTAGGGCTCCTCAATGAAGCGCGTCTGCAGCTCGAGGGTCACCATCAGGAGAATCACTCCGCTGAGCGTCACGACGTTCGGCGCCAACAAGGCGATGCCCGTGAAGGCGGGGATCATCGCCGCGAAGATCGGGTTGCGCACGTACGCGAAGGGCCCGTAAGTGACCAACTCTGTCTGCTCGGAGGGATCGACGCCGATCCGCCAGGCGTCACCCATCGCGAACTGGGCGACGACGGTGAGCGCGATTCCCAGCGAGGCCAGCACGGCTCCGAGAATGCTGGCGAGGTCACCGTCGAGTGCTTGCACAGGGTCCAGCGCGCCCGCCAGCTGGAGCGCCGGACCCCCTACGAGGCAGAGCACGATCACGATCGCCAGCAGCAACTCACATATCCGCTGCACCGAGCCCGAGGCGCCGTGCACGCCCTTGAAGCCCGTCGAGCCCGTGCGACGAAGCTGTACGACCATGCGCATCCCGAAAGCCAGGAGGCCATAGAGCACGAGGAGGGCTAGTCCGAGAGCGGGCATACCCATATACTGAGCAATTACTCACATGTCGTCAACTCGCATTCCCGTCCGGCGGCTGGAGCCGCGGAAGCTCCCCAAGCAGGCGCGATCGCAGACGACCGTCGAGGCCATCCTCGAAGCGGCTGCTCAGATTTTCGAGCGTCACGGTTACGCCGCCGGGACCACCAACCGGATCGCCGAGCGCGCCGGTGTATCGATCGGCTCGCTCTATCAGTACTTCCCCAACAAGGACGCGATCCTTGTCGCGCTCGTCCATCTGCACCTCGCAGAGAGCATGGCCGCGCTGCAACCTCAGCTCGAACGACTCAACGGCGGCGCCGGCTTTGACGAGGTGCTGCCGGACATCGTTCAGGCGATGGTCGAGCTGCACGCTCTCGCACCGGGCCTTCACCGGGTGCTCTTTGAGGAGACCCAGCTTCCACCTGGGCTCCGCGTAGAGCTCGATGACCTGGAGGATCAGCTCGTCGAGCAGGCAGCGGTTGCGCTTGCGGCCGATGCACGCTGGCGGCCCGTCGATCCGCAATTGTCGGCCCGCGTCGTGATCAGCGCAATCGAGGGGCTCACACATCGCCTCGTGCTGCTACCGCCACCTGGCGCCACCTCCGAGGCAATTGCTCGTGAGATCACCGAGCTCGTGCGGGCCTACATCTGGACCAAGAACCCCGAGCCCCAAGAACGCGTCGTCTGAAGCGGCGGGTAGGGTCGCGTCCGCTCGGGTCCTCTGCTCGACGCAATCTCGATCTGATAGGGCGCAATACCGCGGTGCCCGGCGCTTGGCCATGTTCTCGTTTGTTCGCGGATGGATCAAGAAAGGCACGACATGACCCCGATCCGCCATTGCGGGATCTCAATCGCAGTACTTTTCGCGCTGGTGCTCTGCGGTGCGGCTCCCGCGTTGGGCGCAACGCACACGTGGATCGGCCCTACCAACGGGGCCTGGTCCAATGCGGCCAACTGGAGCGGCGCCAGCAAGCCGAGCAGCGGAGAGCCGGGCGGCACGATCGTCCAGTTCGGCGCGAACACAACTTCGTCCATGGACATCGCCGGCCTTGCGATCGATCAGATCCACTTCACCGGTGCGAACAACACAATCAACGGCACCACCGCGCTCACGATCAGCGGCAGCCTTCTGGTTCAGAACATCGTCTCCGAAGCCGGGGGCAACACGCTCGGCACGACGCTCCCAGTCACCCTCACTGGAGCGGCGCTCGAGGCCGCCTCGAGCTCCGGCACGCTGACAATCGCGGGGCCTGTCGGCGGGTCGGTCGGCCTTGTCTTCGCCGGTAACGGCGGCGACTTCGCGCTCACCGGCAACAACACCTACACCGGGCCCACCTCGATCCTCTCGGGTGCACTGCACATCGCGACACCGCTTGGCTACGTGATCGTCGGTTCGTCGCTGACGGTCGGCGACGGCATGGGGGCCGGTGCGCAGCTCGTCCTCGACCAGTCCTCCGACATCAGCCCGGGAACGGCCGTGACCGTCAACAGCGATGGGGTATTTAACTTTCAGTCGCACAGCGACTTCGCCAAGAGCCTGACCGTCGATGGGGGCAGCGTCCTGGATGCAAGCCTGAACATGACCGGGCCTCTGGTCGTGAACGAAGGGACGGTCGCGATCGGCGGCGTCCTCTCGGCCGGCTCGCTGAACATGACCGGTGGCACTCTCAGCGGGCCAGGAATGCTCGGGCTCGCGGGCGACATCCAGGCAACGTCCTCAGCCTCCGGGCCGGCGACCGTGGCGTCCGGGGTGCGCCTGAGTGGCAGTCCGACCATCACCGTCACCCCGGGCACGGCGCCCGAGCTGCGCCTCACGGGGGCCATCGGCGAGAGCGGCGGCTCGCGCGACATCACCAAGGCCGGCGGCGGCACGCTGCTGATGAGCGCCAGCAATACATACAGCGGAACGACCTCCATCTCCGCCGGCACGCTGCTGGCCGAAGGCAGCCAGAGCGGCGCGTTCTCGGTCGGCCCGAATGGCACCCTCAGCGGGTCAGGGACGGTCGGCGCGACGAGCGTCGCCGGTGTTCTCGCCCCCAGCTCACCTCCTCTACACACCGGGGCGCTCAGCATGGGGCCGAGCGGCAAGCTCAACGTTACGCTCACCTCCCTCGCCCCAGGGACCGTCCCATCTGTCAGCGTCATCGGCCCGGTGGCCATCGATCCGAGCGCTGCTCTCAATGTGGGGGTTGCTCCAGGTACGTCCATCCCCGGCGGCTCCACGGCGACGCTGATCGACAACGACGCCTCGGACGCGATCGGCGGCCAGTTCGCCGGCCTGCCGAACAACGCTCTGCTCACCACCGCCGAAGGAGTCCCACTGACGGTGAGCTATGCGGGCGGAGATGGCAACGATCTCAGCCTGACGGCCGCCCCCGCCCCAAGCCAGGGCGGCGCCGTCGCGGCGCCGGCGTCAGTCGCTGCGGGGACGCCCGGCGGCGGCGGGACATCCACAGGCGGGCGCGCCAAAGGAGCGGGAGATACTTCAACGGTCAAGTCCGCCGGCTACGGCGCGGCCTTCGGCCTGAGCGCCCCGAACGCCTGTGTGCGCCCAGGCGCCGCCTTCAGCGTCGCCTTGAGCGTCAAGCGGCTGACCCGAGGGAAAGCCAAAGGCGTGACCAAGGGCAAGCTGCTCGCCAAGGTCACGAAGGTCGCCTTTGCGATCGGACGCAAGACCATCAAGACCGTGCGCTCGACGCCGTACCGCGCGCGACTCACCGTGCCGCGCGCAAGCGCCTCGGGCGCCACGATCACGCTGCGTGCGACGGCCTACCTCAAGCTCCTTGGGGGCAAGAGCGCAACCAAGTCGCTGACGGTCGCCGTCAAGGTCTGCTGAGCCGCTCCGCCCGGTCGGTCGCAATTCGGCGGGTTTCGCGAGCGTGAGCTGCCGCGGGAGCCGCTTGCCTGACTGGTGACGATCGCAGTCACCTCCGTTCGCCGGGATGCTCTACTGCGCGGGTGGACACCAGCCGCTCTCGATGCAAGGCAAGACGCGCACGTCTACCACGTATGCGGCTACGGAGCCTCCTACGGCGACACCGCCGCCACCGACATCCACGGAGGCCAAAAGTGGGTGTCGCTGCGAGAGGACGCCCTGCTGCCACTGGTCGAACAGTTCTTTGCCGAACGAGTGTGGGGGCCGATGCGCCTGAGGAAGCTGGCCCAGCAGCTACGAGGCTACGACCGCGAACGCAAGCGCGGCGAGCACGTCCAGGCCACCAAGCTGCGCGAAGCCATCGCCGCCGCCGACCGCAACATCGAGCCGGCGTGGGGGTATCAGCGCCACCGTCACCGAGGCCGTCGCACAAGCTTTTGAGAACACGAAAGCCCTTCGGTTGGAGGGCCTCGCTGCTGACGGAATCGTCTCCGTCAAAGACATAGCGGGGGCCTGCTCCGCCGCTGACGGAGACCAGCGGATGGCCGACGACTACGCGCTGGCGGCATGATCGTGCCACCGACTGGGCTGCCTTCTGGCCGATACAATCGAGCGCGCGATGCGTACATTGGGCCTCAGTGTGATGGGCGGCATGGCGGTCAAGGAGCGGCGGGCATGAACGCGGTCGCCGCCACGGAGATGATCGAGCGCGCCGGTCGTGCCCTCATCGACGCCGCGCCTGCGCCCGCCAAGGTGATCCTGTTCGGCTCGCATGCCCGTGGCGATGCCGCCGAGGGCAGCGACTTCGACTTCCTGGTCATCGAGAACCATGTCGAGGATCGCCTCGCCGAGGCCGTCAGGCTCCGCCGTGCTCTCGGGGACTTCAATGCCCCGGTGGACCTAATCGTCATGGACGCCGCACTCGCTGGGCGGCGTGCGAAGGTGCGGGGCACGATGGTCCACCGAGCGCTCCGCGAGGGACGTGTCCTCGCCGAATCCTGAGCAGGTCGAGTACGCCGAGGTGCTGCTGCGCCGGGCGAAGGGCGACCTCCAAGCCTGCCGGGTACTCGCCGATGACACCGACATCGACGACAACATCGTCGGGTTTCACGCGCAGCAGGCGGTCGAGAAAGCCCTGAAAGTCGCGCTCGTGCTCGCCGACGCCGAACTCCCTCTCACGCACGATCTCAGGTTCCTCGTACGGCAGGTGCGCGAGTCTGGCATCGAGCCTCCTGGAGAGTTCTCGGACGCCCAATGGCTAACACCGTGGGCAGCAGAACTCCGCTACGACGAACCGATCGAGCTCGATCGAGCAGTCGCACTGGCAGCCGCCGAGAGCGCCGTCGGCTGGGCGACATCGCTGCTAGAGGCTCCTGAGTAGGGGCCTGGGTCGTCTCCCTGCGACCCGATCCACGAGTACAGCTGGCTGCATAGCGGGGCTCCGAGTCCATGTGGGTCGAACTCTACGGTCAGCTGTCCGGATATCCTGGACACACCAAATGAGCGCCATTCACGTAGTCGTGGATCACATCCCTTCGGCTGGCCATTCTGTTGCTTACTATGCACTCGCAGGAGCACTCGGCGGCGCGATTGTGACGGGGGTCCTTGGGTTGATCGGCCTCGGCGTCCAATCTCGGCACGAGAATGCGCGCCTGCACACGCAACTGACTCACGACCGCGATCAGCAAGATCTCGAAGTCCTGCGAGCGATATTGGGGGACGCCGCCGAGGCACTCGGAAAAGTCAGAACGGCGTTTATTCGACTGCTGCGCTATGTGAACGTCGGCTCAGTCGGATCAGAGGCCGCCCGCCGAGAGGACGCCATGACCCAGCAGCGAACCGCAGCGGCAGCAGCGCGTGCCGCGTTGGATCGCCTCAGACTTCAGCTTCCTCCGAACGATGAGGTGATGAAAGCCTACGAGACAGTGATGGAGACGCTCGACAAGATTGCGGATCTCGTCGCCACAAGACCACACGGCTACAAGGAGGAAGTCGAGATACTCGGCTTGGCGCTGCAAGCGAATACGGAGGAGTTCTCCAGGCTTGCGCGCGGCCGAGTCGGTCCCCGAGCGGGGACAAATCAGCTTTAGCCAACTGTAGTCCGAATACGCAGGATGCAGCGTCGTCAATCAAGCCGCCAGCGCCGTCCCGATCACCCCGCAATGGCGCCTGCGACGATCCATGGGTGCTTACGCATAAAGAGTCGAGGTCCGGTGCGCCCTGAGCTACTCGGATAGAGACCCTTGCCTTGAAGCGCACCGTCCGCCACGCAAGCAGGTAGGAAAGGATGAGGAACAGAACCGCGTGCGCCCGCATCTGCCGGAGGGTATCTGGCTGCCAACTGTCCGCTACTCTTGATCGAATGAACCCTTGGATAGCCCTTTTGGAGTTCCTGGCCGCGCTGGTGACGCTCTGGCAGACCGGCCCGGTGCTCCTCAACGCACTTCGCAACAGCTAGAACCGCGATAGGCTGCACACGTGCTCGTCCGTGACGACGCGACCCACCGCTTCTGTATGCGCCTGCTCGAAGCCGGCTGGCGAGAGTTGGAGTTGGACGACGGCTACGTAACCGTCAACGAGGAGCAGACCTACTACGCCGCCGCGATCCGCCGCACCCCGCCGGATGCCCTCTCGCTCGGCCTGCGCACCTACCCGCCGCCGAGCCTCGAAGTCTTGCAAGACGACGAGCGCTACGCCGTGTGGATCTACGATGACCCGCTAGGGCAGGAGCATGGCGACCGCGTGTCGGAGCTACTGGCGCGGCTGCTCGGGGGCGAGCCCGCCGAGCGAGTCTTGGTGCCTGGCGTCGGTCGGGAACTGGTCGAAGGCGATCAGATTCCCTACGATCCCGAGTTGCTAGACCACGACCTGACAGGAGCGATCGAGCGCGCCGAGGAAGCGAAAGGCGATCGGGCGTCGATCTGGATTCGTGGTGGAGAGAAAGGCCACAAACTCGCTCCCGGCGCTCGCCTGCGGGCTTCCTGATCGGCGTCGGCTGCCAGAAACCATCGATTGTGGCGGCGGAGCAGCAGGAGGGACGATATGGCCTCCGCCATTCCGGATTCAGGCGGGCGACAGGAGCCTGTACTCGAAGGACTCGATGTCCCCGGTATCGGCCCGCTGGACCCAAGCAACGTCGCGCTTGTATGGACCTTCGATCCCCCGACTTTCGAGTGTGATCGCCTCATCGGGCTCTCCGGGACGCACAAAGACCCCATCTACTCGCCCGCCATCAATCTCGACAAATACGCTCTGGCCTGTGGCGAACCCCTTAGTCACAGGAGCGATTGTAGCCGCAGGAATGTGCTGTACTTGATCGATGAACAGTCCTTGGAACTTGCTGCTTGAGCTTCTCGTGGCCTTGGTGACCGTCTACAAGACGGCTCCAGCGCTGTGGCGGGCTCTCACCGACAAGTAAAGCCAGCCTAGGGCTACTGTGCGAGCGCTATGCGCGATCTGTCGCCGCCCCATCGAGGAAGGCGAAGAGGTAGACCTTGTGTTTCTGGACGGCGGCGGCGTTCCAGGTGCGCCAGGCAGGACAAGCCCGGTCCACGCCTTTTGTCCTGCCGACATCGAGCCTGACGACCGTGCACCGTTGGCTCGCATCGAACTCGATGCTTCTGTATCAGCAGAGGAGATAACCGAGATCGAAGACATCTTCAAGGGCGCCGGCATCGAGACTTCGATCTCGTCCGATTGGGAGGCTAGGAGCATAGACGTACCTTGGCTCCTGTACGTCACGGCACCTGCTTTATGGATGACTAGCAAGTTTGCGGGGGCTATTGCCGAGGAGGCCGCCAAGGACACGTATCCTGCGCTTAAGGAGCTTGTGGGACGCCTCACCAATGCACGTAGCAGATCGGGCCCCAGCGGGCGAATCGTGATCACGGATGAGACTTCCAACTGTAGGATTCTCGTGTCCGACCTTCCAGACGAGGCATGGGCGGCCCTTGCCGAGATCGAACTGCCGCAGGATGGCTATCTCGGCTGGCAGAAGTCATCATCAAAATGGAAGAGCGTCTGACGCAACCACCACGGATCGATGGCTGTCCGCTTGCAGCAGAAGCTGGTACGACTACCGCCATGGGGCTTCCACCCCGATAGGTTCCTTCTATGCCGTTCGAACCCCACGACGCGGCGACTGATGCTCTCGGTCGCGCACGATCAATGCTCGATGCGGCGCAAGCGACTGGCCGACGTTTTATAGGCCTCTCGGCCGAAGGGCGGCGACGTTACCGGGCAGCCAGACTGCCGGTCAACGTTCGTGCAGATATGCGTCGCCTGTCCGTAGTGATGGCCGTAGCCGCGCTCGATACGTATATGCATCGGCTTAATCGTTCATCGAGCCTACACACACAAGAAGCTACCCGGCGGGCTCGCACACCTCGACATACCATTCGAGGACTTGCTGACTCAGGCGGATAAGGTTGGCATTGCGGCTCGCAGCAAACCCTATAGGTCCCGTCCTCGGGTGGCCGTTAAGCGCCAACTGCGCAACCGCCTTCTTCGAGACAGCTTCCAAAACTACGACAGCGTGTCGCGGGCGCTATCTATGGCAGGTCTCTCGGGCAAGCGCAAGTGGCAGGACATAGGAGACCAAATGACGCCACAGATGATGCCGAACGTGGTCAAGGAGCGACTAAATGCGATCGTTGTTCGTCGCAACCAAATTGTGCATGAGGGTGACTATCAACGTCTAGAGCGACCTCAGGACGCCAAGCTCAACGACATTTCTCATGCGGATGCATCCGACCACATTGAGTTCATCACGCAGCTCGTCAACGCTATCCACGCCACGACCTAAGGCTCGCCAAGAATCGCTATCTAGAAGTGCGGGGGCGGTCGAATAATTGGCATTCGCAGCGTAGGAATACCACATACCCCTATTCAATCTCGGTGCCGACGCGGACAATCTCGCACTTCTCCCCTATGGGCCGCTCTTTGCCATTCGCGTCCTTGAATAAGAGCGTGGGAATCATCTTTCTTCAGCCAGTAGGCGTAGTGGCCGAGATCGGGGAGCCCCGAGCCACTGTCTGGGGTGCGCTCCGTGCGCAACTCGATCGTAATCGTGCCTTTCATCGCTCCCTCCGGCGTCGCCAGCAGCGCCTTTGCGGGCAAGAATCGTATTGTCTATTGACATCTGAGAGGAGTTCGTAGAGTTGGTAGCCTTGGCTCCGTGTACGAGTGGTCAGAGGAGATGGAGCGGTTCTTCTCGCTGCGACTTCGATCGCAGACGGTGGTCAAACGCTGGAGCCCCCGGAGGGAATGGAAAGACAAGCCGAGTTGGTGGGGTCCCGGCCAGTTCATCGAACGGAAGTGGAGCGCCCGGACCTTCGGTCCAAGCGAAGCGCAGCAGGCCGTGGCGTGGATGCGAAACACCTACGCCTACACGCAGACCTGGCACGACGACATCAACGCCCGACACCGCTATGAGGACGCGATAGCCGTTCGCCTCACGACGGCCGGGCTCGTGAGCGTCTTCGCGGCGCCCCCGACCTTCGCGGTGCAGCGCTTCACGCTGATCGAGGACGAGCCCGACGAGATATACGCGGTCTGGCTGTTCGATGAGCCCCGAACGAAGCCACGAACCAACCGCTTGGCGCCAACGCTCGCTAGGCGCTTGCAAGGGAAAACAACGACCTGCATACCCGTCGCAGGGGTCACAGGACACGTGCCCGGCAAACGAACCGAAGGCGACTACCGCTACCAGCTAGTCGAGGTTGGAGGCCCCACCTACGACCCCGATGCGCTCCTCACGGTCGCTCGGTCAAGCTAGCCCGACCGGCGAGCGCGAGCGTGCCCGAGCGAACCCACTGGCTAAGCGAAACGCAGCGCGAGGGAGTCAAGCGCTTCTACGGCTCCGCCGACAAGTCCGCTCTACAGTAAGCCTGCCGCTACGCCAAACGCGCGTCGATGCCCGCCAATCAACACAGGATTTAGGAGGCGATGTGAGCGACAGTGAGACCCTGCAGCGAATACTCGAAGTCGTCCAGGACATCCGCGACACGAATCCCACTCGCGGAATCGAGGAGATGCTCGAAAGGCTGGTGAGCGAGTTTCAGGAGATCAACCGGACACTCGACTCGATAGACAAAGAACTAAAGAATCAAAGCTAGCCGATGCCCGAAGCTGCCTTACGCGGCCTGGAGCTTCGATATCGACTGGCTAGCCTCCCTGCACCACGGTTGCATTGCCGAACTGCGCCAGCAGTATCTGCTTGATCTCCAGTGCGGCGCCGGCTGCGGCCGGGTGATTGCTCTGCGAGGGCAGCGTGTCGAGCCAGTCGAGGATATCGCCGAGGTTCGCCCAGACCTCCGGCTCGCCTTGCTCGTTCTGTCGAAGCTCGTTTCTGATCACCACCGTGCTGGTTCCTTTCCTGTTGTGCGCTCGTCAGCGCCTCTGATCTTAGAACGGAGCCCGGCGCCCGCCCGAATCAGAGTCGGCCAGGAGCACCGAGCGTCGATAGCGGGCGATGAAGGTGCCGGGGTGATGCTCCCGGCCCACGTCTGCGAGTCGATCACGACCCAGCTGGCTACTCGAATGCTTCCACGACCGTCATCAACTCCGCCAGAGTGATCCCTAGCCCGGCTGCGATCCGCCGGATGGTGCGCCAGTTGGGGTGGTAGACGCCGCATTCGAGGCGGCAAAGCGTGGGGACCGTGACGCGGGTGCAGCGTGCGAGTGCTTCTTGGGTCATTCCTCGCTCTGAGCGTAGGCGGCGCACGGCAGCGCCGAGGGCTTGCTCTGGCTCAATGTGCTTCATGGCACCGTCACCCCCGGTGCGTCCCGCTGAGTCTGCTGCTCGACGGCCGCGCCCAACTCGTCAAGGCTCACGTCGAGCGCCCGCGCTCTGACCTCCGTCCAGCCCGGATCGTGCAGCCCGCGCTCGACCGCGCACAGCGTCGGGACGCCCATGCCGATTCGTGCGGCCAGCGCTGCCTGAGTGATCCTGTTCCGCACGCGGAGGCGGCGCAGGACGAGCCCGAGCGATGGATCGCCCTTCATATGCTCACCATCCCGAGGTCGTCCAGGCGTCGGGCGCAGCGGGAGGGCCACACAAGGCTGCCCGACAGGTGAACAGCGCCCACGTCGCGCAGCTGCTCCAACGCAACAGCAACTTCACGGGGCTCCACGTCGCACAGGGCCGCCTGTAGCTCGATGCGGGACCATCGTTCGCCGTGGTCATCTTGGAGCAGTTGCAGGACGATGGCTCGTTCGGCCCCCTCCTGCTCCGCGTCGGGCTGGGTGGGCTTGGTTTCCTCGGCTGCGTTGGCTTCGAGTCCTGGGAGCTTGGCGAGGAAGCGCTCTATCTCAGCGATGGCCTGTCTGGCTTCGTCGCGTAGCTCAGCGCCGTTCCCTGGCGCGTCGCGGAGGGCGCGCTGTGTCTTTAGCTCGGCGTTCAGCCCGCCGAGCAGCGTCTTACGCCAGCTGCTGATTTCCACGATGGCCTCGACCGGGGGACCGGTCCTTAGCCAGTCAATCACGCGCAATAGCTCGCGTGTCTGATCGAGGCGATCTATCGGCGTCTCAAACCATGCGGGGTTCTCTTCGCGGGTCTGGAAAGCCTGGTCTAACTCTCCGTCGAGTCCCCATATCTCAAGCTCCAGGCCTGAGTACAGCAGGGGCACAACGGCAGCAGGCACGGTGATAAAGCTCATGTCGTCGGTTCCTCCTGGTTGACTTGGAGGCTCCGAGAGACGACCTGGCGCTATGTTGCTTTTGCGCCGGGTGGGTTCCTCCCCCGGTGCCACGCCCCCGGCCGTTCACGCGGCGCGGGGGCAATCAATATATCAGAATACCTTGAATATGTCAAGTATTCGGATGGAGGATGTTCTGGTGGATCGGTAAGTAGAGTCCGCGCTGCCAGCCGTGAAGCGCCGGGTCGCCCCTCCCGCGCCGTACAAGACGACACGGTGGAACATGTCTATGATTTCATTTCCAGACATGGATATCTCCGCTTCCACCGCCCGTAGGGCTGCTTGCAACGTCCCGCGACCAGCCGGACCGCTCCATATCCATCACCACACACAGTGATCTGCACACATGCCGCTGCCAGACAAGCGAGCCCTACGCTGAACTGCCTTCCTTGCGAGATATGCAAGGGACATGTGGACGACCAAGGAGTCGTCATGGATAAGGAGACCGCCCTGCAGCGGTTCCCCGAGAACCGACCTTACATCGAAGCCATGTACGAGCAATGGCACCCCGCGCCCGTCGAGAAGAGATCCGCTCTTGCAAATGTGGTCATCTATGGACTCGCAGCTGCGGCCACTCTCGGATACCTGCTGATCGCCGGAGTCATCATCGCGATCTTGCTGGCAATTCTGTTCCTGCTGCTTTGACTCCACGCGACACTGGCAGCCCCTCCAACGCCTGCGTATGACCAGTCATCTGCACGCGCATATGTCTCCGAGCCACAGGAAGGCCCCTCGGAGGCCACGCGCTGACTCCTAAAGGCCCAGATAGCCATGCCATTATCGAAGGGCTTCGCGTCGCTCGGATCGCATTTTCAGCGCGCGCGCGTGCGGGCGCACCGACGAGAGATTCGGCCGAATCGGGCCTAATCGGGCGGTAGCGGATGGTGCACGACGCTGCCGGGGAGCACGATGCTGCCCTCATCGGGCCACCCGTCTACCTCGACTCGATGCGACCGGCCTGTCGCCTCTGCCCAAGCGGCCAGCGCAGCTGCCACGGCATCCAGCACGTCCAGCGGTAGACCCTGCTGTTGAAGCTGCTGGCCGGGGTCATCGACGCGCCTGAGCACCAGCCGAGCGCGAGTCGCCGCGTCCAGATGTGACGGCACCCGCTCATCGACGCCTTGGATACGGCGGAGCGCTCCAGCAGGCCATGTCTCGATCACTCGGATGCCCTCGCGCTCCAGCAGCCGGCGCAGGAAGATCGCCCGGAAGGCGATGGCCGCCACCATGACCATCGGCATCGGGGGACGACTCGTTGGCGGGTCCCATCGCTCCTTGCGCTCCAGCATCCGATATGACGGGTAGGCACCGCTGGGCGGGAAGCATCGCCCGCAGCCTTCGTCTCGACAGATGACCGCGTGGGGGAGACGCAGCGGCGCGTCGATCGCAACCACGTCCGGGCGAGCATCCACCAAGAGGCTGACGATCCTCTGATCTCCCCCGCGCCTCGCAGGCCACCAGCGACCACCGGCCGGTCCAAGACGGGGCGCTCGCGTGATGCCGTTCCCGCCAGCCAGGCCAGCGCCGTTGTGCCGGTCGTGCGACCCGAAAGGTCGATCCCAGCGACAAGCAACCCGTTGACCCTAGACATGTCTAGTTCATTCGGCGGACGATTCCCAGTCTCCTTCCGAGCAATGCCACGCCGCCGTGCAACCCCGGAGCCAACCGCCCTCGCCTTCGGCAAGGCAGTTCGCCAGCAGCGACAAGCCCAAGGCCGCACACTGGAGGACGTAGCCGCACTCATCCCCGCCGTCTCACGCAGCAAAGACGGCAAGAACCACGCCACCGCAATGGACCCCAAGTACCTCGGAGAGCTTGAGGCCGGATGGTTCTCCCCCAGCATCACCACCGCCAAGCTCATCGCCGACGCCCTCGAAGTCCCCCTCGCCGACCTCGTACGCGACCTTTGACAGACGCAGCTTCTCCTTGAAGATTCGCTCCTCAACCAAGCCTTTTATGTCTCTCTTCGGAGAGTCGAGAGCTTCACCTAGGGGATGGAGTGGGAGTGGGATGCTCTCCCCCCGCTGCTTCGCTCTACCTTCTTTGAGGAGTGCCCTCATGCCCTATTCTGAGCTGGCAGAGGAGAAGGCCCCCCTCCCCCCACAGAGGCAAAGCTCCAAGGGAGAGGGGAGCCGCAAAACCCACTCATATTCCTCGCAGTCATGAGGGGTGAAGGCTGGTCTGCTTCCAGGTCGCTCTCTTACAGCAGCGCCGATCCTTTCGGATTCGACATAGCCCCATACCGGCCCCCTGCCCGGCCGACGGGATGCGGCTCGGGCACGCGGACACACAAATCTGGATTGTCTGGTGGGAGCCCCCTGGTGTCGCTGCCCGACGCCTTAGCTACTTGATGCCTCACGAGGCCGGCTGATGCCCCTCTGCCCACCCTCACTGTACCGGTGGTCCGTTATGGCAATCTCCCTCTCCAGAAAGACTGGCGACGGCTGACGATAGGGCTCCAATGCCAGGCGCGGCAATTGTTGAGTAAAGAGCGTGAGGGCTGGGCCAACTCCGTCTCGGGCTCAATGGGCCAACGGAGCAACGGGCACCCCCACATAAAAGCACACACGATGCCGAGCCACAAGGAGGGAGAAATTGCGAGCGGTGATGCGGGCAGGTAAAATGTTGGGTGATCCCCCTCCAGAAGATCGAGGCTCTCGGGCCGTCCTTGTGGCGGCCCGATCTATGTCAGGGCACAGGAAGGCCCTCAGAAGCCCCGGAGCCAAACGTTGAGCGCAGGGGTAGTGCAAATCCGGCTCCGTGTCACAGAAAGACCGAGAGGAGGTTCAGACGGCTTGGCAAATCACGACCGGGCGGTCTGGTGCCGATATTCGGGGTTCGAAAAGCTTGTGGGAATGCGAAAACAGCCGAGGCAAACAGATGTTCCCTTCAGGCGCGGCGGCGCCGAACATAAAGACTCTATGTGGAGGAATCGACCGACCTAGAGCTACAAACAAGCGGCGCGCTGAGTGTGCTGCCTGCCTCCGACCCCTCTCACGACCAGCGTGCCGCCAGGCAACTCTCAGCGCTGCGCCTCCTTGTCGGGCAGCCATTTGACGTTGCGAATAAACCATTTTCCTTAGATTCTAATAATTGCCGTGATACGTAAAGACATGATTTCCTTTGGGATGCGGGATCGAGCAGAGACGTTCGGTTCGACACTCATACGAAAGAGCCCGACATGAACACAATCAGCAAGGGAACTCGCGTCAAACTGGAGGACGGCACCGAAGGCGTGGTCATCGACCCGTGGGGTGGCCGGACCACGCAGCACGCCCTGGTGCAACGCGACGGCGAAAACGCCACCATCGAAGTGTCCAGCAGCAAGCTGGAGATTCTGCGATGAGCGCGCGCAAGGCGGAGTTCCCCATCGAAGCGAATGGCAAGACGCCAAAAAGCAAGACCACCATCATCAAGTGCAAGCACCACGTTGGCCCCGGCCGTAAGCTCTGCGGCGCCAAGCGCACGATCCAGGTGCAAGATGCCTTCCAGGTGAAGCGCTGTGTGGCCCACCAGAAGGAGTACGCCGCAGAACGCCGCCGCGCCAGAGCCAAGGCCAAGCGCAACAAGGCAGCAAAGAAGGGGGATCGATGACTCCTACCCGCCTCGCTGACTACCTGCGCTTGTCCACCGACGACAAACAGGACCCAGCCTTGGCTTTCCCGTCGCAGCACAAGGCGAACGAGCGGCGCGGCGCTGAGGCCGGGGGCGAAGTCGTGGTGACGTTCACCGACCAGGAGACGGGCGCAAAGGCTGATCGCCCCGGATGGGCCGCGCTCATGGCCGAGGCACGCGACAAAGAGGGACGACGCTTCGATGGCGTCGTCGTCTACAACACCAGCCGCCTTGCACGGGACCGTCTCCTTGCCGCGCTGTACGAACGCGAACTCAGAACGGTCGGCGTCTCGGTCCACTACGCGATGGGAGCAGGCGACACCGACACGCCAGAGGGCCAGATGTTCGTCGGGATGCAGCAGCTATGGGACGAGTTCGAGCGCTCCAAGCTCGCCCGCGAAACGCGGCGCGGTATGCGCGAGGGCACCGAGCAGGGCTACCGCATGGGCGGACGCGCTCCCTACGGCTACCGGCGCGAACTACACGACCTCCCCCAAGGCCACCGTGGCATAGACAAGCAGCGCGTCACGCTCGTCCCGGAGCCCGACGAGGCCCCGGTGATCGCGGAGATAAGCGACCTGCACGCCAATCAGGGCTGGGGCCTGAAAGCAATCGCCAACCACCTGAATCGACCCGGAGGGCCACCCCCACCCCGCCACGTCGATTCAGCCCGCAACAGAGGCTGTCATTGGGCCACCAGCACCATCCGCTCGATACTGCGTAACCCGGTCTACACAGGTCGCATGGTGTGGAATCGCCTCGACTTCGCCACCGCGCGCCAGAGTGGCGGCGGACCAAGGCTCAGGGCGCAGGAGGAGTGGATCGTCTCCGAGGACGCACACCCAGCCCTCATATCCGACGAGACTTTCAGGCGCTCACAGGAACGCTTCCAGAGCCGCCCCCGCCGCCAGCACACCAACGGAGCGAGCAACGGGAACGGACACCGCGCCTACCTCTTCGCCGGGATGCTCTACTGCGCGGGCGGACACCAGCCGCTCTCGATGCAAGGCAAGACGCGCAAAGGCCACGTCTACCACGTATGCGGCTACGGAGCCTCCTACGGCGACACCGCCGCCACCGAGATCCACGGAGGCCAAAAGTGGGTGTCCCTGCGAGAGGACGCCCTGCTGCCACTGGTCGAACAGTTCTTTGCCGAACGAGTCTGGGGGCCGATGCGCCTGAAGAAGCTGGCCCAGCAGCTACGAGGCTACGACCGAGAGCGCAAGCGCGGCGAGCACGTCCAGGCCACCAAACTGCGCGAAGCCATCGCCACCACCGACCGCAACATCGCCGCGCAGGTCCGCGCAATCGAGGCCGGCGTACAGCCCGAGGTCGTGAAGGCGCGCATCGAGGAACTGGAGGCCGACAGGCAGGCCGCACAGGAAGCGCTGGATGCGATGACAGTCGAAGAGATCGAGGCCGAGGCCGACTACCTGGCCGAGCGCCTCGCGCAGCTACCCGACCTCAGCAACCAGTTGCGCGACGCGACCCCTCAGGTCAAGCGCCAAGTCTTCCAGGCGTTCGAGCTACGCGTCGAGTTCGACAAGACGAGCCGGCGCGTGGAGATCAGCGCCACCGTCACCGAGGCCGTCGCGCAAGCCTTCGAGAACACGAAAGCCCTCCGGTTGGAGGGCCTCGCTGCTGACGGAATCGTCTCCGTCAAAGACATAGCGGGGGCAGGATTCGAACCTGCGACCTTCGGGTTATGAGTTCGCCGGAGGGGAGTCGGGTTGGGTGAGGTTGCCCGTGTTTGCTGGGGTTGGGTTGGGCTCGCTGGGGTCGGATTTGCTCATATTGGAACAACGAATGGAACAACGGTATTACGAGGAGGGCATTTCGTCCTGCTCTCCATCCTCGGCCAGCAGACGCTTCGACCAGTCGCGCACGGCCGACATCTGCTCCCGAGCGGCGGCGCGGTCGAGCACTTCCTCAACGCTGCTCTGATACCGCGCTACGACCGCCCAGGGCGTCAGGTTCTCTATCTGCTCGCGATCCCCCGGAAGCTCGATGCCGTGGTGCTCCAACAGGGAGGTGAGATAGCCGATGCTGTGGGTGCGGTCGAAGTCAATCTCGTGGAAGGCGAGGACGGCCTTCAGACGCTTCTCGATGGCTTGCTGAACGTGAAAGCCGAGCACGTCATCGGGTACGTCGGAATCGTCAAGCGCCTTGTCGAGGATCGCTTCGTCTCCTTCGGCCTTGCGCACCAGCAGCGATGCCAGCTCGCGCGCGTCAGGATTCGGCAACGACCCGTCCCTCGCTCATGGCCTCGTGAACCAAGGAGCCCTTGACCGCCCCCCACCTCAGCGCGTGCCGCTCGCTCACGACCACCACATCCGCAGGGATCAAGAGCCGCCCGAGGATTCGTCCCAGTCGCGCCATCTCCCCGAAGCGATCCTCGACCTCCCGCTCGATCACCAGGAAATCGAAGTCGCTGCGATCGTCGCCGTCACCGCGAGCGCGCGACCCGAACAGGATCACCTTGGCCGGAGCAGCCGTCGCCTCGATCAGCGCCTGCCCAGCGCGCTCGATCCTCACGCCATCGGCAGTGGCGCTCACCTTGTCTGCTCCTGTGCCGGCCTTGTGTCGAGCATCGCTGGCGAGGATACGCTGAACGCGCGTTCGACCAGCTGCGCCCCATTGGTCGGGTCGGGAGCGTAGTGGCGGTAGATCTCGGTCGTCTTGGCATCGGCGTGGCCCATCCACTCCTGGATCGCACGCAGCGGAGCGCCGGCAGCGGCCATCTGAGTGCCGAACGTGTGGCGCAGCTCGTGGAAGGTGATCTCACGCACCCCCGCCCGCGCGATGGCCTTTCCGAAGCGCTTGCGCATCTTCGAGGGGTCGAGCACGTTGCCGCTGTGGGGGTGGCAGAAGACAAGATCCTCGTCCGTGCGGTAGGCCGAGCGCTGAGAATGAAGCTCAGGCTCGCGCGCCAGGCGATCGGCCATCGGCACCGAGCGACCCTCGTGGGACTTGGGGCTGTCGAACTTCCCGCGCGTGAAGTTGTCGGCCACCCGCACCCGTCCCGCCAGCCAATCGACATCCATCCACTTCAGCGCCAGCAGCTCGCCCTGGCGCAGGCCGGTCAAGGCGGCAGCCAGGTAGAGCGGCCGCTCGACAGCGCCCAGCGGATCGTCGGGAACCGCCTCGATGAGCCCATCGAGTTCGTGCGGCTGCAGGAAGCGAATGCGCCGGTGGGGCGAGCGCGCCTGCTTGGGGCGATCGACATACGCAACCGGGTTGCTCAGCACCCACCCGCGCTTGATCGAGAAGGCAAAGATGCCGTGCAGGAAGTTCAGGTGGTTCTGGACCGTCTTGCCCGACAGGCCCGCCGCGCGCTTCTGCTTGAGGTAGGAGGCGACCCTCGCCGGGTCGATCCGGTCGATCGGCGTCTCTCCGAAGAAGCCTTCAAGATGGCGCCTCAGATAGCCCCGATAGTCCTGGATCGTCGAGCGCTTGCGATCCATCACATGCTCGAGGTGGTCGATGTAGAGCGTGCCAGCGTCCGCGAGCGTCTTGCGTTCCGCAGTGGCGAGGATGAGGTCGTGGTTGATCCGCCTGCGCAGCTCGCGCTCTGCCTGGACCCGCGTCAGGCCGCGCGTGCCGCCCAGTGGGCGCTTGGGACCGATCTTGCGCTGCACGCGCCTTGCCCCCGCCCGCCACGAGCCATACCAGCTCTCCCTGCCAGCCTTGTCCGTGTACACGAAGAGACGACCGCTGCCATAGGACCGCTTAGCCATGATCTCCCGATTGTAGGCCGCAAGGCGGCCGACAAGCAGCGCTCGTAGCAGACGCTACAAAACCCTGTTCAACCACAGGCAAAGCCCACCGCAGACCAGATGCACGGGCAAGCTGCCTGCGTTTTAGGAGTTGACCAAGATTATTCCTTATGCTAAAATAAAACTTACAGTGATTTTGTGTACGAATAGCAGGGGGTTTGCAGATGGGAAGATTCAAGGACTTTGACGAACTCTCAGACGCCGTGCCGATGGACCGGCCGCTTCGCGTTGTCGCTCTTGACCTTCGCGATGCGGACGGCGCCCAACGCCTGGGCGCAAACGTGCGCGAGCGCATCGCGTCCCAGCTTGAGGGACAGGGCATCGGCTTCTTCCCGGGCGACGAGCTTCCAGATTGGCAGGAGGACCCCGTCTACCTTTACCGAATCGACTCTCCCTTGGGAACACTCATCCGGGCAGTCAAGAAGCCCACTGAGCGGGGACTCAAGGCTCTGACCGCCGCCGCGCAGCCCAGCACCAACGCGACGCGCGCATATGACCAACTCGACGAGGCTCTTATAGCGTTGGAAGACGCCAAGACCGCCCTCATGAAGGTACTCGGACGGGATGACAAGGAGTAGGAAGACACCCTACGAGCACCGTCGCGCATCCGGGACAACCACTGCGACCAGCCGACATCCTCAGCCAGAGGGTGTCGCTGAGATTCCGTCCTACAACGTCAAGGTCACCGGCGAGAGCGGCGAGGTTCACGTCCAAGTCGATCACGGCCTCACCGGCGCCGGACATCCCCACCTTTTCCTGCGAGCGTCGTCCTCGGCTGCACCAATCCTCGCCCATTCAGGGCGCTGGCCGACCGGGTTGGCGTGGAGCGTCACCGACCGGCTGCGCAATGGCGGCGACGAAAAGGGCCGTGTGCTGGGGATCTGGCAGGAGCGGCCCAACTACATACCGATACCGTTGTCGGTACTGGCATGGCACCTGCATGGCACCGGTCCGCTGTACGTGCTTGACGCGGGCCACAGCGATGAGCTGATTCCTGAGGTTGGTCGCGAGCTGGTCGCCCTGCTGCTCGATGCGCTCCTGGAGGTCGCCGCACACCGCAAAACTCCAGTGGCATCGGAGTGGCAGCGTCGGCTTCGCTGGTCACAAGCAGCCATCAAGCACGCACCCCACAGCGAGCGTACCGGCTATCGCAGAGAGAACCTGCGACGCGCTGGGGCGCTGAGCTTCACCAAGCATCAGCCCCCGCGCGTGGCGGCTGATTGGACGAGAGGCGCCTGGCTCGGAGAACGCGCCTTTTAGGGTGCTACCGCTGAACGGCCATCGCCCTCGGCGACGGATGCCTCTTCGTCGGTCGTCGACGCCAACTCAACGTCCAGCTGAGCGTCGCTGAGCCTGATTGGGACGGCGCCCGCGATCCGTTCGATCCGACCGACAGTCTCGTCACCCACCCCGCGTGCGAGTGCGATGCGCAGATCCTCCAGCGATGGCATGTCGATCGGCCCGTCCGGCCTGACTGGAGCTACAACGGCGAGTCCGGCGAGCAACGCATCAAGGCCCTCACGCCCGTCCTGCCGCAGCGCCCGAGCCGGCGATGCGCCATGCAGACGCGGATCCGGTGCATTCAACCATTCGCCAACCTGGAGGTCGTCGACCACATAACGGCGAGCCGCCCGACATAGAACGAGCAGCAGCTCAGCCGCATTGAGCAACTCCACCCGGGGACGTGCGGGAGCTCTGGCTGTGCTCCATGTACGTAGCGTGTCGCGCGACGTCCCCAGCGCCAGTGCCAGCTGTGCCGCCGAGCGGAAGTAGACCCGCAGTTCACCGGCTACAACCTTGGCTCGCGTGCTGCGCGCTGTCGACGCTCGGCGACGCAGGCCGGCAGACCCCGAAGTTGGCGATGTCAATGTCTTGTGCCTGCTCATCATCCGACTCCTTACTCTAGTCGAAGTAATGACGAGTGTAGCACCCTGAATGTGGCACCTTGCCATCAACACCACCTTGCGTTCATCCACGACCTATCGCACAGCGATGGGTCGGCTGACGTTGCTGTAGCAGGGTCTACAGTCGAGTGCCCAAACAAATTGGAACGACATTGGAACAACGGCCCCACCAAAGACCCGGCCTGCCCAAAAGGAAAGGCCCGGATTTCCGGGCCTTTCCTTAGTAGCGGGGGCAGGATTCGAACCTGCGACCTTCGGGTTATGAGCCCGACGAGCTACCAGCTGCTCCACCCCGCGTCGTTGAGCCATATTCTAGCAAAAATCGCTCTTAGAACACCACCGGCTTGCCGTCCCTGAAGAAGCCGCCCGTTGGCCCGTCGTCCCCCAGTGTGGCCAGCCAGACGATCCCCGCGGCGCCGTCCTCCACCGGCTTCTGCGCCCCCATCGGCCCCCCCATGTCGGTCTTCACGAAGCCCGGACAGGCCGAGTTCACGAGGAAACCCTCGCCCGCCAGCTCGGTGGAGAGGATACGCGTCATAGCGTTCATCGCTGCCTTGGAGACCCGATAACCCGGCGACCATCCGCCCATCTCCGCCACGCCGCCCATGCCGCTTGAGACGTTCACGATGCGTGGATGCTCGCTCTCACGCAGCAGGCCCAATAGCGCGATCGTCAGGCGGTAGGCGCCAAAGAAATTCGTATCCAGCGCCGCCTGTACCTTCGCGAAGTCCGGCTCCACGCCTGACACGCCGAAGTCGCTGCCCACGCCCGCGTTGTTGACCAGCACATCCAGCTTGCCTGGATCGGCCTGCACGCGCGCGGCTGCCGCCGCGATGCTCGCTGGGTCGGCGACATCCAACTGCAGCGGCGTCACCTCTGCGCCCGTGCTCTGCGCCAGTTCCGCAGCCGCCGCACTGGCCTTCTGCTCCTCGCGCGCGCTCAGCAGCACGCGGTAGCCGCGCGCTGCCAGCTGACGCGCCACCTCACGGCCGATTCCGCGGTTGGCTCCGCTTACCAATGCGACCGGGCTGTTCTCGCTTGCGCTCATCTCGCTCTCCTCCATTCGCTCATCTCGCTCTCCTCCATTGCTTTCTTCGTGACGCCAAACCTACGGCACCTCTAGCATCCCCGCCCGAATGCGCGTCGCCATGGTCGACATCGGCACCAACTCCACTCGCCTGCTCATAGCCGACGTTGAGTCTTCCGGCACGGTCAGCGATCTCGTCAGGCACTCGCGCGTCACGCGCCTGGGGGAACACGTCGACTCCGGCGGGGATCTCGGCGAGGAGGCCATCGAGCGCACCTGCGCCGTGCTCGCCGACTATCGCCGGCTCATCGACGAGCATCACTGTGAGGCCAACCTTGCCGTGCTCACCTCAGCCGTGCGCGATGCCCACAACGGTGCCGCCTTCACCGAGCGCGTCCGCAATGACTATCGGCTCGACGCGCGCACTCTCTCGGGCGATGAAGAGGCTCAGCTCACTTTTCAAGGCGCCATGAGTGACCGTCAGCCATCCGCTGAGCCCACTGTCGTCATCGACATCGGCGGCGGCTCCACCGAGTTCATCGTCGGCCACGACCACACTGCCGGCTTTCACGTCTCTCTACAGGCGGGCGTCGTGCGCATGAGTGAGCGCCACATCCACTCCGACCCTCCTGCGCCCGAGGAGTTGCAGCAGCTTGCGCTCGACACCCGCCAGGTCTTCCTCGACGGCCTGCCTCCGCAGGAGCGCGCGCCCGTCACGCGTGGCATCGCCGTCGCTGGCACCGCCACCTCCGCCGCCGCCATCGATCTCGAGCTCGACCCTTACGACCCTGCGCGCGTGCACGGCTACACGCTCTTGCTGGCCACCGTCGATCTGCTCCTTGCGCGTCTCGCCGATATGACCGATGAGCAGCGCCGTGACGTTGTCGGCCTGCACCCCGACCGTGCTCCCACAATTGTCGCCGGCATGATCCTGCTGCAGGAGGCCCTGCGCGCCTTTGAGCTCGACCATGTCGAGGTCTCTGAGCACGACATTCTGCGCGGTGGTGCGCTGCGTCTCGCTGGGCTCGGATGAGTCCTTTCTTGTCTCCCCAAAAGTTCTGACATGCGATATGCTTCTCACTGAGGCGGCGTGGGGCCGTGCCACGCGCCCTCTCAGACGGTCCATAGACCTGGGGCGAGGTACCGAGCGATCGGTGCTCCCGCCGTCCCGGGTCGCCCTACCCCCCAGTCCTGAGGTACTTACCCCTGCCTGTCCCTCAGGGCTTCTGAGGAAGCCGCCCACCCTGGCGGCTTCCTCGCTTTTTGGGGTCGCTTTCGGGTGGAGCGCTAAGCCCTAGGGCCAAGCTTTTGAGATTGCCACGCGGCGCTAAGCCAAGTTGGACTTGCGCGGGTACACCACGTCGGGGTCCGTCAGCACGTTCACCAGCGCCGGCGCTCCTGCGCTCAGCGCGCGCTCCAGCGCTCCTCGCAGCTCTGCTGGGCGCCGCACCAGCTCGCCGTGGCCGCCTAGTGCTTCCACCACCTCGTCGTAGCGCGTCTCCGCTCGCAGCTCTGCCGCCACCGAGTACCCGTACAGGAACTCCATCGGGTGCTTCTCAAGTGCCCATATCCCGTTGTTGCCCATCACTCCGACCACATTCACGCCATGGCGCGCCAACGTGTCGAACTCCATCCCCGAGAAGCCGAACGCCCCGTCGCCCAGCAGCAGCACCACCTGGCTCTGCGGCCGTGCCAGCTTCGCCGCCAGCGCGTATCCCGGTCCTGTGCCCAGGCATCCAAACGGGCCGGGGTCGAGCCAGCATCCTGGCTTGTAGCTGTCGATCACGCGGCCTGCATAGGACACGAAGTCACCTCCGTCGCCGATCACGATCGCGTCCCGATCCAGCACCTGGCCCAGCTCGTGGTACAGCCGCATCGGATGCAGCGGCGCGCGCTCGTCTTCAAGCTCCTCTCGCTCCTTCGCGCGCTTCTCGCTCTCGGCTTCACGCAAACCTGTCACCCACGCGCTGCTGCGCCTGACCTCCGAGGCCGCCGCGCTACGCAGGGCCGTCAGCGTCTGGCGCAGACCCCCATACAGCTCCGCTGCCACCGCGCGCGGGTGCCTGCGCTGCGGCTCCGCCACGTCCACCACCACGATCTCCGTCTCCTCGCCAAACGACGCCCCGAAGCCCAGCCTGAAGTCCATCGGCACGCCTACCACCAGCGCCACATCCGCTTCTTTCAGTGCCTGTCCTCGCGCGCGTGAGAAGAACAGCTCGTGGTCTGCCGGCACGCAGCCGCGTGCCAGGCCGTTTACGAACGCCGGTATCCGTAGCGCCTCAATCAGCTCCACGAGCGCTTCCTCCCCGTGGCCCCAATACAAGTCCGTGCCTGCCATCACCACCGGACGCTCGGCTCCTCGCAACAGCTCGGCCGCGCGTTCCAGAGCTGGGCCATCCGCAAGAGCTCCCTTCGTGCGCGTGATTGCTTGGGTTGCGCGGCCAACACCTGGCCGGCCTAGCCGGCCCCCCTCCCCTTCTTCTTTTCCCTCTCCTGCGAGCGGCAGATCGAACTCGCCCTCTGCTGCCTCCATGAATACGTAGTCCAGCGGGAAGTCCACGAACGTCGGGCCTCCGTGCGGTGCCTGCGCCGCCGTGAATGCCTCTTCCACCAGGCCTGGGATCTCCTGCGTGCTTTCCGGCGTCGCCGCCAGCTTCGTCAGCGGACGCACGAACGGCACGTGATCGATCTCCTGCAATGAGCCCATGCCCCAGCGGCCTGCCGGCGCTCGGCCGCCCAGCACCACCATCGGCGAATGGTTTGCCTGTGCGCTTGCCATCGCGCTCATTCCGTTCGTCACTCCTGGGCCTGCCGTCAGCGCGCATACGCCCACTTCGCGCGTCACCTTCGCCCAGCCCTCCGCCGCGAATGCCGCCGTGGACTCGTGGCGCACGTCCACGATCTCGATGCCCTCCTCCTTGCAGCCGTCGTAGATCGAGAACAGATGGCCGCCTGACAGCGTGAACAGCTTGCTCACGCCGTTCGCTTTCAGCCGCCGCGCCACTAGGCGGCCGCCGTGGAAGGTGCCGGCCTCGGTCTCCGAGCCTGTCGCCTCGCCTGTCTCCTGTGGGATCTCCGTGGACATCAGGACCGCGACTCTACAAGAGGGTGGCGCAGCCGGCCGGAAGCCGGCGAGCCGGGGGCGGGCGGGTCCAATCTATTCCCAATCAAATGGGATGCCCGGGGTGGGACTTGAACCCACAAGCCCTCTCGGGCCATCGATTTTAAGTCGATTGCGTATACCGATTCCGCCACCCGGGCGTGCTCGACCAGTTTACGCCCGCCCGATCCCGGATAGCCCAGGACGAGGAGTTGGTGCTTTTCAGCCGCAACTTCCCCGTTGCTACGGTGTATTTACCTACAGAGCAGCGTTTCAAAGCCAGCGATTGGACCCGCCGTGGAGGTCTCCGCACTAAAACCCACTGCATTGCCCGGCCCCAGAGGAGGCTCGGGGTCACTGCTGCGCTTACAGTCTGACGAGCGCCTGATCGCTTTGACACGCCGCGGGCAGCAGTCCGCCTTCGAGGCGCTCTTCTCGCGCTACCACGCGCGCCTGCTGGCCTTCTGCCGGCACATGCTGAACTCCAAGGAGGACGCTGAGGACGTTCTGCAGGAGGTCTTCGTCGCCGCCTTCAACGCGATTCTCGCCGACGAGCGCGAGATCAATGTCAGGCCTTGGCTCTACCGCATCGCGCGTAACCGCTCGCTCAACCATCTGCGCCGTGCCTCCGCCATCGGCGTGGACTCGATGGACATCCACTACGCCGACCACGGCATGTCCACCGGCGAGCAGGTGCTGCGCCGCGAGAGCTTCCGTCAGCTCATCGGCGACGTGCAGAAGCTGCCCGAGACCCAGCGCACGGCGCTGTTGCTGCGCGAGATCGATGCGCTCTCCTACGAGCAGATCTCGCAGGCGATGGAGACCACGGTGCCTTCCGTGAAGTCGCTGCTGGTGCGTGCCCGCATCTCGCTGGCCGAGGCCGCTGAGGCACGCCAGCTGAGCTGCGATGAGGTGCGCGTCAAGCTCGGCGAGGCCGCCGAGGGGCTCGTCAAGGTGGAGGCTGCCGAACGGCGCCACCTGCGCGACTGCGAACGCTGCCGCGCCTTCCGCAAGCACCTCAAGGACAACAACCACGCGCTTGCGGCGATCCTTCCCGTTGGGCCGCTGCTGCTGTTCAAGAAGCTGCTTTTGACCAAGTTTGGGTCGACCGCCTCGGCTGGCGGAGCTCATGCGGTTGGTGCTGGGGGTGCCACCGCTGGAGCTTCGGCCGCCGCGAGCGCGGGCGCCGCCGGTGGCATGGGCATGGGAGGCCTTGCCACCGCCGGCGCCGGGGCTTTGGCCACCAAGGCCGCCGCCACTCTCGCCGCCGCCGCGCTCGTCACTGCCGGCGCCGTCGAGGTTGACCACTCCGGCAGCGGGCACAGTCATCGCCATCACGCCGCCTCCGTCACCGCTTCCGCTTCGGCCGCCGCTACCGCCGCAGCCCTGTCTCACCACATTTATGCCGCGCCAACCGTCGCGCGCTCCACCGCGCAGCCGAGCAGCTCAAGCGTCAGCGCCGCCGCGCTCGCCGCACTTGCCGCTCACCGCCGTCACGCGCGTAAGCATCTTGCCGTCACCGCCCCCACCACCGCCGACTCCACGACTGGAGCGGGTGCGGAACCGACTAACGCGGTCGCCACGCCCGTCAAGTCGCCCGTCGAGGAAAAGCCGCCCGTGACTCAGGTCACCACCGAGTCCACCCCGCTGCCTTCGCCGACCGACGACACCACCACCAGTGTCCCCGCGGCTGCACCGGCCCCTGCCGCCGAAACCGCGCCGCCCGTCGAAACGACACCCACCGTGGAAACTACGCCTCCGCCGGCACCTTCTCAGCCGCCTGCGGCCGCCGAAACCGAAACGGCACCCCCCATCACGCCCGTCACTCCGCCTCCCGCCAGCACGGGTGGCGACACGACGACGCCTACGGTCTCGACTCCTGCGGGTACCCCGCAGCCGGTCACCGCAGACCCCACGAACTAGGCCTGGACCCAGGATTGAGGGGGTCGGGCCGTGGATGGCAGACGCCGCACACCGAGCGGAGGCGTGCCGGTGGCACGTCGAGCATCGTGGGTGGTGTCTGACGCCGCGGAGCGACCCCCTCAGCTGAAGCTGAAAGTGCGCAGCGGCTTGTAGAGCAGACCCGCAGTTGCCACCAGCAGCGGCGAGGTAACCTGCCGGCTTGAGAGCGGTGAGGTGAGCATCCTGATCGAGACGCCTTCGCGCGCCCCGGGGCGTTCTGGCACCAGCAGCACATCGCGGCCGTAGACCCGCTGTCCGGCCACCAGCACGGAGTAGTAGATGTTGTAGGCCGGTGCCGTATTGACGCGCGTTTTGCCCTCGCCTTGCAGCTCGAAGCCCGCGTACTTCGTCGACAGCGCATGGATATAGCCGACCGCATACAGCGGCAGCTCGCCGCTCAGACCGCCTTCGTAGGGGGGCAATTTGAGCGGCGCCACCGCAAATGAGTCCAGCAGGCGCCCGCTAGTGCTGCGACGTTCCACCTGCACATCAGCCCCCGCCTGGGGCGCTACGCGGTGCAGGCCCCGGTAGCTGAAGCTGAAAGGCACCGGGCCGCCGTAGGAGATGTGGGCCGGCAGCAGGGTCAGCGTCAAGGCCACCACGCCCACCACCAATGCCGCTGCCCCCGCCATCACCAGCAGGCGCACCGCGCGCGAGGCCCTGTGCCAGCTGGGCGCCAGCAGCTGCGCCAGCGTCGGGCGATACTCGGACTTCAGGGGCACCGCTGGCATCTCGGTCTACTCCCCGATCGAGAACAGCGCCTCCAGGTCGTGGCGCGAGTAGGCCGCGAAGGCCACCATCGTCTGCGTGCGCGCCACGCCTGGCAGGGCCGTTATTTCTCCGGTCACCACGTCGGCCAGCTGATCGTGGTGGGGCACTCTCACAATTGCCACGAAATCCCACTCGCCGGTCACGGAATAGGCCTCTGCCACACCGTCGATGTCGGCCAGCGCGCTGCCCAGCGTGGACAGCGCGTCGCGCTCAGCCTCGATCAAGACCACCGCGTGGGTCATCGTCATGGCGTATGGCTCTCCCCGGGCTCCAGCACCACGACCTCGCCGGCGCCTGCTGCTTCCACGTCGGCCTTGAACGCCTGCACATCGGTGTCCACCAGCGGGAAGGTGTTGTAGTGGCAGGGCACCACCTGCTTGGCGCCGATCAGCTTGCACGCCTCCACGGCATCGATGCGATCCATCGTGTAGTGCCCCCCGATAGGCACCAGCGCCACATCGATCGCATCGCGCCTGCCTGGCAGCGCCATATCGCTGAACAGCGCCGTGTCTCCCAGGTGATAGATGGTCTTGCCGCCGATGTTCACCACCAGCCCCGCGGGAACGCTGGCGGTGCCCTTGGGGGTCATCGACGTGTGCCAGGCCGGCACCAGCCGCACCCAGCCCCAGTCGAAGGTGACCGTGCCGCCCATATTGGGCTCGTGCACGTTCTCAAAGCCCGCCGCCGCTAGCTCGCGGGCGATCTCCACCACCGCCACCAGCTGCGCGCCGGTGCGCTTGGCGATCGATTCGGTGTCTCCAAAATGGTCATCATGACCGTGCGTCAGCAGGATCGCATCCGCCTCGACATCCTCGGCCGCCACGGCCGCCTTGGGGTTGCCGGTCAGGAAAGGGTCGATCAGTACCTTCGTGTCTCCGTCTGAGAGCTCAAAGGCCGCGTGGCCTAGGAAGCGGATCTGCATCTCTAAGGCTCCTCTATCTCTGGTTTGGACTGGTCGCGCAGGCGCTGCAGCTCATGGGCGAGCTGAAAGCCGACGGTAACGCCCACGAACATACCGAGTCTGGTCTGCTCCGCGACGAGAACATCCACCGCGCGCATCCGCTCCTGCATGTCCTCTTCGCCGGCCACCCGCTGTACCTCAGCCTGATGCGCGCCGCTGAACCAGCCGCCTTCGTGCAGCGCCTGCCCGAGAATTCGCTGCAAAGCCGGTGCCGCGTGGGTCACCACTTCCTGGGCGTGATCCAGCCGCTCGGCATCGCCCAGGGCCTCGATCGCGGCATCCACCTCGGCGGCCGTATAGGCGTCAGGCTCGGGGCCAACGGCGGATGACCTCGCGGCACCGGCTTGGCCCGCGGCGGCCGACGACCTCGCGGCATCGGGCTCTGATGCGGAAGCCGCCAAGGTCAGGCCGTCCGCACTCGACTCAAGCCGAGTCCCACAACCAGACCCAGCGCGACGCCCGTCAGCCCCGCAAGCCAGCTCGCCTGAACCAATGCCAGCGGCATGGCCAGCAGCACGGCCGCGATCGCGGCGGTGCCCAGCAGGTCACCGTCGTAGAACTGGCGCTGACGCAAGGCGTCCAGATCGGGGGCCGCCCATGCGGCCAGCAGCGCCAGCGCACCGGCGTTGGCTCCGGAGAGCAGCGGCTCGGGGTAGATCACCTCGGCTAGCAGACCGCCGCTGACGCCCGCCCCCAGGAAGAGGGCGCCGACGAAGAACGGACCATGGCGGCGCTCGCCCAACCAGCCGAAGATGCCCACCGCCAACATGCACACAAACAGGTAGACGGCGCTGGAGAAACCCGAAGCGTAGGCGAACTGCCACGTGAACAGGCGCCACCATTCACCCTGCAAGGGGCCGATGATCGGCAGCCGCGCCAGGCTGAGATAGCCACCCTTGGTGGCGATCCACACGCCGCAGCTCACGATCACCAGCGCCGCCGTGACATAGGCCGGGGCGTCCGCACGGATACCCGCGATCTCGCCTCGCCGCAGACGGCCCAATGAAGGCTTGGGCATATGCGGACGATGCTTGGCGCGCGTCGAGCTGCCGCCTAAGCCGCCGTCGCGCGGCAGCTTGGGGGCGCGCCGGCGCAGGCGGTGCCCGCAGTAAGGGCACTCGGTTACGTAGGGGCTGACCTCAGAGCCGCACTGCTTGCAAACCACGAACAAGTCGGCACCCGAGGACATCGTCGATCCATTCTAGGCCCGTATCGCGCAAGCCTCGCGCAGGGGCCCGTACCAATGGCACGTGGGCGCCTCCCGGAGCTCGCCTGAGAGGGGCAAGGACGCCCGAGGAAAGGCCCCGCAGCGAGCGCCGGCACCACCACCCAGAGGCCCCCGACGATAGAGTCTCCTAGTCAACGGACAAGGAAAAGAAAACGCATGCGATTGGGCTACGACGAGAAGCTGTACATCCTGGCCTTCGACCACCGAGGGTCCTTTCAGAAGAAGTTCTTCGGCATCGAAGGCGAACCCGACGGTGAGCAGACCGCGATGATCGCCGATGCCAAGCACCTCATCTACGAGGGCATGGCCCAGGCCGTGGCGGCCGGCGCCAAGGCCGGCGTGACGGGAGTGCTCGTGGATGAGCAGTTCGGTGGCAGCATCCCCGCGGAGGCGCGCGCGGCGGGACTGATGCTGGCGATGCCCGTGGAGCGCAGCGGCCAGAACATGTTCGACTTCCAGTACGGCCAGGATTTCCCGCAGCACATCGAGAGCTTCGACCCCGACTTCACCAAGGTGCTGGTGCGCTACAACCCCGACGGCAACGACGAGGAAAACCGCGAGCAGCTCGGCAAGCTCAAGCAGCTCGCCGACTGGCTGCACGCGAATGATCGGCGCTTCCTGTTCGAGCTGCTGGTGCCCGCCGAGGACGCCCAGCTGGCGTCCGTAGGCGGCGACAGCGAACGCTACGACGCCGAGCTGCGGCCTGAGCTGATGCGGCGCACGATCGCGGAGATCCAGGATTTCGGCATTGAGGTGGATGTGTGGAAGATCGAGGGTGTCGACCGCCGCCAAGACTGCGAAATGCTCGTCACACAGGCCCGCAGCGGCAAAGGCCGCGAAGGCGTCGTCTGCGTGGTGCTCGGCCGCGGCGCCAATGACGCCAAGGTCGACCACTGGCTTGGGGAGGCCGCTGCCGTTGATGGTTTCGTCGGCTTCGCCATCGGCCGCTCGATCTGGTGGGAGCCGCTGAAGGCCTATGTGGACGGCAAGACCGAACGCTCGGTCGCCGCCAAGCAGATCGCCAGCAACTATCTGCGCTTCGTCAAGGTCTACGAGCAGGCCGAGGCGGCGGGCGGCGGCAGCACGGAGGCGAGCTGAGGTACATGGCGCTGCCTGAAAGAGCCCCTGAGCCGCCCGACCACGGACCCCCGCGGCGGGGCCAGGGGCACGTGCCGCGCCTGCGCCAGAGCCTCACCGAGCTCGAGCATGCCTTCTCCAAGGAGATCTCGCTGGAGCGCCGGCGGCGCGACTCGCTCAAGCGCAGCGCCGAGAAGCGCACGCACAAGCGCGAGGTTCAGCGTCGCCACAAACGGGGGTCGATGCGCTTTGCCCTGCTCGTCGCGACGCTCATCTTGACGGCCGCCATCGTCACCGTCGTGATGTTCCGCACGCTCTATCTGCTGCTCAGCTGAGGCAAAGCGGGTCTCCCGCAAGGAAGAGTTTTGAGGAGGCCGCCAGGGGGCGGCCTGTGTTGGCCGCCTAATCCGTGCGGCTAGCTCGGCTCGGAGAGCCCGCGCAGCGCCTGGTCTACCTCGCCTGCAACCTCATCCTTGCCGGCGGCTGCGTCCGCGCCCGGTTCCTGCTGGCGCTGAATCTCCAGGTAGATCTCCGTACGGAACACCGGAACGTTCTGGGGAGCCTGAATGCCGATCCGCACCTTCTCTCCCACCACCGAGAGCACCGACACCTCGACATCGTCGCCGATCATGATGCTCTGGTTGGACTTGCGCGTCAGGACCAGCATTTAGTGCCCTTCCTCTTTGTGCCGACGGGCAATCGGCGCGATCGCCCCCTGCCCGCGTCTGTGGACAAGCATAGTCTGCGCCGCGATGGAACGCCAGCCAGACTTCGATGGAACGCCAGCCGGGCTCGATGGAACGTCGGCCGGGGCCTATGCGCTAGTCTCTCGGACCGTCCATGGCTCGTAAATCACTCCGCCCCCAGCTCAACCAAATCCGCGCGTGGGTGCGGCAAGGTCGCACCGACGCCTGGATCGCCCACCAGCTCAAGGTCACCGTGCAGGAGATCGAGCAGTTCAAGCGCCAGAACGAGCTCGACGGCGTCGAGGACCTGACCGAGGGCGCCGCGGTGCTGGACTACCCCGATGAGATCGATCTGCGCGCCGAGGATGATGCCCTGATCGCCGCCGAGCTCGAAGAGGCCGCGCGCGAGGCCGAGCGCGCCGAAGCTGAGGCCAAGGCCAAGGCGGAGGCTGAGGCGGCCGAGCGCGCCGCCCGCGGCGAAGATGAGGAGCCTGCTGAGGACGAAGGGGCTACTAAGACCCGCCGCAGAGGTCGTCGCGGGGGGCGCACGCGCCGCTCGGCGCCGCGCGAGTCAGGGCCTCTGGAGGGAACTTTCGATCACGGCGAGGAGGGCTATGGACTGTGGCTCGATCCGGCCGTGCAGGACAACCCAGTCTATGCCGAGCACTGGGCCGGGCACCGCTCCGTTGAGGTCCTCATCGAGGAGGACCAGATCATCATCAAGCGAGTCGGCGAAGACTGATCATTCGGGGACCGCAAGGCGGCCCCCCGCATAGTCCGAGGCCTCGCGCAGATAGCGCCCGAAGGCCGCATCCACGACCGTCGCCGCATCCCACGCCCACGGCTCCTCGGGGGCGGCGCTCATCGCCACCTGCAGGCACCACGAGGTGCTCCCCAGGTACAGATCCACCAGCTCCTGGCTGTTGAAGCGCCCGCCTAGGCGCCGCCGTAGCTCCGCCACCAGCGCCGTCGTCACGCGCTCCAGGATTCTCGCCCGCTCCGCGGGGGCGCCTTGCAGGCGGCGCTCGCCCTGCTGCCACTGATAGATCGCGTTCTCAAAGCCTGGCACGAGGGCCGAGGCTAGCAGCGGCCGGGAGGGTCAGTTGTTCGGTAGCCCTTGCACGACGTAGGGCTGCTCGCCCGGCTTGTCCATGCCCAGCTGCCGGGCCTCGCGCACTACCGTGCTGTGGCGAGCAAGCGAGGCGTGTTCTGCTCGCAGCTGCTTGTTCTGGCGCTCCAGCTGCGTCACCATCGCGCTGTTGCGATGGGCTTCGTGCCATGTCGAGAAGACCCTTACGCCCGCGCTCAGGTAGAGGTAGAGCAGGGCGACCATCACCCCGAGCATCGCTACTCGCCCAAGACGGTCCCAGCGCACGCGTGGCTTTGGCCGCATACAGCCGCATTCGCGGCCTGACGGCGAGTTCCTGCGCCTGATTGAGAACTGGAGGAGCCCGGCTAGCCGCGAAAAACCGAGCGGCCCGGGAAGGTCGCGCTGGCGCCCAGCTGCTCCTCGATGCGCAGCAGCTGGTTGTACTTCGCCACGCGATCGCTGCGCGAGGGGGCGCCTGTCTTGATCTGGCCGCAGCCGGTGGCCACTGCGAGGTCGGCGATCGTCACGTCCTCGGTCTCACCGCTGCGGTGGCTCATCACCGCCGTGTAGCCGGCTCTGTGGGCCATCTCGATGGCTGCCAGTGTCTCTGTCAGCGTGCCGATCTGATTGACCTTGATCAGGATCGAGTTGGCCACGCCTAGCTCGATGCCGCGAGCCAGGCGCTTGGTGTTCGTCACGAACAGGTCGTCGCCTACCAGCTGCACCGACTCGCCCACCTGCTCCGTCAGCGCCTTCCAGCCCTCCCAGTCCTCCTCTGCCATTCCATCCTCGATCGAGACCACCGGGTAGCGCGCTGCCAGCTCTGCCCAGTAGGAGGCCAGCTCGGAGCCGCTCAGCGTGCGCTGCTCATGCTCCAGCACATAGGCGCCATCCTCGTACAGCTCGCTCGTCGCCGGGTCTAGGGCGATCGCTACCTGCTCGCCGGGCTCATAGCCCGCCGCCTTGATGCCCTCCACCAGCATCTGCAGCGCCTGCTCGTTGGAGTCCAGATCGGGGGCGAAGCCGCCCTCGTCGCCGCCTGCTGTGGACATGCCGCGCTGCTTCAGCGTCGCCTTTAGCGCGTGGAACACCTCCGCGCCCATGCGCAGGCACTCCGCGAAGCTCGCCGCGCCGAGCGGGACCACCATGAACTCCTGAAAGTCCACGCGATTGTCGGCATGCGCGCCGCCGTTCAGCACGTTCATCATCGGCACCGGCAGGATGTGAGCCGAGTCGCCGCCTAGGTAGCGCCACAGCGGCTTGCTTTCCTCCGCCGCCTGCGCATGGGCCGCTGCCAGCGAGACGCCCAGGATCGCGTTCGCGCCTAGGCGCGACTTGTTGAGGGTGCCATCCAGGTCGATCAACCTGCCATCGAGACCGGCCTGATCTGTGGCCTCCAGTCCGTGCACCGCCGCGGCGATCTCGCCATTGACGTTTGCCACCGCCTGCGTCACGCCTTTGCCTTGCCAGGCCTCGCCGCCGTCGCGCAGCTCGGTCGCCTCGAACTCGCCCGTGCTCGCGCCGCTGGGGACTGCTGCGCGGCCGCTGGCGCCGCTGCGCAGCTTCAGCTCGACCTCTACCGTCGGATTGCCGCGGCTGTCGAGGATCTGCCGCGCGTGGACTTGCTCGATCTCGCTCATCGCAGGAACGAGACCCTAGCGGCCCGAGGGTTGGGGACGCAGACTCGCTCGATCTCGCTCATAGCCAGCCCGAGGGGTTGGCTACTTGCTGGTGGTGCTTGCCGGCGGCGCGGTGGTTGTCTGCGGGGTCTGCGGCGTGGCCGTGGCCGTGCCGCCGCCCGTGGGAGGCGTCGCGCCAGTGGGGGTCGCGGGCGTCTTCGGAGCCTTGTACTCCTTGCAGTCCATCACCACGTAGCCCGTGCGGCATTCCGTGCGGCCTTCCCACTTCTTTTTGAAGCTCGCCACGAACTTTGTCAGCGCGCCCTGCTGCTGCTGCGCCGTCAGCTGCTGCTTGATCGATTCCTTCACCTGCGCCAGGCTCTGCTGGCTCGGCGGGTGCACTGCCGTTACCTCGAAGATGTAGTAGCCGAAGGGAGTCTTGACTGGGCCTTCTAGCGTGTTGGGCTTGGCGCTGAAGATCGCCGCATCCAGGGCCTTCTGCTCCTGGCCTTTGACGACGCCGGGAAGTTTGCCGCCATTGGCCTTGCTCGCCGGGTCGATTGAGCGCTTCTTGGCGACGCTTTCAAAGCTCTGGCCCGATTCGATTTCCTTCTTCGCTTCTTCGGCCTCAGCCTGCGTCTTCGTCAGGATCAGCTGGACATCGCGTTTTTCGGGCTGGCCGAAGCGCTGCTTGTTTTCGTTGTAATACTTTTCGATCTGCGCCGTTGTCGGCGTGCCTTTCTTGGACACCGCCTGCTGAATCTTCTGCGACAGCAGGTTCAGCTTCACGCGCAGCAGCAGATCTGCCGCCGTCTGGCCCGTGCTTGCCAAGAACTTCTGGAAGTCGGCTTCCTTGGGGAACTGCTGCGTCTTAAGTTCCTTGAACTTCTTTTCAACTTCGGCGTCGCTGACCTTGATGTTCTGGTCCTTGGCCTCACCGATCACCCAGTTGGCTGAGATCAAGAAGCCCAGCACCTGCTGCTTCAGCGCCGTGTACTGCTGTTCGCACTGCGACTTCAGCTGCGCTTCCGTGGGCTTCGGCTGGCCCTTGGCCGGCTTTGGTGCCGTTGCCTGCAGATGGGCGATGCACGCGGTGTACGTGGGCGGATCCGGCACGATCGCCTTGGGCGCTGTCTTGCCTGCCGTCGTCTGTGCGCTTGAAGATGCCGCCACGCCGAGCCAGTGATTGAAGGTCGCCGTCGAGATCGGTTCGCCACCGACCTGCACCACCGCATTGCTGGGCACGCCGCTGCTGCCGCAGGCGTAAAGCGCCAGCGAGGCAAAGAAAACGGCGCCTAGCGCCGCGACCCTCCGAGATCCCTTGAACATGACGCGGGCACTCTAGCGGAAACACCATGTGTTGTGCTTAAGAAGTTTCTAAAGGCACGATCAAGGCGCTTCAGGCGGCTTCACGCACCACTGCCAGCAGTGCATCCGCCGCGGCCACCACCGCCGGGAAACGCTTCGGACCGTCGCTTGGCACCCGCACCATCACCTGCGACTTCGCCGCTTCATACAGCGCCTCCGGCAGCTGCTCGCGCAGGCGCTTCGCGCGCTGGCTATCTAGCTCGATCGGCGTCACCGCCAGACGATCGCCGCGGAAGCTCACTGCCTGCGCGCCCGCCGCGCCGAACTTGATCCTTGCTCGCTGCAACGACAATAGGTTCTCCAGCGGCTCCGGCGGTGGGCCGAAGCGGTCCTGCAGATCCTCGCGCAGGCGCTCCACGTCCGCCACCTCCAGCGAGGACGCCACGCGGCGGTGGATCTCGATCTTCGCCTGCTCATAGGGGACATAGTCGGTGGGGATGTATGCGTCGACCTTCACGTCCAAACGCACCGGCTCCGGCAACTCCTCCGCGCCGCCTTCCTCCTCGGAGGGGCCTGCCGCGCGCACGGCCTCGTCGAGCATCTGCATATACAGCTCAAAGCCCAGCGCCGCCACATGGCCCGACTGCTCGTCGCCCAGCAGGTTGCCCGCGCCGCGGATCTCCAGGTCGCGCATCGCGATCTTGAAGCCGCTGCCTAGCTCCGTGTAGTCCGATAGGGCCGAGAGGCGCTGGCCCGCCTCGGCCGTCAAGGCTGCTGCGCTGTCGTACAGCAGGTAGGCATATGCGCGCTCGCGGCTGCGGCCCACGCGGCCACGTATCTGGTAGAGCTGCGCTAGGCCAAACGCGTCGGAGTGCTCCACGATCAGCGTGTTCGCCTGCGGGATGTCGATGCCGGACTCGATGATCGAAGTGCACACCAGCACGTCGGACTTGCCCTGTAGGTAGTCCATCATCACCACCTCCAGTTCGCCTTCGCCCATCTGGCCGTGCGCCACCGTGAAGCGCACACCTGGGCACAGCGCTCGCAGCCGCTCCGCTGTCTCCTCGATCGTCTCGATGCGGTTGTGCAGAAAGAACGCCTGACCATCGCGCTCGCGCTCGCGCACGATCGCGCCTTTCACCAGATCCTCCTCGTACTCGCCTACGTATGTCTTTACTGGCCTTCTGCCCTCCGGGGGGGTCTCGATCACCGAGATATCGCGCAGACCCGCCAGCGACATCTGCAGCGTGCGTGGGATCGGCGTTGCGCTCATCGCGATCACATCCACCTTCAGCTTCAGCTGGCGCAGCAGCTCCTTCTGCTTGACCCCAAAGCGCTGCTCCTCATCGACGATCAACAGGCCCAGGTCCTTTGCGCGCACGTCGCGCGAGAGCACCCGGTGGGTGCCGATCAGGATGTCCACCTTGCCCTCCGCGAAGCCTTTGATCGCCGCCTTCTGCTCGGCCGTGCTGCGGAAGCGCGACACGTGGTCGATCGTGATCGGGTAGTCGCCTAGGCGCTCGCTGAAAGTGCCGTAGTGCTGCTGCGCCAGAATCGTCGTCGGTACCAGCATCAGCACCTGCTTGCCCGCGCCTGCCGCCTTGAACGCCGCGCGCAGCGCCACCTCCGTCTTGCCGTAGCCCACGTCGCCGCAGATCAAGCGGTCCATCGGGCGGGGAGCTTCCATGTCGAGCTTCACCAGTTCGATCGCCTCGCGCTGGTCCGCCGTCTCCGTGAAAGGGAAGCGTGCCTCGAATTCTCGCTGCCAATCGCTGTCGGGCTCAAACGCGTGGCCGCTGCGGCGGCGGCGCTCCGCGTATAGGGACAGCAGCTCGCCTGCCAGCTCCTGTGCCGCCCTGCGGGCGCGCGCCTTCATCGTCTCCCAGCGCGTGCCTCCTAGCTTGGAGAGGGGTGGGTGCTCGCCGCCCGCGCCTACGTAACGGGAGATCTTTGCCAGCTGATCTGTTGGCACGAACACGCGATCGTCGCCCTGGTATTCCAGATACAAGTAGTCCCGCGTGATGTCCGCCACCGTGCGTGTCTGGAAGCCCGCGAAGCGCGCCACGCCGTGGTCCTCGTGCACCACGATGTCGCCTGTGCGCAGGTCCGTGAACGAGCGCAGTGCGCCGCGTCTCCCCGGGCCGCCGTCGCGCTCGGGCTTCGCCGCTCGTCGCCGTCGCAGCAGGCGGTGCTCCGGGAAGATCGCCAGCTTCAGCGATGGGGCCAGAAATCCCTCGCGTAACGAGGCGGCCGCGAATCGCAGTGAGGGCTCCAAGGGCGCGGCCCTACCCGCGGAAGTACCTAGCCCCGCCCGATCCGACCCAGCCACAGCCGATCCCGCATGGCCGGCCCCCTCCCCCTCCTCCTCCAACCACTGCACCTTCATGCGACCTAGGTTGTACGCCGCGCGCTCGCCTTCGCCTCTGCGGGGGAACGCCACGACGGTGCGATAACCGCTGCGCACCAGCTTCTCTAGCTCCGGCTCAGCTTCGGCGAGCGTGCGCGCCGCCGTGTCCGCCGCCTGCGCGCGCAGCTCGATCGGCTGGTCGCCTTGCAGCGAGGACAGCCATACGCGCGTGCGTTCGCTCAGCGTCTGCTGGATTTCCTGCGGCTTCACGTACAGGTGGTGGGCGTCTTTGTCGTGGAAGGCCGCGCATACGTCGCTCCAGTGGTCCTCTAGCGCCGGGGGCAGCTCCTCCTCGGCGGCGACCACCAGTTCGGTGTCGCCGGGGACCAGGTCGAGCAGTGCGCCGAAGCGATCTACTGGCAGCAGCTCCGCCACGTCGGGGCGCTCATCCTCGTGCTCCAGGGCGGCTATCTCCGCCAGCTCTCGGTGCTCGGCCGCGAGCTCCGCCGCGGGGGCGATCTCGACCTCTTGCGCATCGCCCAGCGAGCGCTGCGTGAACGTCGAGAACCAGCGCAGGCTCTCGATCTGCACGTCGAACAGGTCTACGCGCACCGCCCGCTCCTCGGTCGCCGGGAACACGTCGAGTAGGCCGCCGCGCACCGCGAACTGACCGCGCTCCTCGACCTGGTCCACCCGTTCGTAGCCCGCTGCCACCAGCTCCTCTGAGCACTCCTCCAGGTCCAGCAGCTCGCCTACCTTCAGCTTGAACGAGCGCGGGCGCAACGACGGGTCGGGGACCTTCTCGGACAGGGCCACAGCGGAGACCACCACGACTGGGGGCTCTTCGCCGTTTGGGTTCAGCAGCGCGTCCAGCGCCGCCACGCGCAGGCCCACCAGGTGGGGGGGTGGCTTCAGGTGGGACTCGTAGGCCACGCCGCGCGAGGGGTAGTAGCGGACCGGGCGCGGCGTCAGCCATGCGCGTAGGTCGGCCGCCAGATCGCGGGCCGCGCGGTCGTCGCCGACCACCACCAGCGTCGGGCGCTCGTGCTTGTCTGCCAGCGCCGCGATCACGTACGGGCGCAGCGATGCGCTTACGAACGCGCGGCCGCCCTCCTTTGTGAGGGTCGCCGCGCCTGGGTCCTGATCGATGAAGCCCAGTAGGGAGCGCAGCGCCATCTATTGCTCTTCGGGGGCTTGCGCTTGCAGCAACATCCGCTCGACCTCATCGGCGGCGCGCGTAACCAGCTCTTCTACCTGTGCCTTCGGCTCGTTGAAGCGGCCTAGCACGTGGGCGCTCACTATCTCCGGGTCCGTCGAGTCGGGGCGGCCTACGCCTACTCTAGTGCGCCAGAAGTCGGGCGAGCCCAGCTCGCGCTTCAGTGACTTCAGGCCATTGTGGCCTGCCAGGCCACCGCCCATGCGCGTGCGGATCTCGCCGAAGGGCAGGTCTATCTCGTCGTGCATCACCAGCAGGCGATCCAGGGGGAGTTTGTATGAGCCTCTTGCTGGACCCACCGAGCGGCCTGCCTCGTTCATGTACGTCTGCGGCCACAGCATCGCTATGCGAGGCGCGGCCGGGGCGCCGATCTGTGGGGACGTTGCTACGCGGCCTTCGGCTATGCGGCCGCGGAAACGCTGCTTCGGGGTCGGCAGCTCCCAGCGCTCGGCCAGCAGGTCGGCGATCGCGAAGCCCACGTTGTGGCGCGTCCCGTTGTACTCCTTGCCGGGGTTGCCCAGTCCTACCAGCAGCCAGTCGATGGCCGCCCCGCGGCCGCCAAACGGCCGGATCACTCCTCTGACGCCGCCTCGTCCTTCTCGGCGGACTCGCCCACCAGCTCCGTCTCGGACTCGATCTCCGTCTCCGCCTCCGTCTGCAGGCGGGGGGCCGAGAGGGTTGCGATCACTGTCTCCTGCAGGTCGTCCAGCACCGTGACGCCCTCGGGGACCGGGATTGCCTCAAGGATCACCGTGTCGCCGATCTCAAGGGCGCTCACGTCGTGCACCAGCGCCTCGGGGATTGCCGTCGGCAGCGCCTCGATGTTGATCTCGCGCGTGATCTGCTCCAGCACGCCGCCTTCCTTCACGCCCGGTGCATCGTCCACACCGGACAGTTCCACCGGCACCACCGCGTGGATCGCCTTGTCCAGGCGCACTCGCAGCAGGTCGATGTGTGTCGTCTCGCCTCTCACCGGGTGACGCTGGGCCTCCTTCAGGACCACCGGCGTCGCTTTGCCGCCATCCACGCTCAGGTCCAGCACCGCGCCTGAGCGGGCCAGGGCCAGGCGCAGCTCGCGCGCATCCACGTCGAAGCTCATCGGCTCGTCGCCGCCGCCATACAGCACGCCGGGCACGCGCTGCTCGCGGCGCAGTCGCCGCGCCGAGCGTGAACCGTCGGGCTCGCGGCGTTTGACCTGCAGCTGGGTTGTCTCGTTGGCGGCCATCGCGGGAGGGGACTTTAGCAATCCGCTTCACCTGGGATCTGCGCGCCGATCGTTTGCAGCTTCAGGCTGATGCCCGTGAGGGCGTTGCCGGTGCGCTTCACGCTCACGCACTGCACCACCGGCAGGTGCCCGATCACCGTCCATGCCACGCGCGTCGTGCCCGTCGCGCCTGTCAGCGAATAGGCCGTTGGGGAGGTCAGCGTCAGGATCTTCACCGGGCCGTGGCGACGCAGCTTGACGACGTCTCGACTGCACCGCCGCGCTGCACTTCGGGCTCGCCCGGCAGGCGCTCAGCTTGTTCAGCATCGCCTGCGCGTTGCCATTGGCCTCCGCCTGCAGCACGCTCACGAGGTCTTCGCGTTCCTCGCTCTCCACCGACAGGAAGCGCGCCAGCAAGCCGCTGATCACGAGGAACAGCAGCACGCCTGTGAGGATCAAGCCGATGCGCCGCAAGCGCTTGGGAGATCGAGGCGATGCGGGCGACATGCCCGTCGCCGTACTCAAAACAGCTGGTTCTCGCCGCCGAACACTTCACTCACCGAATCGTCGGTGAAGATGCGCCGGATCGAGTCCGTCAACAGCTCTGCGCAAGGAAGCACGCGGATGTTTGCCGGGCGCTCTTTGGGTACCGGGATCGTGTCCGTGACCACGATCTCCTTGAAGCCCGAGTCCGCCAGGTTCGCGAAGGCGTCCCCTGAGAACACGCCGTGCGTGGCTGCCGCGTAGACGCTGCTTGCGCCCTCTTCCAGCACCGTGCGGGCTGCTGCCGCGAGGGTGCCGGCGGTGTCGATCATGTCGTCTACGATCACCGCCGTCTTGCCGCGCACGTCGCCGATCACGTAGCCGATCTCCGCCACCTGCTGCGCCGGGCGCTCCTTGTCGAGAATCGCCAGCTCCGCGCCGATCTTCGAAGCGAACTTCTTGTTCAGCTTCACGCGGCCTGCGTCGGGGGCCACCACCACGAGGTCGCTCAGGCCCAGGTCGTCGAAGTACTGCGTCAGCATGAACAGCGCCGTCATATGGTCCACCGGCTTCTGGAAGAAACCCTGAATCTGGCCCGCGTGCAGGTCCATCGTTAGTACGCGGTCCGCGCCTGCCGCCTCCAACATGCGTGCCACCAGACGGGCGCTGATCGGCTCGCGTGGGGCGCTCTTCTTGTCCTGGCGCGAGTAGCCGAACCATGGGGTCACCGCTATGACGCGGTGGGCCGAGGCGCCTACCGCCGCGTCGATCAGGAACAGCAGCTCCATCAGGGAGTCATTGGCGGTCACTCCCGTCTGGGGGTTACCGCAGGTTGGCTGCACGATGAATACGTCCGCGCCGCGGATCGACTCCTCGTAGCGGCAGTACACCTCGCCGTTTGAGAACGTCTTGATCGTCACCGGGCCCAGATCGACGTTCAGCTTCGTGGCGATGTCCGCCGCCAGCTGCGGATTGGCCCGCCCGGCAAACAGCATCAGCCGCTTGTCGTAGTCGATCGGCAGGCTCGTCTGCATGGACTGCGTGCGCGTGTCCATTGCGCTGCTCATCTCTCTTCAGAGTCTAAAGGGCCGCGGGGTCGGTCGGCGTAGTCCTTGACGTTGTGCTGTCTCGCACGAGCCACGCCCAAGGCTCCGGGGGGGATGTCTTCGGTGATCGTCGAGCCTGCTGCCGTCCAGGCGTCGTCGCCTACTGTCACCGGAGCTACCAGTGCGGTATCCACGCCGCCGCGTACGCGCTTGCCGATCGTGGTGCGGTGCTTTGACTTGCCGTCGTAGTTGGCCGTGATCGTGCCTGCGCCGAGGTTCGACTGCTCTCCTACGTCCGCGTCGCCTATGTAGGAGAGGTGCGGGACTTTCGCGCCTCTGCCTATGTCTGAGTTCTTTACCTCTACGAAGGTGCCGATCTTGGAGTTTTGGCGCAGGTGGGTGCCGGGGCGCAGGTAGGCGAAGGGGCCTACGCTCACATTGTCCTCGATCGTGCTCTCGATGATGTAGGCGTGCCTGATCGTGCAGCCTGCGCCGATCTTGGTCGCGCCCTTGATCGTCGTGAACGGCTCGATCGTCGTGTCTTGGCCGATCTGCACGTCCGCGTCGATTGTTGTTGCTGCTGGGTCCACGATCGTTACTCCCGCGCGTTGGTGGCGCTCGTGGATCGCCTGCTGGGCCAGGGCCGTTACCTGGGATAGGGCTACGCGGTCGTTGACGCCTAGTACCAGGCCCGGGTCGTTGACTTTGTGGGCCGCGATGGCTTGGCCGTCTGCGCGCAGCAGGTCCAGGACCTGGGGCAGGTACAGCTCGGCTTGGGCGTTGTCGGCCGTCAGGCGGGGAAGCGTGGCTAGCAGGGCCTCGCCGTCGAACACGTAGATGCCGGTGTTGACCTCATCGATCTGGAGCTCTTCGGGGGTTGCGTCGCCGGCTTGCTTGGTCTCCACTACGCGCTGCACGTTGCCGGCGCTGTCGCGTACTACGCGGCCGTAGCCGCTCGGGTCGGCGAGGACTGTCGTGGCCATCGTCGCGGGGGTGCCGGCGGCGGCGTGGGCAGCGACCAGCGCTTTGATCGCATCCGCGCTCACCAGGGGGACGTCCCCGCTCAGGATCAGGACCGGAGTGGCAGGATCGATCTCGTGGGTGGCCGCCACGACCGCGCCGCCGGTTCCGTTTGGCTGGGGCTGGGTGACCGAGGTGACGATTGGGGGGAGGACATCGCGCAAGGCGCCTGCCGGGGAGTCGATCACGACCACCTTGCCCGCGCCTGCTTCGAGGGCGGCGTGAACTGGCCACAGCACCATCGGGCGGCCGCAGATCTCGTGCAGGACCTTCGGAGTGGCTGAGCGCATGCGTGTGCCTTGGCCGGCGGCCAAGATCAGGACTGTGGGGGCGCTCATCTCGGGGACTCTATTACCGACGGGAGCAGGCTAACGTCGCAAGCTGAGTGCCTTGGTGGCTGAAACGCTATCCGCGCCTGCCGCGGTAAAACTTGCCTGTATCGTGCCCATCACACGTCTGGAGCCGGCGAGCAGTCGTCTCCCCTTGGCTGTCAGCACAACCCGCACCGACTCGCGCGACCCTGAGGAGAGCGAACTACGCCCCTCTGCCAGAAGCACCCGTTGAGAACCGCGGCCTGAGTGACCGCCCTGCACCAAGGCATACCAACGCACGAGGAGCACGCCCGGGACAGGCGCTGTGAAAGTCAGCGAGAATGCGCCTCGGTGAAGCAGGCCGGCGATCCGCGCCTGTTTGCCGCTCGGCACGATCTGCTTCTGAAGCAATTCCAGTATCTGTGATCGCGAGACTGCAGGATCGCCTTGGATGATCAGATTGGGTGGAGGTGGAGCAGACGATTCACCTGTCATCGAGCTCGTAGCGGCGGCCGGTCCGGCAATCGTGCCCGTCGTGAGCCCAGATGCGGCCTGGCTCGCCACTACGGCGGTGGGAGCCGAACGGGCAGACGTGCCCGATCCTCCGGTGTTACTGGCAATCTCCTGCACGCGGATGGTCGATCCGACATCATCGGGCCCCAGCACATAGGAGGTGGCGTTGGCAGCCGGGATCGGCCAACACGTCACACTCCACTGGTCGCAGCGCAGCCACTGATAGGTGTAGCCACTGGGTATGTTCCGCCATGCTCCTTGCTGCACGGTCAAGGTCGCCCCAAGCTGGGCAAGACCGCTGATGGTGGGAGCCGAAATGTTCACCGGGGCCGGAACCGGCGCGGGACCCCTGTAGTAGTACACGCCCCCAGCGTGTGTGACCGCAACGCATAAACTGGCCGATCCGCACGATACCGAATTCATTTCACCGACTTCATCGTTACTGCCGCGCAACGTCCAATCGACACCGTTGAAAGCCGCAGCACCCGCCGAGGAGTCGACTGCCAGACAGAAGGAGGAAGACGTGCACGAGATAGCAGTGAATGCGTGGCCTTCGTCGATATAAACGAGGCTGCCCCATGAGCTGCCGTTATATGTCATAACCCGACCACGATCGTCGGCGACCGCACAGAATGTCGGCGAGGTACAAGAGACCGCCGTCAGCGCTTGTTGATCGATCCGTTTGGGAGCCTCCCAGGCCCCTTCGTCATAGATGATCGCCTCCCCGCCTTCGCCCACGGCCATGCAGAACGACAACGATGCACAGGAAACCGATAGAAGCTGGTTGCTAGCGGGCGCGATTTGGACAGCTGTGCCCCAAATTCCCGCACCCAGGGTCAAGGCATGCCCATGACCATCGACGGCAGCGCAGAAGAATTCCATGGGGCACGATATTGAATTCAAGCGATACGGTGCATCAATTGCTTCGCGCACGCTCCAGAAAGAGCCGTTATAGGTGGTCACGTCCCCTTCGGCATCGACTGCGGTGCAGGCAGACGCCGAGCTGCACGAAATCGCGGTGAGGCCTTCTGGACCATCGGTGGCGCTCGGAGGACTCCACCATTCGTTGCCGTAGAACAGGGCACGCCCGTTGATATCGACTGCGGCGCAGAATGACGCCGACGCACACGAGACACCACTAAGCCCTCCCGTCAGTGCCACTGGCACCGTCCACGAGCTACCGTCATAGGTAAGCAGGTGCCCACGTTCATCGATATCTGCGCAGAACGATATCGAGGCACACGACAATGAGCTGGTAGTTACATAGCCCGCTTCACCCGAACGATTGACCTTCTCGGGGGCGCTCCACGAGGTACCGTCGTACGTCACCGCTTCACCGTTGTCGACCACCATGCAAAACGACGGTAGACATGCTGTTGCCGCGCGGCCACCAAGCCCGATGGCGGTAGGTGAACTCCATGTGCTTCCGTTGAAGGCCGATGCGTCTCCATTAAAGTCAACTCGCACACACAGTGTCGCCGATGCGCATGACACCGACCCCAAGCCGACTGAACCTGAGCCAACCGACCCTGAGCCAGCTGGACCCGAGCCAGGCAGCACACTCCAGCTGCTGCCGTCATAGGTCAATGTTCTACCTTCTAGGTCAACAGCGACACAAAACGATTCTTCGGTACAGGAAATCTGAGTGAGAACAGTATAGGGATCTATCGTTGCAGGTGCCTGCCATTGCCCATTTCGAAACATGACAGCGTGTCCATCATCATCGACTGCGGCGCAGAAGCCTTCTGACACACAAGATATCGATGTGAGGATGGACTGCGCGTCAATGGTGGTCAAGTCCCAAAAGCCACTTTGATAGGAGACCGCCTGTCCCACATTATCGACCGCCATGCAGAACCCTACAACCGGACACGAAACCGCTTCGAATTCTCCAGCGCCACTGATTCTCGAGGGTTCAAACCAGGTCCCATTCTGACGGACCATGGCACTTCCGTCATCGCCAACCGCCGCACAAAAATACCATGTTGGGCACGACACAGATCTCACGCTGAGCGCCTGATCGAGAGACGTGTTCCACTGCCAGACGGAGGCAGCATGTGCCTTGGCGCCAACCAGGAGCGTCAGGGCCAATACCAGCAGTGTCGCCACTTTCAGCATTTGCCCTGCACGACATCGGAATTGAGTACCAGACAGTCGGTGTGGGTGAGGGGCTTGGCGTTTTCACGCACTATGAGAGAAAATGCCTTGCCGATCCAGCCCGTCCCCAAGATATCCACAACTACTTGTGTGCCGACCTTCAGATGACGGGCACCAAAGAGCCCTCTTAGGTCGATTTCACCGGCAGCCACCGGAACCGCCGCGGGACAGTGGCGGGAGTGGCATCTCTTACGGATCTCAAGCGAAGGGTCCACACGCTTGTGTGCAAAGGGACAGCCACGCCCCTTGCACTGCACCTGCACCCAGCCTCCCGGTGGTATCCCGCGTACCCGCATGCCCTCGATGACTAGATATCTCCGCGCTCGACCGAACTTCCAGCCGACCGATCCCTGAACCTGCGGTGGCGGCGACTGCCCCCGGGGAGGATTTTCAGGCCCGCTGTTGCGCGGCGCAGAGCCAACAACCGCGGTTGGGCCTGACACGGCCGAGGCGCTACCGCCCAACCCACTGGCCCTCACATTCACCCGCAGGGTATGGCCTACGTCGCTGGGACCCAGCGTCACGGCGCCCGTGGTGCGCCCCGGGAGGTCGGTGCAGGAAGCTCCCGCGGCGTCGCAGCTCTGCCACTGCATGTCGAACGCGCTTGGGTCATGCGACCAGGAGCCCGGAGTTGCTGTCAGCGTCTGACCTTCGATGGCCTGTCCGAGCACTGCCGGGGGTTGTTCGCTCATCGGCGCATAGGGAATGGTGAACCGCCCGATGTGCTCGGCGCCATCCACAAACCAAGAACCCTCGGAGTACCAGAGATCGGAGCCGCTGCCATATGCCAAGGCGTTCGGGGCCTCTCCATCGGCCAGGACCGGGGTGAAGCTCGTAACGACCCCCGCGGGGGTGATCCGTCCCAGCGCGTTGCTTCCCTCGGTGAACCAGATGTTGTGGTCGGGGCCCAGAACGATCCCTGTGTTCGATTCGCTGAGCTGCGGCACAATAAACTCGCGGATGTCGCCAGCGGGAGTTATCCGTCCGATTGCATTGGGGAGCTCGGTGAACCACACGTTCCCATCGGCTCCGCCTGCGATTCCCAGTGGATGGTTGTATGGCGCCGGTAGTGCATACTTCTTGGATTCCCCTGACGGGGTGATCCGCCCCACGTAGTTCTGTCCTTCGCTGCTTTCGGACAGATCGGTGAACCACATGTTCCCGTCGGGCCCCAGCGCAAGCGCCATCGGAACGCTGGTTTGCCCCAGTTGGTCATTGGGATCAGGGGGCACAGCGTGCTCGGTGATGACTCCCTCTGAGGTTGCCTTCCCGATCATGCCCGATCCAGGCTCGGTGAACCAGACATTGCTGTCATGATCGGCTGCTATCGCCTGCGGCGAGCCACCCGAGGGCAAGGGAAACTCAACAGGCTCTCCCGCTGAATTTATCGCGCCGATTGCTCCGTGCCCTGCACTGCCGATACTCGCATTGGTAAACCATATGTCCCCATTCGCCCCCAGAGTTATCCCCTGCGGAGCGCTCTGCCCAGAGATCCCTCCAGCGATTTCTAAGGGCACGACATATTCGGCAGTGATAACCCCGTTTGGGGTAATACGATCCAACCTCCCAGGATTCGCCTGAGCAAACCACATGTCCCCTTCGGATCCGAGGGTCAAGCTCGTGTATCCCCAGTTTTCTCCCGCAAATGGAAACTCCGCGTGCAAGGTCGAAGGAACCGTGACAAATTCATCTCCTGCAAGGGCAACTTGGCCGGGAATCACGCAGGCGGCCAGAAATATAACTAGACAAACAACCATTCGATATGTATTTGCCATCACAATCCCCTGCTCTTGGATGGCATCCCCGCAGCTGTTGGCCCGACACAAACAAGTTCAGATGCAGTCGACCCCACCATCAAACATGTGTCCCGCTCGGAAGGAACCTGGCGGGAGCGTGTCGAGAAGAAATACACGCGTCCGATCGATCCGGGCTTGGTAAAGCGTACGGTGAGCTTTGTCCCAGGTCGCAGAAGTCGGCCCTTGAATATGCTTGCGAGGTTGAGCTCTCCGTGCAGCAGCGGCGGCGGCGCGGAGGCGCATGAGCGTCTCGCACAGCGACCGTGCCCGACTGCCGCCGTAAAACTGATATGAGCACGGGGGCAGCCCTTGCCCTTGCAGGTGACATCCACGCTTGTTCCGGCGCTCAGACCGCTGACGAGCAGCGTCCCCACCCTCGTGTTAGTGCCCACCAGGGGGAACAGCCATGTCATAGTCACGCCAAGAACGGGGGGATTGTTGTTTGTGGGGACAACCGGACCCGGGGGCAGTCCAGCGGGAGCTCGAACCAGCCCAGAAGGAGGCGAGGCGGCAGCACTGGCGCCGGCGAGATTGATTGCACTCACGACTGCGCGCACGGTATGTCCGATGTCGCCCGGCTCGAGGAAGTAGCTATCGCCAAGCGCCCCTGGAATATTCGTGCAGTCATCACCCGATGCATTGCAGGCCTGCCACTGATATACGAATTCTGAGGGTTCGTTGGACCATCCCCCGGGTGCGGCTGTCACAATACTTCCAGCCATCGTTTCCCCCGTCAATGTCGGCGAGGCTTGATTGACCGGCAGGTGAGGGGGTATCGAACGTCCAACGAACGAATAGGCCGGCACGCCAAGCCGAGAGGGCCGCGGGTCGGTAAACCAGATGTTCCCTTCACTGTCTGACGTCAGGCTCTCAATGTTGGCGCCGTCCAGCAAAGAGGCAGGAAGGCGGTGAGACTGGCCCAAGGGAGTGATCCACCCCAACCCGCTCGACTGAAATGAACCGCCGAACCACATATTCCCATCTGAGCCCAATGCGATGCCGTTGAGGGCGCCTTCCAGGCTAGGTACATTGAACTCGGTGATTTCTCCACTCGGCGTTATGCGTCCAACTTTACCGACGCGGACCTCGGTGAACCACATATTACCATCGGCCCCCAGAGCTATTGCGCCGGGGCCGCTATTCATGGTGGGAATCGGAAACTCGGTCACATGTCCGGTGGGTGACACTCGTCCGATCAGATCTTCGCCGTTACTGTTAGGGCCGTCGTCGGTGAACCACATGTTCCCGTCCACGCCAAGGGCGATTCCACCCGGAGCACTGACTTCTGGCCGAGTGGGCTGTGGTCCGGTGGGAATCTGAAACTTGACGAAGACGCCCGTTGTTGTGATCCGCACAATGGAGCTCTGACCCGGCACCGTATTTGAACGCTCGGCGAACCACATGTTGCCTTCGGCTCCAGCCGCTATCCCCTGCGGTTCAAATCTCAATGCTTCACCTGTTGAAATGCTGAATTCGGTGATCTTGCCAGTAGGAGTTATGCGGTCCACCACGTCCTCTCCGCTCGCGAAATAGAAACCAGTGACCCACATATCCCCGTCAGAGCCGCGTGCGATATCCATGGGCAGCATCCCCCATGCCATCGCAAGCGAGCCGGTGGGCTGTCCATCGGGAGTCATTCTTTCTATCGCGCTGGGAGCGAATTCATAGCCACTCTGCTGGATAAACCATACGTTCCCTTCGTCGCCCACAGCCACCCCTCCCAGCTCAGCTCGATATAGATTCACGCTGAACTCTTCAATCGAACCTCCCGAGGCGTGGGCGCTTCCGACGGCGATAAGCATCAAACACACCGAAAGTGCGCAGGCAGCTATGCCCGAAGAGCGCCTAAGTTTGAACCTCATGATCTAAAGATACCCGAGACACCTCGGCGGATGATGCCCGCAGATTTTCGACGAAGAGCTATTCTTGGCCGGTTTGCCCGACCAGATCTCAACAAACGTCGATCCTTTAGCCACACCAAGCGCCCGCGGCGCAGATCTCGCTGCCTCGCCTGACCCAAGCGCCCGCGGCGAGGATCTTGCTGCCTCGCCTGACCCAAGCGCCGGCGGCGCAGATCTCGCTGCCTCGCCTGACCTACGCGCCCGTGGCGCAGATCTCGCTGCCTCGCCTGACCAGGCCGAAGACGAAATCCGCGATGCCTTTATCTCGCATGCCAGCGAGGACAAGCAGGCCGTCGCAAGGCCACTCGTGGAACGTCTCAGGCACCTCGGGCATAGCGTGTGGTTCGACGAGTACGAGCTGGTGGTCGGCGATGCTCTCAGCGAATCGATCGACCAGGGTCTCTCTCGGTCGCGCTTTGGCGTGGTGATCCTCAGCAAGGATTTTTTTGCGAAGCAGTGGCCCAAGCGAGAGCTCAAGGGCCTCGTGGCCAAGGAGATGATCGACGGCGAGCGCGTGATCCTGCCGGTGTGGCATGAGATCGAGGACGTCGACGTAGTGCATTTCTCCCCGCCCCTCGCCGATGTGCTGGCCGCCAGGACCAGCGAAGGTCTGGACAGGGTTGCCGAACGTATCTCTCGAGCGATCAGCGTGCGAGGTCAGCGGCCGGCCTCATCCGGGCCTCGGCCTCCGCGAGCAACGGCGGGCCCGCCCTCCCCTGATATGCCCAGGGGAGCAACTCAAACTACATCCAACCCGCCATCCACCGACTCACGCGGCTGGCCCGGCCTCAGAGGCCGGCGAACCACATTCACAGCGATCGGCATTTTGCTTCCCGCGCTGGTTGGCTTCGCATTTACTCCGGCCGCGCATCGCGCGGCTGGCGATACACCGTTCAGCAACAGTGCGTCGAATGCCGCGATGACCGTGTCGTTTCCCGCAAACTGGCGTAGATCCTCGAGCTCACGGGCCATGGCAGCCCTGAAACTGACCGAACCGATCGAGCTCGTGGCCAACTCCAGCGCGGAACTTCTGATCGGCGGGGGCACGACGCGGAGTCCCACGCTGCTCCCCCCGAACATAGGGTCTGTGCTGTCGGTTTCAGCTCGACGTGAAAACGTGAGACTGGGCGATGCGACTTTTTATCGCTATCGGGCGCTCCCGCTTGATGAATCCACCAATGCGATGACGATCTATGCTCTACCGACGACGGCGGGGGTTGTCATCGGACTGTGCACCCTGCCACAGTCGATCATCTTCGCGGCCGGCTCGGCCTGCGAGCGCATCATCAGTTCGCTCAGGCTCGCAAGCGCCAAGCCGTTGGCGCTCGGCCCCCAGGCCGGCTACGCCACGGCGCTGTCCAAAGTCGTATCCGAGCTGGACAGTGCACGCGCATGGGGGGAGGTCCAGCTAGCGCATGCCAAGACCGCGTCCATGCAGGCAGTTGCTGCCGGACAGCTGGCCCAGGCCCACGAGCAAGCAGCAGGCGCCCTGCGCAAAGCGGACCCCGGACCGGCTGAAGCGGCTACCAACGCCGAGCTCATCACCACACTCACGCGCATCGGCAACGGTTACGCCACGATAGGTGCCGGCGCACACAGCGAAAGCCCGAATACCTTTGATCGCGGTCGCGACGTGGTGAGGGACGCGACCCCCGTGTTTGCGAAGGCCCTCGGTCGGTTGGCCGCGTTCGGCTACAGGATCGGCGGTCGATGATCGATCGGGGAGGCGACAACAAGGTGCCCGTTGTGAGCGATCACGCACCCCCTCCGACTTCCTGAATCACGCCACCTTCGCCGGCTGGACGAGAGGCTCGGTGCGGAGCCTGAGTGTGAACTGGCGTCGGAGAGGAGACGACCGGGCTCTTGAGTTCAGTCGTGCTCGTCAAGGAAGCTCCTTCGACGCGCCTGGCGTTGGTAGCCGCATGAGACTGAGATGCGTGCCTGCGGAGGAGTGCCGGCACTCCCGCGGTAGCACGCAGAGACGGCACGGCCGTGACGGGGTCAACGCTTGGGGGCACCGTCGGGGCCAGCGAAGCGGGAAGTGTCTCGCTGTGCTTGGTCAGCCGTCCAGCGACGACACCCAGCGTGGCACCGATGATCGTGGTCACCGCCAACGTGCCGACGATCGCTCGAATGCGCCTCCGCCCGTCTCGATCTGGCGATCCTCGGTCCGGCTCGCGCCTCATGAATTGAGGATACCTGGGACAAATCCTTAGCAATAGGGCCAGCGGCGATCAATGCCCGTTCGCCACTGCGGAGCAGAGCCGCGATGGAGTGCTCGGAGCCGAGTAACGACTCGCCCAGTTGAACATGGCCACCCCCAGCGCCAAGCCGCCAATGACAACGAAGCGTACATCCGCCTGAACGAGGCGGACGAGGAGCTGGTCGAACGACGGTGCGCTCAATGGGCACGCCGCGCAGCGTCGCGCAACTCGAACAGCTTGCGTGTCAAAGCGATCGTCTCCTGGAGGTTCACGACAAGCGGCCGCTGCCCATCCGCGCGCAGCCGCAACCGCCGTACCCGCTCGCCCTCCGGATCATGAGACTGCTGTCGGGAACGCTCCACCATCGCCCCACACATTACCGCCCATCCGCTCGACCAAGGCGAAGCGTTTGAGTCGCTGCACAACGTGGGCTGCATCATGCGGCCGCGCGCGGCCGGCCGGGAAGGAGCGAAGTCCATTTTTTGGCTTCACAGAGCCAAAAATCAAAACTGGGCGATCGGGACGACCTTTGCACCCCCCGGCCGACCTTGAGGCTTTGGTTCAGCTTCTCGTGGAGCCAGTCGGGCGGCAGGCGCGGCGACGCGCGGCAATGGCGATTAGCCAAGCAGACGGGACCACAGACATGAGGCGGGTCGTCCTGGACGACGACTTGACCATGCTCATCGGCCCGGCGTCCGATGGGGCGCTCCTGGAGGTGGGCATCCTCGACATCGACGGAGACGACCCGGTCGTCATTCACGCCCAGCCACTACGACGCAAGTTCTACGAGTTCCTCTGATGAGATGGCGATGACGCGACACACAGATAAGGAAATCGAGCAGGCCGCAGAGCGATTCGAGCAGCTCGCCGAGACGCTCGACCCGGCGACGGCCAGGGTCGAAGAGACCAACGATCTACGCGCGATCGCAACAGCAGCCGAGGCGGTACGCGCAGATGACGCACGTCTACGCGAGGCTGTGCTCCTCGCTCGGGCGCACGGTAGATCCTGGAATCACATCGCGCTGGCCCTTGGAGTCTCCCGGCAGGCCGCCCGACAGCGGTTCGCCAGCAAAGCAATCAAGAAGGCTGACCGGCGGTAGCGAGTCGGTCGGGAAACATGATTCCTACCGTGGTAGGATCGGCTTTATGGCAAGCCAGAAGCGATCGATCTCATTCGATGAATCAGTCCTGCACGAGGCCGAGGAACGGCTGGCCGAGTCCGGCGGCAGCCTGTCGGCGTTCGTGAACGCCGCGGTCCTGCGCGAGCTGCGAGTCGCCCATGGCCTTGACCTGCTGGCTGAAGATGACGCGCAGTTCGGCCCAGTGCCAACGGGAGTGCGAGCGCAGGTTGCCTCGGAGTGGCCGGCCTGACGCTCGACGCCGGTGCGCTGATCGCCTACGAACGCGGCGATGAGCGCATCCGCGAGATCCTCGCCGTGGCATACGCGCGCGGCCTAGTGCCAACGATCCCAGCCATCGCGCTCGCCGAGGTCTGGCGTGGCGACGCGAAGGATGCTCGCGTCGCCCGACTGCTCAAAGGGTGCTCGATCGAGACCGTGGACGAGCGCGTGGCGCGCGAGGCCGGTCGCCTGCGGAGATCCACCCCGGGCGCAGGCACAATCGATGCCTGCATCGCGGTCGGCGTCAACAAGCGCCGCGACGCCGTCGCCACATCAGACGCCGACGACATGCGCAGGCTGCTGGGTCCGGGCTTCACGATCCTGGCGGTGTAGCTGGCCGTAGCGATCCCGGCTTTCAGCGCCTAGTTCGGGCGCAGGGGAAGTCCTGGAATCACATCGCACTGGCCCTGGGAGTCTCCCGGCAGGCCACCCGACAGCGATTCGCCAGCAAAGCAAGCGCCTGATCGAGCCGTCCGCGACGCGCCATAACCACTCCTGTTGTAAAAACAACAACACTGGGCAGTCGGGACGACCTGCGAACCCCGAAGCCCAGCTTGAGGCTTTGCTGACTGCCCTCCTAGAGCCGGCTGGACGAGCGGCGCGACATCGAGCGGCGGAGTCGATCTGCAGGACGAGTTGAACGAAGCACGCCTGCGCTCATGCCTTCATCTTCCAGAGTCACGCGATTAGCTTTCCAGATCTGCACAGGCTACTTTCCAGATTTGCGCGTACAATGGAGGGATGGCTTACACCGTTGATCGTCATGCGTTCGGACTCGTTGAGGAGGCTCTGCGGTACGCAAGGGTCGTCCTGCTGCTCGGGCCGCGCCAGGCTGGAAAAAGCACACTGGTCAGCGAGCTTGCCGCGCGTGGCGCGGTCGCCCGTACGGTCACGCTTGACGACCATCTGACTCGCCAGGCCGCGCTGCTGGATCCGACCGGATTTGCCGCGGGGCTGGAGCGAGGAATCGCGATCGATGAGGTGCAACGTGCGCCCGATCTGCTGCTTGCCATCAAGCAGATCGTTGACCGCGACACTTCCCCCGGCCAGTTCATACTGACGGGTTCGGCGAACGTGCTGACAGCGCCAAGGATCCTTGACGCGCTCACTGGCCGTACAGACGTGATCGTGTTATGGCCGCTGGCTCAAAGCGAGATTGAGGGATCGACAGGCAATCTCGTGGATCGGCTGTTCAGCGGAGCGCCTCCGAGGATTTCAGACGCTCCTATCGGCCCGCCGGCGTGGGTTGACCGTGCGATCCTCGGCGGATTCCCCGAGGTTTTGGTCAGGGCGGCTGGCGCACCACGCAGTCGCTGGTTCGAGTCCTACCTGACAAGCCTCGTACAGCGCGATCTGCGCGACATGAGCGACGCTCAGAAGCTCTCCGAGATACCCCGCCTAATCCGTGTGCTCGCCTCCCAAGCCACCGGCGTTCTCGTTCCTGACCGCGTCTCTCAGCGCGTCGGCCTAAGCACAAAGACGGTTCAGAGCTATGTGCGCCTGCTTGAGACCGTGTTCGTCGTGCGCACAGTTCCGGCCTGGCGTCCTGGCCTCTCTGCTCGGGAGCAATTGGCTTCCAAGGTGTTCTTGGGTGACACCGGATTGCTTGCGCATATGCTGGGCGCCCAGGCAGACCGAGTCGCCACAGACCCGCAGGTCACCGGCAAGCTGTTCGAGAACTTCGTTGCGACGGAGATAATCAAGCAACTGACCTGGGCTGAACGTCCGGTCGACCTCTACCATTACCGTCGTGATCGGCGCGAGGTAGACCTCGTGCTTGAAGGTCACGACGGAACGGTCGTCGCCATCGAGGCCAAGGCCAGCGCCTCCATCGGCGCTGGGGACCGCCGCGCCCTGGTCGATCTGCGCGATGCCCTCGGCGACAAGTTCCGCGTCGGCCTACTTCTGCACACCGGGGCAGAGACAGTGCCACTCAGCGAGCGAATCTGGGCGCTTCCCGTCAGTGCGCTATGGAGCACCCTAAGCAAGGACTCGTAAAGTCGGTCCGGTCCCCAATTCTGCTCCTCCAGCCATTCTGCCCTCACGCGGTGCATATGCCACGGGACGCTCTTGGCTTCACAAAGCCAAAACCAAACTGGGCAGTCGGGACGACCTGCGAACCCCCAAGTCCTGCTTGAGTCTTTGCTGACGAACCTGATGGAGCCGGCTGGGCGGCAGGCACGGCGACGTGCAGCGCGGGCGATCCGCCAAGCAGATTGCTGAAGCTTGCCTTTGGTCAGCCGCCGCTGCCGAGCACCCTTGTCAGAAGTTCGAGCTGAGAGTAAGGAGCCTCACGCGGTGCGGCGGGCGGCGGCTTTGTGCCCGTGCCCGCCCGCTCGATCGTGGTCGGCGCCAGACCGATGCACGCGACCGTCCACTCGCTCCCCCGCTGCGTAGCGACCCACTTTGCCTCGGGATGCAACTGCTGCCTTCACTCCGCCTCGACCCTAGCCTCGTCGCGCGTCATGGATTGAGGATACCGGGGCCAAGCCGCTAAAAGCGACGGGTATCGTGAGTAGCCTGCCAAGGCGATGAGGCCCCAGAATCGATCGCGCCGCACTCGCCATAGGCAAGGTGTCCAGATTGCGCGGCCCAGTCACGAACGCAGCAGGTACCCTGCCTGATGCCACGGATCAGCGCCTTCTACGGCATAGTGATCTGGATGTACCACGACGAGGCGCATCATGGCGGACGCCCTCACTTTTCATGCCAGCTATGGTGGGGACGAGGCCACCGTCGACATCGAGAGCTTGGCGGTCCTCGCCGGAGGGCTGCCGCCCCGTGGACAGCGACTCGTGGCCGAGTGGGCACGAACACACCAGCCAGAACTGCGCGAGAACTGGGCCCGCGCTCGAAGCCATCAGCCACTGGTTCCAATCGAGCCGTTGCGCTGAACGGTCTACCATTTACGGTGATGCGCAGCACGCCCCTCTTGACCGAGGCCCAGCCACTTGACGGGTACGCCGTTCACGTCCGGTTTGAGGACGGTACCACGGCCAACGTCGATCTCTCCTACCTGCTCGACTACGGCGGCGTGTTCGAGCCGTTGCGCGACCCTGCCTACTTCGCGCAGCTGCGCGCGGACGCCGAGGCGGGCACGATCGTCTGGCCCAACGACGCGGACATCGCCCCCGAGACGCTGTACGCACACGCACAACAGCACGCTGCAGCAGCGTAGTCCGGACGCCAACCGAGCGTCGCTGACTGCCGTCCAGCCTGAGCCGGCGTGCGGGGAACAATTAAGTCCTGTTGTAAAAACAACAACACTGGGGGGCAGGGATTCGAACCCCGATTCTCAGGACCAAAACCTGATGTCCTGCCATTGGACGACCCCCCAGGGTAGGTGGATCTTCGCATGTGGCTCCGTCAACGCGCTTGTAGGACAAATCACTCCGCCATAACACTTTCAGGGAGCGATTCTGCAACCATCCCTGCACTCAAACACTGGGGAGCACTTCGGGGATATGGACATAAGCATCAGGCAAGACTCGTACCTGTGCCCACGAGGGCGTGCAGCAGCCGCATGGTGCGGCATAGTCATTCTAGCTCTGACCCTGCTGGGATCCTCGGTAGCGCGCGCCGCCAGCCAGCTAGCTCGCACAGCCAGCCATCGCAAGGCGCTGACCAAAGCGCCGGCGGGCAAGGCGCCCGCGAGCAAGCTCCCAGCAAGCAAGCCCCCCGTGAGCTGCGCGAACACCAATCTGCAACCCACAGGCTCCAACCTGGCCGCGATCGACGCCGCCACGTTCTGCCTGATCGGGCAGGTGCGGGCCGCCAACCACCTGCCCTCGCTGCACTTCAGCTACTCGCTGCAAAGAGTTGCCACGGGCCAGACCCAAGACATGGTGGCCGGCGACTACTTCGGCGATGACAGCATCTCAGGCCTGACGCCCATGCAGCGCATCCTCGCCACGCCCTATCCGAGCCACGCGGCGCGCGTCAATAGCGCGCAGAACATCGGCTGGGCCACGGGTCCACTGGCCACACCGGCGGGAATGGTCGAAGCGTGGATGCACTCCCCGCCCCACCGCGAAATCATCCTCACGGCCCGCTTCCGTGACATGGGCGTCGGTGTCACACCGGCGGCGCCCAGCTCGCTAGCCGACGGGCTTGAAGGCGCTACCTACACGCTCGAGCTCGGCCAGCGCGTCTTTACGGCCAAGGTGGCCAAAACGACCAAGAAGACAAAAAAGAAGCACTGAGGGAAGAAGAACCGCAGAGTCCTCAGAGCCCCGGAGCAGCTCAGAGCCCTCAGAGCGGCCAGCGCACCGAGCGGCGCTCAGCCGCCGTTCTGGACGCCGCTGGCGGCCAAGGAGCTCGCATCGAAGACTTCATTCGCGGGCGGAGGGACGATCGGCGGAACCGCGCCGTAGCTCTTGAAGTCGAGCGTGATCGATCCGCTGATGCCTGCGAGCGCGGCCGCCCCGGACGTGCCGGCTGAGCCGCCGGCGGCGCCAGAGGCGCCGAAGGTCATCTGCATGCGGCGTACGCGGCCAAGCGTGTCGACCCAGACCTCGACAGGGATGCCAGCGGCTGAGCCAAGCTTTTCCAAGGCGGCCTTGGCAGCGGCCTGCTGATCGCCAGGGAGGCGGTCGAGAATGCGGCTGAGCTGCAGCGTGGCGCTGTAGTGGGTAGTGGTGACGCCGTCGACCTCTTCCTTGCCGAGGCTCACGACGATGCCGGAGCTAGCGCGCAGGTAGTCGAGGAACTTGGTGGGGTCCTCGGTCTGTTCGAGCGAGGAGAGCGAGCCGCTCAGGCCGGCGGCCTGGGCCACCTTGGAGACGTCGAGCTTTATCCAGGTCTTGCCTTGCGGCAACTTGCCCGCCAGGAAGGGCATGTTCATGTAGATCTGGGGGTATAGGAAGATCAGTCGTATCGAGCTGCCACCGCCCGGCAACGAGGAGAGGCCGGGGATGCCCGACATGTCCATTGTCAGCTGGCCGGAGCGATCGCGCTCGTCGATGTAGCCGGCAGCGCTGATGGCAAAGTCGCTGCCGCCCGGCAGCGCGGCGCTTGAGAAGCGCATCGTCATGGCGATCTTCGCGCCCGACTGCTGGCTCGTCACCTCCGCCGCCCGCGCAATGGGGTCGAGCGTCGCCGAGGCGCCGCAGCCGCTGATGGCCACGCCACCGCCGACGAGGGCCGCCAGGGCACCAAGGGCCGCGAGTGCCTTGGCCGCTTTGTTGTTCCCCCGCATGTTCCTCATAGGACTCTCAGGTTCTTCTCGGCGCGGAGGGGTTCATCCTTGAGGACCCGCGCGGCACGCGTCCCCCGCCGGCACCGGCCTCCGAGGCGGGGCCGACGGCCGAGGCGATGCCGAGCACGCGCATCGCCTTCAGGCCCAAGCTGAGCTTCTCGCGCCCGTCGCTCGATGAAACGTCCAGGCCTGAGAGCTCGCGTATGCGCTCAAGGCGGTAGTAGATCGTGTGGCGGTGCGTGAAGAGACGCTGCGCGGTGCCCGCCACATTGCCGTCGGCCTCCAGGAAGGCCGCGAGCGTGCCAACGAGGTCGGTCTCGTACTGCTCGTCGTAGGCCACCAGCGGCTCGACGGTCTCGCTATAGAAGCGCTGTAGCTCCTGCGGGTTCTCGCTCATCGCGCTCAGCAGCAGGCGGTAGGCACCGGTCTGATCGAACGCCAGCGGCCCCTCGTGCGAGCCGCCCTCGGCGACGTTCGCCGCCAGCAGCGCCTCACTGGCCGCGCGCCCCAACTCCGCGGGGTCCTCGGCGATGCGGCTGCGACCGACGGCGAAGGTGAAGCCGGCGAGCGTCGCTTGCATCTCGCGCATGACGCCCTCGGCGGCGCGCGCCGCTGTAGGCTCGTCAGCGCCTGGCACCAACAGCAGCACCTCCGCGCCCGCCATACCATCGCGCTCGCTGAGCCCCGCGATGGTGCGGTTGCTGACCGCGCGCGCGCCCCGCTCCGCCACCGCGCGGATGCGCCCCCGCCAGCCCTCCTCGGTAGGCGTCTGCGGTCGGGCACGCGCCACGATCATGCTGGCCCCGTCGCTCACCTCAAGCGAGAGCTCTCGCGCGCGCGCCAGCAGCTCCTCGCGCCCACTCAGCTCGCGGCTCAGCACCGCCCGCAGGAAGTCCGCCGCTGCGGTTTCCGAGGCGCGCTCGGGCGCGCGCACGCGCTCGACCTCCGAGGCGATCATCGTCACCAACAGCCTGCGCACCGAGGCGCTCGGCTCGGCGCGCGCGCGCATGTGCAGCGCGCCTACCACCACGTCTGCCACACGCAGGGGTACGCTGATGACCCCTTTTCCTCCCGCCAGCAGCGAGCGCTCCTCCGCGGGGGAGCGCGCAGCAACCGCCAGCGTGGCGCCCCACGCATCGCTCACCGCCAGGCTCGCCTGCAGCGCCTTCGCGGCGGCTCGCACCACCTCCGGCAGCCCCGCCCCGGACTCCACCGCCTCGGTGACAAGGTCCAGCGCCTCGAGGTCGCTCAAGGGCCGCCCGCCCGCGACGCCCTCGGCCGCGACGCTCTCTCCCGCAGCGCTCCCCCCCGCGGAGCTCTCGCCCGCAGCGCCCTCGGCCACATCCTCAGCGTCCGCTCCGGGTGCCGCGGCCCCATCCCTCTCCCCTTCCTTGGCGCTCACGGCGCTCAACCCCAGTTGTAGATGACGATGAGCGCGCCGGCTACGCCGATGCCCACGAACACCGCCAGCACATACAGCGACAGCACCATCGCCGTCAGCCGTTCCCAGGTGCGTGTGTAGGAGGTCCAGGCCGGCACCAGGATCAATCCGGCGTATAGCGCCAGGCCGAAGACGCCCGCACAGACTGCTACAAGCTCGGATACTGCCGCGCGGCTCACGATCGCGTCCCTGTCATCTGCTCATCATGACCTAATTGTTACCTACCGGGGAGTCGATCACCTGCCCGCTATGACCGCATTGAGCGCTCGACCTCGGCTCCTTTGGGGGTGAGCGCCCAGGCGTTGGGGGCGCCCTTGGTCGGGCCCTCCCCCTCGTTGACGATCAGACCGAGGTTCTGCAAGCGCATGAGGAGCTTCGAGATCTGGCCCTGATCCGCGATCCCCGCAGCCCCCGCGACGCCCCGGTTGCTCGCATGGGGGTTGGCCGCGATCGCGATCAGGACCCTCACCGTGCGGTAGGTGAGGCGCATGTCAAGACCCTCAAGCGGGTCCCTAAGCGGACGGGATTTGGTTTTGATTGGGGGGGCCGGTCTGTGCAGCTCCTTCTCGGCCGCAGACTGACCGAGGTAGGGTGCCACGATCATGCTCATCAGGGCCGGTGTGAGCGGGGACAGCGGTTTGCGATCTGGCGCCAGCAGGCGTGCGTGGATCACGGCCAGCACCGCGCCAACGACGCCCTCCGCTGTAAGGGGCGGGGCATCCTTGCCGGGCCGAGCTTCACCACGGCCCTCATCGATCGCGGCGATCAGGGCCCGCACGATGCCCGTGCGGCCCTCCAGCGCCTTCGGTCCCGCGCCTAGGGACTCCACCACGCACAGCCGCGCCATCGCCGGCTCCTCGTCGAAGAACGCCAGCAGCGCTCCCAGCGCGGCCCGCACGCGGTCCCGCCAGCGCTCCTCGCTCCCATACAAAGGCAGCACCACTGCGCTCGCGCGCCCGACAGCTTGGTCCAGCGCCGCTAGCAGGCAGTCTTCGCGATCGCTGAACAGTTCGTAAAACGTCCGCCGGGAGACGCCCGAGCGCGCCACAATGTGCGCGACCGTCACCGACCCCACACCCCGCTCAGCCGCCACCTCCCCCATCCCCGCCAACAGCCGCTGACGCTGAATCTCCGACACGCGACCGCGCTCAGGGCTCTTGGCAGGGCGACCGGGGCGAGCCTTGTGGCCGGCCTCTGCGCCCCTGGTCGAGGCAGGCATGACGATCCCCAACCTCACTGGCCTTTGGCGCTGCCCTTCTTGCCCTTGGCTACCTGTTTGTGCTCCTTGGTGCGAGCCTTCTTCTTAGTCTTCGTGCATCCGCTCACGGCGATCTTCACCGTCTGCCTGGCCACCGCCCCGTTCTGTCCGGCGCTGGTGAACGACATGCTCAGGCTCTGGCCGCAAAAACTGCCCTTCGCCTTTGCAGGGAGAATCGCCGCGAGGCCGGAATGGGGCGCTGAAGCCCGAACCCAAGGGTGGACCCCACACAACCGGACCTATTTGATGTCTCGCTCAGCTAGCGGCTAGCAAAGCCAAGCCCGACACGAGCACTATACGCACACGGCGCCCCCCATGTCAACCCCTAATACATCGGGCCGCCAAGAGGGACTATCCACTTGAGGTTGTGGTGATGCGATCGATGCGCGGCAGCACGACTGCCTCGGCGCGAGCCTGGCTAGCCGAGTCTGGGCGCAGCATCGCGGCCACGTTGAGAAGAAAGTCGGGGATCATTCGCAACTCGGCGAGCCGACCGGCGAGGTAGGCACGGACGTCCTCTGGGGCCGCGTGGACCTCTTCAGGAAGCTCGGCGCGCCCGTCAAGGAGAGTGATGATGTCTTCAAAATCGCGACTCGCAATTACGTCGCCTAGGCCGCGACTCTCAAATGCCTCAAGCTTGGTCGCAAGCAGGTAAGGCGCCGAGGCGGCGCGGATGAGGGCTCCGGAGGGCAGCTCGCACTTGACGGCGTGGCGCAACGCCGCCGCCTGCCAGCGGTTGACGAACCCCAGAATCATCGGGCTGGCTGGCATGGCGTCTAGCAACAGTTCGTCACCTTTGTGGCGCCAGCGGCATATGACGCTGCTCTGCATATCCTCGGAGAACCCCCGGGCGCGCATTCTTTCGGAGAACTGCTCGTAGCCCAGGCGAGTCTCGACTTCGACGACAACGTCCACATCCTTGGTCGGGCGAGGCTTCGGAGCGCTCGGGTCGGTGAGCCACAGGACGACGCAGGCACCGCCAATGAAGACGATCTCCTTGCATAGCGAGGGCCCCAGCGCGCCGGCTGCCTGCTCCAGCATCGCGATGCTCATACCGCCCTCGCCGCCGCTGAGGTCAGAATACGTTCGCGCAATAACTCTGCCGCCAATCCGCGTGTACGTGCGTCCCCCACGCGCAGCGCGTCAACGAGCGCGAGCAGTTCGTACATCTCGGGGTCGGCCCGGGCAAGCGAGGCCACCAGAGGGTGCAGTGGCTGGACCTCCAGGCCGCGCTGCTCGCCGAGGGGGTCGGGCCAGACCGGTGGCAACTCGTCCACCGGCGCCAGATGCTGGGACAGCGGAGGCACAGCCCATGCCGTTGGCAGACCTCGTGTTTCGCCGCCTCTGAGAACCGGCGCGATGAAACGTAGGGCATGCTCGAAGAGCTCCGTGCAACCCGACAGGCTCACACGACGGCGACCGCCGTCATAGGCCGGCGTAGATCCAAGCCGCTCAAGCGAGCGCTGCATGCTCGCCGAGGGCATGTGCAGCTCCTCGGCCAGTGAACGTACGGTCCAATCCCCTCCGGAATGACGCAGCAGCTGGAGCAGCACCACGATGTCCACCGGTCTCAGCATCGGGCCACAGTACCATGTATCGATACATAGTACAACGATCTTGAATCAGCCCTGCTTTTCTGCGGCGTCACGCTACACAGCGCAGTCCAGCGGTCTGGGCAAGCGTCTGCACAGCACCCCCGTGGCGTCAAGCCACGCTGCGCACTGCCCCGAAATCCGCACCAACCGTGTAGGCCGCGATCGGAGAGGGGGAGCGGCCCGCCAGACCCGCCACTGCGCGCTCGCTTGCCGCCAGAGCATTCGCACGCGGGAAGAGGCCGATGACGGTGGGACCGCTGCCGCTCAGGAAGGCCGGCTCCCCGCCCGCTTCGCGGGCTTCCTTGAGGGCCGTGCGGATCTCCGGGCACAGCGCGCGGGCCGGCGCCTCCAGGTCGTTGTGCAGCAGCTGAACGTCGGTGTGCAAGGACATGCCGAGGTCAAACGCCTCGTGCAGCGCCGCGCGGCGCTCCCGCAGGAAGGAGGCGGAGCGGAGCTTGCCCCGGCGGTCGGCCTCGGCATACACGGCTGCCGTGGAGAGCGCCTGCGCCACGGGCAAGACCAGCACGCCGAGCGGGGCGACGGGGTCAGGCAGCTCCTCCAGAACCTCGCCCGCGCCCGTGGCCAGCCAGCGGCCGGGATGGACCTGAGCGGGGACGTCGGCCCCGAGGTCGGCCGCGAGCTTCAGTAACAGGGGCTGCCAGTCATGGTTCGGGGCGCTCCCGGTCAAGGGGGTGGAGCTGGGGTTTACCGACGCAGCAGCAGCAGCAGCCAGGCGTAACGCGGCGGCCGCATCGGCCGATCCGCCCCCGAGCCCCGCGGCTACGGGGATGTGCTTGTCGATCCTCAAGCGCAGCGGCGGCGCCTCCCAGCCGGTGACCGCGCGGAAGGCCGCCAGCGCACGGGCCGCCAGGTTCTCACTCGGCGGGCCTTCGACACCCGGGCACAGCACCTCGTCGCCCGTGGCGCCCTGTGGCGCCGCCTCCAGCGTGAGCTCATCCGCGAGCGAGATCGACTGCATGACGCTCACCAGCTCGTGGCGGCCGTCCGCGCGCGGCGGGCCGACGAACAGGCCCAGGTTGATCTTGGCCGGGGCCAACGCGCGCAGCGGCGAGATCGGGGTGGGAGTCATCGTGGGGCCGGGCCTGCGGAGGACTGCTCGGGCTCGGCCAATCCCAGCTCCCGCGCCAGCTCCTGGAACTCGTGCGGTGCCAGGCGTTCGGCGCGCTCGTCCGCGGGGTGGCCCAGCGCCACGAGCGCCGCGCGGATCTGCTCACGATTGCGCTCGAAGCCCGCCAGCGCCAGCGAGCGCGCCAGCGCCTTGCGGCGGTGGGCGAACGCACCATGCACCAGGCGCCGCACCGCCGGGGAGGCCGCGGGTCCGCGACGCTCGATCTTCACCAGCACCGAGTCGACGTTCGGCACCGGCTGAAAGACGGTGCGCGGAATGTGCCGCGCCACGCGCACCTCGCCCGCCAGCTGCGCCAGCACCGAGGTGATCCCGTATACGCCGCTGCTCGGCGCCGCCGCCAGACGCTCGCCCACCTCGCGCTGCACCATCACCAGCCACATCCGCACCGCCGGCAGCTCCTCGATCGTGCGCAGCACCACGCCCGCCGCGATCCCATACGGGAGGTTGGCCACGACCTTGTTCGCGGCCGGGCGCATCGCCGCCAGATCGACGCGCATCGCGTCGCCCCAGTACAGATTCACGTTCTCGAAAGGCGCCACCGCCGCCTGGAGCGCGTCGCGCAAGCGCTCGTCCACCTCCACCACGTGTACCTGCGCCACGCGTGGAGCCAGATACACCGACAACACCCCTTCCCCTCCTCCGATCTCCAGCACCACGTCCTCCGGGTCCAGCTCACTGAGGCGGTCGATCACCCCGAGGATGTTGCGATCGCGCAGGAAGTTCTGCCCCAGCTCCCGGTTGGGGCGCACACCCAAGCCGCTCACCGCCGAAACCCGCGCACGCCGACGATGCTAGCCGCTGGCGGACCCCATGCGGATCGAGCGCTCGACCTCCTGGCCTTTGGGGGTCAACGCCCACGCGTTGGGTGCGCCTTTGCTGTGGCCCTCCCCGGCGTTGTCGATCAGACCCAGGTTCTGCAAACGCGTCAGCAGCTTTGAGATCTGGCCTTGGTCGGCGATGCCGGCCGCGGACGCTACGCCACGGTTGCTCGCTTTGGGGTGATCCGCGATCGCGACGAGGACCCGAATCGTGCGGTAGGTCAGGCGCATGTCAAGACCATCGAGCGGATCTCTGCGCGGGCGGGATTTTGTTTTGAGTTGGGGGGCCGGTTTGCGCAGCTCCCGCTCGGCCGCCGCCTGACCGAGGTAGGGCTGCACGATCATGCTCATCAGGGCCGGTGTCAGCGGGGCGAGCGGTTTGCGATTGGGTATCACGAGGCGCGCGTGAATCACTGCCAGCACCGCGCCCACTACCCCCTCGCCCGTCAGCGGCGGCGTGTCCTTCCCTGACTTGGCTTCGCTGCGGCCCTCCTCGACAGCGCCAATCAGGACCTGCACGATGCGGGTGCGGCGCTCAAGCGCGGCAGGACCCGCACCGAGAGACTCCACGACACACAGCCGCGCCGTCGCTGGTTCCTCGTCAAAGAACTGCAGCAGCGCCCCCAAGGCGCCCCGCATTCGCTCCCGCCAGCCTGCCTGCCTGTGCCCTTTAGGGTGTCCCCCGCGATGGGGGATCCTCGAACGGGGGCGAGGCCCGGCGTCGTCATAGACGGGAAGCACAGCGCTCGCCGCACGAGCGATCGCCTGATCGAGCGCTGCCAGCAGGCAGTCCTCGCGGTCGCTGAACAGTTCATAGAAGGTCCTGCGCGAGACACCCGAGCGGGCCACGATGTGCGCGACCGTCACCGACCCCACACCCCGCTCCGCCGCCACCTCCGCCATACCCGCCAGCAGACGCTGACGCTGGATCTCCGAGACGCGACTGCGCGTCGGGACGTCCTGTGCGGGGGCGGCGCGCGTCTGGCGGGCGGCGGCGTGGGGGCGAACCTTGCGGAGCGCCCCGGCGCCTGCCTCGGGAGCGGGCATGAGAGTCCGCGCCGCCACTAGCCCCGCTTGCCTTTGCCTTTCCTGCTCTTGGCCTTGGGGTGCTTCTTGCTCTTCTTCTTAGGCTTGCTGCAGCCGCTGACGGCGATCTTCGTGGTCTGCTTGACCTGCGCCCCGTTCTGCCCGGTAAGGGTGGTCGGCATCGTCAGACTCGTGCCACAGAGGTTGCCCTTCGCCTTCGCGGGCAGGACCGCGGCGAGACCGGAGTGCGGGCCCTCGGGCAGCTTCAGCTCGAAGCTCGAGATCGGCGCGTCGGGCACGCTGGCGAACGTCGAACTGGTGACGCCCTTCTTGATGTTGATGCTCCCAACCAGATCGAGCGTGACGCCTTCACCTTGAAGGATCACCACCAAGTCCGGGAACGCCACACCACCATGCGACACCAAGTACGCAGGACCGCTCGCAGGGTTCGCAAGCACCGGCGTCTTCGCTGTGGCTGTACCGATCACCGAACCTGCTGGGCAAGCGGCAGGGTTCGCCGCGAAGGTCGCTTCCGGACAGGCCTGCTGAATCGTCGTCAGCCGGGAGGGCAGCTGCTTGGGCAAGGTCACCGCAACGCTGCGGATGTTCGCCTGGGGACCGCTGGGGTAGCCGACCTTCACGTCAAGGCTCGCGCCGTTCTTCTTGCTCGTCCGCGCCTGTGTGGAGACCTTGAACGACGGCTTGAACGCGAGGTTCGCGCAGTTGGTCGCCTGGAAGCGACTGGACACGTTCGCGCTGGCGCCTTGCGTGCTGGTGACTGTTCCAGCCACCGTGAGCGGTTCGCAACTCGTGGGGTTGAACATGAACCCCGGCCTGTCGATCGTGACGTTCACCGTGCGTACATCCAGCGGGATGCCCTGCAGGATCGTGGGCAGCGAGTCGCTGGTGACGGTGATCTGCGCCGTGTGGGGGTCCACGCCGATCGCGGCGCGCACGATCACATTGCCGAGATCGAACGGACCCGCAACCGCCGGCACCACGAACGACAGGCCAAACGGCGCGCCCTTGTAGGGGCCCGTGAGGAACACCTGGCCACCCTGCACATAGAACGGGTTCGGACCCGTGCCCGCAGCCACAGTCGTGTGCCCGATCAGGCTGTTCGGGCCGCACGTGCCCTGGCTGGCCTGCGGTTCGGGACACTGTTCGACGCTCTTCAGCAATCCCAGCAGCCCCGGTGGGGGTTTGACCACGATCCCCGCCAGGTCCTGATCCTGGTCTGTGCGCGAGAACGTCGCCGTGAAGGGGCTGAACCCACCAGCCTGGTTGTTCACCGTGCCGGCCGAAAACGCCGGGTTAAAACCACCACCGCAACCCGAGGTGATCTGGAAGCTGTCCAAGGCGTTCGCGGGCGGACCGGAATCCGGCGCCGACCACGGCGTCAGCGACGCGCTCGTCGTGTACGTCCCGCATGTCGCCGGGGTCCTCAGCGGCGCGCGGGGGCCACCGAAGAAGTGCAGCTTCAGGTCGCTGAACTGAAACTGCGGCAGCTCGGCGAACGTCGTCGTCAACTGGCCCGTCACGGGGTCCACGTCGATGCGACCCGGGATCTTGACCAGCACACCCGTCGTGGGGTCATCCACGACCACATACAACGCCAGCAGAGTATGGAAGGGGTTTTCGTCCTGCGCAGCCAGATACACCGCACCCGACAGCACACCCGCGACCGCCGGGGTGCTCAATTCCACAGACCCAACCTTCGACGCTTCCGGGCACTGCGGCGCGTTGCTGTTCCCCAGCCCGATCTGTGCCGCCGAGCATGCCTGCAGACCGTCCGCCGCGGAGGGGTTCACCGCCATCCCGGCGGGAAGCGTCACCACCGCCTGCTTCAAAGGCGGCGTGGCGAGCGCACCCGGGTCCTCGTTCTGCGGGACCTGCAGGTCGACGTTGAGGCCCGAGGGGCTGTTTGCCGCACTCGTGTCCGGCTGCGCGGCAAGCGACGCAGTGAACTGCAACTGGTCACAGCCGGTGACCGGGGGCGAGGCCGAGGTGGCTCCCACCCAGTTGGGGTCGCTGAAGTCAGGCGTGCCATCCGCGCCGAAGCGACCGGGGTTCTGCCAGGAGTCCATATGGATCGCGCTCGTCACCGCATTGCCGGAGCAGTCGCTCGGGTTCGTGAAGAACGCAACGGGCGTGCGGCCGCTGCCGTCGCGGGCCGTGGGATTCCCGTAGAGGTCCACGAAGATGCTCGTGAGCTGGACTTGCGGGATGTCGGGAGACGTGGCGCGCAGCACATAGCCCGCGGGTGTCGGCGCCACGCTCGCGTAGAGAACGTGCGAGTTCCTCGCCGCGTCCACGAAACCGAACTCGGCCGCGACACCACGCTCGGGCGCCACGTTCCAGATCGGGCTGTTCACCTGCGTGCTCCCGTTGACGGGTTCGGTGAGGAGGTGCCCGACCTGCGTATCGGACGGGCAACCGCCACCGGAGGCCAGCTGCGCCTGGGTGCACGTCGGGGCCGCCAACGCGCTGCCGATGAACCCCAATGGCAGATCGACCACCACATCCCTGAGGTCCTGCTTTGCGCTCGTCACACCAAATACCGCCGTCGGGCCGAGCCTGAACTCGTTGTTGAGACCGATCACAGTCGAGAACTCATAGGGGTGATCGCCCGCCTGGGAATCCGCAGCGCCGTCCACGCCCGTGATGTAGGAATTGAAATTGAACACCCCGAACGGGAGCGATGCTCCACCAAGCTGATTGACCCCGCTCGTCGCTGCTTCCGCCGCACCTGCGCCCGACACGTTCGCCGTGTTGACCAAGGAGCCCGTCGCGCCTGGATCATCAACGGTCACGTCGATCAGCAGCTTCAGCGTTTGATCGGGCTCCAGCACTTCCGGGAACGAGCACTGCACCGTGGTGCTCGTCTCTTCACAGAAAGAGCCAAGATTGACACTCGCGCCCGACCAGAAGAATTCGATCTGCTGCACCGTCAAGCCGGCCGGCAGCACGTCCTTCAGCGTGAGCGCGCCGCCGTCGGTCGGCTGGCTCCCGGCATTTGTCACCGTCACCTTGTAGGTGTCACATTGCGGTTCTTGACTACTACCGAGCTGTTCCAGACACCTGGCGTTGTCGGCCGCCGAAAGACGGCTCGGCGCCGCGAACGATTCAATCCTCAGGCCGGCGGCCGGAGTCGTGGCCCACACCGAGCCGGCGAACAACAGGCACGACGCGAGTGCGCCCGACAGTACATATACGAATTTCTTCACCATGACTACAGCCTCCCCCGCTTGGTGTGCTTGCCGGTCCTCGCGGCCTTGCGGCCCAGCTTCTTGTGCTTGATCTTCCTGTGTTTGACCTTCTTCTTCGGCTTCTTGACCCTCTTCTTGGGCTTTACCTTCTGCTTCACTTTCACAGCGGGCTTGGCTTGCGCCGGCGTCAGATTGCCGGCGCCTGAGAACACAGCGCTCCCCGGCGCGCCAAAGACGGGGGCCGCGCTCGGCGTGCCGTGGCACGCTTCGCCCTGACAGGCCTCCACCGGTGGCGCGGGTGGTGCTATGCACGGATCGCTCGTGGTGCAGACCCGCGCGTCGTAGTAGTCCAGCTGTGTATCGGTGTCCTGCGGCGCGAGCTGATCCGCGGTGCTGAAGAACACATTCGCGCCCGCAGCATCGCTACCGAGCAGCACCACCGAGCTTTCGCTGCCGCCCCCCGTCTGCGAGACGTCCCTGCCGTCGGAGATCAGATACACATGTCCCTGGTGGTACTCATAGACATTCTGCGCATATGTTGGTTCCCCCCTGTTGTCGGTCCCTACCCGGACATCATCGAGCGCGTGCGGGGTCAACGCGACGGGGCTGCGGAAGAAGATATATGCGCCATCGTCTGACATCGTTGGATCGGAGCGCGTCAGGTCAAGCGCACTGGAATACACGACGCTCGCATCGCCTGTACCTGCATTGCCATTGTCATTGAAGCCACGCTCGCCGATCGAGATACGCACCAGTTCTCCCGTCTGCGCGTCATAGCGGAATACCTGCCGCGCACCGTCGCTGCGCGTATCGTCAGCTGTCAGCGCGCCGCTGCTCGTGAACACCAGGAGCCGCCCATCGGGTGTCACATTCGCCCTGCCGACACCTTCAGTCAACACCTGTTCTTCGGAGACCGGCAACGCCGCGATGAACGCCGTATGGCCCGTCGGGAACCGCTGATCGTGCTCGAACACATACAGGTTCTCAGCACCATCCCGCGCGGTCTGCCCCTGGCTGTTCGCCGCGCCGCTCAACACACCTCGGGCGACGAAATACACGTGCGACCCATCGGGAGAGATCGCAATCACACCTCGCACCCGCGGCCCACCACCGCTTGTGTCACCAGCCGAAGCCGCCAGCAGATTGTGTCCAGCGGGCTCCTTGGAGTCGTACACGTACAGATTGCAGCCCGTAGCACCGGTCGTCCGAGCACAGCCGTCAATAAAGGCCGTGTCTCCGGCCTGGCTGTCCTCGGTGGCGTCATCGGACAGCTGCTGGGTGTCGGTGAAGAACACCTTCGACCCATCCGCAGATGCTCCCTGGAAGGCGGCATCGCCGGGTGCAGAGCCCAGACACGCGGCGCTCGTGCAGTCAAGCGAGGAACGCTGCGAGACCGCGACGGTCCGTGCGCCGTCGATACGAGCGTAGAGCGCATTGGCAGGAACGGGGGTGCCCGCGTTGGCGCCCGAACCCGAGCCACACCTCCTCGCAGTGAAGTACACCGTGCGACCGTCAGCGGAAAGCGCCCCGTAGCTCCTTTCTTCTCCCCCACCCAAATCAATGCCACAGGTGCCAATCAGATCGGTGCTGCCCTTCCCGCCGCTCACCCCGACCAGCGCGGGCTGCGCGTTGCCCGTTCCCACGTACTCATAGAGCGATCCCGCCAATGAGCCCCGCGTCGCATCAAACGGCCAACGGATCGAATCATCGCTGACGCTGTAAATGATGTGCGAGAAATCAGCACTGGCAATCGCAAAAGCCAAACTGAATGGCCCCGGGAGTTCCAAAGAATGCGGATACACCGGGCCAACGTCGCCAAGCGACCCGTCGATCCCGCGGACATACAGATCGTCCTCTCCCGCCGACGTTGTGGGCAAGCTGAACAACGCGCTCCCCGTGTCCGCGCCGAACATCAACGGGCTGTTCCCGGTGAACATCGCGGCTGAGGGCTCAAGCGAGGTAGCGACCCAACCGCCTGCGGTGCGAGTGAAGGCATAGGGCGAAGCCAACCAACCGGCCTGCCGTCCCGCATTACAGGACGCGGCGTCGGCGAAGCACTGGAAGCTCAACGCGATCACACGCGAACCATCCTGAGCGATATCGGTGAACCCGCTCGATCCCGATGCGGCGGCAACGGTCAGCGCCCCGTTCTTGTGCGGTGAAGTGACCATTTCATATGCACGCCCATCCGGCAGTCCGGCGCCGCCGGTTTCATATACGAAAGTGTGATCGCTGGTCGTGGTCGTGCCGTTCGCGTTTTGAGCGACCACTCGCCAGTGATACGTAGTGCTCGTACTCAACCCCGACAGGTGCGTCGCGACGCTCACGCCGCTTGAACCCGCGCCGATATCCGCATCCGGGACCGGGACGCTCGTGCCATACGCCGTGCTCGTGCCCCACTCGAAGCGATAGGTGGTGTCGAACCCATTCGGATTGACCCGCGCCGAGAGATCCGCCGAGGTCGTTGTGACATTCCCAGCGGAGGCGCTGTCGATCGAGGGCGGCGGGGGCGTCGAGAACGTCGCGTCGCTCCCCGTGTTGGCGCCGTTCGCGTTCGCGCCGGCAAGTCGGTAGTGGTAGGTCGTACCTGGCGCCAGGCCGGTCAGCGTCGCGCTTACGGCGTGTTCGCTCGAATCCGCGGGAATTGCCCCGGCGGCCGGCACACAGGGAGCGCTCTGCCCGTAGGAGGCGTCGGTGCCGTAGTCGAAGTGACAGTCGGTCAGTTGGATCCCATCCGGGCCGACCGCTCCGTTGAGCATGGCGCCCGTCGCCAGCACGCCCGACGCCGCGCCGGTCGTGAGATCGGGAACCGCTAGCGCCGGACCGAAGATCTCAACAGCGTTGGGGCTGTTGCTGGATAGGTAGACTTTGCCGCTCGCCTGATCCACCGCGGTCACACGCGATTCCTGAAAAGATCGGCCGAACCGCGTCAGATAGCGCCCCGAGGAGTCGAACACATTGGTGACCTGGTGCTCTGTGTCGGTGACGTACACCTCGCCGCCCGCGTCATCCGCCGCGACGCCGACATATGCCCCACCGAATGACCCCGCAGGGGTGTTCGTACCGTGCCAGGTCGTCAGATATTCCCCCGAGGCACCGAGCTCGTACACCGCATCCGTCAAGGAGTCCGCCAGATACACATGACCGTTGACATCGTCAACGGCAACGGCACGCGTATAGAGCGTGCTATAGCCGCCTTCGATCCCTTCGAGCGAGAGCGAGGAGGACGGCAGGTATTCCCCGCCGGCGCTGAACACGTCGACGGCGCCGTGGTTGGCGTCGATGACATACACCTCGCCCGTGGCCTGATCCACCGTGATCCCACGCGGCGCATCAAACCCGTGCGCGGGCGTATCGCTGCCTGCAACGCCGTTGCACTCGCTCGCTGACGGCGTGGAACTCCCGGTGATCTGACACACATAGCTTCCGGCGGAGTCGAACACGTCGACCACGCCATCGGTCGTGTCAAGGACATACACCCTTCCCGATGCGTCATCGACCGCCACCGCCAGTTCACGCCCGCCGAAGGACCCCGCAGGCGTCAACGAGCTGTCGAGGCTTGCCAGCTGTGTCCCCGACGCCGTTTCAAATACATTCACCACACCATTCGTTTCGGCGACATACGTGTTCCCACTTGCAGCGTCAACCGCGATACCTTGCACTTCGCCTGCGAACGTGCCACCAGGGGCCGTCAGCTGCCCGGTGAATGGATAGGAGAGCGCCCCCCACGCGGACCCCGCGCCCAGCAGCCCGACTACCAGCGCACCAGCAATCACTACGACGACGCGACGCAGCATCAACATCCCCTCCCGGAGCAATCGAGAACACGACCACCCGGGAGGCCCGGGCAGCACAAAACCACCCTGCACACACGGCGCAGAGCGGCAGAAAGACAGCAGGCCCTAGAAGCTAGCCGGCCCGGCCAAGAGAGAGAGAGAGAGAGAGAGAGATGCGTCAGTGATGCTGACGCATCTAGTTGGACCCCCAGTTGGGGCCGTACGGTGACCTGCCGCGCTGTGCGCGGTGTAAGCAGTAACGCTCATCTCATCTCTTCCCAAGACGATCAAGGTCCCTCTCCCATTTACATCCCTCGTCAGCGCTGAAGCCCAACCCGAAGGCGAACCCCAAAACCAGACCTATTTGATGTCACGCTCAGCCCGCGAGTCGCAAAGCCAAGCCCGACACGAGCACTATACGCACACGGCGCCCCCCATGTCAACCCCCGACATGAGTTGGAGGCCGCGGGGCGTCTCTTGCCGTCGTGCCGGCCTGCGGCCGGTCGTGCGCCCGATCTTGGGGCGCCGCGGCCCTACCAGCCAAATACGCGCGCTGCGGTGGCCTCTGTCGCGGCCTCTAGCTCGCTATGCGCGACCCCTCTTAACTCCTCCAAAAAATTCAGCGTATGGGCTACGAAGGCCGGCTCGTTCTTGTATTTACGCACCTTCTGCGGGGTCAGGTAGGGGGCATCCGTCTCGACCAGCAGGCGATCCTCCGGCACGCGCCGCGCGGCCAGCGCCAGGTCCTGGGCGCTCTTGTAGGTGACGTTGCCGGCGAAGCTGATCGCGTAGCCGCGCTCCAGGCACTCATCGAGGTGCTCGGGCATCGAGAAGCAGTGCAGCACGACGCTCACGCCGTCGGCCTCGCGCGCCAGCTGGGTCAAGGTCGCCTCCTCAGCCGCGCGCGTGTGGATGATCAGCGGCTTGCTCAGCTCGCGCGCCAGCGCTATCTGCGCGCTGAAGGCTCGCTCCTGGTCCTCGCGGGGAGCGCCGTCGCGGTAGAAGTCAAGGCCCGTCTCGCCGATCGCCAGGCAGCGCGGATGGGCCGCCAGAGCCTTCAGCTCCGCCTCGTCCGCGGCGTCGAAGCCCTTCGCGTTGGTGGGGTGGCGGCCGACCGCCGCGTACACCTGCGGGAAGACCTCGGCCGCCGCCAGCGCCGCGCGGCAGGAGGCTCCGTCGGTGCCTACCGTGAGCAGCTTCGTGACGCCCGCTGCCACGGCGCGCTCCACCAGCTCGGCCGACGTGCCCTCGCACAGGTGCAGGTGGGTGTGGCTGTCGATCATCCTCGCATCACGCTCAGACCAACGCATGCTAACATATGTGCATGTCTACGCTGTCCCGTCGCACTCAGCTGCTGCTGGATGAGGAGCGCCATCGTCGCCTGGAGGAGGAGTCGCGGCGCACCGGCCGCTCGATCGGGGCGCTCGTGCGAGAGGCCATCGACGTGCGCTTTGACCAAGAGGCGCAGGTGGAGCGCCACCGCTCCGCCGCAGTCGAGCTGCTGGCGTCTCCCCGTCCCGCCGATGCCGAGCCCGACTGGGCCGATGTCGAGCGCGAGCTGCTGGACTCCACAGCGCCCGCCGCGTCGTGAAGCGCGTCCTGCTCGACACCAACGTGGTCCTCTACGCGATCGGCGGGCCGCATGTTTATGCCGAGCCTTGCCGGCGCATCGTCGCCTTGGCCGGCGAGGGGCGCCTGCGCGTGGAGGCTCCCGTGGACCTCGTTCAAGAGGTATTGCACCACCGCACCCGCCGTCTCGGAGATCGCGAGCAAGCGGTGCGGGATGCGCTGGCCGCCGCCGCGCTCTGCCGGCTGCACGCCGTCGAGCCGCGCGACGCGCGCGATGCCGCCAGGATCTTCGCCGACTCGCCCGACCTCTCCGCCCGCGACGCGATCTTCGCGGCAATCGGCGCTCGCTACGGCTTGGAGACGATCCTCTCCGCCGACAGCGACTTCGACGGCCTCGTGCGGCTGCGCCGGATCGACCCTGCCGACAGCGAGGCGGTCGCGCAGCTCGCGGCCTGAGCCCATCCGCCGCCGAGGGGCACGAGCTCCGCCGCCGAGGGGCACGAGCTCCGCCGCCGATGACACTCGCTGCCGCGCGGCGATCAGGTCTCTTGGACCCGCGGGAACAGCGGCTCGATCGGTGTCAGCACCGGCTCATCCAGCGCTGCCAGGAGGCGTTCGGTGCTGGCGGGGAGATAGGGGTGCAAAAGCACCGTCACCAGGCGCAGAGCCTGCATCAGCGTGCCGAGCACGCGGTCCAGGTCATCCGCGCGCGCGGGATCCTTGGCTAGCTGCCACGGCGCCTGCTCCTCCACGTAGCGATTCAGGCGGCGCACGCGCTGCCAGATCTCATCCAGAGCGTTGCTCAGCTCCACGCGGTCGATCAGCTCCGCCACGCGCTCGCTCAGGCCGGAAAAGTCCTCAGCCAGCGCCGGGTCCAGGCCGGCATCCGATGCGGAACCGCCCAAGCTGGGAACGCGGCCCTCGCGGTAGCGAGCCACCATCGCCAGCGTGCGGCTCGCGAGGTTGCCGTAGTCGTTGGCCAGCTCGCTCTCGTAGCGGCCCTCGAAGGCTGCCGTGGAGACCGAGCCGTCCTGGCCGAAGGACACGTCGCGCAGCAGGTAGAAGCGCAAGGCGTCGGCGCCATAGCGGTCGATCACCGCGAACGGGTCGAGCACGTTGCCCAGGGACTTCGACATCTTCTCGCCCTCCATCAGCAGGTAGCCGTGCACGAACACCTTGTGCGGCAGCTCCAGGCCCGCCGCCAGCAGCAGCGCCGGCCAATAAACCGTGTGAAAGCGCAAGATGTCCTTGGCGATCACATGGCAGCTCGCCGGCCAGAACTCGGCGGTCAGGTCCTTGCCGGGGGTCGCGTAGGAGAGGGCCGAGTAGTAGTTCAGCAGCGCGTCGAACCACACGTAGAACACGTGCTCTTCGTCCCAGGGGACCGGCACGCCCCAGGTGAGGTGGCGGCGGGTCAAGGGGACGTTGCGCAGGCCGCCTTTGACGAACGACAGCGCCTCGTTGTAGCGCGTCTTGGGCGCCACCCACTCGGGGTGCTCGGCGTAGAGCTTTTCCAGGGGCTCCTGGAACTTCGACAGCGCGAAGAAGTAATTCTCCTCTTTTTCCTTCACCAGCTCGATGTGGTGAATCGGGCAGCGGTTGCCCGCATCGATCTCGTTGTCCGCCTTGAAGTCCGCGCAGCGGGGGCAGTACCAGCCTTCGTAGATCCCCTCGTATACGTAGCCGTTCTCGTGGACCTTCGCCAGCACCTCCTGCACCTTCGCCATGTGCTCGGGGTCGGTGGTGCGGATGAAGAAGTCGTTCGAGGCTCCCAGGCGCGGGGCCAGCGCCTTGAAGCGCTCCGCATTGCGGTCCGCCAGCTGCTGGGGCTCCACGCCCTGGGCGTGAGCCGCGTCTGCCACCGGCTCGCCGTGCTCGTCGGTGCCCGTCAGGAAGAACACCTCCTTGCCGCGCTGGCGCTGGTGGCGGGCCATGATGTCGGCCGCAATCGTCGTGTAGGCGTGGCCCAGGTGCGGGGCCGCGTTGACGTAGTAGATCGGCGTGGTTACGTAGAAGGAGGGATCGGCTGACATCCTGGCCCCAGGCTACTGGGATGGGGGTGTCCGGCTATGCCGCAGAGCCTCCTCCCCGCGAAGACTTGGCGAAAATCTATACTTTTTCGCTAAAAAGGGTGGAAGACAACTAGGTATTTCGCTACCATAGCCCCATGAATGATTCCCAGCTCAGGCGCCTCCTGACCGAGCGGAGCCCTTGGCGAGCGCGCACGAAGTGGCAGGTCGACGATCCTGATCTGCGAGCAGCCGGACGGTTGCCGCTGCATTACGAGCCAGAACCGCTTGCGGATATCCGCGCGCCTGGGCTTTACGTCCTGCGAGGCCCCCGCCGTGTGGGCAAGAGCCTCGAGCTCAAGCGCGCCGTGGCGCGACTGCTCGCTCAGGGCGCGAACCCCAAGATGGTGTTCTACTGCTCCTGCGACGGGCTCTCAAAACAGGATCTGCGGCGTCTGGTAGTGCAGGGGCACAGTGTCACGCGCACACTGTCTGGTCCCCGCCATTGGCTTCTCGACGAGGTGACAGCCGTACCGGGCTGGTCGCAGACGATCAAGGAGCTGCGCGATCAGGACACGGCCTTCCGCGAGGCCTGCGTCGTCCTCACGGGATCTTCGGCACGCGATCTCGAGCAGGCGCGCAAGGATCTGGCCGACCGCCGCGGAGGTGTGGCCGATTCCGACCGACTGCTGCTGCCAATGGGCTTCCGCGCCTTTGTCCGTGCACTGGGCAACCTCGATGAGCTGCCGCCCCACAACGTCCGTCCCAAGGACTTCCTGACCCCACAGGCTGAGCGGGCGATAGCGGCGCTCGAGCCCTGGAGCAATGCGCTGGCTGATGCCTGGGAGCTGTTCCTCGACGTTCGGTGGCTTCCCGCGGGCCGTCGGCGAGATGGTCGGCAGCGGCTCGGTCAGCGACGGGTTCCTCCAGGGCCTCTGGGATGTCGTGCTGGGCGACGCGATGCGTGCGAGCACCATGTCAGAAGCCGATGTGGCAGCCCTGCTCGATCGCCTCGTTGCCAACCTCTGCAGCCCGACCAATGTCTCGCGCATAGCGAGGGACATTGGTCTCAGCGGGCATCAGGCCACCACGAACCGCATTGAGGACCTCGTCCGCGCCTTCCTCGCATGGCGTTGCCATCGCATCCGCGACGACCGTCCCGACACCGCGGCGCAGCGCAAGCTCTACTTCGTTGACCCTCTTATCGCCCAGCTCGCTCACCGTCGCAACCCGAGCTTTCCTGCCCCCGAAGCCGCCAAGCTCACCCAGCAGCAGATTGGCCTTGCCCTGGCGCGGGCCATATCGCTGCAAGGACCCGCCGCCTTCGTGCAGACCGACAGGGTCATGTACGAGCGCACCCACACCGGCGCCGAGATCGACTTCGTCGGACCCGATCTGGAGATCCCCTTCGAGTGCAAGTACACCGATAGCAATTGGCGTAAGGAGGCCCTAACCATGAAGGCTCGCCACGGCCGCGGCGTCATGGTCACGCGCTCCCCTCTCCTCACGGACCCCAACGAGCAGGTATGGGCGATCCCCGCCGGCGTCTTCGCCTGGCTGCTGGGTGACTGACCTCGCCATTTGACGTTGCGATCTTGCGGTTGCTCGCGTCGGGGTACGCCGCGATCGTCATCGGCACGCGCACGGTGCGATAGGTGATCCGCATGTCCAGACCATCAAGCGGATCGCGCAGGGCCTTGCAATTCGCTCGGAAGCCGCAGTATGACCCCGGCTTCCTCCGCCTCCGCCGGCGTGTCGAACGCATGCGTGGCACGCAGGTCGGTCTCGGCGCGCTGCAGGTCGGTCCAGTCAAGCTGCGAGCAGAGCTCCTGCGCACGATCGAGCACCGCAATCAGCGGTAGAGGGTTCGCCTGGCGTGACATGGCGCGCAGCGCCTGAAGGTAGTCCTCGCGGAGCACGGTGGGAACGATCAGGCGCTGCTGGGCGGCGGCGGTCAACTCAGCGTTGGCCAGCAGCCGGGCGACCCGGCCGTTGCCATCGGCGAAGGGGTGGACCTCGGATACGAGGAACATCGTGAACGCCGCGCGCTGAAAGCCCGACGGCAGCGCGAGCTGGCGTTCAAGGCCCCGTTCCAGCGTGCCGCGCACGAGCAGCGGCACGACGAACTCCGTTTCGCCGGCGCGGTTGGGGCTGCTCTTGTACTGACCTGGCTCGATTCCGGGGCGCCCCGCGAGCATGCGCGCGTGAGCGCTCCGCAGCAGACCATCCAGCGAGGCCGGGTCGTGTGGCGTCGCCGCTCGCATCGCGGGGTCCGATACGGCGTCGTAGCTGCCCAGGATGTCGCGCGCGTCCTGCGGGCGAGCGGCGGGGATCGCGCCGGCGAATACGATGTCCCGCGCCTCGCTCACGAGAAACTCGGTGCCCTCGATGAAGTTCGAGAAGTACGCCTCAAAGAAGGCGAAGGGGGCGCCCGTGTGCGCCGGGCGCTCGGGCCGGGCGATCGGCACGTGCTCGCTCAAGGCTGCCAGCAGCTCGTCGAAGAGGGGCAGCCGCGCTTCGTCCCAGCCACGCCCCGCGCGCGTGGCACGCCCGGCAGCCGTGCGCAGAGGCGTGTCCTCGCGCGTGCCCAGCAGCGCACCGATCAGCGAGTCCAGGCGCGCGCTCTGTGACTCGGCGCCGAGCTCGGGGGCCAGCCGCCGCGCCTCATCGCGCAGCAGGCCCAGCTGGGCCTCGCCCTGATTGACGAGGATCGCCTGCAGCCGCTGCTCCATCTCGGCCCCGCTCAGCGTGCGGCTGACTCCCGTGCGCGTGCGCGAAGGGCGCATGTTCTCAAGGAACCGCCGCGGCCAAGAACTGAGGAAGAGGCCCTGCATGAAAGGCTGATCGCCGCTCACGGCGCCGAGCCCGATGCGGCAGTTGAGCACGACGCCCGGCAGGCGCACCACACGAGACGTGCCAGAGCAGAGGAAGATCGATCCCTCGGGGCCCGAGGGGCGCATCTCAAACGCGGTGCGGTCCACGATCACGGCCCCCGGGAAGTAGCCCGCGGCAACATCCCAGACGCGGCGGCGCACGACCTCCTCAAGCGGATCGCTCAGGTTCCTGGTGTAGAGACGAGCGGCAATGTGGCTCACCTCACCCGCCGCGAGATGGCGTCTGATCGCCCGCGAGGTGCGGGTGCTGGAGAAGAAGACCTCGGGCTGCTCGGCGAGCGAGAAAGTCGTCGTAGGACGCGGCATGCACGACCATTATGGCGAAATCTTCGTCGTAAGCCAAGGATAATGACGAAAAGATCGTCATAAGATACCCAGCAAGCCCCTTTAGCGCTGGAGTCGTGGAGCGACGCGAGGCTTGCTAGCATCATGAATCATGAATCAGACTCGCAGGACAACGGTAGCCGCGAGGCGATCCTCGCTCGACACGCTCGAGGCCGAGGCTCATAGACGCGGCGTGGCATTGACGGTGGTGCTCGCCGAGGCGCTCGACGAGAAGGCAGCTGCGCTGCACACCTCGCGGCGCCCGCGCGTGGGGCTCGGGCGATCCACCGACGGCCTCTCGGCCGCCGAGCTGACGGCAGAGCCGGTGGCCGAGCCCCCGTCGTAGCGTAGTGGCCCTCGTGCTCGACACCGGCCCGCTGCTGGCCGCCCTGGACGCAGCGGACCCCGACCACGCTCGCTGCTCGGCGCTGTTGACGGAGGCCAAGGAAGACCTGGTGATCGCGACGCTGGTGCTCGCCGAGCTCGACTACTGGTGCCACCGGCGCCTGGGCGCAGACGTTTGGATCGCGTTCATGGACGACCTCCTCGCCGGCGCATACCGCGCGCAGAGCCCAACCCCCGCCGATCTCGTGCGCTGCCGCGAGATCCAGGCCCAATACGAAGACCAGCCCATCGGCATCGTGGACGCAAGCGTGCTCGCCCTGGTCGAGCGACTCGGCGAGGGCAAGCTCGCCACCCTCGATCACCGCCACTTCGCGACCATCCGCCCCAAGCACGTCCAAGCGCTTCAGCTGCTGCCCTGACCTCTTGCGGGAGGCGCGTCTCTGTCATCGCGTTGCTGTCTGCACGCTTATTGCTTGCTCCACCTGCTTGCCGCGGGGAGTCAGCGCCCAGGCATTGGGGGCTCCTTTGGCGGGGCCTACGCCCGTGTTGTGGATCAGGCCCAGGTGCTCCAGGCGCGCCAGCAGCTTTGAGACCTGGCCTTGGTCACCGATGCCCGCCTCGGTCGCGATCTTACGGTTGCTCGCGTCGGGGTTCGACGCGATTGTCATCAGCACGCGCACCGTGCGGTAGGTGATCCGCATGTCCAGGCCATCCAACGGGTCGCGCGGCGCTTGGGTGGTTTTTGTTTTGAGTTTGGGGGCCGGTCTGCTGAGCTCTTTCTGTGCTGCCGCTTGACCGAGGTAAGGCATCACAATCACGCTCATCAACTCGCCCAAGAGGCCCGTCAAGGTCTTCGCCTTTGGTTCTGAGAGGCGCGTGTGGATGACCGACAACACCGCGCCCACCACACCCTCCGCCGTCAACGGCGGCAACTCGGCTGCCTTGCGCGTGCTCGCCCTGGCCTTCGCGGTAGACGACGCTGTGGTCTCGCGGCCCTCATCGACCGCCCGCACCAGCGCACGCAGGACAACCGCGCGGCGCTCCAGTACTCGCGGACCAGCCGCCAGGGACTCCACCACGCACAGCCGCGCCTGCGCCGGCTCCTCATCCAGGAACACCAGCAAGGACCACAGTCCAGCCCTGACCCGCTCCCGCCATGTGGACTGCGCTTCATATGCCTCGATCACCTGCGCAGCGACGCGGCCAATCGCCTCCTCAAACGCCGCCAGGAAGCACTCCTCTCTGTCCGCGAAGAGGTCATAGAACGTGCGCCGCGACACGCCCGCGCGAGCCACGACATGCGCGACCGTCACCGATCCCGCACCGCGCTCGCTGGCGACCTCCGCCATCGCCGCCAGGATCCGCATCCGCTGGATCTCACTCACATGCTCGCGTGGCAGGCCGCCCGCGCCGGGGCGCACTCGCTTGCGTACCCCGGCCTTGCGCTGCTGGAAGGGCACCGGCATCCCCGCCTACTTCCCCTTCTTGCTCTGGGCGTGCTTCTTGGCCTTTGCCTTCTTCTTGGACTTGGCGCAGCCGCTGACCTTGATCTTCGTGCTCTGCTTGATCTGCGCGCCGTTCTGCCCCGTGATCTTCGTAGGCATCGTCAAGAACTGGCCGCACAGGCTCCCCTTCGCCTTCGCCGGCGCCACGGCCGCCAGGGCCGAATGCGGCCCCTCGGGCAGCTTCAGCTCAAACGAGGAGATCGGCGCGTCGGGCACGCTCGCGAACGTCGAGCTCGTGACGCCCTTCCTGATGTCGATGCTGCCGATGAGATCCAGCGTGATGCCTTCTCCTTGCAGGACCACCACCACATCCGGGAACCCGGTGCCACCGTGGGACACCAGATACGCCGGACCACTCAGCGAGTTGGCGAGGATAGGGGTATTCGCGGTACCCGTCCCGATGTTCGAGCCCGCCGGGCACGACGCCGGGTTCGCGTCGAAGGTCGTCTGTGTGCACGCCTGCTGGATCGTCGTCAACCGCGACGGCAACTGCTTGGGCAGCGTCACCGCCACGCTGTGGATGTTCGCCTCACCCTTGGGGTAGCCGACCTTCACATCCAGGCTCGCACCGTTCTTCTTGCTCGTCTTCGCTTGTGTGGAGACCGCGAACGACGGCTTGAACGCCAGCGTCGCGCAGTTCGCCGCCTGGAAGCGGCTCGACACCTTCGCGCTCGCGCCCGCCGTGCTCGTCAACGCCCCATCCACCGACAGCGGTTCGCAGTCAGTCGGGTTGAACATGAACCCTTCACGGTCGATCGTCACATTCACCGTCCTCAGCTCCAACGGGACCCCCTGCAGGATGCTCGGCAGCGGGTCGCTCGTCACCGTGATCCGCGCGCTGTGCGGGTCCACGCTCACCGCTGCCCGCACCACGACGGTCCCAAGATCGAACGGGCCGGCCACAGCGGGCACCACGATCGACAAGCCGAACGGAGCACCTTTGTACGGCCCCGTCAGGAACACCTGGCCGGCCACGCTAACCGGATCGCTCCCTGGGCCGGCCGTCGCGGTTGCGTGCCCGATCAGGCTCCCTGCCCCACATGTCCCCTGACTGGCCTGCGGCTCCCCGCACCGATCCACGCTCTTGAGAACGCCCAGCAGACCGGGCGGTGTCCTGACCGTCACCCCGCTCAGGCTCTGGTCTTGGTCACTCCGCGAGAACGTCACGCTCAACGGGCTGAACGCGCCCGCCTGGTTGTTCGTCGTGCCCCCCGCGAACGACGGCGAGAACTGCGGGCCATGGCAGCCCTGATCGATTTCGAAGCTGCTCAACGGTTCAGCCGGCGTTTCGCTGCTCCAGGGAGTCAGGCGCGAAGTGGTCGTGTACTTCCCGCACGCGCTCGGGGTCATCAGCGCACCCCGCGGGCCGCCGAAGAAGTGCAGCTTCAGATCGCTGAACGGCAATTGTGGGTTGTTCTTGAACGTCGCCGTCACCTGACCCGTCAGGGGATCGAGCGAGACTTCGCCCGCCAGCTTGATCAACGCACCGCTGCCTTCGGCGACCACGTACAGCGCCAGCAGCGATCCAAACGGGTTGTTGCCTGGCTGCGCTACATATACCGATCCCACAAGCGGGTGTTCCAGCAGCGGCGTGAGCACTTCCGTCGATCCGATCTTCGAAGCGTCCGGGCATGACGGCGTGTCCGCGTTGCCCAACCCAATCTCCTGCGGACCGCACGCCCCCAGGCCATTCGCCGCGGACGGCGACACCGCCATCCCAGCGGGCAGCGTCACCACAGCGTCCTTCAGATCCGCCTCGGCCAACCCTTCCACGTTTTCTTCATGGGGGACCTTCAGATCAACCCCCAACCCGCTCGGCGAGCCCGCCATCGCAGTATCAGGCTGCACATGCAACGAAGGGCTGAAATCCAGCTGTTCACAATCCGCCACAGCCGGTGCGCTTGCTGCCGGCGGTACCACGTAGCTCTCAGGTTCCTGCCATGAATCGACGCGCATCGTTGATAGCAGCGGCTGTCCCGTACACGAGCCAGGCAAGGTCAGGAACGGCCTATTGGTCTTCTGCACGGGACAGAAATACGCCCGCTTGACGCCACCGCTTTGCGCTATTTCTTCTTCAAGTTCTCTCTCTTCTCTTTCGACCGCCGCTTTGGCTTCGGCGCCATAGTCACAGAAACCACGTTCCTTGTCATGACTCGGATCGGACGGACTGCCCCACAGGGTGACCACCGCCCCTGACGGTTCCAGCTTCTGCGTGATATTTGAGAACGTCAGCCGACAAGCCATAGTCCCCGCCGGTACGCACTCGCCCGAGCAGATGAACGATCGCTCCCTGACCGAGCACGTTGAACGCGAACTCGCCGGGCACCCCAGGCGGAGGCACCATATTGTATATCGCAACGCTCGTCGGAGAGGTAACCGGCCCGTTGACGTAAGTAGTCGCAACCCCTACGGCGGCCGAGTCCGGGCAACCGCGACGCGGATGTTGGGTCGCGGACTGTTCCTGCTGGAGCTCGGTTTCCGTACATCTCGCTTCAGTTGCCGCGGGATTGACGATCAGCCCAGCCGGAAGATTGACTTCGACATTCTTCAAATTTCCGCCATCCGGGAAGGGCTGCCCTTCTTCTTCGTGGTGATTGAACATGATGGTCGTCGTCATCGCGTAAGGGTGCGAGCCGGCCTGAGTGGCAGGGGCGCCTTCCCTGTTCATCGAGATCGTGTTTTCAAACCGTTCGACCCCAAACGTCCCGCCTGCCCTTGCCGGACTCACACGCGCTGACGTCACCGCTCCTGCCGTAAACAACACAGCGGCCACTGTCCACAAGCACCAGGAGGTGGTTCTCCCAGCGGCAGAAAAAGTCATGCGTGTCGCCCTCCGGTGATTCGACGTGAACTGGCCGTTTGCCCACCTTGCTTGGCTGTCGATCTGGCTCCGTAACGCTTCCTGGCCTGCGCTTCGCAGATCGCTCGCCGCTTCTTTGGCTTGCGCCCACACGACCTCAACGCCTGCGCCAGCTTCCGGGCTCGCGTCAGCGGCTTCGTACGTGTGTTCGCTGCAGAGCTAGACGCCGGCGAGACAAGGTTCCCCGCTCCCGACAATGCCACGCTGGAAAGTGCGCCAAAGGATGGCGGCGAGCCAGCCTGGGCACGGCAGGCTTCGCCCCCGCACGGCACCACCGGCGGTGCCGGGTTCTGGGCGTCAACGCCTCCATCTTCCCGCGCGTCGTAGACGTCGCTGTTTTCGTCTGCGTCCTGGGAAACGAGCGATTGGCGGGTGAAGAAAAATACGTTCTGACCTTGGGCGTCGGCATCGCCGAAGAATGATTCGCCGCTGCTGCGCCCGGTGGAGATCAGATATAGACATCCTCCGGAGCTCTCGTTGAAGCTGGCGCTGGAAGTGTTACAACCGCCTGCCCCACCTCGCTCCCACTCATACACATCGCGCTTGTTGTTGGCATCCTCGGGCACGAGCGCTTCTCCTGAGGTAAAGAAGACTCGACTGCCGTCACTTGATAGGTTGTGCGTCAGAAAAGCATTGCGCGCGGACGGCTCGAAGGACGCGGCTTCCATTTCGCTCGTCACCGCGACCAGCGCGTTACTTGTGGCTGCAGTCGCCCTTTGGTTACACGAAACGCATGTCAGTCCGCCGGAGCTTGCTTCATAGCGATAGAGCTCAACATGACCGGCGTTGTCATATGCGGTCAGACGATTCACCGAAGTAAAGAGCACCGTACGGCCGTCCGGCGCTACACGCGAGGTCTTTGGCAGACCTTGAGAAAGCAAGATCCGTTCAAGCCAATTCTGTTCGTCACTGCCTTCATGCAACCGAGCAATGAATGCCGGTTCGACTGCGCCGACATGCAGCCCGTAAAGGTTGTATCCGCCTGCCATTGCTTCTTCGCCATTGCTGTTCGTCTCGCCCGCCAGCTTGGACTTGGCGACGAAGTAGACATAGGAGCCATCCTCAGAAGCCCCCAGCACCCCTTGTGCTTCAGCACCAGCGATCGTCAGGCGTTCCGGTGCCGGTGTCGGGCTGTCGAGATCGAAGCGGTACAGCTCTTCCGCTTCGGTATAGAAGACATACCGGCCGTCTGGAGTCGCCGCTCTGAATTGAGCCATACCCGCGGAGATCGGGACCGTGACCCCTCCGTTCTCCCGCGCATAGATCCTGCCGGTGCCAGCATCGGTGAAGAAGACCCGTGAGCCATCTTGAGAGATGGTGTTCTGCGTATAGAAGTCTTCGCTCGCGGGGCCGGCACCAGCAAACGACCCACCTGTTGGCGCCCCGCCACCTTCGGCTGCTGGCAGCACGCTGGCCAAGCGCAGTATCCCATTGTCCCATTCGTACAGGTTGGTGACACCTGGCGCCGCATCCGGTAAGAGCTGGCCTTCGCTGTATTCAAACAGAATGCGCGAGTCTTCGCGCGACGCATCGACGAAATAAAGTGTCCCAAATCCTGGAGCGAGCAGCCGATAAGAGTTGGTTCTGTTGTCATGAAGATAGTAATAGAATTGGCCGGGTTCCAGGCCCGGCACAAGACGAGGTTCCTTTGAGATGACAATTGTGTCGGCGAGATCTTCAGTGAGTGCGACGACCCCTACGAATGACCCTACGTCTGACGGAGGCACGAGGCCCTGGGTGAGCCACTCTTCGCCGCCGCGGGCGCTGAGGTATGTGACCAGTTCCTTCGCGCCGGGGACTCCGGGGAAGGGCAGCACTGAGAAGAACGTGACCCCTTCCCCACCAGGTGAGCTCTGGACCTGGACATAGTCGCCAAGGGCGTCCGCATAGCCCTTGTTCACCGGCGAGACCTGCTCATACGCACGGCAGTCGGGGAGCCTCAGTGCGTATACCTCCGTCTGCCGCACCCCTTCATTGGGACACGCTTCTTCCGCGAACGCCGCTGCCGGCGATCCCAACACGACCAGCACCATCAGACCTGCGAACGCGAACATGACCCGATGCAGCATCAACATCCCCTCCCGGAGCGACGAAGAGCACGACCGCCCGGGAAGCCCGGACAGCAGAGGACCGCCCGGCGCGAAAGGCGCGGGACGGCGGAGCAACGGCGGGGCCTAGAAGCTAGCCGGCCCGGCCAAGAGAGAGAGAGAGAGAGAGAGAGAGAGAGATGCGTCAGTGATGCTGACGCATCTGGTTACAACCCCTGCTGGGGCCGTAAGACCATTGGCCGCGCTTGGCGCGGTGAAAAGAAGATCACTCATCTCAACATCCCTCATAAAGCGATCGAAATCCCTCTCCGACATTCCCTTACGGTCCCATGGATCCCGCAGCTGCGCGAGAAGAACCCTGACCCGACCTATTTGTGTGTCACGGCCCCCATGACAGGACGCCATCACAGGAGGACTATAGGCACAAGTGATGGCTCTTGTCAAGTCCCTTGGCAAGAAGGGCGGTCACAGCTCGCTCGGCAGCCGGAGCACCACCCCGGCGTCCTCCGCCTCGGCGGGCGTGTCAAACGCGTGCGTTGCACGCAGCTGGACTTCGGCACGCTGAAGGTCGGTCCAGTCGATCTGCGAGCAGAGCTCCTGAGCGCGGTCGAGCACCGCGATCAGCGGCGCTGGGTTCGCCTGACGCGACATGGCACGCAGCGCCTGCAGGTAGTCGTCCCGCAGCACGGTGGGAACGATCAAGCGCTGCTGCGCGGCGGCCGTCAGCTCGGCATTGGCCAAGAGCCGGGCCACGCGCCCGTTGCCGTCGGCGAAGGGGTGAACCTCGGAGATCAGGAACATCGCGAACGCCGCGCGCTGGAAGCCCGGGGACAGCGCGAGCTGGCGTTCGAGGCCTCGCTCCAGCGTGCCGCGCACGAGCAGCGGCGCGACGAACTCCGTTTCGCCGGCGCGGTTGGGGCTGCTCTTGTAGCGGCCCGGGTCGGCCCCAGGGCGCCCCGCGCGCATGCGGGCGTGGGCTGTCCTCAGCGGACCATCCAGCGAGGGAGGATCGCGCGGTGTCGCCGCCCTCATCGCGGGGTCCGATACCGCGTCATAGCTGCCCAGGATGTCGTGCGCGTCCTGCGGTCGAGTGGCAGGGATGGCCCCCGCGAACACGATGTCCCGCGCCTCGCTCACCAGAAACTCTGTGCCCTCGATGAAATTGGAGAAGTAGGCCTCGAAGAAGGAGAAGGTGGCGCCCGCATGCGCCGGGCGCTCGGGGCGCTCGAACGGCACGTGCTCGCTCAGCGCGGCGAGCAGCTCGTCGAAGAGCGGCAGCCGCGCTTCGTCCCATCCTCGCCCCGCCCGAGTCGCTCGCCCCGCTGCGCTGAGCAGACCAGTGTCAGCCTGCGTGCCCAGCAGCGCACCGATCAGCGAGTCCAGGCGTGCGCTCTGCGCCTCGGCGCCCAACTCGGGGGCCAGTCGACGCGCCTCATCGCGCAGCAGGCCCAGCTGAGACTCGCTGGTTGACGAGGATCGCCTGCAGGCGCTGCTCCATCTCGGCCGCGCTCAACGTGCGGCTGACTCCCGTGCGCGTGCGCGAAGGGCGCATGTTCTCCAGGAACCGGCGCGGCCAGGAACTGAGGAAGAGGCCCTGCATGAAGGGCTGGTCACCATTCGTCGGGCCGAGGCCGGCGCGGCTGTTGAGCACGACCCCCGGCAGCCGCACGACCCGCCGCGTGCCTGAGCAAAGGAAGATCGATCCCTCGGGGCCCGAGGGGCGCATCTCAAACGCCGTGCGGTCTACGATCACGGCCCCCGGGAAGTAGCCCGCCGCGACATCCCAGACACGGCGCCGCACCACATCCTCAAGGGCATCGCTCAGGTTCCTGGTGTACAGACGACCGGCGATCTGGCGCACCTCGCCCGCCGCGAGATGGCGTCTGATCGCGCGGGAGGCGCGGGTGTTGGAGAAGAAGACCTCAGGCTGGTCGGCGAGCGAGAAAGTCGTCGTAGGGCGTGGCATCTACCAACATTATGCCTAAATCTTCGTTGTAAGACGGGGATAATGACGAAAAAGTCATCATAAGCATCTCTGGATGGCCCGCGTGTCTATGCCCCCCGGATCGTCTGCACGGTGATCGCCTGCTGAACCTGTTCGCCACGAGCGGTGAGCTCCCACGCGTTCGGTGCGCCCTTCGCCGGGCCTATGCCGGTGTTGTGAATCAGGCCTAAGTGCTCCAGGCGCGCCAGCAGCTTTGAGACCTGGCCTTGGTCGCCGATGCCTGCCTCGGTTGCAATCTTGCGGTTGCTGGCGCCGGGATTCGATGCGATCGTCATCAGCACGCGCACCGTGCGATATGTGATCCGCATGTCCAGGCCATCCAACGGGTCACGCGTTGCGGGAGTGGTCTTTGCATTGAGCTTGGGAGCCTGTCTGCGGAGTTCCTTCTGTGCTGCTGCTTGGCCGAGGTAAGGCATCACGATCACACTCATCAACTCGCCCAGCAGGCTTGTGAGGGGCTTCGCCCCGGGTTCTGAGAGGCGCGTATGGATCACCGACAGCACAGCGCCAACTACACCCTCCGCGGTCAAAGGCGGCAACTGGGACGCCTTGCGCGTGCTCGTCCTCGCCACCGGCCCTGTCCCAGTTGCGTTCGCTTCCCGGCCCTCATCGACCCCGCGCACCAGCGCCCGCACCACCGTGGCGCGGCGCTCAAGCACCCGCGGGCCGGCCGCCAGCGACTCCACCACGCACAGCCGCGCCAGCGCCGGCTCCTCATCCAAGAACACCAGCAGCGCCCACAACCCCGCCCGCATCTGCTCCCGCCAAGTGCTCGCATGCTCGTACGCCTCGACCACAAGCCTGCTCATCCGGCCGATCGCTTCCTCAAACGCCGCCAGGAAGCACTTCTCCCGATCCGCGAACAAGTCGTAGAACGTACGGCGCGACACTCCAGCACGAGCGACCACGTGAGCAACGGTCACCGACCCAGCGCCACGCTCGCTGGCGACCTCCGCCATCGCCGCCAAGATCCGCATCCGCTGGATCTCACTCACGTGCTCTCGTGGCAGACCGGAGACAGTCCCCGCCCGACCAGCGACTGGTTTCTGCTCACCGGGGCTCGCGCTCTCACGCGCCCCGGCCCCACGCTCACGAGAAGACACCAGCATCCTCCCGCCTACTTGCTCTTGCCATGCTTGGGCTTCTTCCTGCCGTACGCCCCCCGGGTGTGCTTCGCCTTGGTCTTCTTCTTCGCCTTGGGACATCCGCTGAGCGCGATCTTGGTGCTCTGTTTGATCTGCGCGCCGTTCTGCCCCGTTATCGTCGTTGGCATCACGAGGCTCTGCCCACAGAGATTGCCCTTCGCCGTCGCTGGCACCACCGCCGCCAGACCCGAGTGCGGTCCCTCGGGCAGGCTCAGCTCGAAGCTCGAGATGGGCGCGTCCGGGACGCTCGCAAACGTCGAGCTCGTGACGCCTTTCTTGATGTCAATACTCCCGACGAGGTCCAGTGTCACGCCTTCGCCCTGCAAGACCACGACGAGGTCCGGGAACGCCGCGCCACCGTGGGACACCAGATAGGCCGGGCCCATCAGCGGGCTCGCCAACACCGGAGTCACCACGGTAGCCGTCCCGATGTCAGAGCCCGCGGGGCAGGCCGCGGAGTTGGCCGCGAACACTGCTTCGGGGCACGCCTGCTGGATCGTCGTCAACCGTGCAGGCAACTGCTTGGGCAATGTCACCGCGACCTTGCTGATGTTCGCCTGCCTGTGCCCCAGAGGGTAGCCCGCGCCCGAGCCGACTTTCACATCCAGGCTCGCGCCGTTCTTCTTGCTCGTCTTCGCCTGGGTGGACACCTTGAACGACGGCTTGAACGACAGCGCCGCACAGTTGGCGGCCTGGAACGGGCTTGCGACCGCCGCGCTCGCGCCGCCGGTCGAGGCGATCGTGCCCGTGACGCTCAGCGCAGAGCAGTTCGTCGGGTTGAAGGCGAACCCAGCGCGATCGATCGTCACGTTGACGGTCTTCACGTCGAGAGGTATGCCTTGCAGGATCGTGGGCAGCGGATCGCTTGAGACTGTGATTCGGGCGGTATGGGGATCCACAGCGACGGCCGCCCCTGAGACGACGACGCTCCCGAGGTCAAACGGCCCCGCGAGGGCCGGCACGACAATCGAGAGACCGAACGGCGCGCCTTTGTAAGGGCCGGTGAGGTAGACCCGGCCGCCCTTGACCCAGTAGGGATCTTCGCCAGGGCCCGCCGCGACGGTCGTCTGCCCGATCTGGCTCTCCGCTCCACAGGCGCCCTGCGCCGCTTGCGGTTCAGCGCAGCGCGTGACGCTCTTGAGCATCCCCAACACCCCTGGAGGCATCGTGATCCGCACACCACCAAGGCGCTGTTCGCCATCCTGGCGCGAGAATGTCACGCTGAGAGGGCTGAATCCGCCCGCCTGGTTGTTGGAGGTCCCCGCCGAGAACGATGGAGCGAACCCGCCCGTCGCGCAGCCCGAGGAGACCGCGAAGCTGCTCGACGGTTCCGCCGGTGCCCCGCCGCTCCAAGGCGTCAAGCGGGAGGTCACCGTGTAGGTGCCACAGGTGGGCGGCGTTATCAGCGCCGCCCGGGGCCCACCGAAGAAGCTCAGCTTCAGCTCGTTGAACGGCAGCTGCGGCAGGTACTGCCTACTGCCGGTCGACAGCGTCGTTGCTGGATCTTCACCGAAATGCGTCGTCAACTGGCCCGTCACGGAATCAAGCGTCACTTCACCCGGGAGCTTGACGAGCGCCCCTTGGCCTTCCGCGACGACATACAGCGCCAGCAGCGACCCGAATGGATTGGCTCCCGCTGCCGCGAGGTCGCCCTGTTGCGCGAGGAACACCGAGCCTTCCAACGGCGCTTCCAACAGCGGCGTGACGATCTTCACCGCGCCGATCTTCGATGAATCCGGGCAAGACGCAGGGCTCGCATTGTCCAGCCCGATCTGCGCCGGGGTGCAGGCGCCCAAACCGCTAGCCGAGGAGGGCGAGACCGCCATCCCCGCGGGGAGCGTTACGACAGCGTCCTTCAGATCGGCCTCGGCCAAGCCACTCTGGCTTTCGTTCTGCGGCACCTGCATGTCGAACGTCAACCCCGTCGGCGAGTCCGCCGCCACCGCTTCCGGTTCCGGCCTCACACTGATCGACGGGCTGAAGTCGAGCTTTTCGCAACCCGTCACCGCGGGGGATTCGGCCGCGGGCGTCAGAACATTGCCCGGTTCCTGCCACGAGAAGGTGCTCAGACCGGTCTTCAGCGGTTCACCCGTGCACGACGAGGGCAGCGTGAGGAACGGACCGTCCGCGCCGGCTGCCGGACACCTTGGGGAGTTGAGTTCGCCGTGTTCGAGCTTCTGCCTTTCTTCATCTATTTCGCCTTGAGAGCGGTAGCGGCAGATGCCGCGTTCCGCGTCATGGCTCGGACTGGCCGGATTGCCCCACAAGGTGATGCGGGCACTGTGCAGTGAGAGCTTCTGGGCTATGTCCGCGGTTTCCGAGGACAGCCCATAGTCCCCGCCGGTGCGCAGCTTGCCCACGACGTGTACCACCGCCAACCCGGTGACGTTGAACCCGAGCTCACCCGGCACACCCGGCGGCGACACCATGCTGAAGATCGGAGAGGAGATTGCCCCGAGCGTCTCGATGACGGTGACGGCGACCCCGACGGCCGACCCGGACGGGCAGTCCCCAATCTCCAGTTCAGCCTCGTGGCACTTGATAGGAGTCGCGGCGGGATTGACGAGCACGCCCGCGGGCAGACCTACATCGACATTCTTGGCGTCGCCGTTAAGCACGACCGAGCCGGGTTCATCTTCGTGGTGGGCGAAGGAGATGAAGGTCACCATCGCGTCAGGGTGCGAACCGGCCTGCGTCGCAGGCAAGCCACCCTGGTTCGCCGAGAACGTGTTTTCGAACGTTTCCACACCGAAACCCGCCATCGCGGGGCTGGCGAACACCACTGCCATCACACTCACCGCCAGCGACAAGCAGAGTGCATGCAGTGCTCGGGAGGCCATCTTCCCTACGGTGAACATATTCATGAGTGGCGCCTCCCGGCGATGTTGCGTGCATGGGCCGACTTCCCAGCACTGTGACCAAACTGCCTCCTCGCCTGCGCTTGGCAGACACGCCGCCGCTTGCGTGGCCCATGCGCGCACGCCTTCAATGCCCTGGCGAGCTTCTGCGCCCGCGTCAACGACCTTCCACGAGGCACTGCCACGCCCGTAGCCGACGGCGCAAGATTGCCTGCTCCCGCAAGCGCGGCGCTGGAGGACACGCCGAACACGGGGGGCGATCCCGAGGCGGCGCGACAGGCTTCACCCACACAGGCTGCGGCGGGCGGCGAGGGATTCTGCGCGGCCAGACCGCCCAGGACACGCGCGTCATAGAGGTCGCGGTTTTCGTCGCGATCCTGGCTCACCAACGGCTGGGCGGTCAGAAAGAAAACATCGTTGCCGTCGGCGCTTGCATCTCCGAAGGACGACGCGGCGCTGCTCCTGCCGCTAGAGATCAGATCAACACAGCCACCCTGCTCACCTGTACAGCCTCCTGTCCCTCCACGCTCCCACTCATACACATCCAGTACACCGTTGGTGTCCTGCGGCACGAGCGCTTCTGCAGTTTCGAAGAACACCCGATTCCCATCGTCCGAGAGAGTGCGAGGCAGAAAGAGACCGCTCACGCTGGGGGCCGCGCCTCCCCCTCCGCCGGACCCGATGGTCGCACCGCTGGTAGCCTTTCTTCCAGCCGGATCACACGACACACAGAGAGGATTGTCCGGCGAGACAGGCCGGAGAGCGTCGTAGAGATAGTACTCAACCTGACCTGCGTTATCGTAGCTGGTCACCGGCAGACGAGAGGTGAACAATACTGTTGTTCCATCTGGAGTGACACGCGAGCTCTTGTGCTGGGGATTGCCGTTGCCTCCGTCTTCCGTGCGCCAATCGGCTTCCGTGTTTTCTCCTGGTTCATTGAGAGCACTTATCCTGGCGACGAACGTGACCGTGCCATCGTGCCACGCATACAGGTTCACTTCTCCCGCGACGGCGCCGCCGGCAAGGCTTCCGGTGGCGGCAAAATAGATGTAGTCGCCGTCGTCGGAGATCCCTAACGTGCCCAAGACGCCCGCAGCAGCTCCCGTGATAGCCTCTCGCGTTTCACTGTCCACATCAAAGCGGTATAGATCTTCGCCTTCGGTATAGATCACAAAGCGGCCATCGGGTGTCGAAGCCCGCCATATGGCTTCACCTTCGGACACTGCGACCGTCCTGTTCGCATTGGGCTCGCGCACGTACACGCGCCCGTTTTCCCTGTCGGTGAAGAAGACGCGAGAGCCATCGTCTGAGACGGTGTTCTGCGCATAGAAACCAGCTCCGTCCACGGGTGTGCCTGCTCCAGGCACGGTTCCCGCTTCTGGCGCCCCACCTTCGACGACACCAACAAAGCTGACCTGGTGACCGGGCGGGCGGCTTTCATCCCACAAATACAGGAACGGGGCTTCTCGTTCATTCGAGACCCCCGCAAGCACGTTTCCGTAATCCAAAAAGAGGATCTTTGAGCCATCCGGCGTGGCGTCCACGAATTCCGTTTCACCGGGACCCACAACCCAGGTGTAGGAGCCGGTGGCGTTATTGTGGACATAGCGGTTGAAGTGGCCGGGTATGGCGCCTTCCGCCAAGAGCGGTTCCTTCGCATACAGGAACGTCTTGGAAAGATCTTCGGTCGATCCCAAAATCACCGGCTGCGTCCCCGGATCGGACTGGGGCAGCAGCCCCTGAGTCATCCACCCACTGCCAGCGGCATCGCGATGAGCGAGATAGGTCAGGAATTCGGCTCCCCCCGGCACCTGCGAGGCTCCCGGCACGCTCGGGAAAGGCACTAGCGAGTAGTAAGTCACCCCGTCCCCGGACGCAGAGCTCTGCACACGGCCAGTGCCTCCGAGCGCGTCCGCCTGATTCTTGGCAACCGGCGAGACTTGCTCAAAGGCGCGGCAATCCGGGAGCGCCAGCGCGGAGCCCTCTTGCGCGCGCACCCCTTCGTTGGCACAGGACCCAGCGGCGAGCGCGACCGCCGAGAGCGAGACCAGCGAGACCAGCGAGACCAGCGCGACAACGACAGACACAAAGAAAAACCGGCGCAGCATCAAACCCATCCCCTCCCGGAGCAATCGAGAACACGACCGCCCGGGAGGCCCGGACAGCAGAAAACCGCCCGGCGCGAAAAGCGCGGGACGGCGGAGCAACGGCGGGGCCTAGAAGCTAGCCGGCCCGGCCAAGAGAGAGAGAGAGAGAGAGAGATGCGTCAGTAGTGCTGACGCATCTGGTTACAACCCCGACTGGAGCCGTAAGACCATTGGCCGCGCGTCGCGCGGTGTAAGCGAGATCACTCATCTGCAACCCTTAACCCTCAAAGCGATCGAAATCCCTCTCCGACATTCCCTTGCGGTTCCATGGACCCCGCAAGCTGCGCGGGAAGAACCCTGACCCGACCTATCTCGTGAACGGCACCCCATGACAGGACGCCATCACAGGAGGACTATAGGCACAAGTGATGGCTCTTGTCAAGTCCCTTGGCAAGAAGGGCCGGCTCGGGAGCCAAGTCGAGTGTGAATCCGATCGCTCCCAGACGCGTCCCCACTTGCGCTACCCGAGCCAGAGCACCTGATTTCGCAGCGCGCCCTCGGCAGGGTTGGCTTCGAAGAGCGCACCGAGCACCTTGAGGTAGAGACCGATCGTTCCCCGGCCGCGAGGAAGACTCTCGTCTGAGGTGAAGATCAGGCCGCCATGGTCCTGCCCGCCCGTGGCCCAGAGCACCGCGAGGGGAGCGAAGTCACGCACGTTGTTGGTGAGCAGCGCGCGCTGCTCAGTGGCGGCGAAGGCCAGCAGGCTCTCGTCGGCGGCGCCGGTCATTCCCTGTTCAAGAACCGCTACGGCGTCGTGGCCCGCCGCTCGGAGCTGAATGGCTATCTCGGTGGTGTGGTGCTCATCGGTGAGCAGCCTCACCCAAGCACCTGCCGGGCACGCTCGAAGCGCGCGCGCTCGCGCGCCTCCAGCTCGCGCTCGCGCGCCTGCTGGGCATCGACCTCGGCGGCGAAGTCCGCGTAGTAGTCCACGGCAGCCTGCACCTGGCGCTCGCTCAGTCCCAGATAGTCCGCTGCCTCAGCCACCGATCCCTCACTCGCGCGCAGCGTCCCGAGGACCTGCCACACATACAGGCGAGTGCCCACCAGTGCGGGCCAGCGCTGCCCGGACCCGCCCGGGCGGAAATAGACGAGCGGATGACGTTCGGTGTGCAGCCCCTCCTCCAGCAGTCGCTGCGCGAGGCCGTTGCGCGACTCCGACAGTTCGCCGGCGCGCCCGTCGAGAAGCTGCATCGTGCTCTTCGCGAACCGGAACGAGCGCTGCACCGATGCCGCGCCCCCGACCGCGGCTGTGTCTTTGACGCTCATGCGGTGCATGGTATCACTTTGCATCACTCTGTCATGCAAATATCCCGTTCTCCCGTTCTCCCGCTCTCCCGTTCTCAGACCTGCTCAGAGGTCGGTCAGCGCCCGGTACAACTCGTTGGCGCTTACCCCGGTGAGCTTGGCAAGCACCCCCGCGGCCGGCCGGGCGCGCGCGCCCGCCTCCACGAGAGCGCGCAGCGCGGTTAGCGCCTCTTCATGCGTGGCGCGCTCCGGCGAAGAGGCGCCGAGCACCAACACGATCTCCCCGCGGCGCGTGCTCGCCGTAATAGGCGGCAAGCTCGGCGGCTGAGCCGCGACGGACTTCTTCGTGGAGCTTGGTCAACTCGCGGCAGACCGCAGCCGGCCGCTCGGGATCGAGCGCCGCGAGGATGGCGAGCGTCGCGGCGAGGCGCCCGGGCGACTCAAAGGCGACGAGGGTATGGGGCTCCCCGCCGGCCCCGGTCCCGCCGGCCCCGCCGAGCACTCGCTCAAGCTCCCCGCGCTTGCGCGGCAGGAAGCCCACGAAGCGAAAGCGCTCAGCCGGCAGGCCGGAGGCGACCAGCGCGGTGACGACGGCGCTCGGCCCCGGCAGCACCTCGACCTGAAGCCCGGCGGCGAGCACGGCGTGGATCAAGGCGAAGCCGGGGTCCGAGATGAGCGGCATGCCGGCGTCTGAGACGAGCGCGATGTCGGCCCCGGCCTGCATGCGCGCCACGAGCTGTTGCGCGCGAGCGCGTTCGTTGTGCTCGTGGAAGGAGACGAGCTCCGGCCCTGCAATACCATGGCGCTCAAGCAGCACGCGCGTGCGACGTGTGTCCTCACAGGCGATGACCTCAGCCGCGGCGAGCACGTCGAGCACGCGCAGCGTGATGTCCTGCAGGTTGCCGAGCGGCGTGGGGCGGACGGATCAGCCGGCCTGCCGGCGCGCGCTCGGGCCTCATAGCGCCAATATAAGCCGCTTGCTTGCTTTCAAGCCCTCCCGCGCTTTGCGGCGATCCACACCAAACATAGCACTAAGCAACCCAAAGTGCTATATTATGACTCCGTAGTGCCAGGTTCTCCAGGCTGTCCCGAATGCACACGTTCCGAACCCTAGAGCGCCAGATCGGCATGGTTCCCGCCCAGATGGCGAGGACGCTCGGCGACATAGACCTGATGCGCGGATCTCAGTCCACGTTTCGCGGGCAGCACCCCGAGGCGCTGAGGACTCTGATCGAGATCGCACGGATCCAGAGCGTGGAGTCCTCGAACGCGATCGAGAACATCACAGCGCCGAGCGAGCGCATACAGAAGCTCCTCGCCGAGAAGACCACGCCGGCGAACCGCAGCGAGGAGGAGATCGCGGGATATCGCGCGGTGCTGGACACGATCCACGCCGATGCTCTGCACATACCGTTCACACCGAGTGTGGTGGAGCAGTTGCATCGCGATCTGTACCAGTTCACGAACACCCCCGGTGGACGCTGGAAGACCGTGGAGAACGCGATCCAGGAAGTGCTCCTCGACGGCAGGCACGCGGTGCGCTTTCAGACGCTCTCGGCAATCGCCACGCCGGCGGCGATGGCCGAGCTGCACCAGCGCTTCGTCGCGGCAAGAGACTCCGGCGAGCACCATCCGCTGCTGTTGATCGGCTGCTACGTGTTCGACTTCCTGGCGATCCATCCTTTCAGGGACGGCAACGGCCGCATCAGCCGGCTGCTGACACTGCTGGCGCTCTACCAGGCCGGATACGAGGTCGGCCGTTTCATCAGCCTCGAGCGCCTTGTGGACGACAGCAGGGAGAGCTATTACCACGCGCTGGGAGCGGCTGGACGCGGTTGGCACGAAGGTGAGCACGACATCGGCCCATGGCTGCGCTATCTGTTGGGCATCCTCACCGTCGCCCACCGCGAGCTCGAAGGCCAGGTCGCAACTGTCGCGGGCCGCGGCTCCAAGCGCGAGGCGATCCGCCGGTTCATCCGCCTCTCGATCCCCGAGGAGTTCACCGTCGCCGACGTTCGCAAGGCCGTGCCGACCGCCAGTCAGTCCTACATCAACAAGACTCTCACGCGCCTGCGCGACGAAGGGGTCATCGAGCCGGTCGGCGCCGGTCGAAGCGCGCGCTGGCGCCGACGAGCGCGTGTGGAGCTCGGGCAACCGTCATGACCCCCGGTCCCGACAATCCGCGCCGCCCGCGCCTGCCGCCGGCCCCCGACGCCGCCCCGGTGGCGAGAGCTCCGCGCGCCCCGGCGAAGACACCGCGCGCCCCAGCGAAGACACCGCGCTCCCCCGCAACGGAAGAGCCCCGCAATACAAGCGCTACCGCGCACGGCGCCGCCTGCGCGAAGGGAACGACGGCGGCACAGGCACGCTCGTCGGCGCCCCGCCTCCGCGGCGCGGCGGCGGCGGAGGCCGCGGGCCGCGGCTGACGCGAGGCCGCGCGATCCTCGGCGCGCTGGCGCTCGTGGCCGGCTGGCTGCTGCTCTCGCTGGTGCTGTTCCTGGTGAGCGCGCAGTTCGAGCGCAGCTCGCCGCCAGGGGACGTGCAAGGCGTGCTCGATCCGGCAGGGTGGCCGCTCACGAACGCCAACAACATCCTCGTGCTCGGCTCCGACCGGCGCCCGGAGGACAGCGGAACCGGGGGCGTGCACTCGGCCCGAGCCGCCTTCCGACTCGTCGTTCTGATCCGCACCGGCGGCGGGAGCGGCGCGGCTGTCGAGATCCCGCGCGACACCGTCGTGGAAATCCCAGGGCACGGGCTGCAAAAGATCAACGCGGCCTATGCCTTCGGGGGGCCGGCCCTATCCATCTCGATGATCAAGCGCTATCTCGGCGTGCCCATCAATCACGTCGTGGAAGTGAACTTCGAAAACTTTCCGCAGCTGATCGACGCGATGGGTGGAGTGGACTACACCGGCGGCTGCATCACCTCGCGCCTGGACGGAGGCTCGAGCCGCGGCGGCTACACGCTGCGCCTGCCGGCGGGCACGCACCACCTGAACGGCAAGCAGGCGCTCGCGCTGGCGCGCAGCGCGAGAACCTGTGCGCGCCCACCGAGACCGACCTGGACCGCGCCAAGCACCAGCAGGCGCTCTTTCAGGACATGAAGAGCCGGCTGCTGTCCCCGTCGAGCTTCCTGCGCCTGCCTTGGATCGCCTGGAGCGCGCCGCCCGCGATCGTCTCGGACATGAGCGGCCCGACGCTGCTGAGCCTGTTCGCGGCGCTGGCCACCAGCGGCACGCCGCCCACGCGCCTGCTCAAGCCCTCGGGGACCGTCACCTTGCCGGATGGCGAGGTCGGGCTGAGCGTCTCCGAAGCCGAACGCCGCGCGGCGGCGGCGCGCTTCAGAAAGGGTGAGCGCCTGCTTACCCCGGCCCCGTCTGCACGCGGATGGCCTGCTCGACGTGGCGGCCGCGCGCGGTGAGCTGCCAGGCGTTCGGGGGCTCCCTTTACGGGACCGATGCCGCGGTTGTAGATGAGGCCCAGGTGCTCAAGGCGCGCCAGCAGCTTTGACACCTGACCCTGGTCGCCTTGATCCCGGCCTCGGTGGCTATCTTGCGGTTGCTCGCGTCGGGGTTTGACGCGATTACCATCAACACGCGCACGGTGCGGTAGGTGATCCGCATGTCCAGACCCTCCAACGGGTCGCGCTGTGCGGGGGTGGTTTTTGTCTTGAGTTTGGGGGCCGGCTTGTGCAGCTCCTTCTGTGCCGCCGCCTGACCTAGGTAGGGCATCACGATCACGCTCACAAGCTCACCCAACAGGCCCGTCAGGGGCTTGGCTTTGGGGTCTGACAGGCGCGTGTGGATCACCGACAGCACGGCGCCCACGACTCCCTCCGCCGTCAAAGGGGGCAACTGCTCCGACCTCTTGGAGATCGCCGCGCGACCCTCGTCCACCACGCGCACCAACATCCGCAGCACCACCGCACGACGCTCGAAGCACACGTGGGCCGGCAGCCAACGACTCCACCACGCACAACCTCGCGGTCGCAGGCTCCTCGTCCAAGAACACCAGCAATGACCACAGGCCCGCCCGGATCCGCTCC
>CAVUOP010000009.1:0-151139 GCA_963743165.1 uncultured Solirubrobacterales bacterium
CCGTGACTGTGCAGCCGTACGCCGTCATGAACCCACCGCACCCGCAGCTCGACCAGTCGACATGCGGGTGCGCGGCTATTTCGTCTACGCACCCTCCTCGGACGCCTTCGTCATGAACATCCTGCCCTTCGATGGCTACGTACAGCCCCTGGGCGGCATCACGGTCGATGTCACACCTCAGACGTACTACAACATCAACGGTGTCACGTACGTGGGCGCGGCGGGACAGGAAGCCATCAGCACGCTGCCGCTCAATGTGGTCATCGCAGCCTATGGCACGCTCTCGAACCTCTCGGGGATTACGCCGACGTACACCGCCGACACGGTGATTGCCGGAACCAGCCTTGAAAATCCGATTCAGGATCGCCTCGTGGGTGTGGTGAAGAAGCGCAGCGGCAACGTGATTACCGTGCTTGGGGGGCTGTTCGTGGTCTCCTCGAGCGGCGAACCGTACTATCCCTACGGGGTCGGCGTGGCTTATCTGTCGACCACGGACGTAAAGCTCGACAGCAGCACCATCGTCAGCGAGGACGGCGTCGCCGGCACCTACGACCTGGACTCCATCTCCGTGGGTCAACAGATCACGGCGAGCGGAGTGGGCACGTTTAACTCGAGCGGGGTGTTTCTCGGCTTCAATACCACCGCCGGCCAGGTGCGCCTGCAGAACACGGTCGCCTGGGTGTTCCCAATTCCGCGACGCCGAACAGCGTCTCCCTCGATCTGGTCACGATCGGCGGATGGGCCGCGAATGCGTTCGATTTCACCGGGACTGCCGTGGGCGGCGGTGCGGTGCTGAGCGCCGCCTATCCGGTCAACACCGGCTCGAGCGATGAGAGCGCTTACGTGGGCACCCTGCTGCAGCTCAATGGCAACGCGGCACCGTTCGGCACCGCGGCGCCACCGCCCGGAAGCACGCCGCCGGCGTTCAATGCCTCCCGATTGCCCCCGGCTACACCACGCAACAGGAACTCGTGATCGAGTGGGTTTCTCCGGGAACCACTAAGCCCTTCAGCAGCATCAGTCCCACTGCCTTGGTGCCGGACCTGAGCAATACTGCTCTGAGCACCGTGCACTCCATTTATACCGGGCCCGTGCCGATCGATCTGAAGACCTTGCCGGCCGGTCTGCTCATTACGACCGTGGGCGCCGACCAGAATCAGCTCGTGCTCTCGGTCGGCGGCACGGTCCTCTCGAGCGGCGTATCGGTGTTCTCGACCCCGGCCAGCGCAGCTTCCGACTACAGCCAGCTGCTGACGACGACCTTTGCGGGCACCCATACCGCCGTGCACCTGGTGGCCTTTGGCAACTACAACAGCGCGAGTAACACCTTCGTCGCCACCCGCATTGACGTCGGGCTGCAGAACTGACGCCCGCGACTGCGCCGCAGGCCACCAGCCGTGCCCTGGAAACGCCGCCCGGTCATACCGCGAAACCTCGCGCAGGCGCTGAACATCGCGGACCTGCGCGAGCTTGCGCGCCGGCGCGTGCCGCACTTCGTGTTCGAGTACGTCGAAGGCGGGGCCGAGGATGAGGCGACGCTGCACGCCAACCGCCGCGCCTTCGCAAACTGGCATCTGCTGCCGCGTACGCTGATCGATACCTGCGCCCGGCATACCCAGACGGAGCTCTTCGGCGCTCCGGCGGGTGCGCCGCTCATCATTGCCCCCACGGGCTTCAACGGCATGCTGTCCCCGGAGGGCGATGTGGCGCTGGCCCGCGGCGCTGCGACGCTCGGGATCCCTTTCACCCTCAGCACCTTCTCGACCGCGCGGCTGGAGGATGTCGCTGCCCGCGCCGGTGGTCGACTGTGGCTGCAGCTGTACGTCATGAAGGATCGCGGACCGGCGCGCGAGCTGATGCAGCGTGCGGCGGCGGCGGGCTATGAGGCCCTGGTATTCACCACCGATGCCAACGTGTTCGGCAGCCGTGAATGGGACCGGCGCAATTACCGCGCGCCCGGCAAGCCCACGCTGCGCAGCAGGCTCGACGTGCTGCGCGATCCGCGCTGGCTGCGTGGCCTGCTCACCCACGGCGTGCCACGCTTCCGCAACCTCGAGTCGTACCTGCCGCCGGAATCGGTGAGCGCGGTCGGCGGCAGCACGATCGTGCCGCAGCTCTTCGATGCCAGCATCTCCTGGCAGGACCTGCAGTGGATCCGCGAAGCCTGGCGCGGCAAGCTGCTGGTGAAGGGTGTGCTCGACGTGCGCGACGCCGAACGCGCCGTCAGCCTCGGCTGCGATGGCATCGTGATCAGCAACCACGGCGGGCGGCAGCTGGATTACTGCGTCAGCCCGCTCGAGGTGCTGCCGCAGGTCGTGCGCGCCGTCGGCACGCGCACCACGCTCATCGTCGACAGTGGTTTTCGCCGGGGGACCGACGTGGTGAAGGCGCTGGCACTCGGCGCGCATGCGGTCATGCTCGGACGCGCCACCCTCTACGGCCTCGCCGCCGGCGGCGAGGCCGGCGTGACGCATGCGCTCGGCATCCTGGTCAGTGAACTCGACCGCGTGCTCGGTGAACTTGGCTGTACCCAGATCGGCGACTTAGGTCCCGGACACCTGCGCGCCGTGGACGCCCGGGACCTCTAGGCCCCGATCACCGTTCGGGCGACTGCAGCAGTTGTTCGAGATACCCCTTCCACAGCACCGCATAGGTATGCGAACCGTGGCCATGGGTGTGCTCACTGAAGGGCAGCACCACCGCGCGCCCGTGCGGCACGCGCCGGATCTCGCGCTCGAGGATGCCAAGTTCGGGGGGATTGATCAGGTCGTCGGCCGAATTCACCGCGAACAGCGGCGCCTCGATCTTCTCCAGCGCCGGACCCGGGTCGTAGTCGTGCGAAGCCGCGAGCGCATAGAGAATGTCGTTGGCATCCTGGGTTTTCATGCCCTCGCTCACCGCGGCGTCGATCACGCGGTCCGCCTCCGCCAGCGTCGGCGCCTCCTGCTGGCGCAGCACCGGGTTGCTGCCCATGAGCCACAGCATCTCAAGCGCGGTGCGCAGGGAGGGCGGCTGCACCTGGTACTCGCCGTCGTGCCAGTCCGGGTCGTTGCGGATGGCGTCGATCCCCAGTCGCCGCCAAACGCGGTTGCGGCCGGCGACCTGGGTCGGCAGGCTCGCCAGCGGCATGAGCGCGTCCATGAACTGCGGGTGCAGCTCGCCCCACAGCCAGGTATGCATGCCGCCCATGGAGGTGCCCATCACGAGCCGCGCATGGTTGACCTTTAGGCCCTCGCTCAGCAACAGGTACTCGGCCTGCACCATGTCGCGGTAGCCGTAGTGCGGGAAGCGCGCATGCAAGCCGTCGCTGGGCTTGCTCGAGTGTCCGTGGCCGATCCCGTCGGGCAGTACGATGAAGTAGCGGCTGGCATCGAGTGGCTGTCCGGGAGCGAACAGTTCGCCGGCGAATTCGGCGCGCACCAGGCTCACCCCGCTGCCGCCGGTACCGTGCAGGATCAGCACGGCGTTGCGCACCACCCCATGGGCATCCTTGCGCGGGGCGCCAAAGGTGCGGTAATGGATGCGCAGCTCCGGCAGCGCCTCCCCGGAGGCGAAGGCGAAGTTCCGCGCGGTGAAATCCCCCTCGTGCGGCGGCGGATAGGCGCCGTCCGCCTGCGTGGCCGTGGCCTCAAGCAGCATGGCGACACCGCATCCGAGGAGTGCTGAGCACAGCGCCCAGCCCCTCACGCCGCGTGACTCCCGAAGCACCGCGCCCCTCGCAGGGCGCACGTCGTGCCGTAACCGACGCGACCGGTCTTCGGCCGACCTCCTTGGGATCGAATGCGGCCGCCTGCGCCTGCCCGTCCCGGCCAGGCGCAGGCTGAGTCTGAACCTGGGCACCGCGTCATCAGGCGGCGAGCGTGCCTTTCGCCTTGGCGGTATGTGTGGCAATCAGGTCCATCAGCGCCGGGGCGAGGCAGTCGTAGGGCTCGAGCTTGAGCTCCTTCAGACGTGCGCGCACCTCGCCCATCCTTGCCGGCGGGAAACCCGACTCGATGATGGAGGAGACGAACGCCGCGAAATCCGGTGCCGACCAACCGCTTTCCTTCGATAGTTCCGTGTGTACGAAGTCGAGGCCGTGGAACGGATGGCCCTTGTTCTCGATGCGCCCGTACATGTGCACGCCGCAGCCCGTGCAGGCGTAACGCTGGATCGGGGCCTTCTCATCGACAATCTTGAGCTTGTTGCCGTTGGCCGTCACGGTGAGCTTTTCGCGCCCGATCACCGCCACCTGTGAGAAGGTCGCACCCTTGGGTTTCCAGCACTTGGTGCAGCCGCACACGTGATTGAATGCCGTGTTGCCCGCAAGGCTGACGGTCACCGGCGCTGAGGTGCACTTGCAGGTCAGAGTGCCGCCCGCAAAGGTCGGCGAACCGACCTTCACACCGTTGTCGACGGCCGGATGAATTGAAACTGCCATGGTGTTCTCCTTGCTCGCTCTTATGCCCGGTGCGCCGCCGCCCGGCCGCGCACGCCGTGTTCCGAGTCTCAGTACGTGACGACGCTGCGGATCGACTCACCCTTGTGCATCAGCTCAAAGCCCTCGTTGATCTTCTCCAGCGGCATCACGTGCGTGATCAGGGGGTCGATCGAGATCTTCTTGTCCATGTACCAGTCCACGATCTTCGGCACGTCCGTGCGCCCGCGCGCACCCCCGAACGCGGTGCCCTTCCACACCCGCCCCGTCACCAGCTGGAACGGACGGGTCTTGATCTCCTGCCCCGCTCCGGCCACCCCGATGATCACCGACACCCCCAGCCGCGGTGACAGCACTCCAGCGCCTGGCGCATCAGATTGACGTTCCCCACGCACTCGAAGCTGTAGTCCGCTCCGCCATCGGTGACCCCCACCAGGTGCGCCACCAGATCCCCCTCCACCTCCTTGGGGTTCACAAAGTGCGTCATCCCAAACTTCTCCGCCAGCGCCTTCCTCCCCGGGTTCAGCCTGATGCCTGGCGGCCTCCTCCAGACGGCGCTCGGGGTGACCCACCCAGCGCAGCTCGCCCGTCAGGCCAAGCTCGCCAAAGCAGGCCCGAGGACCGCCCTGCAAGGGGATACCCCGGCTGGCGGAGGCAACTGCCAGAGCTATCGCCAGATCCACGCCCGGCTCGTCCACTCGCACACCTCCGACTACGTTGACGAAGACATCGGCGCCGCCTGTCCCGACCCGCCCGTGGCGCCCAAGGATGGCCAGCACCAAGGCGAGGCGGTTGCGATCGAGTCCCGACACCACACGGCGCGGCTGCTCGAGCTCGGAGGGAGCCACCAGCGCCTGCACCTCCACGAGCAGTGGCCTTGAGCCCTCCATCGCCGCCAGCACCACGCTGCCGGGCGCGCGCGTGGCCTCGGCGACGAAGCGCGCGGAAGCGTCAAGTACCTCCACGAGACCTCCTTGACGCATCTCGAAGAGCCCCGCCTCGTTGGTCGAGCCAAAGCGATTCTTCAAGGCCCGCAGCTCACGATAAGGCCGCTCGCGCTCGCCCTCGAACTGCAGCACGCAGTCCACCAGGTGCTCCAGCACGCGTGGCCCAGCTAGTGCGCCGTCCTTGGTGACGTGGCCGACCAGCACTACCGCCACCCCACGTGACTTGGCGTGCTCCATCAGCGCTGCGGCGACCTCACGGACCTGCCCGACTGACCCCGGAGCCCCGGAGAGATCCGCGGCGTGGAGCGTCTGTACGGAGTCGATCACGCACACGGCGGGTGTCTCGGCGGCGATGGTCTCAAGCACCGCCTCCAGGTCGGTCTCGGCGAGGATGGGTACCCGCAACGCGTCAGGCCCGAGCCGCTCGGCTCGTAGCCTGACCTGCTCGGCGGACTCCTCAGCGCTGACGTACAGCGTGCGGTGCCCAGCCCCCGCGATATGCCCGAGGACCATGTTGGTGAGGGTGGACTTGCCGATCCCCGGCGAGCCACCCAGGAGCACAAGCGAGCCGGGGACAAGGCCGCCGCCAAGCACGCGGTCGAGCTCGCCGATGCCGGTTGAGAGACGGGCCACGGGCGTCGCACCGACCTCGCCAAGCGGACGCGCTGTGGAGACTGGTTGCCCGCCCTTGCCGCCAGTGCCACTCCCGACGGATCCCATGCCGCTCCTGGCACCCCGCCCACCGCGTCTGGCTGCGCGTCGCTCCTCTCCTACTGGGGGCAGGCGCTCCTCGACAAGCGTGTTCCAGGTCTCACAACCGGGGCACTGACCGTGCCACTGAGCTGACTGGAAGCCACATTGGGAGCAGATGTGAACCGAGGTTCGAGCCATCTTTGGAGCCTACGCAGACGCGGGGACAGAAGACGATGAGCGCGCGAACGGCTGCAGGCCCTACGCCTCTTCTGCATCCCCCATCGTGATGACAAACTCCTGGCGCATCTCGAAGAATGCCACCGGGAAGGCTCGCAGGAAATCGCGGCGCCCCCATAGGGCATTGAGGGCACCCTGAATAAAGATCGGCATCGTCGTGAAGGTAGCCCTTTGGGCGCCGGGTATCCAAGCGATGCTCGCCTCGGTGGCCTCGTAGACGTCGGCGAGTCCTTGAACCTGCTGAGCCTGTGATGTCCTCAGAGAAGTGGTCGTGTAACCAAGTAGCGATGCGTAACCAAAGGGCAGAATCGACGTATCGGCTCCGGTATCGATCAAGCCGACAATCGTCGCGGTGCCTCCGGGGCCGGCAACCTCCAGGGCAAGATATGGCCGCAGCACACCGCCTGCGCCTGCGCTATAGGGAAGCGTGACCTCGATGACTACAAAATAAAGTAGCCGCGATCTGGATGCCCGACAGGCACGAGCACGTCACCATCGTGAACCTCGGCATGCTCCTTGAGCTGCTCGGCATCGATGTCGCTGGCAACCACCTCGCCCTTACGGAGCGCCACCCACTGACCGGCATAGGCCGCAAGATCGCCCTTGGGCATAAGAGCCTGCTGCTGTCGCTGAATATCTCGAACGGTCATAATCGCTATCTACAGTCCGTCTGCATTACCAGACATCTAGCAGCTTGTCAAGTGATGTCTACCATCGATTCTGGCAGATATCGGCAGCAAATGAGCCAGCCGACATCGAAATTGCGGCTTTTTCAGCGCATGTCCCAAGCCTCCTGTTTCCCACGCGAGGCTTCCCGCGCGAGCGTGCAGGGTCCTCAACCCCCGACGGCCTGGCTGCGCCGCTCATAGAGCAGCACGTCGCGCCAGCGCCCGTCGAGCATCTGCCCCACGCGACGACGAACGCCGACAAGCTGAAACCCACAGCGCTCGTGCAGAGCGATCGAGGATGCGTTCTCGGGAAAGATGCCGGCCTCAAGCGTCCACAGCCCCACGCGCTCGGAGGCGGCGATCAGCTCGGAGAGCAGGATGGTGCCGACGCCCCGCCCGGCGAAGCCAGGGTCGACATAGATGCTGACGGCCCCCACCCCTCGATAGACATGACGGCCGGAAGTGGGACTGAGCGCGGCCCAGCCGATGACCTCGCGGGCACCGCCATGGGCACCACTGCCACCGTCGCGCGCCACCAGACAAGGCTCGCGCAGACGTGCCCGCGACCAGTCCTCCCAGGAAGGCACCGTGTGCTCAAAAGTGGCGTTGCCGCCCGCTATGCCGGCCGCGTAGATACGCGCCACCGCAGGCCAGTCCCCAGCCGTGAGCGGCTCTACGGCAACGGACTGCTCAGGTGAGACGCTCAGCGCTGCCTACTGCTCGTCGGAGGAAGGCGCCTTGTCCGCGCCGTCGCCCTCGGACAGCTCGGGGAGATCGGCGATATCGCCGGGGTCCTCGGGCAGGTCCCCACCCTCGGGCAACTCGGCGACGGCACCTTCAGCGCCAACGCCCACGGGCGTCTTCTGCTTCTTGGGCTTGACGACGGTCAGGCGCACCTCGCCCTCTTCGTCCTCGTTGGCGGGGTTGACGACGACGGTGGCACCAGGGATGACCTTCTCGCGCAGCACGAAGTCGGCGAGGGGGTCCTCGATGTAGCGCTGGATCGCACGGCGCAGAGGACGGGCGCCCATGGCGGGGTCCCAGCCCTTCTCGACGAGCATCTCCTTCGTGGGGTCGGTCAACTCCAGCTGTAGCTCGCGGTCGGCCATCGACTCGCGGATGCGCAGCAGCAGCAGCTCGACGATCTGCCTGATCTCGTCCTTCTGCAGCTTGTGGAAGACGATCACATCGTCGATGCGGTTGAGGAACTCAGGCCGGAAGACCTTCTTGAGCTCGCCCATGATGCGGTTCTTCATGTCGTCATAGGTGATGCCGGTCTCATCCTCGGAGACGGCAAAGCCCAGCGGCGTATTGCGCGCGATCTCGGCGGCGCCGATGTTGGAGGTCATGATCACGATCGCGTGACGGAAGTCCACGGTGCGCCCCTGCGCATCGGTCAGGCGGCCGTCCTCCAAGATCTGCAGCAGGATGTTGAAGACATCGGGGTGCGCCTTCTCGATCTCGTCGAGCAGCAGCACGCTGTAAGGCTTGCGCCGCACGGCCTCGGTGAGCTGGCCACCCTCGTCGTAGCCGATGTAGCCAGGAGGCGAGCCGACGAGGCGTGAGACGGCGTGCTTCTCCATGTACTCGCTCATGTCGATGCGGATCATCGCGTCGTCATCGCCGAACAGGAACTCGGCCAGCGTGCGCGCCAGCTCGGTCTTGCCCACACCCGAAGGCCCGAGGAAGATGAACGAGCCCGTCGGCCGCTTGGGGTCCTTGAGCCCCGCCCGCGAGCGACGGATCGCCTTGGAGATGACCTCGACAGCCGGGTGCTGCCCAATGACGCGCTTGTGCAGTTCGTCCTCCATGCGCATCAGCTTCTGGGTCTCGGCCTCGGTCAGCTTGAAGACGGGGATGCCGGTCCACATCGAGACGATGTCGGCAATCTCCTCTTCACCGATCGACGGGCGCTCACCGGACTCGCCAGCCTCCCACTCTTCCTCCAGCTCGCGCTTCTTGTGGGTCAGCTTGCGCTCCTTGTCACGCAAAGCAGCAGCCTTCTCAAACTCCTGCGACTCGATCGCGGCCTCCTTCTCGCGCCGCGTAGTCTCGATCTCATCCTCAAGCTCACGGTTAGCCGGCGGAGAGGTCATCGACTTGATGCGCATTCGCGAAGCCGCCTCATCGATCAAATCGATCGCCTTGTCGGGCAGGAAGCGGTCGGAGATGTAACGATCGGCAAGTTCACCGGCAGCACGCAGGGCCTCGTCGGTGATCTGCACCTTGTGATGCTGCTCATAGCGATCGCGCAACCCCTTAAGAATTTCCACCGACTGATCGATCGTGGGCTCCTCGACGCGGATCTGCTGAAAGCGACGCTCAAGCGCTGAGTCGCGCTCCAGGTACTTGCGGTACTCATCCAAAGTCGTGGCGCCGATCGTCTGCAACTCACCCCGCGCCAAAGCAGGCTTCAAGATGGAAGCGGCATCGATCGCCCCCTCGGCAGCGCCGGCGCCAACCAAGTTGTGAAGCTCATCGATGAACAGAATGATGTCGCCGCGCTGCGTGATCTCCTTCATCACCTTCTTCAGGCGCTCCTCGAACTCGCCGCGGTACTTCGAGCCAGCCACAAGCGCAGCCAGATCAAGCGTGTAGATCTGCTTGTTCTTCAGCAGCTCAGGCACATCAGCATTGGTAATGCGCTGCGCCAGACCCTCCACGACAGCGGTCTTGCCCACGCCCGGCTCGCCGATCAGCACCGGATTGTTCTTCGTGCGCCGCGAAAGAATCTGCATGATCCGCTCGATCTCGGTCTCGCGTCCCACAACCGGATCAAGCTTGCCTTCAGCCGCCAGACGCGTCAGATTGCGCCCAAACTGATCGAGCAACTTCGAGCTCTTCTTGCCTTCGGCCCCCTGCCCGCCAGAGCCCGATCCGGAGCTTGCCTGCCCCTGCCCCTGGCGCCGTCCGCCGGGGCCGCTTAACATGCGGATAACCTCGTTCCTGATCTTTTCAGAATCGGCATCAAAGTCGAGAAGTATGCGGGCCGCTACGCCCTCATTCTCGCGAACAAGGCCCAAAAGAATGTGCTCCGTACCGATGTAATTGTGCCCCAGCGAGAGCGCCTCGCGCAGCGCCAACTCAAGCACCTTCTTGGCCCGCGGCGTGAAGGGAATCTGCCCCGAAGTGACCTCCTCACCGGAGCCGACGATGCGCACGACCTGTGCCCGCACGCGCTCAACAGTGATGTCAAGGCTCTCCAGCACACGCGCGGCCAGCCCCTCCTCCTCGCGCAGCAGACCGAGCAGGATGTGCTCGGTACCGATGTAGTTGTGCTTGAGCGTGCGCGCCTCTTCCTGCGCAAGGACCACCACCTGCCTGGCCCGTTCTGTGAATCGCTCGAACATGACTGCGTCCTCTTTCCGAGGTTGTACGGGTTCTCGGGGACCATGAACTACCCGGTATGACATCTTCGTCGGAATCCCCGCAAAAGATGAGGCCGGGCCGTAAATCGACGCCGACGATCAGTCTACCAAGGCCCTCCCCTACCCAGGTCCACCAACCTACGTACGCATCGCCGGGAAGAGCACCACCTCTCTGATCGTGGAGCGTCCGGTCAAGAGCATCACCAGGCGATCGATCCCCAAGCCGACCCCGCCCGTAGGCGGCATCCCGTGTTCAAGCGCCTCCAGGAAGAGCTGATCGTAAGGCTGGGTCTCCTCATCTCCGGCATCGGCCAGGCGCCGCTGGGCTTCAAAGCGCTCGCGCTGGATGTCGGGATCGTTGAGCTCGGAGAAGGCATTGGCGATCTCCATGCCGCCGGCAAAGGCCTCCCAACGCTCGGCGAGACCGGGCTTGGAGCGATGAGCACGCGCGAAGGGCGACAGCTCCAGGGGATAGTCGATGATGAAGGTGGGCTGGCGCAACTGCGGCTCGACGAACTTGGACAGCAGGTCATCGGCAAGCTGGGGCCAGCTGGCGCCCTCGGTGTCGATGCTCAGACCGCTCGCGGCCACCGCCTCGCTGTCAGCGATGGCAGCGGCGAGCGAAGGCGCGTCGTGGTGGGCCATGATGTCGATGCCGCTGGCCTCCTGCACGGCCTCAACGAAGCCAACTCGCCGCCAAGGGCCTGAGAAGTCAAGCTCGCCGCTGTAGGAGACGGCGCGGGCGACATCCGCGACGAGCTCTTCAGTGCGGGTGGCCTCATCGAGATAGTCGGCATAGGCCTCATACCACTCGACCATCGTGAACTCGGGGTTGTGCTTGGTGGAGATGCCCTCGTTGCGGAAGTCCTTGCCGAGCTCATAGACGCGCTCAAGGCCACCGACGATGCAGCGCTTGAGGTACAGCTCGGTAGCAATACGCAGATAGAGCGTGCGGTCGAGCGCATTGTGGTGCGTGGTGAAAGGCCGCGCCAAGGCGCCCCCATAGAGCGGTTGCAGGACGGGAGTCTCGACCTCGATGAAGCCGCGCTGGTCCAGATGCGAACGCACGGCGGAGACGATCCGCGCGCGGTCGATGAAGACCTGACGAGCCTCCTCGCTTGACATCAGATCAAGCTCGCGCTGGCGGTAGCGCGTTTCGACATCGGCGAGCCCGTGATGCTTGTCCGGTGGCGGGCGCAAGGACTTGGCCAGGACGCGGTAGTCATCGATGCGCAGCGAAAGCTCGCCCCGGTTGGAGCGCATTACGACTCCCTGGACACCAAGAAGATCGCCGAGGTCGATCTGCAGCAGCCGGTTGAACGCCTCCTCGCCAAGCACATCCAGACGCGCATGCAGCTGGATGCGCCCGGAGCGATCGACCAGGTCCATGAAGGCAGCCTTGCCCTGCCCGCGGCGCGCGGCCAGGCGCCCGGCGACCCGACGCAGGTCCTCGGTTTCCTCACCGGAGGCAAGGTGCGAGTAGTGCTCGTGGACCTCCTGGATCGGTTTGGTATCGGGGTAGGAGTAGGGAAACTGCGTCTCGCCGGGCGGCAGCAGTTGGCGCGCTTTGGCGCGGCGTACGGCCAGCAGCTCGGGCAGCGGCGGGCGCTCCGCGGAACCATTGCTGGCGGCGGAATCGGTCTGCGCTGTCTGCTGCTCGTGCTCGATCTTGCTCATCACCAAGGGATGTTAGGGGCCAAGGCAGGCCCGAGGAAAAGGACGCGCGGCGAAAAGAACGACCCGTGGAGGCGAGAACCCCCGCGGGTCTTCTATTTCAGTCCGATATCGATCTTGGTGATCTTGAGCTTGCGGGCCGGCCCGCGAGGCACCGTGACCGCCACGGTGTCGTTGCGCCGATGCCCCAGCAGCGCCCGTCCGACGGGCGACTCGTTGGAGAGCTTGGCCTCTTCGGGATTGGCCTCGGCGGAGCCGACGATCGTGTACTTGACCGACTTGCCGGTCTTTTCGTCCTTGACATGCACAACCGAGCCGACCTGGACCACGTCGGTGGAGAGGTCCTTAGTCTCAATGACGGTGGCCATGCGCAGCTTCTCCTGCAACAGAGCAATGCGCGACTCGAGCATGGCCTGTTCGTTCTTGGCATCGTCGTACTCGGAGTTCTCGGAGATATCGCCGAACTCACGGGCCTCCTTGATGCGCTCGGCCACCTCGCGGCGGCGCGCGGTGGAGAGCAGCTCAAGCTCGTCGCGGAGCTTTTGCAGACCTTCGGGAGTGAGGATGACGTTCCTTGGGCATGAATACGACTCATCTGGCGTTAGGTGGACCCGGGAAAAAGACAAAACCCGCCTGTGAGCGGGAGCTTCGCGGACCCTGAAGGCCCTAGCGAGCGCAGCAGTATAGCGGGGACTAATCCCAGCCTGGAGGCGTTCAGGCAGCAAGCGGAGCAAGCAGGCGCTCGGGGTCGAGCAACTGCCTTGCCCCAGCCAGAGTTTCAACGTGATGCAGCGAATCTTGCAGCTCGTGCAAGGTCTCGCGAGTGAGCCCAAGGTGCACGAGATACCAGGGATAGAACTTGCGCAGATAGCGCGCGGCGCGCTCCGGGCCCAGATGCAAGGCGGCCTGATCCATGACCCAGTCGAGCTCGATGAGCACCTCCGCGGGCGAAGGGTCGCTCAGGCGCCCGGCAAGCAGCCGCTCAAACAGCCACGGGTTGCCCAACGAGCCGCGCGCGAGCATGACCGCGGTAACGCCGGTCTCACTGAAGACGCGCTGCACATGCTCGGCATCGCGCAGGCCGCCGCTGAGGATGACGGGCACGGGCAGCGAGGCGGCCAGCCGCGCGGCGAGGTCATAGTCGGGGGTGCCCTTGTGATGAATGGCGGCGGAGCGAGGATGAAAGGCAATCGCCGCGACCCCCGCCTGCGCCAGCCGATGAGCCAGCTCATAGCCGCTAGTGGTGTCCCCGGCGCGCAGGCCCGAGCGCAGCTTGACGGTCACCGGCAGCCCGGACCCCTCGATCGCAGCGCGCGCGAGCGCAACGGCCAGGTCGGGGTCGGAGAGCAGCGAAGCGCCAGCGCCGGTCTTGCAGACCTTGGGCACGGGACAGCCCATGTTGAGATCGATCGCATCGGCCCCAGCCTCGGCCACGGAGGCAGCGGCAGAGCGCATCACCAGCGGGTCCTGCCCGAAGAGCTGAATGGAGACCGGCCCTAAGGTCTGCTCGCGCGGATGAATGCGCAGCATCTCGTTGCAGGTGCGCGCGTTGCGGTGATAGATCGCATGCGAGGAGACCATCTCCGAGACAGCCATGCCGGCACCGTGACGCAGAGCCTGCAGACGCACGAACCAATTGCCGATGCCGGCGAGCGGGGCCAGCAGAACGCGGTTACGCACGCGCAGCGGCCCAAGCGACCAGGTGTCAGTGAGATCAGGAGCGCTCATGCAATTTGATGTTAGGCAAGGTTTGAGACGGGGAACCGCTCCGCGGGGGAAGGGCTCCGCTCCGCTCCGCCGTGTGGGCCGCGGCACCCTGGGAATTACGCCCTAGGAATTAAGCTCGTAGAGGAGCCGCAGGCCGGTGAGTGTGAGGAGGTCGTCGACCTCGTGGATCTCCTCGGTGAAGGGCACTACAAGATGTCCCAGCCCGCCGGTGGCGATGACCGAGAGCCGTTCCTCAAGCTCGGTGTAGAGCCGGCGCAAGATCGCATCGACGGCTCCGGCATAGCCGAAGACGACGCCGGAGCGGATCGCGTCGATGGTGTTCTTGCCCACAACGGTGCGCGGTGCGGCAAGCTCGACCTTGGGCAGCCGCGCGCCGCGCTCGGTGAGCGCGTCGAGCGAGATCTCGATGCCGGTCATGAGGGCCCCGCCGATGTACTCCCCATCGCGCGAGAGGACATCGAAGGTGGTGGCGGTGCCGAAGTCGACGCAGACGGCGGAGCTGCCGAAGCGAGCGCGCATGGCGACGGCATTGACGAGCCGATCGGCGCCGATCTCGCGCGGGTTGTCGTAGCGGATGGCCATGCCGGTGCGCAGACCGGGCCCGACGACGAGCATCTCGTGGTGCAGGTAGCGCTGGGCCATGGCGGCCCATTCGGGCTCAAGCGCGGGCACGGTGGAGGACACAATCGAAGCGGAGAGATCCTCAAACCCCAGCCCGCGCAGCTCAAGCAGGTTGCGCAGAGCCGCCCCGAGCTGATCGGCGGTGGAATCGCGCACGGTGGCAAAGCGCCAGTGCTCGAGCAGCTCCTCGCCACGGTAGGCGCCGAAGTGGGTCTGGGTGTTTCCGACGTTGACAACGAGCAGCATGGGCGGCCCGGGAGCCTACCCGACCCTCCCGCGCAGTAGACCCCGGGCTGGCCCTCCTATATGCTCAGAGGCAATGGCGGCAAACGGCACGAGCGCGAAGAAGCTGAAGCTGTACGCGCTCCCAGGCTCCCACCCCTGTGCGGCGGTGGAAGTGGCGATGCGCCTGAAGTCGATCCCTTACCACCGCGTGGACCTGCTGCCGATGGTGCAGATGGCGGTGGGACCAGTGCTGTGGGGCGGCATGACGGTGCCGGGCGTGCGCGTGAATGGCGAGAAGCTGGTGGGCTCGCGCACGATCATGCGCAAGCTGGACGCGATGGCGCCCGAGCCCCCACTGTTGCCTGCCGATGCCGCGCGGCGTGAGCAGGTGCTGGAGGCCGAGCGCTGGGGCGATGAGGTGTTCCAGAGCATGCCCAGGCGCATCCTTGACGCGGGATTCCTGCGCGATGCGAGCTGCATGGAGAGCTACGCGGGCGATGCCAAAATGCCGCTCCCCCGCCCGATGCTGCGCCCCGCTCTCCCCCTGACGGCGCGCCTGATGGCGTTCCGTAACAAGGCACAGGACGAGAACGTGACGGCCGACATCAAGTCCCTTCCCACACAGCTGGAGAAGGTAGACGCATGGATCGCCGAAGGTCTGCTGGGAGGCGAGCAGCCAAACGCGGCCGACCTGCAGATCGGCTGCACGATGCTCCTGCTGAACACGATCGCCGATATCCGCCCGCTACTTGAGAGCCACGCGGCGATGCAGCTGATGCGCTACTTCCCCCCGATGGTGGGCGAAGTCCCGGCAGGCACCCTGCCGGCAGAGTGGCTGCCGGCCACCACCACCGCTTGACCTAGGAGGCTCAAGCCAGGAGGCTCAGCCGCGCAGCGTGACGCTACGGGTCGTGCTGATGGGCGTGCCCTGAAGCGGCGTGAGGGTGACCTGGACCACCACCGCCAGATGATGGCGACGATGAAGGGCGCGCTTGGCCTGAGCGTTGAGGGAAACAGCGAAGGGCACCCGGCCGGCTGCGAGAGAGGCGCGGATGAAGCGCCCGATGCGCACCTGCCTGGCGTGCCTGCGGGCGAGCGAGGCGGAGCCGGCGAGCAGGTCCAACTCAAGGCGCCCGCCAGCGCCGGCGGCCGAGATGTCAAGCGAGCCATGAACTGCCGAGCCATGCTGAGCGCCGGCAACCTTGATGGCGGCGGACGCGCTGCCGACCAGTGGCGAGCCGCCAATGGCGATCGGACTCACGCCGGAGTTTGAGGCCACTGGAACAGACGCGATCGGGGGCGGCGTCACGGTCGTGCTGGTGGTGGTCGGCGTTCCCGTGGTCCCGGAGGGGGGTGAAGGCGAAGGGCTCGGCGAAGGTTCAGGAGGCGAGGCGGTCGTGAATTCTCGATCGAGCCCGGGCGCGTCGCCGAACGAGTTGTGGGCAACGATCTCAAAGTGATAGACGGTGCCCGGCGCGAGTCCGCTAAGCGGGGCGAAGACGACGTGGTCGGCGGCGCCTTCGCCGGCTGACTGGACGCTGGTGGTGTGTCCGTAGCTGTCGCTGGTGCCGTACTTGAAGAAGTAGGTCGTCGCCTGACCGTGCGGGTTGACGGTGCCACTGAGAGTCGCGCCGGTTTCGCCCAGTTCGGTGGCTTCGCCGGTGCTGCCGGTGGGCGCTCCGGGCGGCGAGGCGGTGGTGAAGGTCCGATCGGCCCCAAACACGGTGCTCGCGCCCGCGGCGTAGCTGGCAACGATGCGGAAGTGATAGAGCGTGCCGGGGGCGAGCCCCGAGACCAGCGCCGACTCGGCGTGACTGACGCCGTCCCCGCCGGCCGACAGCGTGCTGGTCTGTTCCCCGTAGCTGCTGCTGGTGCCGTAGTTGAAGTAGTAGGAGGTCGGCTGGCCCTTGGGGTTGATGGTGCCATTGAGCGTCGCTTCGCTCTGGCTCACCGCGGAGGCACTGCCGGTGCTCGCGAGCGGCGGCAGAGAACCGCTGGCGTTGACGTAGACGAAGGCCTTCATGGCGGCGCCGTGAACGCCGCACCAGAATTCATAGGTACCCGCGGCGGTAAAGGTGCAGGACCCCGACCAGCCGGGGCCGGCTTCGCTGATCCCGTGAGGCAGACCTGTGCAGGCCGGCGCCGCGGGCCCAGACTCGAACACCGGATAGTGGTAGTTGACGCCGCTGGGGTAGGCGAAGGAGACGGCGCTGCTCGGGGTGATCCCCACTTCGGCGGGCACCAGGCCATTGGCTTCCCAGAAGTGTTCGTAGAAGCCGCTGTCGACAGCGGTGATGCTGGCGCTAGCCCCGGCAACGGCCGGGAAGACGCCGGCCATCACCGCGAGCAAGGCGATGAAGGGAAGGTGACGCTTGCGCAATCTCACGATCTGACCCGCCTTTCGCTGTGTGACATCCCCCGCGGTCCGGCGTCGATGCGACGACGGTCGGGCTCCTCGATTGGCAAGACGCCCGCACGGAGCATTCCTTCCCACGGGCTCGTCAATTCGTCCGAGACGAGTAGTCCAGCCGCTGGCTATCGCCGCGGTCAGGCCGAAAGAGGCCGAGATGAGCACGAGGTGTGTAGGCGCCCTAGCGACAATGACGGTGCTGGCGATCGCGGTGCCAGGCGCAGGAGCAGTCCCGGCGCCAGCCTTTCATGAGGCGCACGCATCCGCGAGTCATGTTGTGGTGCTGGAGCACAAGCGCTTCCTGCCGGGCGGGGTGTCGATCCGCCGCGGAGAAAGCGTGACGTGGCTCTGGCGCGACGGCCACACCCCGCATAACGTGATCGGCCGCGGCTTTCAGTCGCGCGTGGTAACCCGAGGGTCATTCACCGTGCGCTTCGCGCAGGGCGGAACGTATGCCTATACGTGCTCGGTGCATCCGCACATGGACGGCACGGTCATCGTTCGCTGAGCGACGCTCAGGCCTCGCCCACGAGCAGCGGCGGTCCAGCCCAGCGAACACCCTCGGTCAAGGGCAGCGTAAGCAGCGCATCCGCCAGACGCTGCCCAGCGGGCGTAGCAAGCTCAATGTCAAGCTCAAGCGCGGGGATGAGCACGAAGCGGCGGGTGAGCACCTGTGCGTGAGGCAAGGTCATGCGCTCATCGCGCAGCGTGAGATCGCCGAGCAGGAGTACGTCGATGTCGATCGCGCGCGGGCTGTGGCGCTGATACTCCGCCGGACGCCCCAGCGCTCGCTCAAGACCCTTGACGGCATCGAGCAGATCGAGTGGCTCAAGCTTTGTCTCAATGCGCAGGCAGGCGTTGAGAAAGCTGTCTTGGTCGAGGATCTCTCCGACGGGGTCGGTGTCATAGAGGGAGGAAGAGGCGAGCACGCGCACGCCCACGGCGGGCAGCGCGTCGGCGGCAGCCTGCAGATGCTGGCGACGCTCACCGACGTTGGAGCCGAGGCCCAAGAGGCCGCTGCGAGAAGGCATGGGCGAGGACGGTAGCCGAGAATCAAGTTCCTCCACAAAACTGGCCGCCTGGCCAGTATGATGCAGCGAACGCCCGCGGCAGCGAACCAGGAGGTCTCCAGATGGCATCGACGGCAAGCAGCGATATCAAGGACGTGCTCCTCACCGAGCGCGAGCACTGGCAGAGCGGCGTGCCGCTTGAGCTGTTCGAGCGCATGCGCAAGGAATGCCCGGTGCACTGGACCTCGGAAATCACCGAATTCCCCGAGGAGGCCGGCTTCTGGTCGGTCACGCTGGGCGAGGACGTGCACACGGTGAGCCGCGACTTCAAGACGTACTCCTCCGAACTGGGCGGCGTGACGGCCGCCAACATCGGCTTCCCGATCGAGCTCTCGCGCGCGATGTTCATCGGCATGGACCCGCCCAAGCACGACCGCGTCAAGGCGCTGTTTCAGGCGGGCTTCACCCCCAAGCGGATCGCCGCGCACGAGGACGCCATCCGCGCGATTACCGTGGGAGTGCTGGACCGCCTGGAGGGCCAGGAGACATGCGATCTGGTCAATGACGTGGCGCAGCCAGTGGTCTCGCGCGTGATCGGCAGCTTCATGGGCATCCCGCCCGAGGACGATGAGATCTGGGCGCGGCTGATGAACTCGACGCTGGCCGCCGGCGACCCCGACCTGAACCCGCACGGGGACATCCAGGCAGGCATCGAAAAGGGTGTGGCGGAGATCTTCCAGCGCTGCGGCAAGCTGATCGCTGAGCGCCGCGAGCACCCAACCGATGACCTCACGAGCGTGCTGGTGCATGCCGAGGTGGACGGCGAGAAGCTTGAGGAACACGAGATCGTGATGGGCTTCTTCCTGCTGGTGGCCGCCGGCAACGACTCCACCAAGGCGACCTACTGCAGCGGCATGAAGGCGCTGATGGAGAACCCCGATCAGCGCGAGCTCGTGCTGGCCGATCCCGCCTTGATCCCCGGCGTGGTGGAGGAGTCCCTGCGCATGTTCCCCGCCTTCGCGCACTTCCGCCGCACAGCGACCTGTGACACCGAACTAAACGGTCAGCAGATCAAGGAGGGCGAGAAGGTGGTCATGTGGTACGTCTCCTCCAATCGCGACGAGGCACGCCATGTGGACCCCGACCGCTTCGATGTGCGTCGCGAAGAGGAGCACCAGGCGTTTGGGGCTGGAGGCCGCCACTTCTGCCTCGGCACGGCCCTGGCTCGTCTGGAGTTGAGGATCCTGTTCGAGGAGACCCTCAAGCGCTTCCCGGCCATGGAGCCGGTCGGCAAGCCCTCGATCGTCGAATCGGTCTTCCTCAATCAGCTCAAGACGCTGCCGGTGCGCCTGAAGCCGTAAGCAGGCCGGCTCCGCAGGCGGGCCAGCTACTTCTTCTTCGGTCCGTAGCGCTTGCGCGCGTGCTTTACGCACGCCGCCCGCTTGCCCTTCGGCTTCTTCTTGCAGGCCTTGAGCGCCTTGGCGAGCTTCTCGGCCTTGGTGAGACGATGCACCGCGATCGGCTTGGGAGCGGGCGGGGGACTTGTCGCAGGCGTCGTGGGAGTCGCGCCGGGAGCAGGGGTCGCGGTCATCGTGGTCGTGACCCCGGCGGCCGTGACGGTCACGGTGCCCGTCATTTCGCGGTGGTGCACGGAGCATTCATAGGCGTAGGTGCCGGCCTGCGAGAACGTGCAGCTCCCGCTCCACTGCGTTCCCGACTGTTCAGCACCAACCGGCACACCACTGCTGCACGTCGGCTTGACCGAGCTGGTCCAGATGATGCCGTGAGGTACTTCGTTGGACGGGTTAGCGAACGCGACGGTGCCCCCGGCGGCGATCGAGACCTGCGGAGGTGACCAGGCGACGGGGACGGTCGATCCGTAGCCGCCGCCGGTCGCGTTCACCGCCGGGGTCGTTTCCGAACTGGCCAGCGCCGGCAGCGCCGCCGCGACGATCCCCAGCAAAAGAACAAGGAAAAGCTTGCGCATCAACCTTCCAAGACGCCGACTGGAGCAGATCCTTCCCGCGCCCCCTCCGGCACACCCCCCTCCCGCGACCTCGGCGGCGGCGCGCCCCCCTCGCGCAAACCGATGCGCCGATGCAGCTTGCGCAGCGGCCGCGGCGCCCACCAGGCGCGCTCGCCGAGGATGCCCATGATCGCCGGCACAAGCAGCGCGCGCACAACGGTGGCATCGATCGCCACGGCAAGCGCGGCGCCCACACCGAGCTGCTTGACGAAGAAGATATGGGAGCTCGCGAAGGCGCCGATGGCCACGCAGAAGAGCAGCGCGGCAGCCGTGACCAGGCGCCCGGTGCGCTCAAGGCCGTGGGCGACGGCCTCGCGCGCGGGCAGACCTTGATCGTGGGCCTCCTTGATGCGCCCGAACAAAAACACGCCGTAGTCGGTGGAGAGCGCGAAGGCGATCACGAACAGCAGCACCAGATTGGCCTCCTCCAGCCCGCCGATCGGACTGAAGCCAAGCAGCGAGGAGGAGTGGCCGTCCTGGAAGATGAGCACCAGCAGGCCCGCGCCGACGGCCACCGTCAGCAGATTCATGGTCAGCGCGATCAGCGGCATCACGGCGGAGCCCGTCATCAGGAAGAGGAAGCCGCAGGTAACGAGCGCGAGGATCGCCAGCACCACGGGCACGTGCGCGGCGATCGAGGACTTCTGATCGATGAAGCCCGCGGTGGGCCCACCGACGAGGCCGCCGCTCGGGTTGACGAGCGCGCGCAGACGCTTGACGAGCGCCTGATTGGCCGCGGAGGCGCCCGAGCCCTGCGGCAGCAGATCGATCTCCCACTGCCCGCGGCCGAGATAGCGCGGCGGGGCCACCTGAGCCTGCCCCGCGGCGATGCGCTGGGACTGGGCCGCCAGCGCCAGCACGGCCGGAGCCACCGCGCCAGGACCGCCGGCGCCCTGCCCAGAGCCGCCCTGGTCAGAGCCGCCCTGGCCATCCGCGCCCCGCACCACCATGGTGATCGTCTGCGAGCCGTCCACGGCGAAGTCGCTGGTGAGCACGCCTGAGACCTGGCGTGTTTCCGAGGAGGCCGGCAGTACGCGCGGGTCGGCCGGGGTCAACGCCAGACGCAGCGCGGGCGAGGCGATTGCCAGCAACACCAAGGAGGTGAGCAGCGCGACGGTGCCCGGCCGGCGCATGACGGCACGCGCCAAGCGCGCCCAGCCGCCTTCCTCATCCCCACGTGCAGCGCGCGCGGTGCCCCGCTGCATCCACTTCGGCGAGAGCGCATCGATGCGCGGCCCCAGCGCGATCAGCACGGCGGGCAGCACGACCAGCGAGACGCCGCCGGCCATCAGCGCCACGGCCGCTCCCCCAACCCCCATCGAGTAGAGAAAACGCTCAGGAAAGACCAGCATCGAAGCCAAGGCGCCGGCGACGGTCAGCGAGCCGTAGAGCACGGTGCGTCCAGCAGTCTGCAGCGTGTGCCCGATGGCCTCGCGCGGCTCTAGGCCGGCGGCAAGCTCCTCGCGGTAGCGCGAGAGCACGAACAGGCTGTAGTCGATCCCCAGTCCCAGGCCGACGCCGGTGACGAGGTTGACGGCGAAGATCGAGAGCCCCGCAAACTGGTCGACGAGGCGCAGGATCACGAACGCCAGCACGATCGCAAAGCCGCCAACGAGCAGCGGCAGCATCGCCGCGACGAGGCCGCGGAAGACCCACAGCGAGAGCAGCAGCAGGATCGGGAAGGCGAGCAGCTCGGCGCGCTCTAGGTCGGAGGCGGTGCGGCGGTTGATTTCATCGAAGGCAACGTCCTGGCCGCCGAAGCGAACCCCGGAGCCGGCCAGCGCAGGCCGCAGCTTGGCGACGGCCGAGGAGGACTCTTCCTGCGTGGCGAAGGCCGCTAGCACGACGCTCTCGCGGCCATCGCGCGAGACGAGCTGCACGAGATGACTGGCGGGATAGTCAAGCACCCGCTGAAAGCCCTTCTGCGCCGCCAGCAGCGCGGCGACGTGCGCGGCAAGGTGCTGCGCCCGCGGGTCGCTGCGCACATCCCCGGAGCTCCTGACGAGCGCGGCCACACCGTAGTCGGGCGACTGCCCGGTGGCCCGCTGGATCGCGGCCTTGGTCCGCAGGCTCTGATCGTGCAGGTCGTGGAAGTCGTTGGAGCGCCCCTTGAGGACGCCAGTCACAGGGGTCCCCAGCGCCGCGGCCAGCAGAAACACGATGCCGGCCAGCGTCAATACGCGGCGAGGATGCCCGGTAGCCAGAGCCGTCAAACGATTCATGGCTCGCTTTATAGTGACTGCTAACTAATTTGTCAAGGGAACTCGTCGTTTCGCCCCGCTGCAGGCCGTGCCAAGCAAGGCGGCTACTGCTCGGCCTCCTGCCTCCTATGCCAGCGGGTACGACACAGTTACTGCTCGGCCTCGCGCCAAACCTCGACTGAGACCTCGTCCACGGGCAAAGGAATTGGCGGCTCCGGCTTGGCGGCCTTGACCCAGACGCCTTCGAGGTCGTAGTCGGCCAGCAGGCGGTCGGCGATGGTCGAGCAGAGCCGCTCCAAGGTCTTGTGCTGGCGCTGCTGGGCGATGAGGGCTACCAGCTGGCAGACCTCGCCGTAGTCAACGGTGTCCTCGATCTCGTCTGTAACTGTGGCGTCAGTCTCGCCGACATCAAGGCGCAAGTCGAAGACGAGCCGTTGGCCAACCTCGCGCTCGGCTGCGCTCACGCCGTGGTGCGTGTAGAGCGAGAGGCCCGTGATCTCGATGGTGACGGACTCCAGCACCTCCTCATCGCGGTCCTCGCCGTCGCCGTCGCCGTCATCCTCGCCGATGTCCTGATCCTCATCCTCAAGACCCCCCACATCGAACTCGCGCTCGTCGAGCCCCTCCTCGTTCAGGTCGTCGTCCTCGCCGCTGGTGGGGCTGTCGCCGACCATGCGCCCAAAGTAGCAGCCGCCGCTAGCAGCGCGGCACGCACAGGGGCGACGTCGTGCACGCGAAATACGCTGCCACCCCGCTCGTAGGCCATGACGCTGGTGGCGATCGTGCCCGGCAGCCGTTCCTCCACAGCGGCTGGCTCCCGCTGCCTACGAGCATCCGCAAGCAGCCGCCCAAGGAAGCTCTTGCGCGAAGTGCCCACCACCAGCGGCCGCCCAAGCACCCGCAGCTCATCGAGGCGCCGCAGCAGCTCCAAGTTGTGCTGCAGCGTCTTGCCAAAGCCAATGCCGGGATCGAGCAGCACCCGCTCCTCGCGCACGCCAGCAGCGACGGCGAAGCGCAGACGCTCCTCCAGAAAGGCCTTGACGTCATCGACAACGTCCTCGTAGCAAGGGTCGTGCTGCATGGTGCGCGGCTCGCCGAGCATGTGCATGAGGCAGCAGTCAGCCCCACTGCCCGCCACCACCTCGGCCATCGCGGGGTCCGCGCGCAAGGCACTGACATCGTTGACGAGCGTGGCGCCGGCAGCAAGCGCGGCGCGGGCAACGGCGGCCTTGGAGGTGTCGATCGAGATCTGCGCATCCGGCGTCCCGACCAGACCCTCGATCACGGGAACAACTCGACGCAGCTCCTCGGCCTCCCCCACCGGCTCGGCCCCAGGCCGCGTGGACTCCCCGCCGATGTCGAGGATGTCGGCCCCCTGAGCAACCAACTCGCGGCCGTGCGCGACGGCAGCCCGCGCGTCCAGAAAGAGACCTCCGTCGGAGAACGAATCCGGCGTGACGTTGACGATGCCCATGAGGCGGAAGGGCAAACCGAGGGTGATATCGACAGGGGGATCTGGGATAGGAGGGCTCTCTTTTTCGTTTAAGTGCGCGATTGTCAATACAACGTCAATACCATCGCGCACAAACTTTAAAACAAAGGCCCCCAACCCGCGCCTTTATCTTCCCTTTAGCCTCCGCGCTGGCCCCCAATGCTGGCCTCCGCGCTGGCCCCGCGCCCCCGATGCCGGCCTCTCCGCGCCCCCTCCATACTGCCGGCGCCGCGCGCTTAGGCGTCGGCGGTGCCGCCGGCCAGACCTGGCCGGGGCAGCGGCCGCGGCGCTTCGCGCCCGGCACGGTCGGCCGGCGCGGTGGGCGCGGTCGTCTCAGGCGTGCTCGGCTCATCGTCAGGCCCGAAGACTTCCTCCTCGGACTTGCCGGCGAGCAGGCCGAGGAACTCCTCCTTCTCGATGGTCTCGCGCTTGAGCAGGACCTCGGAGAGGTGCGTGAGGCTGTCGCGGTGCTCGCCGAGGATGTCTTTGGCGCGCTGGTGGGCGGACTCGACGATGCGCCTGACCTCGTCGTCGATCTCGCGGGCGATCTCATCGGAGTAATCGGGCTCGGTGGAGAACTCGCGGCCCAAAAATGGCTGACCATGATCGTGCCCGAAGACACGCGGCCCAAGCTTGTCGGACATGCCGAAGCGCATAACCATCTGCTTGGCGGTGGCAGTGACCTTCTCGATGTCGTTGGAGGCGCCGGTGGTGATCTCACTGAAGACGATCTCCTCAGCGGCACGCCCGCCAAGCGTCATCGCCATGGTGTCGTTGAGTTCGGCGCGGGTGGTGAGGAAGCGATCCTCCTGGGGCATCGAGATGGTGTAGCCAAGCGCCTGACCACGCGAGATGACGGAGATCTTGTGCACGGGGTCGGAGTGCTCCAGGTAGTGCCCCACGATCGCGTGCCCCATCTCGTGGTAGGCGGTGATGAGGCGCTCCTTTTCGCTCATGACGCGCGTCTTCTTCTCGGGGCCGGCGATCACGCGCATGATCCCCTCCTCAAGCTCAACCTGGCCGATCTCGCGCTTGCCGGTGCGGGCCGAGAGCAGGGCTGCCTCATTAATCAGGTTAGAAAGGTCGGCGCCGGTAAACCCGGGGGTCTGCCCAGCCAAGGCGTCGATGTCGATCTGCTTGCCCAACGGCTTGCCACGCGTGTGAACCTCAAGGATCTTGGCGCGCCCCTTGCGATCGGGCCGGTCGACGGCGATCTGCCGATCAAAGCGCCCGGGGCGCAAAAGCGCCGGATCGAGAATGTCGGGCCGGTTGGTGGCCGCGATCATGATGATGTTGTCCTTGGCCTCAAAGCCATCCATCTCGACCAGCAGCTGGTTGAGCGTCTGCTCGCGCTCGTCGTGACCGCCGCCGAGCCCGGCGCCACGGTGCCGACCGACGGCGTCGATCTCGTCCATGAAGATGATGCAAGGCGAGTTCTGCTTGGCCTGCTCGAAGAGATCACGCACGCGCGAGGCGCCGACGCCAACGAACATCTCAACAAAGTCCGAACCAGAGATCGAGAAGAAAGGCACGCCCGCCTCCCCGGCGACAGCGCGCGCGAGCAAGGTCTTGCCGGTACCAGGAGGCCCATACAGGAGCACACCGGTGGGAATGCGCGCACCGAGCGCCTGGAACTTCTTGGGGTTCTCCAAGAACTCCTTAATCTCGTGCAGCTCCTCGACGGCCTCGTCGACACCGGCGACATCCCGGAAGGTGATCTTGGGCGAGTCGGCGCTGAGCCGCTTGGCGCGCGACTTGCCAAAGGACATCACCTTGGAGCCCCCGCCCTGCACCTGGTTCATGAGGAAGATCCAGAAGCCCAGGAAGAGCACAAAGGGAATGATGTAGGTGAGGATCCCGAGCAGCACACTGCTCTTGTTGGTCTCCACGTTGAAGGGCACGTTCGCTTTTTCGAGCTGTGTGATCAGCTGCGGAGCGGCCTGGTCGACGTAGCCGACTTCGTGGGTCCCGCCCTTGACGAGCTGGACTTCGACAGAGTTGCCCTTCTGCTTGATCACGGCCTTCTTGACGTTCTTGTTGGGTATGTCCTTGGAGACAAGCGTCTGGTAGGTGTATTCCTGAGCCCCGCTCGTGCCGGACGGAATCAGCCGGGTGGCGAGAAAGGCCACCAACACCACGATCAGGATCGGGAATGCGGCGCTTTTGAAAAATCGGCTCATGAGCTGCTCACTTTACCGTGTCAACGCCGCAACATAAGGAAGGTTGCGGTAGCGCTCGGCGTAGTCTAGGCCGTAGCCCACCACGAAGCGGTCGGGTATCTCAAAGCCAACATAGCGCGTCGGCAGGTCCACCTTGCGCCGCTCGGGCTTGGTCAACAAAGCGCAGACCTCAAGCGACCCAGGGTCGCGCGAGCCGAGGTTGCGCAGCAGATACTGCAAGGTGAGCCCGGAGTCGACGATGTCCTCAACAATCAGCACGTCGCGCCCGGCGATGACGATGTCGAGGTCCTTAAGGATGCGCACGACCCCTGAGGAGTCTGTGGCCGAGCCGTAGGAAGCCACCGCCATGAAATCGACCTCAACGGGAATGTCGATGAAGCGCATCAGGTCGGAGAGGAAGAAGACAGCCCCCTTGAGCACGCCGATCAAGAGCAACGAGCGCCCGGCGTAGTCGCGCGAGATCTCCTCGCCCAGTTCAGCAACACGCTTCTGCAATGCCTCGGCGTCGACAAGCACCTCGCCGATGCCGGGATCACCCGGGGGCGATCCGTTGGCCGCCACGGCAGGCAGGGGATCGGGCATGACAGGCAGTCTAGTCGTGCCTGAGCTCTAGTCGCGCTCGGCGTCGCGCCCGGGCGAGGGGTAGTGCGGCGCGATCTTGACCATGCGCAGCCGCCGCTGCTCGATCACGGCAGCGAGGAGCCCACCGATATGCAACTCAGCGCGCCCCTGACGCCCCGCCAGCTCCAGGATCTCCGCGACACGATCGCCCGCCTGAGGAACAAACGCGCCGGGCCCGGCCGCCCCCTCGGCCAGACGCACTACGACCAGACGAGCAAGCGCGGGATGCAGCTCGCCAAGACGCTCGATGGCAATTGAGGTCTCCCCATCGAGCTCGCGATCCACAAGCTGTTCAAGCAGCTCGGTCTCCTCACGCAACAGCTGAGCGGTACGCAGCACATTGCCATCGGCCCCAGGGTGCACGGCCCGCAAGGCCGCAAGCAACCCATGCCGCACGCGCCCGCGCGCGTAGGCGTCGGTCTCGTTGGTCGCGTCCTCACGCCAAGTAAGCCCCCGCGCAACACAGTAGGCGGCGGTCTGCTCACGGGTGACCCCCAAGAGCGGCCGGATCAGACGCCCCTCAGCCGCCGGCATCCCGAGCAGTGCCCGCCGCCCCGGGGAGGCGGCGAGGCGATAGAGGACGGTCTCGATCTGGTCGGTGGCGGTATGCCCAACGGCCACAAGCGCATCATCGCGCTCGGCAAGCAGCAGAGCAGCCTGATAACGAACGTTCCGCGCCCACGCCTGCACATTCCCCGATCCGCGCACAGGCCGGAGCACTTCCAAGGCGACGCCCAATCGCTCACAGAGCCGCTCGCAGTGATGCTGATCCTGCTCCGACGCCTCCGCGCGCAGCCCGTAGTTGACGTGCAGCGCCTGCACCAGGCCCGCCCCACAGAGGTCCACAACGACATCAAGCAGACAAACCGAATCGCGCCCCCCCGAGAGCATGACGACAAGCGGGCGCTCAGCGGCGAGCAGACCGGTGGCCAGCACCTGCTCGCGAACGTCCATTAGCCCGCAGCCGAGGAGGCGATAAACAGCTCGGTAGGCTCCTTGAACCCCTTGAGCACAACCCCACCGATGAGCTCAAAGCGCAGCCCATCAAGCCCGGCGGCCTGATCCACGACCGCTCGCGTGACCAGGACCTCCCCCCCAGCAGCCCGCGCGACGACGCGCGCGGCACGGTTGACCTCGCGCCCGTAATAGTCCCCGTCGCGGTAGAGGGCAGCACCGTGATGGACGCCGATGCGCGGCGGCGGGGAGCCGGCGGGCAGCGAAGCAGGCAGCCCAACAGCCCAATCCGTCAAAGCGACAGGGTCGGCGCCAATGATCATGACCTCATCACCAAGCGTCTTGATGACGCGGGCCTCAATCGGCAAGGTCTGCTCGACGGCTTCGACAAAGCGCTCAACAGCGCCGACGGCCTCCTGCTCCCCCTGCTCCTCGGTAAGCCGGGTATATCCCGCCAAATCAGCAAAAGCAACAGCAACGCGCATGCGCCCCTCCTCAGCGGAGTCCTCATCGAGGTCGGCCTCTATATGGCCGATAACGTCCTGCTCGACAAAGTGAGCCAAGAAACGCGCGTGCAGATAATTCATGATCGGCGAGACGAAAGGCAGCATCTCCCCCACGAGCGCCTCCATCTCCTCGGTCATCTCAAGCCCAGGAACCCCGTCGCGCATGAGCGGCTCGTGCACGTAGAGGTGAAAGAGCCTGACCTCAGCATCGGCGATCTGCGCCATGGCCTGCGCATAGACACGCGTGAGCTGCAAGAAAGCCGGCATCGGCAAGCCAGCACTGAGAATCGCGGCGACATAGCGCAATAACTCCATGTCCTCCTCGGAGATGGAGTCAACGGAGAGCACGGAGAGCCCCATCGCGGCGATCAGCCGTTCGATCTCCTCACCCTTGAGCCCCGTGGCGCGGATGGCATCGGCGAGCTTGTAGCGCGCGTCAGAGGTGGGCAGCAGTTCGTCGATGAAGCCGAAGGCAAGCCGCCCGCTCTGGCTGGCCTCGCGGATCTTCTCAACGGTGTGCCCGCGTTCGCGCAGGCGCGAGACGATGCGCACGTGGGAGGCGGCAGCATGGGTCCACTCCCCTTCGTACTGGGGCACAAGCCCTTCCTTGACCCAGCGGCGAACGGTGCCCGGCGAGACGCCGGCGCGGGCAGCGACCTGGGCAAGGGTGAGAGCACTCGGGGGCGACGTGGCCATGAGCCGCAGTCTAGAGTCGAGACCCCGTGTCAAACCGCGCGACAATCCACCTGCACCCCACGGCGGAGCTGGCCGAGCGAGTATTGCTGCCAGGTGACCCAGGCCGGGCACTGGCGCTAGCCCAGTGGCTGCTTGAGAAACCACTGATGTTCAACCACAACCGCGGCCTGTGGGGCTACACGGGCAAGGCCCCCGACGGCGAGCTGCTGACGGTGCAGAGCACGGGCATGGGCGGCCCAAGCGCAGCGATCGTGCTGCACGAGCTGGCGACACTAGGCGCGAAGCGAGCAATCAGGGTAGGCACGTGCGGAGCGCTGAACGGCAACCTCGCGCTAGGCGAGCTGCTGGTGGCAGGCGAGGCGATCGCGGCGGACGGCACGAGCAAGGCGCTAGGCGCAGGCGAGCGCGTAACAGCAGACGCCACGTTGACCAAAGCGCTAGGCGCCGAGGCCGGGGGGAATCCCCATCTAATAGTGAGCACGGACCTGTTCTATGAGCCCAACCCGCAGCGCGAGCACGGCTGGCGAGCGGCAGGCGCGGCGGCGGTGGAGATGGAGGCAGCGACGCTGTTCGCGGTAGGCGAGCAGCTGAAGATGCCGGTGGGATGCGTGCTGGCGGTATCGGACCTGCTGCACCCGCAAGGGCGCGAGCGCATCAGCACAGAGAACCTGGAGCAGGCAGCGCAGGCAATGGGCCAGGTGGCCCTAGCGGCGCTGAGCTAGCCCTTAGGCTTGCCAGGAGGCTTGGACGCAGCGCGGCGCCGAGGCGCAGTTTTTTTGGAGGGGTTGGGGTCGGTTGGACCCAAATCATCAGGCGCGCGGCCAGCACCGCGAGACCCAGCCGCCGAGCGGGCCGCGGTGAGGCGATCTTCGCGTATCTCGGTAATCGCCTTGGTGAGCGTCTGTAACTGCTGCTCGACAGCGCCAAGACGAGCCTCAACGGCCCCGCCGGCGCCATCGACAACCGCGGCGGCCTTGGCGGCAAGCGTGCGGTCGAGCCGATCGATGCCGTCCTCGATGCCCTCGATGCGCTGGGAGAACGAGCGCAGGCGCCGCGTGAGCCGCTCGATGTCAGAGGCGGAAGGAAGGTTGAGCGCCCCCATGGCGAGCTCCTGAGCCTGGGCGGCCTTCTCGCGCGCATCGAAGGCGTGTCCGATGGCGCCGGTGAGGATGGGATTCTCAAGCAGGTCGGTGAGCGCGCGCCCGAGACGATCCTCGGTACCTGTGGTCAGGCGCTCGCGCAGACTTCCCTCCGACATCGCTGTTGCTCCTCGGTCGCTCACGGGTCGGCTGTGAAGGATACGGTGCGGGAGTGTCTGAGCGCTGGTTCCTGTTCGTGCAGTTGGAGATCCCGTGGGAGCTAGGCCCCGCGGACGGACGCTATCTGCTGCGCGGAGGAAAGCAGCGAGAGCCACAGCACGTGGTAGTCCTGAACACTCTCGATAGCAGTCACAAGCGCGCACGAGCCCGACTCACAGGCCGCTCACGCAAGGGCCGCGAGGTGCCAGCGGAACCCGCGCCGGCAACCGTTGCGATCACGCGCGCGACGGTAGTCGACCCAATCCCACTGGCAGCCGAGGCACAGGCACAGGCGTGGCTGAAAGACCTCGAGCCCGAGCACGAGATGCACCAGGCGGCAGGCGTATTGAACCGCGTGCTGCTGGCGCAGCGGATCGCAGCGGCAGACCCGTACATACACGAGGTCTCACCGGCACAGGCACTGGTGGTGCGAGCCGGGTGGGGTCTCGGCGAGCAGGTGGCAGACGGCCAGTGGGAGCACGCGCGCGAGCTGCTGGGAGGCCAAGGCCAGCCACGCCGACAGCGACGAACCTCGGTGCTACGCCCACAGGAGCGCCTGACGTGGATGCTAGGCGGGCGCGAAGAGGCGTTGCTATGCGAGGAGCTGGCACTACGCGCGCGGCGCGACGCGGACCAAGGCCGCATCGCCCACGCGGCCATGGAGCTGCAGAGCGCATACGCAGCAGCCCTGAGCGAGCTAAGCAGCGAAGACCGCCAAGACCTGGCGCTGCGAATCGACGAGCTGCGCGAGCTGAGCGCCACGATCCCCAGCGGCATACCGCTGGCAGACGGTTCGGCCCCAAGCTTGACCCCCGCGGTGCAAGACGCCGAAGAGCAGGCGGTGCGCCACGCACTGGAGCGCTTGGAGGCGGCGCTGCGCGCACGCACGGTGGGGCTTAAGCTGAACACGTGAGTATCGACCCCACAGCGACCGCGGTAGGCACATGGAGCGGGGGCCGCTATATGCACTTCGGCGAGCCGCTTGAGGATGAGCGCTTGCGCGAGCTGCTGCGCCCCGGCCGGGGCATCGACACAGTAATGACGGCAGACGCATACGGCGCAGGCGAGGCGGACAGCCTGCTAGGCGAAGCGCTGCGCGGCGGGGAGCGCGAGAGCTACTGCCTGATCGGCGCGATCGGCCACGATTTCTATGAAGGCACACGCGAAGGAGCAAAGGGCTACCCCCGTTTCACGGACGCGCGCCTGCGCGATGCGAGCGGCTACGCCGACTACATCCGCATGGCCACGGAGGCAAGCCTGAAGCGCCTAGGCGTGGAACAGATGGACGTGCTCCTACTGCACAACCCAGACCGCACGGGCTACAGGAGCGAAGCTGTATGGGAGGGCATGGCAGCGGTGCGCGATGCGGGCCTGACACGCATGTTGGGCGTAGCGCCAGGCCCAGCAAATGGCTTCACACTGGACGTGATCGACTGCATGGAGCGCTTCGGCGAGACGATCGACTGGGCAATGGTGATCCTGAGCCCGATGGAGCCATGGCCAGGCGAGCTGGTGCTAGGCGCCGCGGCGGCCAACGACGTGCAGGTGATCACGCGCGTGGTGGACTACGGCGGCATGTTCCACGACGACGTGAAGCCAGGTCATGAGTTCGCGGAATGGGACCACCGCAAGTTCCGCCCAGCAGGCTGGGTTGACAGAGGCATGGAGAAGCTGGAGCAGATGCGCCCCTACGCGGAGCGCCACGGACTGAGCATGTTGCAGCTGGCGTGCCAGTGGAATCTGGCGCACGAGGCGGTGCACTGCGTGGCCCCAACCCTGATCCAGGAGATAGGCGCAGACGCACATACGATCGAGCGCAAGCGCGCCGAGCTGGCAGCGCTGCCCACAGAGCCGCTGCTGAGTGCCGCGGAGGTGGCGGAGCTGCGAGCGATCGGCGATAACACGGGCAGCATGGCCCTGAAGGGCGCAAGCGCGGGGCACGAAGGGGCGCCACAGCCAGACCGCTGGCCGCTGAGCGAGGAGCTGAACGAGGTAGCGGCGCGCTGGCAGATCACCCCGGAGCGCGACTTGGCGATGGCGGGGTAACGGCGCGCCGCTGTAGGGCGCGCTCGATCGCCAGCTCGAACTCCTGCTCCCACTGCGAGGCGAAGCGATCGATCGTCTGCGACTGCCCCCACTTGAGCGCGTGGCGCGAGAGGCGCCGGCGCTTGAAGCGACTGCGAATGAGCCCGTCAAGCGCAGCGAACCAGCCGTCCTCGCCGACGAGCTGCCCCCCTTCCTTGGCGCCGATGTCGCGGTAGGCGCCAACGGGCGAGGCGAGCCAGGCGGCACCCACAGCGGAGTACTCCTTGAGCTTGATGGACGAGCGAGCGTGGTTAAAAGGCGTGTCGGCAAGCGGAGCAATGCCGATGTCGAAGTCCGCGATCGCCGCCAGCAGCTCCCCAAAAGGCACCTTAGGCCGAAACTCATAGCGCTCTGAGCGCAGCGGTAGACGCAGCCCAACAGTGACGACGCGCAGCTCAGGGTACGCATCGAGCAGCCGTGCAAGCACGTCGACGATCGGCAACTGCGCGAGGTCGCGCTCGTGCTCGGCGCCAGCCATCCAGCCAACGACGAGTCCCTGATGCGCGGCCTTCACGCCAAAGCCGGCGAGGTCGCCATCGAGGTGGTTGTCGATGACGGCGACGTGATTGGCCTGCGCCGCGCGGTACTTCTCGGCAAGCACGTGGCTGGGCGTGGTGGTCAGGTCGGCGACCTTGGTGAGGCGCAGGATTTCGGTGAAGAGCTTGGTGTTGCCCGCGCGCACCTTGCCGCCCGCTTCGAGCTTGCCCGAGCGAGCGGGGTTGGTCGTCATGTCGGCGGCAGAGAAGTCATCGTCGTTGTCGAAGCTGACCGCCACACCCTGCTGCGCGAGCTGCTTGAGATCGCGCGAGCGATCAAGACGGCGAAAGCAGTGCACGAGATCGCAGCGCATCAGGTCGCTGAGCGCCAGATCGCGATCCATCCGCGCGGGCCAGAGCACGTCGTGCCCAAGCCGCTCCAGCGCGCGCATCGGGAAGATGACGCGGTAGTTGGAGTTGGCCGCACGAGGCTCGGCGATGAAACCCAAACGCATGCAGCGAGCGTAGGCAGGAGGGACAACTGCCGACGGCGTTTGCCGGCAGTTGTCTCCCACCCGAGAGCGAGGGCTACTTGCCCTGAAAGCGCGGCGCGCGCTTGCCAAGGAAGGCCGAGATGCCCTCCTTGCCGTCCTCGGAGCGAAAGACGGTGGCAAACCCCTGCTTCTCGGCCTCGATGCCCTGGTCCAGGTCACCGGCGCCGGAGACGCGCTTGATCTGCTGCACCGCCAGCGGCGCCTGCCCGCTGAGCTTGCGCGCCCAGGCGATAGCGGTATCGAGCAGTTCGTGGTCGTCGACGACGCGGTTGACGAGCCCGTACTCATAGGCCTCCTCGGCAAGCACGGGATCGCCGATGAGGTTCATCTCCAGGGCCTTGTTGGTGCCGACGAGGCGCGCCAGGCGCTGGGTGCCGCCGAAGCCGGGAATGATGCCCAGCTTGATCTCCGGCTGCCCAAAGAGCGCGGAGCGCGCAGCCAGACGCACGTCGCAGGCCATGGCAAGCTCACAGCCACCGCCGAAAGCAAGCCCGTTGACGGCGGCGATCGTGGCAATCCCCTCACTCTCCATTTCGCGCAGCAAGGAGTGAGCGGCGTTGATCAGCTGCTCGCCACCGGCCTCGTCCATGGAGATAAAGGCCTTGATGTCAGCTCCGGCCGAGAAGAGGAAGGGGTTAGATGAGGCGATCACCAAGGCCCGCACGCCGGACTGCTTGACGTGCTGGTAGACCTTGCCAAGGTCCTCGATGACGGACGGGGCGATGGAGTTCATCTGCCCATTGGCGAGCCAGGCGATAGCCACACCATCCGGGCGACTCTCCAGCTTAATTACCTCACCAGGCTGCTGGGCGTCAGGCTGCGGGTAGGCATAGAAGCCCTGACCGCTCTTCTGCCCCAGACGCCCCTGCGCGACGAGGCGGCGCAGGATGGTAGGCGGAGCAAAGCGCTCACCGTGCCGCTCCTGCGCGTTCTCAAGGCGCTCCAAGATGGTGTCAAGACCCTCAACGTCGGCCTTCATGAAAGGCGGCAGCAGCCCACGGCGAGGATCGAGACCCGCGCCGGCCATGAGGCCAAAGTCGATATCGCGGTGCGTGGCAACACCCTCCTCAAGCACAAGACAGGCCTCGACAAAGGTCTTGAGCACAAGCAGCTCGACAAGCTCCTGCACATCCGGCTCGCCATCCCCCGGCAAATTGGCCTCGCCCTGCGCGGAGTAGAAGCCCTCCCCCCCGGTCTTGGCGCCAAGCTTGCGTTCAGAGACGAGCTTCTGCATCCCCTTAGGCACGTAGAAGCGCTCAGAACCATAAGACTCAGCAAGGTGTTCGGCCACATGCAGAACGGTGTCAAGCCCGAGCAGGTTGACGAGGAAGTAGGGCCCCATGGGGATCACGCCGGCAGCACCAACGCCCTCATCGATGAGCTTGATCGAAAGCCCCTTCTGCTCCTGCTCGCGCCAGATCTCAGAGGTGCCGGCGTTGAGAATGCGGTTGACGACGAAGCCAGGCACCTCAGCGCAGGTAATCGGCTGCTTACGAATGGTCTGCGCGAAGGTGAGCGCAGCAGTAACGGTCTCCGCGGAGGTTTCCTCGCCCTCAACAATCTCGATGAGGGGCATGATGGAGGCGGGATAGAAGTAGTGGAAGCCAACAACCTTGTCGGGCCGCAGCGTGGCTTCACCGATCTCGGTGATGGACAGCGAGGAGGTGTTGGAGGCAAGGATGGCGTGCCCCGGAGTGGCGGCATCCAACTCGGCGAAGACCGACTGCTTGATCGCCATCTTCTCGGGCACGGCCTCGATCACGAAGTCGACATCGCCAAAGCCCTCATAGGAGGTGGTGCCGTGAATACGCCCCAGCACCTCCTCGATCTGCGCAGCAGCCTGCTCCGGAGTGATCTTGCCCTTCTCGGCCAGCTTGTTGGCCTGCCCCGAGGTGACGTTGCGCGCCTCATCCAGCCCGGCCTGCACAAGCTCCTCGCTGATGTCCTTGAGGACCACGGGGATACCGGCGGCGGCGATGGTCTGGGCGATCTGGCCGCCCATGGTGCCTGCGCCGACGACGGCGGCTTTGAACACGAACATGCTTGGAGGTCTCCTCTGCTGGTGGCTGGCTTGGCTGGGGAGCGGGAGCCTAGCACTGGAATCGAAGCCCGAACGCCTCCTGTCCGGCGGTCGCTTGACCAATCGCGGCAACAGCGCAATGATCATCTAGAATCTTGAAAGACTCAAACAATCAAAACAACCCCAGACAACAAGGAGGGCTCTAACGATGCCCAAGATCAAGCTGCTGGCAGGACTGGTTGCGCTTGCGACGGCCCTAGTCGTATCCGTAGCACCTGCAATGGCGGAATTTGAATCAACCACCGGTCAATCTCAAGGATCCATTAAGACCTTTCCCGCAACAGTCACTTTTGAATCCGTTGAAGGTGGACCGGCCGATTCATGTAAATCTACAAACTCTGAAGAAAAGGTCGTGGCCGAAGGCGGATGGCAGATACAAGTCAAAAGCACCACACAGCAAGGAAAATTTTTCTACCAAGCCCCCACGCTCAAGGGACCACATGAGCAATTCAAAATTCTAAAATGGGGAGTCTGCACTGGCCCAACCGGCATTTCAGTCACAATATCATGCAACTTCCAATTCGAGAGCAACGGCACAAACCCGACAGGTACCTTCAGCATCTATCCCCCTGGGTGCGTACAAAAAATTGGCACCGGTACAAATACCTGCACTATCAATATACAGCCTGATGGCAACAAAGAACTACAAGGCGTGAAACTGACGAATGGTGTTGGCGGAGTCGCAATAGAAGCCGGAATCAAAGGGATCACCTCCACCATTCAAGAATCAAACACTCTATGCAAAACATTAGGCATCAAAGGGGGTCAAAAAACTGGTAAACTATTCACCAAAGGCGCGTATGAAACCGAAGGCCAAAAACTAGTCTAGCCATAGCCGTGGGGTCGCCTGCGGGCGACCCCACGGGCTGGACTAACGATGCCCGCGGGCCTTCGCGGCTCTTTGGCCGACTCGGCGGGCATTGCCGGCCTTGCGTGCCCTGGGACAGCCGCTGACGGCGATGTGGACGTTCGGTTCGAGCCTCGCACCGTTGGCGCCGGTGAGTTTCACGGGCAGCGCGAGCTTGGTGCCGCAGAAGTTGCCCTTGGCGCTGGCTGGCAGGTTAGTGCCGAGCGCCGAGTGCGAACCCTGAGGCAGGTTGAGCTCGAAGCTTGTGATCGGTGCGTCAGGCACCGCGTTGAAGGAGCTGGTGGTAATGCCCTTCTTGATGTTGGTATTGCCGACCAGATCCAGGCGCACTCCCTCCCCCTGGAGGACGACGACAAGATCCGGGAAACCCGCACCGCCGTGCGACACAAGATAGGCAGGCCCCTTGAGCGGCACGTTCAACACAGGACTGATCGCGGTGGCGATCCCCACCGCGGACTCCGCGGGACAAGTCGCCGGGTTCTGCGCAAATGCGGCTTCGGTGCACGCTTTCTGCAGCGTCGTCAAGCGCGCGGGCAGCTGCTTGGGCAAGGTCACGAGCACCTTGCCGATGTTTGCCTGCCCCGCACCCGAGGTGACCTTGACATCAAGCGATGCACCGTTCTTCTTGCTCGTCTGCCCCCGGGTGGAGACCTTGAAGGCAGGCTTGAACGGCAATGCCGCACAGTTCACCGCCTGGAAGTGACTTGAGACGGTCGCGGCGGTCCCTGCGGTGGAGACGACCGTGCCGCTCGCCGAGAGCGGTTCGCAGTTGGTGGGGTTGAAGATGAACTGGTTGTGCGCCGACCCTCCCCCGTCGATGGTCACGGTCGCGGAGCGCACATCCAGCGGGATGCCCTTCAGAATCGTGGGCAGCGGATCGGTGATGACGGTGATCTGCGCTGTATGCGGATCGACGTAAATCCCGCCGCGCACCACCACCTGCCCAAGGTTGAACGGCCCAGCTTCCGCATGCACCACGATCGCCAGCCCGAACGGCCCGCCCTTGTAAGGGCCCGTCAGGTACACGGGATCTTCCTGCTTGCCCGCCTGCGGCAGGAACACCGGGTTGGACCCGGCACCGGCACTGGCCGTCACGTGCCCAATCTGGCTCGACGCGGGACAGGCACCGGCTTCAGCCAGCGCTTCGCCGCACTGTGAGACCTTTGAAAGCATCCCCAACACACCAGGCGGAATCTTCACGCTCACCCGCCCAAGCCGCTGATCTCTGTCGCCACGCGAAATGCTCGTCACAAACGGGCTGAATGCACCCGCCTGATTGTTTTCGGTGCCCGCCGCAAATGACGGCGCGAAACCGCCACCACAATTGCTGCCCAGCTTGAACGCCGGGATCGCAGGCGACACAGGCAACGTGCCGGACCAAGGCGACAACACAGCGTTGGCCTCATATTCACCGCACTCCGGCGTCATCAGCGCGGCGCGAGGACCGCCGTAGAATTTCAACCTGAGATCGCTGAACGGCAACTGCGGCTCGCCTTCTAGCGCGGAGCCCAGGCCATAAACGCGGTTACCGTCGAATGTCGCCGACAGCTGCCCCGTCTGAGGGTCCAGGTGCACCTGACCGGCCAGCTTGGCGTGCACGCCGTCGCCTTCAGCCACGATGTAAATCGCCAGCAGGCTGTTGAAGGGATTGTTTTCCTGCTGCGCAAGATAGACCGAGCCTTCCAGCGGCTTTTCCAGCAGCGGCGTAGTGGCCACCACCGAGCCGACCTTCGAGGCATCCGGGCAGGTTGCTGCCGTCTGAGCGTTCAGGTCAATCTGCACAGGCGAGCAGGCTTCCCGCCCATCCGCCGCGGAGGGATTCAAGACCAGGCCGGGAGGAAGCGTGACGGTCGCGCTCTTCAGATGCGACTCGGCGAACCCAGCCGGGTTTTCGCTCTGAGGAACCCTCAAGTCGGCTTCCAGCCCCGTCGGCGCGTTGGCTTCCGTCGTGATAGGGGCGATCTTCAGCGAGGGGCTGAAGTCAAGGCGGTCGCAGCCGGTGATGTTTGTCGGGTTGCCGTGGGAGTCGAGGTTCGCGGATTCATCGCTCACGAACGCACCCGGGTCCTGCCAAGGGTCAGCACGGATCGACATCACCGGTGGTTCTGCTGGGCAACTGGTGGGGAGGGTCAGGAAAGGGCGGGGATTGACCCCGGCGGAGCAGCCATTCGGGCGGCTGGGAACTTCCACTGGCAGACCTTCAGTGCCCAGACACTCTCCACGAATTCCATCGTGACTCGGGTCGGCAGGCACACCCCACAGAGTCACACGCACGCCGAAGACATGCAAAGTCTGGCTGATGTCGCGTGCATGAACCGTAAGGCCGTAGCTGCCGTCGTCACGGACAGATGCGGTCAGCAACACAGGCTCACCAATGTAGTTAAAGCCGAACTCAGCCGGAACCCCGGGGGGTGGGTTTAGATTGTACACACCAATGTATTCGAAGGCGCCTTCGGTCAACGTGACAGCGGCGACCCCCACCTGACTGTCATCGGGACACGTCGCACCAGAGAAATAGAAGTTGCTCCCCGGCGGAAGATTTTCCTTATTTCTCGGCGGAGTAGTGAACTGCTGAATCGAGCACTTCGGTGTAGCCGTTGGGTTGCCAACCAACCCCAAGGGCGTATCAACATCGGTATCCTTTATGTCACCTTCCGGAATCGGTTCTTCGCTGAGATTATGGGTCCCATTCAGATCAAAAGCAGTGGTCAGAGCCCATGGGTGGGAGCCTGCCTGTGTTGCTGCCGATCCATCCTGGTTGACCGCCGAATACGAGAAGTCCTTGAAGCCAAAGCTTCCGAATGCCGTGCCTGCAAGCAGGGCGAACCACAACAGTGTGCTCAGCGCGGTGCCAACGTATTTGCGCATCATCGGTGTGCCCCCGTGTCCGCCGCGCGGACACGCCTGGTGTTCGCTTTCCGCTTCTTCTTCTTCCTTTTGCTGGCGCGTTTCTTGGCCTTCTTCGCGGGCTTCTTCTTGGCCTTGATCTTTGGCGTGGACGTAGAAGTAGGCGCAATGTTCCCCATACCGGCAAATGTCGCGCTGGCAAGCGAGCCAAGGGAAGATGGTGCTGAGGCCTGCGGCAAACAGGCTTCGCTTTCGCAGGCCGGGGAAGCAGCAGGCGGCGCGGCGAAGCCGCCCCCGACCCGGGCGTCGTAGAGATCGCCCAGCTGATCGATGTCCTGTGGCACCAACTCCGCACGAGTGACAAAGAATGCGTCGTCACCATTCGCGCTGGCGTCGACAAACGACGAATCGCTGGTGCTGGTGGCGCCCGAAAGCAGGTTGATACAGCCAGCCTGCTGCTGACAACTGCCAGTACCATCTTGCTCCCACTCATATACGTCCTGAACCCCATTGGTGTCCTGTGGCACAAGCCCGTCCTTGCTGTCGAAGAAGACCCTGGTGCTGTCTTCCGACAGCACCCTCGACTTATACGTACCCACTTCGGGTACAAGCCGCCATGGCGTGCCACCCGGGAAGCCCGACGGTCCCGTCGGCCGTGCCCCACTCGGATTACACGACACACACGTCACCTGATTCGCGTCAGCGTCGTAGAGATACACCTCCTCGTCCGGCAGTCCGGTATTGGCGTCACGATTGTCATAACCCGTCAAGCTCACCGCGGACATGAACAGCAGATGCTTGCCGTCAGCCGAAACCCTCGCGGTACGCAGACCAGCAGAGCTTTCCCAATCATGCGCAACCGTTGGTTCAAGATTGGCGCCGCCCTTGTTGTCGCGGGCAGTGAGTGCGTAGAGGAACCTGATCGACCCTTCGTGCCACATATACAAATTATCGTGCCCGACTATCGCGCCAGTACCAGGGAGGGCCCCTTCCGCCACAAAATACAGATATGCACCGTCGTCATTGGCTCCGAGCACCCCCAACACCGCGGCGCCATAGATATTGTTGCCATCTACCGTCAAATCGGTCAACTGGTGGGTCGTTACATCAAACATGTAGAGATCCTGATGGGAAAAAACATCATCCGCGGTCGAGTTGGGAGTCAATCTCAGTTCATCCGCGAAAAAGGCCCTCGATCCATCCACGCTGGCGGTCTCGAACTTGCCGCGCCCACTGGGGTCGACTCCTCCCTGCGACTTGTCCATCTGAGTCGAACCGGGAGGATTGACGCCGTCATTTTCATGCACAAACAGAGATCTCGTCCCCGGCTGACTCCAAAACACCCGTGCACCATCATCTGAGATTGTGCGATCTTCGTTTTCTCTACTACCCAGTTCAGCGCCCCCACCGCTGGTTTCGTTGGGGTGGACAGCTCCAGGTGGAGTGTTAATGGATTCGAACTCCCCATTGGACCACTCATAGAGATTACCTTCACTCTGATTCGCCGCTTCAGGATTGAGCGCAGCCTTCGTTCCAAAGACGGGATGCTTGATATCAGGCGTGATCCCCAGCAGTTCAAGCCGAAATGCTTCGGCAGTTTCAGGTGGGGTGCTCGTCAAAAGCGCACTGAAATCGCCGGTCTGACTATCACGCAGATAGTAGTTCATATAATGAGGAGGCGCATCGGCGGTCAGCGGAGGATTTTCCACTGGTCGCACAGATCCACCCAGCATCAGTCCCTGCGACAAATCTGATGAGAACGCCCGGTAGGGAGCCCCGTTGCCCGCCGCTGGATAGGTCTTTGAGTTCATCGGTGTGGTGATGTTTTCTGTCGACCAATTTGCCCCTCGCGTCGAAAGGTACTGGCTTGCGAGCGGCGCGGCCAGCGGTTCCTTGCCATTGGAGCCAGGGAACGCAAGCAACGACAGATAGGTGATGGCATTTCCGTCCGTAGATGCCTGCACAACGCCACCTTCCGGCAGACCTTCGTTGGGAGTGGCCCCATCGATGCCGTTGATCTCACCGCCGTGCTTGTCCATCGGTGAGACCATCTCCCAAGCACGGCCGTCGGGTAAAGGCAAGGATGCCAGAGCGGCACTGCTGGCTATCGACAGGACACAGCCAACTACACAACTGAACGCTGCGCCAAAGACGGCCATTTTGCGACCATAGGCAAGCATCTACAGATCCCCTCCTCCTCATTGCTCGCCGCAGATTGCAGGCTGAGTCGTGGATCACTCTAGCCGAGACCCGATATCAGGCCCTGATCTGTTTCTGACTGATTTGTACCTGGAAAACTACGTAAGAGAGCGTATTTTATACCTAAACGAGCGATCCACTAGGTAGAAAATACGGCCTACGTCTCCAGATTTTAGTCGGAAACAAAATGCCTTCTCGCGCGGCATCAGGGATCTTCCGAAGCCGATCTCTACGGAACCCAATAGGACAGGGGGCTCATGCAAGCCTCAGCCAGGCACGCGACGGTTCCCGCAGAATTGCTCGTTTTGCCGAAGACCCGTCCGAAGCCCATGATCGAGGCGAGCCTCATTGGGGGCTCAGACACAATCTAACGACAGGAGACGTACATACAATGTTCAAGATCAAGCTGTTGGTGGGACTTGCCAGCGTGATGGCAACCTTTGTTGCCTTGGCGGTCCCAGCCATGGCAGAATTTGAATCTGCCAACGCCAAATCACAAGGTGTAATCAAGACATTTCCTGCAGAAACCACCTTCGAAAGTGTCGAAGGTGGAGTGGGAGTCAAATGTAAATCGACCAACGCAGAAGAAAAAGTAGTAGCCGAAGGCGGCTGGCAGATCCAAGTCAAAGGCACTACCACGCAAGGAAAACTCTTCTACCAAGAACCCACGACCAAGGGACCACACGAGCAACTCAAAATAAAATGGGGCATCTGCACAGGGCCAACCGGCGTAGCGGCTACGGTCGAATGCAACCTCCAAGTCGAGAGCAATGGGACCAATTCTAGCGCGACCGGAAGCCCATACTTTCCTGGTTGCAACGTTAAAGTCGGCACCGGTACAAACACCTGCACTATCATCGTACAGCCCGACGGCAACAAAGAACTACAAGGTACAACAGTAACTAATGGGGTTAACGGTGTTAAGATCGAAGCCAACACTCCGCACGTTTCATCGGTTACCCAGGAAACGCTGAGTCTATGCAAAACACTAGGCATCAAAGGAGGCCAAAGAACAGGTAAATACTTCACCAAAGGCGTTCTCGAAACCGAAGGCCAAAAACTAGTCTAGCCCAACAAAACGGGGCCGCCCAAGGCGGCCCCGTTGCCCTCAAACTTAGCACAGGCCCCAATCAAGGCCCACCCCAAATCAGACCGCAGCCGGCTCCTCAATGCGACGAGGCAGCAGCGTCTCGCGTGCAATAACCAAGCGCTGGATCTGCGAGGTCCCCTCATACAGCTGCATGATCTTGGCATCCCGAAAGAGCTTCTCCACGGGGTAGTCCTTGATGAAACCGTACCCCCCGTATACCTGCACCGCTTCGGTAGCAACCTTCATGGCCGTATCGGCGGCAAAGCGCTTGGCGTGCGAGGAGACGAGCGTGTTGCGTTCGCCGTTATCGAGCATGACGGCAGACTTCCAGGTCAGCAAGCGCGCGGCTTCCACTTCGGTGGCCATGTCGGCGATGATGAACTGAATCGCCTGGTGCATGGCGATCGGCACCCCGAACTGCACGCGTTCCTTCGAGTACTCGGTAGCAAATTCAAACGCCGCGCGCGCGATGCCGGTGGCCATCGCCGCAACGCCGGGCCGCGTGCGGTCCAGCGTCATCATCGCCAGCTTGAACCCCTTGTTTTCCTCGCCAAGCAAGTTCTCGGCGGGCACCTCAACGTCGTTGAAGGTGATGGTGGCCGTATTGGAGGCGCGCTGCCCAAGCTTGTCCTCCTTCTTGTCGACAACGACCCCCCAATCGCGCTCGACAACAAACGCGGAGATCCCGCGGTGCCCGGCCTCCTTGTCGGTCTTGGCGTAGACGGTGTAGTAGTCCGCATACCCCCCGTTGGTGATGAAGCACTTGGACCCATTGAGCACGTACTTGTCGCCCTTCTTGACGGCGGAGGTGCGCATCCCCGACACATCGGACCCCGCATCGGGCTCGGTCAAGCAGAAGGAGGCGAGCTTGGGCTCCTCGGTGAGCATGCCGAGGTACTTCTTCTTGGTCTCCTCGGAGCCACCGAGGGTGATAGGCGCAGTGGCCAGTCCGTTGCAGCCGAGCGAGGTCTGAATCCCTGAGCACCCCCAGGAGAGCTCCTCCTCGATGAGACAGCCCTCGAAGTAGCCGATCCCAGGTCCACCGTACTCCTCGGGGATGTGGGTGTTCATCAACCCAACCTCCCAGGCCTTCTGCAAGATCTCCTGAGGCCAGGTGCCGTCCTTGTCGAACTCCCAGGCGACAGGCCGAATCTCCTTCTCGGCGAAGTCGTGCGCCATCTCGCGCAGGTTCCTCTGCTCGTCAGTGAGCGTGAAATCGACCATTGTCTTCTCTCGATCTCCTATAGGTCGGGCGGTTAGATTGACCAGTCAGTCAATGACCCTGAAGGGTAGCGGAAGCACGGCGCGAGAGATAGCGGGGGCAAGTCGCAAGAGAACCTGCGCGATCCGAGCGCGGTGGGCGTAGGATCGGCAGATGCGAATTGCCCTGGCACTGGCGGCCACCCTGGCGCTGCTGGCGCTTCCGAGCACGCTGGAGGCCCGCACCCAGCACCCCCTGACGGTGACGGCGGCCCTGCAGGCCCTGCAGCGCACAAACCAGATCACCGCCGCCGAATACGCGCGCTACGCCGGCGCATACAGCGCGGCACGCCGCAGCGAGACCCACCTAAGCGGCACGCGCCATACGGAGCTAGGCGGAGTGCTGAGGAACGTAGAAGCAATGGCGGCCAGCAAAGCCCTGATCCCAAGCCGCCTGCCGGTGGTCTTCCTGACGCTGGAACGCAACCGCGAATGGTGGACGACGAAGTACCTGCTGTCCCCCAAGTCCCGCGTGAGCGTCCCCGGCAGCAAGCTGGTGTGGGAGTACTACCCAGGCCAGGGCATAGAGATCCAGTGGCTAGGCACCTTCGGCACAGCCAACGGCTACTACTCGGCCCACAACAACACGGCCCTCACCGAACTCCTAAACGAAGCGGCCTCCCTGGCGACCCACCGCGCAGGCGGCGTGGCGTGGGAGTACCTGTTCCAGTTCGACGGCGGCCTACCCCCATGGACGAGCGGCCTCTCACAAGGCACGGCGCTGCAGGCCTTCAGCCGCGGCTTCTCACGCCTGCACAACACGGCCTACCTGACAACGGCCCAGCAGGCCCTAGGCATCTTCCAGAAACCCCCACCGGAAGGCGTGCGCGTAAGCACCCCCGCGGGCGCGGAGTACGCGGAGTACACATACGCCCCCAGCGACCACATCCTGAACGGCTTCATACAGGCGGTGATCGGCCTGTACGACTACACGTCGATCACACAGGACCCCCTAGGCCAGCAGCTGTTCGAAGCAGGCGACGCAGAGGCCCGCGCGGAGGTCCCCCACTACGACACGGGCGCGTGGTCGCTGTATGACCAGCACGAAGAATCGAACCTCAACTACCACGAACTACTGACGGAATTCCTGGAACACCTGTGCCAGCGCACCCAGACAGGCCTGCCGCTGACGCCAGCCCCAACCCCGGCGCCGACCCCGGCACCACCCACGACACCGGCCGTGCCAACCAACCCCACCGCAGCGGGAGGCACGCCAACGAGCACGACAAGCACCACCACCACGACGACGACCACCACAAGCTCCACGACGGCCCCCGCACCGACGCCGATCGCGGGCGACGCGATCTACTGCACGACAGGAGAACGCTTCAGAGCCGACATACATACGGCGCCGACAATCGAACTGCTGAGCACGACGCTGAAAGGCGGCACGCGTGCAGGCGTGCGGATCGCGCTGTCAAAGCTGGCAACGGTGTCGATGACGATCCACCAAGGCAGCCATGCGGTGTGGAGCAGCCACACAACGCTGGCAGGCGGCAAGCCAAGACTGCTGTGGGTGACCCCCAGCCAAGGCGGCATCTACGAAGTGAGCCTGAGCGCAACGGACCTCGCGGGCAACCACGAAAGCGCAACGGGCACGATCGCGGTGTCAGCGGCGCCAGCCACCAAGGCTAAGCGGCACTAATGTCCACGACAAGCTTGCCGCGCGTGTGCCCAGCGGCAAAATCAACAAACGCCTGCCCGGCCTCCCCGAAGGGATAGACGCGCGAGACCTCAACGCGCAGCGCCCCGGAGGCAGCGCGCGCGGCCAGATCCTCCAGATCGCCAGGCAGCAGCGTAAGGCTGACATACGAAGCAGTAATGCCACGCCCGAGCTCTGAAGGCCCACCAAGCGGCGAGACAAAGCGCCCCGCAGGCCGCAGCGCACGAGCGCTGCCCAGCACGGCATCGCCGCCGTTGACGAGATCGATGACGCCGTCGACACCGCCAGGATGCACAGCAAGCGCAAGCTCGACAGGGTCCTCCGAGGTGTAATCGAGCGCATGCGTGGCCCCGAGCCCAAGCACGTACTCGGTCTCAGAAGGCCCGGCGGTAGCAAGCACTTCAACGCCAGCGGCAGCAGCGAGCTGCACGACAAACATGCCAATCCCCCCCGAGGCACCAATCACAAGCAGACTCTGCCCCGCGGCAGGTTCAAAGGCGCGCAGCAAGGTCTTGGCGGTGACCCCCGAGAGCGGCAGGGCAGCAGCATGCACGGCATCGAGCGCGGCAGGCCGCAAAGCCAGGTAATCCCCCACATCGAGCAGCGCAAACTCAGCGATGGTCCCCGGAGTGCGCCCGAAGAAGCCAAAGATCTCTCCGCCGACAGCCACCCCCTGCACGCCATCGCCAAGCTCAACAACGGTACCCGCGCCATCCATACCGGGCACGTAGGGAAACTCAAGCGAGGACGACCCCCCCTTAAAGGCCCCGGTGAGCTGCTTGAGGTCAAAAGGATTGAGCCCGGCAGCCCTGACGCGCACAAGCACCTGCCCACTCCCAGGCGTCGGCGCGGCCAGCTCGCCAAGAGCAAGCTGCGAAGGAGGACCGTAGTCCTGGACAAGAAGCGCACGCACGTCGCCGACCATTGTGCCCATATCGACCCCCGGCGTAAACCCCCCGCGGCCAGACATACAATCGGCCGGTGCCGCGAACGATCGACATATGGGAGGAGCTGGACCCCGAGCAGCGCCTGGCAGGCGCGGCAGCAGTGGCCCTATTCGTAACGATGTTCCTGCCGTGGTACCAGCAGAACGCGGTGGTGAGCGCCAGGCGCCTGCAGCCCCTGGTGAGCCAGAACCTGAACGCATGGGCGGTGTTCTCGTTCGTGGAGGCAGCAGTACTCCTGGTCGCTGTCGCGGTCCTGGCCCTACTGATCGCCCGCGCCCAGCGCCGCAAGTTCCACCTGCCCGGCAGCGACGGCGCGGTGGTGCTGCTGGCAGGCATATGGGTGGCGGCGCTGCTGGTGTGGCGCCTGTTCGACAAGCCAGGCATCGGCGGCCGCGGCATCGCGGCGAACGTAGGCATCCAGTGGGGCATCTTCTTCGCACTGGCAGCGGCGGCCGCGATGGCCTGGGCCGGCGCGAGAATGCGTGCGGTCTAGCGCGAGCGCGCTCATAAACTCACCGTCAGGCCGCGAGCGCCGCTTGAAGCGCGCTGGCCGCCAGATGGGCAGGCGGCCAGGTGAGCTGAAGCTCTCCGTCGCGGGCCAGCGCCCCCCGCACACCCATCAACTCCAATCCGACGATCGCCCCATGCTCGTCGTATTCCACGGTATGCCCCTCGGACGTCTCCAACGCCCGCGCGGCCCGCTCGGCGGGCGGCCCGACATGCAGGTACAGGACATCGCCACGCTCGTCATAGTCGTGATAGTCGAACTGGATACCGGCAATCGTGATCGTCATAGCTGGGCTCCACGGGGATCGTTGTCTTGCACAACTGCCGTCACAACCCACGCGGGATCATCGCTGAAGTCTACGACGACCCGCATCCACCGCCCCGGCATCCCGCCAACCCACCGGCGCCTATCATTCCCCTGAGCATGGGAACCCCTACGGGACCAACGAGCACCCCCACCCAAGCCGCGGCCCCCGGCTTCGCGGAGCCGGGCAGCGCGGCAGACGTGGCCGAAGGCCTGCGCGCAGTCGGCTACCTCCCCGAAGAGGCAACGGCGCTGGTGGCCTACCTGGCGGCAAAGCTCGGCAAGCCCGTGCTGGTCGAGGGCCCGGCGGGCGTGGGCAAGACGGAGCTGGCAAAGGCGCTGGCCCGCTACCTGGGCCGCGAGCTGGTGCGTCTGCAGTGCTACGAGGGCCTCGACGAGGCGAAGGCGCTGTACGAGTGGAACTACCGCAAGCAGCTGCTGCGCATCCAGGCGGAGGCGGGAGACAAAGGCTGGAGCGACGTGCAGGAGGACATCTTCGGCGAGGAGTTCCTGCTGGCGCGCCCATTGATGAGCGCGATCGCCAGCGAGCAGCCGGTAGTCCTGCTGATCGATGAGATCGACAAGACCGATCAGGAGTTCGAGGCGATGCTGCTGGAGGTCCTGTCGGACTTCCAGATCTCAATCCCCGAGCTGGGCCGGGTCCAGTCGAAAACCCACCCGGTGGTGCTGCTGACCTCAAACAACTCGCGCGAGTTGACAGAGGCGCTCAAGCGCCGCTGTCTGTACCTGTGGCTGGACTACCCAGCCCTCGAGCACGAGCTTGAGATCGTGAGGATGCACACCCCCGAGCTCCCCGAGACGGTGGCGCGCAAGCTGGTGGAGGTGATCGGCATGGTGCGCGACCTGGACCTGAAGAAGCCCCCCTCGATCGCGGAGTCGATCGACTGGGCGCGCGCGCTGCTGCTACTAGGCGTGAAGGACATCGACGCGCAGACGTTCAAGGAGACTTTGTCGGTGATCGTGAAGCACCGCACAGACATGGATGTGGTGTCCGAGCGGGTGGGCCTGAAGCTGGCGGCAGCCGATGCCAAGCCGGCCTGACGCAGGGGCACTGCCCCCCCGCGACACTCCCCCCGACGGCCTGGCCGCGCGTCTGCTGGAACTAGGCGAGCAGCTGCGCGCCGAGGGCGTGGCGGTAGGCACGAGCGAGCTGCTGGACGCCTTCCGCGTCCTGGAGGAGATCGACTGGCGCCGCCAGGAGGACTTCCGCGAGGCACTCGCAACAACACTGGCCAAGAGCCAGGACGACCGTCGCATCTTCGAGATGGTGTTCGACCGCTTCTTCTTCCGCGCGGTGGAGCTGGCAGCCGCCCAGGAGGGCATCCGCGAGAACACCTCCGACGACGGCGAGCACGGCGACGCCCTGGGCGAAGAGAAGCGCCTATCCCTAGACGAGCTGACCCCAGAGGAGCTGGACGCCCTGCGCGCCCAGATCGCACAGGCGCTGCAGGAAGGCAGCGAGGGCGCGATGCGCGACCTGGCGCGCCTGGCGATTGCGGCCTTCGGCCGCCAGGAGAACGGCTCGGGCGTGATCGGCGTGGACGTGCAGCGCATCCGCCGCTCACTCGGCCTACGCAGCGACCCACAGCCGGAGCTGCCCGAAGGCGACCCACGCCGCGAAGGCCTACCGCGCGATGCGCTGCGCCGCTTCGAGGCACTACTGCGCCGCGAGCTGGAACGCGCGCAGATCGAGCGCACGGGCAGCCTGCCCGCAGCCCGCCCCCTGGGCGACCTGGACCGCGCGCTCCCCAGCGGCCCGCTGCAGGACCTGGCGGCGGTGCACCGCGTGGTGGCGCAGCTGCGCCGGCGCCTGGCCACGCAGGGCAAGCAGACGCGCGGGCACCGCAAGCACGCACATGTGGACGTGCGCCGCACGATGCGTGCATCGCTGCAGACAGGCGGCGTGCCGGTCGAGCTGAAGTACCGTCCCCGCCGCCCGCGCAGGCCCGAGATCTACGTCCTATGCGACGTATCAACAAGCGTGACGAGCGCATCGGTGTTCTTCCTGTCGGTGCTGCACGCATTGCACGACAGCTTCCGCAAGATGCGCTCGTTCGTGTTCATCGAGCGGATCAGTGAGGTGACGGACGTCTTCGAACACGAGCGCGACTTCAAGGCGATGAGCGAAAAGATCGCGAGCGACGCGGGCGTGGCAGACATCAGCGGCTACACCGACTACGGCCGCGTGTGGTCGGAGCTCCTAGAGCTGGTGGAAGACGATCTGCACCCCCGCGCGACGGTGATCGTGCTCGGCGACGCGCGCACGAACGGCCGCGACCCACGCGCCGACCTGTTCGCGCAGGTGGCGGCCAGAGCCGGCCGCACGTTCTGGCTGAACCCGGAGCCGAAGCTGTACTGGAACTACGGCGACTCGGTGATCGCCGCCTACGAGCGCCACTGCACAGCGTTCGAGTGCTGGACGACGGCGCAGCTGGAGGACTTCGTGAAGGCGCTGGCGCGACCTGAGCTGACCCTCAGAGTGCCGTGAGAGTCCAGGGCGTGAGCATGGCCTACCGCCCCGAGCGCCGTGCGCCGGTGCAGGCCCTGAGCGACGTGTCACTGCACGCAAGCGAAGGTGAGCTGCTGGCGGTGGTGGGCCCAAGCGGCTGCGGCAAGACGACGCTGCTAGAGCTACTGTGCGGACTGCGCAAGCCGGACGCCGGCATGATCGAATGCCCCCCCGCGGCGCTGATGCCCCAGCGCGACCTGCTGCTGCCGTGGCTGAGCGCACTGGACAATGCGGCGGTGGCGCTGCGCCTGGCCCACATGCCCAAGGCCAAGGCCAGAGCCCGTGCGAGCAAGGTGTTCGCCGAGTTGGGCCTGGAAGGCTTCGAGCAGGCCCGCCCCTACGAGCTCTCAGGCGGGATGCGTCAGCGCGTGGCGTTCGTGCGCACGCTGCTCTCCGGCAAGCAGGTCCTGTGCCTGGATGAGCCGTTCGGAGCACTGGACGCCATCACACGCGCGGAGATGCAGAACTGGCTGGTGGCGGCGCTCAGGCAGGAGCCGAGAACGGTGGTGCTGGTGACGCACGACGTGGAGGAGGCAGTGGTGCTAGCCGATCGGGTCGCGGTCCTCTCGCCGCGCCCGGGCCGCGTGGTGGAAACCCTGGAGGTAGGCCTCCCCCGCCCCCGCAGGCGCACCGACGCAACGGTGGTGGCGCTGCGCGAGCAGGCGCTGGAAGCCCTGGGGTCAGAGCGCACATCAGAGCGGGAGCAGGTGCGATGAACACAGGCAAGGCGCTGCGCATCCTGTTGCCGGCCGCCGTACTGGGGGTGTTGGTGGGGGGGTGGGAGATCTACGTAGATACAGGCGGCGTGAGCCAATTCGTGTTGCCTGCTCCGCACTCGGTCGCGGGGGCCCTATGGAACAACAGCGAACTGCTGTGGTCAAACTTCAAGACGACAGCGATCGAGGTGGTGCTGGGCATCGCGCTGGCGCTCATAAGCGGCTTCAGCGCAGCAGTGGCGATGCACTTCTCAAGCACGCTACGCCGCGCGCTGTACCCCCTGGCGATCGGCTCGCAGGCGGTGCCCTTCGCGGTGCTGGCGCCGACGCTGGTGTTCTGGTGGGGCTTTGGCATCTTCCCGAAGCTGGTGATCGTGGCGGTGATCTGCTTCTTCCCGGTGCTGGTGACGACACTGGACGCGCTGTGGTCAGTGGACCCCGATCAGCTGAAGCTGCTGCGCACGCTGGACGCCTCGCGCTGGCAGGCGTTCCGCCTGGCGGAGGCCCCGGCGGCGCTGCCGGCAGCGATCAGCGGCGCGAAGATCGCGCTGGCGGTGGCGGTGATCGCGGCCTTCATCGCGGAGACGAGCACCGGAGCGACGGCCGGCTCGGCGACGGGCCTGGGCTGGGAGATCGTGAACGACATCACGGCGCTGCAGACAGCGCGCGAGTACGCGGCGGTGGTGGTGCTGATGGTGTTCGCGGTGGCGTGTTTCTATACGCTCGCCCTGGCGGAACGCCGCCTGGCGCCGTGGGCACACCGATCCAGAGGAGAAGTCAGTTGAGAATCAAACTAGCCGCCGCGCTGGCGCTGGCGACTTGCACACTCGTCGTCTCAGCCTGCGGCCAAAAGCAGGACACGGTCTCGGCAGCCAGCACGAAGCCCTTCACCGTGATGCTGGACTTCTTCCCCAACGCGGACCACGCGCCGCTGTACGCGGCGATCGCCAACGGCGACTTCCGCGCGGCAGGCCTGGAAGTGAAGCCCCAGACCCCGGCGAACCCGGCGCAGCCGCTGCAGCTGCTGGCAGCAGGCAAGGTGGACATGGCGATCTCCTATGAGCCAGAGCTGCTGCTGGCGCGCGACCAGGGCCTGCGCCTGGTATCGATCGGCGCGCTGATCCAGCGCCCACTAACCTCGATCATCGCACTGCCGGCCAGTCACGTAACCAAGGTGGCGGACCTGAAAGGCAAGAAGGTGGGCACCGCCGGCATCCCCTACCAGGCCGCCGAGCTGAAGACGGCGCTGCAGGCCGCGGGCGTGGACCCAGCGACGGTGCAGGAAATAAATGTGGGCTTCAATCTGGTGCCGGCGATGCTGTCAGGCAAGGTGGCGGCAACACTCGGCGGGTTCTGGAACTACGAGGCAATCCAGTTGGAACAGCTGCACAAGCACCCGACGACGATCCCGGTGGACCAGGCGGGAGTGCCGAAGTACAACGAGCTGGTGCTGGTGGTGCGCGAAGAAGAGGCAAAGAGCCGCGGCCAGGACCTGCGCGCGTTCCTGCAGGCATTGAGCCGCGGCCAGCGCGAGGTGAAGGCCAACCCGGCGGCGGCGGCAAAGCTCTTACTGGCGGCAAACCCGAGCCTGGAACCGAAGCTGCAGCTGACATCGATCGAACGCACGCTGCCAGCAACGGTGCCAGCGAGCGGCAAGCCCTACGGCTGGCAGGAACCGGAACAGTGGGCGGCGTTCGGGAGCTGGATGCTGGCGCACGGTCTGGTGCGGGCCAACCCAAACACGGGCCTACCGCCGTTCACGAACGAGTTCCTGCCGGGCCAAGGCATCTGAGCACCGGCGGAACCAGCCACCGGCCACCAACCACCAACTACCGGCCGCTAGCCGTCAAGCATCCGCAGGCCGAGCCGCTCGGCCAAGGTGAGCGCGAGCTCAAGCCCGAGGCGATCTTCATCGAGCGGATGCCCAAGTACCTCCTCGGCGCGCTGGACGCGATCGCGGACGGTGTTCTTGTGCGTGTGCAGCAGCGTGGCGGCGCGGGTGGAGTTGCTGCCCTCGCGCAGCCAGACGAGGGCACTCTCGCGCAGACGTTCGGTCTTGGGATCGTCGGCGGCGAGCCCGCCGAGCTTGCGCCGCATGAAGTCGGCGATCAACTCAGGGTCCTGGCCGAACATGCAGAGCGTGTCGACCTCGTCGAAGCGGATGACTCCGACGGGCGTCTGGGCGAGCTCGGCCAGGCGCCGGGCACGAAGCGCCTGGCGGTGGCTTGCGCGAAAGCCCTCCAGACCGCTCCCGGCCAGCCCAAGCGCGACCCCCTGCCCCTCCTGCAGATGGCGAGCCGCGGCATGCGCGAGCAGATCGGCGGGACTTGCATGGCGCTCGGCGGCAAACCAGGCCCAGAGACTCGCGACGCCCGCGGGCACGAGCAGGGCGCGGGTGGCGCCAAGCGCAAGCGCCATGGCATCGGCAAGCGCCTCCAGCCGACTCATGCCAACCTCACCGGCGACAGGCGCGGCTTCCTCCCAGAGAATCGCGGCGAGCAGCGGACGGTCGACCTGATAGTCAAGCGCCTCTGTGACCTCCTCAGCCCCAAGCGCCTCGCCGCGCAAGACGCGCCGCACGGCGTCAGCACGCAACGCCACGGCACGACCGAGCCAGCGCCGGCGCTCCTCCTCCCAGAGGCGGACCTGCTCGTCGATGGCGGCGTCGACGTAGGCGAACATGCGATGCGAGGAGACCTGGAGCGCATCGATCAGCACGGCGCTCTCGCCGATGAGGCTGGCGGCAAGCCGTTCCATCCACCACGACCAGGCCATGTTCTGCCCGACGCGATAGGCCTGGATCAGCTCGCTGGTGTCGATACCGCGATGCAGCACGGAGGCGGCAAAACGCAACGCATCAGGCGGCGCGGCAAGTGCCTCCACGGCGCCAGTAGGCATGACGCTCTCAAAGACGTGCCACAGATTGGCATGAATGGCACGCTCCATTTCGCCTTCAAGCTCGGCGTCCTGACCGAAGGCGGGGAAGTCCTCGAGCAGGCGGCGACCGAGCGCCTCGCAGAGCGCGTCGAGGCCCTCGAGCGAGAGCAGAGAGACGTCGGCGACGACATCAAGCGCGCGCAAGCGCACCTGCGGCGTCGGCCGATCGGCACCTGCCTGACCCTGGTAGGCGGTGTCCACGGGAATCCGAGGCTACACCCTTTGAGATGATTCCACCACTGCCTATACGTCCAAAAAGACGATCTCTTACAACCATCCAAACTCCCAGCCCGCACCCCGGCCGCACGCGGGCGGCCTGCCACACTGGCGGCAATGGCCGCAACGACTCGCGTAGGTGTGCTGACAGGCGGAGGCGACTGCCCCGGCCTGAACGCGGCGATCCGCGCGGTTGTACGTAGCGGCACAGCAGACGCCAAACAGGCTTATGACTTCATCGGCTTCCGCGACGGCTGGGCAGGCGTGGTGGCAGACGAGACGCAGGAGCTGACGCTCACAAGCACGGCGGGCATCCTGCACCGCGGCGGCACGATCCTCGGAACCTCGCGCACGAACCCATACGCGCAGGGCAAGGACGGCACGGCAGCAGTCAAGGCCACCCTGGAGCGCCACGACATAGCGGCCCTCGTGGCGATCGGCGGCGAGGACACGCTAGGCGTGGCGCTGCGCCTACACAACGACGGCATCCCAGTGGTGGGCATCCCCAAGACGATCGACAACGACTTAGGCGGCACCGACGCAACCATCGGCTTTGACACGGCGGTGCAGACGGTGACCGACGCAATCGACCGCCTGCACTCAACGGCAGAGTCACACAACCGCGTGATGGTGGTCGAGGTGATGGGCCGCCACGCAGGCTGGATCGCGGTGCAGGCAGGCATGGCCGGCGGCGCCGACGCGATCCTGGTGCCAGAGCGGCGGTTCGACATCGAAGAGGTATGCACGCACCTGCGCCGCCGCCACGAGCGCGGCCGCAGCTTCTCGGTGGTGGTAGTAGCCGAGGGCGCAATCCCAGCACAAGGCACGATGCAGACAATTCAAGGCGCCAGCAAGGACGCCTTCGGCCACGAGCGCCTAGGCGGCATCGGCGTAACGCTGGAGCGCGAGATCGAGCAGCGCACAGGCTTTGAGACGCGCGCGACGATCCTCGGGCACATCCAGCGCGGAGGCACCCCCACAGCCGCCGACCGCGTACTGGCCACGCGCCTGGGCGTAGGCGCGATGCAGTCCGTGAGAGCAGGCCACTTCGGCACGATGCTGGCCATCCACGCCGGCCAGGTGGTCGAGGTCCCCCTGGCGGACGCCCTGCGCGAGCCCAAGCTGCTCGACCCGGCGCTGTACGAGACGGCGGTGCTGTTCTTTGGCTGAGCCTATCCCTCTGTTTGTGCCTTGATGGCTTGCTCGACTTCTTGGCCGCGTGGGGTGAGGGTCCAGACGTTCGGTTCGCCCTTGCTGTGCCCCTGCCCGGTGTTATGGATCAACCCGAGGCTTTCCAAACGCCGCAAGAGCTTCGAGATCTGCCCCTGATCCTCGACCCCAGCGGCCTCAGCGATCGCACGATTGGACGCCCCCGGCCGCGAGCCGACCGCGACGAGCACGCGGACGGTGCGGTAGGTGAGACGCATATCAAGACCACGCAGCGGATCGGAATGCTCACGCCGCTGCGCATGGCGAAGCTCCGGAGCGGGCCGCTCGATCTCCCTGCGCGCCGCCGCAGGACCAAGATACGGCCCAACGATCAATCCCATAAGTGGCCCCAACAACTCCGTCAACGGCACAGCATCCCCCCGAGAGAGCCGAGCATGCACCAACGCAAACGCGCCACCAAGCACGCCCTCGGCGGTCAACGGCGGCGGCGGAGTCCTCGCCAACCCACAACCCAGATCAACCTCCTCCACCAACCGCGCAAGCAACTCCGCCCGATACGCGAGCACCCGCGGACCACCACCAAGCGCCTCCACCACCAACAAACGCCCCATCTCAGGCTCATCCTCCAAAAACAAGAGCAACGCCGCGATCCCCGCCCGCAAACGCGCCTGCCACCCCTGCTCCGCCTCATACGCCGGCAGGACCCTGCGCCCAGCCCGATCAACCGCCTCAGCAAACGCCACCGCCAGGCAGTCTTCACGGTCACTGAACATTTCATAGAACGTCCTACGCGACACACCCGAGCGCGCCACGACATGCGCGACCGTGGCGTTCGCCGCACCACGCTCCCCCGCGACTTCAGCCATCGCCGTAATCATCCGCGCACGCTGAATCTCCGAAACCCTCTCCCGACCCACACCACTCGTCTCACCACCACGACCCTTCCCGGGACGCGCGCCCCTACGCGCCCCGGCACTCCGTTCACGGGAAGACACAGGCATCCCTCCCGCCTACTTCCTCTTCTTCGCTTTGCGGTGCTTCTTCGCCTTGCTCTTCTTCCTGTGTGCCCTCTGGGTATTGGCTTTAGGACAGCCAGTGACGGCGATCTTGGTGTTCTGCTTGACCACGGCCCCGTTCTGCCCGGTGAGCGTCGTCGGCATGACGAGGCTCGTGCCGCAGAGACTGCCCTTGGCCTTGGCGGGAAGCACAGCCGTGAGCCCGGAGTGCGGACCCTCGGGCAGCTTCAGCTCAAACGAGCTGATCGGCGCGTCGGGCACGCTTGCGAACGTCGAGCTGGTGATGCCGTGCTTGATGTCGATGCTGCCAACAAGATCAAGCGTGACCCCTTCGCCTTGCAGGATCACCACTAGGTCAGGGAACGCCGCGCCACCATGAGAAACCAGATAGGCGGGGCCGGTGAGCGGGCCCGCCAACACGGGCGTCAGCGCCGTGACCGCCCCGATATTGGAGCCCGCGGGACACGACGCCGGGTTCGCGTTGAACGTCGCTTCCGGACAAGCCTGCTGGATCGTCGAGAGCCTCGAAGGCAGCTGCTTTGGCAACGTGACCGCTACCGAGTGGATGTTCGCCTCTGCCCCCGTGGGATAGCCGACCTTCACATCGAGGCTCGCACCATTCTTCTTGCTCGTGCCCGCCTGCGTGGAGACCGTGAACTTCGGCTTGAACGCAAGCGCGGCGCAGTTCGCGGCCTGGAAGTGACTCGACACACCTGCGCTCGCGCCCTGGGTGCTCGACAGCGTCCCACCCACCGTGAGCGGTTCGCAGTCGGTGGGGTTGAACATGAACCCTTCCCGGTCGATCGTGACGTTCACGGTGCGGACCTGCAGCGGGATACCCTGCAGGATCGTGGGCAGCGGATCGCTCGTCACCGTGATCTGCGCCGTATGCGGATCGACACCGATCGCCGCGCGAACGACGACGTTGCCAAGGTTGAACGACCCCACAGCCGCCGGGACCACGATCGAGAGCCCGAACGGCGCGCCCTTGTAAGGACCGGTGAGGAACACCTGGCCGCCCACGCCCACAGGGTCCGGTCCGGCGCCCGCCACGGCCGTCGCATGGCCGATCAGGCTGCCGGCACCACAAGTGCCCTGGGCCGCCTGTGGTTCACCACACTGCTGCACGCTCTTGAGCATGCCCAGCAGCCCCGGCGGGGTCTTGACCGTCACCCCCGCAAGATCCTGTTCCTGGTCGGAGCGGGAGAACGACACATTGAAGGGACTGAACCCGCCGGCCTGGTTGTTCACCGTGCCAGCGGTGAAGGCGGGCGCAAACGACTGCGGAGCGCACCCACTGCCGTTGGGCCCCGAGCTGATCTGGAAGGCCGATGTGGGTTCGGCCGCCACCAATGTGTTGTAAGGCGTCAGCTGCGAGGTCGTGGTGTAGGTCCCACACCCAACCGGGGTCGCCAGCGGGCCGTGAGCCCCGCCGAAGAAGTGCAGCTTGATGTCCGACACCGCCTGCTGGGGAATGTTGTCGAACGTCGTCGTGATCTGGCCCGTGGCGGGGTCCAGGTGCACTTCGCCCGCGACCTTCACGAGCACCCCTTCACCTTCCAGCGCCAAGTACAGCGCCAGCAGCGACCCGAACGGGTTGTTCCCCTGCTGCGCGACATACACCGACCCCGTCAGCGGCGCCTTGATCGACGGCGAGACCGCTTCGACGGTGCCCACCTTCGCCGATTCCGGACACGACACCGGGTCGGCATCGCTCAACCCGATCTGCTGCGGCGAGCACGCGCCGAGCCCATTGGCACCAGCGGGGTCGATCACCACACCCGTCGGGAGCGAGACGACCGCCTGCTTGAGGTTCCCCTCGGCGAGCCCTTCGGGGGTTTCCAGTTGCGGGATGTGCACGTCGGCGCTGAGCCCAGTCGGCGTGCCCCCCGTCTGCGTGTCCGGCGCGACGGTCAGTTCGGGGCTGAACGGCAGCCCTTCGCACCCTTCCAGGCCAGCGACCGGTTCGCTCGCGAACGGTTCCGTGGCAAGACCCTGCGGATTAGCGCGCGTCGGCCAGGAGCTGATTGCCACGGAGCTCTGCAGCGGCCCCGTGCACGACGTGGGCAGCGTCAGCAGCGGGTGCGTCCCGGACGCGCCGGGAGCGGGGCACGCTTCTCCGGATTCTCCACCGAGGAAGCTGCAGCCCCAGCCGCGCGAGGCGTCGTGGCGCTTGTCGCCGGGCACGCCCCACAGCGTCACCCGCGCCACCGACACCACCCCCAGCTCCGAGGCGTTGCTCACCCTGATCGTCACGCCGTAATCGCCGCCGGTACGCAGCGAGGCATCCAGCGTGACCGGCACGCCCGCCGCCACGAGTCCGAACCGCACGGGCTCGTTCACTCCAGGGACCAGGTTGAACACGGGCACCGTGAGCCTGAGCGGAACGGGCCCGAGGCCCGGCACGAAGACCACGACGGCAGCGACCCCGAGCGCCGAGTTCGCCGGGCATTGATCGGTGAATCCGCCCTGCGGCTGGAACTGCGCGGCTGTGCACTGCGGCACGGCCAGGGGCGTCCCCATCAGGCCGGCCGGCAGCTGGAAGCCGAGATCCCGCACCAGCGCGGGCTGCTTGCTCGGGTCGGCCGTCTGGTTCAGAGCGAACGAGCTCGTCAGCTGAAACGGATGTGACCCCGCCCGCGTATCGGACAGTCCGCCCTCTTCTTCGGCTGTGAGACCGTAGCTTTCCACCCCGAACGGGACCGGCGCGGCGCTGAGCGTCAGCGGCCGCCTGACGGACAGGCCGGGCACACCGCCGCCGGAAACCGCGACTTCGCTCTCGCCCGACACCGCGCCCGGAGCGGCCTTCACCGAGATCGTGACTTCGATCGCTTCGTAGGAGGGGAGCTGTTCCCCGGCCCAGGTGCAGCTCACTTCAGCGAGGTCGCAGGTCATCCCACCGTGCAGGCCGAAGAAGCCGGCGCCGCCGGACATCGCCGTCACTTCCAGGCCGGCCGGCAGCTTGTCGGTGACCGTCACCGGCGTCACGGAGCCGTTCGCCGGGGCATCTCCGACGTTCTCCACCGCCAGCAAGATCTTGGCTTCCCCGCCCGGCGGTATATACGTGGGGGTCGCGGTGGACTGCACCGTCCAGCCCGCGCCAGGTACCGCGAGCGCCGGCGTCGCACCGGCCAGCACACCCAGCACCACGGCCGCCAGCAGCACGCCCAGCGCCCGTCCGAGGCCCGCCTTGTAAGTGCTCCTCATCCTCACCACCCCTTTCAACGCCCGGTCCGGGCGGTGGCCCCAGCGGCCCTCGATGTCCTTGCGCCGTAAGCCGCGCGCGCCCGCTTCTCACACAGCGCACGCCGCCTGCCGGTCTTCTTGCGACACGCCTTCAGCGCCCGCGCGAGCTTCTGCGCCCGCGACAGCGCCTTGGGCCTCGGCTTCGCCTTCGGAGCCTGAGCCGACACGCTGGGCGCGACATTGCCGCTGCCCGTAAACGTGGCGCTCCCCGGCGAGCCGAGCGCACCTGTCGAGGACAGCGCGCCACGGCACGCCTCCGCCGAGCTGCACGGCGGGCTCGACAGAACGGTCCCCGAGGTCGCGCAGGGCGAGCCGCCCGGGCATTCGCGTGTGTCGTATACATCAAATGTTCCATCCACGTCCTGCGGCACAAGCCCCGCGGACGTCATGAAAAAGGCGTCTCCACCCGTCGCGCTGGCGTCGAGGAACACCGATTCTTCACCCGAGGTGCCGGAGGAGATCAGCCCGACGCAACCTGCGGCCGCCCCGCTGAAAACGACTGCGGGACTGCGCGTGCCGGCCTGGCATCCACCGACGCTCGCGGGCTCGTACTCATACACATCCTCCTTGCCGTTGCCATCGCCTGGGACCAGGGCAACCGGGCTGTTGAAGAACAACCGGCCACTATCCGACAGAAAGCGGGGCTGGTAAAACATTGCTCCGGCCTGCACGTCGACCCACGCCGGGATGCTCCCGGCAAGCCATCGATCGGAAAATGCTTGGTATACGTTGCGATCCACAAGCAGTTTTCCATTATCAAATATGCCGACAGGTCGCTCACCCGTTGGATCGCATGACGCACACACCACTCGCCCGGCGGCACCCACAGAGGCGTCATAGAGATACACCTCCTCATCAGGCAGACCTCGCACCGCATCAAGGTTGTTAAACCCGGTTAGGCTCCTGTCTGACATGAACGCCAGATAGCGACCATTCGGCGAAACGCGGACCGCCAAGTTAGGCCCAATGATACCGATTGCACCGCCCCCCCAGTCCTGGCGATCGTCCCCGGAGATAACCGCGACAAGCCTTGGTGCTTCCCATCCTCCAGCGCCATGGTGCTCAACATACAGGTTGCATCTTGCTTCGGACGGCTGTTCTTCAAAATTATCAGACGGACAATCACCCTGAACGGCATTTGGAGCCAGCGCTCCCTGAGCCACGAAATACACGTACGAACCATCTTCACTCACACCAGAGACTCCCATCACGTTCCCGGCTTCACCCACATTTTCATCCACCGACAGGTCCCTCACCACGCCCGAAAGAGGGCCGGCACCAGGAGACACTTCGAACACGTACAGATCACCCAGGTCTTCCGGACCGCCGACCCTTTCCTTGGAGGCGGCTGTCAACGCTTGCGCATCGGTGAAGAACACCCGCGATCCATCGCTGCTCGCAGCCTGGAATATCGGATGATTTTCACCGCTTCCTGCCCCACTCTGCACGACATCCAGCTGAACGGTTTCGCCCCGCTTCATATCGCGCATGTAAAGATGCCCACCAGACAACTTTTCAGACGTCCACATCACACGTGAGCCGTCGCTAGACACAGCGTTTGCCACGCGCCCTTCCCTGCCGAGTTCGCTACTCGTGCTCGCCGCCTGGCCATCCGGCAGCACACTGACAAGCTGCAGCTGTCCGCCGGCCCACTCATAGAGGTTGGACGCAAGGGTCCCGGTGTTGATCGCATTTGCGGTCAATGCTTCGTTAGACCAAAACAGAATATGACTGAGATCCGGCGTCGCACCGGAGAAGAAAAGCCCTTCTTCTCCGGCAACCTTTTTGCCCTGCGATACATTCGCGGTCGTCACCAGCGGCAGATTGCTCCCCGTTTCGCTGTTGCGCAGATACAGTGTCCCTTCCGCGCCGGCTTCAAGCGGCGGCAGCGGCGTTGAGGCCGGCGGATGCAGCAGCGCAACCGACAGGTCGGGAGAGAACAGCTCATAGCCCATCCCTGCTATCGCTTCTGAGCCCGGCGTTACCTCGAAGGGTGTTGTGATGTTCTGCGAGGACCACCCATCGGACCCGCGCCGTGAGAAAAATTGCGAGTAGACCAGATAGCCGGCAGGATTGGCGGTGCCCGGCCCGCCCACCGTGTACGTGATCGCGCTGCCGTCTTCAGAGGCCTGCACCAGTCTCGGTTCGTCCGGTGCCTGGACGCCCGCCCCATGCTTGTCCACTGGGGACACCAGTTCCCATTCGCGGCCGTCGATCGACGCCGACGAGCCACCGGCGGCCGGTGCGGTCGCGCACCAGAGCGACAGCCCGCCCAGCGCGACGCACAGCCATGAAACGGCCCCCAACTTGAGCCCACGCATACGCATCATCAAACCCATCCCCTCCCGGAGTCATCGAGAACACGACCACCCAGGAGATCCGGGCAGCACAAAACCACCCTGCGCACAAAGCCCAGGGCGGCAAAGAGACGGCGGGGCCTAGAAGCTAGCCAGCCCGGCCAAGAGAGAGAGAGAGAGAGAGAGATGCGTCAGTGATGCTGACGCATCTAGTTACAACCCCAGACGGAGCCGTAAGACCATTAGCCGCGCCACGCGCGGTGCAAACAAGATCACTCATCTCAAATCCCTCGTGAAGCGATCAAATCCCTCTCCAACACTTCCCTGCGGTCCCATGGAACCCGCAACAGCGGGAGGACCCAAAACCCGACCTATCAATGCCAGACACATGCCTGACATGAACAAGCCTATACCAACTCCAGCCCAAAAGTCAACCCCAAAAAGAACGGCCGTGTAAAGCAAGAGTCAAGCCCGCTCTCACTCCGGGCGCTCCACGCTCCACTTCATCTCTTACTCTGATATCATAAAAGATGTCATGCTCCCCTCCGAGCTGGTCCGCTCGACCCGCCAGCGCCTCGGCCTGAGCCAGCGCCGGTTGGCGCTGCGCGCCGGGACCACGCAGGCCGCGGTGAGCCGCATCGAGCGGGGCCTGGTCTCCCCTACCTTCACCACGCTGCGCGAACTGATGCTGGCAATGGGGGAGGAACCAGCGCTGTCCTCACGGCGACTGCCAACCGACTGGGACCCGGCGCACATGGCAAGCACACTGCAACGAACCCCCGAGGAGCGCCTGGCCCTCGCCATCTCCTGGAACCGAACAGCCATACGGCTGGCGAACGCCGGTCGCGCCACGCGTGACGATGGCTGAACAGCACCAGCCGCCCGACATCGAGCGCATCTTCACCGCGCTCGACGCCCACCAGGTCGACTACGTCGTCGTGGGCGGCATCGCCGTCCAGGTCCACGGCCACGTGCGCATGACCAACGACCTCGATCTGATCCCCTCCCCAACCCCCGCCAACCTCAAGCGCCTCGCCGAGACACTGCAAGAGCTGCAAGCCCGTGTTCTGAACCCCGGCAGCGAGCACCTGCGGATCGACGCACGAATGCTCCCCCGCGTGACCCTATGGCAACTCAGCACACCCCACGGCGACATCGACATCCTGCACGACGCCCCCGGAGCAGCACCTTTCCCACAGCTACGCAATCGCGCACTGACAATCGCGCTCGGAGACCTCACGATCCCTATCGCCGGGCGCGACGACCTCATCAAGATGAAGAACGCCAGCGGCCGCCCGACAGACCTCGCCGACGTGGCCGCGCTCACCGAGCCGGAGCACAACAACTGATGAAGAGCCTTACGAGCTCAGCGGGGATCGCTGCCATAGGCAACGGAGTCGTGTCTGTGCACTCATTCATCGCGTAGCGCGATACACACTACAATGCCGCGTATGGCCTCTGCTCCCCACCCGCTCTCGTTGCGACTGGGCCGTGAGGGATTGAGCGCGCTGGAGGATCTGGCGCGCCGGCGGGGCGTGAGCCGGGCGGAGGCGGCTCGCCAGGCGATCACGGAGACAGCCGAGCGGGAGCGCAGACGCCGCGGGCTGGCCGCCGAGGCCAGGCGCCTGATGGCAGACCGCGAGTATGTGCGCGAAGCACGCGAGGTGGCGGCCCTGATGGAGGAGCTGCGTGGTCCGGGGTGACGTCCACGAGATCACGCTGCCGCGCAAACGCGGCCACGTCCAACAGGGACGCCGCTACGCCGTGATCGTCCAGGCCGACGACCTGCTGACCCTCTCGACAGTCGCGATCTGCCCGACATCGCGCGCGGCGTTCCCGGCGAGCATTCACCCGGAGATCACACTGCTGGACCAACCCACCCAGGTCCTCTGCGAGATGGTCGGAGCAGTCGACGCTCGCACACTCGGCGAGCAGGTGGGCCACCTGAGCTTGGAGGACATACGCGCCGTAGACGACGCGCTGCTGCTGGTACTCGACCTCCCCTGAGCCACGACCACGCCGCCGGCGGGTGCCGGCTACGCGTCCGTCTGTGCCTTGATGGCCTGCTTGACTTCCTCCCCGCGTGGGGTGAGCGTCCAGACATTGGGTTCGCCCTTGGCGTGCCCCTGCCCGGTGTTGCGGATCAACCCAAGACTTTCCAGACGCCGCAAGAGCTTCGAAATCTGCCCCTGATCCTCCACCCCCGCGGTCGCGGCGATCGCACGATTGGACGCCCCAGGCTGCGAGCCAACCGCAACAAGCACCCGCACGGTGCGATAGGTGAGGCGCATCTCAAGACCCCTGAGCGGATCGGAGTGCTCGCGCCTGGCAGCACGAGTGAGCTTCGGCGCGGGCCGCTCGATCTCCTTACGCGCGGCAGCCGGCCCCAGGTACGGGCCGAGTATCAGCCCCATGAGCGGCCCAAGCAGATCGGTCAACGGCGCGGGGTCACGAACCGAGAGCCGGGCATGCACCAACGCAAACGCACCACCAAGCACCCCCTCGGCCGTGAGCGGCGGCGGCGGGGCCTTAGCCAGAACCCGCCCCTCATCCACAACTTCCACGAGCCGCGCCAGCAGTTCCGCGCGGTGCGCCAATACCCTTGACCCGCTCCCAAGCGCCTCCACCACGAGCAGCGTGCCCATGTCCGGCTCGTCATCCAGGAACAGCAGCAGCGCCGCGATCGCCGCCCGCAGCCGCGCCTGCCAGCTGCGCTCAACCAAATACGCCGGCAGCACCCGCCGCCCCGCCCGCTCCACCGCCTCCGCGAACGCGGCAGCGAGGCAGTCTTCGCGGTCGGAGAACATTTCATAGAACGTGCGGCGCGAGACGCCCGAGCGCGCCACCACATGCGCGACCGTCGCGTTCGCAGCCCCGCGCTCCCCCGCGACTTCAGCCATCGCGGTGATCATCCGCGCACGCTGGATCTCCGAGACCTTCTCGCGCCCAACGCTCGATATCTCACCACCGCGCTTGTCACGAACCTTCCCAGGACGCGCCTTCTTGTGCGTCCCGGCTGGACTCTCACGAGAGGACACTGGCATTCCCTTTTACCTACCTCCTCTTGCCGTGCTTGGGCCGCTTCTTCGCCTTGGCCTTCTTCGCCTTGGCGCAACCGGTGACGGCGATCTTGGTGTTCTGCTTGATGACGGCTCCGTTCTGCCCGGTGAGCGTGGGGGCATCGTGAGGCTGGTGCCGCACAGGCTCCCCTTCGCCTTCGCCGACAGGACCGCGGTGAGCCCGGAATGCGGCCCCTCGGGCAGCTTCAGCTCAAACGAGCTGATCGGGGCGTCGGGGACGCTTGCGAACGTCGAGCTGGTGACGCTCTTTTTGATGTTGATGCTGCCGATGAGTTCGAGCGTGACGCCTTCGCCCTGCAGGATCACGACGATGTTCGGGAACGCCGCGCCACCGTGCGAGACGAGATACGCCGGGCCAACGACCGCGCTGGAGAGAACAGGCGTCCTGGCCGTGGCGGTCCCGATCACCGACCCCGCCGGGCACGACGCTGGGTTCGCGTCGAACGCCGCTTCCGGGCAGGCCTGCTGGATCGTGGAAAGCCGCGAAGGCAACGCCTTGGGCAACGTCACAGCAACGCTGTGAATGTTCGCCTGCGATCCCGTGGGGTAGCTGAGCTTCACATCCAGGCTCGCACCGTTCTTCTTGCTCGTCCCCGCCTGGGTGGAGACGGTGAACTTCGGCTTGAAGCCAAGGTTCGCGCAGTTCGCCGCCTGGAAGTGGCTTGAGACCTGGACGCTCGTGCCCTGCGTGCTCGTGACCGTCCCGCCCACGCTGAGCGGTTCGCAGCTGGTCGGGTTGAACATGAACCCCGAACGGTCGATCGTCACGTTCACCGTACGCACATCCAACGGAATGCCCTGCAGAATCGTCGGCAACGGATCGCTCACGACGCTGATCTGAGCGGTATGCGGGTCCACGTTGATCGCCGCGCGCACAACGACGTTACCGAGATTGAATGGCCCCGCAACCGCCGGCACGACAAACGACAGCCCGAACGGGGCACCCTTGTAAGGGCCGGTGAGGAACACCTGTCCACCCTGCACGTAGAACGGGTCCGGTCCCACACCAGCAGCAACCGTCGCGTGCCCGAGCAGGCTCCCCGCACTACAGGCGCCCTGCGAGGCTTGCGGTTCGGGGCACTGCACCACACCCTTGAGGATCCCCAACAGCCCAGGTGGGGTCCTGACCGTGACCCCCGCCAGGTTCTGATCCTGATCAGAGCGAGAGAACGTCACGGTGAACGGGCTGAAAGCACCCGCCTGGTTGTTGGTGGTGCCCGCGGTGAACGACGGGCTGAACCCACCCCCGCAGCCGCTGTCAATCTGGAAGCTGTCCGACGCCCTCACCGGGGGACCCGAATCAGGGGCAGACCACGGCGTCAACGAGGAGGTCGTTGTGTAGGTACCACATGCCGCGGGAGTGACCAACGGCGCGCGGGGACCTCCGAAGAAGTGCAGCTTCAGATCGCCGACGGGGAACTGCGGCGTTTCGTCAAACGTCGCCGTCAGCTGGCCCGTCACGGGGTCGGAGTCGAGCCGACCAGGAACCTTGATGAGCACCCCAGTCGTGGGGTCGTCGATCACGAGGTAGACAGCCAGCAGTGTGTGGAACGGGTTTTCATTCTGCGCGGCGAGATACTCCGAGCCCTGCAGCACACCCGCCAACGCCGGCGTGCTCGCTTCCACGCTGCCGATCTTCGACGCATCCGGACAGGTCGGCTGCTCGTTGCTGCCCAGCGCAATCTGCGCCAGCGAGCACGCCGCGAGACCATCCGCCGCGGAGGGGTTCACCGCCAGGCCCGCCGGCAGCGTCACGGCGGCCTTCTTCAACGGCGGCGTCGACAGTGCGGCGGGGTCCTCGTTCTGCGGGACCTTCAGCTCGACGTTGACACCCGACGGGGTGTCGGCCTGGGTGGTTTCCGGCTGCGCGCTGAGCGAGGCATTGAAGCGCAGCAGATCGCAACCCGTCACTGGCGGGGATTCCGAGGTGCTGGACACCCAACTGGGGTCACTCAGATCGGGGGAGCCGTCCGCGTTGAACCGGCCCGGACTCTGCCAGGAATCCATGTGAATGGCCGTCGTCGGCGCTCCACTTGAGCAGTCGGAAGGATTCGTGAACTGCGCGACCGGCGTGCTCCCATTGGCGTCTCGTTCAGATGGGTTCCCGTACAGGTTCACCACGATGTTGGTCAGTTCGATCTGCGGTACGTCGGGGCTCGTGGCCCGCAGCACGTAGCCCGCCAGGGTCGGCACGACGCTCACATACAACACATGAGTACCGTGGATCAGATCGACATACCCAAACTCCGCGGCGACGCCGTGCTCGGGCGCAATGTTCCATAGCGGACTGTCCACCCCGGTGACCTCTGCTGGTTCGGTCAGGATGTGTCCAACCTTGGTATCGGACGGACAGTGTTCGCTGGAGGTGAGTTGGGCCAGGGTGCACGTTGGCGCAGCGAGCGCGCTGCCGGCAAACCCCAACGGCAGATCCACAACCACATCCTTCAGTTCGCGGATGCTGGTGTCGCCAGTGGCTTCAACGGTGGTGGACTGGAAAACATTGTTGAGGTTGATCGTTTGAGTGAGTTCGTAGGGGTGATCGCCAGCCTGTGTATCCTCGTCGCCGTCCAGCCCTGCGATCAGCGAGGTAAACCCGCTGAATCCGAAAGACGGCGATATTCCGCCGTTCGCGTTCTGTGCGCTTCCCGAAGCGCCCGCCAAACCACCACAGGAGACGTTAGCCGTGTTGGTGAGCGTGGCTGCGGCGCCCGGTTCGACGGTCACGTAGAGGAACATCCTCAACCTGTCGCCTGGCTGCACTTGGAACGGCAATTCACAACGAGGCGCCACCGGGGGTGTCGAGCACAATCCAAACGGCGCCAAGTTGGTGCCCGTCGGCAACCCTACCCGTACATCACCAGACCAAAAGAATCTGATGCCTTGCAATGTCACACCTGGCGGCAGCGCGTCCGCAAGCGTGACAGTGCTGCCTTCCGCGGTCGGTTGACTTCCTGTGTTCGTCACAGTCACCCGATATGCGTCACATGTGGGAAAAGCATCGCCGGCCGTGCGTTCGCAGAGGCCGTTGTCGCCCACCGAGAACTCGGTGGGAGTCGCGAACGAATCGATCGACCAGTGTACCGACGGCATCGCGGCCGAGGACGAGCCGGCCAACGCTCCAAGCGACGCAAGCAGCATTGCGAGGGAATACACATATCTCCTGACCATGATCTACCTCCGCCCCTGCTTGACGTGCTTACCGGTCCGCACACCCCTGTGACTCTTTTTTTTCTTACGCTTCGCTCTCTTTCCAGACTTTGCTCTCTTCTTGGGTCCGGTCTTCCTTTTCGCGCTCACCGCGGGCGTCGTCGGCGTCGCGAGGTTCCCCGCGCCGCTGAACACCGCGCTCCCCGGCGCGCTGAATACCGGGGCCGTACCTGGTGTGCCGTGGCACGCTTCACCCTGACACCCGGATGCTGAGTGCGACGGGGCCACGATACACGGGTCGGCCGCCGTACAGATCCTTGCGTCGTAGTAGTCCACGCCCGAATCGGTGTCCTGGGGCACCAGTCGGTCGGCGGTCGTGAAGAACACATTTGCACCTGTCGCATCGACGCCGACCAGATTCACAGCCGAGAAGCCACCGCCCCCAGAACTTTCAGCGAAGGAGCCGCTGAAGAACTGCGAGGTGTCCTTACCATCGGAGATCAGATACACCTGACCTTCGTGCCACTCATACACATTGCCCGCATAAATAGGTTCCCCTTCCGGGCCGGCTCCGAGCCGCACATCGTTGAGGGCTCCCGGAGCCAGGGCGACGGGACTCTGGAAGAACACAAACGACCCATCATGCGACATCGTCGGATCCGAGCGTGCCGGATTAGCACCACGAAAGCCATGCTGCGCTGGCACGATGCTCGCGTTCCCACGCCAGCGTTCCCGTTGTCGTTGAAGCCATGCTCACCCGTCGAGATACGCACAAGCATCGCTGTCTGCGCGTCATAGCGAAACACCTGCTCCGCTCCTGTATTACTGGTTTCGTCCGCTGTCAGCCGTCCGTGGCTCGTGAACACCAAGAATCGCCCATCAGGGGTGACATTCGCCAGATGAAAGGATCCGTTCCAATTTCCCGAATCGGATGCGGGCAGCGCCGCGATGAACGCCACGCGACCTTCCGGATGGCTCGCGTCACGCTCGAACACGTACAGATTCTCCGCCCCACGTCGTGCAACCTGGCCTCGACCATTCGCCACGCCGGTGAGGACACCTTTGGCGACGAAGTAAACATGCGACCCATCCTGGGAAGTCGCAACCACGCCTTGCACCCGTGGCCCATCCCCACTCGAATCGCCCGCCGAAGCGTCGATCAGGTTATGCCCAGACGGGTTTGAGAAATCGTACTCATATAGGTTGCAGCCATTTACGGCAATCGTTTCAAGGCATCCCGATGCGTGTTGTGCGCTGTCGCCGCTGTGGCTGTCCTCGTTCGCACTGTCGGTCAGCTGCTGGGTATCGGTGAAGAACACCTTCGACCCGTTCCCCGAAGCGCCCTCGAAATGCGCATCGCCGGGAGAAGATGCCAGACAAGCAGCGCTCGTGCAATCCAGCGGGGAGCGCCCCGAAACGAGGACCGTCCGCGACCCGTCGATACGGGCATACAGCTCGTCCGCAGGAACCGCAATACTCGCATTGACACCTGAACCCGCAGCGCACTTGTCCGCAGTGAAATACACAATGTCGCCATCGGCAGACACAAGGCCGCTAGGACTCCCGGGGAGGCCCCCCGCTCCAAGTTCTGTCCCGCAGACACTGATCAGGTCGGTGCTGCCCGAGCCGCCACTCACGCCAACCAGAGCGGGCTGAGGATTACCGGCACCCACATACTCATATACACTGTCTTCTTCACCTGCGGTCGCATCAAAAGGCCAACGGCCTCCCCTGTGACCTTCGTATACGATGTGAGAAAAGTCAGCCGTTCCACGCACCCCGTCGATAGAAGACACAAAATCGTTTGAGCCAAGTGGCCCGGACGACGGCGGGCTCGATGGACCGACATCAACAAATGACCCATCCGGCCGACGCACATAAAAATCGTCCTCCCCAGCAGGTGGCGTGGCGATGCTGAACACCGCACTACCCGTATCCGCGTTGACAATTTTTTGAGTGTTCTGGCCGAACTGCGTTGCTGGGGGCGCCATGGCAGTCGTCACCCACCCTCCGCTCCCACGCGTAAACGCATACGGCTCACCCTCGCTGTTACCCCTTTCAGAGGTACACGAGCCGGCGCTTGCGAAGCACTGAATACTTACGCCGACCAGACGCGAACCGTTTTCTGCGACAGCAGGAGGAGCGCCAAGGGCCAAGTTGCCCACCGCAGCGCCGTTCTTTTGCGGCGGCGTGACCATTTCATACGCACGGTTATCCGGCAGCCCACCACCCGTGGTGTCGTATACGAATGTGTGATCGCTGCCGGTGGTGGTGCCGTTGCTGTCGTGCGCGATGACACGCCAGTGGTATGTCGTGTTCGCCTGCAGGCCCGCAACGTGCTGCGATACCGCGACATCGCCTGTGCCAGCGCCAATGTCCGCATCGGGCACCGGCACGCTCGCGCCGTACGCCGTGCTCAGGCCGTACTCGAAGTGGTAAGTGGCGTCCAGGCCCTTGGGGTCGATCGCGGCGGTCAGGTCCACCGAGCCGGCCGTCAGGTTCGCCGTGGACGCGCTGTCGATCACCGGCACGGGCATCGTGGTGAACGTCCTGTCAGCGCTATGGACAGAGCCATTCGCGTTGCTCGCCACGATCCGGTAGTGGTAGGTCGTACCGCCCTCCAGTTCGCCGACGGTCGTGGAGGCTGCTACCTGGCTCGACCCGGACCCCGCATCCGCGGGCAACGCCGGGGCCGTCTGGCCGTAGCTCGTGGTAGTCCCGTATTCAAACTGGTAGGTCGTCTCGCTGCCCTCGGGGTTGACCAGCGCGTTGACCGTCGCGGTCGTCGTCTGAACATTCGTCGCTGCTTCCGGCACGACACGAGAACCCGGAGTCGGACCGAAGACATACACCTTTCCATCCGCGGCATTGGCTACAAAGACATCGCCCGTGAGGGGGTCTACGGCGATACCGCCAGAGCCGCCGCTGGCGAGCTGCGCCGAGCCGAACTGCGGCAGCTGATTCTGGGCGGAGTCGTACTCGGCGACATAGGACATGTCATCGACGTAGAGATCGTCGGTTGAGAGGTCCGTCGCAGCGGCGGTCTGACAAAATCCACAATTGTCGACGAGCCCGAGTTCATGTCCGGCGCTGTCGAACTTTGCCACGCCGAAACCGCGCGTCGGGTAACTGTTGCCGTTCGAGTCGACCGAACCCAGGTACATCACCGGCGGCGGTGTTGAACTGGAAGATCTGACTCCCCGACGGATCGAACTCGATGACGTTCGAGCTTGAGTCATAGACCCACACATCTCCCGAACCGTCCACACCGACCCCCGCCAAGCCGGAGAACGAACCGCCGACTTCGCCCAGATAAGCCCCCGCGGAGCTGAACTTGTCGACCGCGTCATGTCCGGCGTCGACCACATACAGGTCCCCCGCCGAGGGGTCGCCCGGGCTCGTCGAGTTATCCACCGCGAGCGCCGCCGGTTCAGCGAACGAGAACGAACCCGCCGCCGTCGCGCTGCCCACCACGCCAGCGCACTCACTCGCCGAAGGCACCGCACTGCCCGTGATCTGACACGCATACTGATATTCACCGGAGCCGTTGAGCTTGAACTCGTCGACCACGTTGTTCGCCACGTCCGCGACAAACACGTCGCCCGCGCGATCGACCGCGACGCCACCCGCCTTCCCAAACGAACCCGCGGGCGTCCCGCTCCCGTCGAAACTCGCAAGGAACGGATGCGAGACTTCCGCGAACGCGGACCCGGTGATTGACACAAACAGCACCGCCACCAACCCAGCGAGTACCACCACAAACCGACGAGTCATCAAACCCATCCCCTCCCGGAGCAATAAAGAACACGACCACCCAGGAGATCCGGGCAGCACAAAACCACCCTGCGCATAAAGCTCAGGGCGGCAAAGAGACGGCGGGGCCTAGAAGCTAGCCGACCCGGCCAAGTAAAGCTGGGGTCAAGCCTCGGGCGAACCCCGCCTCGCCTCAAGCCCCGCCCATCATGTGCGCGGCCGCCAACCCCGCCCACTCCCCATAAGGCATGAAGAACTCCCTGACCTCCCCCTCCTGAGCCCGCACACGCGGATCGCCCCCAGACAGATGCCGCCCGACGAGCTTGAGGAACCCAAGATCCCCAGCAGGCACCTGGTCATGGCGCCCCTGCCCATAAAGCGCAAGCATCTCAACGGTCCAAGCCCCGATCCCGGGAATCGCAAGCAACCGCCGCCAGCCACCCTCGTGATCGGGCCCATGCAGATCGATGCGCCGCCGCGCAACTTCGCGGGCGGCACGCACGAGCGTGCGCGCACGCGCCCCACCGAGATCAAGCGACTGCAAGAACGCGGGCGAAACCCCGGCAAGGGCGTCAGGCGAAGGCACATCACGCAGCGCAACCCCATCACTCCCCACACAACTTGGCCCAAGGCGCCAGACGAGCCGACGCTCGATCGCAGCAGCCCGCTCAAACTCGATCAGCTGCTCGCAGATCGCCCAAGCAAGCGCCTCAAACGGCTCGGGCCGGCGCCGAATGCGCAACCAGAGCCGGCGACGAACCGAAGCCCCGATCAGGGGATCATCGCGGAAGCGCGCGTGAAAGGGACGCAGGTCATCGTCAACCCCAAGCGCGAAGCGCATGCGCGCAATCCCATACTCGGCTGCCGCGCGTGTATCGGCGCGCGCCCCGAAGAGCACGGCCTCAGGCGCGGTCTGCGCAACACGCACGACAACCGGCCGGCCCTCATGGTGCAGGAGACGCGAAAGCACGCCGCCGCGATGGCGCAGCACCCCATCGGCCCCACCATGCAGCGGCAGGCGAAACGGCCAGAGCGGCCGGACCTCCCGGCGCAGCTCCGCCCCGCCCAACTCCACGCCGTCGCTCAGCTCTGCTCGCCGTTGTTCAAGAGGTGGATGTCAACCAGCAGCGAGCGCGTGCTGACGATCTGCAGCGCCTCGACCCGTCCCCCACGCGAGCGACGCAGCAGCCGGCGCCGCGGTTGACCCGGCGCAAGCGCACGGTTGTGGCGATGGTTGACAAGCCCAACCACAGCGGCACCAGCGACAAACCCGCCCGCCGCGACGGCGGCGGCCTGCACCGCTGGCACCATCCCGGCCGCGCGCGCCGGCAGCCCCGGCGAGGACGCGACGATCACGCGCTCTTCGGTTTCGACGAGCAGCGCGTCGACTTCCTCAGTGACCGGCTCCTGGTCGGTGCTCGGCTCCTGGTCGAGAATCGGCTCCCGATCGAGGTGCGGCGGCTGCGGCTCCCGATCGAGGTCCGGCGGCTGCTCGTGCGCGTCGTTCACTGGACCCAGTGTAAAGAGCGCGTCAGACCGCTACCCGGTCTGTGCCTTGATGGCCTGCTCGACTTCCTGCCCGCGCGGGGTGAGGGTCCAGACGTTCGGTTCGCCCTTTGAGTGCCCTTGCCCGGTGTTGTGGATCAAGCCGAGGCTTTCAAGGCGCCGCAAGAGCTTTGAGATCTGCCCCTGGTCCTCGACCCCCGCGGCCTGCGCGATCGCGCGGTTAGACGCGCCGGGCTTGGCGCCGACCGCCACGAGGACACGGACCGTGCGGTAGGTGAGACGCATATCGAGCCCCCTGAGGGGATCTTGGTGCTCACGCCGCGTGGCGCGGTTGAACAGCGGGGCAGGCCTGTCGAGCTCCCGCCGCGCCGCGGCCGGCCCGAGGTAGGGCCCCACGATCAAGCCCATCAGCGAGCCGAGCAATCCCGTCAACGGCGCGGTGTCGCGCTGGGAGAGACGCGCGTGCACCAGCGCGAACGCGCCGCCGAGGACCCCCTCGGCCGTGAGCGGCGGCGGCGGCGTCTTTGCCAACGCCCGCCCCTCATCCACGACGTCGACCAGCCGGTGAACGACCTCAGAACGGTGCGCCAGCACCCGCGGTCCGCCGCCCAGGGCCTCGACTATGAGCAGCCGCCCCATGTCCGGTTCGTCCTCCAAGAACAGCAAGAGCGCCGCGATCCCCGCCCGCAGCCGATCCTGCCACCCGCGCTCTGACTCATAAGCGTCGAGCATCTGCCGCGACGCGCGCTCTACCGCCTCGCTGAATGCCGCCGCGAGGCAGTCTTCGCGGTCGCGGAACATATCGTAGAACGTGCGCCGGGACACCCCCGAGCGAGCCACCACGTGTGCCACCGTCGCGTTGGCCGCCCCCCGCTCCCCGGCGACTTCGGCCATCGCCACGATCATCCGCGCGCGCTGGATCTCCGAGACTTTCTCGCGCCCAACGCCGGAGGTCTCACCACCCCTGCTGCCACGCCCAGCACCGGGACGCGCGCGCTTACGCGCCCCAGCACCACGAGAGGACACCGTCACGCCTCCCGCCTACCCCTTCTTACCGTGCTTCGGTTTCTTGGCGTGCTTAGGCTTCTTCTTCTTCGCCTTCGTGCACCCTGTCACAGCGATCTTCGTTGACTGCTTGATCCGCGCCCCGTTCTGACCCGTGATCGTGGTGGGCATCACGAGGCTTGTGCCACACAGGTTGTTCATGCCCTCACGGGTACCCTTCGCCTTCGCCGCGATGTTCGCCGCCAGCGCGGAGTGCGGCCCCTCGGGCAGGCTCAGCTCGAACGAGTCAATCGGCGCGTCGGGCACCGCGTTGAACGCGCTGCTCGTGACCCCGTGCTTGATGTCGATGCTCCCCACGAGTTCGAGCTTGACGCCTTCGCCCTGCAGGACGATCACCAGGTCGGGGAACGCCGCCCCACCGTGAGACACCAGATACGCCGGACCCGACACCGGGCTCGTCAGCACCGGCGTACGGGCGATGACGGTCCCGATGTTCGACCCTGCCGGGCACGACGCGGGGTTCTGGTTGAATACGGCCGCGGTACACGCCTGCTGGATCGTCGTCAACCGCGACGGCAACTGCTTGGGCAGTGTGACGGCGACCTTGCCGATGTTCGCCTGCCCGAACCCAGAGGTGACCTTCACATCCAGGGAGGCCCCGTTCTTCTTGCTCGTCCTCGCTTGGGTTGACACCTTGAACGACGGTTTGAACGGCAACCGTGCGCAGTTCGTGACCTGGAACGGCACCGTGTCGTCCACGCTCCCACCCTGCGTGCCGGTGAGGGTTCCAGTCGCGTTCAAGGCGTCACAGTTGGTGGGGTTGAACATGAACCCCTGCCGGTCGATCGTGACGTTGATGTGCTTGACCTGTAGGGATATGCCCTGGAGGATCGTCGGGAACGGGTCGCTCGTCACCGTGATCCGCGCGGTATGCGGATCGACATCGATCCGGGCGCGCACCACCACACAGTCACACGCCCCTGAGCCGAGGTCGAACGGGCCAGCCTTCGCCGGGACCGCTATCGAGAGGCCAAATGGCGCGCCATGGTAGGGCCCAGTGATGAATACCTGGCCACCAGTCACCGTATACGGGTCACTCCCGACACCCGCACTGACCGTGAGATGCCCCAGCAGGCTTTCCTGGCCACACGTCCCCTGGCTTGCCTGTGGTTCGGGGCACTGCTTCACCGACGAGAGCCTCCCCAACAACCCCTGGGGTATGTGCAGCTGCAAACCGCTCAACGTCTGTTCGTTGTCCTGGCGGCCCATCGTCACCGTGAACGGCGTGAACCCACCCGCCTGGATATTCGTACTACCCGCCGTGAGTGACGCCGCGAACGGCAACCCACCCGGGCACGCACTGCCACCGAGGCCACTGCTGACCTGGAAGCCAGAGCTCGTGTTCACCGGGGCGTTTTCAGACCACGGCGAGAACACCGCGTCCGTCGTATACGTCCCACACATCGCGGGGGTCGAGAAGGGTGCCCGTGATCCGCCGAAGAAGTGCAGCTGGATGTCTTCGATCGGGTCCTGCGGCGCGTTCTTGAACGTGCTCGTCAAACGCCCAGTCACAGGGTCGAGAGCGATTTCCCCGGCGAGCTTCGCACGGACACCAGACACCGGGTCTTCCGCCACCAGATACAACGCCAGCAGCGACCCGAACGGGTTGGCGTGCGGCGACGCGAGGTAGATCGAGCCCGTCAACGGCGCCGCCAACCCCACAACCTTCACCTCATCAACGGTGCCAACCTTCGACGCGTCCGGACACTCCGCTGGGTCCGAAGTGAACAGACTCCTCCCGTTCACCGTGCCGGTGTAACCCACCTGGCCCTCAGAACACGCTTCCAGGCCATCCGCGGAGGACGGGTTGACCTGTATCCCTTCAGGGAGCGTGACCGTCGCATCCTTCAACGCCGACTCCGCCAACCCTTCCGGGGTGCTGCTCGTATCCTGCGGAATATGCACCCCCACGGTCAACCCCGACGGGGTACTCGCCGCGCTCGTATCCGGCGCGACTTCGATCGTGGGACTGAACGGTAGCTGGTCACAGCCCGTCAACCCAACGAGACGACCCAGACTGTCTTCCAGAGAATATTCCCGTACAGGGGCCTGAAGACCCTGCGGGTCGGTCTTGGTCGGCCACGAGTCCGCTTCCACGCTCGCCGCGAACGGCAGCGCACACGACGTGGGGAGCGTCAGATAGGGCGCAGGGTTGCCCTGGTTCTGCAATGTGCACGGCGGTGGAAAGCCGCTCCCTAGTCCTAGTTCAAAGTAGCGTTCGCCCGCGAGACAGCTCCAGCCGCGTGAATGGTCGTGGCGGGGGTCCCCGGGTACACCCCAGAGCGTGATCTCGCTGGAGATGAGGTTCGCGAGCTGTGTGATGTTGCTCGAGCTCACGGTCACGCCGTAGTCCCCGCCGCTGCGCACGGACGTGTCGAGCGTCTCCAACGTGCCCACCGCCACGAACCCGAACCGCGCGGGCTCACCACGCGAAGGCACCAGGTTGAACAACGGCACCGGAACCGTGCCCAAGCCTAGGTTAACGGGTTCGTCGATCGTGACCGTCGCCACGCCGACCGCGGTATTCGCGGGACAGCGATCGACGCCACCGGCCAGTAGATGTTGGAAGTCTTCTTCGCTGCATTGCGGCAGTCCTGTGGTGTTGCCGACGATGCCCGCGGGGAGCTGCAGATGCAGATCCTTGGCCATTGCAGGTGGCCGTAGCGGGTCGGCGTTCTGGTTCAGCGCGATCAGGCTGGACAGCTGAAACGGGTGCGAGCCGGCGCGTGTGTCGAGTCCGCCGCCCTCTTCTTCGGGTACGAACGCGAAATCTTCCACACCGAACGGTGTCGCGGCGCCCTGGATCTGGAGGGGTCGGGCAAGCGAGGAGCTGGGGGCTTCGCCGCCGCTCACTTCCAGGCGGTTCTCGCTCCCCGCTGGTGCACCGGCAGCGACCTTCACCGTGATACGCATCTCCAACGATTCATAGGCGTTCAGGACAGGGAACGGGTTCCCGAACACTTCCTTGGGGTACGTGCACCGCACACGACCCGGCGATGTTTCGCACGCGCCCGGCAGGTTCGCCAAGTTCAGGTTATTACCGAAACGCGGTGACTCCACGAATTTGACGCTCTGCGCCGCCACACCGGCGGGGAGCGTGTCGCTTAGTGTCACATCCCCGAAGGTTGCGCCATCCCCAACGTTCACAGCCCCCACCACGACCGTGCCTTCTCCACCCGGCGCAAACACCGCCGGTCTGGCGTCCGAAGACAGACGCCACCACGGTCCCGCCGCGACCGCCGGCGCCGCACCAAACCCAGCCAGCAGCAGACCAGCAGACACCACACCAAGACTCTTCCTGATCGAACTCATAGCGATCACCTGTTCTCCTTCCTCGTCGAGACGGTGGCACGGGAGCGCCTGGCCCCCATACCCTTCCGGTAGGCCCGCCGTGCCTGTGCTTCACACGACGCTCGCGCCCGCCGCGGCTTGGCGCGGCACCTGTGCAGCGCAACCGCCAGTCGCTTCGAAGCCGTCAACGACTTCTGCTTCCCAACCGCAGGCTTGACCGCGCCCGGGACGAGGTTCCCCGCACCCTGGAACGTCGCGCTCGGCGGCGCGCCAAATACCCCCGGTTGGGGCGCGGGCGCCGCACGACACGCATCCGCCGTCACGCACGCCGGCGAAGGCGCCCCCGGACCAACCAGACACGGAGATGCAGCAGTGCACACCCGCGCGTCATACACATCCAGCGCGTGATCGACATCCTGCGGCACGAGCTGAGAGCCTGTCAGGAAGAACACGTCGTTCCCCGATTCGCTGGCATCCAGGAACGCCGATTCTTCACCAGAGGTGCCTGAGGAGATCAAACCCACACAACCACCCGAGCGCGGACTGTACGTAGCCGATCCAACGGTGCACCCATCGCTGGCGGGCGTACCTTCGCCCCGGGGTGGCTCGTACTCGTACACGTCCTCCTTGCTGTTCGCGTCCCCCGGCACCAGCGCATCCGCACTATTGAAGAACAGGCGGCCGCTGTCGGACAGGTAACGAGACCGATAAAACGCAACCCCCAAACCACCAAGGCCATTGGCCTCGGTCCATCCGGGGATCGACCCCGCAAGCCAACGTCCGCCCCAACTCTGCGGACGATCCACGAGCGACCCCGGAGCACCCTTGATATCGAACACCCCGGTCGGACGGGAGCCCGACGGGTTACACGACGCGCACACCAGCCGGCCCCCGCTCACATCGTAGAGGAAGACCTCCGTGTCGGGCTGGCCGCTGCGCGCGTCGCTATTGTCATACCCCGTCAGGTCGCGCTGTGACATGAACGCCAGATACCGGCCACTCGGCGAAACCCCCGCCGTAAGAAGGGAAAGATGCGCAGGCTCGCCGGTACCTGACCAGTCCCGAAAATCTCCGTTCCGAAGCTGTGCTATGAACCTGACTTCACCCGCAACCGTGTCATACACATACAGATTGCACAACAGCCCACCAGGCGCTTCTTCTCCCGTTTTCAGGCAGTCGCCGGGCGCTGCACCGGACGCCAGCACGCCGTTGGCAACAAAATAGACATACCTGCCGTCTTCGCCCGCCGCGATCACCGTACCCAGAACACCGGCCGCTTCACCACGATTGCGGGAAACAGTCAGATCTTTCAACGCGCAAGCGAGCTTCCCCGCCACAACAGCGACCTGACACATATAAAGATCGGACTGCCCTCCGCGCCCGGTGGAATCCGTCGTCAACCGACTTTCGTCGTAGAAGAACACCTTCGACCCATCGCTGCTCGCCGCCTGAAACACAGGTGGGTTCGCCCCAATGCCACCATGCGCGCCCGGCTGCACGACATCAAGCTGCACCGTTTCGCCCAAGACCACATCACGCACATAGAGATGATTTTCACTCTGCCAGACAATACGAGATCCGTCATCGGACACCGCATGCCTTACGCCGGCGATGGAACTTCCGCCAAGATCTTCTGTCGCCGGCCTGCCATCGGGAAGAACACTCACAAGCCGCAGCGCGCCAGCAGACCACTCAAACAGATTCGGCCGCCCTTCCGTATCGGGAATCCCCGCCGTCAACATCTGCGACGAAAAAAGGATGACACGGCTCAGATCCGGCGTCGCACCCACAAAGCTGACACCCGAAGATGCGGGAAGACCATTTTCTAGCAGTTGGCCGAACTTGACGCCCGGCGGCACATTTGCGGCCGTGACCAACGGGGTGTATTCGCCACCAGCCCCTCTCAGATAGGGCGTCCGTTCCGTGGCTTGCGGCGAAAGCGGCGTATCGCCTTCCGGTTCGACCAGGCCAACCGACAGATCTGGTGAGAAGAACAAGTACTCTGTGGTTTGACTGTCCTTTAATCCCGAGACAGATTCATGGGGCGTCGCGATATCCGCCGAGGACCAACCCGCCCCACCACGCCTGGACAGGATCTGCGAGAACGCAATGCTGCGGTTGCCCTTCGGTTCGGCATCGATCGAACCCGCCGCGGTATACGCAACGCCACTGCCGTCGGCGGCCGCCTGCGCCACACCGCCAGATTCCGATATCCCTTGCAGCGCGAAACCCCGCTTGTTCGGCGGAGAGACCATCTCCCACGCCCTGCCATCCGGCAACCCCGGCACCACGCCGCTCTGCGTCGTGAACGTGTTGTCGGACCCTTCCACGACCGTGCCGGGCACGTCGTAAGAGTTGTACGCCACGACACGATAGTGGTACGTGGTGCTCGCGGACAGACCCTCCACCAACGCGCTCAACGACACATCGCTCACACCGGATCCGATGTCACCATCGGGCACCGGCACGCTGCTCCCATACGCCGCACTCGACCCGTACTCGAAGCGATAGTGGGTGTCCCGGCCCAGTGGATCGATCCGCGCCGCGAGCGTCGCGCTGTTGGAGGTAACCCCCGACACCGACTCGCTGTCGATCAGCACAGGCGGCAACGTCGAGAACGTCTCGTCAGGACCCGCCATCGTTCCCGCCGAACTGCTCACAACCACCCGAAAGTGATACAGGGTGCTCGGCTGCAACCCACTCAACGCGACGCTCACCGCTTCGTCTTCAAACCCAGTGCCACCCACAGTGGCCGGTGTTGTGCTCGACCCGTAAGAGGAGCTCGTGCCGTACTCGACGTGGTAGGTGGTTTCGCTGCCCTCAGAGTTCACGACCGCGTTGACGCTCGCCGTCGTCGGCTGCGGTTCACCGGCCGACCCTGAAACGATGAGCGGCCCAGCAGCCGGCGCGGCGACCAGCCTAACCTCTTGCGTACGGTTATCGATCACGTACAGCTTGCCGACCTGTTCACCGAAAGCCATCGCGAGAACCGCATAAGAAACAGCGCTTTCATCTTCAGAAACGGCATCGAAGCTCGCCATCTCGCTACCCGAAGCGCCATAGCCAAGGATGTGACGATGACCACCGGTGCGATCGACCAGGAACAACTCACCGGCCGGGCCTATCGCGATGACCCCCGGGTTCCCAGACGCGTCGCGCGGTTCACCCTGTTCCACACCAGAGCCGTCGTACTTGTGGACACCCGCGATTTCGCTGCCCTCCACATAGACATCGCCACTGGCAGGGTCCACTGCTAGCGCGGAGATGGTGCCCGTGCCAGGCAGGGCGATCTGCGCTTCAAACACGCCGCCCGGGCTGAACCTCTGCACACGGTTCACATCCGCCACATATACAACGCCCGCGGCATCGACCGCGACCGTATCGCCTTCCAGCCTTTCAAACTCACCTGCGCCGCCGCCTTCCGCCCCAGCGCCACACGCCTCCCCTGCAAGACACACATCCCCATGCGTTGTCGTATTCACTTCGCCACCGAACATCAACAAGAAGTGACCTTCGGAATCGAACTTCTCGACACGATCATTCGCCGCATCGAGCACATACACATCACCATGCGAAGCACTCAACGGATCGTTGTCGACGGCTATCCCTTCCGGCCGATCCAACTCACCCGCACCCGCGCCAGACACACCCTGCCAGCAGCTCGTCGTGCACGTCTGCAGCGCTTCGCTATGCCCATCCGCGACACCCCAGCCCCACGCGAACAGGAATTCGCCTCCTGCAGCAAACTTGTCGATCCGCTCGTTTTGTTGGTCAGCGACATACACATCGCCGCTTTCCTGCTCCACCGCCACACCACGCGGTTCTCTGTACTGACCCGATTCTTCACCTTCGCTGCCAAACCCAGTCGGAGCGGCCACCGCAACCCCACCGCCACCGACAATCAGCACGCAAGCCATCCCAGCAACCACAACCCCAAGCAAACACCGCAAACCCCTCATCGAACCATCCCCTCCTCAGATACAGAGGGGCACGCCCCTCGCCAAGATGACAAAGAACGCAAAACCAGTGGCGCGCATAGCACGCGCGAGAGACCAACCCGGCCCGCGAGGCCGGAACAAGCCGCCGACCAACGGCGGCGAAAGGCCCTAGGAGCTAAAAGCCCCGGCCAAGAGAGAGAGAGAGAGAGAGAGATGCGTCAGTGATGCTGACGCATCTAGAAGGACCCGTCGAAGGGGTCACAGCAACTCCCGGCACGTAAATCGAAGACGACCTCACGCGAACAACATCTCCCTCATCGAAAATGACCCGATCCCTCTCCCAAGGTCCAACACAACGCGTTTGAAGATCCGACCGAGAAGGCCAACCCCAAACCTGGTCTATGTAATACCAGGCACATGCCTGACATGAACAAGCTTATACCACGGCCGATGTAAAAGTCAAGCCCCGAGCGGGAAGAGGGTTGACTTGAGGTCAAGCCGTGGCCGTCAGACCGCTACGCCGGCCTCGGCGGCGCTCTCCTGCACCCCGGCACCATCGAGCATCCGCTCATACACGCGGTACTTCTTCACGACGGTCCCCCCCATGGCTTCCATTCCCCGGTTCATGGCGGTGTTGGTCTCAAGGATCCAGCCCATCTCCCCGCCCGTCTGCGGCCTGACTTCGGCAGCATCGAAGTGCATCTCATAGAGCTTGGCGGCAACACCGGTGTGCTGGTACTCGGGCTTGACGCCGAGCCAACCGACGCGCACGCGGGTCATGATCGAGCCCTTGCGCAGGAAGTGCCACCAGCCGAAGGGCAATAGGCGCCCCTTCATCTTGGCGAGCACCTGGTTGAGGTCGGGGACGGTGATGGCCATGCCGACGACCTCGCCGGTGTCTTCGCGCTCGGCGATCATGAACCAGTGCTTGTCGAAGGCGAGCTGCATCTCCTGGGCGAGCGCGTCGAGGTCCTTCTTGGAGTAGGGCACGAAGTCCCAGTTCTGTGACCAGGCGGCGTTGTAGACCTCGGCGAAGGAGTCCATGTCCTTGCGTAGCTGGCGGCGGCGCATCGGACGCACGCGGATGCCGTGCTCTGACTGGGCCTTCGCGGCCAGCTCCCAGATGACGGGCATGACCTTGTCGCGTTCGGTGACCTCAAGGTTCCACATCAGCAGGTCCATCGCCTTGGCCATGCCGGCTTCCTCCAGCAGGCGCTGGTAGTACGGGGGGTGCCACGGCTGGAGGATCATCGGGCGCACGTCGAAGCCCTCGATCAGCACACCGCACTCGTCGTTCATGGCGAAGTCCGCGGGCCCCACCATGCGCTCGCAGGCGCGCTCGGACAGCCAGGCCTGCGCGGCGTCAAGCAGGGCCTGGGCCACCTCAAGGTCGTCCTCCAGCTCGATGAAACCGAACCAGCCCCAGTTCGCCTTGCGGTGGTCGTTGAAGGCGTGGTTGATGTGCGCGCTGATGCGTCCCACCACACGCCCGCCTCGGCACGCCAGGAAGTAGGCCGCCTCGCCGTGGCTGAAGAAGGCGTTCATGCGCCTGTTCAAGAAGATGCGCCGCTCGATCTTCAACGGGGGCACCCACAGCGGGTGGCTAGAGTGCAGGCGAAAAGGGAGGTCGATAAAGGCCTTGAGGTCCTTGCGGCCCGACACCTCTTTGACATCGACACTCACCGAACGGGCACCCTACATGCACACCTCGACAAACGTCTTCGCCAAGGTCCACGGCCACGAGCGCTCAGAGCTGCTGGCGGCAGCGCGCGAGGCGGACATCCTGCCCTACTTCCACGTGCTCACCTCACCGGCGATGCCGGTGGTGGAGATGGAGGGCGCGCGGCGGATCATGCTCGGCTCCAACAACTACCTCGGGCTGACCGGCGACGAGCGCGTGATGCAAGGCGCGGAGGAGGCCCTGCACAAGTACGGCACCGGCCTGACAGGCTCGCGCCTGCTGAACGGCACGATCCCGCTGCACCTGGAACTGGAGGCGGAGATCGCACGCTGGATGAACACGGAGGACGCGATCGTGTTCACGACCGGCCACCAGGCGAACCTCGGCACGCTCGGCACGTTGCTGGCACCCGGGGACACGGTGATCGCCGACTCGGGCGACCACGCGTCGATCCTCGACGGCTGCCTGCTCTCGCGCGCGAAGCTGCGGCCCTTCCGCCACAACCGCCTGGAGAAGCTCAAGAAGATGCTCGACCGCGCGCAAGGCGACGGCGGTGGCGTGCTCGTAGTCGTGGATGGGGTGTTCTCGATGGAGGGCGACATCGCGCCGCTGCGCGAGATCTGCGCGCTGTGCGAGCGCTACGGCGCGCGCCTGATGGTGGACGAGGCGCACGGCGCGGGCGTGCTCGGCGCGCGCGGCGCAGGCACGGCGGAGCTGCTCGGCGTCGAGGACCGCGTAGACCTGCGCATGGGCACGTTCTCCAAGTCGCTCGCCTCCTGCGGGGGCTTCGTGGCGGGGCCGCACGATGTGATCGAGTACCTGCGCCTGTACTCGCGCGCTTTCCTGTTCACGGCCTCCGCGGTACCGGCAGCACTGGGGGCGGCGCTGGCAGCACTGCGCGTGCTGAACTCACCTGAGGGGCCGCCGCTGCTGGCCCAGGTACTCGCGAACGCCAAGCGCCTGCGCGACGGCCTGCACGAGCTCGGTTTCGCGGTCGTCTCCCCGCAGGCGCTGCCCGCAGACATCGCCCCTGGCCTCCCCGGCGTGTCCTTCGATGGCACGAATCCCTCGATCGTGACGCCGATCGTCCCCCTGCTGGTCGGCGATGACTGGAAGGCCGCGCTGCTGTGGAAGGCGCTCTACGACGGTGGCGTATTCGTCAACACGGCCCTGCACCCGGCAGTTCCACCTGGCGGGGCACTTCTGCGGACCAGCGTGATGGCCACGCACGACGAGGCGACGATCGCCGAGGCGCTGGACGTGTTCGCGCGCGTCAAGCGCGAGTTCGAGGCCGAGCACGGTCCGCTTCCCAGCGCGCACTGACCCGCCTATTCCTCACAAATCTAGACGGGAATCAGAAAAAGTTCGCTTTTAGCGAATCTTCTTCAAAGACACAGGTTGACCTCCCCCCCTGCCCTGACGTAGCTTTGAGGTGCGCTCCACACGGTCCTCGATCGTGCGCCGCGCCCCTCGGTTCAGGGGTACCCAGGGGCGGCGCACTGAGTGGCCGCAACAGCGCTACCTGGAAAAACTCAAGCAGATGTCATCTCGGGAAAGGCGCCCGGGAGACGGGGAGCGAGCACACATGAACGCGACAGCGACGATAGCCCCTGCCGGTGGAACAGCTGGGGCGGGCGGGGCGGGCGGGGCGGGCGGGCCCCAATACATGCGAGCACTGGAGCGCGCGAACAAAGTTCGCCTGGCCCGTGCGGACTTGAAACGCAAAGTGGCCACCGGGGAAACGGGCGTCGCCGAAGTCGTGCTGGAGTGCCCCTGGGAGGCGGAAAGCATGACCGTCGCCGACCTGCTGATGAGCCAGCGCCGCTGGGGCATCAGCCGCTGCCGCAAGTTCCTCGCGCAGATCCCGATGTCAGAGACCAAAACCGTCGGCACGATGACCGACCGTCAACGACGCACGCTGGCCTCAATGCTCGCTGTCAGGCCCACGCCGCAGAGGCGTGAGCCATGGTTAATGGACAGCCCGACGACAGCTTAAGCTCCCACCACCCCGCAAGCATCCCAATGATGCCGAGGCGGGGGCGCACCTGATAGACGCCGCAGCCGGCTTCACCGACGTCGGCTGCGGGCAGGCGAACAAACTTGTAGCGCCCGGGTTCAAGCTTCATGCGCTCAAGCAGAGCACTGGAGCGGCGCTCGAACTCGACGCGCGAGGCGGTGCGGCACTGCGCGTTGTGCACACGCTGAACGAGGCGGTCACGCGTCTCCTCAAGCTCACCCAAGCTCAACAGCCGAGGACTTGACCGCCGCTCGCTGACGGCGGCACCCGATACATGCGGAAACCCCGCCGCGACGATCCCCGACAGCTCGCGCTCCAGCTTGGCGATCTGGGCGCGCAGAGAATCAATCGCCGCTCGCTCGCCGGCCAGGTAATCGACATCCAGCTGCTGCTCAGTCGAGACCATGATTCGACCCTGCCTCCTCAGTGCGTCTGACAGCACGTCCGACAGCACCAGTCTACAGCTACTGGGCGGCCCATTCCAGCCTTGTGTGACAGCTCCAGAGCGCCTCCTCGACGTGCATCGCCGGAACCCCCTCCACCTGGAGCGCGAACAACGCCACACGGCGTGTCCGCGTAGTGGCTTCGTGCATGGCCGAAGGCTCGCCAAACAGCACGGCCACGGCAGCAGAAGCGTCAGCAACCACAAGCTGCCCGGCGGCCAATCCCGGCGCCTCCCCCTCCTGGCTGAGGCGCACCCCCAGAGGCCCGTCGAGCGCGTCGGCGTCGAGCGCCCAGACGGGCACGCTGGTATCGACCAAAGCGAGCAGGAGCACGTCATGCAGCAGGCCGTGAGAGGTGAAACCACCATCCATGAGCCGCTGAAGCACGGCCCGCTCAAGCGGCGTGCGTTGCACGTCGGGATCGAGGCCGATGTGGCGGAAGAAGACGCGGTAGGCCGCGGGGATCGCCTGGCGGCGCACCATGACGGCCTGCGCACCGGACCAGCGGTCCGAAAGCGCGCGCAGCCGCTCGCGCACACCCTCCGGTGAGGCACCACTCAGCCATCCTGCGGGCGCGGGAGGAGTCTCGGCGAGCACGAGACGCAGGTCCGGGAACGCCTCGCGCACCTCGGGGGCGCACCAGCCTTCGGCTACGCCGGCTGCTGCCATCCCCGGGCCTTCGCCGCCGCTACCAAGGCGGCGATGCGCGCGCGTAGGACACCACGCGCAGGACGCTTCAAGAGCGCCTTGCTCTGCACGACACCGCCGGGGTAGACAAAACTCACCTGCGGGCAGCTTGACACCTTGTAGAGCTGCGCGAGCACACCGTCTCTATCCAGACCGACGGGGAAGCGCAGACCATGGGAAACGACGAGGCGGCGCACGGCAGCACGTTCTCCCTGGATCACCACGGAGGCCAGGCCCACACCGGGAAAGGCGTGCGCCAAGGCCTGCATGTCATCGAGCACACCGGGGCAGGAGCCGGAGTCGACGATCAAGGCGAGTACGAGCGGCCCGCGTTCGTAGAGTTCGCAGACGTTCATGAGCCCAACACCGCGCACGGAGCAGGCAGGGCGGCGCCCCGCGGAGCCGTCGTTGGCGTGGGTGGCGATGTTGGCGTCACCCTTGACGTTGCCGGTAGCCAGCGGCAGGGCGAACGGCGGCACGCGTTCCCCCGGCGCGATGCCATCGGCCCCGCGCGGGGCCGTGAGGACGGTGTTGAGCGTGATGAAGGCGAGCAGCACGAGACCGACGACGGCGACCGGGGCAGCTCCCTTCATCGCGCGCGCGCCACGGCCGGCGAGCGCCGGGGCAGGCGCAGCTGCACTCTCCCCTCGACAAACAGCAGCGCCGCGGGCAGCGAGATGAGCACACCGACGAGCGAGACGCTGAGGTCGATCAAGGTGACGATGCCGAAGTCGCGCAGCATCTGAATGTCTGAGAGCGCGAGCACGCCAAAGCCAATAATGGCGGTGACGCCCGAAGCCGCGACGGCAGCGCCGGTGCCGCTATAGCTGGCGCGCAGCGCATCGATGATCGTGGCCCCGGCCAGGCGCTCCTGACGGTTGCGCTCGCAGAGCAGCACGCTGAACTCGGTGGATATGGCGATGACAAGCGTGCCGAGCATGACCGACATGGGGTTGAGCGGCACGCGCAAAAGAAAGACGATCAGCGCCGACCAGCCGGTGGCGAGCGCGACCGGCAGCAAGGGAGCGGCCGCGCGCCGCCAGTCACCGCGGAAGGCCGCGAGCAGCACGAGACCGACGGCCAGGAGCCCCGCCAGCAAAGTGAGCATGCGCCGCGCGACGGAGGCGACCTGCGCGTCGGCCTGCGCAGCGAGCACAGGCAGGCCCACCAGCTGCACGCTGACGCCGGCGGGTGGGTGCAGCGCGGCGCGCATGCCTTCGATCACCTGCTGCTGGCGGCTCAAGGGCATGAGGCGGATGCCGAACGCCAGCGTGGCGGTGCGCCGGTCGACGGTGATGGCCTCCTGGGAGAAGTAAGGCGGGATCGCCGCGAGCAGCGCGCGCACTTCGCTCTGTTTGAGCTTGGGCGGAGTACCCCCCGCGCCGGCCGGGCCCTGAAAGAGAGCGGGGAGCGAGAAGGCGGGGCAAAGTTCAGCCTTGCCGCAGCCCTGGGTGGAGCTGTAGCCAAAGCGCTTGAGCACGGCGCTCTCATACGAGCTCATCCATTCGATCGTCTTGGGCTGTGTCAGATCGTTGGCGCTGACCATCATGTCGATCTCCCCACCGACCCCCGAGGCGCGCTCCAGCGCGCTGAGGTTGCGCAGCGACTGCATGTTCTGGGGCACGAGCTTGGTGATGTCGGTCTCGACGTGTGTCTGGGTATCGAGGCCCCAACCGAGCACGGCCAGTGCCACCCCCACGGCAAGCACGCGCCCGGGGCGCTGCACGGCCACGACGAGCGCGAGCCGCACGACGCCCCGGCTGAGCGGGTTATCGCGCACCAGTTCGCCGGCCTCACGCCAAGCCTGCGCCAGACCCCAATACATCCGCGGCCCATGCACCCGGGGCCCATGCACCCCCGTCCCCGGCGACGGCCGCCTGGCGACCAGCGCGAGCGCCGCGGTACCCACCATCAAGGCAGTTGCGAAGGCGATGGCCACGCCAACAATGAGCAGCCCACCGAAGCCCCTGACGGTCGGCACCGGCGAGGAGAGCAGCACGACAAAAGCCCCGATGCTGGCCACTGCCGCCAAGGCAATCGCACGCGCTTCGGTACGAGACTGAAACTGAATCGCGTAATCGACCGCCAGGCCGACCAGCACGGGGAGCACGGCAACCTGCGCGATCGTGAGCCGGCCGCCGACGAGCGCGAGCGCGCCAAAGGTGAGCGCGACGGCCAGCGCGGCGACCGCCAGCGGCAACAAGCGGGGGCGTCCAGTGAAAACAAGACCCAAAGCAAGCGCCATCGCCAGCGCGACAGCCACCAGCAGTAACTCGAGCGCCGAGGAGAGACGCCCCGTGAGATCGCTGACGATCGCGGGCTCACCGGTGACGAGGTAGGTGCCGCCATGTTCAAGGCGCCACTGCGGCATCGCGACGGCAGCCCGGATCAGCGCGATCGTATGCGTGCGCTGCGCTTCGCTGAGACCGGCGCGCATGCGCACGGACACGAGCGCCGTTTCGCGGTTCGGGAAGAGATAGGCAAAGCGCTGCTTGGGCGTGCCGGGCGTCTTGACGGAACCGTCGAAGACGACCTGCGAGACGAAGCCGGGGTCGGTCACGCTGGGCACGCCGCGCAGCCCATACTGCAGACCAAGCGTGAGCACTTCCTTGGTGTAGGCGTTGAGGATCACCCTGCTGGCCTGGCTGGCGAGCTTGTTGGCCTGCGCGGGACCGAGACCCTGGGCGAGCGCCTGGCGGTGCACGATGCTCTGCGCCTGCTGGGCCTCCTGGCGCGCCTGCTGGTTGCGGTTCTGCAGCTGGGCGTCGAGCTCGGTGGCGGCCTCGTTGATGAAGGTGCCGGGCCCGATGACGGCCTTGACGGTGCGCGCCCGGGCGAGCTGACCGCATGGCCCGGCGGCGCCCCCCAACTGCGCGAGCCCCTTGGCGGGCACGTTGCCCGAGAGGCAACCCTCAAGTCCGGCAAGGCGCTCGAGGTCCGAGCTCAGGACGAGCTGCTGCAGGTTGCCCTTGACGACTACGGCGACGGGCTCTTCACCGAAGGTCTTGTAGAAGCGCTGGGTGGCCTGGTAGTCCGCGCTGGACTTGCCCACGAAGGTATCGGCGGCGGCGCTCGGGTGCAGCCCCAGCGCCAACACCGCAGCGCCCAGGCCGAGGGCCAAGGCAACGCCGACGGTCAACCACGGGCGACGCCCGGCGGCGCCGGCGAGGCGCGATAGGAAGCGGGCGACGTTCACAAAAGGAGGCTATTACTCCATGCCCAGGGGACCTGCCGATTCCCCTGAGAGGAACTGCCGGACGAACGGGTTCTCGGACTCAAACAGCTCCTGCGCGGGACCGGACTGCACGATGCGTCCCTTCCACAGGACCGAGAGGTGGTTGGCGACGCGGCGGGCGCTCATGATGTCGTGCGTGATGACGACGTAGCAGCCGCCGTTCTCGGCGTGGACTTCCTTGATGAGCTCGCACAAGAGCGCGGTGCGGACCGGATCAAGACCCGAGTCAGGCTCGTCGAACAGCACGATCTGCGGTTCAAGCACGAGCGCGCGGGCGAAACCGGCGCGCTTGCGCATTCCCCCGGAGAGCTCGTTGGGCATCTTGTCGTGCGCATCGGCAAGCCCCACCTCGCGCAGACGGCGGTGGACGATGTGGGAGATCTCATCCTCGCCCTTCTCGGAGTGATGGCGCAGAGGAAAGGCGACGTTGTCGTACAGGTTCATGGAGCCAAACAGAGCGCCGTCCTGAAAGAGCACGCCGAACTTCTTGCGCATCTCAAACAGCTCGGCATCGGGCAGCGAAGGGACGGACTGTCCGTGCACGATGACGTCGCCCTCGTCGGGATACATGAGCCCAACCATGTGCTTGATGCAGACGGACTTGCCGGTGCCGGAAGGCCCGATGATCATCGAGATCTGATCTTCGGGCAGCCCCATGTTGAGGCCACGCAGCACCTTGTTGCGACCGAAGGCCTTGTGCACGTTGATGAACTGGATGGCATCGCCGGCCTCGCTCGGCCGACCCTCGCCGGTGTGGTAGCGGAATTCGTCCGCCTCGGCCTCCAACTGGGCGGCGTCGCCAGCCTCGGAGCGCTCCTCGACAGCCATCCGCTAACCCCCCACGGGGGCCCGCGGATTGGCGCCCCAGAAGATCTGGGTACCCATGGCCGCGATTAGATGCACGAGCACAAGATTCAGCACCATCGACTTGGCGGTGGCGGTCCCCACACCGACTGGACCGCCGGAGGCGTTGTAGCCGTAGTAACAACCCACCAGAACGATGGCAGTCGCCATGAACATGGCCTTTATGAGGCTGAATAAGAAGTCAGGCGGGTTCTGGAACTGCCAGAAGATCAAGAAATAGCCACCGGAGGACACGGCCCCCACCTGCTGCACGACGGCGATGTAGGAGGCGAGGAAGCCGGCGCCGATGGCCGCCATGTACATGAAGGGCAGCACCAGCCAGGCAGCCGCCAGGCGCGTGGCGCAGAGGAAGGTCATCGAATCGACGCCCATGACCTCAAGCGCGTCGATCTCGTCAGAGATGCGCATGGCGCCGAGCTCGGCGACGATGCCGGTGCCCACCTTGGCGGCCATCATGTAGCCGAAGACGAGCGGCACGAGCTCGCGCAGATCGCACCAGGCGGTGAAGACACCGGAGTAGGCGGGCGCGCCGACGCCCTTCAGCAGATAGGCACCGGAGATGCCGCACTGCAGGCCGATGATGAAGACGAGCCCCCAGATGACGAGCGTCGAGCCGATGATGAGGATGCCCGACTGACGCAGGGCCTCGCCGAAGAAGCGCAGCACCCGCAGGCCCCATACATCGCGCACGACCTGCGCGCAGAAGCGGCTGATCTCGCCGCTGATGGCCACCCATTCACGGGGAAACCAAAGCCATTCCATTACTTGGGCACCAAGATCTGAGGATGGGTGGCAAGCAGCGTCTGCGTGAAGACGTAGTTGAAGGCAAAGACGCCAAGCAGCGCAATGACGACGGCCTGATTGACAGCGCGGCCGACACCCTCGGCGCCGCCGGAGGCAGCCATGCCCTTGTAACAGCAGACGATGGCGATGATGGCGCCGAAGATGGTGGTCTTCAGCACGGAGCCCCAAAGATCGGTCGTGGAGGCGTTGGTGAAGAAGGTGGCCCAGAACGGCCCGAGCGGCTGGCCGTAGACCAGCGCGGCCCCAATACCGCCGAAGATACCGAAGAGCACAGCGTAGATGTCAAACAGGCCGGTGGCGAGCATCAGCGCCAGGAAGCGCGGCACAACAAGATTCTTGACGGGATCGACACCCAACACCTGCAGGGCATCGAGCTCCTCGCGGATCTTGCGCGCACCGAGATCGGCGGTGATGGCAGTACCAGCTACACCGACGAGGATGACGGCGTCGATGAAAGGCCCCGCTTCGCGCACGGAAGCAAGCACGAAGAAGCCGCCGAGGCGGTCGAGCGAGCCGAAGAGCGAGAGGAAGTTGGCGGCCTGCAAGCCCGGTGCCTCGTAGCCGAAGACGGCGGTGGAGATCAGCAGCGGAAACCAGCAGAGGCGCAGCGTGAAGAGGAACTGCGAGACAAGCTCCTCCCCATAAGGGTAAGGCGGCCTGACGGCAGACATGATCGTCCTGCCGGTCAGGATCATCATGTCCCCAATTTCCTCAAGAACGTTCCTCGTTGGGAGGAACGCACGCTCAGCTGTGGAGCGAACCATTCTCAGCTACCCCTCCTGTGGCTACTACCAAGTCGCATCTTTGACCTCCAGATAACTCTACGCCATGTGCTGGCGTAGCGCCACCGCCACTGATATCGTCGCCATCGTTGTGAGGGGGAGGCGTCTGATTCCAGTGGTCGTGCCAGCCGCGGTCGCGGCGGCGCTGATCAGCGGCTGCGGGGGCAGCGAACTGACCGCGGGCGAAGCCAAAGGCAGCTTCCCGGTGAAGATCGTGCAGGCAAGCTTCCCGCCGCTGCAGGCGGTGTCGCGCAGCACGAGGCTGATCCTGAAAGTGCGCAACATCGGCACGAGCACGCTGCCCAACGTGGCGGTGACGATCGATTCCTTCTCCTATGTGAGCACCTATCCAGGGCTGGCAGCCAACCAGCGCCCGGTGTGGATCGTTGATGAGGGACCCACCCTCCCCCCAGGCGCGATCCCCAAGCGCCCGGTGCAGTCGGTGACGGTCGACCCCCCAGGCGGCGGCCAGACGGCGTACGTGAACACGTGGGCACTAGGACCACTGGCCCCCGGCCGCACGCGCACCTTCGTGTGGCGTGTAACGCCAGTGAAGGGCGGCCTGCACCGCATCAACTTCGTGGTGGCGGCAGGCCTAGGCGGCAACGCACGCGCACGCGTGAGCAGAGTCGGCGTACTGGAAGGCCCGGGCGGACTGCCGATCGGCCACCTGAAGGTAGCGATCGCGGGCCGCCCACCACAGCGCTACGTGAACCCGGAAACGGGCAAGGTCACGCTCGGGCGCTACCCGCCGGGCCACTACTCCGAGTAGCCGGCAACCAGTCGCCGGGCAACCTAAAGACGCGCACGTGATGTCTCTGTTTTTACGGTTTGAGCACCATTGTATATACGCCGTAGATACCATAGATATCTAATCTCAAAAAAAGGGCATCAACCCCCTCGCCCTTAACTTCCCTTTAGGTCCACGGGGCCGTTTGGCCGGGTGTCGAAACGGCGCGGCGCGGTTTTCGCCAAGGGCAAGGCGCGCAAGCGCAACAGGTAGGTCTACGATGCGCTTGCGTCGTATGCCCACGAGATAGACCTTCTTGAGGAGGAATTGAAACCGCCTATGCCCAGGACCCGCCAGCACAACGTGACAGCCGCCCAGTGGAGCGCCAACGGAACCGCGTTGGGAGCCCCCGACCTGACCCTCCCCGGCAACAACACGTTCGCCGCGAACGTATTCAGCCCAGCCGTGCAGCGGATGCGCCTGCCCAAGCACGTTTACAAGGCGTTGCAGCGCACGCTGGGCCGCGGCGAGGCGCTCGACACCTCACTGGCGGACGCGGTAGCGCAGGCAATGAAGGACTGGGCGATGGAGAAGGGCGCGACCCACTACACGCACTGGTTCCAGCCATTGACCGGCAGCACAGCGGAGAAGCACGACTCGTTCTACGGCCCGGTGGGCGATGGCACGGCGCTGGCGGAGTTCAGCGGCAAGGAGCTGATCCAGGGCGAGCCCGACGCCTCATCCTTCCCAACAGGCGGCATCCGCGCCACGTTCGAGGCGCGCGGCTACACCGCCTGGGACCCGACCAGCCCCGCCTTCATCCTGGAGAACCCGAACGGCGCGCTGCTGTGCATTCCGACGGCCTTCACAAGCTGGACGGGCGAGGCACTGGACCACAAGATCCCACTGCTGCGCTCGATGGACGCCCTCTCAGGAGCGGCTATCCGCGCCCTTGAGCTGCTAGGCGTAGAGGACGCGCAGCGCGTGTTCACGACGATCGGCTGCGAGCAGGAGTACTTCCTGGTAGACGAGCAGTACTACTTCGAGCGCCCCGACCTGCTGACAACAGGCCGCACGCTATTCGGCGCGCAGCCCCCCAAGGGCCACGAGCTGGACGACCACTACTTCGGCTCGATCCCCGAGCGGGTGCTGGCGTACATGCTGGAGGTAGAGCTGGAGCTGTCGAAGCTAGGCGTGCCGATCAAGACACGCCACAACGAGGTGGCGCCAAACCAGTACGAGGTGGCACCGATCTTCGAGAACTCAAACGTCGGCGCGGACCATCAGATGCTGACGATGCAGATCATGCAGAACACGGCACGACGCTACGGCCTCGTATGCCTGCTGCACGAGAAGCCATTCGCAGGAGTGAATGGCAGCGGCAAGCACAACAACTGGTCGATGGGCACGGACACGGGCCTGAACCTGCTGGAGCCGGGCGAGACCCCCCACGAAAACCTCAAGTTCCTGTTCTTCTGCACAGCCGTAATCCAGGCAGTGAACAAGCACCAGGCCCTACTCCGGGCCTCAATCGCAAGCGCGGGACAGGACCATCGCCTAGGCGCAAACGAGGCCCCCCCAGCGATCATCTCGATCTTCCTGGGCGCAGATCTGGAGAAGGTATTCGCGGCGATCGAGGCAGGCAAGGCGGGCAGCTCGAAGCCCGGCTCACTGCTAGGCCTTGGCACCCCAGTCCTCCCCGCACTGCCGTTGCACGGAGGCGACCGCAACCGCACAAGCCCGTTCGCGTTCACAGGCAACAAGTTCGAGTTCCGCGCACTCGGCTCAAGCAGCAGCCCGGCGATGCCCAACACGGTGCTGAACACGATCGTGGCGGAGGCAGTGGACGATCTGACGGAGAAGCTGAGCACCGCACTAAAGGCCCCAGGCGCAACGCTCAAGAAGGCCCTGGCAAAGGTGGTGAAGGAGAGCTGGAGCGCGAACAAGCAGGTGATCTTCGACGGCGACGGCTACAGCGAGGAGTGGCACAAGGAGGCAGAGAAGCGCGGCCTCCTGAACCTGCGCACAACCCCCGACGCCCTGCCATGGCTTACCGACAAGCAGACAGTGGCAGCGTTCAAAAAGTACAAGGTGCTCTCAAAGCGCGAGCTGGAGTCCCGCGAGGAGGTCTTCACTGAGCAGTACGCGGTGACGATCAACATCGAGGCAGAGACAGCAGCCACGATGGCCCGCACGATGATCATGCCAGCAGCAGTGCGCTACCTGACAGAACTGTCAGCAACAGGTCTGGCGGAGCTGACGGAGGAGATCGAACCGGTCGTGAAGGAGCTGCACTACGCGATCGTGAAGCTGGAGGACGCAAACCTGAAGGACAACCAGCCCGACGCCTCAGCCCACAAGTGGGCTAGCTACATGCGCGACGCGGTGATCCCCGCAATGGAAGACGTACGCGAGGTGGCAGATCGCCTGGAGAAGCTAGTGGCCGACGACCTGTGGCCGCTGCCGAAGTACAGCGAGATGCTGTTCATCAAGTAGAGACGAGTCGTCAAGTAGAGGCCGGGCCGATTGCTTGTAATGAAGCTGATGTAGGAAGACCGGGCCGCATGCGGCCCGGTCCGGGACGGCACATGTGCCGTCCCGCTGAGCGGCGCATGCGCCGCCCAGAACAGCAAATCAAGGGGTAACAGCAAGGCCCACAGGGTCTCTGGTGTGTCCTATGTCAAAGGGCACGCGCGGCCCGTGGCAGGCTGTCACCTCCGCTCGACCGGCGAGCTTCGCAGGCCGGTCGATCGGATGCGCATCCCGCCACGGACCTTTAGCGGCACCAGGCGGCCAATCACCACAGCCTTGGCCTCTAGGCCCGCCGAGACACCAGCCGTTCAAGCTGCCCAATCAGCTTGGCGCCGGAGCGTCCAAGCGCCGAGCGGGTCAATGACCCGCGCCGGGCGCCCATGCAACCGGTGAGCGTAATCGTGAGCCGCAGATCTTGATGGTGTGGGTACTTAAGGCTGGCTACGATCTCTGACCCATCGTCATCGGGACAAACGATGGCCCCTGCTACGTGGTGAGGAAGCGAGTTAAACTCACTCGTCAAACTGTGTATCAGGGATGGGCTGCGCAGTTGAACCCGTCCCACCAGCTTGGTACCGACGTGCGCAGGTAGGCCCGCATAGCGCGATAGAACTATCGCACACGGCGTTTCAGGAACCAGCTCCTGGTTCAGCTCGGTTGCCGTCGGCGTGAGGCAATACTTATTTGGACTATTTGCCACCGGCGCGACAGACTCGGCCAGAGCCGTGGTGTAGCCGAGGTTGTGGCGACCCTTATCCCCATTGGACGCGGCACCACAGGCGTTCAGGGCAACACACATGCCGACGACGAGAATCGTGGATATCTTAGGTCCATGTAACGCTCGCCTAATATCCAGCCCATTCTTCCGCACCACAACTGTGGAAGATATCCGAAAATAGATACGTTCCTGTTGGAATGCCTTCCACAGTAGCAAGGGTCGTGTACGACGATTCCCTGCGGCGACACCCATGAGCCGTCCGTATAATTGTAAAAATAGAAATCGAAGTGACTGCGGTCTTCCCATCTCCGTCGCCCGGGCGGTCCGGCATATAGGCTCGGTGGGGACTGGAGGCATATTGTGCAAAAGACAGCGACACGCCCTAGTCGGTACGCTTATCAGCATTCGCTAGGCAGGCAGCTTGGAGCATCTTCGATGAGCGATTACATTGTTATCTACGAGCAGGCCGAAGACGGCGGGTGGGGTGCCTACCTGCCCGACTTTCCTGGCGTGGTCGCAATCGGCGCTACACGCTCAGAGGTCGTAGAACGTATCGAGGAGGCACTGGCAGCCTACGCTGACGACCTCACCCGAAGAGGAGGGTCGCTACCGGCCCCGCACCACACCGCCGGCACAATCAGACTCCCAGACGACCAGGAGTTCACCGACGCTGCTGCCGCTGCCTTGGCACGTGGCCATTAGGCGGCTGCTGTCGCGCTACTCGCGCTCATAGCGCGCCCAGCAAGGTAGATCATCGCTATGTCCAGGTCCTTCGGGGTCTTCCTCTGCTGTTGGGGTAAGATCGGCCGATCTTGGGGTATCGTGCCTGAGAGGGTCTGTAGGATCGGCTCTATGACTGGCGCCCAGAGATTCGCCAAATTCCTCCTGAGGGTCTAGCGAAACTCGCTAGACCTGTGCTGGTGTGGGTTTGTAGGGCTGCTCGCACCGGCCGTACCTCAGCTAGCGGGCGCGGTTACCCCATGGCGTCTCGGCAAGGGTGGCCCATGCCTCAATCTCGACAGCAAATGCGGCTTTGGCGTCGCGCTGCGTCGCTCCGACGGTGCCCACATTGATCACGCTGTCCGGCGGGCTGACAGCCAGCCAGCCGGACAGCATTTGACGGAGGTCGGGCCACGAGAGACGCATCCGGTCTGCTCTATGCTCCATATGCTTGCTCCTGTCATTATGCTTCTGCTTCATGGTCTGCTACTGTTACGGATATGGCGATACAACCCGAAGGCCAAGCCCCATACGCACCCCCCGCAACTGTCATCGAGTTTGTGCTGGCATTCCGCAGTCGCTCAATCCCGACGCCGATCACCGGGTCCGTCCTTGAGCGCGTTGGAGTGACTGCGAGTCTTGTACCGCGTGTAACCCAAACGCTGAGATTGCTCGATTTGCTGACTGAAGACGGCCAGCCAACTGCCCAACTCGAAGAGCTAAGGAAGGCACCAGAGTCCGAATTGCGGACTCGGTTCGCGTCTCTTCTGCGGGCTGCTTACGATGACGTTTTCCAGTACATCGATCCAGCGACGGATTCGGCCGAGAAGGTCACCGACCAGTTCCGTCACTACGAGCCTCGCGGTCAGATCAAACGGATGGTGACCCTGTTCCTGACGCTATGCGAGTTCGCGGAGATTTTGCCTGAGGGCAGCGTGCAGAAGCGTCGAGTCACGGGTCAGTCGGCCAATGCGACGCCGAGTCGTCCCCGCGAGCAGGCAACTTCGGCGGTGGCGAGAAAGCCAAAGCCCAAGACTCCGCCGCCTGCTGGCCCGCTTCCCCCCGTCCACACCCCACTTGGGCAGGCATCCCCGCATCCGCTGCTCGCGGGGATGCTTAGTGCCCTACCCGCGATCCCTGCAGACTGGCCGACCAGCAAGAGCGTTCTCAATGCCAGCGCACGTAAAGCGTGGCTCACGGCAGTAGCAGCCAATCTCGATGTTCTCTACGACCTCGGCCCAGAAGACAGCCCTCATGGGCCTGTAGGCAGGGGCGACCAAGAATGAGTCCGGACACCGTGTCCAAAGCGGTGAGCCAGCCGGGCCAGAGCCAGACGGAGGAGCAATGGGTACCGCTCCGCCTGGCGTCTCCGCTGAACGTGAGGGCGGTCGTTGATGCGGCCGCCCTCACGGGAGATTCTAGTCCTATATCGGCTGGAAAGCCAGCAAAAGCACCCCCGCGAGGTTGGAGCCTCCGGGGCCTGGAGACTCCAGCGAAACGAACTGCGAAACTATTTGGCTTTATAGAGCCAGATTTCGCCTCCGTCGCCTTCCTGGTCTAGCATCAACCCATGAATCGAGCTGAGCGAAGACGGCAGGAACGGGCTACGAGGAAGGCTGAGGCCCAGAAGACGGTTGCGGCTTCCCAGCCTCCGAGTCGTCTAATTCTGCCGGGCTCTCCGCAGGCACACGGAGCCCCACAGTCGATACCGGCAGCAATCCACTTGCAGGACTGTAACGGGGGAGAAATCATCGATTGCTCGACTGACGGACCTACTCTCGTAAGTGCAGAGAGGACGCGCGGTCTCCGTGTCGTACGTAGTCGGACTGGAGTCCGCTACTAACGATTCCAAGAACGACTGCGTGCCACTCGCACGTTGCTAGATCTCTGGGCGCCTACCACCGGGACGCCGTATCCGTCACTGTCTTCCACGCTGATGTCGCTGCTGTCATCGGCGACGACTACGCCAGTACGGAGGCGATCTCCAGCAGGCACGTTCTTTGCAGGAGGCTTGATGCCGAGCCAGCCTCGCAGGGGAGTCCATAGGACCAGGGCGATCACGACTGCGAGAACACCGCATATCGCCGCTCCGAGAGGACCTGCGGCAAGATATGCCAGCGCGACAGCTGCCAACATGAGGAATGCTTCCTTTCCGACTCGATCAAGCATGATCGCAGTCTATCTCAGGCCCTTCAAGATCTCGCTGGGCGGACAGTCATAAGAAAGAGCCCGACTGGGTCGCAGGCCGAGTCGGGCGGCGGAGAGATGATCAGTAAACCGTCGAGTCCGGTTGAGGCTTTACACCAAGCCCCTGGCAGATCATTGCTTGTGAAGCGTTGCGACGGTCACGTGAGGCCAGCGCAGACCATTGAAGTCGAGTTGCACCAGTTGCGTGTACTGCAACTGCAGCGTGTTGGGCGTGCCCGGCGCCCCGGCGATGGCCTCGATCCAAAAGATCGCGTCGACCTCGACGGCCTTCGCGTTGCCGCCGGGAGGGAAGGTCGCTGCTTCGAGGAACGCCGTGTTGGCCGTTCCTCCGCCCTTGATAGGGGTGTGCTTGGTCGAGATCGCGAGGATCGTCGTGTTGACGACATGCTTCCCCACGAGGCCTTTGTGGAGGAAGCTGTTTGGGTTCTTCACCAGTTCCTGAGTCACCCCAGGCGATGCGTGTCGGAACGGCGTTTGTGTCGCGAGGTTCAGCTCGGTGAATATAGCCTCAGCCGAGGCGAAGTCGGAGTTCGGCGGAGGCGGGGAGCCCACGGCGAAGGGGATAATGTTGTTATTGCCGATGCTGGGGGCTCCGAGAATGGTTTTTCCAGTGCCCTGGGCGAGAATCGCGGTGCCGTGCGGGATGGAGCCCATGCGTACGACCGTGGGAGGCTCTGCGGGATTGCTCGTGTGTGGAACGTTTGCCCATATGCCCGGCTCGATGTGTAGCCCTTCGGCCGGATCGTGCTTTTCAGCGATCTGCTGCATGTAAGTGATGCCGAACATGTTGATGTCAGGCATCAGCAGGCCGCGATTGGGGATTGCGCCCTTGATCTTGCTGAAGACAAGCTTCTCGGTAGTGAGATTCAACTCCAGAAAGCGGTCCTGTCCACTGCCGGCAAGCGTGTGCGGGCGCCAAATGGTGTTGAAGCCTTCGCCGATCCACGTCGCCTCATCCCCTCCCCCCACCAGCCGCTCCAAAGGCCCGAGTGGGTCGATGGGTGGGACAAGCGCCGCAGCAGCCTCTGGCGCAGGCATCTCGATCTCGGGATGCCCCTTGAACTCGAAGCCAGGATCAGTCCGCGCAGCATCAGTCATGGTCGACTCCTCTAGTCAAGGGGTTAGAACAAGTCGAGATTACGGTAGGAAACCCGCCCGCGCCAAATTACAGTCACTAGGCAGTAACAACTTACTGTCTACCTGCTGTCATCCATAAAGCTGCTGAGCCAAGAGGGGATGCGCTTGGACGCGCTCCAATTGGCACGGGCCGGCACGGTCGTGAGTCTCGTTGCGCGTGCCGGCAGAGCAGGCTACGAACCGCCCAGTCGGGACTACTCGGCTAGCCGGCGCAGCACGCTCTCGGCCTCCGCGTCGGCACCGAGAGCACGGAACTGCTCCATAGCCGCTGTCCACACAGCCGCCGCCGCGTCTGGTTCAGCCAGGGCGGCATACGCATCACCCTGCACCATCAAAGCCTCTGCCGCGAGCCTCGGCACACTAAGCTCCCTGGCAAGGCTGGCCGTGAATGCGGCCTGCTCAACGGCAGCGTCAGGGTCGTCCTGCGCCTGCTCGACACGCGCGAGCTGAAGCGCGGTCTCCGCTTCCCCGTAGCGGTCGCCAAGTACGCCGCGAATGCTCATCGCTTCCTCGAGCAGCGCCCTCGCCTCGTCCAAGCGAGCCTGCTCCGCGAGAGCGAGCGCCAACGATCCGGCGGTGCGTGCCACGCCATGCCTGTCGCCCAGAGCACGCCGGATCTCAAGGGCTCGCAAGTGCAGGTCGCTCGCCTGGGCCGGGTTCCCCTGCAAGCGGGCTAGCTGCCCGAGGTTGTTCAGCGTTCGGCTCACACCGTCCGCGTCCTCGATCTGTTCGCGCAACCCGAGCGCCTGCTCGAACAGGGCTTGTGCATCGGCATAGTGCCCGCCGTCACGGAGCGTCATGCCGAGGTTGTTCAGGCTGCGAGCGAGACCGTGCTCACGCTCCTCGCTGCCCTCAAGCCGCCGCCAGCGCTCGATTGACGCTTCGAATGCGTCCCGAGCGCGGTCCGTCTGCCCGAGCTTGCGGTAGGTGAGCCCGAGATTGCTAAGCGCCCGCGCCTCACCGGCCGGGTCTCCGAGGTCCCCGAAAGTCGCGAACGCGCGCTCAAACTCGCGGGCGGCCTGCTCAAACCGGGACTGCTGGCGGTACACGGTGCCAAGCTCATTAAGCATCTCTGCAAGCGGCTGCTGCTGCTCTGAGCGGCGCGCGGCTTCGACTGCCCAGGTGAGGATCGTCTCGCCCTCATCCCAGTAGGAGCGGCGTGCCAGAAATGGCGCGAGCGCGCTCGCGAGCTCTAGAACCTGTCCGTCATCATTACGGTTGTGGGCCTGTGCGACCGTAGAGAACAGCTCGTCGCGGCGCTCCTCGTACCAGTCCAGTGCGGCGCGTTCGAGCTCCAAGTTCAACGCCACTGCGCTCTAGTCCTCGCCTTCTAGGTCGTGGGCGTGCTCTTTTGCCGCTTCCACTACCCAGCGGACCTTACGTTCCTGTGCGGACAGGATTTCCTGCTCGCCCAGCTCGCTGACAGCCATCTGCGACGCAGCCAGGCGAAGCAGGTCATTGATCCTCCAGCCGCCCCCGGCGACGGGGGTGATCAGGCGCTGCTCGCCGAGTTCCTGCAGCAGCGCCTCGGCAGTGCCGGTGTCGCATGCGGCGACCGCGGCGACGAGAGCAAGCTCCGGGTGGCTGACGTCCAGCGCCGCGAGCAGCAGTAGCACCCGCCGGGCCTCTGACCCGGCGTCACCTAGGCTCGAGGCCAGCGTCGCACGGATCGTCCCAGCCCGGTCATCCAGTCCGCCGAGGAGATCGTCAGAGGCGGCAAGCGCTTTTGCCATGCTCGCGAGCGTCCGGCCCGGCTGTGCCCACAGACGGCCCGCCACCACGGCCAGCGCAAGCGGCAAGCCCGAGCAGCTGGCCACGATCTCCCGGGCCGCTCCCGCTTCGCCACGCACACGATCGCCGACGATCGCCTCCAACAGCTGGAGAGCATCATTCTGCGCCATCTCGGCCAGTTCGATCAGCGCTGCTCCTGCGAGGCCCTGAAGCGGCATGCGGGACGTGACAAGCACTACACACTCGCTGTTGGCCGGGATCAGCCGCTGAACCTCGCTGCCCTGCTGCGCGTTGTCGAGTACCACCAGCACCGGGTCTGTCGCGCACATCGAACGCCACAGAGCCAGACGGCGCTCGGGATTCTCCGGGATCGCGTCCGGGCCGACACCGAGGTCACGCAGCAGCCGCGCCGCGATGTCCCCGGCCGAAAGCACCCTCCCGTCGGGGCTACGCATGTCGACGTACAGGACACCGCCGTCGAACCGATCGGGCTGGCGGTAGGCGAGCTCCAGCGCGAACACGGATTTCCCGGTGCCCGCCATACCGACGCAGTTCACGAGCATCGCCGCATGACCTGTGGACGCCGTGGCCAGCTTGGACTGCCCGTCGGCGAGCTCCCGGTCGCGGTCCACGAACGGCGAGGTCTGCGCAGGCAGCTGCCGTGCAGCCGGCAGCCGCAGCGCGAGCCGGTCAATTGCCTCGGTAATCCCCTGAAGGAGCTCGCTATTGCCGGTGCTGATGTCGCCGCCAATCTCCGCACGGAGGCGCCGCAGCTCCTGGTGGGCCTGACGGTCATCGCGCATCACCCGCCACTGGCTCTCCCGGATCGCCTCCGCAAGCTCAGCCGCCTGCTGCGAGGAGTCGGTGATTGCGCGCAGCGCCTGCACCATCTCCGCTTGGCGGAAGACGCCGCTCTCGGCGTACACGTAAATCTCGACCAGTACGGAGGGCTGCGTCAGCAGCTTGTAAGCGTTCGGGAACCGGGGCTTCAGGAGCTTGACGAGCCGGTTTGCCTCGCTGCCCTTCGCCCACTCCATCAGCTGCTTGGCAGCTGGCTCGCCAACCATCTCGAAGATCGAAAGGGTGATCGGGTCGATCATCGCCGACAGTGTCCCTAGTCCATAGGATGGAACGTGCGCTACGCGAGTTTGTGCCGGCGCGGTCGAATCGCAGCGTCAGGTGCGGTTCTCACAAACCGCCAAGGCTGGGCACTTATCCAATTGTGCCGAACAACTTCCAAAGTGTGCGGCTGGCGCCAAACTAATTGCACCGAACAAAATGCCCTCAGCGCTTCCTGGCCCCGGTTCTCTGCGTCGTTGGCCGAAAGCGCTTCCTGGCCACCCGTTCACACCTGTGACGGCCCCTCTTCGACTTGAGCTTCCTGCAGGTTTTCAATGCCTTGTGGAGCCTCTGTGCCATCGTTGGCGTCTTCGGCGGGGAGGGATGACCCGCGGGCGGCCCGGTCGGGGGCAAGACGGTAGGAACACCACCAGTCGACCCCGCACCCCTCGTGGACCCCGCATCGCTCGTGGACCCCGCGCCACCGGCGCCTCCGTTCGCCGGGTTGCCGGGGACTCCCGAGCAAGGAACTTCAGCTGTCACGTGCTGAGATGCCTCTTCGAAGAAGCCGACGTCCGCGGCCCAGGAGAAGTTGCCGCTCGACGGGCATTGTGCCGGGACGATCACGCTGTTGACCGCCACGTGGCCTTCATAGCGCGAGGTACCCAAATCGAAGCTCAGTTCGGTCACGCTGAGATCCGGCGCACCAGGCAGCACGGGAATCAACGGTAACTCAAGCGTGAGCTCATAACCGTATGGATAGGCGTCTTCGGCCTCGCTCGCGCGGAATACAAGCTGAACGCTGATCGGCGAGACGAGCGATATATAGAAGAGCAGCCCGCCGCCGGGAGCAAAGACCGCCTGCAGTAAGCCATTCTCATGAATAATTTCACCGCCGATCTGTACGGCGGCAGCAATGGAGCCCGCTGGGCCGGCGAAGGACCCCGGCGGGCATGCTTCAAGCCCGCCGGCGCCTTCGAGAATCGCTTCCGAACAGGTGGGAAATCCCAACGGAGTGCCCCCAATACCGGCGGGCAGATGCAAGACGACCTCGGTCAAGGGAGCAACCGTGCCGTGATATTCAGCGCCGCTGAAGGCGAGCGTGGCGCTGAGCGTAGTTCCTTCTCCCAGACCATTCGCCGAGAAAGTCGGCATGAGCGAGACATGCACCGCGCGTGCCGGGCTTGTGCCCGCAGCCGACGCCATTACCGTCGCTACCAACAGCAGTAGCATTCTGATAGGACCAGCCCGGCGCAAGTGCAATATGGTACAGACAATGTGAACTTCGGTGGGTGAGCGCCAAGCTGGCGCTCCGCTTCAAGCGAGCCTTCAAAATGCGAAACCAGAGGCCCACAGCCCCTGATCCTCGCCTCCCAGTCGCCAGACGCCCACTTTCAACCCACGGTCGCGGCCGGCGGCAAGGCGGTCGCGGATGGCGCGGGCATCCATGTACCAGACGCGGTGAGTGACCCCCGCGCGGGTATAGGCGAAGGTGAGCTCATCGACGGAGCGGTCCCGCAGTGGCTTGGCACCAGTGGCATGAGCAAGCGCGACGACACCCGCGTACTGATCGGCAGTCGCCTGAGGCGCGACAGCGCTGCCCGCCTGACCGGCCGGAACCCCGGCCGCATTCCCCGGAGGCTGTTCCCAATCAAGCCCGTACATCGGCGCCGCAAGCACAAAGCGGCCGGGGTTAGGCAAGGAGGCGAAGTAGGCGGCGACCTGGCGAACCCAAGGCAGCGGCGCGAGCGGCCCGGAGGCAGAACCAGCCCAGTGGCTGCCCCAAGCGAGCACGAAGACGTTGTCGGCGACGGCGGCAAGGGCGGTGTCGTTGTAGAAGCCGGTCGAACGACGGGGGTCGTCATGCGTGACGCCGTCAACGACAACGGTGAGACGACGCCCGGCGGCGTGCAGTTCAGCGGCGAGCTGGCTGACGAAGGAGGTGAGCGCTTCGCGGTCGAGGGCACCATCGTTCTCAAGGTCGAGGCTGAGGCCGGCGTAGGAGGGATTGCTGGCGAGTGCGTATAGACCCGCGAGCGTACGCGCGCGCAGCCCCGGTTCAGTGAGGATGGCGTGCACGGTGGGCCCGTCCTGACAGCTGAAGCGCGGCAGCAGGGGAATGTGGTGTGCACGGGCATACGCATCAATGACAGGTTCGTCATGCCCCGCGATGCCACCCCCAGGTTCGCATTCGTAGTAGGTGGGATAAACGGTTTCGATCGAGCGGGCGTGAGCCTGCAGATCGGCAAAGGAGTCAGGCGCAGTGGCAAGCAGGAAGGCCTGCACGCCCGCCCCGTGCGCGGGCGTGCAGCTGAGGAGGGTGAGTGTGAGCACCCCCGCCATCCCGATGCGCTTCAGGGTCATCCCCCCAGCCCCGGCAGTGACCAGATGCTCTGGTCCTCTGAGCCAAGATGCCAAAGCCCGACGCCGAGGCCGAGCGATTCGGCGAGTTCCACGCGCGCCTGCACGGACTGGCGGTCGGTGTACCAGACGGTGTGTTCGCTGCCTTCGCCATCGGTATAGGTGAACCAGGGATCCTGCGCGACGGAGTCCCAACTGGGTATGACCCCGAATTCGCCGGCTAGCGCGGTGACATTGGAAAACTCAAGCGCAGTGCCAGGATTCGCGGAGCCGCCGGCGCCCTTCCAGTCGATGCCGTAGAGCGGCATACCGAGCACGAACTTGCCGAGGTTGGGCAAGGTGGCGGTGTATTCGGCAACCTTCTTGAACCACGCCATTTCATCGAGCGGCCCAGGCGCGGAGGTGGTCCAGTGAATACCCCAGTCGAGCACGAAAATGTAGTCCGAAGGGACAGACAGCGCGGCATCGTCATACATCGCGGCGCGCCCGGAATGGATGTTGTAGTACTTGGCGGTGACGATCGTGGAAAGCTTGTCCCCCATCGCGTGCAGGCGCGTGGCGAGCGCGGTGATGAAGGCCGTGAACGGTTCGCGGTCGCTCGGAGGCGCGCCCTCGAAGTCGATCTGGATGCCCTGGTAGCCGTACTGTTCACAGAGCGAGGCAAGGTTCCCGATAAAGGTTTCCTCGACGGTGGAGTTAGTGAGAATTTCCGTCTCATCACTAGGATTCTGGCAGTTCAGGCGGGGCATCACGGCGATCTGGCGCGCACGCGACCAGCCGGTGACAAGCGGATCGTCCTGGCCGGTCACCTTGCCCTGGGTGCCGCAATTGAAAGTAGGTGGGATAGACGACACCAACCTGCTGGTAATGAGCCTGCAGGTCATCAAAGGAGAGATCGGTGGAGGCGAGCAGGAAGGCCTGCACATGCCCATGGGTAGGCGTGGGATCGGCGGTGCGTACATCAAGCGCAGCGGTCGGCGCGGAGATCGCCCCAAGCGAATCGGCGGCCACAACAGTGAAGTGGTAGTCGGTCGAAGGCGCAAGATTCGTCAAGGTGATGCTCGTCGCGGAGACCTCACCGACGGGCAGTTCGTCGCGGAAGACGCGATAGCCAACGATGTTGCCACTCACAGGCTCAGACGCGGACCAGCTGAGCGTGGCCGAGGATTCGGTGATTTGGCTGACTTGGAGTTCGCCGGGAGTTGAAGGCGGCGTGTGTGTCGTGAGCACGGTCAGATCCGGCGCCGGTTCGCTGAGATCGCCAGCGGAGTCGAGCGTGCGCACGGTGAAGGTGTAACTGCGCTGAGAAGCAAGCGAGAGCGTGATGCTCTGCCCATGCACGACCTGCTCAGGTTCCCCATCTTGGTAGAGCATGTAGCCAACAAGCGTGCCAGTGGTAACGGTGCCAGGCTGCCAAGAGAGAGTCGCGGAGGTATCGGTGACGTGTTCGGCGGCAAGCAGCGTGGGGGGAGTGGGAGGAACGTGCGCAGCAGGAGCATGCGGCGGCGGCGCGGCAGCACGAGGCACGGAGGCCGCCACGGGCGCGTGCGCAACAGTCTGCGGCTTGGACCCCCCGGGCGGCAGGTGCACCCCGGTGGCAAGCGACACGCGCGGGCCCAGGTGCCCGCGCGTGTCCACCGCGGCGACGGCCAGAACATGGACGCGCGCGCCCCCAACGCGCAGCGCCAGGCTCCTGCCGGCCGTCTGACCGACGACCGCCCCGTCGCGCCAGACGCGATAGCCCTCGACCGGAAAACGCCCACGGTGCGCGGCGCGCCAGACGAGGCGCACCGCCACCGGCGTGCTGTGCAGGACATGCAGTCCGTGCACGCGTCCAGGGAGACGCACGTGATGAATGGGATGGCGCAGCGCCAGCTCGCGCACAAGCTTGATCGGCGCGCGCACAAGCCCGGGGCCAAGCAGGATGACGGGGGCGACGGAAGCGACGAGCACCAGCCGCACAAGCACGCGCTTGAGAATCACTCGGACCATCTCAGCCCTCCCCTCCCCCACCCATGCCGGCGGTGGCAGGCCGAGTCCCCCATGCCGAAGTGCGGCAGGTGGCAATCGCATAGTAGGTCTGCCAGAGCATCACGGCGAGGTAGAGGAAAGCAAAGAGAATGCCGTAGAGCCAGAGCAGGTCATAGCGCTCCTGAAAAAGTAGGTAATAGAGCGAATAGACAAGCGCGAGCGCGTAGATGCCAGCGAGGTAGATGAGGGGCAACCCGGCATGGTGCACGAGCGGCGCCCACACAACGGCGTGCAGTGCCGCAATCGGCGCAACGAGCGGCAGCACAATGCTCATGTAGGTGAAAAAAGCCGCAACCGGATGCTTGCGCCAAATAAACTTCCCGACCAGTAGCGACTCGCGCGTCCAGGAGCGCTTCCAGCGCGTCTGCTGGATGATGAATTCGCGGAAGGTGACAGGCACGATGGTGTGCGAGACGGCGCGCTTCTCATACAGGATCTTCCAGTCGCGCAGGACGCAGTTGGTAAGCGAGCGGTCATCCCCAAAAGTGGACTCGACGCCGAGAAAGGTCTGCTGCTCCCACCACTCAAGCCGCGGCAGGATGGCCTCGCGGCGGTAGGCGGAGAAACAGCCCGAACAGCAGGTCACCGCCCCGAACACGGATTCCGCGGCCTTGACGACGCGAAAAGCGACGAAATACCTGACGGCCTGCATACGAGTGAGCCAACTCTCAGTGGTATTGAGCACATTGGCGTGCCCACAGACGGCCCCGACGCGAGCATTGGCAAAAGGCTGCACGAGCCAATGCAGCCCATCGGGCTCAACCACGGAATCGGAGTCCACAAACGCCACGACCTCAGCCGAGGTGGCACGAATGCCGGCAGCCATCGCCGCGCGCTTGCCGCGATTGCGCGGAAAATCGATGACACGCACGCGCCCACCGGACTCGAGCGCAACGCGCTGCATCTCGGCAAGCGTGTCATCGGTGGAGCCATCGTTGATGGCGACAAGCTCAAGCTTGTCCTCGGGGTAGTCAAGCGCGAGCAGCGAGCGCAGCGAGGCAGCGATCGCCTGTTGCTCGTTGAAGCCGGGCATGATGATGGCGATCTGCGGCTGCACACCGGCATCGGGCCGCGAGCGATAGAAGAGGCTGAAGAGAAAGCGAGAGAGAATGTAGGAGGCAACGGCAACGGAGTAGATGCCAAAGAAGACATTGGAGAACATGACATCCACGAAGGCCGCCTTGTAGGACAGCACGGCAACGATCAACCCCACCATGTAGAGCCCGGTGAGACCCTTGAGGAAGCGGTTCACGGCAGGTACCGCGTCTTGCCGCCGGGAGTGCGGTAGGTGCAGTCGAGCACAGCGGGACAGCGCGCAATCCAGCCGTAGTCGTGGCCGGGATGCAAGGTGGCAAGAATCGCCAGGTCATAGCCCCCGACCTTGACGGTCTCGCCACGCCCGACATTGGGCCCATCGCCGCGCAACTCAACCCTCACCCCATGCAGCACGTCGCCGTCGATCGTGAGGGAAGGCACGAGCGGGTCGTAGTAATCCACGTGCGCCCCCTCGGCGCGCAGGCGCTCAATGATCTCAACGGCAGGCGCCTCACGCGTATCGGCCACCCCCGGCTTGTAGGAGGCGCCGACAAGCAGCACGCGAGCATCCTTCAGCGGCCGCCCAGATCTGGTGAGCAGTTCGTGTGCACGCCAGGCGATGTGGCGCGGGCGCCCAGAGACCTTGCGCAGCGCCTCCTCGGCGAGCAGCGCGGGCCGCCCACGCTCGCGCAACGGCCCAAGCAGGTAGTAAGGATCAACCCCAATGCAGTGCCCGCCAACACCCGCGGAGGGATAGTGCGCGAGAAACCCATAAGGCTTAGTGGCAGCCCCATCGGTGACCTCAACGGGATCGAGCTGATAGGCCTGGCAGGCCTCGGCCATCTCGAAGGCGAGCGCGATGTTGACGGCGCGGAAGGTGTTCTCATACAGCTTGACCATCTCGGCCGCCTCAGGCGAGGAAACACGGTGCACGTGCTTGCAGGTGTGGGCCAGCACTGCCTCGGCGCGCTCGGCGCAAGCTGCGGTAACACCCCCCATGACGCGCGGGGTGCCAAGCTGCTCGTGCCCCTCCACACCAGGGTCTATGCGCTCGGGTGAGAAGGCGACAAACACATCCTCCCCCACATCCAGGCCCCGCCGCGCAAGCGGTTGCACGAGCAGCTCGCGCGTGGTCCCCACATAGGTGGTGGAGGTCAGGACAAGCGTCTGCCCCGGCCGCGCATGGCGCACGACGGCCGCGCAGGCTTCGCGCAGAATCCGGGGATCGGGCTGCAGCTGCTGATCGATCGGCGTAGGCACGCAGACAAGCACGACATCCGCGGCATCGAGCGCCTGCATCTGCTCGGTGAGCACAAACCCATCGCCCTCCAGATGCCGGCTGAGAGCCTCGCACTCCTCACTCAAAAGCTCGACCTCACCCCGGCGAATGGCATCGAGACGCCGCGCAGACACATCGATCCCCACGATGCGATGCCCGGCTTGACGCAGAGCGACGGCGGTGGGCAACCCAACATAACCGAGCCCGACGACGGCGACGACTACGTGCTCAGCCGTCGTATTTGTGTGAATAGAAATGTCAACAACCGGTGAAGACACCATGGCGCTGTCCACAGTTTTTTGCATGAGAAGGTCTCCTGACTCGTTGGCCCTGGCAATGTCAACGTCAAGCTGCAGCGACCCCGTCCCCACAGTGCAGGAGCGCTATGGCCGCGCACAATGTCCGCTCAGAGCGGGGTCGTCACGGTTAATGGACGATCGAACTACGAGCCATCCAACAACCGTCTAACACCCTTGCCAGAAAGGTAAAAAACTGCCTAAGACCCCTTGTCACTTTAAGTGTGACACGCGTGTCGTCCCAAGGGAACGACACGACCATTCACCTTTATACCGAGCTGTGTAGGCGCGGACGCCGCTAGGCGCCGCGCTAACCCCGCAGCGAGTGCTCGACCTGCTCACCGCGCTCGGTCAGGCGCCAAGCGTTGGCCGCCCCCTTGACGTGCCCATCGCCCACGTTGGCGATCAGCCCAAGCCCCTCCAGCCGCGCAAGCAGCTTGGAGATCTGCCCCTGATCGGTCATGCCCGCCACCGCGCCGATGTCGCGGTTGGAGGAGTTGGGGTGTCCCGCGATGGCGCGCAGCACGCAGAGCGTGCGGTAGGTGAGACGCATCTTCAAGCCCTCCAGCGGATTGCCGGAGTGCGGGCGCCGCTCGGCAGCGCCGATGGGAGCGGGACGTTTACTCTCCTTGCGCGCGGCGGAGGCACCGAGATAAGGCAGCACGATCATTCCCATCAGCGGCCCGAAGAGCTCGATCAACGGCGGTGCCGCTGCCTGCCGCCGCGTGGAGACCCCGGCCCCCGCCCCCGCGCTCACGCGCGCGTGGATGACGGCAAGCACAGCCCCGACAACACCCTCGGCGGCCAGCGCAGGCGCATTGGCGCCCCGGCCCTCGGCGCGCCCGCCATCGACGGCGGTGATCAGCACATCAATCACCCGCGCGCGATGCGCCAGCGCCCGCGGCCCGGCACCAAGAGCCTCGACAACAAGCAACGCCCGCGTCCCGGGCGCATCGTCCAGGAAGCAGAGCAGCGCGGCCAACCCAGCTCGAACCCGCTCGCGCCAGCCGGCGGCACCGTCATACACCGGCACCACGACAGCGGCGGCCCGCTCAATCGCCTCATCAAGCGCCGCCAAGAAGCACTCTTCACGGTCGGCGAAGAGCTCATAGAAGGTGCGCCGCGAGACCCCAGCGCGTTCCACGATGTGCGCAACGGTCACCTCCCCCGCCCCGTGCTCGGCGGCAACCTCAGCCGTGGCCCGCAGAATCCGCTGGCGCTGAATCTCGGCGACGGCGCTGGGCGCGGCCGCCGCGGCCGCCTCCGAGCCGGAGCGCTTGACCCCGGCCCGGGAGTTGCGGGAGGACACAACAGCGCTCACTTGCTTTTCTTCTTCCCCTTCACGCGCGTCTTGCCGTGCGCCCTCTGGGTGGCCTTGGCCTTCTTCTTGCCGTGTGCCATCCGGGTAGCCTTGGGGCAGCCGGTGACGGCGATCTTGGTGCTCTGCTTGACCTGCGCGCCGTTCTGCCCGGTGAGCGTGGTGGGCATCGTCAAGGACTGCCCACAGAGGTTGCCCTTCGCCTTCGCGGGGACTACCGCTCCCAAGGCGGAGTGCGGCCCCTCGGGGAGACTCAGCTCAAAGGAACTGATCGGCGCGTCTGGCACCGACGCGAACGTCGAGCTGGTGACGCTCTTCTTGATGTCGATGCTGCCGACGAGGTCGAGCGTGACTCCTTCGCCCTGGAGAATCACCACGAGATCCGGGAACCCGGCCCCACCATGCGACACGAGATACGCCGGGCCGACCAGCGGACCCGAGAGGACAAGCGTCTTTGCCGTGGCGGTCCCGATATCCGAGCCTGCGGGGCACGAGGCGGGATTCGCGTTGAACGTCGCCTGCGGACAGGCCTGCTGAATCGTGGAGAGCCGCGAGGGCAGCGCCTTGGGCAATGTCACAGCGACCCTCCCGATATTCGTCTGCCCAGCGCCCGAGCCGACCCTCACGTCCAGGCTCGCCCCGCTCTTCTTGCCTGTGTGCGCTTGGGTTGAGACCTTGAACGAAGGCTTGAACGGCAGTTCGCCGCAGCCGCCGACCTGGAACCGGGAGGAGACACTTGCGCTGGCTCCCTCGGCCGATGTCGCGGCGCCCGCCACCTGCGTGGGCGTACAGCTCGTCGGGTTGAAGGTGAACCCGGGGCGATCGAGCACCAGCTCGACCTTGCGCAGGTGCAGCGGGATGCCGTCGAGGATGGTGGGGAACGGATCGGACACGGCAGTGACCTGCGCGGTATGCGGGTCGATGCGCAGCGACTGGCGCACGCTGACCATCCCCAGGTCGAACGGACCAGCGACGGCGGGCACCTCGACGACGAGACCGTAGGGACCGCCCTTGTAGGGACCAGTGAGGTACGCCCCGCCGGACACGAAGTACGGGTTCGGCCCGATGCCAACGGCGACCCGCACGCTGCCGACGCGCGAGGCTTCGGGGCAGTTGCCGGCGCTCGCGTCGGCGTCGGCGCACAGGGGGATGCCTGCGATCTTCCCGAGCAGGCCCGGCGGCAGGCTCACGGTAAGGCCCGCAAGGTCCTGTTCGCCATCGGCGCGGGTGAGCGAGAGGGTGAACGGCGAGTAGCCGCCGGCCCGCGGGTTCTCGCTGCCGGCGCTGAAGCCGGGCGCGAAGCCCCGCGCGCAGCCCGAGTCGATCGGGAAGCTCGCGGAGGAGCCGACCGCCGCGCCGCCGGACCACGGCGTGAACGAGGCGTTCGCGGTGTAGGAGCCGCACAGCGCCGGAGTGGACAGCGACGCCCGCGGTCCGCCGAAGAAGTGCAGCTTGAGGTCTTCGAAGGGCACCTGCGGTGCGTTCGTAAAGGTGGCGGTGAGCTGGCCGGTGACCGGATCGGGTGCCACGTCGCCGGCGAGCTTCACGCGCACGCCAGACACGGGATCTTCTGCGACCAGGTACAGCGCGAGCAGCGAGCCGAACGGGTTGGCGTTCTGTGCCGCGAGGTAGACCGAGCCGGTCAGCGGGTTGGCGAGCAGCGGCGTGCTGACTTCTTCGACGACGCCGACCTTCGCGGCATCGGGACATGTCGCGGCGTCGGGTGTGAACAGCGCGGTTTCGCCTTCCACGCCGGTGTACCCCACCTGCGCCTCGCTGCACGCCTGCAGGCCGTCGGCTGAGGACGGGTTGACCTGCAGCCCTTCCGGCAGCGCGACGGTCGTGTCCCTCAGCGCGGACTCGGCCAGTCCTCCGGCCGTGGCGCTGGCGTCCTGGGGGACGTGCACCTTGACCGTCAACCCCGTCGGCGTGCTCGCCGCGCGGGTGTCGGGCGCGACTTCGAGCGAGGGCGCGAACGGCAGCTGATCACAGCCGGTCAGCGCCAGCGAGCGTCCGAAGCCGTCGGTGAGCGAGTATTCGCGAGGCGCGCTGCGCAGGCCCTGCGGAGCGGCCGCGGTCGGCCACGAGTCGCCTTCTACGCTCGCCGCGAAGGGCGCCGTGCAGGACGTCGGCAGCGTCAGGAACGGTGCGGGGTTGCCCTGGTCGAGCGCGACGCACGGTTCGCTTTCCGAATATCCGGTCGAATAGCCGCCCGCGAGGCAGCGCCATCCCCGCGCCTGGTCGTGGCGCGGGTCGTCGGGCACGCCCCAGAGCGTGACCTGGGTGGAGAGCACCGCGCCGAGCTGCGTGATGTTGCTCGCACCAACCGTCACGCCGTAGTCGCCGCCGCTGCGAAGAGAGGTGTCGAGCAGCACCGGAACGCGGAGGACCTCGAATCCGAAGCGCGCCGGCTCGCCGCGCGAGGGCACGAGGTTGAAAACCGGGACCGGTCTCACGATCAGGCCGATGCCGGGTTCGTCGATAGTGACCGAGGCGACTCCGACGGCGGTGTCCATCGGACAGGAGTTGATACCTCCCAAGGCGAGCTGCCCGAAGTCCAGTTCGCGGCACTGCGGGAGCGACGTGGCGTTGCCGACGAGCCCCGCCGGCAACTGCAGCCGCAGGTCCTTGAGCAGTGCGGGCGGCGCTGCCGGGTCGGCCGTCTGGTTCAAGGCGATCGTCGTCGACAGCTGGAAAGGGTGCGACCCGGCGCGCGCGTCCACCGCACCGCCCTCTTCTTCGGGCACGAACTGGAGGTCTTCGACGCCGAAGGCGGGCGCGCCGCCCTGGATCGTCAAAGGCCGTGCGAGCGATGCGCCGGCAGCTTCGCCACCGCTGACCTGCACCCGATTCTCGCCGCCCGACGCGGCGTTGGCCGCAACCTTGACCGCAATCTTCATTTCGATCAGTTCGTACGGGTTCAGCGCCGGCAGAAATTCCGGGTATGTGCAGCGCACGCTGCTCGGCGACGTTTCGCAGACGCCCAGTTCGGTGAGATCGAAGATCGTCCCGAAGCGCGGCCACGCCAGGAACTGGACGCTCTGCGCCGTCACGCCCACCGGCAGCGTGTCGGTGATGCTCACCGCACCGGAGCTCGCGCCATCGCCGACGTTCACGGCCTGCGTCACGAGCGTGCCTTCGCCGCCCGGCGGCAGACTGGTCGGGCGCGCGCTGGACTGAAGCCGCCACCACGGCGTAGTTGCGAGCGCCGGCGCGGCGCTCGTGGCGCCCGCCAGCAGCGCGCCGGCAAGCGCCGCGCCGAGGAGGCTCTTCCTGATCAACGTCACCGAGATCACCTGTTTCCCCTCCTGGTTGTGATGGCACTATGAGTCGCGTTGCGAGACCGCTTCGCGCGAGCCCCGGCCCGATAGGTGCGCCGGGCCTGCGCTTCGCACGACGCTCGCTTGCGCTTTGGCTTCGCCCGGCACTTGCGCAGAGCGCGTGCGAGCCGCTGCGCGACGGTCAGCTTCCTGCTTCCGACAGCTGATCTCGGAGCGCTCGGGACGAGATCCCCCGCCCCGGAGAACGTCACGCTCCCCGCCGTGCCCAGCGTCCCCGCTTCCCCGGCGCCTGCGGCCCGGCAGGCGTCCGCGCTCGCGCACGGCGCCGGCGCCGGCGCGGACACCGGGCAGGGAGACGACGACGGGCACACCCTCGCGTCGTACACGTCGAGCGCGCCGTCGAGATCCTGCGGCGCGAGCCGAGAGGCTGTCAGAAAGAAGAACGTCGTCGCCGGTTTCGCTCGCGTCGAGGAACGCCGATTCTTCACCGGAGGAGCCGGAGGAGATCAGCCCGACACAGCCGGCTTCGCGCTGACAGCTCCCGGCGCCCTCCGGCTCGTACTCGTAGAACGTCCTCGGCGCCGTTCGTGTCCCCCGGCGCCAGCGCATCCGCGGCGTCGAAGAACAACCGGCCGCCGTCGGACAGGTAGCGAGATCGGTACAGAGCACGGTGGCCGCCATCGACATTGGTCCAGCCCGGGATCGAGGCCGCGACCCAGCGCCCGCTCCAGTTGCCGGCCCGATCCACAAGCGCCGACGGTCCGCTGGTCGCCCCGAGCGTCCCGGCCGGGCGCGCGCCCGTCGGATTGCACGATGCGCACGTCAGACGGCCGGCGCCGGCGTCGTAGATGAAGACCTCCTCGTCGGGCTGGCCGCTGTGCACGTCGCCGTTGTCGTAGCCGGTCAGGCTCATGTCCGACATGAACGCCAGATAGCGCCCATCCGGCGAGACCCCCGCGGTGAGCGAGCCGAGCGAGCCGTAGGCCGGTTCCCAGTCGCGAACGTCCCCGCCCGAGAGCCTGGCGATGAACCGCGTCTCACCGGTCACGGTGTCGGACACGTAGAGATTGCACCTCACCCCCGGACCCAGTTCGTTGTGAAAGCCCGCGCTAGGCGGGGGCAGTCACCGTGCGTGGCGCCTTGGGCGAGGACGCCGTTTGCGACGAAGTAGACGTACCTGCCGTCTTCGCCTGCTTCGATCACGGTTCCAAGCACGTCGGCCGCTTCGGCCGGGTTGCGATCGACGGTCAGATCTCTCAGCGTGCACACCGGGGAGCCGGCCGCTTCACCGATTTCACACATATAGAGATCTGGCTCTTCCGGTTCCAGGCGTGCAGTTGAGCTCACAGTCAACCGACTCGCGTCCGTGAAGAACGCCTTCGATCCGTCGCTGCTCGCAGTCGCGAACGCGGCCGGGCTCTCGCCGCCTCGCGCGCCCGGGTTGACTGCGTCGAGCTGGAGCGTCTGCTCGCGCTTCGTGTCGCGCATGTACAGATGATTTTCGGAGATCGTCCAGAAGACGCGGTCGCCGTCGTCCGACACCGCGTGCCTCACGATCAGGCCTCCTTCTCCAAGCTCCGCGCCCACATGCCCTTCCGTCGCAGCCTTGCCATCCGGCAGCACGCTCACGAGCTGCAACAAGCCGCCGGACCCCCACTCGAAGAGGTTCTGCTGGATGCCTTCGGTCTTGGCGATGCCCGCCTGCAGCGCCTGCGAGGAGGCGAGGACGATGTGACTGAGATCGGGCGCGGCGCCGGCGAATGTCGCGTCACCGAAGACGGGAGAGCCGTTTTCTTCCAGCTGACCGAAACGAGTGCCGGGTGGCACGTTCGCCGCTGTCACCAGCGGCGTGTATTCGCCGCTGGCCTCCCGCCGGTACGGCGTCCGTTCGGAAGCCTGGGGCGAGAGCGGGGTGTCGCCGTCGGGTTCGACCAGACCGGCTGAGAGATCTGGGGAGAAGAGGCGATACTCGGAGAAGTTCACGGTCAGGGCCGCCGGCGCTTCGTGGGGCGTGGCGATGTCTTGCGAGGACCAGCCTGTCGCGCCGCGCCGCGAGAGGATCTGCGAATACAGGAAGCTGCGCGTGCCCTTCGCGTCGGGCTCGATCGGACCTGTGGCCACGTAGGCGATCGCGCTGCCGTCGGCGGCTGCCTGGATCGCTCCGCCCTGCTCGGTCAGCGATTCCAGCGCGAAGCCCCGCTTGTCCGGCGGAGAGACCAGTTCCCACGCGCGTCCGTCGGGCAGCGCCGGCCCTTCGCCGCCGCTCTGCGTCACGAGCACGTGATCCGGACCTTCGACGGTGCCGAGCGAGTTGTGGGCGACGAGACGGTAGTGATAGGTCGTCCCCGGCGACAGGCCCTCAGCCAGCGCGCTCACAGCCACAGCCGTCGCGCCGGACCCGGCGTCGCCGTCGGGCACGGGCACGCTCGTCCCGTAGGAGGCGCCGGGACCGTATTCGAAGCGGTAAGTGGTGTCGCGGCCCAGCGCATTGAGTTGCGCGGCGAGCGTTGCGCTGCGCGCGCTCACTCCCGACGCCGACTCGCTCTCGACGAGCGCAGGTGGCAACGTCGTGAACGTCTCGTCGGGCCCGAACGTCGTCCCGGCGGAGCTTTGGGCGACGACGCGGAAGTGATAGAGGGTGCGCGGCTGCAGTTCGCTCAATTCCACGCTGACCGCTTCGTCTTCGAAGCCGCTGCCACCCAGCGTCGTCGAGGGAGTGCTGGACCCGTAGGCTTCGCTCGTGCCGTATTCAAAGCGGTAGGTGGCTGCGTGGCCCTCGGGGTTGAGCAGCGCGCCCGCAGTGGCCGTCGTGGGCTGCAGAGCGCCGGCCGACTCGCTGCCGACGACGACGAGCGGCCCGGGGGGCGGCGGGCTGAGCAGACGCACGCGATCACGGTCAAGGACATACAACTTGCCGGCGCTGTCGCCGAAGGCGAGGCCGTCGACTGCGGATTCGACATCCGAGTCGAAGCTCGCGAGCTCGCTCCCCGAGGGATCGAACGCGAGCATGCGGCGCCCAGCGCTTGTGCCTTCGCCTTCGCCATCGTCGACGAACAGTTCGCCGGCCATACCCAGCGCGATCGCTCCCGGCTGCCCGGACGCGTCGCGCGGTTCGCCCAGTTCGGCGCCCGTGCCGTCGTACTTGCGCACGCCGCTCAGTTCGCTGCTCGCCACGTACACGTCGCCGCTGGAATCGACCGCCAGGGCCCTGGTGTCCCCGGCCCCGGCAAGCGTGATCTGGCCCGCGTAGTCGCCTTCCGGACTGAACTCCTGCACGCGGTTGGCGTCGCCGACGTACACCATGCCCGCGGCGTCCACCGCGATGCCGCCGCCTTCTGTTTGTTCGAACTCGCCCGGCTGCGTGCCTGGTATCCCGGCCCCGCAGGCTTCGCCGGCGCGACACACATCTCCGTGGGTCGTCTCGTTGACTTCACCGCCGAACACGAGCAGGAAGTTCCCCGCCGGATCGAACTTCTCGACACGACGGTTTTCGAGGTCGGAGACGTACACGTCACCATAGGAGGGGCTCAGCGGGTCGTTGTCGACCGCCACTCCTTCCGGGCGCTGGAACTGACCGGCGCCCGCGCCGGTCACACCCGCGAAGCACTGCGTCGTGCACGTCTGCGGCGCGTTGGTGCTCCCGTCCGCCACGCCCCAGCCCCAGGCGAACATGAAAGCCCCTTCGCCGCTGAACTTCTCCACGCGCACGTTGTTCCGATCGACGATGTAGACGTTGCCGCTCGCCTGCTCGATGGCCACCCCGCGCGGTTCGCTGAACTGGCCGGATTCTTCGCCCTCGCCGCCGAACTCGCCGGGAGCGGCCATCGCGGTGTCACCCCCCGCGAGCAGCAGACACCCAAGCGCCACCACGACAACAGGCAGACTCCGCAGGAACCTCATCGAGCCATCCCCTCCTTGACCGAGAAAGAGGGGCACGCCCCTCGCCGATACGACAACGAAGCGCGTGCTGCGCACAAGCGACCAACCCGACCCAGAGGACGGGGTGCAACCGCGGCTAGACCACGGCGACGAGACTCAACAACAGGCCAAGCGGCCCAAAACCCCGCCAAGAGAGAGAGAGAGAGAGAGAGAGATGCCTCAGCGATGCTGAAGCATCTAGTTAGACCCCCCGAAGGAGCCGTACGATCACAGGCCGCGCCAGGCGCGGTGTAGGCAATGGCGCTCATCGCTCATCTTCTCCCAAGACGATCAAGTCCCTCTCCCATTCATCCCTCGTCAGCGCTGAAACCCAAACCCAAAGGGTGGACCCCAAAACCAGACCTATTTACCCGCTACCCATGACAAGCAGCGGCATAGACGTACTCTAGACATAAATAGAGCAAGAAGTCAACCCCATGTCCCCGAAGTCCCTCGCGCCGTCTGGGGGATGCCGCGCGGGCGCTCGGCATCGGAAGTCTCTCAGCCCGGCTGACCACGCCTCCCAGGGACCGCCCGCACGGGCGCGGCAAGGCGAGTGTCGCCGACGGGGCTGGCAAGCTGGCGCTCGAGATCGGTGAAGGCGCTGATGACCTCAGGCGCTTCAAATGCACGGTTGCGTCGCCCCGCTCGAACCTGAGTGAGTATGCCAGCGGCGGTGAGACGAGCGATCGCCTCGTTGACGGCACGAAAGCTGCGGCCGGTGAGCCTGGCGGCGGAGGTGGCGCTCAGCACAGGAGCGCCAGGGAGGGCACGCAGCAGCAGGTCCGTGGCGGAGTTGGCGCGCACCGAGCCGAGCTGCGCGCGCCACTGCAACTGCAGGCGCTGGGCGCGAGCCTCGAAGGCGGTGGCGTCGTCCACGGCGCGCCGGCAGGCGGCGGCAAAGCGCGCGATCCACAGGTTGATGCCCTCGTGCGCCGCGCGTGAGCCGGCAGGACCCCGGTAGCGGGTGGCGGCGAGACCGGCGACGTAGTCCTCGGCGCGCGTGGCGAGAACCAGGGACACGGGCGGGAGCACGCGGGTGGCTAGGCCGCGGCGACGCAGGACGAGGTGGATCAAGGCGCGGCCGCCGCGGCCGTTGCCGTCGGCAAAAGGATGGATGGTCTCGAACTGAGCATGGGCCACAGCAGCCTGGGCGACGGCCGGCAAGGACTCTTCATTGCAGAAAGCGCACAGATCCGCGAGCAGGTCCGCCACCAGCTCAGGCGGAGGAGGGACGAAGACAGCGGCGCAAGGGTTGTAGCTTGAGCCGCCAATCCAGTTCTGCTCGCCGCGGATGAGACCGGCGTGTCGCTCCATCGTGGAGCCGAGGAGCAGCCGCCGGTGGATCTCAAGCAGGTGCTCTAGCGTGATGTCCTCCCCCGCACCAACGCTCTGCACGCCGAAGCGCATGGCATCGACGTTGCCCAGGACCTCGGTGGCGGTGATGTCGGAGGGCTGCTCGCCAAGCTCCAGCGCGGCCTCGGCCCGCAGCAGCCTGCGCGCGCCGACCAACAATCCCTCGATGCGCGAGGAGGCGACGGACTCCGCCCGCAGCAACAGCCGTGCGAGAGCCTCCGTGTCGGTCAGCGCCAGCGCCTCGGCGTCGAGCCGGGTGAGCGCCGTCTCCGCGTCGGCGACATCGGCGGCCACATCGCCGTCGAGCGCCAACCGGCGACCCACGAGCGGGTCGGGCACATAGGCCTCGTAGTCGCAGGAGCGCATGTCCCGGCGCGAGAGCCCCGAGGTATGTCTATTGATCCAGCGTCGTCGAATAACCTTCGCCATGGCACCTCCTTATTAGAGGTTAGCAGATAACCGTCAATAACAATCCCCCTTGTTGACGGTTAGTCATCAACCTCCGTCAAGCCCCAACGCGACGACCAGCGCGGCATCGAGTCGACGCGCGGTGATCGGATCGAGTTCACCACGCCGCCGCAAGAAACGGTCTTTGGGGATGGTGAACAGCCAATCGCAATTGGCAGCGCTTGGCTCGTGCAGTCCATGAGATCGCGCCAGCTCCACCTCAGCGACGTGCCCCCTTATGGTGCTGGTGACGGCCACACAAACAAGACTGCGCAATACCGGAATGGCAGTGGCCCGTGTGACCACAACGGCAGGCCGAACTTCAGGACCGAGGTCGACATCCCAGACCTCCCCACGCGCGATCACGGTTCGGCGGTGGCGCCAAGCGCAAGGGCGGCATTGAGCATCGCGCTCTCATCCTCGGCGAGGGGCGCGGCATAGGCCGTGCGGTAGGAGGCGGCGATCCGCGCCTCGCGCAGATCGCGCTCCAGCAGCCGGAGCCCCGCGCGCACCGCCTGCGCCCGCGAGTCAAACGATCCTTCGGCGACAGCCGAGTCCAGCATCCGCAACTCCTGCTCGCTCAAGCGCACGGCGATCTGTGACATGCAGACAGCATACCAAGTCGGGATGCACTAACGGAAGGGTCGCGCCGCTAGCATCCATCCAATGCGCAACTACCTCGAAGCCGTATCCCAGCGCGTGGTCGTGTACGACGGCGGCATGGGCGCCACCCTGGAGCAGTTCGAGCTGACCCAGGAGGACTACGGCGGCCTGCAGGGCAAGTGCCATGAGGCGCTGGTGCTGAACCGGCCAGACGTGATCGAAGGCGTACACGCATCGATGCTCGAAGCCGGCGCGGAGGTAGTAGAGACGGACACCTTCCAGGCCTCGCGCCTGAAGCTGGAAGAGTGGGGCCTGGCCGACTACACGGTGGAGGTCAACACGAAGGCCGCGGAAATCGCGCGCAAGGCCGCCGGCGAGCACCGCTTCGTGGCCGGCTCGATCGGCCCGACAGGCTTCCTGCCGGCCAGCGACGACCCAACGCTGGGCCAGATCCGCTTCCGCGAGCTGGTGGAGGTGTTCGCCGAGCAGGCGGCCGGCCTGATCGACGGCGGCGCAGACCTGATCATCATCGAGACAGCACAGGACATCCTGGAGGTGAAGGCGGCGGTATTCGGCGCACGCGAGGCGTTCAAGAGCACCGGCCACACCCTCCCAATCCATACCTCCGTATCGCTCCTTCCCAACGGCGGCAAGATGCTGCTGGGGACAGACATCTCGGCGGTGCTGTGCACGCTGGAAGCGCTGAAGGTAGACGTGATTGGCCTGAACTGCTCGACAGGCCCAGAGGACATGCGCGACGCGATCCGCTTCCTGGGCGAGTTCTGCGCGGTCCCAGTGGCGTGCATCCCCAACGCAGGTCTCCCCCTGCAGGGACCGGACGGCGAGACGATCTTCCCCGAGGAGCCAGAACCGCTGGCGGAGGCGCTGAAGGAGTTCGTGGAGCGCTACGGCGTAGGCGTGGTAGGCGGCTGCTGCGGCACCACACCGGAGCACATCAAGGCGATCGTGGAGCGTGTCGGAATCGGCAGCCCCCTCGGCAAGACCCCACCCGCCCCCAGGCCGGCCCCGCGTCCCCCCCACCTCTCCTCGATGATCGCGGCAACGACGCTGGTGCAGGAGCCAAGACCGACAATGGTGGGCGAGCGCGTGAACTCACAGGGCTCACGCAAGGCGAAGGAGATGCTGCTGGCCGACGACTACGACGGTCTGGTGCAGATCGCCGAGGACCAGGTGACAGGCGGCGCGCACGTGCTGGACATCTGCGTGGCGCTGACGGAGCGCCAGGACGAGGATGAGCAGATGCGCCAGGTGGCCAAGCGCATCTCGCTAACACAGCCATCGCCGATACAGATCGACTCGACAGAGCCGGAGGTGATCGAGATGGCCCTGGACCAGATCCCGGGCCGAGCGATCGTCAACTCGGTGAACCTGGAGGCAGGCCGCGACAAGCTAGACCGCGTGGTGCCAATGGCACTGGCGCACGGCGCGGCACTGATCGCGCTGACGATCGATGAGGTGGGCATGGCCAAGACAGCCCAGCGCAAGGTGGAGATCGCGCAGCGCATCCGCGATCTGTGCTGCGAGGAGCACGGCCTTGACCCGGAGCTGCTGATCTTCGACTGCCTGACGTTCACGCTCACGACAGGCGACGAGGAGTGGCGCCCCTCGGCGGTGGAGACGATCGAGGGCATCCGCCGCATCAAGGCGGAGATCCCCCATGTGAAGACCTCGCTAGGCGTCTCAAACGTCTCATTCGGCGTCTCGCCGGGCGCGCGCGCAGTGCTGAACTCGGTGTTCCTGCACCACTGCGTACAGGCGGGCCTGGATCTGGCGATGGTGAACCCGAACCACATCACCCCCTACTCGGAGATCAGTGATGAGGAGCGGGGGCTCGCGGACGATCTGGTGTTCAACCGCGAAGAGGATGCGCTGCAGCACTTCATCGAGCACTTCGAGAGCAAGGGCGAGGAGGACGTGCAGTCGGCGGCGGACCCCACCGAGGGCATGGAGCCCGAGGAGGCACTGCACTTCCATATCCTGCGCCGGCGCAAGGAGGGCGTGGAGGACTGGATCGACAAGGCAGTGGAGAAGATCGGCGCGGTGCCGACGCTGAACGAAGTGCTGCTGCCGGCGATGAAGGAGGTCGGCGACAAGTTCGGCGCAGGCGAGCTGATCCTGCCCTTCGTGCTGCAGTCGGCAGAGGTAATGAAGCGCGCGGTAGCGCGCCTGGAGAAGTACCTGGACAAGATCGAGGGCTACACCAAGGGCACGGTCGTCCTGGCGACGGTGTTCGGCGACGTGCACGACATCGGCAAGTCGCTGGTGAACACGATCCTGACGAACAACGGCTACACGGTGATAGACCTGGGCAAGCAGGTGCCAATCCAGACGATCGTCGATGCGGCGCAGGAGCATGAGGCAACGGCGATCGGCCTGTCAGCGCTGCTGGTGAGCACGAGCAAGCAGATGCCGGCGTGCATCCAGGAGCTGCACGCAAAGGGGCTTCAGTACCCGGTGCTGATCGGCGGCGCAGCGATCAATCGTGCCTTCAGCTTCCGCGCGCTGTACCCAGGTGGCAAGGAATCAACGGAGCCCTACGCGCCAGGCGTGTTCTACTGCAAGGACGCATTCGAGGGCCTGTCGGTGATGGACCAGCTGATCGACGAGCAGGCGCACGCGGCGCTGCTGGAGAAGCTCTCCGCCGGCGCGACGGCGTTCCGCGAAAAGGGCGAGGAGCCAGTCGAGCAGGTGAACCTGGCAGACGACTCGGTGCGCAGCCCGGCGCGCACGGACGCCCCCGTGCCCACCCCCCCATGGTGGGGAGTGAAAGAGGCGCCGGTGGACATGGACGAGGTCTACAGCCACCTCGACACGCATGTGCTGTTCAAGCTGCACTGGGGCGGCAAGGGCGTGAAGGGCGAGGCATGGCGCGAGCTGGTCGACGAGAACTTCCGCCCACGCCTGGAGCGGATGTGGGCCGAGCAGGACTACCTGCACCCACGCGCGCTGCTCGGCTACTTCCCCTGCTACTCACGCGGCAACGACATCATCGTGCTGGACCCCGAGGACCGCAGCACGGAGCTGACGCGCTTCGTATGCCCGCGCCAGCCCAAAGGCGACCGCATCTGCCTGGCGGACTTCTATCGTCCGGCGCTAGACGCCGACGGCGAGCCGTCTGTGAACGGCGAGCCCCCCGCGGAGCTGGATGTGATCGCGGTGCAGGCGGTGACGGTCGGCTCAGAGGTGACGGAGCTGATGGCGAAGCTGGAGGCCGAAGGCGAATTCGCGGAGCAGCTGTTCGTGCACGGCTTGGGCGTGCAGACCGCGGAGGGCCTGGCCGAGTGGCTACACGCGCAGGCGCGCGAGATGCTGGCGATCCCCGCCACACAGGGCCGGCGCTACTCATGGGGCTACCCAGCGGTACCGGAGCAGTCAGAGCACCTGAAGGTAGAGCAGCTACTCGACCTCAAGCAGATAGGCATGACGATCACCGACGGCTACGCACCGGAGCCAGAGCAGTCAACGCTGGCGATGATCGCCCACCATCCACAGGCGATCTACTTCGGCACACGCCAGGGCCGCCTGCTCCCCGAAGGCTCACCGGACGACCTGATCAAAGGTTCCTACCGCGACCCGTCGCTGCCCAGCTTCAGCGGCGCGCGCGAGCTGGCCGAAGAGGACCCGCCCGAAGGCGCCGTGGAGGACGAGAGCGCACCGGCGCTGGCCGGGTGATCAGCGCTCGCGCACAGCAGCCCGCTGGCGCTCCCCCAAAGCCGGAAGCTTGACCGGCGCTGCGTTCATGGTGCGCAACCGGACGTTCTTCCAAGAAAGCCCCTCGTTGACCAAGGCGGGCATCCCCATAATGACGGCGGTGGCGATCTCAACGGCCTGCAAAATGATCCCGTAGGCAAGCGCTTCAGGCGTGGAGATGTGGTAGGCGCCAGCAAGCACAGCGACACAGGCCGCCTGAAAGACGCCGATATTGGAAGGCGTGGCAGGCACGACAGCAGTGACATTGACGGCAAACAGCACAGCAGCCGCCCCGGCCACCCCAACATGCTGATCGAGCCCAAGCGCCATGAGCAGAAGCCAGCAGGACATCCACTGCAGCCCCCAGGCCCCAAGCTGAGAACCGGTGGCGAGGGCAGCTTGGCGAGGATGGCGAAAGACACTCAGGCCGGCGCGAACACGCACAAGCGAGCGGCGCAGCCCAACAACGAGTCCTTGCAGCCGAGTCGAACGCGAGACGGCAGCACGCGGGACGAGCACCGGCGCAAGCAGCACGATCACAAGCACCCCGAGCGGCGCGAGCACGGACGCGATCAAGGCGCCGTGGTGCCCATCGAGCAGACTGACGTTGGAGAACATGGCGATGCCAAGAATGCAGAGTGCAACGAGATTGAGGAGCGTCTGCGAGACCATGGTGCCAAGCACGACAGGCAGCGTCTCGCGCGCACGGCCGAGCCGCCGCGCAACGATGAGCGCACGCGAAGGCTCCCCCAGGCGCGCGGGCAAGGTGGCAGACATGAGCACGCCGATGAAGGTCCCCTGCATGGCATCGCGTCGTCGGGCACGCCGCCAGGTAGGCGCGACGCTGAGAATGGCGTACCAGGCAAAGCCACGCGCGACCATCGAGGCACACATCAGCGCAAGGCCGGCAACAAGCAGGCCAGGACTTGAGGCGAGCAGACTGGCAAGCACCTGACCGACGCCGATGCGCGAAAGAGCCAGCAACGCAAGGACGAGCCCAGCCAACGAGAGGCCAACCAGGCCAAGACGTCTTGATTAAGGAGAGGATAGGGCCGCGCTGGGTCGTAACCGCGGGTTCGAGGCTTGCAAGGCGCTGCGCGCGAATCGGGGGCTGTAGGTCCGCAGGCGCGAGACCATGGCGCACCATGAAGCGATGCAGGCCGGGCCGCGGCGCGCCAACGGCGAGCGCCTGCTCGTAGCAGTCGGTGACCTCAGCGGCGATGTGCGGCCAGGCAAAACGCTCGGCGCGCAGGTGCGCGGCAGCAGCCATGGCGCGGCGACGCTCAGGCTCAAGCGCCAACTGACGCAACGCCTCGGCCAACGCGAGCGCGTCGCCTGCAGGCGTGAGCAGGCCATCGATGTCCTGACGCACGACATCGCGGTAGCCAGGAATATCCGAGGCAATCACGGGCGTGGCGGCGGCGAAGGCCTCAGTAAGCACCATGCCAAAGCTCTCGCCATGCAGCGAAGGCGCGCAGAGCACATCGGCGTGCGCGAGCTGCAAGGACTTCTCGGCATCGGAGACTTTGCCAAGCGCGTGCACGCCGCGCGAGTCGAGCAGCAGCGGCGCGACATCTTCAGCGCCGGGCCCGACGAGCGTGAGCGTGGCGGGAATGTGCTCGCGCAGCGCCTCGAAGGCGCGCAGCAGCACAGGCAGGCCCTTGCGTTCGACGGGCAGGCCGATAAAAAGAATGCGCAGCGGCCCATCGCCACCCCCGGCCTGAGCAAGCACGGCGGCATCCGCGCCCAGGTGGACCCCATTAGGAACGATGCTGTAGCGCCCACCATAGAAACGGCGGGCGGTCCAGGCGGCGGCCTCGGAGACGGCGATGCGCGCGTGCAGGCGGTTCAGGCGCCGCCGCGCGCCGAACAGCGAGGCACCACCGTTGGTGAGCGGGTTGGTGGAGTAGGCGTGAAAGGTCCCGACGAGCGGCAGGCCCTCAGGCGCACTGCAGAGCGAATCCCAGCCGATAAAAGGCGCAACGGGCTCGTGGATGTGCGCGACGTTATACCCCCCGGAGCGCAGCTCGGCGCGCAGCTTGGAGACGGCGCTAGGCGTCAAGGCAAGGTTCGAGACGGCGCCGTTGGCGGGCAGACCGACGGTGCGCCCCAGCGAAACGAAGCCCTCAGGCGTGGCATGGTCGTGCGGCCGCGCGCCGCGGTGCAGGCGACGCGAGAGCTCGTCGTCGGGATCGAGCGGCGCGAGCACACGCGGCTCGTGACCGGCAGCGGCCAGCTCAGCCGCGAGCGCCTCGATGTGTCGAGTGACTCCGCCGGGGTAGGTCCAGGAATACGGCGAGACGAGTGCGATGCGCACAGCTAAGACTGTAGCCTCTGCGGTGGTGCAATGGCTATGAGCGAGCGACATTTCGTCAAGTACACGTTCCTGAAGCTCGATCCGGCGTGGCGACGTCTGGAGGGCGCGCAGCGCGCGGAGCACAAGCGCGAGTTCATGGCCGCCTGCGAGGACTTCGCCGACGGCCACCTGCTGCAGTCCTTCTCGCTGGTGGGCACGCGCGGAGACGCGGAGCTGCTGCTGATCAGCGAGGCGGAGAACCTGGATCGCATCCACGAGCTGCACGTGGTGCTGGCGCAGAGCGGCCTGATGCACTGGGCGCAGACCCCCTACTCCTTTCTAGGCATGCGCAAGTCCTCAGAATACAGCGAAGACGAGCGCACAACCCCGCGCGGCTTCCGCGGCAAGTACGTATTCGTATACCCCTTCGTGAAGTCGCGCGAGTGGTACGCGCTGCCCGCCGATGAGCGCTGGCGGATCATGCAGGGCCACATCACGGTAGGCCGCGAATACCCAGGAGTGGACAACCACACGACCTACTCCTTCGGCCTGGACGACCAGGAGTTCGTGGTGGCCTTCGACACCGACGACGTGGGCACGTTCCTCGATCTGGTGCAGCGCCTACGCACAACGGAGGCCTCGCGCTTCACGGTGCGCGACACCCCGAGCTTTACGTGCCTGAAGATGTCGCTGGAGCGCGCGCTAAACGCGCTGGACGGCGAGCCGGTGGCCGCAGAGGCGTTGCGCACTGCCTGAAAAGGGCCTCACCCACCTGCGCCGCTGCGATCCGGTGCTGGCCGAGCTGATCGCCCAAGTAGCCCCCAAGGGCCTGGGCGACGCGCGCGCAGGCCGACCGGACGACCACTACGGCGCGCTACTACGCGCAATCGTGGGCCAGCAGCTCTCAACGAAGGCAGCCCGCAGCATCTTCACGCGCCTGACGGACCGCTTCGACGGCCGCACCCCTACGCCAGAGCAGGTACTGGCGGACGACCCCGAAGAGCTGCGACTGGCAGCAGGCCTGTCGCGCCCCAAGGTCGGCTACCTGCGCTCGCTGGCGGAGCACGTGCTGAGCGGCGAACTTGAGCTGGAACGCCTGGACGAGCTGCCGGACGAGCAGGTGATCGCCGAGCTGGTGGCGGTCAAGGGCCTCGGCGTGTGGTCAGCGCACATGTTCCTGATGTTCCACCTGCAACGGCCAGACGTGCTGCCGGTGGGCGACCTGGGCATCCGTAAGGCGATGCAGCGCGCCTATGAGCTGGACGAGTTGCCGGGCTCTGAGGAGATGGAGGCGATCGCGCAGCCGTGGCGCCCGCAGCGAACGCTGGCGTGCCGGTACCTGTGGCGTTCGCTGGATAACGAACCGTAGACCACGCGCGCCGGCCCTCGGGTCAGTGAATGGGTCCCGGGTGACTCGTCAGAAACATTGTCAGGCGCGGTGATCCTTGGGGCGGGTTGGCTTGGGTGCTCACTTGTGTGCTTGTCGCCGGACGACACTGGGAGGCTTGGCTTTTACGGGTTGAGTTGTGGTGGATAATCTGAATGAATCTGATAACAGGAGCGAGTCTGGCCGTGCTCGTCGTTGGGGGCGCCGGGCGTGAGCTCGCCCAGCAAGGCCGGTGCCGGCGCGGGATCCAGTGCAAGGCACAGGTCGCGCGGAGTGGCTGAGGCGCGGATGGCGCATGCGCGGCGTATGTTGAATGCGCGCAGGCGTCTTCTGGCGGGCTTCGCGGCCCGTACGGCACGTGCACGTTCGCGGATGGCTTTCAGCGGGCTGAGGGTCGGTGCCGCCAGGCGTCTGCTTGTGAGTGATTATGGCTCGTGGTTAGCCGGGGTAAGTGGCAGTCCCGCGGCTTCGGTGGCGCGGTCGGGCCGAAACGGTGTCGCGGCCCGCGCCGGGCAAAACGACACAGACCACGGGCTACCAGTACGAAGCAAACGGCGACCTCAAAAGCATGACCGACCCGCTGAAACACACGTGGGCGTATGAATACAACAAACAGGGCGACCGCAGCGGCGAAACCGACCCCGAAGGCGACAAGCGCACCTTCGCCTACGACAAAGACTCCCGCGAGACCTCAACCGTCAGCCCGGCCGGACACGATGGGACGCGTCACGAGCCAGACCGACGGCAACAAACACACCACCACCTACGTCCGCGACTACCTAGGAAACATCACCCAAGTCAAAGACCCCCTCGGGCGACTCACCTTCAACGAATACAACCGCGTAGGCGACCTCACAAAAACCGCCGACGCCGAAGAACACGTCACGACCTATACCTACGACCCAGCGTCCCGCCTCACCGAAGTCACATACTCAGACGAAAAAACGCCGGCCGTCAAATACGAATACGACGCTGACGGCAACCGCATCGAGATGGCTGACGGGACCGGGACCACCACCTACACCTATGACACGCTCGACAGGCCCGTCCACAATACCGATGGCCACGGCAACAAAACCGGCTGGGAATACGACCTCGCGGGCCAGCAAACAAAACTGACCTACCCCAACGGCACCCAGGTCACCCGCACGTACGACAACACGGGACGCCTGCAGAGCGTCACCGACCCATTCCAGCGCCTACGACGCCGCAAACGAGCTCAAAACCAGCGGCACCAACAGCTACGGATACAACCAGATCGGCGAGCGCGTCACCAACACCGCCAAAAGCGGCCGGGGGAACTCCAACTGACTCGTGCCAGACGATTTCGTCATAGGTAGCACTGGCGACATCTATAGACCTAAGTGATCTATCACTTGCACTGTCGAACCAACATCCTCAGTAGCCCCGCAAATCTTGTTCCCCATGGACCTGGTGAGGTGGGCCGCCCAGCACGACGCCAGCGAGCGCGGAATCGAAAGCAGTAGATGCCTGCGCGACGTGGAGCGCGATAGCTCATGATGTCTGGGTTCCCCGGGGGCAGATCGGGGTGTCCGCCCAACCGGGGCGCTCCACGGCAATCGCCTAGTATTGCCTGATGCGGAGCGTTCCTGCTGATCTCCCGGGCCACGAGCTTATAAGCGATGGACTTGCCGATCTCGCAGCGGGTCGCGAAAGCGAATCGGGGTTGGTGGTCGCTATGGCGGCTCCGCGTCTTCGGGCGCTGGGGTTTGAAGTCCCCGACGGTGGAGGAGAGCGCCCCTCGCATCGTCTCTATGAACTGCTCAGTGAGGGGGATCGGGGGGCTCATGGTCGCTATAACGCGCTGGTTGCAAGGATTGTGAGCTTCGCGCGAGCGGCCGAGCATGCGCCCTCCAGTTGATGAGGCCCGCTTACGGGAGCTGGCTCGCTCCTTGGGTCGCGTAGCTCAGGGGCCGACCAAGATCTATTTGACGGGTGGCGCGACAGCGGTTCTCGAGGGTTGGCGCAGCTCCACCGTCGATGTCGATCTGCGCTTCGAGCCCGACGTTGACGAGCTACTTCGAGAGATCCCGCATTTGAAGGAGCGCTTGAGGATCAACGTCGAGTTGGCCTCTCCACCCGACTTCATTCCTGAGCTGCCCGGCTGGCGTGAACGTAGCCCGTTGGTCTTTCAGGAGGGCAACGTAGATGTCCATCACTTCGACCTCTATTCGCAGGCGCTCTCGAAGATTGAGCGCGGGTTTCGGCAGGATCTGGAGGACGTGGGACAGATGATCGAGGGTGGCTTGGTGGAGAAGGTTCGACTACGGGAACTCTACGGGGCGATCGAGCCCGAGCTGTACCGCTACCCCGCAATTGACCCCGCGGCGTTCCGCCGAAAGGTTGACGCTGCTCTCGGTTAAACCCCGGCTACACCCAAACCCTCAAACCTCGACTTGATGCCTTAGATACAAGCGCCCCGCCCAAATTAGAGGGGGGGTCTCCCGCCCCATCGCTTCGACATACCTCTGTACGGACCTTAAGAAGGTCGAATCAGAAGGTGTCAAGGACGGTGATGGCGAGATGGACTTCAACCCCGAGGGACATGCGTATGGCAAGGTGGCGCAGCATCGCGAGCTGATGATGCTGCACTGGCTGTGCGAGCAGTTCGCGGCCCGCTACGACCACCTGGAAGCGCTGGTGGGCCGGGGCAAGGGCACGGTGTCGCGCATGGTGACGAACCTGCGCGATACAGGCTGGGTGGAATCGCGCAAGATCATGGTGGGCGAGTGCATGTGGGTGTTCCCCACGAGGAAAGGCATCAAGCAATGCGGCCTGACCTACCGCCCGGTGGCACCCCGAAGCATGTCGCTGGCGCACATCGCGGCGATCAACGACGTGCGGCTGCACATCCAGCACAGCTCGGAAGAGACGAGCTGGGTGAGCGAACGCAGGCTGGTGGCGGAAAACCCGCCAGGAGGCCATCTGCCCGACGGCGTGGCGATCTACGAAGGACGCCGGGTGGCGATCGAGGTGGAGCTGACAAAGAAGATCCCGAGCATCGTGAAGGCGAAGCTGGACGCGATCGAGCCGCGCTTTGACGCGGTGGTGTACTTCTGCGCGCCGGCGCCCTACCGCCAACTAAAGGGCCTGGCGGAGACAGGTCGCTGGCCCAATCTAGGCGTGCGCGAGCTGCCTGGACTAAAGGCAGGTGAACAGCGATGAGCGAGGCGCAGACCGCAAACTCGCCAGGTACGACGCCAAAACCCGGCGTCAGGAGACCCGGCCACACCAAGGACGAGCAAGGCGCGGTGCTCGGCATGATGCTCGCGGGCGAACAGGCGCTGCCGGTGGTGGGCCGCTACGTGGTCCTCTCCAAAGAGCGCCTGTGTAGACACGTGCTGGTATGCGGAGCTACGGGCAGCGGCAAGACCGAGACGGTGCTGCGCCTGGCATGGGCCGTGGCGAAAGGCACACAGGCACGGGTGTTCTACCTGGACGGCAAAGGCGACCGCGAGACGGCGGAACGCTTCGTCGGCCTGATGGCGGACGCAGGCAGGCAAACGCGAGTGTTCCCCAACGAACCATTGGACGGCTGGCGCGGCGAGCCGCACGAGCTGAGAGGCAAGCTGATGGAGATCGTGGACTATGCGCAGGAGGGCCCCGCCGCGTGGTACCGGGACCTGGCAAGGGTGGTGGTTGGCCTGGCCTGCGAGCACCCAAAAGGACCACCACGAAGCTCGCGCGAACTGCTGGCGCGGATGGATCTGCAGGCGCTGCGCCATGCCCACGGCGAGACGGCGGAGCTGCGCACGCTGAGCGAGCAGCAGGTCAACCAGGTGCGACTGCGCTTCGGAGCGTTCTTCGAGCAGACGCGCGGCGCGCTGGACGGAACGGAAGGCTGGGCGTGGGAGGAAACAAGCGCGGCGTATTTGCTATTGGACAGCCTGCGGCTGCGCGAGGAGACGGCGTGCCTGGCGCGGTTTCTGCTGGAGGACTTCGTGCACTGGTTCACGAGCCGCAAGCGCGCAGGCGAGTGGGCGCTGCTGGTGGTGGACGAGTTCTCGGCGCTGGCCGGCGCGGCCGCGATGGCGCGCTGCGTGGAGCAGGCGCGCAGCTTCCAGACGGCGCTGGTGCTGGTGCCCCAGGTGGTGGCCGGGATGGGCGAGCCAGCGGAGGCGGAGCGCATTCTGGGCAGCGTGGAGACGGTGGTGTGCCACCGCGTGAATACGCCCGAGGAGATCGTGGCGCTGGCCGGCACGCGAGAAGTGACGCGCTACAGCGCGCGCTACACGCGCGAAGGCTCGACCGGCGAAGGCTCGATGCAACGGGGCGAGAAGGCCAAGGTGGACCCGAACAGCGTGCGGGGCCTGCCGGCGGGCGAGGCGTTCGTGATCAACCGCGGCAAGGCGATGCGCACACGGATCCTGCAGGCGCCGGCGCTGAGCAAAGCGCTGCCAGCGTCGCAAGACGCCGAGGCCCATGCCCCGGCACAACGGGTGAGGCCGAAGCCGAGGCAGTTTCACGAACAGGCCAAGCACACAGACGAAGACTTGCCGTTTTGAAGCGCAATCAACCCAAGGAAGGTGAATGAAAGATGCAAGGACAGGAACAAGGATGGGAGCACAGAGAGCTGCAGCGCGGTTGGCTGACGCTGTATGCGCTGACGGTGGCGCTGGAAGTGCCGGCGATGCTGGTGAGGTACGTGGCGGGCCTGATCGTGGCGAGCGTGGTCATACACATGAACGGTCAAGGCGGCAACGCGCAGGAGTGGGCAAAGCTCGCGGCGGTAGGCCCGATCGTGTGGTCGGCGCTGGCGCTCGTGACCCCGCGCGGCGGCGGCTGGTGGTGGCGCCAGCGGCAGGGCGGCCGAGCGCCCTCGGCACGCGAGCGCGAGACGTATGAGCAGGCGATGAGACAACTCCAGAGCAGGACGAACACCCCTCTGCCGACAGTGGAGAGCTGGTTCGTGCGCGATGACCCGCGCTGCGAGGCGGCCTGGGCCTGTGGCTGACAGGCCCAGCATGGGGCGCGGTGTGGCAGAAGCAGGAGTACGAAGCCGACAGCTTCGCCGCAAGCATCGGCTGGGCGCCCGAGCTGGCGGAGTTCCTGGAGACCCATACCCTGGAGCTGGACCACCCGATCCCCCTGGAGACCCTGAGCAGCCACGGCCACCCCCCAACGGAGCTGCGCATCGACAGGCTGCGCCAGAGCCCCCAGACCCCGCCCCCGTCAACACCGGGAACAGGCCCGGTATGGATCGAAGGAGAGCCCGCATAGTGTCCACAAGCGAGACAGCCCCCACCACCCCCCCACCCCTCGCCGCCACAGTCATACCCATGGTGCTACCATCCCTCTATGAAGATCAGCATCAGCCTCGATGACACCCTCTACCACCGTGTCCGCGACGCCGCCGGCGCGGACGGCGTATCCGGCTGGCTGGCCGCCGCCGCAAGCGCCCGCCTGCGAGCCGACGCCCTGCGGGCCGCAGCGGCCGAGATCGCCGCATCAACGGGAGGCCCCTACACCGAGCAGGAGCTCAAGGAAGCCCGCAAATGGCTGCCCTCATCTTCGACGCAGGTGGCTTGATCGCCCTCGATCGCGGCAGCCGGGAGATCGGCGCATTGCTCGCGGTCGCCACCGAAAGCGGCATCGATGCGGTGACCTCATCCGCCTGCGTAGCCCAGGCATCGCGCGACCCTGCCCGCCAAGCCAGACTGACCCGCGCGCTCGCAGGCTTCCTGGAGCGCCCGCTCGATCCAGCGACGGCTCGTGGCTGCGGCCACCTGCTGGCCAAAGCCCGCACGAGCGACATCGCCGACGCCGCGCTGGCGCTCGCGGCCCAAGATGGCGACACGGTCGTGACCAGCGACCCCAAGGACATCGAGCACCTGCTCAGAGCAGCCGGCAGACGGGCTTATGTGCGCCGGGTATAGCGAGCACCCTGGGGCACTCGCGGGACAACGAACCGCAGAGCGCCACAACGAGCGCGCCCTCCCTACCGACCTCAGACCGCGGAAACCTGCTCTTCCTCGGCAACGCGGAAGGACGAACCGCAGCCGCAGGCGGCGACGACGTTGGGGTTGTTGACCTTGAAGCCGGCCCCCTGCAGGCTCTCCTCGTAGTCGATGACGGAGCCCTCGACGAAGGAGAGGCTGGCGTTATCGACGAGCAGCTTGAGCCCGTGGCTCTCAAAGACGATGTCCTCAGGACGCTGCTCATCGAAGGCGAGCTGATACTGAAAGCCCGAGCAGCCCCCGCCGCGCACGCCGACGCGCAGGCCGGCCATGCTGACATCGGCCTCCTGGCCGGAGAGAAACTCGTGAACCTTCTCGGCACCCTTGTCAGTGATCGATATCATCGCTTTCCAAAGTATAGCGACCCAAAAGAGAGCCGTTGAGGAGCATATGCCGAGCGCCGAAGAGTTGAAGCAGCGCATCGAGACAGCAATCCCCGGAGCCCGCGCGGAGGTCGAGGACTACACCGGCGGCGGCGATCACTTCCGCGCGACGGTAACCGCCGAGGCGTTCGCGGGTCGCAGCCGCATCGAGCAGCACCGCCTCGTATACGACGTGTTCGGCGCGGAGATCGGCGGCGCGATCCATGCGCTATCACTGAAGACCCAGATCGCGCAGCCCGCACAGGCGCAGCCCGCGCAGGCCATGCCCAGCTAGCCAGCAGCCCCCACCGCAAGTCAGGAGCCTCCCATGCCAGAGACAGACAGCAACCCCATCCGCGAGGCGATCGCAGAGGCGATCGCGGAGCACCCCACGATCCTGTTCATGAAGGGCAACCCCGAAGCGCCCGCATGCGGCTTCAGCGCACGCACGGTGGCGGCATTGCAGTCACTGGACGCGCCCTTCGCGGCCGTGGACGTGCTGCCCGACCCGCGCATCCGCCAGGAGCTCTCGGCGATCTCCAACTGGCCGACGATCCCACAGCTGTTCGTGAAGGGCGAGCTGGTAGGCGGCTGCGACATCGTTATGGAGATGTATGAGTCAGGCGAGCTGGCGCAGACGCTGGGCGTCGAGCGCGCAGCCGAGGAGACAGCAGAGCCACTGAGCGCGGTGGCGCAGCCTGCAGCTGGGCTGTCGATCGAAAACCGTCTGAGCTAGACGCAGCGGCGGGGAGGGATGGGCGCAGAGCGCAACCCTCCCCCCTCCCCCTCTCAATCGTCCCCGTCGACAAGCCCCAGCGTGCGCAGCACGCCGTCGGCCTGACGAAAGCCGAAACCGAGCAGGCGCAGCGGGATCGCCTGACGCGCACCGGGCGCGGCAAGGCGTTGTTCGTTGGCGCGATACCAGGCGATGGTCTCCGACAGCGTGTCCTCGTGGTGGGAAGGCCTGTAGCCAAGCTCGCGTTTGGCCTTGGCGCTGCTGTAGGTCCACCACAGCGAGGCGGTGCGCACTTCACCGGCGGTCACGGGCGCGCGCCCGGGAATCTCTTCGGTCACCCGCGCCAGCGCCAGCGCGAGCGGCAGCGGCATCTTGATCGCGGGCGGCTCAACGCCGGAGATGCGCCCGATGTCGGCGAGCAGGCGGTCGAAGGTGAAGTTGCGATTGCCGAGGATGTAACGCTCGCCGACGGTCCCCTTTTCATCGGCCTGCAGGTGGCCGCGGGCGACGTCCTTGACATCGACGACGTTGAGAGCGCCATCGACGTACGCCGGCAGCTCGCGGCGCAGACAACGACGCACGAGCTCGGTCGAGGAATGGTTGACGTCGCCGGCGCCGAAGACGAAGGCGGGGTTGACGATCACCACGGGCAGCCCCCGCGCGGCAAGCCGCAGCGCCTGCACCTCGGCCTCGTGCTTGGAGTCCATGTAGGAGAGGCCGTAGCCGCCGCGGAAGAGCTGGGTCTCATCGGCGACGGTGCCACGCGGCGCGGGACCGATGGCGGCTACCGAAGAGGTGTAGACGACGCGCTGCACGCCCGCGCGCAGAGCCTCCTCAAGGACGATGCGGGTGCCTTCGACGTTGATGCGAAAGAGCGCATCGATCGGGGCCCGCAGGCTGGTGCTGCCGGCGAGGTGAAAGACGCGGTCCACACCGCGCAGGGCGCGGCGCACGGCGCGACGGTCGAGGATGTCGCAGTTGACGGCCTCATAGGGGAAGTCGAGGTTCTCGAGGTTGGTGCCCGGGCGCACGGTCAGCCGCAGGCTGTCGCCGCGCTGGGCGAGCAGGCGAGCCACCTGCGAACCGACGAGGCCAGCTCCGCCCGTGAGGAGCGTCTTGGGCATCTGGGTCAGTCTAGCCTTGCCAACCCCGCGGATCGGAGGGACTCCCCAAGCGGCCGACCCTGCAAGGAGCCTGTATATATGAGGCGCGTGAGCAGTTCATAGGCGCCCATTGCTGTAGGGTCACCGGCCGATGTCCTCTGTAGCAGTGGTGACCGACACCACCAACTATCTCCCCCGTGCGCTGGCCGACAGCCAGGGCATTCATCAGGTGAGCCTTTACGTGGGCTGGGGCGCCGCGCCGGTGCGCGAGCTAGAGATGCCGAACTTCGACGACTTCTACAGTCGCCTGCGCACGGACCCCGAGACACCAACCACCTCGCAGCCATCGATCGGCGACTTTCTGGCGGTGTGGGAGCCGCTGCTGGCGGCCGGGCAGGACATCGTCTCGGTACACCTCGCAGGCGGCATCTCAGGCACATGCGAGGCCGCGCGGCAGGCGCGGGAGGTGCTGGTGGAGCGCGGCCTAGGCGAGCGCATCGAGGTGCTCGACGGCGAAACGGCCTGCGGCGGGCTGGGCCTGCTGCTGCTGGCCGGCGCGGCCACGGCCCGCGCGGGCGGCGATATGCAGGCGGTAGTAGAGCGCGTGCGCGAGGCGCGCAAGGCGCTGCGCATCTGGTTCTGCCTCGACACGCTTGAGTATCTGCGCCGCGGCGGGCGCATCGGCAAGGCCCAGGCATGGCTGGGCGGCACCTTGAAGATCAAGCCGATCCTCTCGCTGGAGTACGAAATCGTGCCGGTGGAACGCGTACGCACGGCGGGTCGAGCGTTCGAGCGGATGGTGCAGTACATGCACGAACTGCACGACGCAGGTGCGGATGGCTGGGTGGTGCAGCACATCCAGGCCCAGGATCAGGCACAGCGCCTGATTGAGCACGGCCGCGAGCTGTATGGCTCCGAGCCGGCGTTCGTCTCAGAGGTAGGGCCGGTGATCGGCACCTACACCGGGCCGGGCCTAATCGGCGTGGGAGCAATCCCGCGCGCGCTGCTCAGCTAGCAGCAGCAGCGTCTCTGTGCATTGAGCAGCAGTGTCTCTGTGGTTGGCCCCGGGGACAGGTCTAGCGGCGCCGCTTGCGCCGGCGGCGGCCGCGCAGCAGCATGAGGGTGCCAACAGCGGCAGCGCCGATGGCAAGCTCGCGCTGATGGCTTTGCAGCTGTCCGCGCCAGTCGGTGATGCGCGTCACCTCGCTGCGCAGTTTTTCGAGCGAGATGCCCAACTCCTGGCGGTTGCTCTCGATCGAGTCGCGGATCTCAGCGGGGGAGCGCTGCGCCATCGGACCCTCCCTTCGCATCAGTTGTGTGCTCGGCTGACGAGCTGACGGTCTCGCGGATTCTGCGAGCCTCCTCGATTGCCATGTTGGGCACGGGCGGGGAGCTCTTCCGGACGAGGCGGTGGGCGAGTAGTCCGGCGATGACCCCTAGCACGAGCAGGATGAGCGCCATCGCGAAGAAGCCCCAGAAGTAGGTGAAGGAACTGCCGATCGGCAGCTCGTAGTAGAGCAACCAGGCGAAGCCGTTGAGCACGAAGATGATCGCGAAGACGAGGAAGAGGCCAGCAGCACCAGCGACGACCGCGCCGCGAGCCAATTTGGTGATCTTCTCGGTGACCTCGGCCTTGGCGAGCTCGATCTCCTCGCGCACGAGCAGCGAGGCCCGCTCGGAGACTTCGGTGATCGCGGTGGCGATGTTCTGCGGCGGCTGATCCCTGCGCGGCGGAGCCTGCTGGGTGTCGCTCACTCCGGCGGCTCCTCGTCGAAGAAGCGGCGCCACACCACCGAGGCGGCGCGCTGCGCGACGATACTCGAGAGCGCGCCCAGGCCGGCCAGCAGGCCGGACCACATCAATCGCTTAACCATGTCGTTCTCCATCGTTCATGAGAGTGTATTGCCCACGGTGGTCGTCTCTAATCCGCCGCAGACGGTTTCCACCACGAGCCACTTGGCCCGCTCGAAGTGCTCGTCGTCCGCAGGCAGCAGGCCGAAGATCCAGCCGGTGAGCATCTGCTCAATCGCCCCGTAGAAGGCCATGGCGGCAAAACCGGCGTCGATGTCCTCCTTGAAGGAGCCCTCGACCTGCGCCTTGACGACGATCTGGGCGATCAGATCGTAGGCCTCGCGGATCTGCCCCAGGTGGGTCTGCCCGAAGGAGTTGGCGGCGCGCGTGACCTCGACGATGATGACCTTCATCAGATCGGGGTCGTGGCGGTAGCTGTCGACGATGAAGGACGCGATCACCCCCAGCTTCTCGCGCACTGGCACAACCTGCGCATCGACCTCACGGATGGTGTCGAGCATCACGTTCCAGCGCTCCAGGAAGAGCGTGTCAAGCACCTCGTCCTTGGAGCCGAAGTAGTGGTAGACGAGCCCATAGGCCACCCCCGCCTCATCGGCGATGTCTGAGACGCGGCAGGTATGAAAGCCCTGGCGCGCAAACACTTTGACGGCCGCGTCAAGTATCAGGCGGCGCTTGTCGGAGGACTTCTTGGTGCGAGCGGCGTTCATGCGGGGGCCTTGGCGAGGGCGTTCATGCAGGGGCCTCCTGCCGCCAGCGGTAGGCGTTCATGCGTGAGCCTCCTGCGGCCAGCGGTAGGCAGAAGGCCGGCGGTTGGCGAGGGCAGGCAGCTGCGCGCGAATCTCCAACTGGCGCTCAAGATCTAGGTCGGCCACGATGTGCCCTTCACGATCCCCGGCCTGCGCGAGCACCACCCCCCAAGGGTCGACGATCATCGAGCGCCCGCCCGAGCGAAGCCCGCCGGGATGCGACCCGGTCTGGTTGGCAGCCACGACAAACGCCTGGTTCTCGATGGCCCGCGCGCGCAAGAGCACTTCCCAGTGATCGCGCGTTGTGGGCAGCGTGAAGGCGGCGGGCACAACGATCAGACGCGCACCGCGGACGGCGAGGATGCGATAGAGCTCGGGAAAGCGCAGGTCGTAACAGATGGACATCCCCAGCGAAACGCCATCCGCGGTCTCGCTGAGCACGATCTCATCGCCGGGGTCCTCGAGATCCGACTCGCGGTAGCTGCGCCCCTCGATCTCGACATCGAACATGTGCACCTTGCGATAGACCGCCACGACCTCCCCCTGTGGACTGACGTGCACGGAGGTGTTGGCCAGCTTCTGCCCTGAAGCAGGCGACTCGACAATCGAACCCGCCACAAGATCGACCGCCAGCTCACGGGCAATCGCGCAGGCCCATGCAACGGCCGGCCCCTGGAGCGTCTCAGCGGCGCCACGCAGCTCCTCGTCACGGCCCAGTGCGGTCCACTTCTCAGGCAGTACGATGAGCTTGGCTCCATCAGCCGCCGCGGCGCGCACAAGGCGATCGGCAGCAGCCATGTTCGCGGCCTTATCGGCAGTGGAATTAAGCTGGACGGCCGCTACTCTCAAAAGTGTCTTCCCTCCCGCGGGCATCCTCTCCCGCAGAATAGATTGACTAGTCAGTCAACATCCCCAAGCATAGCGGCGATGCCCATGTTTCGCGGCCGCCGTCCGCTCAAGCGCTGGCGCTACGTAGGCGTGTTCTGCGAGGAGCTGATGCTGTGCGCGGCCACAGTGCAGGTCGGCCCGGCCCACCAGAGCTTCTGGGCGATCCTGACGCGCGCCGATGCAGGACTGCGGGAGCGCACCCATATGTTCATGCACCGCGGCTCGGTGCAGCTGCAGCCCGGACGGCTACAGGTGCGAGACGGTCCGGTGAGACTGGACCTCTCCCTGGAGGAAGAAGCGGGATGGGAGGCCACGTGCCCCCACGGCACGGAGCAGGTATGGACGCGCAAGCAGGCGGGCATCGCCGCGCGCGGCACCATGGCCCTGAACGGCGAGACCCCGCGAGGAGTGCAGGCGCTGGCGATCGTGGACGACACCGCCGGCTACCACGCCCGCGTGACCGAATGGCGCTGGGCGGCAGGCGTCGGCATCGACCCGGCAGGCAAGCCGCTGGCGTTCAACCTCGTGGAGGGCGTCAACGATCCACCCAGCGGCAGCGAGCGCGCGGTGTGGGTGAACGGCGTGCCGCATGAGGTCCCGCCGGTCAGCTTCGCCGCCGACCTGACACAGATCCATAGCGAGGACGGCTCGAAGCTGCATTTCGCAGCCGAGGCGCAGCGCCGCCGCCGCGAAAACCTGCTGCTGGTGCGCAGCGACTACACGGCCCCCTTCGGAGTCTTCAGCGGAACCCTGCCCGGAGGCATCGAGCTGACCAACGGCCTGGGCGTGATCGAGCGCCACAGCGCCCGCTGGTAGTCCTACCCCCGCCGCTCCCGCTGCCGCCCCAGCTCGGCAAGCAGGAGCTTGGAGTGCATCGCCCCAATCAGCTCACGTAGCGGCTCGGACCCCGCGGCGATCATCTCAAGCGCGCGGTCGACCTCGACCTCCCCGGCAAGCCGGTCGAGCAGCGCGCGGACCTCCTCCTGCACCAAAGGCTCAAGCGCGGTGCGATAGCGCAGCGTGTCATACACGGTGAACCCCAGCGCCTCGTCATAACCACCGGCGCGAAAGTTGGCGATGGCCTCGATGATCTTAACGTCATCCTGCCCATAACCACCCCGCCCCGGGCTGAGCACGCCCAGCTCGGCAAGCCGCTTGAGGACGTTCTCAGGAATGCCATAGCGCTCACGCACCTCCTTGGCGGAGACGCGGCGCTCATCGGCGCTGGCGATCGCCCGCTCAAGGATGCGATCCTCAAGCTCGATCAGCGCCTGCACCCGCCCGGGATCGTCCTCCAGGACGCGCTTGATGACGCGCAGCGGCATGAAGCGCTCCTCCTGCAGGCGCTTGATCAAAGCAATGCGCTCCACTAGCGCAGGCGGGTAATAGGCCATGTTGCGGGAGGTCCTGACGATCCCCTCCTCTCCCCCGAGGAGCCCCTCGCGCAGGTAGTGCTTGATGGTGCCGGCGCTGACACCGGAGCGCTCGGCGAGCTCGCTCATCTTGAGCAGCTGCTGCTCGTTGCCGGCGACGATGCTCACGCGCGAAAGCCCGCCGCCTCGCCCGCCTGCGCGGACGCGGCAGGCCCGGCCACCGCCCCCGCCTGCAGGAGCCCCTCGATCTCCGCGGCCGAGCAGCCGGCCTCGCGCAGCACCTCAACGGTGTGCTCACCCAGAGCCGGCCCGGGACGCTGAGCGGGCTGCCCGGGCGTGCGGGTGAGCTTGACGGGAACGCCGAGCTGGCGCACACCCCCCGATACACCAGGCTGCTCGATCTCTACGACCATCTCGCGGGCGCGAACCAGCTCGGAGTCAAGCGCCTCATCGAGCCCCAAGACCGGCTCAAGGCAGCAGTCGTGGCTGAGTGCGAACTCCTGCCACTCCTCCCGCGTGCGCCCTTTGAACACCTCGACCACCTGCCGGTGCGCGTCGGAACCAGGCCCCTCAAACTGCTTCTCGATCAAATCCTCGCGCCCGACTCCACGACACCAGGCCTGCCAGAACTTGGGCTCAAGCGCCCCCAGGGCAACCCAGCCATCGGCACACTCATAGGGGCGGTAACAGATCAAGGACCCAGCAAGCTCAAGCCCGCCGCGCTGCGGCACGACCCCCTCCGCGAAATAGCGCCCAGCGACCATTGCGAGCCAGGAGAGCGCACCGTCAGCCATGGAGACATCGACGATCTGCCCCTGACCAGAGCCAGCAGAGGAGGCTCCCCCCCGTCCACCCCCATCGCGCTCGCGCAGCGCGGCAAGAATGCCAAAGGCAGCCATCAGCGCACCCCCGCCGAGATCGGCGATCTGCCCGGCGGCCTGGATGGGATGCCCGCCCACCCCGTCGCCTTCGCCGCTCAAACCGAGCAGACCCACGAGCGCGAGGTAGTTCATGTCATGCCCGGCGCTATCGCGCTTGGGCCCATCCTGCCCGTAGCCGCTGATGGCGCAGTAGACGATCCCCGGATTGACCTCGCGCATGCGCTCATAGCCCACACCGAGACGATCGAGCACGCCGGGGCGAAAAGACTCAAGCACGACGTCGTAGTCACGCACGAGGCGCAGCAGCAACTCGCACCCCTGCTCGCTCTTGAGGTCGATGCGGATGGAGCGCTTGTTGCGGTTGAGCGAGAGAAAGAGCGCAGACTTGGCGCTGTCATCGGCCCCCTCGTAATAAGGCGGGGCCCAGCGGATGTAGTCGCCCATGCCGGTGTCCTCGACCTTCAACACCTCGGCACCAAAGTCGGCTAGAAGCAGCGAGCAGAAACCGCCAGGCAAAAGACGCGAGAGATCCAGAACGCGGATGCCCTCAAGCGGCAGACTCACGGCTGAGCGAGGGTGAGTGGGATTCCCAACAGTCCCCGGGCCTCAGAGACGGTGGCAGGCCGACGCCCCACATCTTCGGCCATCTGGCGAGCCTTGGCGATGAGATCGCCGTTGGAGCGAGCCATGGTGCCATCGGGCAGATAGAGGTTGTCCTCGACACCGGCCCGAATGCTGCCGCCAAGCGTCAGGGCGGCGCCAAGCAGCATCCACTGCTGGCGCGAGATGCCAATGACGCCCCAGTGGGATTTAGTTGCGCCCGGCCCGCCCCCGACAGGAATGTTGTCGACCATCGCAGTCAGATTGCGAGGGGTCGGAGGGATGCCGCCAATGACCCCCATGACGCAGTCAACGTGCAGCGGGGTCCGCAAGACCCCCATGTCGATGAGCGGCTCCAAACTGCCGATGTGCCCGATGTCAAAGCACTCGTGCTCAGGCTTGATGCCCAACTCATTCATGGCCTGTAACAACTCGATGATCTCCTCAAAAGGGTTACTGAAAACCATGCTGAAGACGAAGTCCTTGCGCGAGCGCGAGTACTTGGCGTAGTTCATGGAGCCCATGTTCAGGGCGGCCACTTCAGGCCGGCAGGCGCGCAGGTACTCGATGCGCGTAGCAACGGGCACACCGATGGTGCCGGTGGAGTAGTTGATGATGACATCGTCAACAGCCCCCCGAATGGCCTCGGTGATGGCGGCAAAATCCTCGATCTCATAACTGGGCGTGCCGTCAGGCTTGCGCGCATGAATGTGAATCATGCTGGCGCCCTCCTCGACGGCCCGACGCGCCTCGGCGGCGTACTCCTCAGGCGTATAAGGGATCGCAGGGCACTGCTCGCGATTGGCGATGACACCGGAGATGGAGCAGGTGATGACGACGGGATCGTCAAGGCTCATACCGGCACCACCCCGTGCCGCTTCCAAGGCCGCTCGACGTGCTTGTTCTCGGCCATCTCAAGCCCGCGACAGATGGTCAGGCGCGTCTCGCGCGGATCGATGACGTCATCGATGAGGTCATTGCCTGCGGCGACGTACACGTCGAAGGTCTTGCGAAAGCCCTCGATCAGCTCCGCGCGCTTGGCGGCAGGGTCCTCGGCTTCATCGACAACCTTGCGAAACGCGATCTCGACAACCCCCTCGGCCCCCATGACGCTGATCTCAGCAGAGGGCCAGGCGACAATCAAATCCGGCTCATAGGCGCGCCCGCACATGACGTAGTAACCGGCGCCGTAGGCCTTGCGCGTGATGACGGTGATCTTCGGCACGGTGGCATTGGCAACGGCATGCAGCATCTTGGCGCCGTGGCGGATGATCCCTTCGGCCTCGACCTTGGTGCCGACCATGAAACCGGGCACGTCCTGCAGAAAGACGAGCGGAATGCCAAAGGCATTGCAGAGATTGATGAAGCGCGCCGCCTTGTCAGCGGAGTTGTTGTCGAGAATGCCCCCCAGCTGCTTGGGCTGATTGGCAACGATCCCAGCAGGCCGCCCTCCGAAGCGGGCGAAGCAGGTGATGATGGTCTTGGCCCAGAGGCCCTTGATGTCGAGGTAGTCGCCGTCATCGACGATGCGCTGGATGACCTCGTACATGTCATAGGGCTTGCGATTGGACTCGGGCAATACATCCAAGAGCCCCTCATCGCCACGATCGATGGGATCAGATTTGGACCCGCCCACCCCGCCCACCCGCAAAGGCGGCCGCTCTTCACAGTTCTGCGGCATATAAGACAGATACTGCTTCACACGCAGAATGCAGTCCTCATCGCTATCCACTTCCATGTCGCCGACGCCGGACTTGCGGCAGTGCACGCGCGAGCCCCCAAGTTCCTCCTGGGTGACGTCCTCGCCAACGGCGGCGCGCACGAGATGCGGCCCGGCAAGCGCCATGGAGCCGCGCCCCTTGACCATCGGCACGAAGTCAGCAAGCCCAGGGATGTAGGCGGTACCAGCGGCGCAAGGCCCCATCAAGGCGGCGACCTGCGGAATGACGCCGCTCATGATGACCTCCTCGCGGAAGAGGTGCCCGGAACCGGCAAAGACGGAGCCGGCGGCCTCCTGCACGCGCGCGCCAGCGGAATCGAGCAGCCAGACAAAAGGAATGCGCTTGGTCAGAGCCAGCTCGCGCAGCCGCGTGACCTTGATCTCGCCGGTCATGCCCATGGAGCCTGCCATGACGGTGAAGTCATAGGCGCACACTGCCGTCAGGCGCCCATCGACCTTGCCGTAGCCAGTGACGACGCCGTCGGCAGGAGCCTCCTTGCCCTCCATGGCGCGCTGGGAAAAGTGCGGGCGCCCGTGGATGCCCAGCTCAACAAAGGTCCCCTCATCGATCAGCAGCGCCAGGCGCTCACGCGCGGTGAGCTTTTCCTGGGCGTGCTGGCGAGCGATCTTCTCCTCGCCGCCGCCGAGCGCGATGGCAGCGCGGCGCGCGTGCAGGTCCTCCACGAGCGGGCGCAACAGCGAAGCGGGATTGGTGACCTCGGGCATAGGAGCAAAGTGGACAGTAAGAAGTCCTACTTTCTACTCTACTGCTCTGACAGCAACAGGTCCAGTGCCTCAGCGCCAGTCAGCGTTCCGCGCGGCTAAGGCAGCAGCGGGTCGAGCACCCCGGCGATGACCTCGGCCCCAAGGCCGGTCTGCTCCTCCTGCCCCTCGGCAGCCTCAAAGCCGGTGACCTCAACACCGATCACATCGCAGCTCTCCCCCAGCGCCTCCAGCAGGTCGAGCAGCTTGCCGTCGTCAAAGCCGCCGGCCACCTTGACGGCGTGCGAGACGGGCATGGTCCCCGGGTCGAGCACGTCGACATCAAGGTGCACGTAGACGGCCGCCCCATCAAGGGCGTTCTGCATGAAGACGAGTGTCTCGAGGCTAGAGCCAATGACGGTGACGTGCGCCTGATTGAGGTTCTCGCGCTCGCCCTCCTGCAGCTCGCGCACACCACAGAGGACGACGTGCTCGCCGGAGATCTGCCCATCAAAGCCGGTATCCCATAGGCCGCAGGCACCGGCGAGGGCCATGCCACCGAGATAGCCGCTGGAGGTGGTGGAAGGCGTGTGAAAAGCAGCGTGCCCGTCGAGCCAGAGCACGCGCGCGTCGGGGTGCATGCGCGCAACGGTAGGCAAGGTGGTGAGCGCAATCGAAGGATCGCCAGCGATGACCAGTGGCAAGGTGCCAGCATTGAGCGCATCCTCGACCTGCCCGCCGGCCTCCAGCAGACAGCCGCGTGAGCCGGATAGGTCCTCCTGGAAACCTTGGCTGAGCGGCGGCGCAGGCGAGCCGATGAGGCGCGGCTCGGCACCGATCTGGCGCCCGATGGTGGCAGCGAGCGTCTCGACGCCCGGGGCCGCCGCGGGCGAGCGCTCGGCAGTGCGGCAGCGCATCGCGACAAGCGTGGCCTGCTCGGCTCTGAGAATGGAGCTCATGTCCTCACCGTCCCTTCCATTGCGGGGGGCGCTTCTCGAAGAATGCGGTCACACCCTCAACGATGTCCTCCGTGGAAAGGGTAAGGGACAACTGCGCCCGCAGGTAGTCCAAGGCATCGTCGAGCGGCATATCCATCTGCCGGCGCATGGCTTCCTTGCCAAGACGCATGACGAGCGGCGACTTGGAAGCGAGCTTCTCGGCCCAGTCGGCCACAAAGGCATCGAACTCCGCGGCGGGCACGACGCGATTGACGATCCCGGCCGCCAAGGCTTCCTGCGCGTCAAGGCGCTCCCCCAGAAGCAGCATCTCGTTGACCTTCTTGCGCGGGACGTTGCGGTAGATGAGCGCCATGATCATGAACGGGAAGGCGCCGACGTTGATCTCAGGCGTGCCGAAGGTGGCCTGCTCGGAAGCGACCACCAGGTCACAGGCGAGAGCAATGCCGAGCGCCCCGGCAAGCACGTGTCCGCGGGCAGCGCAAATCGTAGGCTTCCCCAGCGAGCCAATGAGCTTAAACAGGCCCACGAAGCGCTCCGAGCCGAAGTGCTTGTGCACGAGCGGCACGTCCCCGGCAAAGCCCCCAAGATTGGCGCCGGAGGAGAAGACCTTCTCGTGCGAGGAGGCAAGCACGACGCAGCGCACGCGCTCGTCCTCACGGGCGCTCTGGAAAGCCGCCGTCAGCCCGCCAAGGACCTCCGCCGAGAGCGCGTTGCGCGTGTCGGGTTCGTTCAAAGTGATGGTGGCGACGCCGTTGTCGGCCACGTCGTAAAGGACGCTCTCCCCGGGCATACCGCGACTCTAATGATCCCCTTTGCCAGGCGTTCCTTCCCCACCTCGTTACTCGCGGCAAGTAGGAAGTCCTACTGTTTACTTTCAGACGCAGGTGCGTTAGCTTGAAGACACCCCAAAAGAACGAGCGAAAGAGGAGCCCAGAGATGGCCACCGCCGAGAGCGTGCTGAAGCCGGACTTCGCGGCAAAGCGCAAGCACTTCATCTTCACCGACGAGCACGAAGCGCTGCGCGAGTCGGTGCGCAACTTCGCGCTCAAGGAGCTGGCGCCGCACGCGGCGGAATGGGAGGAGACGACCTTCCCCAACTCGGTCTTCCCGCGCATGGGCGAACTCGGCTTCCTGGGCCTGGACAAGCCCGAGGAGTACGGCGGCCAGGGCGGGGACTACTTCAGCGCGATGGTGCTGGCGGAGGAGATCACGAACGCCAACAGCGGCGGCCTGGCGATGGGCCTGGCGGTGCATACGGACATGGCGATGCCGCCGATCCTGGCGTTCGGCACGGAGGAGCAGAAGCAGGAATGGGTAGTCCCCGCGATCAAAGGCGAGAAGATCCTGTGCCTAGGCATCACCGAGCCCGACGCAGGCAGCGACGTAGCGGGCATTAAGACGCGCGCGGTCAGGGACGGCGATGACTTCATCATCAACGGCAGTAAGACCTACATCACAAACGGCCACCGCGCCGACGTGATCGTGCTGGTGACAAAGACCGACCCCGATGCCGGCTACGACGGCTTCAGCCTGTTCCTGGTGCCGATGGACTCCCCCGGAGTGATCAAGGAGAAGAAGCTCGAGAAGATGGGCATGCACGCCTCAGACACGGCGCTCTTGGCCTTCCAGGACGTGCGCGTGCCGGCAAGCGCGATGCTAGGCCAGGAAGGCCGCGGCTTCTACCACATCATGTGGGAGCTCCAGGGCGAGCGGATGATCGGCGCAGCAGGCTGCGTGGCGGCAGCGCAGAAGTGCTTTGACCACACGCTGAAGTACGCCAAGGAGCGCGAAGCCTTCGGCAAGGCGATCGGCCACTTCCAGGTGATCCGCCACAAGTTCGCGGATATGGCGACGAAGATCGAGGCGGGCCGCCAGCTGGTGTACATGACGGCCTACCGCTTCGCCAACGGCGAGTACCCAGTGCGCGAGATCTCGATGGCCAAGCTGTACACAGCACGGATGGCCTGCGAAGTGGCGGATGAGTGCATCCAGATCCACGGCGGCGCGGGCTATATGCGCGAGTACAACGTGGAGCGCGTGTGGCGCGATATGCGCCTGAACCGCATCGGCGCGGGCACGGACGAGATCATGCTGGATGTGATCGGCCGTAGCTACGGGCTGTAAGCCTGTGCCGCATGCGGCACAGGCAGCAGGTCCGCATGCGGACCTGCTTGGGGACGTACATGTACGTCCCCACCGGAGGGCGCATGCGCCCTCCGGAACAACCAAGAGACCATGAGCCAACTGATACCCCCCTTCAGCGAGGAGCACGACGAGCTGCGCGCGTCAATTCGCGGCTTCATCGAACGCGAGCTAACCCCCCATGCAGGACAGTGGGAGGAGGAGGAATGGTTCCCCAATGAGGTATTCACCAAAATGGCCGGGCAGGGCCTGCTGGGCCTGAAGTACCCAGTGCAGCACGGCGGCCAGGGAGGCGATTACCTACACGAGGCGGTGCTGATCGAGGAGCTGACACGAATCGGCAGCGGCGGCACGGCGGCCGGCATCGGCGCGCATGTGAACATCGCCACGCCACCGATCTGGAAGTTCGGAAGCGTTGAGCACAAGCGCACCTACCTGGAGCCGGCAATAAGAGGCGAGAAGATCGGCGCGCTGGCAATCACGGAGCCAGGCGCAGGCAGCGACGTGGCAGCGCTACGCACACGCGCGACGCCGGTGGACGGCGGCTGGGTGGTGAACGGCGAGAAGACATACATCACCAACGGCGTGCGCGCGGACTTCATGGTGACAGCAGTGAAGACGACGGAGGAAGGCGGCCACCACGGAATCTCATTCCTGATCGTGGAGCGCCAGGAAGGAGTGAAGTCCGCAGCGCTGCACAAGCTAGGCTGGCGCGCTTCAGACACGGCAACGATCGCCTTCGAAGACGTGTTCGTGCCGGCGGAGAACCTGCTGGGCACGGAGCACGAGGGCTTCAAGCTGATCATGGCGAACTTCCAGTGGGAGCGCCTGGCGATGGCGCTCGGCTCGGTCGGCGCAATGCGCGTGGCCTGGGAGCGCACGGCGCAGTACGCACGCGAACGCCAGGCCTTCGGCAAACCCCTCAGCGGCCACCAGGCGATCCGCCACAAGCTGGCAGACATGGCTACGAGCGTGTACACCTGCCAGTGCGTGACCTACGACGCGCTGCGCCGCTTCGTAAACGGCGAGGAGCCGCTAAAGGAGGTAAGCATGGCCAAGCTGTTGACGCAGCGAGCCTGCTTTGAGCTGATGGACGAGTGCCTACAGATCCACGGCGGCGCGGGCTACATGCGAGAGTATTGGGTGGAGCGAGCAGCACGCGACGCGCGCCTCGGCCCGATCGGCGGCGGAAGCGACGAGATCATGCGCGAGATTCTGGGAAGATTGCTGTAGATGCGAAGAGCACGGCTCACAGCCCTCTGCCTGTTGGCGCTGCTCGCGTTGAGCGCCCCGGCCGCTGCCGGGGCCAGGCACGGGCGCCACCGCCACAAGCGCGCGGCGCCCGACAGCTGCGCGGTGGCCCACAAGCACGTGCTGGCCGCGGGCCCGCAGGCCCAGGTCTACGTGCTGTCCACCCTCGGCCAGCAGGGCCAGCAGGAGGTCTTCGCCTGCGCGAAGGGAGCCCGGCGCTCCTTCTCGCTCGGGCCTCCCCCCGCATGCGACACGGCGGGCAACTGCGTCGGCGTGGAAACCTTCGCGCTGGCCGGCAGCGTCGTCGCCTTTGGCTCGACCACGATCATCGAACCCACGCTGCCATCCGAAGCAGCCCAGCGCCGCTTTTTGGTGCAGGTGCGCGACCTGCGCACGAACCGCATGCTGCGCATCGCCCCCACCGGCCTGCCGGGCCAGCCCAAGCCAGGGCTCACCGGCATCGGCCGCGTGCGCGCGATCGTGGTCAAGAGCGACGGGGCCGTCGCGTGGATCGCCGCAGACGAGACCGGCGCCGCGCCGGGCGCCTACGAGGTGGGCGCCGCCGATGCGGCCGGGCTGCGGCTGCTGGCAGCCGGCACGGGCATCGATCCCGGATCGTTGGCGCTCACCGGCAGCACACTGAGCTGGTCGCAGTCCGGGCAGGCTGCAAGCAGCGTGCTGAACTAGCCCCGGTACGCTTGACAAGTACGTTCTTCTTCTATGAAGACAAGAGTCCCGTCACTCCATGTTCGTCAGGGGTGATGTGAGCCAGAGTCGCAATGGCGCCAAACGCTGAGTCGGCCGACACAAGCGCCTGCGCCCCCGCGCTCAGCGCAGCGGCCGCGAGGATGGCATCAAACGCTCCAAGCTCCTCAGAATGCTCGAATATGGAAAGTCCGTGGTGGAGATGCTCGCCAGTGACCGTCAGCAGAGGCGCGAGGAGATCGGCGTAATCGTTGCCCAAGGCGACCGCGTCGGCCCGGCCACGGCGACGAGCACGCACGTGCACGAACTCCTGAATCACCTCGACGGTCGTTGTCGCTTCAAGCTCGCCGTCGATCACAGCCGTAAGCAGGCGACGGGATGGATCTCGCAGCGGGTGATCCGCGCCCTTGGCGTAAACCAGAACCGTGGTGTCGAGGACGATCACGCGCGGCGGCTCCGCAGCTGCTCAAGCTCATCGCGCAAGTCCGCGGGGTCGGGCACCGGCATGTCGGCTGCATCAAGTAGGCGAAGACCGGCAGCGCGCCGCCGCGAATCGGGATTGCTCACACCGCGATCGATGGCCTCGCGAACAACGGTGGCCACCGAAACGCCACGTTCGCGCGCCACGGCGAGGATCCGTTGATGACGCTCATCGTCCAGCAGGATCTGGAGTCGATGCTCAAGCATGCTCATACTGTAGCATGAGCATGTCTAGATATCCCCAGTTCCCCCCCTGCCACTGCCAGGAGCCCAGTCCCGGGATGGGTAGTAATCCAGCAGCACCCGGTCGAGCATCGCAAAGCGAACCCCGATACGAAGCATGCGTGTGAGCAGGTAGATATCCCCAGGCAAAGCCAACTGAGCCCCGACCAGCTCGCGCTCTAGGAACCCCAGCCCAGCGTGCACAAGCGCAGCGGGAAAAGCAAATTCTCCAGGCGTAGGCGGGAACGTGAGGAACCTCCGCGTCCCCCCATCGGGATGGTGGCTTTCAAACCCCCCATAGACCACCTCGGCACGCTGCTCAAACGCGAGCCCCAACAGCGAAGCAACAGCCTCGGGCCGCAGATAATCGTCGTCATCAAAGTGCAGCAGCCAGCTCCCCTGCGCCCGCCGCTGAGCCTCATTACGCGCCATGGTGCTGCCAACCAGATGATGACGCCCAGGATCGGGGTCGGCCAAGATGCGCTGAGTGAGGTCGTAGTAGCGAACCCGCGAATCGCCGAGCCCACGAATCCCCTCCGCAACCTCCGAGCCAGCGGCATCCCCGACGACAACCACCTCGAGATTGCGATGAGTCTGGGCAAGCAGCGAAGGCAGAGCCCGCCCCAGCAGCGACTCGGCCCGATCGCGAGTGGCAATGGTCACGGACACAAGCGGCTCACTTGCGACAAAAGCAGCCTCATAAGCAGGGGTGTCGCGCAACGCAAAGAGAGATCGCCGATTGCGAGCCTCCTCGTCAACAACGGCCCGCAACATCGCGCGCATCTCCCCATCCAGGAGCGCACGAGTGGCGGCGCCGTCCCGCGCCGACCCCTCAACAAGGCCGGCAAGTGAGGCAAGCGCTTGCGCCAAGGCATCAACCCGCCCAGCCAACTCGCGCTGCCCATGCAGCAGCTCATCGATCCGCCCGGTGACAGCGCGAAAGCGCCAGTCAAGCGCGCGAGCTAACCCGCGCCGGATCACGCGCGAGCACCTCCGCGCCCATCGCCGCGGTACTCCCGCGCAGGAACCCCCTGAACCCTGACCCGAGCGGC